>NZ_DATCMJ010000010.1:0-23236 GCF_036563435.1 Devosia sp.
CCAAGCTCCTTCAGATTGCTGGCTTTGATGAAAACTATCTGCACCGACGGGCCCGCAGGTCGGCCTAACTTCCTCTCGCTGGAGTCCGCGTCCGCTTGCCCGGACTAGGCGCCCGAAACCTGCCTGTCCGCAAACCACCCCCTTTTCGCCACTGCATCGCCTCTAAGGCCGCAGCCCACTCATAGTTCGGTTGAATCCTCAACTGGAGGAAAATCTGGTTCCGGCCATTCATGAAGGACAGTCATTGATTCAACCAATCGTTGGGTTTCGCCTTCCAGTCGTTCGGCGTCCCTAGCACCTAGAACAAGCGCAGGAACAAAGGCCAACCAGGCTTTCACCGCCTGGAACGCTTTCAGAGCAAGCTTCTTGAAGTGGAGGGCTTCGGCCAGAGCTTTTTCTCGCGCAATGATCTTCTTACGCATTTCTGCCTGTAAGCCATCAAGTTCAGACTGCCTCCGTTTGATTTCCTCGGCTTGCTTGGTCAACTCTGTGGCCTTGCGCTGGAGCTCACGCTCCCGTGCCAAGACTTCGCGCTGAAATTCGTCGTAGTCTTCGTCCAGCCTCTGTCGGTGATTGTCCTCGTCCATGGCGAGTTGACTGTTCACCAACGCCACCTGAAGCTCTGCCTTGATGACCTGACGCTCTGCTTTGTCACTCGCATCACTCAAGATGCGCTGAGCCTCTTGCTCGGCAAGCTCCGCAGCCTCTTCCTTGATCCCGTTTATAACCGCCTTGTAGGTATTGACCGGAAGGTGCTTTGCGCCCGTTTCTTCAACGGGCCGGCCGCGCAGGATCGAAGGATCAATATGAGATTGGCACCACGTTGCCCAACTCGTCTGAAGAGCCGTGTAGCTCATCTTGAGCCGCGCCTTCCTCGCGATCTCCACCAACACTTTCGAACCGCATACCTTCTGGTTTCCGGACCGACCATCGGTTCTGTGCGGCGCAAGGAACATGTCGGCGACACCTGTGCCATTCTCGTCTAAGTCGAGCCGCGCCATGTAGACAGACCCCGAACCGAAGGTTTTTTCAGCCCATGCGATCGACTCTTCAAAGAACTCTTTGAGGCGAGGATTGCTTGGGTCGTGGACGTCCCCCACCTGTGCAAAGTGCCTCTCTGAGATGACGGTCATGACATGGAGACCGACGCCACCGTTCTTTGTCTCCCCGATCCCCAGTCTGGCCTTGTGCATCTTGTAGGCAGTGGAGACATCTCGTTGTTGAGCATGATCATCTGGATCGAAATTCGGGTCCAAGTTGTCTCGGGTGCGCGACGTCCAAGTGAGCGCAGTGCCGATCACGGCTCCTTCACGCAGACGTTCCTGTGAAATTGCGTCGACCCGCTGCGCGTGCCTGGTCATAGCGTGGATATGGTTGATGGTCTTGAGAGGAACCACACGAACAGAACAGAAGGGCGGGATCGTCATTAGCTAGCTCCACAGGCAACTTGTGGTAGGCTAAGGTGGGGCCATGAAAATCCAAAAGGTCAGAATGGCTTTATTGGTTAGAGCGCGGACGCAAAGCTCTAACACACTAGAGGATTGCCCGTGCCGGGCCCGCTCCGCTAATCCTCTGTTGCGTTCAGTCGACTAATCCATAAAGGCATTGAATCTCTCAATGGAGCCGGTCAACACCACCTGACGAAGAAGGGCAGGGGCTGCACTGCGCCCCATTTCTGCCGGTCGCGCCGAGATTTGCATTTCCCAAAACCTGCCATCCGACCCCAGCGGTTCAATGGCGACAACAGGTTGACTGCTGTCAGGCAACAACGCGCACGTTCGGCCATTCGGAGAGGTCTTCAGGGGATCGCTCTGCCGACGACGACCATGGCAATTGATGCCATGCTGGAGAAAAAGATAGCCAAAATGGGAGACGAAGCAGTCCAGGCTGGGGGATCATAGAAAGGGCTAAGACAACACAAACGTCCCTTCTCGCGCCGTTAGTGAGCAGTGTGACGGCCTAAGCAGCGCTTCGTCTTCCAAAGTCTGAGCCATAGAAAAAAAATATGCCCGCCCCATGCTTCGAATTTCTTTGTCCAAGACGGTCTCGTACGTCGCGCCCACGACGATCTCGCTGAAATGTCTGCGTTCATCGTCCATCATCTCAAACGTCGAGTATTGGTCCGGCATGAGAGTTAACTCGAAAGTTTCCACCAACTTTGCGCCGGGGGCTAACATCGAGCCGCTTCCGTGTGCGACGACCATCTCTGTCAACAAGTCTGTTACTAAATTAGATAGGTGGTCGTTGGGGCCCGGGCTCTCATGGCATAAGGTGCTCGTACGTAGGTTGATCGCTGGTGTCTTCCCGACATTTTCAGTCGTAACCATCAAGTTGATCCCCATGGTCTTGTCAAACTGACGACTATTAGAGGTGAGCTCCAATTCGATATTGAGCCATGGCCGATTTTCTAGAACGTACATGGACCTAGTTTGTGCATTATTATCTGCCGCTGCATCCGCCGCCCTAGCAGCATGATCGGCAGCCCGCGCAGCCTCCCTAAGCGACGCCCGCAACAAAACCACGCTGACTATTGAAACTAATACGCCGCCAACTGAGGCGACAAACATCCACATCGCCCAAGTAGCCATCCACTGTTGAGCAGCGAGATCAGCACGGTCGATCCATCTTCCGTTGATCGCGAATGAAACTGATTGGTGGCGCCCAAATGCGAAGCCAACACCTAGAGCGGCTATGAGGCAGACAAGTGCTACAAGCCCTATGAACCAAGCTCTGCGGTCGAGTTTGACCATGGTCAGCAATTCGCCATTTTGGGGAGGGAAGTAGGGCGCAGCGGGATGCCAGAGCGTATTATCCGCTGTCCCGCATCCTTGACACCCTGTGCTTCCAATCCTTGAATAAGCTCCGCCTCAATCGCTTCCGACCGTATAGACGGACCCACGATCATGCGGTGAAAAAGCAAGTTGGGATCGAGGCCGATCAAGCCGACTTTGGGATCGTCAATCAATGGGATTTCGTAGATGGTCTGGGGCGGATCGAGCATGTTGTCGCGCCGAACCAGCCTCGACTTCCTGGGGATTAGGGTCGGCATGTGAACTACCCGCCATTCGGCTTCTTCCACAAATCCAGGGTGTTTTAAACACACAGCCCCAAACAGAAGCGTCAGAGCAAGAAACTCTGCAACAAATTGAGCCCCAAGGGCTGCCAGTTCAGAAATGTTCGATTCAATCGCTTCCAGAACTTCCAAAAGTTGCTGCTCTGCGTCAGCAGCATAACCGTAGAAGACAGGACTGGAGTAGGCATTCAGCTCGTTTGTCTCTAACTTGAATGCATCGGTGTTCATGACTATGGCAACGCCGTCCGGCTGAGAGTAGGCCCGCCACATCGACAAACGTCCAAAGTTATCTTCTTCAGCGGGATGCTCTGTCACGCATGTGATATAAACCTCACCCGCTAATGCCCCTTTGATCCGTTGCCAAGCTGCCAACAAGAAACGCCCCAGGTTTGGATCGATAGGCGAAAGCACACTGGTCAGTCTGGCCTGTATCGACGGCTTTGCTAGAATTCCTTCTATGGCGCCCACGCCATGCTCAAGCTCATTGAGGTCGTTCATGTGCGCGGTATTGCGTAGCCAGATTGCCCGGTTATCTACGATCAACTTCGCTGTTTCGAAGTTGGTGTAGTACGCGAGCCGCATCTTCTCGCGCTCTAGCCTCGCGAGCTTGCCGCTGTGGTACGGCATGAAGATTTGCCGAAGTTCTTCCTTGTTCATTCCGCCCCCCGACAAATATCGTTTAGGCAGCCCAACGCTACCAGTCGCACCTACAGCTCCCCGGACCCGCCTATCGCGTCACTTCCCGGTGGCAATCAACACTACTGCCAACTTACGAGCTATCCAGATTTTGCTCGGGCACAGCAAGATCGAATACACGGTTCGCTACTTGGACATGGATGACGCTTTGTCGCTGTTTGAGGCGACCGAGATCTGATCCTCAGCTTCGCTGGCGATCACTTGTCGGTCGCCGGTGAAGCGCCCCACTCCGGCCGTTCAGGGCGGGTTGCTCTCTTCCGGGAAGCTGTCTCTATGCGAGAGGCGCTGTCACGCGAACCGACATTCCGATCTGAACAGAAGTGAGCCCTGGAGGACACTGCGCAAGCTTATTCGCAAGTTGCATTGTCACCGAACCTCGAAGGCCGCACAGTGCACTCGAGGTAGCGGGGAAATTGTGAACCTTGGTTTCGAATGACTTGCAGCAACTCGTCGGCTTCGGAACGCCGCAGGTTGTGGTCGTGGGCGGGGGAGCCGTCGGAATTATGCTCGCCGCCGACCTTGCGCGGGCAGGTAAACGCGTGTTGCTGCTTGAGGCGGGCGGATGGGACTCCGAGGCGTCCGACTATACATTCGATGAGGTTGTAAGCTCTGGCGTTCCCTTCAGTGGGCTTGCTTGCGGACGCTTCCGTGCCTTGGGCGGGACCACCACGAAATGGGGTGGTCAACTTGTTCCGGTCGAGCCGATTGCCTTCGAAGCACGACCATGGCTGGGGGAGGAGGGCTGGCCGATCAGCGCGAGCGACCTGAGCGGCGCATACGAGGCTACACTAGACCTGATTGGGATGCAGCGGCGCCTGCCTGACGAGGAAGTTTGGCGGCATCTCCGGGTCGAGCCGCCAGCTACTGGCGAAGACCTCGACCTGTTCTTGACGAGATGGTTGCCGGAGCCCAACTTCGCCCGCCTGTTCCCGGCCGAACTTGCCGCCAATCCCAATCTCGCGGTGGTGACAGGGGCGTCAGTTTGTGGCCTGACTTTTGACGATGGGAGCCGGCGGGTGGGCCTGTCTGTCCTGCATAAAGGCATTCGGACGCGCCTTGAAGCCGACCATGTGGTGATCGCCAATGGGACGATCGAGATTGCTCGGCTCTTGCTCCAGCCCCTTGCCGATGGCTGCACTGCACCCTGGGCGACCAACCGCTGGCTCGGGAAGGGCTTTGTTGATCACGTGGATTGCTATGCCGGGTCGGTGCACCCGATGGACCAGAAGCGTTTCCATCAGGTGTTCGATGCGGGGGTAGTGAACGGTCTTAAGTACCTCCCCAAGTTGAAGCTGTCCCCCCAATGCCAACGTCGTGACCAGCTGCTGGGCGTAGCGGCGCACTTCGTTTCGTCTTCCGGCAAGGCCAGGCAACTTGCTGCGCTCAAGACCGCCGCGCGCAACCTGATGAATCGCACCTCCATTGAGCATGACGGCTTCGATCTGCGACGATCAGCCGAACTGCTGGACCTCCTGGCGCGAACTGCCGTTCGCTATCTGCAGCACCGCCGAATTTATAATCCTGCCGAGGAGGGTATCCGGCTGAGGCTCACCGGCGAACAGATCGTGGTGGCGGAGAGTGGATTGACGCTGACGGAGCATTTCGACCGCTCCGGCATGTTCAAGGGCAAGTTGGACTGGCGGATTGACGGCCGCGAATTAATCACCCTGAGCAGCTTCGCCCGAAAGGTGGCCGAGTATCTGCAAAGTGCGGGCTTGGCGCAGGTGCAGCTCGATCCGTTGCTGGTCGAGCGCGATCCGGCATTCATCGAAAAGCTGGAAGACGGGTTTCACCACATGGGCATGGCTCGCATGGGCTCTACGCCGGAGGACGGCGTGGTGGACCGAGACCTAAAGGTTTTTGGGACGGAGAATCTCTTTGTCGCCGGCGCGGCGGTATTCCGCTCACCGGGCTTTGCAAACCCAACCTTGACGGCATTGACGCTCGCGATGCGGCTTTCCCAGGCAATCAAGTTGGGATCGACGGCATCGCGCGATCGGGCTGTCGCCTAGTCTAGCAGTGGTACGACGCAGATCGTCGTGCGGTTCAATAGCTTCACAGTTCAGGTCCACTCAGGCGCCGCGTCCGCCGGTCACGAAGTTAGCCAATCGCGGGGAAATGGTACGGAAGATCTGGAAGCTTAAGGCACTGATCAGGGCAACTATCAGAGGCAGGACGAGCCAAAGGAGGAGACCGGTATAGGTTTCAGAAATTTCGAGCCCGACCGCCAGGAAGCCGAACAGGATGATGCCGTGGATCAGGTAAATAGGAAAGGCGAAGCCGGCAAATCCCGCCAGGCGCTGTAGCAGCATGCTTTTCGCCACTAGAGCGGTGAAGGTCCACACGGTCAGACCGCCAAGGATGTTGACGAGCAGGCCAGTGGTTTCGGTGGGCGCATAGAAATGGGCGAAGCAGGCCAGGATCAAGGTGACGGCGAACCAGGGCAGGCCCTTGTCGGCGAGATCCAGTGGCACCTTGTAGATGGCGAGTGCGGCGCCGATCAGGAAAGCGACCAACATGGGGGTCCGAAGGATAAGGTTGGCATCGAGATTGAAGTCGGCAATTAGCACGGCAGCCGCGATAGCGACGAGGACAGCGCGGCGGATCAGCGGCGAGGCGATAACGGCGATGACGGAAATTACGAACAGATCGCGCAGGAAATAGAGCGGGTAGTTCACAGGCCGCGTGCTCCAGGCGAGCGTAGCATCGGCCCAGGTCGCGGTATCGGCAGCTAACAGATCGAGGCGCTGGCCGCTCAAGAGGCCCAGCCGTTGCGCCACACATAGCGCGGCAACAAGGGTAAGATTAAAGAAGAGGAAGGGCACGACAAGGGTACGAACCTTCTTCCAGATGGTTCTCATACCCAGCCGGTCACCACCTTTGGCGAACATGATGAAGCCCGACATGATGGTAAGGATGGTCACCGAAAAGCGGAGGACGGTGGCATTGGCGATAAAGGCCGGCTCCAGCAAAGATACTTCTGCGATGCTGCGAACCTCGGGCATCTCCAGCGGGAAGTGCACATAGACCACCAGCACGATCATCATCAGTCTCGCCAGTGAAAGGCGCTGCGAGAAGGCCTCCACCATTGTGAATGATCGGTCTGCCGTTTCGCTGAGCAAAGGCGAGGCCGTAGTCGCCGTCAGAACGTCAGAGGTCATGTGGCGCACCGTGTATGCTGGAGAGCATTAACGGGGAGTGAATGACGGCAGCGAGGGCAAGGCAAGCCGCTGGTGGCATGACTGCCATGCGACCCTGCCTGCCGCTTCCGCCCCACCATGCGCGCATTTGGTACTAGGCTTTACCGGTACGCGCAGCGGTGGCGCAACTTGAAGCGGAGATGAAAATGCTGCGAAACGTGTCGAATGTTATGGCCGGTGCGGTGATGGGGATTATGCTCATTACTCCGGCGGCCAACGCGCAACAGGCAAGCTTCTTCGATGGATTCGACACGCTCAGCACGTCGCGCTGGTACGTCTCGGACGGATGGGCGACGGGCGAGTACCGCAACTGTACCTGGGCGGCCGGTCAGGTGCGGGCGGTGGATGGTGTTCTGGAGGTTGGCTTTGCGCCGGTGCCCTATGGCGAGCGCCAGAACAGCTGCGGCACCGTGCAGACGCGGCAGGCGTTCGGGCACGGCACGTTCGAGGCGCGACTAAAGACCCCTGCAGGCTCGGGGCTCAACGCGGGCTTCTTTACCTATATCGGTCCCAACCAAGGTAGTCCGCACGATGAGATCGATTTCGAGATCCTGCTGCGCGATACGAGCGAGGTACAGACGACAACCTGGGTCAACGGCGTAAGCGGCGATGGCAGGATGGGCAGCGGACAGACGCACGACCTGCCCTATCCATCCGACAGCGACTTCATCCATCTTGCGGCGACCTGGACCCCTGAAAAGATCGACTACTACGTCAATGGTGAGAAGGTGCGCACCATTGATGACGGCTTCCGAATCCCTACCCATCCGCAACGCATTTTCTTTAGCCTCTGGGGCACCGATACGCTTGTTGATTGGATGGGAGCGTTCGAACCCATTGAGCAGGCGGTGCATATGGAGGTCGATTGGGTGGCTTACACTCCTCTGGGCGAGGAGTGTCAGTTCCCGCAGTCAATTTTGTGCGCGAGAACTCAATAGCTGTGCCAGAAAGGTGTTTGATGCGCCATCCATAGAGGCAAGGTCTCTGTGACCCCACACATGCGGCCGGCGGAATGTCTGCAATCTATGGTATCCGGCCGAAAGGTGCCATTCCGCTAACGGCCCCATCGGCGCCGTTAGATCCGTGGCACGCAGAACGTCCGCTAAGTCGACTTCTCGCGGAGGCCTGCTAGTCCGCATACGGCCCCAGTATGACCGCCGCCAAGTGCTAAATGCCCAGCGGGCAGGGGCTCTGTCAAATGAGAAAAGTAAGGCTACAATCGGTGATTGCAGTTTCAATTTTTGGGCAGCTTCGGCCGCAAACGGGCACCCTGTAAGTTGAAACTTTCCAACTGCTCGAAGGCGATGAGCCGGCCTGTCACGCCGGAGGTCGCGGGTTCGAGCCCCGTCTCTCGCGCCACCCTCTTTAGGGTAAAGCGCAGCGTTTCGGAAAGCACCAGTCAGGCATTTGCCAGAGCCGCGCAATCGAGCGACAAATGACCTCTTGCGCCTTTGTGACTAACCTGCTGTCGAACCTTATCTTTTGAGAGGCGTTGGGTGCTACCACAAGGAAGTGCCCGATCATGCCGTTCAAGTTGAAACCCCTCCACCAGCAGGTAGTCGTCGTCACCGGCGCTTCGAGCGGCAATGGCCTTGCCATCACCGAGGCGGCGACACGCAAGGGGGCTGCCGTGGTGATGGCCGCCCGGAGCAGCGCCACTCTTGAGGAGATTGCTGCCAGGCTTCGCGCAGACGGCGCCCGCATCGCCATCTGCGTTGCCGATGTTGCCGAGGATGATGCCGCCGAGCGTATTGCTGCCACGTCCGTGGAGGCATTCGGTGGCTTCGACACCTGGGTCAACAACGCGGCTGCCGGGGCCTACGGCACCCTGGAGCAACTGAGCCTGGCAGAGCACCGCCGGATCATGGATGTGAACTATTTCGGGCTGCTCAGCGGTTCGCTGGTGGCAGCCCGTCACCTGCGGGAACGTGGCGGCGCCATCATCAATATCGGCTCGGTTCTTGGTGATGGCACCATGCTGTTGCAGGGGGCCTATTCCGCTTCCAAGCACGCGGTGCAGGCCGCGACCGAGGCCTTGCGGATGGAGCTGGAAGAGGAGGGTGCACCTGTTTCGGTGACGCTTATCCAGCCCGCCGCAATGCATACGCCCTATCCTGAACGAGCTCGCACCTATCTAAACAAGCCACCGCGCCTGCCAGCACTCCTCTACAATCCCAGACTTGTCGCCGATGCTGTGCTTTTTGCGGCGCAGCACCGCCGGCGAACGCTGCGCGTGGGGAGCGCGGGGCAATGGATTTCTATCGGCAGGGCGGTGGCGCCAGCTACTTCGGAGTGGCTGTTGGAGCGCTTCGGACGGCTGGTGCAGGTTTCCACCCAGCGTGGCAAGGAGGAGTGGCGTGATGCGCTGTACCAGCCACGGCCGGCGGGGGCGATCGAAGGTTCCCAAAAGCTCTTCGTCCGCCGGCAGAGCTATCTGCTGCAGGCCCAGAAGTATCCGAAAGCGACGGCCCTCCTCTTGGCGTGTCTTGGCGCCGTAGCCATCGCCGCGGTGAATGATCGCGCTCGCCGTCGACAAGGACATTAGCTCCGTTGAAAGCGAGGAACAAAGTGCCTTGCCTGCAGATTGCCTGTCTGGAGGCGCGTCATGACGGACATGCGGGAGACGTTTGGCGACGACGAGTTCGAACAGATGGTGCGCGACACGGCGTACCATCTTTGGGAGCGTGACGGTCGTCCATTCGGCGGAGAGAAATACTACTGGTTCCTGGCCCTGGAGAAGTGCCTGCGCCAGCGCACCGAAGAGGAACGGGAGCGGCGCGGATTGCTTGATCCGATGTAGGATCCAACCCAGCGTGTCCGAATAACCAAGAGGAAGCATAATGGCTATCAGCATCACCGGCCGAACCCCTGCCGCCGACGTCGACCGCCGGGAGCGGCTTGGCATCAGCGCCGACGACCTTGCTGCACGGGCGGGGATTTCGGCGCAGGAGCTTGCGGCCTACGAGCAGGCCAAGTCCGAGGCTGATGCAAACCCGACGGTCGCCATGCGCGTCGGTGATGCACTTGATGAACTGGAGCGGGAAAGCGCTGCCGCCGCCGATGAGCCGGAGGCGCACCCGACCTGATTCAGGAGCCGCTCGCTTCCTTTCCAGGTCGGAAGAAGGGCGAGTTGGGATCGTTCAAAATCATCTCGCGAATAAGCCCTGTCAGGTACGTGCGGTGTTCCATGAAGGTTGCGCTGGTTCTGATTTCGTCCCGGCGTGGGCGGGGCAGGTCGATAGGCACGATTTCACGCAAGGACCGGGGGGCAGGGCCCATGACCACAACCTTGTCGGCCAGCAGGACCGCTTCCTCGACGCTGTGGGTAACAAACAATGTAGTCAGGCTCCGCTCTTCCCAGAGCTGTAAGAGTTCCAGCTGCATGATCTCCCGCGTTTGCGCGTCGAGGCTGGCAAAGGGCTCGTCCAGCAGGAGGATCTCGGGATCGGTCGCCAGAGCCCTTGCTAACGCCACACGTTGTTTCATGCCGCCTGATAGCTGGGCGGGATAGCTGTTCGCGACCTGCGACAGGCCCACGCGCTGCAGCAGCCGGCTCACTGTGGCGTTGCGGGTAGCTGCATCTACTCCAGCAAGTTCCAGTCCGAACCCGACATTGCGGCTTGCGGTCGCCCACGGGACCAAGCGGAACGACTGAAATACGAATCCAAGCTTCGGCCCCGGTTGGGGCGGCGCGCCGTTGATCGTCAGGGTCCCAGCATCAGGCTGCAGCAGGCCATCGACCAGGCGGAGCATGGTAGTCTTGCCACATCCCGAAGGACCGAGGATCGCTACAAACTCGCCCGGCAAGATGTCGAGCGAGAAGTCGCTGATGATCGGCCGGCCACCACCATGGTCGAATGACTTGGTGACCTTGCTGATTCTAATGCCGGGGTTGATGGTCACCGATCGGCAGGATCTGCGTTTTCGATGATACCGAGGTCGCTCAGGACTTCGTCAGCTACGCTGAAGTCGACCCACCTGTCGAGCGGGATCGGCTCAAGATCGGCAAAATCCGGACCCTCGAAGTTCCAGTCGGCCGTGAAAGCCAGGTCAGAGGCGCTGAGACCGCCATTCAGGCTCCAGCTATTTGAATAAGCCTCTGCCAAGGTTTCAAGATCTGCCCTGTCGAGGTCTGGACGCGCGGTTGCCATGGCATCCACCCAGATGCTTGGATCTTCGGCGATGTCCCGTGCAAGCTTGGTCAGCGCGGTCACAACACCGACGACCTCTTCCCGACGGGTCTCCAGAACGTCGGGAGCAACGACATTGACCTTGCTGACGACAGGCGCAGCGTCAAAATAGGAATCCTGATCCACCAGAACATGCATGCCCGTCTGATCGGGCAATGTGGTCCAGGTACCAAGCGACATAGTGGTGGCATCGATCTGTCCGGCGGCAAGCGCCTGAGCGCGCGCGGCGGGCTGCCCGAGTGCCACCTGTTCCAGTTGGTCGAACTCGATGCCCTGAGCAGCAAGAACCTGGCGGCTGAGGCCCTGATCTACGCTGCCGACGCGGCCGATACCGAAGCTCTTGCCGGCAAGGCTTGGCACGTCCGCGACGGTGTCGCGCGCCACGATCATGAATGCCAGCGACTTGCTGGGGGAGGTCACCGCGCGCAGATCCAGCTGTCCGCTGGCGACAAGCTGCAGCAGGCTGTCGACGCCAATATTGGCCATCTCGCCCTCACCGGCCTGCAAGGCCGTCACGGCAAGGGGCGTCTGCTGCACACGTACTAGTTCCACCTCGACGTTCTCACGCTCGAAGTAGCCAAGCGTCACCGCAAGATCCATGACGGAGTTCGGCACCAGCGGCGGCTCGAGGTCCGTCACGATCAGACGGAAGGGCTCGGCGCTTGCCGGCGCGGCGAGCGCGGCAAGAATAGCGACGCTGGCAAAAATTCTGTGCATTCCGAGGCTCCTGCTGATGCCCATCTTCCTAGGCACGGCGTGTGTTCTAGTGCGTTGCAGTTGAACCCCGCAACAAAAACTGGCGCGGCAGAGCCGCGCCAGCAATCGGATGTTGTTGGCCTTACTGACCGATCATGGCGGTGAGTTCAGCGAACTCTTCAGCGGCCTTGGGCGGTACCTTGGCGTTCTCGATGTCAGCAAGGTTCGCCGGATCGTCACCAACGACGATCAGACCGACCATGCCCATGCCGAAATGCGGTAGGCACTTGTAGGCATAAGCACCCGGAACATCGAAGGTCACGCTGATCTGCTCGTTGATCTTGCCCTTGAACTCGGTGCCACCTTCGGGGATCAGGTCCTTGATCGATTCCGCGTTGTGACCCTTGTCGGTTGGCACGAAGGTGACGGTATCGCCCGGCTGGATCTGCAGGAAGGCAGGCTCGAACACCATAGTGTCGCCGTCGGAACCCTTGTTGAGCATCTGCACTTCATAGTCAGCGGCCATGACAGAGCCGGCTGAGGCTAGAACAATGGCGGCCGCGCCGAGTACGGTTCGAAGATTCACGGTATTCTCCTGGAATTAGATCGCATGCGACGTGTCACACGCCGCCTGCTAAGCCAAATGCGGGGACAACCAAATGGTTCTGCCACCGGCATCTGATTAGGCTAGATATATCCTTGAACTCGGGACTCCCAGTCCGGCGCGTCGCTGGGAAAGGGCCGAGGAGAGGAAACTCTGTCGTCTATGAGCGAACAGTGAGAGCAAAGGAGACGGCATGAGCGGAACCGCGGCGATCGAAGTCAAAGAGGTCAGCGCCGCCTATGGCAGCACGACCGCACTCGACGCTGTGAGCCTTTCCGTGCCGCCGGGCAGCCACTTCGCTTTGCTAGGACCCAACGGCGCCGGCAAGACCACATTGGTCAACATCCTGTGCACCCTGCGCCGTCCAGATCGGGGCTCTGCCGTTGTTGCCGGCAGTGATGTCGTGAGGCGCCCGAGCCAGGCACGGCGCTCCATCGGCGTCGTGTTTCAGGACTCGAGCTTGGACGACCGCCTCACCGCCTGGGAAAATCTGGAATTCCACGGCCTTGTCTATGGCATGCCCACCCGTCCGCGCCGCGGCCTGATCGAAACCATGCTGGACCTGGTCGAGCTTGGCGACTGGACGCACGAAATCGTCCGCAGTTTTTCCGGAGGCATGCGGCGGCGGCTGGAGATCGCCCGCGCTTTGCTGCACGAGCCCCGCATCCTGTTCCTGGACGAACCCACAGTGGGCCTCGACGCTCAAACCCGGCAGCGCATCTGGCACTATCTGGAACAGTTGCGCCGCGACCGCGGCCTGACCGTCCTCACTACGACGCACTATATCGAGGAAGTCGAGAGTGCGGACCAGATCTGCATCATCGACCACGGCAGGATCATCGCCCAGGGCACACCAGATGCTTTGAAGTCCGAGCATGGGCATTCATGGCTCCACGTCTTACCGCGTGATGCCGCAGCCAAGGCCGCCATGCTGGCGCGGCTTCCACAGGCGCATGCACTCGGCGCCAATGCTTTGGCCATACCAGCTGATGATCGGCAGGATTCGGACGCAATCCTTGCCCAATACCGCGACCAGTTGGCCGAAGTCCGCTTCCAGCCACCCACCCTTGAGAGCGTATTTCTTTCGCTGACAGGACGCGAATTGCGGGACCGAGCCGACGGGCAGCGAAGCGCCGACCGTGCAGCAGGACGGCGGGGAGGGCGCAGCTGATGGAACCGATGATGCTGTTACGCGGCCTCTATGCTATCTGGCTGCGGGAAATCACCCGCGCCACGCGCGACCGTGCCCAGCTGATCGGCGGTGTCAGCCGACCGCTGATCTGGCTGCTCATCCTTGGCGTAGGCCTCAACCCCTACTTCCGCGGCGAGGTCTACGGGGAGGTTCGCTTCGTCATCCCCTATACCTACCTGCAGTTCCTGTTCCCCGCGGTGATCGTCCTTAACATCATGTATACGTCGATCCAATTTGCCGTGTCGGTGATCTGGGATCGCGAATTCGGCTTCCTGCGCGAAGTGCTGGTTTCTCCCCTGCCGCGGCCGCTGATCCTCCTTGGCAAGGTTCTTGGCGGCAGCACGATTGCAACCCTCCATGGTTCATTGGTGCTGATCCTCGCCCGCTTCGCCGACGTGACGCTTTCGCTGTCGCAGATGTTTACCGCCCTCGGCTTGATGTTCGTTCTGGCTTTCGGGCTGACCAGCTTCGGCGTAATTCTGGCCGCGCGGGTGCGGAGTTTCGAAGGCTTCGGCGTCTTCTCCAACACCATCATCCTACCGCTCTACTTTACCTCGTCGTCGGTCTTCCCGCTGGACCCAGCCTTGACCCGCACGCAAATGGTGACGGCCTATCCCGAGTGGCTCGTCTTCCTGGTTCAGATCAACCCCATTACCTATGCCGTCGATATGCTGCGCGGCGTGCTGATCGGCTTCAACCAGTTCCCGCCCGGTTACGGGCCAGCCGTGATCTTCGGTATGGCAGCGCTGTTCTTTGTGGTGGCCTTGATCGACTTCGGGCGCTCATGAGCAGGCCCAGGCCAAGCCGCTGGCGCAGTGCCGCGGTCAACATCGGCATCGTGGCGGCCTTGCTGTTTGCCGCGAGCTTCCTGCCGCCCGATACGTCCCTGGCAGACCGTCAGCGGGCAGGGGTGATCAAGCTCTGCGTGCCGCCGAGCTTTCCGCCCCTGGTCACCAGCGATCCGTCAGCGCCCGGTTACGACATCGAGCTCGGACAAGCGCTAGCTGCCGAACTCGGACTGAGGCTGGCTGTCAACACGGTCCCCTCCATCGGCAGGGACTACAATCCCCGCAACTGGTCCCTAACACGCGCCCAGTGCGACCTTGTCGGCGGCGGCGTCGCCGACTCGGTGCAAACGCGAAGCTTCATGCAAACGCTGCCAACGCAGACACAAACCGGCTGGATTGGCATCTCACGCACCGGAGCCATGCCGGCTGCGGGAAGCGTGGTGGCCGTCTTGCCGGGGACATCAGGCCTCAGCCGCGTTACGCTCTCCAGCTGGCTTAGGGCGCGGAACTATCGCGGCAAGCTGGTGCGCGACACGAAAGAACTGGCGCAGGCCCTGACCTCTGGAGAGGCATCAGCTGTGATCACCGAGCGATTCCTGGCTGCCGGCCTGGAACTGGACGAGCGCCAGTATCAGAGCTTTTGGCTCGATGAGCCCCAGTTCGAGGGATTTCCCATGGCGTTGGGGCTGTGGAAGGGCGACCAAACCTTCAAGTCGGCAGTCGCGGCAGCGTTCGAAACCATCGAACGCTCTGGTCGCGCGGCGCAGCTGCGCGAGCGTTATGGTATCGATGCAGAGCCGCAGTAACTGGGGCGGAGCGCCTTTTCTGCACAAGCGTGGAACGATCTAGAAGCTCAACCATTCGGATTTTTGGGCAGAGTGTCATTGCGCTGCCATCTGGGGCATGAAATACTAACATGCTAGTTGCGTCGGCTGTAACCCGTTGACGCACAACACTATATTGATCTCAAAAGGGGAGGGTACGGTGCCAACAAGATCCAGACGGATCGCGGCCCGCGTCATTGTTCCGCTTGTTGCCGGAGCGTTGATCTCGAGCCCGGCTTGGGCGGCGGGATTCACCGCGGAGCAGGCAGAAGCTGGCGAACAGGCCTATAATTCCAATTGTGCGCAGTGCCACGGCCGACAGCTCGAAGGTCCGGAAGCACCGGGTCTCGCCGGCCAGGATGTGATGCAGAATTGGGACAGCGCCGGCGGCCTCTACGACTTCATCTCGGTTGCCATGCCGCCTTCTGCTCCGGGCCAACTAGGTGAGGACACCTACCTCAACATCGTAGCCTACATCATGGAGTTCAACGGCGCCGCTCCAGGCGACGAGCCGATGACGGCTGATCCGGATCATCTCTATTCGATCTCCCTGGCCGCCGAAACGGCGGCAGGTGCCGCAAGTATGGCCGCTGCCGCCGCTGATGCCGGCGGAGCAGCTCCAGCTGCTGCACCAGCAGCAGACGCGCCTGCCGCGGAAGCGAGCGCAGTGCCGCAAGCGTATACCTGGGGCCAGCAGTTGCCTGGCGGTGCGGCACCTGCGGAGCCGGCAGCAGCGCCTGCCGCAACCGAATCGTCCGTGCCGCAGGCCTATACCTGGGGTAAAGAATTGCCGGCTGCCGGCGCAACGAAATAGGGCGCTTCGAGCGGCCTCTGAGGAGACGAGAATGAAAATCGGATTGATCAACGCTTCGTTGGCAGTCACCACGGCGCTGGTGGCCTTGTCAGCACCAGCCTATGCACAGGGCGTTCGCGAGGACTACGAGCCCGTAACCGCCGAGATGCTGGCTAACCCTCCCGCTGAAGAGTGGTTGATGTTCCGCGGCAACTACAACAACCAGGGCTATAGCGAACTGGACATGATCAACAAGGACACCGTTGGTGACCTTGAACTGGCCTGGGCTTGGCCGATGGCCGAGGCTGGCATCCAGGAAACCGCGCCACTTGTGCATGACGGCGTGATGTTCCTCCAGACCAACAACAACATCGTCGAGGCACTTGATGCCAAGACAGGTGATCTGATCTGGCAGTATCGCCACGTTCTGCCGGAAATCCCGGCGAGCTGGAGCTATCAGGCCAACCAGGCGCGTCGCCAGAAGAACTCCATCGCTCTCTACGAGGACAAGATCATCCTGACCACGGTGGACGCCAAGATCGTGGTCCTTAATGCCGCTGATGGCAAGGTCGCTTGGGAAAAGCAGGTTCTGGATTATAACCTGGGTTACAGCTACACGGTCGGTCCGCTGATCGCTGACGGCAAGATCATCTCCGCCATTTCAGGCTGCTCGATCGCCGGCACGGCAGGTGGCTGCTATATTATGGCGCACGATGTGAACACGGGCGACGAACTGTGGCGCTTCAACACCATCGATGATCCCAACAATCCCGAGCAGCAGGAAAGCTGGGGCGGTGTGCCGCCGGAAAACCGCTGGGGCGGCACGCCCTGGACGACCGGTGCCTACGATCCTGAAACCAACACCACCTATTGGGGCATCGGCATGCCCGGTCCCTATGCGGAGCTGATCCGCGGTTCGGGCGATGGTTCGGTGCTCTACACCAATTCCACGCTGGCGCTGGATGCTGGCACCGGCGAACTCAAGTGGTACTACCAGCACCTGCCTCGCGATAACTGGGATCTGGACTCTCCGTTCGAGCGCATTCTCGTCGACCAGGAAGTCGACGGCGAAGTGCGCAAGATGCTGATTTCGGTGCCTGGCAAGAACGGTATCGCGTTCGGTCTCGATCGCGAAACCGGCGAGTATCTGTGGTCCAAGGAAACCATCGTCCAAAACGTCGTCGATCAGATCGATGAGGAGGGCACCGTCCACATCAACGAGGACTTGGTTTTCAACGCACTAGGCGAGGAGTTCATGGTCTGCTCGTCCGTTTCTGGCGGCAAGCTTTGGCAGGCAGGCGCCTATAGCCCGATGACCGAGACCTTCTTCGTGCCGCTGACGGAAGCCTGCAACACCGTAGCGCCCACTCAGACTGAGTTCACCGCCGGTAACGCCGTCGGTTCGGTCAAGTTCGGCCCGCGTGTCCTGCCCGAAGGCATTACCGAAGCCGGCCTGATGCAGGCGCTGGACATCAACCCCGAACAGGGTGAGTCCAAGTGGCAGTACCGCTATCGCCCCAGCCCCACCAGCTCCGTGCTGGCCACTGCCGGCGGTCTGGTGTTCGGCGGCGACGCCGCGCGCGAGATCAAAGCCTGGGATCAGGAAAGCGGCGAACTGGTTTGGTCGCAGCGCCTCAACGCACCGGTCGGCGGCTACCCGATGACCTATGCGCTGGATGGTGAGCAGTATCTGGTGGTTCCCACCGGCTACTCGAACTCGGCCAGCTCAATCTCCTCGGCTTTCCCGGAAATCCCGCTGCCGACGGGTTCGGGTAACTCGATCTTCGTGTTCAAGCTGCCTAGTGACACCACGACGGCTAGTGCCAACTGACGCGAAACAGGACTATCGGAAAAGGGGCTTCGGCCCCTTTTCTCATTTTCAAGGATCGACCATGCACCGCTTTTTCGCCGCGGCCTTCGCGCTGATGACTGCCACTGCCGTTCAGGCGCAAACCGCCGGCGTGCCTCCCGAGGAACTCAACAACACCCGGCGCCAGGCCGGCGACAGCATCAATGTGTGTTTCGACCGGACGAGCCTCGGCCGTCCCTTCGATGAAGATGTTGCCCGTGCCATTGCCGACGCCCTGTTTCTCGAGATCAATGTGGTGGAAGGCTTTGGCGGCTTTCCGCTGAACGGTGACGGCTTCATGGATGAACTGACGCTGGCCATGAACAACACCTGCGATGTCTTCATGGGCGTTACCGTCTCTGCCAATTCTCCCTTCTCGGAGGCTTTCGCCTTGACCCGGCCCTACGCCACGATTCCTTTCGTGGTCGCGGTGAACGATCCAGATTGGCAAAGCCTTGCTGACATTCCCAAGGATCGCCCGCTGGGCACCGCAATGGCCAGCATGGGCGAGATGAATTACATCATGTGGGCTCAACAGCAGCCGGAGGGCGAGAGCTGGGTACGCTACCCGTATCCCGACCCCAACAAGATGGCCACGCGCGTACTCGACGGGACCATCGCCGGCATGATCCTCTGGCAGCCAACCCTCGCGCGCCTGCGCGCCGAGCGAACCGATGCCGAAGCGCTGCGAACAATCGATGCGTCTCCCGTACCGGGCTCGACGGTCAGCGTGGGGGCACTGGTTTCAAGCCGAAACGGTTTCTTGCGCAGCCAGATGGACGAAGCCATCGATGCCCTGGTGGCTGACGGCACCATTCAGGCGCTGCTGGAACAGCACGGCTACGAGGGTGTAGCAGGCGAGTAGTCAGCCAAGGCGAGCAAGCGTAGCCCAGACGTCTTCAGGCGTGGGAAAACCGAATGCGACGATCAGTGCGACGACCAAGCCAAGGCAGATTGGCTCTGCCTGCCTCAGTCGTCTTTCTTCGCGCGGCCGAAGCGCCTGGAGCAATGCGCCTCCGACCAGGCCGGGCAGGGGAAGGCAATTGAGTAGTACGGACGAGATCGCAATCGTCTGCAATTGATCGAGCACCAGCAGCACCGCGGAAGCGCCGGTACGGGGGAGCAACAGGGCAAGGCGCTGCAGCCCGTCTACTGCCGGCAGGAGCACGAGCACACCGGCAAGCCCAAGCGGTGCCACCAGCACGACACCCAACCGGTCCAGGCGATTTCCTTCGGGATCGTACCAGATGCTGCGCACCCAACTGACGCTGAACAGGGCCGCCATGGCCGCGCCCCAGGCCGACACGTGAACGAAGGGGTTGAGCGTTAGCCGTCCGTCATGCTGCGGTCGCCGGTCGCCGAAGACTCTAGCGATGCCTGCCAGAAGCGTGCCTTGCAAAGCAGCATAAAGCAGTACGGCAGCGAGGCGCGAGACGATACCGCCCATGCTAAGTTCTCTAAGTATCTGCACGGGATCTCCTGCGGCCTCGGCCGACACTAAGTCCTCTCTCCACCCGGCACAACTTGCTCATGTTAGCGGGCTCACAAGGTGGCAACGACCTGTCGGCCACAGCGTTGTTCCGCCAACAACACGAGGAGTTTGCCATGAGCAAGATCGTTGCCGCCGTCGCCCTTTCCCCCATCGCCGGCTTGTTTCTACTGGGGTCGGCTTTCGCCCAGGACGCAGCCGCTGGTGCCGGGGAAATGACCATGGGCGACCAGGTCATCCCGCAAGAGCAGCAGGCGGCCGTCGAGGATTGGTGCAAGGAACTGCAGGCCCAGCAGGGCCTGACCGGCACACAGGAGCCCGAATCCACCATGTCGGAAGAGCAAGTTGAGGCCGTGGCACCTGACCAGGCGACCGAGGGTGAAAACAGCTTCGACATCACCACTGTCACGCTCGAAATGTGCCAGGAAGCCGGGCTGACCGATCAGGAAGGCGACTAACATGAGCATGAAAACTGCTAGCGCTCTGGGCGCCGCCGCCCTCCTGCTTCTACCGGTAGGAACCTGGGCACAGGAACAGGAGCACCGCATCGGCGGGAAGGCTGTCCCCGAGGAACAGGTCGCAGAGGTCCAGGAACACTGCGACTCGCTTCGCCAGGGAGAGAAAGCGTCGCCCGTTGCAGAAGCGGCCTATGATGAGGAAACCGACGCGGCAGCGGCGGAAGCCGCCGAGCAAACCGCTGTAGACCTGTCGGCGGATCTCTGGAACGAGGACGAGACCATTGACGTCAACAAGCTCTCGCTTGAGCTTTGCGATGAAGGCAACTTCGCTTTGTCGGACCAATAGTGATCCCGGGGCGAACTGCTGGCAGTTCGTCCCTTCCTCTTCTTCAAAGTTGTCATCCGGCATGTGAGGTCCTGTGGCCGGCAAGACCATCAAGCTCGAGTTCAGCCCCGTGGGCGATGGGGCGCGGCTTGGCAGGGACATCTCCGCCCTGGCCATTGCTGGCCGCACCTTGTTTTGTGCCTCCGATGAGACAGCCAGCATTGAGCAACTGGTGCTCGATCCCCTCTCTGGCACCTTTGCTGCCCATCGCAGCATCCTCCTGACCGACTACTTCACGCTCCCCGCAGGTGGCGACGAGATCGACATCGAAGGGATGGCGGTGCACCAGGGGCGTCTCTGGATCACCGGCTCCCACAGTCTCAAGCGGCGCAAACTGGGTACGGGGGATTCAAGTTCGAAGCTGGGACGGCTAAAATGGGACCCGAACCGCAGCTTCATCGGCTACCTGCCGCTAAGCGAAGAAAAAGATGGGATCGTCAGTCCCGTCCCTTCTTCGCAGACAACAATCACTAGCCGTCCGCGGATGATGAAAGTAGGCGCCGAGGGTCAGAAGGGCCTCCGGTGGCTCTTCAGTGACTGCGTCCTCTTCCAGCCCTTCATGAATGTACCCGCTAAGGAGAACGGCTTCGACGTCGAGGGACTCGCCGTCGTCGGCGACCGCGTCGTGCTGGGCCTGCGGGGGCCGGTACTCGGCCGCCATGCCTTTCTAGTCTCGCTGCAGTTCAAGGAGACTGGCGAGCATTTCCTCAAGCCCAAGCGACTGGATGGATCGAAGTACCGCCTCCACGCGCTCGACATCGGCGGCTTCGGCATCCGCGATCTGCTCGTAGTCGGCGACGAACTGCTGATTCTTGCGGGCCCAACGCAGGCCATAGAGGGACTGGCGAAGATCTATGCAGTACGTGGGCTTTCCCCTGCAGACGATGTCATCCCCAAGGAACGCCTCCGACACATTGCGACGCTGCCGATGCGCGACGAGTGTGACCATGCAGAGGGCCTGGCGCACCTCACCGACGATGGTGCCGAGTATCTAGTAGTCGCCCATGACAATCCTGCACCAGAGCGCCTCAATGAGCGTGCCCACACCCTGCTCCTCGACCTGATCCCTTGGCAGCGCTCCCGGTAATCTCGCGAGTACGTGTTCAGCGTCACGCCTCTCAATGTAACTCTGGTCCGCCAGTGTGCGAATTGTGTGTCAGTAGCCCCTCACGAGGACCTCAGATGCGCCACCTGCTTTCGTTCTTCCGATTCCACCTGTCCCGCAGGGTAGCTTTTGCCGGCGTGGTGCTCGGTGCACTCGGCGCCGCAACACTCACGCTGTTCCCTGCCACTGCACAAGAAGAGCCAGTCCAAATTCCACCCCCAGCCATCGCTTTTGTCGAAAGCGGCACGACAGCAACCGCCGTTTTCGCCGGTGGCTGCTTCTGGGGCGTTCAAGGCGTGTTCCAGCACGTGGAGGGCGTGACGCGTGCTGTCTCAGGGTATAGCGGCGGCGGCGCCGAGACCGCCACTTACGAGCAGACCGGCAGCGGAACCACCGGCCACGCCGAAGCGGTGGAAGTCTCCTATGATCCCTCCGTCGTCACCTATGGGGAACTGCTGCAGATCTACTTCTCTGTCGCGCACAACCCGACCCAGCTCAACTACCAGGGGCCCGATCGCGGAACGCAGTACCGCTCGACGATCTTTGCCGCAACTGAGGCTCAGGCCGCCTACGCCAAAGACTACATCGCTCAGCTTGACGAGGCCGAACTGTTCGAAAAGCCGATTGTCACCACCATCGAGCCGCTCGACGCGTTCTACCCCGCAGAACAGTACCATCAGGATTTCCTGACGCTGAACCCCACCTGGCCCTATATTGTCATCCATGACCTCCCCAAGATCGCGGCTCTCAAGGCTCTCTTCCCGAACCACTATCGCGACGAACCGGTGCTGGTCGGGACCCTGTAGCGGCGGAGTCGCCGGAACCACGGCTTCAGGGATCCGTTTCCCCCGTGATGACGAAAGAGGTGAGCAATGCGCCGGGCTAGTAGGATAGTTGTTTCCCTGCTCGGCCTTGTTGCGCCTGGTGCTGCCGCGGCGGCCGATGCCATCGCTATCTCGACAAGCAGTTCCGCTGCTGGCCTGCCGCTACATGACGAGGCGGACTTTGACTGGACCGGCTTCTATGCGGGCGTATATGGCGGTGCCCAGACCGGCTCTGCCGCCGACACCCAGGCAGCCCTTGGCCTACAGCTGGGCGTTAACGCGCAGTTCGGCTTCTACCTTCTCGGTGCCGAAGTTGCAGTACACGGCCTGCCTGGAGCCGGCGGACGCGAGACGAGCTATGGCGAGATACTGGGTCGCGCTGGACTGGTGCTCGAGAACGACATGGCCATCTACGCAGCCGGCGGCTATGGCATCGATCTCGGCACCGCGGACCAGGAGAACCTGCTCCTGGGTGGCGGCGTCGAAGTGCCTGTGAACGAGAGCGTCTCGCTCGAGGCGCAATACCTGCACGGCTTCCCGATCGGCGGCGGCACCGCAACAGACCAGTTTACGATTGGCGCAAACTTCCACTTCTAGGCGCCCTCGGAATAGAGCCGGCAGAACCGCCTAGCACCAGCGATTCGACCCCATTTCTGCCGCTTCGAAGACCCTTCGTCGCCGCAAAAGTATGTACGTCGCGCGCAATTTGTATCAAACTGAACCAAATGCGCGGCATTGCTGCAACACCTGCCTCCAATTGGTCACCTTGCGTTAGCCGCAGTGCCTGAATTCAGGGAGCCAAGGGTTGTCACCGGCGTTCTCGTGATGCATTTAGTCGCTCGACTACGGTTAACTCTATGGGAGTGCAAGATATGTTCGCACGTTCGCTTTCTCTCGGTGTGGCTGCTGCCGCACTGCTCGTCGGTGGTGCTCAGGCCGCTGACCTCATCATCCCGACCACGCCAGAGCCGATCTATGAAGCTGCTGGTTTCGACTGGGAAGGCCTCTATGTCGGCGCTCGCGTCGGTGGCCAGTTCGTCGGCGCTGTCAGCGGCGGCACCACCTATGCC
>NZ_DATCMJ010000014.1:0-530262 GCF_036563435.1 Devosia sp.
ACGAACCCGACGCCGACATCGCTACCTTATCACCGTAGACCAAACCGTAGACCAGCTAACGCTATTGATCTGTGCTGCGTCTGAGCTAACTTATTGAATTTCTTAGGCAGGCAGTTGCCTTGGCTCCGGCGGGGGGCACCAAAGACCTTCCCCCGGTCCATGTAAGTAACTGATTTGCCTACCGAACCTGTCTCGTGCAGCTCTTGGGTTTGAAACCGGCCTAGGCCGCTAAATGAGCGCTACTTCGGGTTTTCATTTCGTATCAGCGCTGGCACAAAGCGGTATGAGCAAAGCAGATCGAGTCGACGACACTTCACCCAGTCTCAAAGCAGAATTGCTAGTGCGGCTGCGCAACGCGGTTCCGGAGGCATTCTCTGATGGTCAGCTTGATCTGGCTCGTCTTGCTGAAATTGCTGGAGAAGCTACCGATGTTGGTCCAGAACGTTACGGACTAACTTGGCCCGGCAAGAGAAATGCAATCGCCATGCTGCAGGCCCCTTCACGGGCCACTTTGGTCCCCCAGCGTGACCAATCGGTGAACTTCGACGATGCTCAACATGTGTTTATCGAAGGCGAAAACCTCGAGGTCTTAAAGCTTCTGTACAAATCCTACTTCGGCCGGGTGAAGTTGATCTACATCGACCCGCCTTATAATACCGGTAATGATTTCATTTACAATGACGATTTTTCTGACCCGCTTGCGGCATACTTGAAGCAAACCGGGCAAATGTCCGAAGACGGCGACATGACCACAAGTGCGCCCGAAAAGGCCGGTCGGTTTCATTCGAACTGGTTGTCGATGATGTACCCGCGCCTGTCGATGGCACGGCAGATGTTGAAGGACGAAGGCGTTATCCTGATCAGTATCAATGATGCCGAAGTTGCCAACCTTCGCCAGCTTTGCGACGACGTGTTTGGCCCTGAAAACTTCATTGCTCAAATGGTGTGGGAAAAAGGCCGGAAGAACGACGCGAAGCTTCTGTCGGTTGGCCACGAATACATTCTGGTTTACGCGCGGTTGTTGTCTGCGCTGAAAGAAGCCAAAACCATCTGGCGTGAAGAGAAGCCGGGTGCGCGGGAAATCTGGGATGAGTATGTGCAGCTTCGTGCCAAGCATGGCGACGATGACAAGACGATAGAAGCTTTTCTTCAACTTTGGTATGCGGCTTTGCCTAAAGGGCATCCATCGAAAAAATGGAGCCGGTACAAGCGCGTTGACAAGAACGGCCCCTGGCGCGACCGCGATATCTCATGGCCGGGTGGCGATGGCCCTCGCTACGACGTTCTCCACCCTGAGACTAAGCAGCCATGCAGGGTGCCAGAACGTGGTTGGATTTACAGCGATCCCGAAGAAATGCAGCGGCAGATTGACCTTGGGCTTGTTGAATTTCGCGACGATCACACCGAACCCCCATTCCGGAAATTTCATATCAAGCCGGTTAGTCAGGAACTTGCCGACGAAGATGAAACCGATTTCGACGCCGATGAAGAAGCGGCTGACGAGGAAGAACTTGCAACGCAGGTTCGCGGTTCAGTGTTCTACAAACAGTCGCAGGTTTCGGTTCGGTACCTTCGAGAATTGATGGGTGCAAAGGTCTTCGACAACCCGAAAGACCACGAAGAACTTGGCCGACTATTCAAGTACGTTGCGGCGGGCGAGGAATCGCCGATCATCATGGATTTTTTCGCGGGTTCGGGTTCCACCGCCGAAGCCGTGATTCGACTTGCGTCAAACGGACTGCAGGGGGCGAAGTTCGTTGCGGTGCAACTGCCCGAAGCAGTGAACCCAAAAGAACGCACTGGCAAAGCGGCGCTTGCGGCGGGTTGGAAGACGATTACCGAAGTAACGCGAGAACGGCTGCGTCGGGTGTTGAAGGCCGAAGACTTGCAGACAGTCCCACAGGGCTTCCGCGCGTTCCGTCTCACCACAACGAACATTCGCCGTTGGGCGGGCACCAAGGACATGACGCCTGAAGGCTATATGGCACAGATGGATGCTTTCGCTGACACGCTTCTGCCCGGATGGAAGCCCGAAGATGTGATTTGGGAAGTCGCGCTGCGAGAAGGTTTCTCGCTTACGTCCAAGATTGCTCCGATCAGCAACTCTGCCCCGGCGGGCTCTTGGCGAGTGACTGATCCAGAAACCGAGCGAACCTTCACCATCTGCTTGGCCGAGCATATTGACCTAGAGCAAGCCAAAGGTCTTGGCCTGACCAAGCCCGACCTGTTCGTGTGTCGTGACACGGCCCTTGACGATACCGTTGCTGCCAACCTTGCGCTGCAATGCACCTTGAAGGTGCTTTGAATGACGGAATTCCGGTTCGATGGGGCGCAACAGTTCCAACTTGATGCCATCGCATCAGTAATGGGGCTTCTGAACGGGCAAGGGCATATTGGTGCCGCGCTCGTGCCAGCGGCGGGGACGACGGTTGTTCCGAACGCCTTAGATCTATCTGACCAGCAGGTGCTGGAAAATCTTGTTCAGGTGCAGACCAACGCGGGCATAGAGCCCGATGCCGCGCTTAGCATGATCGAACAAACCGTCGATTTGTACGACGGCAAGGGGCCGGTGCGGTTCCCCAACTTTTCGGTCGAAATGGAAACCGGCACAGGAAAAACGTACGTCTATTTGCGTACGATCCTTGCACTTGCAGGGCGCTACGGCCTGACCAAATTCATCATCGTCGTACCATCTGTCGCGGTGCGTGAAGGCGTGCTGAAGACAATCCGTCAAACAAGGAAACACTTTTCGACGCTCCCCGGCCTTCCGCCTTTTCATTCATCGGTCTATGCCGCCCATTCCGGGCATGTGCGCAGCTTCGCCGCATCGAACGCCGTTGAAATCATGGTGATGACGATAGACGCCTTCTCCCGGGAACAGAACGTCATCCGCAAGGAGCAAGAAGGCAATGCGCCGGTCATCCACTTGTTGCAAGCGGTGCGGCCCGTCCTGATCTTGGACGAACCACAGAACATGGAAAGCGAAGGCCGCGTTGCCGCCCTGGCTGCACTGAACCCGTTATTCGCGCTGCGCTATTCGGCGACCCACAAGAACGCCTACAGCCTTGTGTACCGCCTCTCGCCCTATGAGGCTTACCGACAAGGCCTGGTCAAGCAAATAGAAGTGGGCGCAGCGATTGAGGAGGAAAACGCAAACCTACCCTTTATCCGGCTGGACAACATCGAAATCGTTGCGAAGAAGCCCATCGCCGAAGTGACAGTCGATGTTCAGGCAAAGTCGGGCATGGTCGTCCGAAAGACAATGAAGCTGAAACAGGGTTTTAAGCTGTGGGAGAAGACAAACCGGGTCGACTACGAAGGCTTAGAGGTTGCCGAGATTAACTTTCAGTCGAAGTTCATAAGGTTTACGAACAACGTCGAAATCGCGATGGGCGGCGAAACCGGAAGCCAAAAGGAAGCGATTCTGGAGGCGCAGATCCGGTTCACGGTTCAAACGCATATGCGCAAGCAAAAGCGCATTCGGGACATGGGCTTCAACGTCAAGGTTTTGTCCCTGTTCTTTGTTGATAAGGTTGAAAGCTTCCGCGATGACAACGGTTTGATCCGGCAGTTGTTCATTAAGGCGTTCAACGAGTACAAAGTCAATTATCCAGAATGGCGGGATAAGAACCCCTTGGACGTTCAAGCCTCATATTTCGCATCGACGACGAACAAGAAGGGCGTGATTTCGATTGTCGAGAAGGAAGTGCCCACAAACGACAAAGACAAGGCGGCACAAGCGCGCGAATTCGACCTGATTATGCGGCGCAAAGAAGATCTGATCAGCTTTGACGAACCAGTGTCGTTCATTTTCTCGCATTCGGCGTTGAAAGAAGGTTGGGATAATCCAAACGTCTTTCAAATTTGCACCTTGCGTGAAGTCGGAACTGAAACCGAACGTCGTCAACAAGTCGGGCGTGGAGTCCGTCTGCCCGTCGACTGTGTGACCGGTGAAAGAGTTCAGGATGCTCGGGTAAACGTGCTTACCGTATCTGCCAGCGAATCCTATGAAGGCTTTGTCAGTCGCCTTCAGGCGGAAGTTGAGAAGGCGTACGGCAAGGATGGCATGCCGCCTAAGCCCGGAAATGCACGCGAAAAGGCCTATCTGCAGCTACGAAAAAGCCATCTATTGAAGCCGGAATTTCAAGAGCTATGGGAACAGATTAAGCATCGCACGCGCTATTCCTTGTCCGTGGACAGTACCAAGCTAATTGCCGATGTTGTCGCGGAGATGACCAATATTGAAGTCCGTCGTCCGCGCATCGTCGTTCAAGTTGCAGGAGTGCATGCGAAGGATGGAGAGGAATTATTCGAAGCTATCCGCTTTTCGGACGCAAGCGTGGCGATCGACCTACAGGGACGTTTCCCTATACCAAATATTGTTTTCATCGTCGAAAACCTAATGGGAACCACGTCGCCTCCTATGCGCATTGGGCGCAAGACCATACTTGCGATCTTGAAAGCGGCGCCGGATCCGAAAGCTATTTTGGATAACCCCTACGAATTCGGGGCTGCCTTGGTTGGGATCATAAAAGCCAAACTGGCAGATCAGCTTGTCGGCGGCATCAAATATGAACGGGATGGCACGTGGTATAGTCAGACGCAGTTCGATGACGTAATCGAGGCACTTGCCGCGAACGTCGTAAAGAGTGAAGCGAACGCGTTATCTGGGGGGACGCACATCTATGATGGTGTCGAAATTGATTCCACGACGATTGAACGCCCTTTCGCGGAAGCCCTTGAGAAAGATGCCCGAGTAAAGTTGTATGTGAAGCTTCCCCGTTGGTTCGTCGTACCCACACCGATTGGTGGATACAACCCAGACTGGGCTATCGTGATGGATATAGGTGAAGGCCAAGACCGGCTGTACCTAGTGCGCGAGACAAAGGGATCGACAGACCTTGACCACCTACGGCCCGATGAAAAACGAAAAATCGAATGTGCTGAAAAGCACTTTAGCCAGACCTTAGGCGTCGATTATGCCGTTATCACAACTGCAGGCGCGTTGCCTTAGACCAATGCAGACGCCGGCCATTCCCTTTGAAGTATAGGGAGCATGAGCGTAATTGCATCGGGAAGCGCTCATCGAAACCTGTCTCATCTAAAACCCACGTTAGCATTGGATTACGGCCCTGTAGTAGGAGACATTTCTCGCATCAGGGTCGCCACCGCCACTGTGATTTCATCAGGAAGTCCGGCTCTGATAATTTCACCATTGCTGGGAAGTTTTCGAGTATGGAATTTTTGCAGAAGGGCCTGCTCTACCGCCCTTGCTACATCCTCGGATGCGGTTGGTTGGCTTGAGTTCAGGTGCCATTTCAACCCTGTCACCTCTGTGGCTATGCCAACGTTGTACGCCGCCGCCCGCAGCTCAGGTGCATGTGAATATCCGATCTTGTAGGCCAGCGTCTTTCCTCTTTGGTCTTTGAGCGCCAGAGAGTAGACGTACCAAAGCGCATGCTCACCAAAGGTCCCTGTGAAGCTGCCGCTGTGTTTAGGCGCAAGTTTGCTAATTTTACGAGCTACAAGTCCCCTGCCGAACTGTGTCGAAGGTAACATGATTGGTGTGACTTCTAGCCGTACCAGTTGTAAGAGGGGTTTGGAGGCAGTCTGATCCAGCTCTACTAGTCCCGATTGGGCCTGTAAGTGGTGTTTCGGCGTGAGCGGTCCCACAAGTTCGGAGAATCTCTTCCGTCTTTCTGAGATGTTCCAAACCTGAAGAGGATGCAAACAATATGGAAAGCGGGTCACCGTGTCGTGTTCAGGCCGGTCGTCTCTCGGAAGGTCGTAGTCCGCTGTGTTGAGTTCCAAATCAGACAGCCGATAAAGGCCTGTTACAAAGCCCCTTAGGTCAGTCCGTGTAGGTTCCTGCTTTGTCGCTACGGTGAAGACAAAATCACCATCGCTTACGTTTTCAATCGCAAACCGTCTGGTCGCTTTTGTCGCAAATGTCAGTGGCCATGCTGGCGAGGTAGGTTCACCCCAAACATATGTAAAGAATACACGGGTCACAGTGTTGATCGTTTCGTTCGCGGTTTGACTGGAGTGAACGCCTCACCGACTACGAACAGCTTTATGAGGTTTCCTGAGTACCTGTTGCAGGTCATCCACGCCTTTCCCTAAGCCTGATAACTAGCTTTCGCCCGGTTGCAGGCAAAGTGCAAGGGCCGACCCAACCACAACAATACTAGATCATTTGAAGCCACTTGAGCTTCACAGCCAAGGGGTACCCCTGCCCGTACCCTTGCCCCTCGCCGATGGTTGTCCAGCCTCCGATCGCGTCAACAACATCGCTGGGACACTCGACTGCACGGAGGCGATCACGCAAACTATGCCGGAAGCTGTGCACCACACACTTCTCTGGAACATAGCTGCCCAACCACTTGTTCAGTGCAGCACTTGCAGAGTTCGCATTGGTCCGTTCTGAGCGGTTATAGCGCGGAAATGCCCAGCCTGAACTGTTAGCCTCAATTATCCTCTCTGCTGCCCATAGCGCCTCTCCCGTCAGTGGCACTAATCGTTCACTCGCCGTGGTCTTGAGGGATCGCCACGCATGCGGCTGTACTACTAGATGGGGTATGGAACTGTTCAGCTGAACGTCGGATACAGCCAATCCAACGGCTTCGCTCAACCTCAGGCCCGTATCGCTAATCAGAGCTATCAGCCATCTAAGGTCGTCATCAATTTCCCGGCACTTCGCCTGCACAACCCGGATAACGGGAAGCGGTATTGGCTTTCGGTCCTCTGCCTTTTCCTGCCTGTTGAGGTATACTCCGGCAAAAGGGTTGGGGGCAGTGATGCCTGACTCGCTCATGACGAATGCCACAATAGCCTTGATGGTAGTCATCACTCGTTCAACGCTGCTAGTGCTTAGCTTGCGGGCGTAGAGAGCATCCCTAAAGGCTGTGGCATCCGACTTAGTATAGGCGAGCAAAGCCTTGTTGCCCGATGCCGCTACAAGGTACTCCACAGCTCTATCAGCGCCCATATGGAAGGTCTTAGGCCTGCCAACACCTTTAAGCCGCAAGTACAGGTCCTTAGCCTCTAGAACTGTCGGGCTAGGCTTGCGGGTTCGCTCTTCATCATCGAGCAATCGGTGACTTCCGGGGACCTGCCCTCCGTTCATTCTGAGCTTAAACCAGAACTCATCCAGCTTGATGGCGTGAACAAGCCCTCGGGCCTCTGCTTCTCTGGCCGACTTGGTGCGGAGAGAGAATGAAATTCGATCCGTCCCATAGTGGGTGCGAAGGTCTGATGGGACACGCCTGGTGAAGTAGTAGATGCCGTCTTTTAGGAAGGCGAATCGAACTGATTTGGTCTGCAATTTGGTCTACCCCAAGAGCTGCACGAGACAGGTTCGGTAGGCAAATCAGTTACTTACATGGACCGGGGGAAGGTCTTTGGTGCCCCCCGCCGGACTCGAACCGGCACGTCTTGCGACGGAGGATTTTGAGTCCTCTGCGTCTACCATTCCGCCAGAGGGGCACGGCAGGGTGTCTAACGCAGGTCGGCTCAGGCCGCAAGGGAGAGACGCACGAGATAGACGGCCAACACCCCACCGGCCATGGCCGCGAGGAGGCTGCGCGTGGCGACATAAAGCAGGGCGGTGGCCGCGGCCGCGATAGCTTCGGCCGCGCTGCCGGTGACGATGGCTGGCGCGACCAGCGAGGCAAGGACCGCGCCGGGCATGTGCCGCAGCCAGGCTGCCGCAAAGCCTTCGCGCGGCAGGCGATTGGCGAGGAGCAACCCACCGGCCTTGACGGCAAAGGTGACCAGCGCCATGCCGAGAATGGCCACGAGCGCCTCGGGGCTAGTCCACATGGCGCAGCCTTTCGGCCCAGGCGCCGGCAAGGCTCCCGGCGAGCCCGCCGATCAGGATGTACCAGCTGCCTTCGATAAGGCGCGCCGAGAGGATGGCGGTGACGGCGGCGACGAGCCAGGGCACGAGGTCGCCGCGGCCCTTCCACATGCCTAGCAGCAGCGCGAGGAAAGTGGCGGTAAAGGCGAAGTCGAGGCCATAGCGGCTGGGATCGTCAATGGCCGAACCGAGCTGGAAGCCGATGACGTTGGTGCCCATCCAGCACACATAGGCCAGGACCCCGCCCCCGATGAGAAAGGCGATGCTGCCGCGGCCCTTGCTCATTTCGCCTACCGTCATGGCCCAGGTCTCGTCGGAAACGATGGCCATGAGGAGCGCGCCCTTGGCCTGCTGGTCGGGGCGGAACAGCGGCCGCAGGGTGGCGGTGAGCAGCAGGTAGCGCAGGTTGACAATAAGAGCGGCCAGGATCAGCGGCCCGATCGGCAACGTTGTGGGCGTCGCAGTCCAGAGGTCGAGCGCCACGAACTGCGCCGACCCGGCAAAGACCAGGCCGCTCATCATGATGACTTCAAGAAGGCTCAGCCCGGTGCCGCGCGCCAGAACGCCCCAGACCACGCCATAGGCGGCGACGGAAATGCAGACCGGGACGCAGGCGCGGGCGCCGGCATAGAACTGGTCACGAAAAGGCGAGGACGGTGACATGGCCGCCTTGTAGCGAAGCGTGCAGGCTTGTGCAGCAACAAAGCGGCGCGCTGCAGGATCAGCTGCGGACGTAGGCGACCTTGCGCGGTTCGGCGGCGGCCATGGCGCTTTCGCGGGCGTCATAGATGGCGCGCGCCTCAAGAATGGCGAAATGGTGCTCGGCCGACCAGTCCCAGAGCTTGCTGATCGGGCCATCCAGCGTCTTGCCCATTTCGGTCAGGCCATATTCGACCCGCGGCGGCACTTCGGGATAGATGGTGCGGGTGACGAGGCCGTCGCGCTCGAGATTGCGCAGGGTCAGGGTCAGCATGCGCTGCGAGACGCCGTTGATCATGCGCTTGAGCTCGTTGAAGCGCAGCGTGCTATTGCGGCCGAGCATGCCGACCACCATGACGCTCCACTTATCGCCGATGCGATTGAGCACATCGCTCATGGCCTGGCAGTTGGCGGATTTGGACGTATCGTGGATCGACATGGGGCAACCTTGGAAACAGAGCTTGGTACCACATATAGCCACAGTTCCTTTCTGTGCCTAGGGTACAAAACTTGCTATGCCGGGGCGCGGCGGTGTTCGGCGCCGTATAGGCCGATATAGTAGTCGAGATTTTCGTCGCGAAGGCCCAGCGTTTCGAGCACGGCACCCATGAAGCTGACCGGGGCGGTGCCCGGTGCCGTGACGATCTGGCCGTCGCGCACCGCGTCGGGCTGGTCGCGATAGTGCGCCTTGCCGGCATAGCCGGTCGGATCGAGATTTTCGGGGCTGTTGGAGGTATGGGCGACCTGGTCGAGCAGGCCGGCGCGGGCCATGGCGAGGGTCCCGTCGCAGATGGCGGCCACGGTCTTGCCGGCGTCGCGCGCCGCCACCAGCACGCTGCTGATATCGGGCGCGTCGCTGCCGCTCCAGATGCTGCCGCCATTGACCACCAGCGCATCGATGGCAGCGACGTCGATATCCTCCACCGCCAGATCCGGCGTGACCTTGAGCCCGCCCGACGAGGTGACCGGCCGGCCGCCTGGCGTGGCAAAGCGCGTGTCGAGCCCGAAATAGGTGCGCGCCGCGGCATTAAGGAGCGCGGTTTCCCAATCGGCATAGCCTTCGGTGAGAATGGTGACGATGGTGGTCATGAACTGTCTCCTGTGTTGGCGCGACACTGGGGCGGGGCGGCGACAGAGCGTGTCAGTAGCGCTTCACGTGCCTGTCAATGGCGCCCAATCGCATTGAGATCAAGCCGGGGCGCTGCTAGAAGTGCCGCACTTCCATGAAGTCCTGGAGCCGTCTGCCCGTGCTGTTCGCTCGCCGTATCCTTCTTGCCGTCACCTTGGCCATGCTGAGCCTTGCGCCCGCATTGGCCAATCCGATGCTGCTGGTGGACATGGACAATTTCGAGGTGCTGCATGCCGAGGAGGCCGGCCAGCCCTGGCATCCGGCGTCGCTGACCAAGATGATGACGGCCTATGTGACCTTTGAGCAGATCGCGCTGGGCCGCGTCACGCTCGACACGCCGGTGGTGATCTCGCGCAATGCCTTCAACCAGGCGCCATCCAAGTCCGGCCTTCCCGTGGGCAGCGCGCTGACGCTCAAGGACGCACTTTATGTCATGCTGGTGAAATCAGCCAACGACGTCTCGGTCGCCATTGCCGAAACGGTGGGCGGCGACCAGGTGAGCTTTGTCGCGCTGATGAACGATGCCGCCCGGCGCATGGGCATGAGCGCCACGCACTATGCCAATCCCAACGGGCTGCACGATCCGGCGCAGGTGACGTCGGCGCGCGACATGGCGGTGCTGGCGCTTTATCTCCGCCAGAGCTTCCCTCAATATCTGCCAATCTTCGGCACGGCCAGCGTCGTGCTCAACGGCAAGACGCTGGAATCGGAAAACAAGCTCCTGGAGCGGTTCGCCGGCACCACCGGCATGAAGACCGGCTTCGTCTGCGCCTCGGGGCTCAACATTGTGGCCACGGTGGAGCGCAATGGCCGTCGTCTGCTGGCCGTGGTGCTGGGCGGCGCCTCGGGGCGTGATCGCAACGAGCGGACGGCCGACCTCGTGCTCAAGGGGCTCAACGGGCAGGCGCTGCCGACCGGGCAGACGGTGCTCAACCTTGCCAACAATGTCGGCGCAGCGCCGGTGGACATGCGCCCGCGCATCTGCGGCAAGGAATCGAAAGCCTATGTCGCCGCACAGGAAGCCGCCTTCCCCCTCGGGCTGGAGGGGCAGCCCAGCAACCTGACCGATACGGTGGCAACGGCCTCTTATACGGCAACCGACCTCGGCCGCATCGCCGTCGGGGTCAGCATACCGCGTCCGCGCCCGGCCCATGTGCCGATGTTCCCCGCCGCTGTTGCGGAAGCCTCGCTGGCGGGCGACCTCCGGCCGGCCCTGACCGCAGCTCCGGCAACGGGCGGCACGACTCCCTTCCCCCGCCCGCGCCCTGCCTCGCGCTGACGCGCGCCGCATCGCCAGTCTGAGCGACCGGGTCGATTAGACTTGGTTCCATGCACCCCGCGCAGAACGTGATCGGGCGCCATGCTCTCCTGCATGGCGTTAACCGTGTTCCTTTCCACCGTGTTAATGCCTTCGGTCGCATTTTGCCGGCACACTTATCGATCCATTTATTACACGAGGACCTCCATGAAGCGTCTTGGCATCATGCTCTCCGCGTTGCTGATGGCGACCGCCGCAAGCCAGGCAGCCGACCTTGGCTGGAACAGCGGCGCCAGCCCGCTTTATTCGCCCACCCCGGTTTCCGGCTGGTCGGGCTTTTATGCGGGCGTCAACGCCGACTACGGCTTCGGCAGCATCACGCGCCGCGCCACGGTTGGCGGCCCCACCACCGAGAACAATACCGGCGGCGCCGTACTGGGTGCGCAGGCAGGCTATAACCTCGACATGGGCGGCTTCGTGCTCGGCACGGAAGCGGACCTCCAGTGGTCCAACATCAACTACAGCGAAGCTGTGGGCGCCGACACGTTCAAGGCGGGCATCGACTTCTTCGGCACCATCCGTGGCCGCGCCGGCATGAGCTTCGGCCAGGTCATGCCCTATGTCACCGGCGGTTTCGCTGCCGGCCGCGGCACGGCCAGCCTCACCAATGCCGGTGGCGTCGTGACCTCGCAGTCGGCCACCCACCTCGGCTGGACGGTCGGCGCGGGCCTCGAGGCCCAGGCCACCGAGAACATCTCGATGAAGGCCGAATACCTTTATGTCGATCTCGGCACGCAGACCTATAGCGGCCTGCCGGCAGCGGTCGGTAACCAGGACGTGACGCAGCGCTTCAGCGTCATCCGCGCCGGCCTCAACTACAAGTTCTAGCGTCCGGCAACAGCCGGTTGCCAACAGCCTCCGCTCCGGGCAAAGCTGCCCAGAGCGGAGGCTTTTTTCATGAGCATACAGGGCACCATTCGCACCGGCACGGCCGGGTGGGTTTTCGAGCCGTGGCGCGGCACCTTCTTTCCCGAAGGGCTCGTGCAGAAAAAGGAACTGGCCTATGCCAGTTCGCGCCTCGGCACGATCGAGATCAACGCCACCTTCCGCGCCAACCAGAAGCCGGAAAGCTTTCGCAAATGGGCCGGCGAGGCCGCGCGGGAGGGCTTCGTGTTCTCCATCAAGGGTCCGCAACTGGTCACCCACATCAAGCGGCTCAAGAACTGCGAGGCCGAACTCGCCAACTTCTTTGCGTCCGGGCCGCTGGCGCTGGGCGGAAAGCTTGGTCCTTTCGTCTGGCAACTGCCGCCCAACCTTGTCTATGACCGAGGGACACTGCGCACGTTCCTTGGGCTCCTGCCGCGCAGGGCCGATGACTATGTCGCCCTGGCCAGCAAGGCGGACGAGCGGCTGAAGTCGCCGCCCTATCTGGACGCCAGTGCCTTCGGGCCGATCCGCCATGCCATCGAGCTGCGCAATCCGAGCTTCGATGCGCCCGAGGTCAACGACCTCCTCGCCGAACACAATGTGGCGCGCGTCATCGCCGACACCCCGGACAATCCTGCACGCGATCTCACCGCCGACTTCGCCTATTGCCGCCTGCAGGGTCCGGCTCGCGGCGACGGGCAGGGCTACCAACCAAACGACATCGCCGAATGGGCCGATACGGCCAAGGCATGGGCGGCGGCGGGCAAGGACGCCTTTATCTACTTCGTGCATGAAGACAAGCTTCATGCCCCGGCCAATGCCATTGCCCTCAGGCAGGCTGCTGGCATCACCCTTCCCGGCGACTGATCACATCGCTGTTCAGCGCTGGAAATTGCCGCAATGGCGGACTATCCAGCCTCACCTACAAAGCGTCACCCCAAGAGTTCCAGCATGGCTGCATCCATTTTCCGTCCGCTCGACAAGAAGTCGGCGGGCCTCGCCTTTGTTCTTGGCCTCGTCACGATCCTGCTGGCGCTTGCCAGCCAGGTGTTTGGTGGCCTGGTGCCCTGCGAACTCTGCCTCGAGCAGCGCCTGGCCTATTACTATGGCCTTCCCATTCTTCTTGTGGTGCTGATCACCTGGAACCGGCTGCCGCTGGCCGTCTGGTACATCGCCATGGCCGTCGTGACGGCGATCTTTGTCTGGGGCGCCTATATGGGCAGCTATCATGCCGGGGTGGAATGGGGCTTCTGGCCGGGTCCTACCGCCTGCACCGGCGTGGGCGAGATGATGGACTTCGACGCGCTCAGCAACCTGACGCCGGTAATCGGCTGCGACACGGTGCAGTTCCGTTTCCTGGGCATCTCGCTGGCCGGCTACAATGCGCTGGTGTCCTTTGCCATCGTGGCGCTGCTGGGCGTTTCGATCTGGGCGCAGGCGCAGCGGAAGCGGCGGGGCTAGGCGAGCGCCTCAACTGTCCAGTATGCGCCGGTGGTCCATAGCATCGTTCAGGATATGAACGACTACGACCTCGCCTGTGCTGAGGACCTGGTAGTAGATGGAGTAGCCCTTGTAGGGAAATCGCCGCAGGCGTTGACCGTAGTCCGCCACGATGGGGTGGCGGAGCGGGCGGTCGGCCAGGCTGTGGCAGCTCGCGACCAATTCCTGTACGAACGATATCGCTCTTGCCGGATTGTTGTTGCCGATGAATCTGGCAATCGCCTCGAAGTCGTTCTCGGCTTCGGCGGTGATCGTCACCGTCACTTCAACTGCTCGTCTACCATCCGCTGATACTTGGCGATCAGCCGGTCTGCGACCTCGTCCAGCGGCTTGACGCGTCCCTCTTCGACGTCCTTCAGCCCACGCTCAAGCGCCTCCCGCAGCCGCGCTTCGCGCTCCTGGACCAGGCGGACGCCTTCGCGCAGCACTTCGCTCTTGGAATTGTAGCGGCCGTTCTCGACCAGGTCGGTCACGACCTTTTCGAGCGTTTCGCCGAGATCTGCGCTGATGGCCATGTCAGGTGCTCCAAAGGATGAGCTTCCAATAATAGTTATTGGCGACCCGATCGGCAAGTCTCAGGGCTCGAGCTCGATGTCCCAGTAAAGGTAGTCCAGCCAACTCTGGTGGAGGTGGTTGGGCGGGAAGGCGCGGCCGTTGTTGTGGAGGTCATGGACCGTCGGATGGTACGGCGCCTGGTGCGGGAACATCTTGATTTCGCTGGGGAGCCGATTGGCCTTGCGCAGGTTGCAGGGCGCACAGGCGGCCACGACATTTTCCCAGGTGGTCTGCCCGCCCTTGGAGCGGGGGATCACGTGGTCAAAGGTCAGGTCTTCCTTGCTGCCGCAGTATTGGCACTGGAAGCGATCACGCAGGAAGACGTTGAAGCGGGTAAAGGCGGGGTGGCGCGCGGGCTTCACATAGTCGCGCAGCGACACCACGCTGGGCAGGCGCATCTCGAAACTGGGGGAGTGGATGACCGTGTCGTAGTGGCTGACGATGTTGACGCGGTCGAGACACACCGCCTTGATGGCATCCTGCCAGGACCATAACGACAGCGGATAGTAACTGAGAGGCCGGAAGTCGGCGTTCAGCACCAGTGCGGGACAGGCCTCAGGCGACACGTGGATGGTCACTTGAGTCTCCCGGAGCGGGAATCGAGTAAGTCCATAGCCCCTTTATACTAGGCCCATTGTGTCAGGCCTGTGAAGCGGGGGCAGCGGCTTATTTGCTGGCGAGCCTTTTGATGAACTGCGTGGCGAAATCGAGCCCGTCCGGCGCGATGCCGTGCGCCGTGCCGCGGCTCACATGATAGCTGACGTCGTAACCGGCGAGGCGCAGCGCCACATCGGCATCGGCGCTATGTTCGGGGTCGACGACATCATCCATGTCGCCATGGACGAGGCAGACCGGGCTTTTGGCCATGAGCGAGGTGCCAAAGCCCTCCGGCGGCAGGAAGGCACCGGAAAAGCCGATAATGCCCATCAGGGGCTCTGGCATGGAGAGGCCGACATGCAGCGCCATCATCGCGCCCTGGCTGAAGCCGGCCAGGATCGTGTGTTCGGGCGCGATACCGGTCTGGCTCCACATGTCTTGGAGAAAGGTCACCAGCACCGGCCGCGCCTGCACCACGCCAACCTGCCGCTTGGCCAGGCGATCCTCCTCGAAGCTGATGTCGAACCACTGGAAGCCAGCGCCGAACTGGCGGCATGGCTCAGGACCGTTGGGGGACACGAACAGCGCATCCGGCAAGACGTCGCGCCACACCGGGGCAAGGCCGATCAGGTCGTTGCCATCGCTGCCATAGCCATGCAGCAGCACCACCGCCTTCGTGGGTGGCAAGCCGGACTGGGGCAAGAGCATGGGGCCGGAGAGCTTGGTCATAACAGGATTCCTTCCCGGTCGCGCATCACGGCGAAATAGCGCCAGAACAACAGCGCCGCCGACGAGCGATAGGGTGCCCAGGGCGCAGCGATGGCGATCATCTCCTTGATGCTAGGCCGCGCGTCAAGCCCGAGCCCGTGCTGCACCGCCTTGAGCAGCGCCAGGTCGCCGGCCGGAAACACATCGGGATGGCCGACGCAGAACATGAGGTAGACCTCGGCCGTCCACGGGCCAATGCCCTTGTGGGCAACGAGGTAGCGCACCGCCTCGGCGGCGGGGAGCGTTTCGAGATGGTCTAGGTCGAGCTCCCCCGCAACGATCGCCTCGGCGATCACCCGCACGGTGCGAAACTTGCCGCCGGAAAAGCCCGTGGCCCGCACCGCCTCTTCGCTGAGCGTCAGGTAGGTGACCGGATCAAGCGTGCCGGGCAGCCGCTCGAAGCGGCTCCAGATGGCGGCGGCGCTGGTGACCGAGAGCTGCTGTCCCGTGACGACCTTGGCAATGCCGGCAAAGCCGGTAGGGTTGATGCGCGGCTGCACCGGTCCGGCAAAGTCGCGCACAGGTCCGAGCCTCGGATCGATTCCGACCAGCGCGTCGATGCACTGGGCGATGGCTTCGGCACTGTCGATGCGCGGTGACGGAAGCGCGGCGGTCATGTAAAAGCACCTCGTGCCAGAAAAATCCGCAAAACCGCTCCTTCGCTTTGCCCCCAGCCCGAACGGGCGGCTGCATCTGGGCCATGCCTATTCGGCGCTCTATACCTGGCAGGCGGCGCGTCTGCTCGGCGGCACCGCCCTCCTCCGCATCGAAGACATCGATCCGCAACGGAGTAAACCCGAATTCACCGCCGCCATCGAGGAGGACCTGCATTGGCTGGGGCTCGACTGGCCCGAGCCCGTCATGGTGCAATCGGAGCGGCTCGATGACTACGCGGCGGCCGGCAATCGGTTGCGTGACCGCGGGCTGCTTTATCCCTGCTTTTGCAGCCGGGCCGAGCTGATGGCCACCGCCACCGGCACCGATCCCGATGGCGCGCCGCTTTATCCCGGCACCTGCCGGCACATGGATCGCGGCGAGCAGATCGAGCGGCTGGAGCGTGGCGACCCGGTGCAGTTCCGCCTCGACATCGAAATGGCGCTGGACCGCACTGGCATGCTGACTTTCTCGGTCGTGGGGCCCCTGGTGACCGACCGGCCGCAGCTGCGTTATGCCCGGCCAGAGCGCTGGGGCGATGTGGTGCTGCAGCGCAAGGGCATGCCCACCAGCTATCACCTTAGCGTCGTGGTTGATGACGCCGCGCAAGGCATCAGCCATGTGACGCGCGGCCGCGACATGGAAGCGGCGACCGACATCCACGTCCTCCTGCAGATGCTTCTGGGGCTTGGCTCGCCCATCTACAACTTCCACAGGCTGATCCTCGACGACACTGGCAAGAAGCTCAGCAAGTCCCGCAGTTCGGAAACACTGGCCGACCTGCGCGCCAAGGGGTGGACGCCGGAGGATGTCCGGCGCGCCGTGGGGTTCTAGGCCGCTTTCTGGGTGGTTGCGCCTAAAAGGTCGATGATGGTTGCGGCCACTGCCTGCTCGAACGGGGTGGTGAAGCCTGGACCGAGCAGCTGATCGAGCCGGGGATCGACCAGTTCCATTTCGTTGAGCTGCAGGTAACGCATCTTGTGGAGGTCGCGCACCACCGGGTCAAAGAGCCCGCCAAGCCCCATGAACCACCATGGGAAAGCCGATACCTTGACCTTGCGCGGCAGCGCGCTCTGGATCGCCGCCATCAGCTGGCCATGGGACACCCAGTGGCCGGCGAAGTGGAAGTTTTCGAACGGCCTGAACTCGCCGCGCCTTTCGCCGACGCGGACAAAGGCCCGCGCCAGGTCGGGAAGATAGGCCCAGCTGTGGCGAAGGTCGAGGGCCCCGATATGGTAGAGCCGTCCCTTGCCATAATGCATCAGCATGCCGGCTTCGAACCACTCGCCGCGTTCGCCGGGCCCGAAGAAATCGCCGGCCCGGATGATCAGCACCTGGAAGCCGCGCTCCGCCGCGGCCTGGCGCAGCATCTGCTCGAGCCGGATGCGGATGGCGCCGCGTGGTGCCTCGCCGTCCTGGCGCAGCTGTGGGTCGATGGTGCGATCCTTGGCGCGGTAGTTGTAGATGGTGCCGGGGAACAGAAGCGTCTTGCCGGTTCCGACCATGGCGTCGATCACCACCTGCAGCTGCGCCTCCGCGCGGCCATCGCCCCATTGGTCGTAGCGCAGGTGGAGGCCGTTGACGACGACGTCGGCCTCGGCGATGGCGGCCTTGACGGCGGTCAGTTCGCTGGCATCCCCGGCAATAAAGCCTGCGCCCGCAACAGGCTTGCGGTTGGCGCGGCCGAAGCCGGTGGTAGTCCACCCCGCCTCGGCAAAGGCTTTGGTCGCGGCGTGGCCGATATGGCCGTTGCTACCCAGGATAGTGACTTTTCCTTGCATCATGATGTGCTCCTTCACGTCGATGGACAGGAGCATCTCACCACCATTAGTGTATGGCGATTGGCCAAACACGTGGATGCGATATTCATAAGTGAAGAGAGAACCGGACTGGTCCTTGTGGCGCAGCTTTGCCGCGGTGGTGGCAGAAGGATCGCTATCCGCTGCGGCACGCGCTCTGTCGTTGAGCCAGCCCACCCTAGGGCGCCACATCGAGGCCCTGGAGGCCGAGCTGGGCCTCAACCTTTTCGATCGAACCCTGACTGGGCTGAAGCCGACCGAGGCGGCCCTGCGGCTCTATGAGCCGGTGCGACGCGCCCAGGCATCCTTTGCGGAGGCCGCCATCCTTGCCGATGGCGCCCAGGAGGAGGCACACGGCACCGTGCGCATCACTGCCAGCGCGATGATCTCCAACTACGTGCTGCCGGGCATACTTATCGGCATCCGGGCGCTTCATCCGCGCATTTCGCTCGAGATCGTCCCCTCCGACTCCGCGGAGAACCTGCTGATGCGGGAGGCTGACATTGCCCTGCGCATGTTCCGGCCGACGCAGCTGGAGCTGGTGACAAAACACTTGGGGGACATCCCAATCGTACCTGCGGCGCATGAGGACTACCTGGCGCGGCGGGGCCGCCCGACCGGCATTGCCGACCTCTGGAACCACGACCTGCTGGGCTTCGATCGCTCGGACGCCATTCTCCGGCACGCGCAAAGCATCGGCTATCCCCTGACCCGCGACCACTTCGTGCTGCGCTCCGACGACCAGCCGCATCTTTGGGAGTTGATGAAGGCCGGGCTGGGCATCGGCTTTGCGCAGCGCAACCTCATCGGAACCACACCGGGCATGGTCGAGTTGCCGTTCGACCTCCAGATCCCGGTGCTGCCGATGTGGCTCACCACACACAGGGAATTGTTCACCTCGCACCGGATTCGTGCCATCTATGATGCGCTCGCCCTTGGGCTGACCACCTATATCAGTGGCAGGCACCCAACCCGTTAGGACCTCATGCAGACCGCTCTCAACATCGTCATCGCCCTTGTCCTGCTCTTTGTCGTCATCGTGCTCGGCATGGGCCTGTGGAACATGCTCAAGGGCGGTCCGGGCAATACCAGCCAGCGGCTGATGCGCCTGCGCGTGATCGGGCAGGCCGTCGCCCTGATCCTCTTGATGGCCGCCCTGTTCTTCTTTGGCAGCGGCCGCGCCTGATCCATGGTCAAGCTCAACCGCATCTACACGCGCACCGGCGACGACGGCACCACCGCCCTGGTACGCGGCCCGCGCCGCACCAAGTTCGATCTTCGGGTGGAAGCCTATGGCACGGTGGACGAGGCCAATGCCACGATTGGCCTGGCGCGTATCCATACCGGCTCCATGCCCAAGATCGACATGATCCTGAGCCGCATCCAGAATGACCTTTTCGACGTGGGCTCCGACCTCGCGACCCCCGGCGACGACGAAGCCGACGCGCCCTATCCGTCCTTGCGCATCCGTCCGGTGCAGACAGAATTCCTGGAAAAGCAGATCGACCAGTACAATGCCGATCTCGAACCGCTGAAGAGCTTTATCCTGCCTGGCGGCACCGCCCTGTCGGCGGCCTTGCACCTGGCGCGCACTGTGACGCGGCGGGCCGAGCGCATCACCGTGGAGCTGATGGCGGCGGAGCCTGAGACCAGCCCGGAAACGGTAAAGTATCTCAACCGGCTTTCGGACCTCCTGTTCGTGCTGGCGCGCGTCGCCAACAACAATGGCGTCAAGGACGTCCTCTGGGTGCCGGGCGGCAATGGCGATGTGAAAAAGGGCGGCTGATGTTTCTGCCGCTGCATGATCGCAACGCCATCCGCCATATCCGCTTTCCCTTTGTCACCTATGCGTTGATCGCCCTGACAATCCTCTGCTTTCTCTGGCAGTCGACGCTCCAGGGCGCCGCCTGGGATCGGGCGACTATCGAGCTGGGCATGATTCCAGTCGTGGTGCGCGACCTTTATCCGCAGCCGCTGCCGTGGCTGCCCGACTGGGCGACGCTCTTCACCTATGCCTTCCTCCATGCCGACTGGCTGCACCTCCTGAGCAACATGCTGTTTCTCTGGGTGTTCGGCGACAATATCGAGGATGCCCTGGGGCACGTGAAGTTCCTCCTCTTCTACCTAGCCTGTGCAGCGCTGGCGGCGCTGGCGCATCTCCTGTTCAACCTGGGCGGCACCTGGCCGCTGGTGGGCGCCTCCGGTGCGGTGGCGGGCGTCATGGGCGCCTATATCCTGCTTTACCCCCATGCCCGGGTTTTCGTCCTGGCGCGCATCGTCATTCCCATTCCCCTGCCGGTGCCGGCCTTCTGGATGCTGGGCTTCTGGATCGCGACGCAGCTCTTTTATGTAGCGATTGGCTCGGACGACCCGGTTGCCTGGTGGGCCCATATCGGCGGCTTTGCCGGTGGCATGGTGCTGGCGGCGCTGCTGAAGCGTCGCGACGTCCCGCTGCTCGGCGGCCGTTAGCGGCAAAGCGCGAGAAAGCGCGCCCCCCACTCCAACACTTTGTTTACGCCTTGCTTCTAGCCTGCCCGGATCAGGAATGGGCCATGGGAGGTCCGGCGTGAATACCGACCTTTCCATGCAGGTCATGGCGATGAATTCGAGCAAGCTGCAAAACAGCATGCAGATCGCCGTGTTCAAGAAGGCCCATGAAATGCAGACCGACCTGCTCGAGACGCTGATGCAGACAGCTCTTTCGGCCCCGCCGCCTGGGCAGGGCGTGAAGGTGGACAAGCTCGCCTGACTTTTTCGGAGGAGGATGACGCGATGAGCAATGCTCTCGGTATCGGCCCCAATGTCATGATCAACCGCATCGTCGACCGCAGCGGCACCCCGCAGGCGGCTTCGCTCGGCAAGGTCGCCGAACTGCGCATGGACCTGATGCAGGCGCTGGACGAGGAGCAGGCGGAAGCGGCGCAGGCCAGCCCGACCGGTGAGGCTGCTCCCCTGGCCTTGACCTCGGGCGCGGTGGTGGATCGTTTGATTTAACACCGGACGTCACCCTCCGGCTTGACCCGAGGGCGTTGCACTACCGGTGCTGCAGGAAGTGTAGGGCCCTCGGGTCAAGCTCGAGGGTGACGATCGGGGTCCTCCGCAGCCGGACCCGAGCGTGACGATTGGGGATCTACTCCACCAGCCCGATCAGCGTTTCGACTACCTTTTCCCCATCCGGGGTGTTCCACTCCGCCGGCCCCTGCAGGACGCCGAGTTCGCAGCCATCTTCGTCCAGCACCAGCGTTGCCGGCAGGCCGATGGCGACCGCCTCCTGCTTGAGGCGCTCGAAGGCGGAGAAGGTGTTATCGGCATAAAGCGGCAGGTTGGCGAACTTGTTCTCGCTCAAGAAGCCATTGGCCTTTTCGAGCCCGCCTTCGCCGATATCGAGGTTGATCGGCAGCACCATGAACTGCTCCGAATTGTACTTGGTCGCCAGCGCGTCGAGCGCCGGCATTTCCTCGCGGCAGGGCACGCACCAGCTGGCCCAGAAATTGACCAGCAGTGCTTTGCCTTTGAAATCGGCGATGGTCATGTCGGCTCCCCCGGCGTCCTTGAACGCCAGCGTCCTGTAGCCGCGGCCCTCGCCGGTGCCGTTGAGGGCCGCCAACTCGCCCACCGCCGCGGCATCGACGGCGGCGGCGGCTTCGTCCTGCACCGGGCATTCCCTGGCCCCGGCAGCATTGCCGAGGGTGAACCACGCCGCTATAGCTACCGCCAATCCCACCACACCCAGGATGATCCACAGCCCGCGACGGCTCGATGCTCGGGGACGGGGGGCGTTCAGGTCGGTCATAGGGGTCTCCGGAAATGAGCAACAAGATGTGGGGCGGACGGTTTGCCACCGGCCCGGACGCCATCATGGAAGAAATCAACGCCTCGATCGGCTTCGATCAGCGCCTCTTCCGCCAGGATATTGCCGGATCGATCGCCCATGCCACAATGCTCGCCGAGACGGGCATTCTGACGCAGACCGACCGCGACAGCATCATCAGCGGTCTAAATGAGGTGCTCGGTGAAATCGAGGGCGGCAGTTTCACGTTCTCGCGGACCCTCGAAGACATTCACATGAATGTCGAATCCCGCCTGCGCGAAAAGATCGGCGACGCCGCCGGGCGCCTCCACACCGCCCGCTCGCGCAACGACCAGGTGGCGACCGACTTCAAGCTCTATGTGCGCGACACCATCGATACGCTGGTGCTGCAGGTGCATACGCTGCAGCTGGCGCTGGTAGAGAAGGCCGAACAGGAAGCCGAGACCATCATGCCCGGCTTTACCCACCTCCAGAGCGCGCAGCCCGTGACCTTCGGCCATCATCTTTTGGCCTATGTGGAAATGCTGGGCCGCGATGCCGGCCGACTCCTCGATGCGCGCAAGCGCCTCAACGAATCGCCCCTCGGCTCGGCAGCCCTGGCCGGCACGCCCTATCCGATCGACCGCCACATGACGGCGGAAAAGCTGGGCTTCGATCGGCCGACCGCCAATTCGCTCGATGCCGTCTCGGACCGCGACTTCATCCTCGAAACGCTGGCCGCAGCCTCGATCTGCGCCATGCACCTGTCGCGCTTCGCGGAGGAAATGGTGATCTGGTCGTCTGCCCAGTTCGGCTTTGTCCGGCTGAGCGACAAGTTCACCACCGGCTCCTCGATCATGCCGCAAAAGCGCAATCCCGATGCCGCCGAACTGGTGCGCGCCAAGATCGGGCGCATCCTGGGGGCACTGACGTCGCTGCTCGTGGTGATGAAGGGCCTGCCGCTGGCCTATTCCAAGGACATGCAGGAAGACAAGGAAGTCGCCTTCGACGCGCTCGATGCCCTCTCGCTGTCGCTGGCCGCGATGACGGGCATGGTGGGCGACATGGTGCCCAACCGCGAACGCATGCGCGTCTCCGCCGCCGCCGGCTTCTCGACGGCAACCGACATTGCCGACTGGCTGGTGCGCGAGCTCAACATCCCCTTCCGTGATGCCCACCACATTACCGGGCAGATCGTCGCCCTGGCCGAGCAGAAGAATTGCGGGCTCGAGGGGCTGACCATCGAGGACTTCAAAACCATTGACCAGCGCATCGACTCGCGCATCCACAAGGTGCTGACGGTGGAAGCCTCGGTTGCCGCCCGCAAGAGCTATGGCGGCACTGCTCCCGCCAACGTGCTGGTGCAGGCCGCGCGCTGGAAAACCCAGCTGACCGGGCAGCAGCATGAGCCAAAGTCGCTCACCCGCAAGGGCCATGGTGGCCATGGCGACGGCCGGGTGGAGTAGTTTTCCCTTGCCGCGATCCTGCCTCTATCACAACGTCATTCCCGCGCAGGCGGGAATCCATTTCGTCCGGTGAGCCGTTAGAGAGTGGATTCCCGCCTGCGCGGGAATGACATCGCGAAAAGGAACACCCTGTGGCCCCACAAAACCGACAGATGCGCCTGACCGAGCGCCATGTCGGTTACTTGCAACCTCACGACCCTTCCGAAGACATGCCGCCCCCGCCCGAGGGCATGCATGCGGCGACCCCCGAGGATCATGCCAGAACCATCGAGGCGCTGCTGGGGCCGGAGCGTGGCCATGACGAGGTCTGGATCTTTGCCTATGGCTCGCTGATCTGGAAGCCGGCCTGCGACTTCGTCGAAATGCGCACGGGCCTGGTGCGCGGCTGGCACCGCGCCTTTTGCCTGGGCTGGAACAATCGCTTCCGCGGCTCGGACGAAAATCCGGGCCTGATGCTGGCGCTCGATCGCGGCGGCGCCTGCAACGGCGTGCTCTACCGCCTGCCGACCGAGCGGATCGACGACTGCATGACCCGCCTCCTGGAGCGGGAAATGGCCTGGCTGCCGTCCGCCTTTCCGCCCCGCTGGGTCAGGGCGCGGAGCGGCGAACGCACCATCCGCGCCATCACCTTCTGCATCGACCGCCATTCCGGGCGCTATGTCTCGGGTCTTTCGATCGACCGGATCGCCGATGTGCTGGCGACCGCGGTGGGTTCGCGTGGCTCCATGGCCGAATACCTTTTCGCTACCGTCCAGCACCTCGAGCAGATGGGCATCCACGATCCCCATCTCTGGCAGCTGCAGGACCTGGTCGCCGAGCGGATCGAAGCGGCATACGAGGCGGACCGGTAAGTCTCGCTTCCGTTTTTCTTCGGCCTGCTTTAGGGCTTACCTGACATATTCCACACGTACGTCGTCATTCCGGCGCAGGCCGGAATCCATGCGCAGAACCAGCCGCATCGCTGATGTGTGGCGATGCGGACCTGGATCCCGGTCTTCGCCGGGATGACCTCGTGGGTAGGCAACTCCGGGGCACAAATGGTCCACCACTTCCATCACCGCGACGAGACCCTCTATGCCGAGGACGTCAACCTCAACGAGCTCGCGGCCAAGGTCGGCACGCCCTTCTATGTCTATTCCAGCGCCACGCTGCGCCGCCATGTGCGGGTGGTGAAGGCGGCCTTTGAGGGCATTCCGACGTTGCTTGCCTATGCCATGAAGGCCAACAGCAACCAGGCCGTGCTCAAGCTCATGGCGTCGGAAGGCGCCGGGGCCGACGTGGTGTCGCTGGGCGAGCTGGAACGCGCGCTGGCAGCCGGTATCCGGCCTGACATGATCGTTTTTTCCGGTGTGGCCAAGACCATCGGCGAAATGCGGCGGGGCCTTGAGGCCGGGATCAAGTGCTTCAACGTCGAAAGCGAACCCGAACTCGAGCGCCTGTCCATGGTGGCCTCGGACATGGGCCGCACCGCCCGCGTCTCGGTCCGCATCAATCCCGATGTCGATGCGCGCACGCATGCCAAGATCTCGACCGGCAAGAGCGAGAACAAGTTCGGCATCCCGTTTCAGCGGGCGCTGGACGTTTACCGCCGCATCGCCGAACTGCCCAATGTCGAAGCGGTGGGCGTCGACATGCATATCGGCTCCCAGATCACCGACCTCGAGCCCTTCGGCAACGCCTTCACGTTGATGGCCGAGCTGGTCGGGCAGCTGCGCGCCGACGGCCACCATATCGAACATGTCGATGTGGGCGGCGGCTTGGGCATTCCCTATGTCGCCGAGGAAGACGCCCCGCCTTTGCCCGAAGCCTATGCCGCCGTGGTGCGCGACAAGGTGGGGCAGCTCGGTTGCTCGCTGGTAATCGAGCCGGGCCGCCTGCTGGTGGGCAATGCCGGCATCCTCGTCACCAAGGTTGAGTATGTGAAGGAAGGGGCGAGCAACTTCGTCATCGTCGACGCGGCAATGAATGACCTCATCCGCCCCACGCTTTACGAAGCGCACCACGAGATCGTGCCGGTCAACCACTCCAACCTCGCCCCCATCACCGCCGACATTGTCGGGCCGGTCTGCGAGACGGGCGATTACCTGGCCAAGGCGCGCACCATGCCCGGCGTCAAGGAGGGGGACCTCCTCGCGGTGATGAGCGCCGGCGCCTATGGCGCTGTCATGGCCTCGACCTACAATTCGCGCGCGCTGATCCCCGAAGTGCTGGTGGACGGCGACCGTTCCCACGTCATCCGTCCTCGCAAGTCGATCGACGAACTCATCGCCCTCGACTCGGTGCCGGACTGGGTCTGATCCCTATTCCTGCTTGGCGCGCTGCCCCAGCGACAGCACTTCCACCGGCTTGCCCGCGAGGGCGTCGTCGACCTTCTGGAGGAGGTCGGCGAGGGTGAAAGGCTTGGTGATGACGTCGTAGATCAGTGCATCGAGGCCATGGGCCCGTTCGCGCTGGTCGGCAAAGCCGGTCATCAGGACGATGATCATGTCGGGCCATTTCGCCGCCACATGGAGCGCCAGCGCGATGCCGTCCATGATGGGCATCTTGATGTCGGAGAGGAGCAGGTCGAAGCGTCCGTTCTCCGCATCCACCGTTTCCGCCGCGAGGCCACCATCCTCTTCGGCCACGACCTCGTGGCCCTTCATGGTGAGGGCGCTGACCACGAAGGCACGAACGGAGGGATCGTCTTCGGCAACAAGAATGCGGGCCATCAGTGATGCTCCGGGGCTGGGTGGTGTTCTTGAGGCGCCGCCGCGGCATGCTCGTCATGGGTAGCGGGAGGGTGATCCTCCTGCGGGGCGGCGGTGTGTTCGTCATGGGTTGCGGCCGGTGCATCGGCGGGGGTGGCGGCGGCAGGCGCATGTCCTCCGGCCGCTCCGAGCGGCACGGCCTGCCCGCCGGCAAAGCTGAGGCGCATGCGCACCGCCTCGGCCGGCGGCATGGGGAGTTGCGTGTCGAAGGTCGCACGTTCGCCTGCCATCAGGTCGCGCACGGCCGGCGTCACGCTCCACTCGTAGATGCCTTCGCCCTGCGCATCGAGCAGCGTCACCACCACCGCCGGCACATGCGAGGGCTTGGGCGTGAGGCCAACGATCTGCGCCGACACAAACAGCACCTCCTTGCCGTCACGCAGGGTGCGCAGGGTCGAGACATTGGCAAAGTCGAGGCCCACCACATTGACCCCCAGCCCCATCGCCGCATAAACGCCGGCCATGGCCGGGAAACGCTCGACCACCTGGACGCGGCCGAAATAGGCGACCAGGGCAATAACCAGGAGAAGCAGGCTGCCGATGATGCGCAGGGTACGGCGCAATCGCGCCATGGGCAGGTCGGCCACCATGGCGCTCTGGCGCTTGGTGAAATCCTTTTGCCGCTTGCGCAGGGTGGCCGTATCGGCCTTGCTGACGGCAGCGGCGCGATGCTGGGCCGCTTCAGCTTCCCGCTCCAGCGCCAGCTTTGCCGCCTTTTCGGCCGCGGCCGACCGCTCCTCGGCGGCCATGACCTCGTCGAGCCCATCTTCGCTGATTTCCTCGAAGGCGCGCTGCTCTTCGGCGGTCGCGGCAATCTGGTCGCTCAGCGGCGTCTGCTGCCAGGCCTGCTGGCAATTGGCGCATTGCACCTTGCGCCCGGCCGACCCGATGGCCTCATAGGTCACCTGGTACTTGGTCCGGCAATGGGGACAGGTAATGATCATCAGGCCAGACAGGTGGGTGACGCAGCTACGCCTGCCACCCTATGAGGCGGGGGTTAAGACTCCTCAAACTCCCCGGACCCTTACGCAATCCACCACATTTGTGCCGCTTTCATGCTCACATCAGCCGCTGGCTGCGCATCGGAGGCTCAAGGGCTGTATGATGGCACGACACTGATTCGCCCGCCGACAGACCATCCGGGGAGCCTGCCCTCTTGATCGAATTTTCCAATGTCGGGCTGCGCTATGGCAACGGTCCCGAAATCTTGCGGGATCTGTCCTTTTCAGTCGAGCCGGGCTCGTTTCACTTCCTCACCGGCCCGTCGGGTTCGGGCAAGACCAGCCTCCTGCGACTCCTGCTCCTGTCCTTGCGGCCCAGCCGCGGCCGCGTCACCATGTTTGGCGAGGATGTCAGCAACCTCTCGCAGGATCGCCTGCTGCAGATGCGCCGCCATATCGGCATTGTCTTCCAGGAATTCCGCCTCCTTGACCACCTGACGACCTTCGAGAATGTCGCCCTGCCGCTGCGCGTCCTCGGCCAGCCCGAGAGCGAATACCGGCCGAACGTCACCGAACTGCTGGAATGGGTGGGCTTGGGCGAGCGGATGAATGCCCTGCCCTCGCTCCTGTCGGGCGGCGAAAAGCAGCGCGCTGCCATTGCCCGCGCCGTGATCGCCCGGCCCAAGGTGCTGCTGGCCGACGAGCCCACCGGCAATGTCGACCCCGAACTGTCGAGCCGCCTGGTGCACCTTTTTGCGGAACTCAACCGGACGCTGGGCACCACGATCATCCTGGCGACGCACGAGCTTCCGCTGCTCGACAAGTTCAACTATCCGCGCATGCTGCTGCAAAAAGGGGAGCTCACCATCCATGATTGAGCGCCTCCGCGCCCTGCTCCCCATGCGCAAGGGAGCCGCAGCCATCGTTCCGGAACGCAGCGTTGCCGGCCGCACCCTGCTGCTTCTGATCACCATCATGAGCTTTCTTTCCGCCGTGACGCTGGGCGGGGTGGTGCTGGTGCAGAAATCCGCCATTGCCTGGTCGGCCGATACCGGCCGCGAAGTCACCATCCAGCTGCGGCCCGTGGAGGGCGAGGTGATGGAGAGCAACCTGCGCACCGCCGTGTCGCTTGCTCAGGCGACACCCGGCGTGAGCGGCGCCCGCGCCCTAACGGTGGAAGAAAGCCAGCAGCTGCTTGAGCCCTGGCTGGGCAGCGGGCTCGACCTCACCGCCATCGAAATTCCGCGTCTTGTCGTCGTGCAGCTGGCCGACCCGGCTGAGGCCGATATCGAGGGGCTGACGCGCAACCTCGAAGCGGTCAAGGGCGCGAGCCTTGATACCCATGCCGCCTGGCGGCAGCAGCTCAATACCATGGCCGGCACCATCGTCTTCTCGGGGCTGCTGGTGCTGGTGCTGATCGGCGCAGCGACGGTACTGGCCATCGTCTTTGCCACGCGCGGCACCATGGCCACCAACCGCGAGATCGTCGATGTGCTCCACTATATCGGCGCGTCCAACAAGTTCATTGCCGGCGAGTTCCAGGGTCGTTTCCTGTCGATAGGCCTGCAGGGCGGGCTGCTCGGCGCGGTCGCGGCCCTGTTGTTCTTTGCCCTGATCGGCACGGCCGCCGGCAACATGCTGTCGAGCGAGGCAGGGGCGCAGGCGGGCATTCTCTTCGGCCGCTTCGCGCTTGGCCTTTCAGGCATGATCGGCATCGCGGCGGTGGTTCCGGTGATCGCTGCATTGACGGCGATCACCTCGCGCGTCACCGTCGGCCGTTTCCTGAGCGAGACGTCCTGAGGGCTCCCCTCGCCAAGTTCCGATTTGCCCATTAAGAGGCGCCAGGCGGCGCCTCGCCGCGGGAGATGTTCATGGCAATTATCCAGTTCCTGCGCACGGTGCTGTTTTACCTGGTCTTCATCCTCCAGACGGCAATCGTGGCCATCCTTGTCGCCATTGTAGGGCTGGTCGCCGGCGGCAGTTCACCCATGGGTTGGGCGCTGGCGCGCTACTGGTGCGCTTCCAACATCTGGCTGCTACGCGTCATCGCCGGCGTGCGTACCGAGGTGACCGGGGCGGAAAACATCCCGGTCGGCGGCTGCATCATCGCTTCCAAGCACCAGAGCGACTGGGACGTGTTTGCCATTTTTCCCTTCACGGGTCGTCCGGCCTATATCGTCAAGAAAGAGCTGATGCGCATCCCGATCTTTGGCTGGGCGGCGCGCTCCATGGACTGCATCGAGATCGACCGGCGCCGCGGCGCGGCCGCCATTCCGATGATGATGAAACAGGCGCGCGACGCTGCCGACCGCGGCCGCCGCATCGTGATTTTCCCGGAGGGGACCCGCAAGGCGCCGCTGGCGCCGGCCGATTATCGGCAGGGGATCGTGCGGATGTACAAGGAGCTCAACATTCCTGTCGTGCCGGTGGCGCTTAATTCCGGCCTGTTCTGGGGTCGCAACAGCCTCCTGATCTGGCCAGGCAGGGCCAAGGGCCGCATCCTGCCGCCAATCGAGCCCGGCCTACCCCCCGATGTGTTCCTTGAGCGGCTCAAGAATACCATCGAGACGAATACGGACGACCTGATCCTCGAGGCTGCCGATCAAGGCCTTTCGCGCCCGGTGAGTCCCGCTTTCGCCGAGCGCTTGGCGGAATTGCGCGAGGCACGGGAAAACACCGCCTGACTACTACATATTGACGCCTCCTCCGAAGAGGAACATAGATCTAGATCATGTGCAGCGCAGCGTTTGACACGCGTTGCATTTTGTTCTAATTTTGTTCTCATTCGGGGGCGTGAGCGACATGGCGGATGGCATGAACAGCAATATCCTGGCACACGGCTTTGGCCGCCTCAGCCAGTGGCAGGGGCGCTCGGGACGCTTCTATGCCATGGCAAGCCAGAACCTCGAGCAGTTCGCCATGGATCAGGCCGACCTGTTCCTCCTGGCCAAGGGCAGCCATGTGCTCTGGGTCGGTTCCAGCGATGACCTCGTTGCCGACCCCATGAGCCGAAGCCGCTTCCGCCTGGCCATTGCATGCGCCGACCGGGTTTTTCGCGTTCTCTCCACCGACGTGGTCGAACGCATGACCATGATCTGGGATCTCGAGGGCGCCGAGCCGCTTCATGGAGCCCAGGCAGCTTAGGGGTTTCGCGCTGCGCACTGCAATTTTGCGCAGCCGTTTCGAAGCCCTCTAGCCAAGCCTTAGCTCTTGCTCTATAGAGCCCACCAATCCCTTCAGAGATAAGTCTCTGGGCCGCTCTGGCGGCGCAACGTTATTGAATTCGGAAGGACCCGAACCATGGCAGTGCCAAAACGCAAGACCTCGCCGATGAAGCGTGGCTTCCGCCGCTCGGCCGACGCCCTTGCCAGCGCATCCTATGTCGAAGACAAGGATTCCGGCGAGCTGCGCCGCCCGCACCACGTCGACCTCAAGACCGGCATGTATCGCGGTCGCCAGGTCCTCGAAGTCAAGAAATAAGCCGAAAGACGGGGCGTGTTTGCCCGCCTTTTCTGATATTGCAACGGCCGGTCCCCTGCGGGATCGGCCGTTTTGCTTTGCCTGCCGCCACCAGGGCGGCCAATCGGGAGTGACTATATGAGCATGCGCGTTGAATCGGACACGATGGGCACGATCGAGGTACCGGCTGAGAAATATTTCGGCGCGCAGACGGCCCGGAGCCTCCAGAACTTCGACATCGGCGGCGAGAAGATGCCGACCGAGATCGTCACCGCCTTTGGAGTACTCAAGAAGGCCGCCGCCCTCGCCAACCACAAGCTGGGCCTTTTGGACGAAAAGACCCGCGACCTGATCGTGGCCGCCGCCGACGAGGTGATCGCTGGCAAGCTCGCTGACCACTTCCCGCTCGTCGTGTGGCAGACCGGCTCGGGCACACAGAGCAACATGAATGTCAACGAGGTCATCTCCAACCGCGCCATCGAGATGGCGGGCGGCACCATGGGCTCCAAGAAGCCCGTGCACCCCAATGACCACGTCAACATGAGCCAGTCCAGCAACGACACCTATCCCACGGCCATGCACATCGCCGCGGTCGAGGCACTGGTGAACTACCTCTTCCCGCGCGTCCAACTGTTGCGCGATACGCTGCAGGCCAAGTCCGAAGAATTCATGGACGTGGTCAAGATCGGCCGCACCCACCTGCAGGACGCCACGCCCCTGACGCTGGGCCAGGAGATTTCGGGCTGGGTCGCCCAGATCGACTATGCCGTTGCCGCCATTAAGGCCACGCTGCCGCAGCTCCAGGAGCTGGCTCTGGGCGGCACCGCCGTCGGCACCGGCCTCAATGCCCATCCCGACTATGCCGTGGCGGTGGCCAAGGAAATCGCCGGCCTGACCGGCCATGACTTCGTCACCGGTCCCAACAAGTTCGCGCTTCTGGCCGGACACGACGCCTTTGTCGGCACGTCGGGGGCGCTCAAGCAGCTCGCCGCCGCCTTCATGAAGATCGCCAACGACGTGCGCTGGCTGGCATCGGGCCCGCGCTCGGGCCTGGGCGAGATCACCATTCCGGAAAACGAGCCGGGGTCCTCGATCATGCCGGGCAAGGTCAATCCGACCCAGTCGGAAGCCATGACCATGGTCGTGGCGCAGGTCATGGGCAATGACGCGGCCATTGGCTTTGCGGCCTCCCAGGGCAATTTCGAACTCAATGTCTTTAAGCCCGTCATCGCCTATAACTTCCTCCAGAGCGTGCGGCTCCTGGCCGATGCGGCCAAGTCGTTCAACGACAACTGCGCCATCGGCATCGAGCCTGACCGCGACCGCATCAAGCAGCTGGTCGACCAGTCGCTGATGCTGGTGACGGCGCTCAACCGCCGCATCGGCTATGACAATGCCGCCAAGATCGCCAAGACCGCGCACAAGAACCGTACTACCCTGCGCGAGGAGGCCATCGCGCTGGGCCTCCTGACCGGCGAAGAGTTCGACGCCGAGGTCAAGCCCGAGCAGATGGTGGGTCCGCTCAAGCTGACGAAGTAGACCATGCCTTGGGAGGCGCTGTCGCTCTGGGGCGAGGATGTCCAGCGCCTCGAACCACTGACCGGCGGCGTCGCCAATGACGTCTGGAGCCTGCGCATTGGCGGGCAACTGGCGGTTGGGATGATTGGGCACCAGAAGCGACGCTGACCTGGCCTGGGAAACCGGCTTGATGCGGCATCTCGACCGGCACGGCATGACCGTGCCGCTGCCCATCCCGACCCTCGACGGGCGGGATTTCGCCCATGGCCTTGTGGTCATGCGCTTTCTCGAAGGCGGCCCGCCGCGCGATGAAAGCGACTGGCGACGCGTGGCCGGTGCCTTGCGGCGGCTGCACGCGCTGACCGCAGACTATCCGCAGCGGCCGGGCTGGAAATCCTCGCTCGACCTCCTCGAGGCACGCAAGGGCACGCGCATCGACCTCAATGCCATGCCCGAGGAGGCTGTAAGGCGCTGCCGTGCCGCCTGGGCGCGGCTCGCGGGCCGGCCCACCGCCGTGATCCATGGCGATGCCAATCCGCGGAACATCCTGGTGACGGCGGACCGGGTAGCCCTGATCGATTGGGACGAGTCCCATTGCGACGTGCCCGCGCTCGGTCTCGACCTCCCGCATAACGCCGCGGGACTTGATCCGATGGAACACGACATTGCGTCACAGGCCTCTGCGGCGTGGGAAGCCGCGGTGTGCTGGAAGGACGACTATGCCGAGCGGCGCCTTGCCGAGGTGCGCCCGGTCTGACGGAGCCCCTTTTCGCCCCGCATGACCTCTGGCATGGTGCGGCGAGCCAAACCGGAGCCTGACGATGACCGAAACCGTATTCGTGCCGACGCATGCTGCCCCGCGCCGCCGCGGTCCGTTCATCCCGCCGCTGCTGGTCGTGCCCTTTGTGCTCTATAACCTGGTGGTCTTTGTGTTTTTCGGCGCCAATCCGGTGAACTGGGGCGCCGGCATGTTCGCCATTCCCATGCCTTCGGGCATGCCCTGGGCCATCACCGCCGGTGACTTCCTCCTCGTCGTCGGCATCGTCTGCCTTTTCGTGGAAGTGCTCAAATCCACAAATTCGGCGCGCGCTTCCATCGTCGAGCACATGCTGTCCATGGTGCTCTTCGTGGTGTTCCTGATCGAGTTCCTCCTCGTCGGAGCCGCCTCGAGCTCGGTCTTTTTCCTTTTGATGGTGATGTCGCTGATCGATGTCGTTGCCGGCTTTACCGTCTCGATCTCCAGCGCCAGCCGCGACGTCTCGATGGGCTAGACGACAATGGTCGTCCGGTAGCCAAGCGGCATGCGCTTGGCCGCAATCTTGCTGCCATTGGCATAGGCCCCGGTTGCGCCTTCGGGCGTGGCCTGCCGGCGCTTGCGCTGCGGCGCCAGCCGATAGCGCTCGGCCAGGAGCTGGCTCACGAAGGCCGCGTCCGCTTCCGAGCGCAGGAGCGACGGCCGTGGCTGTCTGGGTTCGAGGGGCATCGGCAAGACCGATCGTGTTGTTTCAGCTTCGGACAAGGCGACCTCGAAACAAGGACGAAGTCGCGCTGTCTCATTGTTGAACGCATCAGCCCGCTTCGCGCTCCATTAAGCGCGAAATGCCCCCCAGATGCTAACCTTTTGTTAACACTTCGCCACACCAAACGTGTGGATAGTTAAAACCCGCCGGGTCAGAAAGTGTCCTTGCCCTTGCGGATGGCGGCGAAGACCTCTGCCGGCGCTGCGCCTTCGAGCCCATAGTGCCTCGCCAGCTCCGGCGCGTCGGCGCGGAGGAACGGGTTGGCCAACTTGTCCTCGCCCAGGCGGAACGGGATGGTCGGCTCGCCCGCCGCGCGCAGGGCATCGACCTCGGCCGCCCGCTTCTGCAGCGCCGGGTTGTCCGGATCGATCGAGAGAGCAAAGCGGGCATTGCTCTGGGTATATTCGTGCCCGCAATAGACCAGCGTGTCGTCGGGCAGCGCCCGCAAAGCCTTGACGCCTTCCCACATGGGGCCCGGCGTGCCCTCGAACATGCGGCCGACGCCGAGCGAGAACAGGGCATCGGCGGTGAAGAGGTGCTTGCCCTCGGTGTCGTGGAAGACGATGTGCCCCAGCGTATGACCGGGCGCATCGTAGACCTGGAACACCGTCTCCCCCAGCGTCACCGTATCGCCGCCGGCGACCAGCTCGTCGAGATCGGCGATCTTGTCCGCCTCGGCGCGCGGACCGACGACGCGGACGCCGAAGGCGGCTTTCAGTTCGGGAATGGCTTCCACATGGTCGATGTGGTGGTGGGTGATGAAGATGTCGCTCAGCGTCCAGCCGCGGCGGACCAGGGCGTTGCGGATGGCTGCGGCCTCGGGCGCGTCGATGGCGGCAGTGCGGCCCGTGGCGCTGTCATGCACCAGGTAACCGAAATTATCGCTGCGCGCGGGAAAGACATCGACGATCAGACTCAAGGCACCACTCCTTTGAAAACATGAGCTTGAAAGCTAGAGGCGCCGGTTCCACATGACAACCGGCCAATTGGACAAGTCAATTCGAAAGCGGCAGAGTTGCGCCCATGACCGCCGACGTCACCCGACTCATCGCCTATTACAAATCCCCCCTCGGCCGCATCTCGCGGGCTTTGGTGCGCGAGCAGATCATGGGCCTGGCCGAGGATGTGGCGGGCAAGCGCGTGCTGGGCCTGGGCTTTGCCACGCCCTATCTGCGCTTCACGCTGGAAAAGGCCGAGCGCGTCCTGGCCTTCATGCCGGCCCGCCAGGGGGCCTCGGCCTGGCCGCGCGAGGGTCCGTCGCACACCGTGCTGTGCGATCCGCTCGAAATGCCGCTGACCGATGCCGCGGTCGATCTCACCATCGCCGTCCACGCCTTTGAGCACGTGGCCGATGCCGAGGAGCTGATGCGCGAGCTTTGGCGCGTCACCGCGCCCAATGGCGAGTTGATCGTGGTGGTGCCGCGCCGCCGCGGCATCTGGGCCCAGCGCGACAACACGCCATTCGGCCAGGGCAATCCCTATTCCGGCAGCCAGATCGACCGGCTGTTGCGCGAGCATGGTTTCACGCCCGAAGCCTGGCGCGATGGACTGTTCCTGCCGCCGGTGCAGTCGTCGTTGGTGCTGAAATCGACGCGGCTGATCGAACGCACGGGACGCCTGTTCGCGCCGGCCATGAGCGGGGTCATCTGCGTGCGGGCCCGCAAGCAGGCCTTTCCCGCCATTCCCCGGCGCAAGCGCGAGGAACGGTTCGTCCGGGTTCCTAGCCTCAATACGGCCACGGCCCGCCTTTCCGACCAGTAGGCACGTTGCCTTACGAGGGCGGCTTGACTATGGTCCGCCCGCATTTTCTGCCCAGATTGGCACCATGTCCCAACCCACGCGCCCCGTGCCGCAAGCCGGCATTCTCGACATCGCTCCCTACCTGCCCGGCAAGTCCGGCGCGGCGGGCACCAGCTATGTGAAACTCTCCTCCAACGAGTCCCCGCTGGGCGCCAGCCCCAAGGCCATCGAGGCCTTCCGCTCGGCCGCCGAGACGCTGGATATCTATCCCGAAGGCTCCTCACGCATCCTGCGCACGGCACTGGGGGAAGTGCATGGCTTGGATCCCGAGCTTATCGTGTGCGGCAACGGGTCCGACGACCTCTTGCATCTCCTCGCCCAGTGCTATCTGGGCGAGGGTGACGAAGCGATCATGAGCCGCTACGGCTTTTCGGTCTATCCGATCATCACCAAAGCGGCGGGCGCCCAGATCGTCATGGTCGACGAGGATGATTACCGCGCCGATGTCGACGCCCTGCTGGCCGCAGTGACCGAGCGCACCAAGGTCCTTTGGCTCGCCAATCCCAACAATCCCACCGGCACCTACCTGCCCGACAGCGAGATCCGGCGCCTCCATGCCGGCCTCCGGCCCGACATCCTCCTCGTGGTCGACAATGCCTATGCCGAATATGTCACGGCCGAGGACTTCACCACCGGCGCCGACCTGGTGCGGGAGGCCGAAAACGTCGTCATGGTTCGCACCTTCTCCAAGATGGGTCTGGCAGCGGCGCGCATCGGCTGGATGATGGGACCGGCTCATGTGGTGGACGCCATTAACCGCATCCGTGGTCCCTTCAACGTTAACCTGCCGGCACAGCTAGCCGGCGCCGCCGCCGCGCGCGACCAGGAGTTCAACGACAAGCTCAAGGCGCACAATGCGCTCTGGCGCGACTGGATCACGGCCGAACTCGACAGCTCCAACCATTTCCGCGTTGTTCCCAGCCAGGCCAACTTCGTGATGGTGTTGTTCCCCGATGCGGAGCACGCTGCGCTCGCTTTCGAGACGCTGCGCGAGCGGGGCCTCATCGTGCGCGAAATCGGCCCCTCCTATGGCATTCCCGATGGCTTGCGCATCTCCATCGGTTCGGAACAGGCCATGCGCGGCGTTGCCGGCATCCTCAAGGCATTGGTCAAGGTCGCATGACGGTTCATTTTCGCAAGCTCGCCCTGATCGGCATTGGCCTAATCGGGTCGTCCATCGCACTGGCCGCGCGGCGCCAGGGCCTGGTCGACACCATCGCCATCGCCACCCGCAAGCAGGAAACCCTCGACGAGGCACGCGACCTCAAGCTGGGCGACATCTATACGCTGGATGCCGCCGAAGCGGTGCGCGGGGCAGACCTGGTTATCATCTGCACCCCCGTAGGCGCCTATGAGGGGGTGATGCGCACCATCGCCCCGGTGCTGGAGCCCGGCGCGATCCTGTCCGATGTCGGCTCGGTCAAGGGTCACGTGGTCAAGACGCTAGCGCCACTTGTGCCGGAGGGCGTGAGCTTCGTGCCTGGTCATCCTTTGGCTGGTACGGAACATTCCGGCCCCTCGGCCGGCTTTCCCGAGCTGTTTGCCGGCCGCTGGTGCGTGCTGACGCCTGGTCCAGAGGTCGATCCTGCCAAGACCGAGCAGCTTGCCGCCTTCTGGCGCGCCATGGGCAGCCAGGTGGAAAGCATGGATGCCGCCCACCATGACATGGTGCTGGCCATCACCAGCCACATCCCGCATCTGATCGCCTACAATATCGTGGGGACGGTGGCCGACCTCGAGACGGCGACGCAATCGGAAGTGATCAAGTTCTCGGCCTCCGGCTTCCGCGATTTCACCCGCATCGCCGCCTCGGACCCCGTGATGTGGCGCGACATCTTCCTGACCAATCGCGATGCCGTGCTGGAAATGCTCGGCCGGTTTTCCGAAGACCTGTCGGCGCTGCAGCGTTCGGTGCGCATGGGCGACGGGCCGGCGCTCGAGGCACTGTTTACCCGCACCCGCGCCATTCGCCGCTCGATCATTTCGGCAGGCCAGGAAACCGCGGCGCCCGATTTCGGCCGCCCGCACGATGCCCCGCCGGCGCCCGGCGAGGGTGCCGAAAAGAGCAGCTAGAAGAGCGGCGGCACGCTGGCGATGGGCACGAGGCCCGAAAAGATCGCGCCGTTCTTGAAAGTCAGCTGGTTGGTATAGACGCCTTCGGCGCCCGGCGTTCCCAGCACCAGCGTGCGCCAGGGCTCCTCGATCATGGGGCCGATGCGTTCGGCGACGCCCGTTGAGGTGATCGCCACCTGGCCATCCACCATTGCCTGCGCGTCGAGCCCGAGCGTCCCCGTGGCATCGAGCACCGAATCGGCATCGGTGGCATGAATGCGAACGATGTTGAGCTTGCCGCCGGCTTGCTGGATCGACGGCAGCAGGGCAGGATCCCCCCAGTTGCGCACATCGTCGGGCAGGCCGGAGAGTTCGAGCTCGATATCGGCATCTGTGCCTGTGAGCGTCAGGCCCGGCCAGGCCAGGCCCTGCGCGCGCCCATAGGCGGCCAGCGCGGCGAGGTGCCGCTCCGGATCGTGCTGCTCGGGAATGTCGAACAGGTGCAGCTCGACCAGGGGACTCTGCGCGATCACGGCATCGCCGAACAGGCGATCGCTCCACACCACATCCTTGCCCGAGACCGACAGGCGCTGGATACGCCAGTTCTGGACGTTGACGCTGGCATCGAGCGTCGACCAAGCGACACTGTTGCGCGTGCCGGTGAAGCTGTCGGTCAGTTGCAGCGGCCCCTGGGCGGAGGCGAGGAGATGGAACGGCGAATAGACGCGGGCGCTGGCGCGGATGCCGGGCACATCGACCACCAGGTCGCCGCTGACGATGCGGGCATTGCCGCAGTCGAGATCGAAGCGGAACGGATAACCACCCACATTGAGCGTCTCGCAGGCGAGGTTGGGCGTCTGCACGCCGTCAGCCGCGGCCAGCGCCTGGACATTCTGCCGGATGAGCCCGCTGAGGACGGCCCAGGCAGCGCTCCAGAGAACAATGACGGCGACCACGACGGAGCCGAGAATGATGATTCGCTTCTTCATGAGGGCAGTCATACCTGTGCGGCCGGTCGGACTAAAGAGCGCTGGTCGATAGCCCGGCGGTGCTTTCCGGGTCGCGGCCCCTGTCGCATAGGGGCTAGGCAGCGGGGGAGATTGCTTGCAGCCGCAAGCTTGCCTAGGTTTCTGTTCAGGATATGACCATGTTCCAACCCACCACCGCAGCGACCCGCTGGGTCTTCGGCTACGGATCCCTGATCTGGAATCCGGGCTTTCCGCACCTGTCGGCGCAACAGGGCCTGCTCAAGGGCGCCCATCGCAGCCTCTCCATCATCTCGCACCATCACCGCGGCACCGTGGAACAGCCGGGGCTGGTGTTCGGGCTGACACGCGGCGGCTCCTGCCGCGGCATGGTTTTTGAGGTGGCCGAGAGCGACTGGGCGGACGTTTATGCCTATCTGCAGGAGCGCGAACAGGTGACCACCGTCTATCGGGACGTCCAGCGCCCGGTGCGACTGGCCAATGGCCGGACGGTAAGCGCCCTGGCTTTCCTCGTCGACGAGCGGCATCCGCAATTTGCCGGCAAGCTGGAGCTCGACCAGCAATTGGCCATGGTGCGGGCGGGTATCGGATTGTCCGGCCGCAATGTGGATTATGTGCTCAATACCGCGCGGCACCTGCAGGAATTGGGCATTCGCGACCGGCCGCTGATGGCGCTGGCGGATAGGCTGCAAGCGGAAGAGGCTTAGGAGAGCACCGGCGACGCCGCAACGCTTCCCTCCCCTCTGAGGGGAGGGACTGAGGGAGGGGGGCGTCCGGTGGTCCACTGATGGACCCCCACCCCCAACCCCACCCCGCAAGGGGGAGGGGAGCCGACGCGCGGTGGCAAACGGAACAAGGTGGAGCCTCCCAGGGGTGCGATAAACGCTGATGTCTGGTGCCCTACAGTGCGAGCCTTCCTCCCTCGCCCACGCAGCTGGCGCGGTCACCGAACTGGGCGACCCGGTTCTGGATCACGCCGGCGATGCGCAGCATGCCCTGCGATGGGCGGCCGGGCTGGCGCAGCAGGGGGTTTGGCAGGGCGGTGACCAGCAGCGTCGCCGTGCGCCAGTCAAGGTTTTGCGGTTCGATGCCGAAGGCGCGGCGGGCACCGGCGGCGACGCCGAACTGCCCCTCAGGGCCCCATTCGGCGATATTGAGGTAAATCTCCATGATCCGCCGCTTGGGCATGACCAGGTCGATATAGGCGGCCAGCGGCACTTCCAGCGCCTTGCGCACGACGCTGGCGCGATTGGAGAGGAAGAGGTTGCGCGCCACCTGCATGGTGATGGTGGACGCGCCGCGCGCATCCTCGCCGGCCATGAAGCGCTCGACCTCGGCGCGCAAGGCCGCCAGGTCCACGCCCCAGTGGCGGCAGAACTGCCCGTCTTCGGACAGAATGACCGAGGCCTTGAGGCGATCGGAGATGTCCGGGAGGTCGCGCCACTCGCGCTCCACCGGGCGGCCGGTGACGTAGCGCTCCAGCATCGGCACCGAGACCGGATCGACCACGAGGTAGACCGGCGTCAGAACCACGGGGATCGCCACGAGCACTGCAAGCAGCAGCGCTGCCGCGCGGATGATCCGCCAAATACCCTTTGCTCTCCCGCGTCGTGCCATGCGCTTTCCATAGCGGCCCCGATGGCTGCGTCAAAGCGGCAAAGTCGCCGCGGTGGCTTGCCGCCCGCGCCACAAACCGGCTAGCAACAGGGCATGTATGATTTCGCCGCCGATATCGCCAGTTGCGCCAGGGACGTGGAAGCCGCACTCGGGGAGCTGCTCGATAGTGGACGGCTTTCCGGCCCCGGTCCGGCCGCGGAACGCGTCGTCGCCGCGATGCGCCATGGCAGCCTCGGGGGCGGCAAGCGCCTGCGCCCGCTGCTGGTGCGCCAGGCCGCCTCGATCTTCCAGGTCGAGCCCGCGCGGTCGCTGACCGCCGGCCTCGCGGTGGAAATGGTCCATTGCTATTCGCTGATCCATGACGACCTGCCGGCCATGGACGACGATGACCTGCGCCGCGGCCGCCCGACCGTGCACAAGGCCTATGACGAGGCGACGGCGATCCTCGCCGGCGATGCGCTTCTGACGCATGCCTTTGCCCTTCTTGCCGATCCGCGCTGCCATCCCGATGCCGAAGTCCGCATCCGCCTCGTGGCGGAACTGGCGGCGGGTTCGGGCGCCGGCGGCATGGTGGGCGGGCAGATGCGCGACATCGAGAGCGAGCAGGGAAGCCTTTCGGCCGACGACATCTCGACCCTTCAGGCCATGAAGACGGGGGCGCTGATCCGCGCCAGCGTGCGCATGGGCGCAATCCTTGGTGGGGCCGAGCCGCGGGCGCTCTCGGTGCTCACCGCCTATGCCGAGGCGGCTGGAAGGGCCTTCCAGCTGGCCGACGACATTCTCGACGTGACCGCCACAGCCGAGACCATGGGCAAGGCTACCGGCAAGGACGCTGGCGCCGGCAAGCAGACCCTGGTGGCCCAGCTGGGGCTCGATGCAGCGCGGGCGCGCCTGGCGCAGACCGTCAACGATGCCCTTTCCGCCCTCCGCACCTTTGGGCCACGGGCAGACGGGCTGCGGGCCACGGCGCGTTATTTCGCCAGCCGGGAGAACTGAGATGGCCAAGCTCATCAGCGTCAACCGCGGCGACGCCCAGCATATCGAGGGCTATAAGGCGCTGACGGGCATCATCAAGCAGCCCCAGCCCAGCGCCGAGATCGAGCGCCTGGGCCTGGTGGGCGACGCCATCTGCGACCGCAAGCACCATGGCGGCGTGGACCAGGCCATCTACCTCTATTTTGCCGACGACTACCAGTTCTGGGCGGACGAGCTCGGCACAACGATCGAGCCGGGCCGCTTCGGCGAAAACCTGACCATCGAGGGCGTCGAGGGCCGCAGCGTTGCAGTGGGTGACCGCTTCACGATCGGCGAAGTCGTGCTGGAGGTCACCTCGCACCGCACGCCCTGCATGACCTTTGCCGCCCGCATGGGTGATCGCTTCTTCGTCAAGCGCTTCCACAAGGCCGGGCGTCCCGGCGCCTATTGCCGCGTGCTCCAGCCGGGCACGGTGGAAGCGGGCATGGATGTGGTGGTCACGCCCTATGCGGGCGAACGCATCACGGTCAGCGAACTCCTGGCGCTCGACGGCAAACGGCTGGACCCAGATTTCATGCGTCGGGCGCTGACGGCGCCAGTGCACTACAAGATGCGCGCCGACTACGAAGACAAACTCGCCAACCTGTTCTGAAAGCAGCCGATGAGCCTCCAGTCCGTTCAAGCCGATCTCGCCCAGCGGGCCCCTGACCTCGTGGTGGAGGTGACGGAGGCCTCGACGGCCACCGTGCCGCTGGCCGCGGCGGTGCATGGTGTGGAGCCGGGCCAGATCGCCAAGACACTCTGCATCCGCGTCCGCGACGAGGAATTCCTCCTCGTGACCCGCGGCGATGCGCGGCTCGACAACCAGAAGAGCAAGACCGCCTTTGGCGGGCGGCCGCGCATGCTGGGCGCCGACGACGTGCTGCGCCTCACCAGCCACGAAGTGGGCGGCGTCTGTCCCTTCGGCCTGCCGGCGCCGCTGCCGATCTATCTCGATGTCTCCATCAAGATCTATGACGTGATGATCCCCGCCGGCGGCGACACCCACGCCTCCGTCCGGCTGAGCGTGAGCCGCCTGGCGGAACTCTGCGGCAACAAGTGGGTAGATGCCTGCCTGCCGCCGGGCCAGGAGGGCTGATCGATATTACCGGCCGGGTTCAGCTTTCCGGGCGGAGTGACGGACGGACACGACGACGATATCGTCATCATCGGTGCGATAGTAGATCACGTAAGGGAACGGGGTCACCACGAGGCGCCGTAGGCGCGCGATGTCGGTCCCCTGCCCAGCAAGGGGAAAATGCGGCAGCAAGTCGATCAGCGTTTTGATGCGCCGTTGTATGCGGTTGGCACCAGAGGATGATCGTTCGGCCACATAGTCCAAAATTGCATCGAGTTCCGCCAGCGCTTGTGGCGTAAACCGGACAGTCACAGCCCGTGCTTGGCCCACACAGCCGCTACCTGCGCATCGCCGGCATAGTCACGCGCTTCGGCCTGGGACAGTGACGGCGCAAGGGCCGCGCGTTCATCCGCCGACAGCATATAGGGCGCCTGTTCGTCTTCCGTCAGCTGAAGAACAAGGCGCGCCAGATCGTCCTGCGCCTGCTGCGGCAGGGCCCGGGCGCGTTCAATAGCTTGGTCCAGAAGCGCTGTCATAGGCTCAGTATGCAGCCGGCGCGGGCCGGGTACAAGGGGCACGCCCTGAGGCTCACTCCGCCGCCGTCCTCTGCCCGGTGCCGAACTTGCGCTCGATATAGTCGGCGACCATAACCTTGAACTGGTCGGCCACGTCATGCCCGCGCAGCGTGGCGACCTTTTCGCCGTCGACAAAAACCGGAGCGGCCGGGGTTTCGCCGGTGCCGGGGAGGGAAATGCCGATATTGGCGTGCTTGGACTCCCCCGGCCCGTTGACGATGCAACCCATCACCGCGACCGAGAGCGTCTCGACGCCCGGATAGCGCTCGCGCCATTCCGGCATGGAGACGTTGAGATGGTCCTGGATGTCCTTGGCCAGCGTCTGGAAGGTGGTCGAGGTGGTGCGCCCGCAACCGGGGCATGCCGCGACCACCGGCAGGAATTGGCGGAAGCCCATGGTCTGCAGCAGTTCCTGCGCGACCTTGACCTCGGTAGTGCGATCGCCGCCGGGTTCGGGGGTGAGCGAAATGCGGATCGTGTCGCCGATGCCCTGCTGCAGGAGAATGCCCAGGGCGGCCGAGGAGGCGACGATGCCCTTGGAGCCCATGCCCGCTTCGGTGAGGCCGAGATGGAGCGCATAGTCGCACCGGGCAGCGAGGTCCTGGTAGACGGCGATCAGGTGCTGGACGTCCGATACCTTGGTGGACAGGAGGATCTTGTTGCGCGGCATGCCCAGTTCTTCGGCACGCGCGGCCGACAGGAGCGCCGACTGGATGATGGCCTCGCGCTGCACGGCGGCGGCAGAGATCGGATTGGCCGAAACGGCATTCTCGTCCATCAGCCGGGTCAGCAGCTCTTCGTCGAGCGAACCCCAGTTGACGCCGATGCGCACCGGCTTGTCATAGCGGTTGGCGATTCCGATCAGCGTGGCGAACTGCGTGTCGCGCTTGGCCTTGAAGCCGACATTGCCCGGATTGATGCGGTATTTGGCCAGCGCCTCGGCACAGGCGGGGTGATCCGTCAGGAGCTTGTGGCCGATATAGTGGAAGTCACCCACCAGCGGCACGTCATAGCCCATGAAGGCCAGCCGGTCGCGGATGATCGGCACCGCAGCCGCGGCTTCATCGCGATCCACGGTAATGCGGACGATTTCCGAACCGGCGCGCGCCAGCTGCATGACCTGCTTGACGGTCGCATCGATGTCGGCGGTATCGGTATTGGTCATCGACTGGACGACGACCGGTGCGCCTCCGCCCACCATGACGCCACCGACGTTGACGCCAACCGACTGCCTGCGCGGCGCTGGACCGGCCATATGAACACCTCGAAATCTATGCCGAGAGATAATCCTTCAACCCTAGCGGCGCAATGTTTCTTGATTGTGTCGAACCGTCGCCCTTCTGCTCGTCGGATTGGCGAACCGCCAGGAGACCCAGATGAGCTTTGCTGCCTACCTCACCAATATCGAAAAACAGACCGGCGTCTCGCCCGACGAGTTCATTCGCCTCGCGAGCGAAAAGGGCCTCACCGGCAAGGGCACCAAGGCCACGGCAGTCACTGATTGGCTCAAGGCCGACTACGGCCTGGGCCATGGCCATGCCATGGCAATCTACAAGCTCCTCAAGGAGCGCGGGGGCCTGGAAAACTGAGGACGCAGATATGTGATCGCCTTGGTCTTGAACCGGGGCACGTCGGGGCCATTTAGCAAGCATGATCACCATGCTCCTCCCCCGCCTCGTCCTGTTTCGCAAGGAAGTCGTGCAGCTCTGGAAAGCCTTCTGGTCGCCGCACACCCCGCTCTACCTCAAGGCCGCGACGCTGTTCGCCGCGTTCTACCTGGTCAACCCGATCGACATCCTGCCCGACTTCATCCCCCTGGCCGGCTGGGTCGACGACATGGTGCTGGTGCCCATGATGGTCAGCTGGATCGTCTCGCGCCTGCCCGTGCCGGCGCGGGTCTATGCCGGCAAATACGGCAAGACCGTCGACGGCCGCGCGCGGCGGCTGTGATCAACGCGCTGTCCGCCATGCTGCCGACACGACCGAGACGCATACGATAGCGGTTATTGCAGTGACGACTGCTATAAACGCGCGCTCGGAGAGACCGCTACCGAAAGGTGAAAACGCATACTGACTGATTGTTGCAACTGCGAGGAAGGCTAATCCTTGGGAGCTCAACTTTGAATAGGCGAAGTGTGTTCTGATCGCCTGCCGGTTAGCGGTTGAGTCTTTCCGATCATCTTCCCAATGGTCGCTCATATGCGCCGCCCTCACTCAGCGTGAAGACAGTAATGCAGCTGTTAACCTTTCGTCAACAATTGCTACGCGGCAATAATACTATAAGGTTTTACCAGCAGGGACGCTGGAAGACCCCATTCCTGATCGAGCCTTTGTATCATTTCCAGCGTCAACGCGCGGCGGCGGTTGAGGATTTCTGAGGCACGGGAACGCGAGCCGAGGACCTTGGCCAAGTCCGATTGCGTGTAGCCGTTCCATTCCATATGCGCCCTGATAGTGTCGACTGGATCGGCCTCCCCGCCGCTCCACTGCTTTTCCTCATAGGCTGCAACCAGAGTGGCGAGGGCATCCAACCGAGTACCATCCTCGCTGGCTGGATCGGCGCCCCACAGACGCTCGATCTGCTTGAGCGCGTCCTGGTAGTCCTGGTCGGTGACGATAGGCTTGATATCCATGCTCCGCCTCAAAACAACGAGACCGTCAGCCCGTCTACGGCGTCATACTCGGCATGCGTCCCGACGAACTTGATGAAGGCGATTTGCAGCCGAAAGTCGAAGGCGGCGATGAGCCGGAAACTTCCACCTGCAACCTCAAAGCGTACGCGCTCAGCGTTCAGCACCTTTGCCTTCGAAAAGCTTCGCAGCACCTCTTGCGTGGACTGCCAGCTCGCGGCTTTGACGACGAGCCGCCAATGCAGCAATGCAGGCTTTGCCGCCGGATGGCGCAGCGCAAAACTTCTCAGCGTTCCCTCAGCGACAATCCGCATCCTGACCCAGGATAGCTTGTTCCCAACGCGGGAACAAGCTATTCCAGCCGGACCAGGAGGTCCTTGGCGTCGATCTGGTCGCCGGGGCGGATCAGGAGTTCGGCGACGGTGCCGCCGACTTCGGCGTGGATGGCGGTTTCCATCTTCATGGCTTCGATCGAGCAGAGGACGTCACCGGCCTGAACCTGCTGGCCCTGCTTGACCGCAAGGGTCGAGATGACGCCGGGCATGGGGGCGCCGACCTGCTTGTTGTCGCCGGGAGCGGCCTTGGCGCGGACCTTGACCTCGCCGGCCTTGAGACGATCGGGAACGGTGATGGTGCGCGGCTGGCCGTTGAGGTCAAAGAAGACCCGCACCTCGCCCTTTTCATTGGTCGGGCCACGGCCAAGGTAATTGACGACCAGCGTCTTGCCCTTCTCGATGTCGACCAGCAGCTCGTCGCCCTCGTCGAGGCCGTAGAAATAGACCGGGGTCGGCAGCACTTCGGTCGGACCATAGCGGTCCTGGGTCTTTTCGAAGTCGGTATAGACCTTGGGATACATGAGGTAGGAGGCAAGACGGAAGTCGTCTACTTCGATGCCAACCTCCTCCGACACCTTCTGCCGCTCGGCCTCAAGATCGACATCCTTGAGATAGGAGCCTGGGCGTTCGCTCATGGGGGTACGGCCCTTGAGCACCTTCTTCTGCAGCTGCTCGGGGAAGCCGCCGGGCGGCTGGCCGAGGTCGCCGGCAAAGAAGCCGACGACGGAATCGGGGAAGGCGATGTCGCGCTGCGGGTCTTCGACATCGGCGCGTTTGAGGCCGGCCGATACCATGGCCAGCGCCATGTCGCCGACTACCTTGGAGCTGGGCGTCACCTTTACGATATCGCCAAACATCTGGTTGACGTCGGCATAGGTCTGGGCCACTTCGTGCCAGCGGGTTTCTAGACCCAGCGAACGCGCCTGTTCCTTGAGATTGGTGAACTGGCCGCCCGGCATTTCGTGGAGATAGACTTCCGAGGCGCCGCCCTTGAGGTCGCTTTCAAAGGCGCGGTACTGCGTCCGCACCGCTTCCCAGTAGAACGAAATCTGCCGGATCGCCTTGGCGTCGAGCTGGGGATCGCGGCTGTCGCCTTCCAGCGCAGCAACAAGCGAGCCGAGCGTGGGCTGCGAGGTTGTCGAGGACAGCGCATCCATGGCCGCATCAACGGCATCGACACCGGCTTCGACGGCCGCGAGCACGGTCGCAGCGGAGGCGCCCGAGGTGTCGTGGGTATGAAGGTGGATCGGCAGGCCCACTTCCTGCTTGAGCGTCGAAACGAGCTTGCGCGCAGCGGCGGGCTTCAGGAGCCCCGCCATGTCCTTGATGCCCAGGACATGGACGCCTGCGGCTTCGAGTTCCTTGGCCAGACCCACATAGTATTTGAGGTCATACTTGCTGCGATCGGGATCGAAGAGGTCGCCGGTATAGCAGATGGCGCCCTCGGCCACCTTGCCTTCCGCCGCGACCGCATCGATCGAGACGCGCATATTCTCGACCCAGTTGAGGCAATCGAAGATGCGGAAGATGTCGACGCCCCCGACCGCGGCCTGGCGGACGAAGAACTTGACGACATTGTCGGCATAGTTGGTGTAGCCGACGCCATTGGAGCCGCGCAGCAGCATCTGCGTCAGGATATTGGGCGCACCCTCGCGCACCTTGGCCAGCCGCTCCCATGGGTCCTCGTTGAGGAAGCGCATGGCGACGTCGAATGTCGCGCCGCCCCAGCATTCGAGCGAGAAGAGGTTGGGCAGGCCACGCGAATAGGCTTGCGCGATGCGGGTGATGTCGAAGCTCCGCATGCGCGTGGCCAGGAGCGACTGGTGCGCGTCGCGCATGGTCGTGTCGGTGAAAAGGACCCTGGTTTGCGCCTTCATCCAGTTGGCAAGGCCCACCGGGCCGTCATGATCAAGGACCTGCCGGCTGCCCTCGACTGTCGTGAGCGGGGCAAACTCGGGCACGACCGGTGCCGCAGCTTCCGCGGGCGGACGCGGGCGGTCGCGCACTTCGGGATGTCCGTTGACGGTCACGTCGGCGATATAGCTCAGGAGCTTGGTCGCGCGATCCTTGCGGGGCTTGAAGTTGAACAGCTCCGGCGTCGTGTCGATGAAGCGCGTCGTATAGCGGTTCTCGACGAAGTCGGGATGGTTGATGATGTTTTCGAGAAACGCCAGGTTGGTCGAGACACCGCGGATGCGGAATTCGCGCAGGGCGCGGTGCATGCGCGCGATGGCCTCTTCGGCGCTTGGCGCCCAGCAGGTGACCTTTTCGAGCAGCGGATCGTAGAAGCGGGTGATAACCGCGCCGGCATAGGCGGTGCCGCCGTCGAGACGCACGCCAAAGCCGGTCGCGCCGCGATAGGCGGTGATACGGCCATAGTCGGGAATGAAGTTCTGTTCGGGGTCTTCCGTGGTGACCCGGCACTGGATGGCATTGCCGTTGAGGCGGATGTTTTCCTGAAGGGGGACGCCCGACTCCGGCGTGCCGATCACCGCGCCGTCGAGCAGATGGATCTGCGCCTTGACGATGTCGATGCCGGTCACCTCTTCGGTGACTGTGTGCTCGACCTGGATGCGCGGATTGACTTCGATGAAGTAGAACTTGTCGGTGTCGGCATCCATCAGGAACTCGACGGTGCCGGCCCCGCGATAGTTCGCGGCCTTGCCCAGGCGCACCGCGGCATCGGTCAGTTCCTTGCGGACGGCGTCCGACAGGTATGGCGCCGGCGCGCGTTCCACCACCTTTTGGTTGCGCCGCTGCACCGAGCAGTCGCGCTCGAAGAGGTGCACGAGGTTGCCATGGTCGTCACCAATCAGCTGCACTTCGACATGGCGGGCGCGCTCGATCAGCTTTTCGAGATACATCTCGTCCTTGCCAAAAGCCGCCTTGGCTTCGCGCTTGCCTTCGCTGACTTCCGACAGAAGCGTCTTTTCGTCCATGATACGGCGCATGCCGCGGCCGCCGCCGCCCCAGGAGGCTTTGAGCATCAGGGGATAGCCGATTTCGGCGGCGAGACGCTTGATCTCCTCGGGGTCGTCGGGCAGCGCCTCGGTGGCGGGCACGACCGGCACATTGCTGGCGATGGCCATGTTGCGCGCCGCAACCTTGTTGCCCAGGTCCCGCATGGTCTGCGAGCGCGGACCGATGAAGATGATACCGGCATCCTCGCAGGCGTCGACGAATTCCGGTGATTCCGAGAGAAGCCCATAGCCGGGATGGATGGCATCGGCGCCCGAGATGCGAGCGATGCGGATATATTCCTCGATCTGAAGATAGGCCTCGACCGGACCCTTGCCCTTGCCGATCGGATAGGCCTCGTCGGCCTTGAATCGATGCAGCGCCAGCTTGTCTTCCTCGGCATAGGCGGCGACGGTCTTGAGGCCGAGTTCATTGGCGGCACGGAAGACGCGAATGGCGATTTCGCTGCGGTTGGCGACGAGGATCTTCTTGATTGGCATCGATTGCATATCCGAGCGGGAGGGACTGGGGACCCGTTCGGGTCCGGCTCAGGTCGGCAACGGTGGACGGTTCGCGCCCAACCGTCAGGAAAAGGATCAGCGGCTGAGATGGCCGGCGAGATGGCTCATGTCGTAGCCGGCTTCCGCCGCCTGCGAGATGATTTCGCCCGCATCCTGTTCACCCGCCTGGCTCAAGGCCCAGAGCGTGGTGGAACGGGTGCCGGAGCGGCAGAAGGCAAAGACCGGGCCGCTGCTTTGCGCAAGCGCCGCCTTGGTCTGCTCGACCATTTCCGCCGAGACGCCTTCGCGGCCAAGGGGAATAGCGTGGTAGCTCAGGCCTGCAGCCTTGGCGGCGGCTTCGATTTCCGCGCCGGCGGGCTGGTCGGGCGACTCGCCGTCGGGCCGGTTGTTGATGATGGTGGTAAAGCCGGCAGCCTTGAGCGCCGGAATGTCTTCGGGCTGGATTTGCCCGGACACGCTGACGCGTTCGTTGATCCGCTTCAAGTCCATCGCTCTGCTCCCTTACCGAACCGGCTGGTACGGGCCTTATACCCACTGCCCGCACAGGGAAGCAACTGCGACTGAAGCATAGCTGTCACCAGCCTGTCATGCGGCAGCGACAGCCTCTGGACGGATCAGACGCTCCGGGCGGCCGAGGAGATACCCCTGAAAGCCGGTGCAACCGGCGAGGCGCAGCTGCTCGAGCTGCAGCTGGGTTTCGATGCCTTCCGCGATCACCTCGACTGGCAAGGACCGCGCGATGTCGCAGATGGCCGAGACGATCATGCCGTCGATGCGGCTCTCCCCTAGATTGGCGACATAGGAGCGGTCGATCTTGATGATGTCGAAGGCAAAGCCGCGCAGATATTGCAGGCTTGCATATCCGGCGCCGAAATCGTCGATGGCGACGCGCACGCCGAGCTTGCGCAGGGCAGCCAGGTTGGCAAGTTCGGTCGCCTGGGCGTTGAGCGGCACGGTCTCGGTGATTTCCACCACCAGCCGGCGCGGATCGGCACTCATTTCGCGGAGCGTCTCGGCAAATCGCTCGGCGAAATCGCGATGCCGCAGCTGCATGGGCGAGACGTTGATGGCCACCGGCTTTTCACCGAGGCTGCCCAGATCGAGGCAGGCACGGCGCAGGACCCAGTCGCCGAGCTTGTCGATAAGGTCGCTTTCCTCGGCAATGGGCACGAACTGGGCGGGCGAGATCATGCCGCGCACCTGGTGCCGCCAGCGCACCAGCGCCTCGTAGGACTTGATCTGCATGTCGGCATTGAACACGGGCTGATAAAAGAGCTCGAGCTCGTTCATCATCAGCGCGGCGCGCAAGTCGCGTTCGACGAAGCGCCGATGGCGTTCATCGCCCAGCATGTCCGGCTCGAAGCAGACGACGGTATGGCGGCCTGCCTTCTTGCCGGTATAGAGCGCCAGATCGGCCTTGGAGATCAGGTCGGTGGGGTCGACCGCATCGAGCGGCGACAGGGCCACGCCGATCGAGGCCGAGAGCCGCACCGAACGACCCTGGATGGTGATCGGCCGCTCCAGCTGGCGCAGCAATTCCTCGCCCAGCCGCCGCAGGGCCGGCTTGTTGTCATGGCCGAGGATTATGACGCCGAACTCGTCGCCGCCAAGCCGGCCAAGGACGCCGCCGGGAATGACCTTCTCGATGGTACGGGCGAGGTGCACCAGGGCCGCATCGCCTGCCGCGTGGCCCGACGTGTCGTTGAGGACCTTGAGATTGTCCATGTCGAGCTGGAGGTATCCCACCGGCCGCTCGGCACCATGGAAGACGTCGTCTGCCAGAGCTTCGAGGAAATAGGCGCGGTTATAGACGCCGGTGAGGGCGTCGCGATCCACCTTGTCGAGGTTGCGGCGCGACTCTTCGGCGATGGAGAGGAGGCGGTCCTCAAGCCAGCGATAGCCGAAGACGAGGATCGCCAGCAGCAGCAGGCTTGTGGCGACGCTGAGGCTCGGCATCAGGGCTAGGGCTCTTGGGCCCAGCAGGTCAAACAGGGCGAGGACCCGGGCGACGATCGTCACCACCAGCAACACGGCCACGCCGAACGCGACCCGGCGATAGTCAACCAGAATGGCAGCGTAATGCGGATCGTTGCGCAGGCTACGCTGGCGCAGGCGGGCCAAACGCATCTTAGTTTGCCAGTTGCGCACAGGAGGAGGCTGCCAGGGAAGAAGCGTTCACGACATGTGGTCCAGAGACATCCGGGTTTTTACGTATATGCCGATAAGTTCTGAACACGCAGTAAAGAGCTTGAGCAAAAGAGCAGCATGAACAATGGCTTAGTGGTGGCAGCGCCCTAACTTGCCTACGTGACAGCCGCATGACGAAACGCCGGACATGCTTGTCATGGTAAGCAGAAGGTTAAGGGGCGCTGCCGATCCACGGGCGCCAGATGGCCTCGCGCTCGGCGACGAAGCGGTCCGCCACGGCCTCGACGGTCATCCCGGTTTCGCTGAGCTGGGCCAGCATGTTGTTCATTTCTTCGAGCGGCAGGCTGGCCCGCCCGAAATAGCCGGCAATCAGCGGCGCGTCGGTAAACACCCATTCGGCTACCGCGACAACCACTGTTTCGCTGGCGAAGGCACTTGGACGCGGGTCGGCGCAGGCCACCTGGGCGAGGCAGGTCAACGCCTCTTCGTCGTATTCGCCCATGTCGACGGGAATAAAGGCGAGCTGGTCGAGCACCGCATTGGGCTGCCAGTAGTAGAAAAGGGCCGGCTGCTTGAGGCTGATCGCTTCGGCGACCATTTTGTCCATCTCGAACCGGCTCGCCGGCTCGACCACCTCCACCAGGTCCTTGAGACCATGGGCCGCGACGAGGTTGCGGTTGATCACGGCGCAGGCCCAGTCGGCGGGGCAGGAGATGAAGCGCAGCTTTTCGGGCAGGGCCATGGCCTTGAGCGCCTCGGCCAGCGCCTCTGCCTCGCCCAGCTCCGGATGTTCGGCGGCAAGGTAATCGGGCAGGAACCAGCCCTCGAACCCGCTGGCCGTATAGGTGGAGGCGGCGGGGCGCAGCATCTGTGCCTCGACCCCGGCATTCCAGACGTCGGCGATGCGCGTCACCCACATTTCCGGTGCTACGGCCGGCTGACCCGTCGAACCCATGGACGAGCCGGTCGCGGCCAGGTCGCCCGGCGTGACATTGACCTGGCATTCAAATTCCTGCGCAAGGAGCCGGGCATGGATTTCGGCCAGGAGTTCGGCGGACGGCCAGGCCATGCGGGCAATGCCGAAGGGCTGGGTGCCGCAAACCGGCGGCGGGCCACTTTCGGCGGGCTGGTCCTGCGCCTGATCGAGCACGGTGACCTGCGCTGCTGCCGGCATGGCCAGCAGAAGCGCAAGCAGGAGTGGCGACCATCGCAATAGTGCTGCCCTCATGCGCTGCCTGCTCCCTGAAGCCCTGCTGCGATCTATGCCCCAAAGCCGACCTGTTAAGCAACCGCAACGGAGGGGCGCAAAGCTGCGCAAATCCCGGTGACTCCGCCCCGCCAAATATGCAACAGTCGCCGCAGCGAGGCGCGGGTGCGCCTCCACTTCGTGCTGCCGGTTAGCAAGACTGGCCCAGGCAAGGGCCTCTCGGCAGCATGAGCAAGCAGAGGGACATACATGCGCATTCTCAAGAACACACTGACCTTGGCCGTTGCTGCCTCGACGCTGGCCGTCGCCGCACCAGCCATCGCACAGGACACCGGCGCCACCATCGGCTTCATCGGCGGCTTCACCGGCCCGATCGAATCGCTGACCCCGCCGATCTTTGCCGGCGCCGAGCTGGTGGTGAAGCAGGTCAACGAACAGGGCGGCATCCTGGGCGGCGAGCTCACCATGATCTCGGCCGATAGCGCCTGCGACGCTACCGGCGGCGCAACGGCCGCCGACAAGATCATCAACACCGACAATGCCGTGGCCGTCGTGGGCGGCCTCTGCACCGGTGAAACCATCGGCGCCTTCAACGGCTCGGGCCTCAGCGGCAATGTCGTCTTCGTCTCGCCCGCCTCGTCGGCACCGGCCCTGACGACGCTGGAAGACAACGACCTCGTCTACCGCACCACCCCGTCCGACGCCCTTCAGGGCATCAAGATGGCTGACCTGTTGATCGCCAAGGGCGTCAAGGACATCGCCATTACCTACGTCAACAATGACTACGGCAAGGGCTTCTCGGAAGCGCTGACGGCCGCCTTCGAGGAAGCCGGCGGTACTGTTGCAGCCAACGTAGCGCACGAAGAAGGCAAGGCCGATTACCGCGCCGAGCTGGGCAACCTTGTTGCCTCGCAGAACCTGGTGATCCTGGCCTATGCCAATGCCTCGGGCAACACGATCCTGCGCCAGGCCGTCGAATCCGGCAACTTCACCACCTATGTCGGCGGTGACGGCATGGTGGGCGACGACCTGCTGACCGGCATCGACGCCGCTTCAGTGGAAGGCCTGATCGCCACCCGTGCCGGCGCACCCGAAGGCGACGCCACCACCACCTATGTGGACCTCGCCACCGAAGCCGGCATCGAAGCCAACGCTACCTATGCACCGCAGGCCTATGACGCCGCGTTCCTGCTGGCACTTGCCATCGAGAAGAACGGCTCGACCTCGCGCGACGGCCTTTCCGCTGCGCTGCGCGAAGTCGCTTCCGCACCGGGCGAAAAGATCATGCCCGGCGAATGGAGCAAGGCTGTCGAGCTGATCAAGGCCGGCACCGACATCGACTATGAAGGCGCCGGCGGCCCGCTCGACTTCGACGAAGCCGGCGACGTTGACGGCATCATCGTCGAACTCGCCGTCGAAGGCGGCGCTTTCGTCGAAAAAGGCGTGATCCAGTAAGCCGATCGGCCTGCCAGAAATGCGAAGCCCGGGAGCGATCCCGGGCTTTTTCTTGAGAGCAACGATGTCTGATCCTGACACACTGAAATTCTACGCCGACAACGCTGCCGACTACGTGCAGCATGCCACTCAACCTTCCCCGAAACTTTCAGCCTTCCTGTCCCGGCTTCCGGAGGGCGGGACCATCCTAGAACTTGGCACCGGCAATGGCCGGGATGCCGCCGCCATGCTGGCGAAGGGCTTTGCTGTGACGCCCTCGGACGCGTCGACCGAACTCGCGGCAGAAGCTGGGGCGCGGCTGGGCGTCCCGGTCCGGATCATGGCCTTCCACCAGTTGGATGAGCACGGCGCCTACGATGGGGTCTGGGCCAGTGCTGCCCTGCTTCATGCGCCCCGCGCCGAGCTTACCGATGATCTGGCGCGCATCTTCCGCGCCCTGCGTTCTGGCGGGCACCTGATGGCCAGCTTCAAGGCCGGAAGCAGCGAAGGGCGGGACACGTTCGGACGCTACTACAATTACCTCGATGAGGAGCAGCTTCGTACCCATGCGGCAGATGCAGGTGCCTGGAAGAGCATCGAAATCACCGAACAGGATGGATCGGGCTACGACAACCTGCCCACACGCTGGCTCTGGCTGCATGCGGTGAAACCAGAAGCCTAGCTGCCGCAGATTGCAAAACGCCGCTGTGCGGCTATGTTCATCTAGTTGCACAATGCAAGTGGAGGAATGTATGCGGCGGCTGCGGTATTCGATCAATGTAACGCTGGATGGGTGTTGCGATCATCAAGCGGTGAGTCCGGACGCGGAACTGCATCGGTTCTGGGGCGAAGCCATCAGCCAGGCCGATGCGCTGCTTTATGGCCGCGTGACCTACCAGATGATGGAGGCGGGCTGGCGTGAGGTGGCGCGGACCGGCCGTGCGCATGAGGGCATGCCCGATTGGGTCGTGCCCTTTGCCCAGGCCATCGACAAGGCGCGAAAATATGTGGTTTCCGACAGCCTTGCCGCTGCCGACTGGAACAGCGAGATCATCCGTGGCAAGGACCTGAGGGAGGCCGTCGAGGCGCTCAAGGCGGAGCCCGGCGGTTTAATCGCGACCGGCGGCGTCACCCTGCCCCTGGCTCTCAGCACGCTTGGGCTGATCGACGAGTATCAGTTCGTCATCCACCCTAACTTAGCCGGACACGGCCCGACGCTGCTGGCGGGCCTGCCGCAACCCGTCGACCTTCGGCTGGTCGACCGGCGCGAGTTCAACTCGGGTGCCGTGGCCATGCTTTACGAGCGCCGCTAACAAGAAGGCCCCGCGCATGAGCGCGGAGCCTTCGGTTCTTGTTGATTAAGGCAGGTCAGCCTTCGCGGCGCACCACTTCGGGAAGAAGCCCCTTGGGCGCATAGCGCAGGGCGATGGTTATCACGAGGCCAAGCACAAAGACGCGCATCTGGGCCGACCGGGACTCGATCTCCGGAATGGCGCCCCAGCCAACATTGCTGGACCAGTAGCTGACGAAGTCGAAGATCACCTTGGCCAGCGGCTCGGACACGACCCAGACCAGCCAGATCAGCACGGCGCCAAAGACGGCACCCCAGTTGTTGCCGGCACCGCCGACGATGATCATGACCCAGATCAGGAAGGTGTGGTTGATCGGCTGATAGCTCGAGGGATCGAATATCTGGGTGAAGCTGACCAGCATGGCGCCGCCGATGCCCATCAGCACCGAGCCGAAAACAAAGATCTCAAGCTGCCGCGAGGTCACGTTCTTGCCCATGGACGCGGCCGCGATGTGGTTGTCGCGGATGGCGCGCATCATGCGGCCCCAAGGGCCGGAATAGGCGCGCGATATCAACCAGAGCGCGATGGCTAGAACAGCCAGCGCCAGGAGGAGAAAGCCGCCACGCGCCAGAAGCAGTGACGAGAACCCATCATTGCCGGCGGCCTGGTATGCCTGCGGCAGCGGCGTAGGCCACGGAATGGGCGAGACGGTGAGCGTGCCGCGCGTCAGCCAGTCCATGTTCTTGATCAGCGCGCGGATAATCTCGGAGATGCCGATGGTGGCGATGGCGAGATAATCGGTGCGGAGGCCAAGCGCGATCTTGCCGACAATGAAGGCGACTGCCGCTGCAAGGAGGCCGCCAAAGAGCCAACCAAGCACCGGATGGGCACCAAGACCGCCGACAAAGCCGGCATTGGCTTCGATATAGGCGGCGGCCGGATCGATCTGCGAGCGATAGATGCAGTAGGCGACGAACCAGGCAAGGACCGTCACAAGGGTCTTCCAGCCGCCACGGACACCCAGGCGGTCGCTCTTGCGGGCGCCGTAGACGAGGAGCGCGCCGGCCGCAAAGGCGATCAGGGCGCGGCCCAGCATCCAAGGCCCATCGGAGCCCCAGAACTGCGGGTTGACCGGGTAGGAGATAAAGGTGACGGCAAAGCCACCCAGCATCAGGAAACCCATGATGCCGAAGTTGAAGAGCCCGCCATAGCCCCACTGGATGTTGAGCCCCAGCGCGATCAGCGAATAGGCCGCCGCTTCCACGAGGCGCGAGGAGGTAAAGGGCAGGCCCATGGCCCAGCCGACCACGAGGATCAGGACGAAGAGGCCGGCAAACAGCGTGAGAGAACGCCGGATCATGACGAAGCTCCCTTGAAGATTCCGGTCGGCCGCACAAGGAGCACGACGACAAGGATGACGAAGGCGACGGTGAGCTTGTATTCGGTGGGCACCAGCGACAGCGTCGCCGGCAGTTGTGCCCATTCCGGCAGGACGCCGTTGAGTGGCCGCAGCAGCATGGTCCAGTTAAAGACCGCTAGCGATTCCGCAAAACCAATCAACAGACCGCCGGCGATGGCACCATAGGCCTGGCCGAGACCGCCGACGATGGCGGCGGCAAAGATCGGGATGATGATGTTGAAGGCCAGATCAGGCTTCAGCGTCACGTCCAAAGCCAGCATCGTGCCGGCCATGCAGGCGAGCGCGCCGGCAACGATCCAGGTCACCCGTACCACAAGGGCGGTGTTGATGCCGGAAACCTGGGCCAGGTCGGCATTGTCGGCCATGGCACGCATGGCCTTGCCCAGACGCGACCGCGTCAGGAAGAAGTGGAGCGCAAGGACGCTGATCACGGTGACGACGATCATCAGCAGCTGCGGTTCGGTGATCACCAGCGGGCGGGTGGATCCCAGGAAGGCCGTGTCGATACGAAACACGTCCTTGGTTTCGGTTTCAAAGAACGACCAGGTGCCCGCGCCGAAGAACAGGCGGATCAGGCCCTGCACCATCAGCGTGACGCCGATGGAGGCGATCAGCAGAATGACTGGCCGCGCGCCGCGTTTGCGCAGCGGAGCATAAAAGCCCTTGTCGATGCCGAGGGCGAAGACGGCCGACAGCACCATGGCGATGGGCAGGACCACAAAGCCTGTAGGAATGGGCGTGACGATGCCCCACTGCGTGAACAGCATGGCGAGGAGAAACGCGAAGAACGCGCCGGAGGTCATAAGCTCGGAATGGGCGAAGTGGGCAAAGCGCAGGATGCCGAAGATCAGCGTAATGCCCACGGCACCCAGCGCGTAGATGCAGCCCAGCACGGCGCCTGCGATGACCACCTGGTTGAAGAAGAAGATGAGTTCGGTCACAGCTTAGCCCCCGAGGAAACTTTTGGCGACTTCGGGATCGGCGATGAGTTCGGGACCCGTGCCGGTGAAGCGGTTCTGGCCCTGTGCAAGCACGAAGCCCTTGGAGGCGAAAGCCAGCGCCTGGCGGGCGTTCTGCTCCACCATGAGGATGCCGACGCCCTCGCCATTGACGCGGACGATCGTCTCGAAGATTTCGATCACGTAGCGCGGTGAGAGGCCGGCCGAAGGTTCGTCGAGCAGAAGGAGCTTGGGCTTGCTCATCAGCGCGCGGCCCATGGCCACCATCTGCCGCTGTCCGCCAGAGAGCTCGCCCGCCGGCTGCCGGCGTTTTTCGGCCAGCACCGGGAACATCTCGTAGACCCACTGCATGGTCTCGGTGAAATCGTCGCGCCGGGTGAAGGCCCCCATTTCGAGGTTTTCCTCAACACTCATCGAGGTGAAGACGTTTTTCTCCTGCGGGACAAAGCTCAGGCCCTTGGGCACGAGCGTATCAGGGAGAGAGTTGGCGACGTTCTCGCCCAGGAATTCCACCGTGCCGCCGGTAACCTTGAGCAGGCCGAAAATGGCCTTGAGCGTGGTCGACTTGCCGGCACCATTCGGGCCGACGATGACGCCGATATCGCTCTGCTCGATGGCCATGTTGACGCCATTGAGGATGGGCGCGCCGCCATAACCGCCGACGACGTGTTTGAGTTCAAGCAAAGCCATTAGGCAACTTCCACGGGCGTGCCGAAATAGGCTTCGACGATTGCGGGATTGGCGCGGATCTCTTCCATCGGGCCTTCGGCGATCTTTTCGCCCTGCGCCATGACGATGACCGGGTCGCACAAGCGGCCGATCAGGTCCATGTCATGTTCGATCACGAAGAAGGTGTAGCCCAGTTCGCGGTTCATGCGCTCGATATTGCCGGCGAGGTCGTTGAGCAGCGTCTTGTTGACGCCGGCGGCGACCTCGTCGAGCAGCACGACCTTGGCATCGACCATCATGGTGCGGCCCAGTTCGAGCAGCTTCTTCTGCCCGCCCGAAAGGTTGCCCGCCAGTTCGTTGCGCACATGGCCAAGCTTGAGGAAGTCGATGACGTCGAGTGCCTTCTTGCGCACCTCGGTCTCGCGCGCCTTGACGCGGCCGGGGCGGAACCAGGCGTTGACGAGATCTTCGCCCGGCTGGTCGCCCGGCACCATCATCAGGTTTTCCAGCGCCGTCATGTTGGAGAATTCATGGGCGATCTGGAAGGTGCGCAGCATGCCGGTGCGAAACAGCTGATGCGGCTTGAGGCCCGTGACATCGGCCCCATCGAAGATCACCGCGCCTTCATCGGGCACGATATTGCCGGCGACGATGTTGAACAAGGTGGACTTGCCCGCGCCGTTGGGGCCGATCAGCCCGGTGACCGAGCCACGCCGCACCGAGAGCGAGCAGTTGTTGACGGCGGTGAGTCCGCCAAAGCGTTTGCTGACGTTGCGAACGTCAATAACCAAGTCAGGGGACACCCAAACCGACCTATTTTCCTGATGCCTTCATCTGCCGTTCATATACCCGGCTATTTTGCGGCATCTGCTCATAAGGTGACGCTAGGGTCAACGCCTCACAGGAAGGCCAACACCGCATCGGCTGTGGATTTATTGTTGGCACAGGGCACATCATAGAGCGTGGCGAGCCGCGTCAGCGCCTTGACGTCCACGTCATGCGGCTGTGCCGAAAGCGGATCAATGAAGAAAATCAAGACGTCGAGCTTGCCCTCGGCGATCATGGCGCCTAGTTGCTGGTCGCCGCCCAGCGGCCCGCTTTTGAGCAAGTTCACATTCATGCCAGTGGCGGCAATGACGCGGCTGCCGGTCGTGCCGGTGCCCCACAATTCGTGCTGGCTGAGCTTGTGCTTGTGGTGCACCGCCCATTGGCAGAGGTCGTCCTTTTTGTCGTCGTGCGCCACCAGACTAATACGGGCCATGCTGTTTCTCCTCAGCTTGCCTTGCGCAGGCGGATCGGGTCCTGCGTTTGGGAACCTTCGGCGGTTTCCTTACGGCTGCGTGGCGACCCGCTGTCGAGCGTGAACATGCCGATCAGCCGGTCCAGTTCGCCAGCCTGAACCTCGGTCTGCTCGATGGCGGCATTGGTCTCTTCCACCAGCGCTGCATTGTGCTGGGTCATCTCGTCCATCTGGCGGACGGCGACATTGACCTCCTCGATGGCTGAGGCCTGGCCGCGGCTGGCTTGCGCCATGTGGTCAAGCGTCTCGGCATTGGCACGGATCGCCTGCTGTACCTTTTCGAGCCTTTGCGCCGCCTCGGCAACCAGCTTGCTGCCGCCGCGCACTTCGCCGGCACTCTGCTCGATTAGCACCTTGACGTCGGCCGACGCCGAGGCGGCAGATTGTGCCAGGCGCCGGACTTCCACGGCCACCACGGCAAAGCCCTTGCCGGCATCGCCGGCGCGCGCGGCTTCCACCGAGGCATTGAGGGCGAGAAGATTGGTCTGGAAGGCGATGTCGTCGATGAGACCGATAATGTTGGAGATCTTGGCCGAGGAGGCGCTGATGCGATCCATGGCGGCCGTTGCATCGACCATGACGGCGCCGCTGGCTTCCGCTTCGAGCGAAACGGCGCGCGCCTTTTCCCGTGCATCAACAGCCTGGCTGGCGTTTTCCACCACGGTGCGGCTGAGCTGTTCCATGGCGGCACTGGTTTCCTCGATGGTCGCCGCCTGCCTGGTGGTGCGCTCCGAAAGATCATTGGCGCCTGAGAGGATTTCACCCGTTGCGGTCTTGAGGGCGCCCGAGGTGCCGCGCAGTTGCACGACCAGCTCCCCGAGCTGTTCCGCTACGCCATTGGTGCTGTCCTTGAGCCGGGCAAAGGCGCCCCGGTAGTCGCCGGTTACCCGCTGGCTGAGATCGGCCTGCGCCATTGCGGCAAGGACACTGCCGGTTTCCCCAAGTCCACGATCCACCGTCGCCACGAGGTCGTTGACGTCGCCCGCCAGCTGCCGCAGCTCGGGCTCGTCTAGATCGGTCGACACACGCCGGCTGAAGTCACCAGCAATCGCTGCCCCCACCACCGCGCCAATATCGCGTTGCAGCTCCTGCACCACGCCGACGCGCGAGGCGCGCTCCTCGCTCATGTCGAGTTCAGCCGCGCGGAGATCGCGCATCTTGAGGGCGTTGCCGCGGAACACTTCCACGGCCTCGGCCATATAGCCAAGCTCGTCGGCGCGCTCGAGCCCAGGAACGGCGATATCAAGCTTGTCGCCAGCGATGGCGGCCATGGCATCAGTCAGGCGCGACACCGGCCGTGTGATGGTACGGGCGATGACGATGCTGGCAAGGGCGGCGAGAGCCAGAAGGACAAGGCCAATGATCAGCATGGTGTTGCGTAGACCGTTGGACGGCGCAAAGATTGCGTCTTCGGTTTCCAGCGCCACCACGGCCCAGTCGACTCCGCCAAAGGTTAGGGGCTCCGCGGCTGCAACCAAAGCAGTGCCATTGCGATCCTGCATTGCGGCAATGGCCGGGCTGCCTCCGAGTGCGGCCGATACCGCTTCACCGTCAAGCGACAGGCTAAGGACATCGTCTTCAGCCGTGTCGGGTGAGTCGTTGCGGGCAAGGCCGTCTTGCCCAACCAGGAAAGTTTGGCCGCTTTCGCCCAGCCCTTGGACGCGATTGAGCACATCGCCCAAGCGGGCGGTCGGCAGTTGGAAAGCAAGGACGCCGATCAGGAAGCCCTGATCATAGACAGGCGCTGCGATGAAGCTGGCGGGTGCGCCGGCGCTCGGGCCATAAGGCGCGAAGTCGGAGAGGAAAACCTGCCCCTCTTCCGCGGCCATGGCGGAACGCACGACCTTGCCCAGGTCTGTGCCAGCCCAGGGACCGCCGTCCTCGCCGAAATTGGTGGCGAAGTCGGCTTCCTTGAACACCGTGTAGACGTTGTTGAAGTCGGTATCGAACAGGAAGATGTCGTAGTAACCGCGCTTGTTGAGCAGGTCGCGGAAATCGGCGTGAAGCGCGCGGTGATGGAGATCATAGACCGGCAGCTTGTCGGACGTATCGAGCAGCAGCCGTTCACCGGCCGGGTGTGGATTGTCGGTGATATAGGCCGTCTGCAGCAAGTCGGTGGGGTCACCCTGGCCCGACAGCGAGCGCAAAGCGCCGGAGAAGAGATCGATGTTGGCGGCGATCTCGGCGCGCCCGGCAAACAGCGTCAGATCTTCGGCCACCTCGTTGAGATAGGCCTCGATCGAAGATTTCGCGTTGGCCGCAGCGGCCGTGAGCCGCTGTTCGGCCTGGCTGGTGACAATGCTGCTGCTCGCCACAAAGGCTGCAATGGCAAGACTTGCGCCGGTAACCAGGGCAATGGCCACGACCATTGCGGGGAGTTTGAAGGCGAGTTTGAGCTGGCTGGCCATGAGCGACTTCCGGAGTTGGACAATACTGCCTTGGCAGGCATGTCCGCTCTCCTCCTCGCGGCCATGACGCATCATCGAAGATGAACGAATGTGGTTAAGGAACCACTCTCATCCCGAAGCGCCGGATGCGGCCCGCCGGAGCGGGCCGCATGCGTTCTTAGAACTCGCTCCAGTCGGTGGAGATGGCAGCGTTGCCCTGGCTGAGATAGGCCTGCGCGGCGCGCTTGACGGTGGCTGGACGCGGTGCGGCTTGGCGCGGTGCGGCTTGCGGCACCACATGCACGGCGGGCTTGTGATCGTCGGTGTGGAACACGGTGACGATCTCGTCCAGCGCGGTTGCCTGCGCTTCGGTCTGTTCGATCGAGGCGTTGATCTCCTCGACCAGCGCCGCATTGTGCTGGGTCATCTCGTCCATGGTTCGGACGGCGACATTGACCTCCTCGATGGCCGAAGCCTGCTCATGGCTCTCGCGGGCAATGCCGTCCATCAGCTGGTTGTTGGAACGGGCAGCCTCGAGCATGGCGGCAAGGCGTGCCGCGGCATCGGACACCAGCCGCGAGCCCTGGCCGACTTCAGTGGCCGACTGCTCGATCAGCACCTTGACGTCGGCGGAAGCCGAAGCGGCCGACTGGGCCAGGCGCCGCACTTCCACGGCCACCACGGCAAAGCCCTTACCCGCGTCGCCAGCACGCGCTGCTTCCACGGAGGCGTTGAGCGCCAGGAGGTTGGTCTGGAACGCGATGTCGTCGATGAGGCCGATGATGTTGGAGATCTTGCCCGAGCTGGCCTCGATGGCGACCATGGCCTCGTTGGCCTTTTCCATTACCTGGCCGCCTTCTTCGGCGGTGCGGGTGACTTCGGCGGCATTGACGCTGGCATCCTTGGCACGCTGGGCATTTTGCAGCACGGTGGAGGCGAGCTGCTCCATGGCAGCCGAGGTTTCCTCGATTGTGGCAGCCTGCTTGGTAGTGCGTTCGCTGAGGTCGTTGGCGCCAGCGAGGATTTCCCCCGTGGCGGTACGCAGCGAACGCGAGGTGCCGCGCAGCTGGTTGACGACTTCTGTCAGCTTGTCGCCAACTGCGTTGGTGTCGGCCTTGAGGCGAGCGAAGGCCCCCTGATACTCGCCTTCCATGCGCTTGGTGAGGTCGGTATTGGCCAGGGCGGTCAATACGCGGCCGGTTTCGTCGAGGCCGCGGTCCACGGTCGACACGAGGCTATTGACGCTGCCGGCGAGATTGTTGAGCTCGGGATCGGGGAACTCGGTTTCCACACGGCGGGTGAAGTCGCCGGCAATGGCGGCATCCACCACCTGCCCGAAGGCATCCTGCAACTCACTCATCATCTGCTGGCGGTTTCGCTGGTCGGCGATGATGCGAGCGGCTTCCGCCTCGGTCATCTGGCTGACCTTGAGCCCGTTTTCGCGGAACACTTCCACGGAACGCGCCATGTCGCCGATTTCATCGTGCCGGTCGGTACCCTGCGGCACCACGTCGAAGTCGTTCTGGGCAATGCGCACCATGTCACTGTTGAGCTTGCTGATGGGCTTGCTGATGGAGCGGGCGATAAACACGCCGATCAGCAGCAGCAGCAAGGTGACGCCGAAAGCGATAGCGCCGCTGATCATGGCGGCCTTGCCGAAGATAGCATCGACCTGGGTCAGCAGAACGCCCGATGCAATGGTCCAGCCCCAGGGCTCGAAAGCCTGAGCATAGCTGATCTTGTCGAAATAACCGCCATCGGGCGACTTGAAGAGGTAGCTGACAAAGGTCGAGCCATTGGCCTTGGCGTTGGTCACCATCTCCTTGATGTAAAGCTTGCCGCGGCCGTCTTCTTCAATGGAGCGGTCATTGCCCTGCTTTTCCGGCTTGGTCGGATGCATCAGCATGACCATGTCGAAGGTGTCGATGAAAATGTATTCCCCGCCCTGGTAGCGCAAGCCGCGCAAGGATTCGAGCGTCAGCGACTTGGCCTGTTCTTCGGTGAACTCGCCGGCCTGGGAGCGATCATAGTAATTCTGCGCAATACTGGTGGCTGCCTGCACCACGCTCTGCAACTCAGTGCGCTTGAACTGGTCGAGGTTCTCCCGCAGCGTATAGAGCTGGTAGGCCAGCACGCTGGCAAAGCCGACGGCGAAGATGAAGATCAGGGCATAAAGGCGCCGGCCAATACTGCCGGTGAAGAACTTAGTCACGATAGGCTCCAGGTGACGTTCCGAGTGGACGGGCAGGCAGGCGGGAGCCGGCGGCCAAGCAATGCGAGGCCGGGTACCACGACTGGTAAGCACGGATTGATTGGGCGCATGGCAGCTCCGTTCGGCCGCGCTTCCCAAGGCGTGGCCACGTGTTTCTACTTGCGTCCGGAAAAAAGCATTGGCTGATGCTGGTTAATGCGGCGTAAAATGGTAAGGCGCTGACAGCAAAAATAAAAAGAGCGCCGTAGCGCTCTTTGGTTTTGCTTCATAGATGAGGATTTTGATTCACCGGCCACGCATCTTTTGCTGAAAAGACTCGTCTCCAGTGATCAGAACTCGTTCCAGTCCTCGGCCACGGCAGCATTGCCATGGGTGGCGAGCCGTGGCGACGCCGCAGCCAGGCGCCGTTGCAGACCGCGTGCGCCTGCCGTTTCGGCACTGGCCGCAACGTGCCGCTGCGGCGAGGCATGATCGGAGAGGCGGAACACGTCGACAATGCGGTCGAGCTCGGTAGCTTGTGCCTCTGTCTGCTCGATCGCCGCATTGGTCTCTTCCACCAGCGCTGCATTGTGCTGGGTCATCTCGTCCATGGTGCGCACGGCGGTGGACACTTCATCGATAGCCGAAGCCTGTTCGCGGCTGTCATTGGCGATGGATTCGAGCAGGCTGTTGTTGCCACGGACGGCATCCAGCATCACGCGGAGCTTGCCGGCGGCATCGTCCACCAGCCTTGAGCCGGCCGTTACCTCGTTGGCAGACTGCTCGATCAGCACCTTGACCTCGCTCGAGGCCTGCGCGGCCGATTGAGCCAGGCGTCGCACTTCCACGGCAACCACCGCAAAACCCTTGCCGGCGTCGCCCGCACGGGCGGCTTCGACCGATGCATTGAGGGCAAGGAGGTTGGTCTGGAAGGCGATGTCGTCGATCATGCCGATAATATTGGAGATCTTGCCCGAGGACTGGGTGATGCGCTCCATCGCGGCGGTCGCCGCATCCATCACCTGCCCGCCCTCTTCGGCCGTGCGGGTGACGGCCATGGCGTTGGCGCTCGCATCCTTGGCCCGCTGGGCATTCTGCATCACGGTGGACGCCAGTTGCTCCATGGCGGCCGAGGTTTCCTCGATGGTCGCCGCCTGCTTGGTGGTCCGTTCCGAAAGGTCGTTGGCACCCGAGAGGATTTCGCCCGTCGCCGTCTTGAGCGAGCCTGACGTGTGGCGGAGCTGACCGATCACTTCCGTGAGCTTGTCGGCCACGGCATTGACGTCATGCTTCAACCGCGCAAAGGCGCCTTCATAGTCGCCTTCCATGCGCTGCGTCAGGTCGGTATCGGCCATGGCGCTGAGCACGTCGCCGATTTCTGTCACGCCGCGGTTGAAGGTCGAAACGAGATTGTTGACGCTGCCGGCGAGGGCGTTGAGTTCGGGATCGGGGAACTCGACGGCGACCTGCCGGGTAAAGTCGCCAGCGACCGCTGCGTCGACCACCGCACCGAAAGCACCCTGCAACTCGCGCATCATCGCCTGGCGGTTTTCCTGGTCGGCAATGATGCGCGCGGCCTCGGCCTCGGTCATCTGGCTGACGCGTAAGCCGTTCTCGCGGAACACTTCCACCGCCCGCGCCATGCCGCCCACTTCATTGCCGAGCGCTGTATAGGGCACCACCGTCTCGTAATTGCCTTCGGCGATAGCCTCCATCGACGAGGCCAGTTTGGGAATGGGGCGGGTGATGGCGCGCGAGAGGGCAAAACCAATAAGGCCGAGCACCACAACGACGGCGCCACCCACCATCAGGATCAGCCCCAAGACCTCGGTTGCTTCGGCTTCGATGACAGCCATGGGCGTACCGACAAAGATGGCGCCCATGATCTCGCCGCTCATCTTCTCAATGGGCTGGAAGGCACCGAAATATTGCACGCCGGCGATCGGCAATTGGCCCATAAAGGGATTGCCTTCGAGAAGCGGGGCATAGGCTGGGCTGGAGGCATCGAGCATCAGGTCGGCAAGGCGGGTGCCGTCTTCGGCCGCAAGGCTCGTGGTCTTGCCTTGAAAGGTCTGACTGGCCGCGTCCAGAACATAGACCGTCGCGTCCTGCTGCGTCACGCGGGTCACGGAGTCGATGATTTCGGTATCGTAGAAAGGTGGGACGGCCCAGCTTTGGAACGCATCCATCGTGCCCTCCTCTGTCCAGTTCAGGACTGAGCCGGAAATGCGCCGCTCAAGGATGGTCGCCGCCACTGCCAGGTTGGTTTCCTGCTGCAACGCGCTGTCGGCGATCGAGTCAGAATGAAGATTGAGGTAGATGGCGCCAGACACGGCGCCGATCGAGCCGATGATGGACACGAAGACAAGGCCAGCAATGGCCGTTGTCATCCTGATATTGCCGAACAGAGCCGCGAGCTTGCGCATGGTGATCCTCCCAATAGCCCAGCGCGTACTCCTCACGCGCCACCAACATCGAGAGAATTTACAACAGCGCGGTTAACCGACCGTTGCCCATGTTTTGTGCAGCACGGCTGCCCGCGGGCGGATCAGAAGGCGTTCCACTCCCGGTCCACCGCCGCGTTGCCATGGCTGAGATAGGTCTGGGCGACTGACTTGAGCTTGCCCTCGATCCCGCCGGCGGCCGCCAGGCGCGCCGGCCCCTCGGCGGGGGCCTTCTGCGCTTGCCCTTCACCAATGGTGAAGATGTCCACGATCCGGTCGAGCTCGGTCGCCTGCGCTTCGGTCTGCTCGATGGCGGCGTTGATCTCTTCCACCAGGGCCGCGTTGTGTTGGGTCATCTCGTCCATCTGCCGCACGGCGGCGTTGACCTCTTCGATGGCGCCGGCCTGCTCGCGACTGTCGCGCGCAATGCCGCTCATGAGCTCGTTGGAGGCACGGGCTGCGGTGACCATGGCGCTGAGCTTGGCCGCGGCATCCATGACCAGGCGCGAACCGCCCTTCACCTCGCCCGCCGACTGCTCGATCAGCGCCTTGACGTCTGCAGAAGCATTGGCCGCCGATTGTGCCAGCCGCCGCACTTCCACCGCCACGACGGCAAAGCCCTTGCCGGCGTCGCCAGCGCGAGCGGCTTCCACGGACGCGTTGAGCGCCAGGAGGTTGGTCTGGAAGGCAATGTCGTCAATAAGACCGATGATGTTGGAAATCTTGCCCGAGGACTGGGTGATCCGCTCCATGGCTTCGGTGGCATGTTGCATCACCTGGCCGCCCTCTTCGGCCGTCTTGGTGACGGTGGACGCAACGCCGCTGGCTTCGCGGGCCCGCTTGGCGTTCTGCATTACTGTGGATGCCAGCTGCTCCATGGCGGCGGAGGTTTCTTCGATGGTTGCCGCCTGCTTGGTGGTGCGTTCCGACAAGTCGTTAGCGCCAGAGAGGATCTCGCCAGTCGCTGTCTTGAGCATGCCCGACGTATCCTTGAGCTGCCAGACGATGTCGCTGAGCTTTTCAGCCACCGCATTGGTGTCGGCTTGAAGCTTGGCGAAAGCGCCGTGGAACTCGCCCTCCATGCGCATGCTGAGGTCGGTGTCGGCCAGCGAGGCCAGCACTGCGCCCGTTTCGCTGACGCCGCGATCTACCGTTTCCACCAGGTTGTTGACGGAACGGGCAAGGCGGTTGAGTTCATCATCGGCGAACTCGGTATCGACACGGCGGCTGAAGTCGCCGGCAATGGCCGCATCGACGACAGCGCCAAAGGCACGCTGCAGTTCCTGCATCATGGCGGCGCGTTCGCCCTGGCTGCGGATGATCTGGGCGGCTTCCGCCTCGGTCATCTCGGCGACCTTGAGCGCGTTCTCGCGGAACACCTCGACGGCACGGGCCATGGCGCCGAGCTCGTCCCGGCCATCGGCGCCCTGCACCTCGACGTCGAGATCGCCGTCGGCCAGCTGCTCCATGGTCGCGGTGAGGCGGCTGATGGGCCGGCTGACCGAGCGGGCAAAGAAATAGCCAACGACCGCGGCCAGCGCGAGGAGCACGCCACCCACGAGGAGCGTCATGTTGCGCATGTCCACGACGGCGGCATAGGCCTCCTGCTCGGGCTGGACCGCCGCCACGGCCCACGTGACGCCGTCGACGGTTACCGGACCCGCACGCACCACCATGGGTGCTCCGCGGTAATCGGTGCTGCGGCCTTCCGCTGTCTGCCCGGCAAGGGCACCGGTCAGCACGTCGGAAGTCAGCGTCGTTGCCAAGACGTCGGCCGCTTCCGTCTGTGGGGATTCCGTGCGCAGGAGCCCATCGGCTCCGACAACGACCACTTCGCCCGTCTGGCCCAGGCCCGAAAGTCCCGCCACCTTGGCACTTAGTGCATCGCTCGAGATCGAAAGCACCATGACGCCGGTATTTTCGTCCTTGTCGAAGACCGGCATGGCCATGAAGCTTTGTGCAGCGCCACTGGGCGAGTAGACTGAGTAATCGACAAAGGCTGCCTCGCCATCGGCCAGCTCCTTGGCGCGGGCGAAGGCCTGGCCGAGGCTGCTGGCGGCGGCGGCCGGATCGGTCACGACATTGGTGGCAAAGTCGGGATTCTTGGCAACGGAATAGACCACGTCGCCGGCGGCGCTGATCAGGAGAACGTCGGAATAGCCGCGTTCCAGCATCAGTGTCCGGAAACCGGGATGAAAGCGCTTATGTGGCGCGTCATAGGTCGCGCCCTTGCCATTGGCGCTGTCTAGGGTATAGCGGGCAGCTGGATCGGGGTTTTCAGTGACATAGGCGGTTTGCAGCTGCAGGGCAGCGCGTTCCTTGAGCCCCATGCGCAGTTCATCGAGCGAGCGCGTCAGGTTCTTCATCGCCGTGACGGTGTCGGAACGCTGCACGAAGAGGCGCAGGTCGACCTCGGAACTCTTGAAATATTCGCTAACCATGGCTTCAGCCGTATTCAGCGAAGCCTGCATGGATTGATTGCGCTGCGCCTGCACGGTGTTGAGCCCGATCAGGTAGCTCGAAACACCGACACCTGCGCTGACCAGCAAGGCCGAGCCAACAAGCGCCAGCGGCAGCTTCTGCGCAATCTTCATCTGAAATGCCATTGGGGTCCTCCAACCCGTATCGAGTGCTGAAGACATCTCCTGATGTCGTGAAAGCGCCGCGCTTTTCAGCGCGGCCCAGCACTCGCCCTCCCAAGCCGCCAGCCTTGACCAGCGTGCAAACGATACATCTGCGGGATTAATCACTTCTTACGCCAAGCGGCTGCCAAGGCGGCCACAAAACAAAAGAGCCACCCGAAGGTGGCTCTTTGGATACGCGATCTTTACGCCCTTAGCTCAGGGCGCCGATCACCGCCTCGATGCGCTTCTTCATGGTCGACGCGTCGAAGGGCTTGATGATGTAGTTGTTGACCCCAAAGGAGATGGCCTCCTTGACCTGCTCCTTGTCGGAACGGCCGGTGGCCATGATGAACGGCATGGCCTGGGTACGCGGATGCTTCCGGATCACCTTGAGCAGGGTCAGCCCGTCGATGTCTTCCATGTTCCAGTCGGAAATGATCAGGTCGACATTGGCCTTCTCAAGCTTGCCCAAAGCATCGCGGCCACTCTTGGCCTCGATGATGTCCTTGAAGCCGAGTTGGGTCAGGATGTACTTGCAGATGCCGCGCATCGACTGCTGGTCGTCAACCACGAGAACGCTTAGGGCGCTGGCTTTTGGCATGGTCTTCTTTTCACCTTCTGAGCCCGGGGCTTAGCCCCTCATCTGGGGAAAACTCTAGGCAACAAGCGTTACAATTCTATCAATCCGCCGCAGCACATTGCGCCGGTCTGAAGCTCAGGCGGCTGACTTGAGCCGCGTCAGCGCCTGCGCCAGGCGACCGGCAATGGCTTCGACGGGCGCCTGTTCGATGACCGCGCCTTCCTCAAAAGCGACGCGCGGCATGCCGTAGACAAGCGAGGAAGCCTGGCTCTGACCTACCGTGTAGGCACCGGCGTCGCGCATCATCTTGAGCCCGCGCGCACCGTCGCGCCCCATCCCGGTCAGGATGGCACCGACTGCCATGGCACCGACAGTTTTGGCCACAGATTCAAACAGGACGTCGACGCTGGGACGGTGGCCACTGGCCAGTTCGTCATGCGCCAGGCGCGCCTTGAGCTGACCCGAAGAGCGCTCGACCCGCAGATGGTAGTCGCCCTTGGCGACATAGGCGTGGCCGGGCAGCAGCGGCATGCGGTCCTCGGCCTCGACGACGGTCAGGCCACACACTTCATCGAGCCGAGCGGCAAACCGGCTGGTAAAGCCCGGTGGCATGTGTTGCGCAATGACGATCGGTGGACAATCGGCCGGCATCTGGCTCAGCACGGCCCGGATCGCCTCGACACCGCCGGTCGAGGCCCCAATGGCGATCAGCGACCCGGCCGGTGCAGCGGCGGATTTGAGGGCGACCTTGGGCGGCTCGGCGCGACCCACGGCACGGCCTCGCACATCGGAGCGGGCAGCGGCGCGGATCTTGTCGCGCAGGTTGGCACCAAAGGCGTCGAGCCCGCCCTCGAGATCGGCGCTGGGCTTGGCGACGAAGTCGACGGCACCCAGTTCAAGCGCCAATAGCGTTTCACTCGCACCCTTCTTGGTCAGCGTCGAAACCATGACGACAGGGGTCGGCCGCAGGCGCATCAGCTTTTCGAGGAAAGCCAGGCCGTTCATGTTAGGCATTTCGATGTCGAGCGTGACGACGTCGGGATTGAGTTCCTTGATCTTCTCGCGCGCGGCGATCGGATCGGTGGCGGTACCCACGACATCGATATCCCCGTCGCGCGAGAGCATGCGCGTCAGGACCTCTCGGATCAACGCCGAGTCGTCGACGATCAGGACCTTGATGCTCATGCTGCTGCTCGTTTGTTCACTTGCTTGATCTGGTAGATAGTCTTGCCCACGAGGCGGAACCCTTCGCCGCCCGAGCCAAGATTTTCCGAATGGCCGATGTAGAGGAATGCCTCGGGGGCGAGGAGCTTGCCCAGCCGGCTGAAGACCTGCCCCTGGGTGGGCTTGTCGAAGTAGATTGCCACGTTGCGGCAGAAGATGGCATCGAACGGCCCCTTCATCGGCCAGTTTGGCTCGATGAGGTTGAGCGGCTTGAACGACACCAGTTCCCGCACCGCTGCGGGGATGCGGATGCTGCCGCTGCCGGCGCGTTCCAGCAGCCGCGCGCGTTCGGCGCTGAGGCCGTTCAGCTCATTTTCCGGGTAGACACCGCCGGCGGCCTTGGCCAGCACAGCCGTGTCGATATCGGTTGCAAGGATCTTGAAGTCCCAGCGCTTGAGTTCGGGCAAGGCAGCAAGAAGGTCCATGCCGATCGTATAGGGCTCCTGCCCCGTTGAGCAACCGGCCGACCAGATGCGCAACCGGGTGCCGCGTGGCTTGCTGGCGATCAGGCCCGCGACGTGGGAGCGCAGATGCTCGAAATGGTGATCTTCGCGATAAAAGCGCGTGAGATTGGTGGTCAGCGCGTTGACGAAGTCCTGGCCGTCGCTGGCGCTGCCGTTCCGCTCCAGGTAGTCGACATAGGCATCGAAACTGGGAAGGCCCAGGGCCCGCACGATCTTGCTGAGCCGGGAGACGACGAGGGTGCGTTTTGCATCGCTTAGCGAGATGCCGGCCACTTGGTAGACCCGGCTCTTGATCCGCGCGAATTCGCGGTCGCTAAGGGAGATTTCTCCCTGTTCCATGAACTATTCCCCGATGCAGCAACTGGCTCTGTGCAATTGGCTTCAGCGCCAATCGTTTCGTTCAGGTGCAGGGCACCATAGCCTCTGCATTGCTTAGATTGCGTAAATGACTGGGAGCCCAGCAAACATTTGGAAGATGACTAGAACAGTTCGATATCGTCGACCGGCGCCGGCACGACCACACGGCGCTTGGCGAACGCGGCTTCTTCCTGCGCGACATTTGCGCCCACATCGCTGTCGAGCCGTTTCACGAATGCCCGCCCTGAATGCGGCTTGAACAGGACACGGCGGGCATAGGTGCCGCCAAGGTCCTCGCTGGCGGCAACATAGCCTTCGTCGGCCAGGAACTGGCGCACGAACTCGATGTTCTTGCGGCCCACGTCATCGAGCGAAGAGTTGATCTTGCCGCCGCCAAAGACCTTGATCTCGAGATTGGCCTTTTTGCCGGTGCCCTTGCTCAGCACCTTGTTGATCAGCTGTTCCATGGCAAAGGCACCATAGCGGGCCGAGGCGCCGTAGCGGTCCTTGGCTGAGCCCGATTGCTCGGCGAGGAGGAAGTGATTCATGCCGCCGACATTGGCCACGCGATCGCGCACGCAGGCCGAGATGCACGAGCCCAGGACCGTGGAATAGGTGAGGTCGGTATCGCCGGATACATGGCAGTCGCCCTGATGCACGGTGGTCACCACCCCACGATCGAACTCGGGTGGTAAAGAATTCGGCAGGCCCATCGTTAGTCTTGCACCTCAGCGCGGTAACTCTCTGAGGATACACGAAAACTCGTTAGCCAATTGCTAACCACGCAGAACGTGGGCGCCGCTTGGCCACACGGAGGCAAGAAGAGCTTTAGAATTAACCGCTAAAGTGCGGTGATCAGGGTTAGGATTTTTTAGTCTATGTCACTGCAGAAACTCGCGAGAGAACTCGATGAGACGGCGCGCCAGACATCATCGATGCTAGAAGGCATCACCGAGGCGCTACAATTGTTGGCCGAGCGGAACCTCAGCAAGGATCCCACGGTGCGCGAAGCAGTGCAGATGATCGTGACGGCCCTGCAGGGCCAGGACCGGATCGAGCAGCGCTGCCACAACATGGCACTGGCGGTTCGCCAGTTTGCGCTCCTGCCCCATTCGGCGCCCGACAGTGTCTACGATGAGATCTGGTCGAGCCTTACGCTCGACGAACTTCGCGTCCCTTCCCTGTCCGGCATTGCGCAGCATCAGAGCCACGGCGACGTGGACCTGTTCTGACAGGTTAAGCTGAGCTTCAACGAAAGGCGCTGCGAGGCGCCTTTTTTATTTCCCTGGTCGTTTTGGCACCACTGGACAAAAAAAGGGCGCCTTGCGGCGCCCCTTGTTCAGAGAACTGGTGCGATCGGCTAGCCGTCCATCTTGGCGCCGCTGACCACCGCATGGAGGTCGATCAGCCCGACCATGCGGCTGTCATGGGTGACGATGCCGTTGAGAAGTTCGGTATCGATGGAATTGCCTTCCGGCACGTTGTGGATGTCATCGCGCGACACCGTGAGGATGTCGCTGACGGCGTCGACCAGGATGCCGACCCATTTGTCGCCGACGCTCATTACCACCACGACGTGGTTCTTGGTGGGCGAAGTCTGGCCGTCGCCGAAGCGGGCACGCAGGTCAAAGATCGGCACGATGGTGCCGCGGAGATTGATCACGCCGCGCACGAACTCGCGCGTATTGGGCAGCGGAGTGGCACCGTTCCAGGCGCGGATTTCGCGCACCGTGGTGATCTCAACCCCATAGGTCTGCTCACCGATCGAAAATGCGATCAACTGCAGTGAATTGTGTGCGGCGAGGGCCGACTTGTCCGCCGCCATGTCGTCCCGCAAACCGAGCGCTTCCATCTTTCTGTGCCTTTCTGCCGCCCTTCTGGTCGGCTACGCAAAACTAGGCCGCTGTGGCGGCAACTTCCGATCGGCCGTCAGGCCGCATTCTTGTGAACGATGGTGGACTTAAGCCCCTGCACGTCCACGATCAGCGCGACATTGCCGTCGCCCAGGATCGTGCCGCCGGCAATGCCTTCGACTTGCTCGAAGTTTTCCTCGAGGCTCTTGATGACCACCTGCTGCTGGCCGATGATGTCGTCGACCACCAGCGCCACCTTGTGGCTGCCTTCGCTTTCGCAGAGCACCACGAAGCGCTCGTCGGCGGCCTTGGTCGAATGCATGGCGAAGCGCTGGGCCACATCGATGACCTGCACATATTCGCCCCGCACCTGCAGCACTTGTCCGCCTGACGGCACGCGCTCGAAGGTTGCGCCCGAACACTGCATGGTTTCGACGATGGAGGAGAGCGGCACCACATAAGGCGAATCGCCGACCTTGACGAGCATGACGTCGAGCACGGCCAGCGTCAGCGGCAGGCGCAGGGTCATGCGGGTACCCTTGCCGGTCCAGCTGCGCACATGCACCGAACCGCCGATCTTCTTGATGTTGGACAGGACCACGTCCATGCCAACGCCACGTCCGGAAATGTCGCTGACCTCCGATGCGGTCGAAAAGCCCGGCGCGAAGATCAGCTGGTCGATCTGCTCGTCGGTAGGATTGACGTCAGGCGCAACAACGCCCTTGTCGCGCGCCACCTGCAGCACGCGTTCACGGTTGATGCCGCCGCCATCATCTTCGACGATGATCAGGATATTGCCACCGGCCTGTTCGGCTGAGAGACGTACCGTGCCTACTTCAGGCTTGCCGGCAGCGAGGCGCTTTTCGGGCGACTCGATGCCGTGGTCGGCCGAGTTGCGGATCATGTGGGTCAGCGGATCGCTCAGCTGTTCGATCACCGTCTTGTCGATTTCGGTGTTTTCGCCAATCGTTTCGAGCTTAATCTTCTTGCCGGTCTTGCTGGCCAGCTCGCGCACCAGGCGCGGCATGCGCGAGAACACCGACTTTACGGGCTGGGCGCGGATGGCCATGACCGAGTCCTGAAGGCCACGCGTGGTCTGTGCCAGCACTTCGAGGCCACGCACCAGCTCGGTATAGCGGGCACGAAGGTTTTCATCCATCTGCTGGGTCAGCATGGACTGGGTGATCACGAGCTCGCTGACCATGTTAACCACGCGGTCGACCTTGTCGAGATCGACGCGGATCGACTGGACGCCGACGCTATGCTTGCCGCCATGGTCCTCGCCTTCGGCAGCAGCGGTATTGGCTGGAGCCGCGCGCACCGGGGCGGCTGCAGCAACGGGAGCCGGCTTTGGCGCAGGGACGATGCTTGCCGCCAGATCGGCAAAGCTGAGCGCCGGCGGTTCGTCAAAGGTGTCCTGCGCATCAGCTGCGATCGGCTCAGGTTCCGCGGCAACAATAGGTGGTGCGGTTTCGGGATCGCGCTTGAAGGCAAGCAGATCCGACACTTCGTCGTCGGCAAGCTGCAAGAGATCAACCGGTGCTTCGGCTTTAGGCTCAGGCAAGCGGGCCGGAGCGGCCGGCTCCACCACCAGCGCGGGAGCCGGAATCTCGAAGGGCGCAGTGAGGCCCAATTGGGCAATGGCAATGTCGCAGTCGCCGTCGACGAATTCAAACACTTCCCGGATCGCCGCTTCGGTCAGCGATGGGGAAACCAGCGTGATTTCCCAGGAGCAATAGACGGCAAAGGGTTCGAAGTCGGACAGCGGCGGAATGTCTTCAACGATGGCCCGCACGCTCATTTCGCCCAGAGCGGCCAGTTCGCGGAACAGCAGCAGCGGGTCGTTGGCGCGCGCGTAAAGCGCCCGGTGGGGGGTGAAGCGGACTTCCCAATGGCCGGGCTCGGGCTGCATGGGCAGCGTCTCGAAGGCGTCGTCGGCGTCCGCTTCCGGCACGTCCTCCGACGCTTCGAGGTTCACCATGACCGGGACGAAGTCGATGTCGAACTCTTCCATCGGCTCGCCGCTGGCCTCGTCATCGGAGCCGGCGCGTTCGCCGCGGGCGAGCGCATCGAACCGTTCCTTTTCTTCCATGCCGTAGTCGGCAGGCAGGGCCTCGCCGGTCTGGGCGGCCTTGACGTGGTCGGCGACGATGTCGTTGGCCCGAATGCACAGCGTCACCACGTCATCGGTCATCTCGATGCGGCCATCGCGGACATAGTCGAGCAGCGTCTCATAGGCATGGGCGAACCCAACCAGGGCTGAAAAGCCGAAGGCTCCCGCACCGCCCTTGACCGAATGGATGGCCCGGAAGACGGCATTGAGCCGGTCGGCATCGCGCTCACCCGCTTCGATGGCGGCAAACTGCTCTTCCAGTTCCGTCAGAAGCTCGGAACATTCGTCGAAATAGGTGGCCTTGAAATCGTCGAGATCGCTCATGCGAAAACGCCCAACCCTTCTGGGTTTTTAGAAAAGTCTAGTGCACGACGCGGTGGATGACCGAAATCAGCTTTTCCGGATCGAACGGCTTGACGATCCAGCCGGTGCCGCCGGCGGCCTTGCCCTGGTCGCGCTTGTCCTGCGACGTCTCGGTCGTCAGGATCAGGATGGGCAGGCTCTGGTGCTGTCCAGTCGCCCGCACGTGCTTGATGAACTCGATACCATCCATAACAGGCATGTTGATGTCGGTGATCACCACATCGACCTGTTCCTGCTTGAGCACATCAAGACCCTGCTGCCCGTCTTCGGCCTGCAGCACCTCGAAACCGGCATTGCTCAACGTATGATGCAACATGGCGAGGATAGTCCTCGAATCGTCCACCGTTAGAACCCGCAAAGTCCTCATCCTCTCATCATTCCCGAAAACTGGGTGTCCAGGCCCAGTCGCTCGATCGCGGACAGCATTGCCGCGCTCGGCCCCTCGATCAAAAACTCGTTCTGATTTTTCCGGGCGGTCTCGGCCGCGCTGATCAGCATGAACAGTGCATTGGTCGACACGCGCTCCACGCCGCTTGCGTCCACTGTCACCGCGCCGTCTTCGATGGCATCGATCAGCCCATCGCGGATGCCGTCGAGGGCATCGAGGTCGATGATTGATGGCAATGCGACTGATTTCTTGGTCTTGCTGACCATGACGCGTGCGAACCCCTGGAAAATCTCCAAACACAGTTTCGCCCAGATCGGTTTAAGAAGTGCTAACCTTGATCGGCTTTCACGACCGCGTGGGGAACCTTTTATCCAGTGACAGCAACGATCTGCCTTCAGGCCACTTGCTCACAGAGCGACCGGGAGGTAACCCGGCCAGACAACCTCGATCGGACCGCCCATGACCTCTTCCATAACCCTGACCGGCATCGCCCGCGACCTGGCTGCCCGCGCCGAGACCGGCAAGCCGATCCGGGTAGGAGTCATCGGTTCGGGCGAGATGGGCACCGATCTCGTGACGCAGATGTCGCTGATGGGCGGCATCGAACTCTCGGCCATTGCAACGCGCCGCCCCCATACGGCGCTGGATGCGATGAAAATCGCCTATGGCGACGACAGCCGCGGCAAGGCTGCCGACACGCCCGCCCAGGCCTTGGCAGCCATCGAGGCGGGCAAGATCGCCATCACGTCGGCTGAGACGCTGGTCACCACCGACAGTATTGATGTGGTGATTGACGCGACCGGCAAGCCCGGCGTTGCCGCCGATTACGATCTCACCGCCATGGAGCATGGCAAGCATGTGGTGATGATGAACGTGGAAGCCGACGTCACCATCGGACCGTTCCTCAAGGCGCAGGCCGACCGGTTGGGCGTGGTCTATTCGGTTGGCGCCGGCGACGAGCCGTCATCCTGCATGGAGCTGATCGAGTTCGTTTCGGCGCTTGGCCTGCCGATCGTTGCTGCCGGCAAGGGCAAGAACAATCCGCTGCGCCATGATGCCGTACCCGACGAATATCGGGAGGAAGCCAGCCGCCGCAATATGAACCCCCGTATGCTGGTGGAGTTCGTTGACGGCTCCAAGACGGCGGTCGAGATGACCGCCATCGCCAATGCCACCGGGCTCCTGCCCGACGTACCGGGCATGCATGGTCCCAAGGCGGACCGCGACGACATGGCCAAGGTGCTGATCCCCAGGGAAGATGGCGGCATTCTCAACCGCATGGGCGTCGTCGACTACACGATCGGCAAGGGCGTGGCGCCTGGTGTCTTCGTTATCGTCAAGGCCGAGCATCCGCGCATCATCGAGCGCATGGATGACCTCCATATCGGCCACGGCCCCTACTATAGCTTCTTCCGCCCCTACCACCTGACGAGCCTTGAAGTGCCGCTCACCTGCGCGCGCATCATGCTCTATGGCAAACCCGACATGGTGCCGCTGGCAAGACCCGTCGCTGAGGTCTGCGCCGTCGCCAAGCGCGACCTGAGGCCGGGCGAGACGCTCGATGCCATCGGCGAGACCTGCTATCGCAGCTATGCCATGAGCGCCGTCGACAGCCGGGCGTCCATAGCCCTTCCCGTAGGCCTGTTGGAAGGCGGCAGGGTCACGGCACCGGTAAGAAAGGGCGAGCTGCTGACCGCGCACAACAGCCAGCCGGATACCTCAACCCGCCTTTACGCCCTGCGGCAGCAGCAGGACCGGATGCTGGGCTATTCCTGATCGATCTCCTGCTCGATCGGCAGGGGATAGCGGTGGCGCGGCGGCAATCGATGCAGCACCACTCCCAGCAGCACCAGCATCAGGCACGCCAGAAAAAGCACCACAAAGAGCGTCAGGGGATCGACGGGTCCAGGATAGGCGAGGAGTGGCACGGCTGCGGCTGGGGGATGGGTTACCCGCAGCACCAGCATCAGCACCATGGTCAGACCCACGCCCAGTGTCGCCATCCACCAGGGCTCGGGACCCAAGGACAGCGATGCAGCGGCAACAATGGCGCCAATCAAGTAGCCGGCAAAGATGTTGATTGGCTGCGCACCGGGAGCATCAGGCTGCCCGAAGATCAGCAGGGCTGTGGGACCGAGCGGCCCCAACAGCATGGGCAGACCGGTCGCCGCGCCCAATGCTCCGATCAGCGTCACGCTGGCCGTGGTGGCCGTCGCCGACTTGGCGTGAACCCGCCAGTCCCGCCGTGGTTCGTGGCGCACCAAAAAGCGGGTAACAAGCGGATGCATGACGGTCCTGAGTCGAAGGGCCCGTCTCTATAGGCTGATTGCTGACCGAGTTGAAGGCACGGAGCTTAACTTTTGTGCAGCTTTGTCCACCCCGCCCAAGGCGAAGCTACGTCCGCTCGCCTATTGATCGAGCATCAGTCTGCAGCCCGCTAGGGGCGCGCAGATCGATGAAGAGGACAGCAACGCCCTCGGCCCCTTGATCCTTTGGAGCCTCTGCTCTAATTCCTGACCGAAGTATTCAGGAATAAAGCCATGAATGACATCACCGATCCTCGCGCCCCCCAGCGTGTCCGGCACGAGACCCGCATGCGCCTCCTCGAGGTGGTTTCGGTCACCGACATTACCCCTCTGATGCGCCGCTTCCGCCTCTCGGGCGACATGGCCGGCTTCGCCTCGCCCGGGCACGCCGATCACATCAAGGCCTTCTTCTTTCCGGCCGGCGTGGAACCCAAAGTGGTCCCCATCGGGGAGAAGGGCGCCGAGTTCGCGCCAGGCGAACGGCCGGAAATGCGGGACTATACCCCGCGCTACTGGAGCGTCGCCGACGGGTGGATCGACCTCGACTTCGTGCTGCATGGCGATGGCCCCGCCTCCACTTGGGCGGCAGAGGCCAAGGTGGGAGACAAGCTAGTGATCGGCGGCCCGCGCGGTTCGCTCGTGGTTCCCGCCGCCTTCGACTGGTATTTTTTGGCCGGCGACGAGACTGCCCTCCCGGCCATTGGGCGCCGGATTGAGGAACTGCCGGCCGGCAGCAAGGTCGTTGCGGTAATCGAGGTGGACAGCCCCGCCGAGGAACAGCGCTTCGACACGAAGGCGGACCTGTCGCTGACCTATGTCCATCGCAACGGCCAGGCGGCCGGCACAACCAACCTGCTGCTGGATGCAATCCGGACCATGCAGTTTCCCGCAGGCGAGGCCTATAGTTATATCGCTGGGGAAAGCACCATGAGCAAAGCTGTCCGCGCCCACTTAGCGGACGAGCGCGGCTTCAACCCCGAATATGTCAAGGCAGCTGGCTATTGGCTCCTTGGCGTGGCAGACGCCGACGAACCCCACCATTGAGTGGGGTTTGCTCTAGGGGCATTGACGGGGATGCAGGCCGCTTCAAGCGCCCTTGATCACTACCTTGCCCGAGCGGCCGGGCTCAACGCTAGCCGCGACGGCCTCGCGCACCTGTTCCAGGGGGAATACGCGCTCGACACTTAGCTTGAGCTTGCCGCTCGCCGCATCGCTCACCAGTTCGCCAATCATCCGCCCGATCGCTTCCGCGCTGGCGCGAGGCTTGGCGCCCCAGAAGCCGCGAACACTGGCTCGCTTGAACAGGATCATGTCGGATGAGAGGGTGATCTTGCGCCCCGACAGGTTGCCGAAGGAGATGATTTCGGCACCGTCGGCCGCCACGCTGAGCAAGGCCTCCGGACCGTCGCCACCGATCGAGTCGAGCCCGCGCACGATGGGAGCACCACCCGTGAGGGACTTCACCGCCTCACGCCAGTTCTCACTGGCAGTGGAGACAGTATTGTCGAAGCCCAGGGCTTTCATCTCTTCGACGGCCTCGTCGCGGCGCACCAGGTTGACCACGTGGATGCCCGCCGCCTGCGCGAACTGATTGAGCAGTTTGCCCACGGCACCATTGGCGGCGTTCTGGATGATCCAGTCGCCCGCCTGCACATGAAGGTCCGCCAGGAGCATCTTGGCGCTGAGGGGCATGGAGACCAGCTGGCATGCGGTCTCGTCGTCGACCCCTGCCGGAACGGGAACAAGGCGCGCTGCATCGGCGAGATAATATTCCGCCCAGGCTTCGTTGGCACCGCCCATCACCCGCTGCCCGACGGCTAGGTTGCTGACGCCAGCACCCAGCGCATCGACGATGCCAAGAGCTTCGGTGCCCGGCACCGCCGGCAGCGTCGGCTTGACGCCATAGACGCCCTTGATGGTCATCAGGTCATGGTTGTGGATGGGCGACAGGACCAGCCTGACCCGCACCTGTCCCGCGCCCGGTTCGGGCCGGTCACGGTCGATCACCTCCAGGACCTGGTTGGCGTCGCCGAACTGGGAATAGCTGACACTGCGCATCGAACACCTCTGAAAATCTTGAGCTTGCGATGTGGGTCTCCGCTGCCGACATTGCAACGCTCCATGGCGTCGCGTCTTGTTCAGGGCAGACGCATGCATGACCCAGTTGAAAAGGCACACGATGACCGACCGCGTTCTTGTCACGGGCATATCCGGCTTCCTTGGCGGCCATGTGGCCCTGCAGTTGCTCAATGCCGGCTACAGTGTTCGCGGCAGCGTGCGGAAGCTCGAGCGGGCGGGAAAGGTCCGCCAGACGCTGGCCGGCGCGGGCGTCGACACGGCGCGCCTCGATTTCGTGGCACTCGACCTGCTCAGCGACGCGGGATGGAACGAGGCCATGGAAGGGGTGCGCTTCCTCCAGCACACGGCGTCGCCTTTCGTGCTAGCGACCCCGCGCGATCCGGATGAATTGATCCAGCCGGCCGTCGAGGGCACACGGCGCGCCGTGTCGGCAGCGCTGGCGGCGGGTATCGAGCGGATCGTGCTGACCTCGTCCATTGCGGCCATACAATATGGCCACGACAGCTACGAGCGTCTGCTGACCGAGGCGGACTGGACCGACGTCGAGAACCCAAACACCGGTGCCTATGCCCGGTCCAAGACCCTGGCCGAGCGCGAGGCCTGGCGCCTTGTGGAGGCGGCGGGACACCGTGACAGGCTTGCCGTTATCAACCCCGCGGCAATCTTTGGCCCCCTGCTTGACGAGGATCCGGGAACGTCGGCCACGGTCATCGGCATGCTCTTGGGCGGCAAGCTGCCCGCCCTGCCCCGCCTCCATCTTTCGGGCGTGGATGTGCGCGATGTCGCCGCCATGCACCTCATGGCCATGACCGACCCCCAGGCGTCCGGCCAGCGCACCATCGCCTCGGCAGGGACCTTTTCACTCAAGGAGATTGCCGACATGCTGCGCCCCGCCTTCCCCAAGCGCCGCATGCCGCGGGCGGAGATCCCGAACTGGATCGTCGACGCTGCAGCATTGCTGATCCCGCCGCTGCGCGCCAACAAGGCCGAACTCGGCCCCGCCAAGCGGCTCGATGGCAGCCGCGGCGCCGCACTGCTCGGGCGTCCGCTGATCCCAGTGGCAGAGGCTGCGGTCGCCACCGGACACAGCCTCGTCCACCACGAACTTGTCTAGCAGCCCCCTTGATGCCGAACGCAGAAGCGTTCATATCACCAGGGTCGGAACGGGGCTGTAGCTCAGTTGGGAGAGCGCGTCGTTCGCAATGACGAGGTCAGCGGTTCGATCCCGCTCAGCTCCACCATTCCGATTCTATTGTGTTTGGAGTCGCTCAGCAGAACGGGCGAAACCGTCGGTGATGACGGTGCGCATGGCGTTGCGGGCGGCGAGGGAATCGCCGTCGTGGATGGCTGCGGCGATGGCCTTATGGGCTGCGGCCGTGTGGGCGAGCTTGGCGGGGTTGCTGACAGGCGAGCTGATGGTGAAAACCGCTGTGAGCGCCACCTCCACCAATGTGCTGATCGAGGCCATGAAGGGATTGTTGGCAGCCTCTGCCACTGCCCGGTGAAAGGCCAGGTCGGCGCGGGCGAACTCTTCGGCAGTCGTCGCGCGGCCCATCACTTCTGCCAAGGAAACAAGGCGCTCCGCCTGCTCCGGGCTGCGCCGTTCGGCCGCCAGCGCGGCGGATTCAAGCTCGATACCGATGCGCACCTCGGCGACGCTGCGGAGGAAGTCGACATCCGGGCCTGCCTCGAAATGCCAGGCGAGGACATCGCCATCAAAAAGATTCCAGCGCGTCTGTGGCAGGACCTTGGTGCCGATACGGGCACGAGCCTCGATCATCCCCTTGGCAGCCAAGGTTTTCAGGGCTTCGCGCAGCACGGTGCGGGAGACCGAGAAGCGGGCGAGAAGCTCGGTGTCGGAAGGCAGGACCGTGCCCTCGGGGTAGTCGCCCCTCACGATCGCAACTCCGAGCTGCCACAGCACGAGGGAGTGGAGGTTGCGCGACGGCACGCGGCCGGCAATCGAGGCGATCAGTTCGACCGTGTTGCTGTCCTGCCCGTGTCTGCTGGCCATGTTCGCCCCTCAAAAGCCCTGCAAACCTAAGCATGTCAGGAAAAGTATTACAATATTGGACTGTGTCCGGCGCTGGACAGGGAGACGAGCATTGGCGAGGGTGGCGGCAAAAAGGAATCATGCCGGATGACCTCCCAACTCGACGATGTGCTTGCCCATGTAGACGCTGGGCTCGAGCAGAGCCTTGAGCGCCTCTACGCGCTTTTGCGTATCAAATCCATCTCCACCGACCCCGCTTATGCCGCCGAATGTGAGCGCGCGGCGCGCTGGATTGTTGACGAATTGCTAACCATAGGTTTCGACGCCTCGGCCCGTCCGACCCCTGGACATCCCGTCGTCGTCGCGCATGGTCCGGAGCAGAACGGACCGCATGTGCTGTTCTATGCTCATTATGACGTGCAGCCGGTCGACCCGGTCGAACTCTGGCATTCTGATCCGTTCGAGCCGCAGCTCAAGACCGACGCCAATGGCCGCAAGATCATCGTGGCGCGGGGGGCGTCGGACGACAAGGGCCAGATGATGACCTTTATCGAGGCGTGCCGCGCCTGGCAGGCGGTCACAGGCGCGCTGCCGGTCAAGGTCTCGCTGATGCTGGAGGGCGAGGAGGAGTCGGGCGGCAAGAACCTGCCGCCCTTCATGGAGGCCAACAGGGACGAGCTCAGCGCCGACATTGCCCTGGTCTGCGACACCGATATGTGGGACCGGCAGACCCCCTCGATCACCACCATGCTGCGCGGGCTTGTTGCCGAGGAAATAGAGATCACCTGCGCCAACAAGGATCTTCATTCGGGCATGTTCGGCAACGCCGCACGCAACCCGAACCAGGTCCTGGCCGAGATCATTGCAAGCCTGCGTGCACCGGATGGCTCGGTGACGCTGCCCGGCTTCTATGACGATGTGGCCGAAATAAGCCCGGCGCTAAAGGCGCAGTGGGAGGGCCTGGGCTTTGACGAACAGGCTTTCCTTGGCGAAGCCGGGCTGTCCGTCCCGGCTGGCGAACAGTCGCGTTCGGTGCTGGAAATGCTCTGGGCCCGCCCGACCTGCGAAATCAACGGCATGATCGGCGGCTATACCGGCGACGGCTTCAAAACCGTAATTCCGGCCAAGGCCAGTGCCAAGATCAGCTTCCGCCTGGTGTCGGGCATGCAGCCGGACAAGATCCGGGCGGCCTTCCGCGCGCATGTGCAGTCGATGATTCCCGCCGACTGTTCGGTGACCTTCCACGCCCATGGCGGCTCACCGGCCATTACCGTGCCAGACGATGGGGTTCACCTGCGCCAGGCGCTTGCCGGCCTTTCCGGCGAATGGGGCAAGCAGGCGGTGATCACCGGTTCGGGCGGCTCCATCCCGGTGGCCGGCGACTTCAAGCGCATCCTGGGGCTCGACACGCTGCTGATCGGCTTTGCCCATGTGGATGATCAGATCCACTCGCCCAACGAGAAGTACGATTTCGATAGCTTCCACCGCGGCATTCGCAGCTGGGTGCGGGTGCTCGCGGCGCTAGCGCAATAGCAACTGCAGCGTCGCCACCGCCAATGCAGTGGCGGCGAGAATGCTACTTGTGCTTGATCTTGCCTTGGGGCGCAGCCTCTGGCGCTTCAGCCTGGGCATGGAGATTGTCCATCAGCACCCGCCACTCCGCATAAGCCTTTTCCTGGTCGGGCAATGGTTCGCGCGAACCGCCATGCTCCACCAGTTCGGTCAAGATCTCTTCCACCGCCGGCCCTTCCTCGGCGCAGGTGGTGGGTTCATCCAGCGCGGCAAAGGCCGGATCATAGAAGAGATTGTCGAAGTCGTTGGTGCCGAGCTTGAGCTCGCCATAGGCAAGAAGGTCAGCTGAATCGGTCAGAAGCGACCACTCGGCGTCAGTGACCTCGAACCCCGGGCAGTTGGACGAGACCACATTGGCCAGCACCAGTTGGTAGAGGAAATCCTCGCCGATCTCGCCGCCGAAGTAACTCATGTCGGGCAGTTGCACATAGACCTTGCCGTCTGCCAGGGCGGGCGCGGCAAGGCAGAGGGAAGCGGCGAAAACGACTGGAGCGATCTTCATTGCGTGGTTCCTCCTTGAAGCGACGAGCCTTGCAGCGGCGTTAGCCGAAATTGCGGCCGCACCGACCGGTCAGACCCGGCGGGTAACCGGCTTTGCCGCCTGCCGTGCGGCCAGGGCCACGGCGATGCCGGCGGCGACGCGCGCATTGTTTTCCACGAGAGCGATATTGGCGACCAGCGACTTGCCCTCGGTGAGCTCAAAGATGCGCTGCAGGAGGAACGGCGTTAGCGCCTTGCGCGACACGCCTTCCGCCTCCGCCCCGCGGATGGCCTCGGCAATACGGGTCTCGATGGCTGCGGGGTCGAGCGCATCGGCCTCGGGAATGGGATTGGCCACCAGGACGCCGCCCAGGCCAAGGTCCGCCTGCATGGCAACGACCTTGGCGATGTCCGCCACATCGTCGAAGCGATGGTCGACCTTGTGGCCGCTCTGGCGTGCCCAAAAGGCGGGGAAGTCGTCGGTGCCATGGCCCAAGACCGGCACACCCTTGGTTTCCAGCACTTCCAGCGTTTTGGCGATATCGAGGATGGACTTGGCACCGGCACAGACCACGCAGACGGGAGTGCGACCGAGTTCCTCGAGGTCGGCGGAAATGTCGAACGTTTCCTCGGCACCTCGATGGACGCCACCAATACCGCCCGTGGCAAAGACATGGATGCCGGCCAGCGCCGCGATCTGCATCGTGGTGGCTACGGTGGTGCCGGCAATTTCGCCCTTGACCAGCAGGGACGAGACGTCGCGCCGGCTGGCCTTGGCCGCCGTGCCGCCAGTCTGCGCCAGCCGTTCGAGATCTTCGCCCGAGACACCGACGCAGAAGCGACCATCCATGATGGCGATGGTGGCCGGCACCGCGCCGGCGTCGCGGATAACCTTTTCGACATTCATGGCCATCTGCAGGTTCTGCGGATAGGGCATGCCGTGGGTGATGATGGTGGATTCCAGCGCCACGACCGGCTTCCCGTCTGCCAGCGCCTTCTTCACTTCCGGGCTGATGGAGAGGTAGGCTTTGGCGCTCATCGGATCACTCGCGGCTAGGTGGAACGGGAGGCCGACCGGCCTGCGACGGCAGCGTTTTGCGCTTTGTCGCCGCGGGGCGTCAACCCCGAAGAAAACTTCGCGCGAAACGCTTGTTCGGCTGGGGATTTGGCTCTAGGTTGCCCGTCTAAATTCAGGGTGGAAAGGGCACTCCGCTGCAGATCAAAACCGTTGATCGCTCCGGCGATCGATACGCGCCTCGCCCCGAGGATTTGTCAGCCGACCTGCCAGGCGCTTCCGAGCGCTCTCTTTTCGTAACACCGAGTCAGCGCCGCCCTTGTGCGGAAAAGCAAACATAAACGTCTTTGGCCAACCGTTTGCGCCCAGGCGCATTGATCTAACGCGCCATGCGCGGCATCACCATCCAAGAACGATCGACAGGAGCCCATCAGATGAAGCAATCGCTCGCCCTTGCCATCGGCGCCCTCCTGGTTGCCAGCCCGGCGCTGGCCCAGGAAGAAGCCGTGCTCAACGTTTACAACTGGTCCGACTATATCGCCGAAGACACCATCGCCAACTTCACGGCGGAAACCGGCATCCAGGTCAACTACGACGTCTATGACAACAACGAGATCGTCGATGCCAAGCTCCTGGCCGGCAGCGCCGGCTATGACATCGTGGTTCCCTCGGGCAATTTCCTCGAGCGCCAGATCCAGGCCGGCCTGATCCTGCCGCTCGACAAGAGCAAGCTGACCAACCTTGGCAATCTCGATCCCGCCGCGCTCGAAACGGCTGCAGTCGTGGATCCCGACAACGCCCATGGCGTTCCCTATATGCTCAACACCATCGGCCTCGGCTACAACAAGGCCAAGGTCGCCGAAGCTTTGGGCACCGACACGCCGCCCACCAGCTGGGATCTCCTGTTCGACCCCGAAACTGTGGGCAAGTTGGCCTCGTGCGGCGTTGCCGTGATGGATAGCCCGTCCGAAGTGGTCGGCACCGCTCTCCACTATCTCGGCCTCGATCCGAACTCGGAAAGCGAAGAAGACCTCGCCAAGGCTGAGGAACTTCTGAATTCCGTCAAGCCCTCGATCCGCTACTTCCACTCCTCGCAATATATCGACGACCTCGGTAACGGCGAGATCTGCCTTGCCATGGGTTATTCGGGCGACATGTTCATCGCCGCCGATGCGGCCGCGGAAGGCACCGAGATCGGCTACTTGATCCCCGAGGAAGGCGCGCCCACGCTCTATGACTTCCTGGCCATTCCCGCCGATGCACCGCATCCGGACAATGCCCACAAGTTCATCAACTACATCCTGCAGCCGCAGGTCGTGGCCGACATCACCAACACGGTTTTCTACGCCAATCCGAACCCGGCTTCGCTCGAATTCGTTGACGAGGAAGTCAAATCCAATCCGAGCATCTACCCCTCTGCCGAAACCCTGGCCAACGCCTTCACCATGAAGGCGCACAGCCCCGAATTCGAAGAGGTCTTGACCCGAACCTGGACCCGCATCAAAACCGGCCAGTAATCGTATCGAGGGGCGGCACCAGCCGCCCCTTCAATCATCCAGAGCCGCCTTCAAGAGTCGCCATGGCCAAGAAACCGCAGATTGCCGCCGATACCCGTCCATGGCGCGACCCGGAAGCCAAACCGTTCGTGCGCATCAAGAACGTCACCAAGAAGTTCGGTGACGTCTGGGCGGTCAATGACGTGTCGCTCGACATCTACAAAAGCGAGCTCTTCTGCCTTCTGGGCGGCTCGGGCTCGGGCAAGTCGACCCTCCTGCGCATGCTCGCCGGCTTCGAACAGCCCACCTCGGGTACGATCGAGATCGACGGGCAGGACATGACGGCCGTCGCGCCCTATCATCGCCCGGTCAACATGATGTTCCAGTCCTATGCGCTGTTTCCGCATATGAATGTGGAGCAGAACATTGCCTATGGCCTCAAGCGCGATCACCTGAGCAAGGGCGAAATCGCCGACCGCGTCGCTGAGCTGCTGAGCCTCGTCAAGCTGCAGGATTATGGTGGGCGCAAGCCGCACCAGCTGTCGGGCGGCCAGCGGCAGCGCGTGGCACTGGCCCGCGCTCTCGCCAAGCGGCCCAAGCTGCTGCTGCTCGATGAACCCCTCGGCGCGCTCGACAAGAAGCTGCGCGAAGAGACGCAGTTCGAGCTGGTCAAAATCCAGGAAACGCTGGGCGTCACCTTCATCGTCGTCACCCACGACCAAGAAGAGGCCATGACGCTGGCGACCCGTATCGGCGTGATGAACCAGGGTGAAATCGCCATGATCGGCGAACCCACCGACATCTACGAATTCCCCAATTCCAAGTTCGTTGCCAACTTCATCGGCTCGGCCAACATGGTTGAAGGCGTGGTCACCGAGGACGAGCCGGGGCATGTACGCATCCGCTCGGCAGAACTGGGCTGCGACATCTATGTCGGTCACGGCGTCGATTGCGCACCCGACCAGATCTTGTGGTGGGCCATTCGCCCCGAAAAGATGCATCTCTCACGCGAAAAGCCGGAACATGCCTTCGACGCCAATGTGACGCGCGGCATGGTGGAAGACATCGGCTATCTGGGTGACATGAGCGTCTATCAGGTTGTGCTGGAAAGCGGCAAACGCCTGCGCGTCACGCAGACCAACACCGTGCGCGGCAATCCCGACGCCATCACTTGGGACGAAGAGGTCTACGTTTCCTGGGGCGACACTTCCGGCTCGGTGCTGACAGTATGACCACGAGCCACGAACCCACCTATCCCCCGCCGCGCCGGCTTCGGCCGTGGAACGCGGTCGAGCGCGGCCTCGCCAAGGTTGGCATCTCCGGCAAGGCGCTGGTGCTGATTGCGCCGGTGGCTTGGCTGGTGATCTTTTTTCTCGTGCCCCTGGCCGTGGTCTTTGGCATTTCGCTGGCCACCAAGCAGTTCGGCCGGCCGCCCTATTCGCCGCTGCTGACCACCGAGGAAGGCACAGTGCAGCTGACGCTGCATCTCAACAACTACATCCGCCTCTTCAGCGACAGCCTCTATGTGGCAGCTTACCTGAGCTCCATTCGCATCGCCGCCATCGCCACGCTGTTCACGCTTCTGATCGGCTACCCTATGGCCTATGCCATCGCGCGGGCGCCCGATCCCTGGCGCAACGTCTTGCTGATGCTGGTGGTGCTGCCCTTCTTCACCTCCTTCCTCCTGCGCATCTACGCCCTGACCGGCTTCATGCGCGGCAATGGGCTGATCAACCAATTCCTGGGGCTGTTCGGCATCGAGCCCTTGGTGATGATGCAGACCGATTTCGCTGTCTATGTCGGGCTGATCTACTCTTACCTGCCCTTCATGATCCTGCCGCTCTACACCACGCTGGTGAAGCTCGATTCCTCGCTGATCGAGGCCTCCGCCGACCTTGGTTCGCGCCCCTGGCAGACCTTCCTCTCGGTGACGCTGCCGCTGTCCCTGCCGGGGATCCTGGCGGGATCGCTCCTGGTCTTCATCCCGGCGGTGGGCGAGTTCGTTATTCCCGCGCTTCTCGGCGGTCCCGAGACGCTGATGATCGGCCGCGTCCTTTGGGACGAGTTCTTCAGCGCCACCAACTGGCCGCGTGCGGCATCCGTCGCCGTAGCCATGCTGGCCGTTGTCGTGGTGCCGATCATGCTGCTGCAAAAGGCGCAGGGCGCCGTGGTGGAGAAGTAACATGCGACGCGGCTGGTTTCTTCCAATCACGGCAGCCCTGGGCTTCTCGTTTCTCTACGCGCCCATCATTTCCATGGTGGTGTTCTCGTTCAACGAGAACAATCTCGTCACCGTCTGGTCGGGCTTTTCGACCAAGTGGTATGGCGCGCTGCTCAACGACCCGCAGATGCTGTCGGCGGCATGGTTGAGCCTCCACATCGCCGCGATCAGCGCCAGCATCGCCCTGGTGCTGGGGACGCTCGCCGCCGTGGCGCTGGTGCGCTTCCGCAGGTTCCGCGGCCGCACGCTGTTCTCGGGCATGGTTTCGGCACCCATGGTCATGCCCGACGTGATTACCGGCCTGTCGCTCCTCCTGCTCTTTGTGGCGATGGAAGGCGCGCTGGGCTGGCCGGCGGGGCGAGGCATGGTGACCATCATCATCGCCCATTCCACCTTTGCCATGGCCTATATCTGCGTCGTGGTGCAATCGCGGCTCGCCGACTTCGACCGCAGCGTCGAGGAGGCCGCCATGGACCTGGGCGCCTCACCCTTGCGCACCTTTTTCGACATCACCCTGCCCATCATCGCGCCCGCGCTGGTGTCGGGCTGGCTCCTGGGCTTTACGCTGTCGCTCGATGACCTCGTCATCGCCAGCTTCGTTTCCGGCCCCGGCTCCTCGACCCTGCCCATGGTGATCTTCTCCAAGGTTCGGCTCGGCGTCTCCCCCGACGTCAATGCGCTGGCCACCATCATCATCGGCATCGTCGCCGTGGGGGTGGTAATCGCCACCCTGCTGCAGCTGCGCAACCGGCCCCATAAGGGCCGCGCCTGAGGGTTCAAGGGGCCCGGGCGCCAATAAAGCGTGATTGGACATGGGCCGGGATCGGCGTCATTGTCCCGTCATGTTCAACTTATGCAAAGGAGGTGATCCAGTGTCTCATGAGATTTTGGCTATCGAGGCTGGTCTGGGTTTTGGTGTGAAGGTCGGGAGTGATCTCACCTAAGCACACCTCCTGGGTCCCTCGGGGCCGATAGACTCAAGGAAGGGCCGCTCGCCATGAGTGGCCCTTTTCTGTTTTGCTTGACGGATGGCACCAAGCCATTGATACCGCTGCCCGAGCAATCCGGGAGCAGCCTATGTCGTCGGCCAATTTTGTTCTTACTCTCTCCTGCGCCGACCGGCCGGGCATCGTCGCTGCCATCACCACCGAACTGGCGGCGCTCAATGCCAATATCGCCGAGAGCAACCAGTTCTGGGATCGGGAAACCGGCCGCTTCTTCATGCGCCTTGCGTTTGCAGCGCCCGAAGGCGTGACGCGCGACCGCATCGAGAGCGCGCTCAAGGCGCCGATCGCCCGCTTCGATATGCAGACGGCGCTGAGCGACGAGACACGGCGCAAGCGCATCGTGATCCTGGTGTCCAAGTTCGATCACACGCTGCTGCACCTCCTCTACCAAATCCGCGTCGGCTGGCTGGATGCCGAAGTGGCGGCGGTGATTTCCAACCACCAGGACGCGCGCAAGATCGCCGAGGATGCCGGCATCCCCTTCCACCACCTGCCCGTCAGCAAGGACACCAAGGCCGAGCAGGAAGCGCAGATCCTCGAGATCGTTCGCGCTTCGGGCGCCGACCTCGTCGTCCTCGCGCGCTACATGCAGGTGCTGTCTGACCAGCTCTCGACCCGGCTCTTCGGCCAGGTGATCAACATCCACCACTCGTTCCTGCCCAGCTTCAAGGGCGCCAAGCCCTATCACCAGGCCCACGAGCGCGGGGTCAAGATCATCGGGGCGACGGCGCATTACGTCACGCCGGACCTCGATGAGGGCCCGATCATCGAGCAGGAAACGGCGCGCGTGACCCATGCCATGAGCCCGGACGACCTGGTGGCAGCCGGGCGCGACATCGAGTCCCGCGTCCTCGCACGCGCGGTGAAGCTGCACCTCGAAAGCCGGGTCATGCTCAACGGCAAGAAGACGGTAGTGTTCGGCTAGCCGTCAGACCGGCAGGTCTTCGAGCCGCAGGGAGTCGGCGAGGCTGGTCTGGTCGAGCACCGCGCGCGTGGCGAGCGTCACCCGCTCGAACACATGGCGGATTTCGCAGGCGGCCTCCTCGCGGCAGTCCTCGCACTTCCGGTAGGCGATCTTGCTGAGGCAGGGCAGCGGCGCGATCGGTCCGTCGATCAGGCGCAGCACTTCACCGAACATGATCTCTTCGGGTGCCTTGACCAGCACATAGCCACCAGCCCGGCCGCGCCGGCTATCGACATAGCCCGCCCGCTTGAGCTCGAGCAGGATCTGCTCCAGGAACTTCTTGGGGATCGACTGCTGCCGCGAGATTTCGCCGATCATCATCGACTGCTCGCGCCCGCTCCGGGCCAGCGACACCAGTGCCCGCAAGGCATATTTGGCTTTTTGCGAGATCATCGCACTCGATCACTCCGGCCGCCGGTCCAGGGAGCGGCAGGCCACTCTATGCACCGGAGGCCGGATGGCCTGCAAGCACTTAGACCTTGGGTTCGGGCACAACCGGAGGCACGACGGGCTTCTCGTCCTCCTCAGCCGGAGCCGGGGGCGGCGGCAGGATGATGACCTCATCGGCCGCAGCGGTGGGAGGCTCTTCATCCGTACCTTCGGCAGTCCCGGAAGGCGCCGCGTCAGCTTCGGTTTCCGAGCCTGACGCTGGTTCTGCCTCCGTCTCGGGAGAAGCTGTGACAACTTCATCGATTTCGGCAGGCGCCTCGCCCACGGCGGGAGTCGTCGCTACGGTTTCGAGATCCTGCGCCGGGTCCCCGGGCGGCAGAACCTCCCCTGTGGCGGGTGCACCTTCGACAGCATCAATCACCACAGGCTCGACGATTGCCTCCGGCTCTGAACGATCCTCTTCCTCCGCCGACACCGACGCGAGTGCGGCTTCGGTTGAGGGAGTAAGCTCGTTACGGGGTTCAGCCTCGACCACGGGAGCCGCTTCGTCGGTGGACACCTCGACAACTGCTGGAACGTCGCTGCTCGCTTCCTCCGGCTTTTCTTCAGCCGGGGCCAGTGTCGTTTCCGTGACGACCGTTCCAGCGCCGGCCACGGCGGCTGTGGTCACTGCCACGTCCGGCTGCGGCATTGCTGCCACCTTTTCGAGGAGGTTCTCGCCCACCGGCAGCTTGATCTCGGGCATGTCGGCCGGCACTGCGTCGGGCTGCTCGCCCGCGGCATAGGCCAGCATGCCCATGCCGATTTCCCGCTCGCCGCGGATCACGATGTTGGCGCCGAGCCCACGAACATGGGCGTCTTCCTCTTCGGAATAGGCGCGGGCGATGATGCGGATCAACGGATTGAGCTTGCGGCCGCTCTCGCAGACCGAACCGGCTTCAAACCCGTTGGAGATGGCGACGACGAGAGAGCGCGCCTGCGCCAGGTTGGCCAGTTGCAGAACGCGGATGCTGGCGGCATTGCCGAACAGGACTTCGAAGCCCGCCTCGCGCGCCGCCCGCACGTCATGATCGGAGTCCTCGATGACGAGGAGCGGCATGCCCTGCGCCTTGAGCCCGTCAGCGACGATGCGGCCAACCTGGCCGTAGCCCACAAGCACAGTGTGACCGGTGAGCATAGTGGGCCTATTGGTGTCGTCGTCGTCTCCGCCATGAGCGCCACTGTCGATGGCACCTTCACCAGGTGCATCGGTGGTGAGCGGCCCCTGGGCTGCCGCACTGGCTTCGCCCGGCTCAACACGCGCGGTCCGCGCCGCTTCCTCGCCGCGTCGCTGCGCAACCCGCGCTTCGAAGCGTGGCTTCAGCAGATCCAGGGCCCAGAAGACAACGGGATTGAGGACGATGGAAATCAGCGCACCGGCAAGGATCAGGTCCTGCCCCTCCGGCGGCAGGATGGCCAGGGCGACACCCATGCTGGCGAGAATGAACGAAAATTCGCCGATTTGCGCCAGCGAGGCCGAAATCGTCAGCGCGGTCGAGATCGGGCGCTTGAACAGCAGGACGATGGCAAAGGCCGCCAGCGACTTGCCGACGATGATGATGAACACTGTCGCAATCACCGGCAGGGGATTGGTGAGAATGATGGTGGGGTCGAACAGCATGCCGACCGAAACAAAGAACAGCACCGCAAAGGCGTCGCGCAGCGGTAGCGTTTCCTGCGCGGCGCGATGCGAGAGCTCGCTCTCCGACAGGATCATGCCGGCAAAGAAAGCACCGAGCGCCAGCGACACGCCAAAGAGCACAGCCGAGCCGAGGGCGACACCCAGCGCGATGGCGAGCACCGCCAACCGGAACAGTTCGCGCGAACCGGTGTGTGCGGTAGCATGGAGGGCCCAGGGGATCAGCCGGCGGCCCACGATCAGCATGAAGCCGACAAAGGCGGCGACCTTGACGATGGTCAGGCCCAGCACGCCCCAGATGCCCACTTCTCCGCCGACAATGCGCTCGACAAACGAAACGAAGGGGTCGTGGACCCCGGTATCGGTGCCATTGAGGCTCGCCACTGCCGGGATCAGCACCAGGGCCAGCACCATGGCCAAGTCTTCAACGATCAGCCAGCCGACGGCGATGCGGCCGCGCTCTGTCTCAATGAGGCGTCTGTCCTGCAGCGCCTTGAGCAGAACCACGGTGGAGGCGACCGAAAGCGCCAGGCCGAACAGGAGGCCAGCGCCGACGCTCCAGCCCATGAGGAGTCCAAGTCCCAGGCCCAGGAGCGTAGCAAACCCGATCTGCACAAGCGCGCCGGGAATAGCGAGGGCGCGAACGCTCATCAGGTCCTTGAGCGAGAAGTGGAGGCCCACGCCGAACATCAGAAGAATGACGCCGATCTCCGCCAGCTCGGCGCCCAGTGCCTGATCGGCGACGAAGCCGGGTGTATTGGGGCCGACCAGCACGCCTGCGAAGAGGTAGCCAACCAACGGCGGCAAGCGCAGGCGATTGGCGATCATCCCAAATATATAGGCCAGCACCAAACCCGCGACGATCGTTGTGATCAGGGGGGTATCGTGGTGCATGTTGCCTCCGTTTTGGGTTCGCCTGGTGTGTCTGGATAATCTCGACTAGCAAGATGAGGTAAGCCGAGCCGATCCGCAAGCCGCGCACGCAGCGGAAAGATCAGCAATTTGGCCAAGTTGGGCCGCAGACTTAATGAACAAAGGCAGTTCGACTGCGGCTTTGTTATGACCGGAGACGGTGTTTAGGAGACGACCGTGATCTTCTCGGCGGCGCGCGTGATACCCGTATAGAGCCAGCGCGCCCGCTCCTCGCGGAACACGAAGCTCTCGTCGAACAGGTAGACATTGTCCCATTGGGAGCCCTGCGCCTTGTGGACGGTCAGGCAATAGCCAAAGGTGAATTCGTCGAACTGGCGGCGCTCGGGCCAGCTCATGGCGTCCTCTTCCCCGGAAAAGAACGCCTTGTGGGTGAGAACCTTGGCCTCGCCCTTGCCCTCGTCCGCTCCAAGCATCAGCGACCACTTGCCATTGGTGCGACGCGTGGCCTCGGTGACGATCCAGATCTGCCCGTTGAGCAGCTTCTTGCGCGGATTGTTCCTGAGGCAGACCATGCGGTCGCCCAGCACCGGCTCGTGGAAAGGCAGGCCTTTGAGCTCGCGCAGGCGATCGTTGTACTGGAGGCGCGTCTTGTTGCGGCCCACCAGCACCTGGTCGGCCTCGAGCACTGCGTTGCGATCCACATTGTCCCGGCTGACCACGACGGAGTCGCCATAGGTGCCGCGCTCGAGAAAGCCGCCCTCGCGCACCTGCATGGAGAGGTGAATGATCGGATTGTCCGCCGCCTGCCGGTGGATTTCGGTCAGCATGATGTCGGGTTCGTCAGCCGTGAAGAAGCCCGCGCCCTGCACCGGCGGCAGCTGGAACGGATCGCCCAGAACCAGGACCTTGACGCCAAAGCTCAGCAGGTCCTTGCCCAGCTGCTCGTCGACCATCGACACCTCGTCGATGACAATCAGGTCGGCATCGGCTGCTGGGCTCTCGTCGTCGAGCACGAAGCGCGGTTCGCCGTCATTCTCGCTGACCAGGGTGTAGATCAGCGAATGGATGGTCTGGGCGCCCTTGCAGCCGCGCTTGCGCATGACCAAGGCCGCCTTGCCTGTAAAGGCGGCGTATTTGACCGAGCGGATATCCTGCGCAAGATGCACGGCCAGCGTCGACTTGCCGGTGCCGGCCCAGCCGAACAGGCGAAACACCTGTGGCCCGTTCTTGTCCTTGAGCCAGGCCGAAACAGCCTTGAGGGCAGCATCCTGCTGGGGCGACCAGGCGGGCATCAGATCACCTGCGTCCTGACGGTGCCCACGCCTTCGATCGCCCCTTCGAGCACGTCCCCGCGCAACACGGCGCTCACCCCCGCCGGCGTGCCGGTCATGAGGAGGTCGCCGGCCCGCAGGGTCACGAATTGGCTGAGATAGCTGATGGCTTCGGGCACCGACCAAATCTGCTCGGCAAGGTCACCCGACTGCCTCACCGTGCCGTTGACGGCAAGGGTGATTTTCCCCTTAGCCGGATGGCCGATCTGGCTGGCCGGCTCGATGGCGCCTATGGGAGCAGAATGGTCGAAGGCCTTGGCCATTTCCCAGGGACGGCTTGCCTTCTTGGCAATGGCCTGCAGGTCGCGGCGGGTCATGTCGAGGCCCGCCGCATAGCCATAGACGTGGTCCAGCGCCGCCTCGCGTGGGATGTCACTGCCGTCTTTGCCAATGGCGACGACCAGTTCGATCTCGTGGTGGAGGTCGGCCGTCTGGGGCGGGTAAGGCATGGCGGCGCCACCGACGAGCACCGTATCGGCGGGCTTGGCGAAAAAGAACGGCGGCTCGCGCACGTCGTTGCCCAGCTCCTTGATGTGCTCTTCATAGTTGCGGCCGACGCAATAGATGCGCCGCACCGCAAACAGCCCGCCCCGCGCGATGGGCACGGTGACGGGCGCAACAGGCTCAAACAGGACCTCAGCCACGCTTGGATTCCTCGGCATAGGGCGCGATCAGGTCCTGGTCGATCGGACTAAGCCGGTCCCGCGCCGTGAACGACTGATGCCAATAGGGGTAGAGCAGCGGCGGCTGGCTGACCTTGTCGAGACGCAGACGCTCCTCTGCACTGAGCTTGAGTTCGGCGGCCTTGAGGTTGTCTTGGAACTGTTCGTCGCTGCGGCCGCCGATGATGACGGAGGTTACACCCGGGCGGCCAAGCAGCCAGGCCAGCGCCACCTGGGCACCCGAAACGCCGCGCGCCTCGGCAATGGCCACCACTTCATCGATGATGTCGTAGAGCTTGTCCCAGTTGTAGACCGGTGGCTCGCGGAAGCCGCCGACATGACGCCCGCTATCCGGCCCGCCATTGCGGCGATACTTGCCCGACAGCAGCCCACCGGCCAGCGGCGACCAGATCAGCATGCCCAGGCCCTGGTCCTGCCCAATGGGCACCAGCTCGTATTCGGCTTCGCGCGAATGGAGCGTGTAGTGGATCTGCTGAGAGACGAAGCGCTCGCCCTGCCGTTCCCTGGCGGCGGCCAGCGCCTTGGAAATATGCCAGCCTGAATAGTTGGAGCAGCCGATATAGCGCACATGGCCATGGCGGACGAGCGTATCGAGCGCCTCCATGGTCTCCTCGATGGGCGTCATGCCGTCCCATTCATGCACCTGGTAGAGGTCGATGTGATCGGTCTTGAGGCGGCGGAGGCTGGCATGGCACTGCTCGATGATGTGGTGGCGCGATAGCCCGACCTGGTTGGGGCCGTCACCCATTTTGAAGCGCACCTTGGTGGCAACCAGCGTTCGGTCGCGGCGTCCATTCTCGCTCAGTGCCACCCCGATCATCTCTTCGGAGACGCCGGCATTGTAGACATTGGCGGTATCAAGGAGGTTGATTCCGGCATCGAGGCACATGTCGATCTGCCGCGTCGCCGCCGCCTGACCGGTATTGCCCACCTTTTCCGAGCCGCCGAAGGTCATGGTTCCCATGGTCAGGGTCGACACCCTGAGGCCCGACCGTCCCAAAAACCGATATTCCATCGCCATTCCTCCTTTGTTCTCGTGCGATAGGGCTAAAGGGCAATCGGGATGTGGTCAATGGACCGGATGGAGAAACGCTGCTAGATCAGGCACCTCACCTTGAAAGCCTTGCCTGTGCGGCCGCAGTCCCTTGTTTTTTCCGTCGCGCTCGTCGTCTTGGGCATGGCTTTCACGCAGACCGGCGCCTCCTTTGCCAAGGGGCTCTTTCCCGCCGTCGGCGCAGCCGGCGCCACGACGCTCCGCCTGACGCTTGCCGCTGCCGTCTTGCTGCTGCTCTTCCAGCCCTGGCGGAAGAGGCTCGACCCGGCGCAGTGGCGCATGGTCATCGCCTATGGCGCGGCCATGGGGGCGATGAACCTCTTCTTTTATGCAGCCCTGGCTACCGTTCCCCTAGGTGTGGCGGTCGCATTGGAATTCACCGGCCCTCTTGCCGTCGCGCTGGCCGGCGCGCGGCGGTGGCTCGATTTCGGCTGGATCGTTCTGGCAGTCGCCGGCTTTGCCATGCTTCTGCCGCTGGGGCAGTCGGGTGGCGATATCGGCCTACCCGGCGTCTTGTTTGCGCTGGCGGCCGGTGCCTGCTGGGCCGGCTATATCATCTTCGGACAGCGGGCGAGCACCGGCGGCGGCCCGCATATCACCGCTCTGGGCGTCTCGATCGCTGCGCTGATCGCCATGCCCTTCGGGGTGGCAACCGCCGGTACGGCGCTCTTGGATTCTGCCATTCTTCCCGTGGCGCTGGGCGTGGCGCTCCTATCGAGTGCTATCCCCTATGCGCTTGATATCGTGGCACTGCCCAATATCCCCTCGCGCCTTTTCGGCATCCTGATGAGCGGGCAGCCGGCGCTCGCCGCGCTGTCCGGTTTGGTCATCCTCCACGAAGGCCTGTCGCCGTGGCAGCTCGCTGGCATCGGCGCCATCATCGTGGCTTCGGTGGGCGCAACCATCACCATTGCCCGCAACACCCCGCCGCCGGTGGCATAAACCCCCTTCACCAATGACGCGCCTTTGCGCATAGTCGCGGGCGTTTGCGGGGAGGAGAGGCCAGTGCTTTACGCCGTTTTGTGCTACAATGATGAAAATGCCATCGCCACCTGGAGCAAGGAGGAGGATGACGCCTGCCTTGCGCGCCTCGCCATGGTTGAGGATGGCATGAAGGCTAAGGGGCGGCTGGGCCCGGTCGCTCGGCTGATGCCGACCACGGCAGCCAAGACCCTGCGCAAGACCAGCGGCGAACCGCTGGTGATCGACGGGCCCTTCGCCGAGACCAAGGAGCAGTTCCTGGGCTTTTTCGTTGCCGACTGCGAGACGCTGGACGAGGCCATCGCCTTCGCCAAGGATCTCGCCAAGGCCAATCCGGGGCCCGGCGCCTATGAGATCCGTCCGCTCTCCATCTTCAAGCCGAGCGCGATTGCGGCAACAGCGCCTTGAGAGCCGCGACCTTGCTGGTGCTGGTCCTGCGGCGCGCCGGGCTGACAAAGCCGAGGCGTGCTGCGGCAGGGCTGGCGGCCGGTGCCGGCCCGGAGCAGGAACCGTGAAGCGCTCCGAGGGCGACGCGTGACAGCAGTTGCGGCGCCGTTGTGTCATTGACCCCTGCCCCAGCCATGATGGTGAGGCGGCCCGCGGCGACATGGTGCGCATGCGCGATGGTGTCGATGCCCTCGAGCGCGGTCAGTGCGCCGCCCGACGTCAGGATGGTGTCGAAGCCGAGCACAACTGCCTGTTCCACAGCCTCGGCCATGTCGGGGACGAGATCAACCGCACGATGGAGCGTCGTCCCAAGCCCCCGTGCCGCCTCCATCAGGCGGCGGATCAGATCGCGGTCGAGCCGACCGTCGGGCAGGCTTGCGCCAAGGACCACGCCTTCAAGGCCCGCGGCGCGCATTGCGGCGATATCGCCCAACATGGTTTGAACATCAGCCTCATCGAACACGAAGTCACCCGGGCGCGGACGGATCATGGCGCGCACGGGAACCGACGACCCGGCGGCCAGCGCGATCAGGCCGGGGCTGGGCGTCAGCCCGCCCTGCTCCAGCGCTGAGCAAAGCTCGATGCGATCCGCCCCACCGGCAATCGCCGCGGCAAGCCCTGCAGCATCGTCCACGCACACTTCGAGCAGCATCGTCATTGTCCCTGCGAAAAGGCGAGGCTGGCGGCACCGACCAGGCCCGCGTCGGCGGTCAGTTTCGCCGGCACCAGGAGGGAACGATCTGTCTTGCGCAGGATCTGCGCGCGCACCGCTTCGTCGAGGCGCCCAATCAGCTCGGCGCTGTTGCTGAGGCCGCCACCGATCGGGATGATGTCCGGCCCGATGATGTTGACCACCAGAGCGAGCGGCTGCGCTACCAGCTCCACATAGAGGTCGACGGTCTCGGCCGCCGCGGCGTCACCGCTGTTCCAGGACTGGATGATGTCAAGGCTGCTGCGCTCGGTACCATGCAGCGTGCGGTGCAGTCGTTCCAGACCCCGTGCGCCCCCGATTGTGTCGACGCAGCCAGAACGGCCGCAGCCACACGGAAAATGCGCCAGATGGTATGGCGGCACGCTGACCTCCGTCGCCACGGCTGTGCCATGCCCCCATTCGCCTGACCATCCGCCGGCGCCGCGATGCAACTTGCCGTCGGCCACCAGGGCACCGCCGACACCGGTGCCCAGAATTGCGCCGAACACCACGCGCTGGCCCTGCCCGGCACCGGCATAGGCTTCGGCAAGCACGAAGCAATCGGCATCATTGGCAACAAGCACCGGCCGCGACAACCGCGCCGACAGGTCGGAAGCGAGCGTCCGGCCATCGATACAGGGAATATTGGCCACCGTGGCGACGCCGGTGTCGGGGTCAATGACGCCCGTAACCGAGATCGAAACGGCCGCTCCTTCGGGAGCGTCACCAGCCGCAACCTGATTGGCAATCACCGCGGCAAAGGCATCGAAGTCATCGAGCGGGGTTGCCACCCGGCCGAGATGCGTCAACCGGTCGGGCGCCGTGGCTGTGGCGGCCTTGATGGCCGAGCCACCAATATCAAAGCAGGTGATCATGCTGGGCTCAGAGATCGAGCTTCATGTGGCGGTTGACGTCCTTGTAGAGCAGGTAGCGGAAGCGCTCCGGACCGGCATAGCAGGCTTGAGGGCAGAAGGCGCGCAGCCACATGAAGTCCCCCGCCTCCACCTCGACCCAGTCGCGGTTGAGCCGGTAGACGGCCTTGCCCTCGAGCACATAAAGGCCATGCTCCATCACATGGGTTTCTTCGAAGGGAATGACCGCACCGGGTTCGAGCGTGACGATGTTGACATGCATGTCGTGCCGGAGGTCCGTGGGCTCGACGAAGCGCGTCGTGCCCCAGCGGTCGCTGGTGCCCGGCATCCAGCGGATCGGCTGATGCTGCTCGTTGGTCACGAAGGCCGTGGGCATGTTGATGCCATCCACCGCCTCGTAGCGCTTGCGCACCCAGTGGAAGCGCACCGGTTCAGCGCCCCTGTTGACCAGCGTCCAATGGCAGCCGGGCGGCAGGAAGGCGTAGCCGCCCTCGGTGAGCTCATGCACCTTTCCCTCGATGGTCAGCGCCATCGCGCCTGCCACCACGAACAGCACGCCTTCCGCCTGCCCATTCGGTTCGGGCTGCTCGCTGCCGCCACCGGCCAGGACTTCCACAATGTATTGCGAGAAGGTCTCGGCGAAACCCGACAGGGGACGCGCGATGACCCAGCAGCGCGTGTCGCGCCAATGCGGCAGGTAAGAGGTGACGATGTCGCGCATCACCCCGCGCGGCAGGAAGGCATAAGCCTCGGTGAAAACGGCCCGCTGAGTATGAAGCGCGGACTGCGGCGGCAATCCGGCACTGGGTGTGGCGTAGCTGGTCATGGGTCAGATCACAAAAGGATGCGGGGCTTACGGCAGGAACGCCTGGAGGCGCAGCAGGGCGATACGTTCCACCTGTGCGGCAGCGGTGGCAAGCTCGGCCTCGGAAGAATTATTGAGCCGGCGCTCAAAGGCTTGGAGGATCGACGCCTTGGTGTTGTCGCGAACGGCAATGATGAAGGGGAAGCCGAACTTTTGCACATAGGCGCCATTGAGCGCGGTGAAGCGATCCCGCTCGGCATCGGTCAGCGTATCGAGGCCTGCGGAAGCCTGTTCAGCAGTGGAAGCCTCGGTCAGCCGCCGCGCCGCCGCCAGCTTGCCGGCAAGATCGGGATGGGCGCGCAGCACGGCAAGCCGTTCTTCCGCAGTGGCCATGCGGAACTGGCTGCGCAGGGCAAAGTGGAGGCCCACCGCCGTGTCATTGGCCGGGCCGAGTTCACCCTCCCAGGCCCGCTCGGCGATCCAGGGCGAGTGCTCGAAGATCGATCCATAGCGGGTGACAAAGTCATCCCTGGCCAGTTCGGACGGACGCACGGAAGGCGCCTGATAGGGGTGCTCGGCGGCCCAGTGCTGGGCGATCTGCAATCGTGTCGGCACCCAGACCTTGTCGAAAGACTTGATGTAGTCGACGAAGCGTTTGAGACCCTGGAAGCGGCCTGGCTGCCCGACGAGGCGGCAATGAAGCCCTACCGACATCATCTTGGCCGCGCCCCTTTCCCCTTCGGCATAGAGGCAGTCGAAGCTGTCCTTGAGGAACTGGAAATATTCCTCGCCCGTATCGAAGCCGGGCGCAGTGACAAAGCGCATGTCGTTGGCCGAGAGCGTATAGGGGATAATCAGCTGCGGCTTGCCGCCCGACACGCGCCAATAGGGCAGATCATCGTCATAGGTATCCGAAACATAGGCGAAGTTGCCCGTTTCGCTCACTAGGTCCACCGTGTTGAGCGAGGATCGGCCCGTATACCAGCCGCGCGGCGGCTCGCCTGTCGCCACGGTATGAAGCCGTATGGCCTCGCGGATCTGCTCGCGCTCAACTTCGGGCGGCATGTCCTTGTGCTGCACCCATTTGAGACCATGGCTGGCGATTTCCCAGCCCGCCTCCTGCATGGCCATAACCTGGGCCGGCGCCCGCATCAGCGCCGTGGCCACGCCATAGATGGTGACGGGCAATCCGGCGTCCGTGAACAGCCGATGCAGCCGCCAGAAGCCGGCGCGTGCGCCATATTCATACATGGACTCCACATTGGCGTGGCGCTGGTCCGGCCAGGGCTGCGCGCCCAGCACGTCGACAAGAAAAGCTTCCGACGCCGCGTCGCCGTGAAGGATGTTGTTCTCGCCGCCCTCTTCGTAGTTGAGCACGAATTGGACCGCCACATGGGCGCCGCCCGGCCAGTTGGCATCGGGAGGGTTGGCGCCATAGCCATGCATGTCGCGGGGGTAGCGGCGCATCATCGATCCTTCAGCCGGCACAGACGGCTGAGTTTGTGGTCTGCTGCTGCGCAAGGGTCAAGGGGGCGCAGCGCGACCGCGCGCTCAGCGGGTCCGCAGGGGGATGCAGAGCGGCCGTCCGTAGGCCGGATCGGTGATCACCATGGCGTCGACATCGAACACCTGCGCAATCAGCGCCTCGGTCATCAGCTCCTCGGGACGTCCACTGGCAGCCACGACCCCATTGCGCAGGAACACCAGCTGGTCGGCGTAGCGGGCGGCCAAGTTGAGATCGTGCAGCACAAGCACGACCGTGCGTCCATGGTCGCTGTTGAGCTGGCGCACGAGGTCAAGGCAATCGAGCTGGTGCGACATGTCGAGGTGATTGACCGGCTCGTCGAGGCAGACGATGTCGGTTTCCTGCGCCAGCACCATGGCAATCCAGACGCGCTGCAACTGCCCGCCCGACAGCGAGCCCAGATGCCGGTGGCGCAGATGGGACACGCCTGTTCCCGCCATGGCGCGCTCGAGTGCCTCCGTGTCCGCGAGACTCCAGGGCCGCAGCATGGTCTGGTGAGGGTAGCGCCCAAGGCGAACCAGTTCTTCCACAGTCATGTCGTCGGGGGCCGAAGGGCTCTGCGCCAGGAGCCCGATCTGTCGGGCGAGGAGTCGTTCGCCCAGTTGCGCGATATCGCCTTCTTCGAGGAGGATGCGGCCACCGCTCGGTTTATGAAGGCGTCGAATGGCGCGCAGCAAAGTCGACTTGCCGCAGCCATTGGGACCGGCCAGAACGGTGATCTTGCCGCGCGGAATGTCGAGCGACAGCGCGTCGAGGATGGTGGTGCTGCCATAGCCCAGCGACAGCGTATCTACGGCGATCGCCGCTTTATCCGTCATGGCGTTGCCTGCTCATCAAAAGGAAAAGGAAATAGGGCGCGCCGATCACCGCCGTCACCGTACCGGCGGGCACTTCAACTGGGCTGAACAGCACGCGCACGATGAGGTCGGCGCCCACCAGCATGGCAGCGCCAAGCAGGAAACTGCCCAGGAGGCCCGCATAGACATTGCGGCCCACCACCAGCCGCGCCAGATGCGGCGCCATCAGCCCGATAAAGCCAACGCCGCCCACAAAGGCCACGGACACCGCCGTCAGTCCCGCAGCCAGCGCAAAGATGGCGACGCGGAAAATTGGCAGGTCGAGGCCAACGCTGCGCGCCGAAACCTCGTCTAAATCGGCAGGCGGCAGGCGCCGGGCGGCGAAGAAGGTCAGGACCAGCAGCGGCAGCAACATGAGCAGCGTGACCTGGATCTCGCTCCAGTTGATCTCGTTGACCGCGCCGGCGATCCAGCGCGCCGCCTGGCTTGTCCGGTAGATCGGCCCGATCAGCATCATGACCATGACCAGTGCCTTGAACACGGCGGCGACCGCGATGCCGAACAGCAGCAGGCGCACGGCGGAAGTCGACTGCCGGCCACTGAGAAAGAACACCATGCCGATGCCCAGCACCGCACCCACCATCGCCGCCAGCGGCTGGTAGGCAATGGACGTGACCAGCGCATTGGACTCGTTGGAGAGGGCGGCAAGAAAGATGACGACCCCGAGCGCCGCGCCATCGATCACGCCAAGCACGCCGGGCGAAGCCAGGGCGTTGCGGGTGATCTTTTGCAGCAGGAAGCCGGCAACTGCCATACCGCCGCCAGCTAGCGCGGCGATCACGACGCGCGGCAGGCGTAGCTGCAGGACGATCAGCCGCTCGGTCTTTTCTCCTGCGCCCAGAATGACGGACACCACCTGCTCGAGCGGTATCCAGGTGGAACCCAGGGCCACGCCGCAGGCGCCCAGCAACAGGAAGGCACCGCACAGCAGGGCCAGGGCGAGCGGGGCGCGTGCCTGTGACAACTGGCTGGGCAATCCGGTCATGCCGCCCTCCGGCGCAGGAGCACGACCAGGACAATGCCGCCGACAACAGCCGTGATCGCCCCGACCGGCGCCTCGAGCGGGAAGATCACGAAGCGCGCGGCAACATCGGCCAGGGTGGCATAGATCGCGCCCAGCAAGGCCGCCGCAACGATCTGCCGGCCGTGCCGGAGGCCGACCAGCTTGCGCGCGGCATGGGGCACGACAAGGCCGATGAAGCTGACCGGCCCAGCCATGGCCACCGAGGCACCGGTCAGGAGCGAAACGGACAGAAAGCAGCCGATCCGCACCAGCGTCACCGGCACGCCAAGGCCGGAGGCCGTGTCGTCATCAGCCTGCATGGCGTCCAAGGGTCGGGCCAGCACGAGAGCAAGGAGCGTGCCCGCTGCAATGATCGGCGCGCCGTTGAGCGCGAGGTTCATCGGCCGGTCCACGAAGGAGCCGGCCAGCCAGAACAGCAGGTTCTGCAGCTGGGCCTCGTTGTTGGTGAGGATGATCTGGACGATCGACTGCCCGAGCCCGGCAATGGTCACCCCGATCAGGACGATTCGGATCGGCGACAGGCCTCCGGCACCGATCGCCAGCGCGAAAACGAGGATGCTCGTCACCAGAGCACCCATGGCTGCCGTGAGCGACAGGCCCACCAGAGAACTGACGCCGAACACGGCACTGGCGACCACCACTGCTAGCGAAGCGCCGGCATTGAGGCCCAGCGTGTCGGGCGAGGCGATGCGGTTGCGCGACAGCGTCTGCACCTGGACGCCTGCTATGGCCAGCCCAGCGCCCACCAGGGGCGCAATCACCGCGCGCGGCAGGCGCAGCGTGGTGATCACTGTTGCGGCCTCGGAAGCGTCGAAGTCGGTCAGTGCCTGCCACACCATCGCGAGGGAATAGACGCGGTAACCTGTCGTGAGGCTCAGCACCATCGCAGCAGCAAGCAGGATGGCGAGGCAAAGATAGAGCATCCCGGCCGGCAACGGGCGCGACAGCGGCATCGAACTGGATGGAGCCTGGAGCAGGATGGCCACTCGCAAAGATGATCGGGAAAGTCATGTTGACTTCTGCGTGAAGCCAAGATCATTTTATGAGCTCTTCTGTCAAGTTCGAGTCAAAAGATGAAGCTCCTCCGCCGTTCCGTTCTGGCCAGCCTTGCGCTCGCCGCCCTGGTGTCCGCCCTGCCGGTTTCGGCCCGGGAAATCACCCATGCCATGGGCGTGACGGATGTGCCGGACAATCCGCAGCGCATTGTTGTCCTGACCAATGAAGGCACCGAGGCGCTGCTGGCCGTTGGCGTGACACCGATTGGTGCGGTGCGCTCCTGGCTGGGCGACCCGTGGTATGATCATATCGCCGAGCAGATGGCCGACGTGACGGTGGTGGGCGAGGAATCCGCCATCAATCTCGAAGCCATCGCCGCACTCGAGCCCGACCTGATCGTGGGCAACAAGACGCGCCAGGAAAAGATCTACGAGCAGCTTTCCGCCATCGCGCCTACGGTGATGTCCGAGCGCCTCCGTGGCGACTGGAAGATCAACATGGCCCTTTATACCGATGCCGCCGGCAAGGGCGAAGAGGGCAAGGCGGCGCTGGCCGATTTCGACGCCCGCATCGACCGCATCGCCGAAGCGGCCGGTCCGCTGCTGGAAGAAGAAATCTCGCTCGGCCGCTTCATGGCCTCTCTGACACGCATCTACTACAAGGACACTTTCGCCGGCCTGATCCTCAGCGAAATCGGCTTCAAGCGTCCGGCCGTGCAGGACAAGGCCGAATTTGCCGACGACGTTGGCAAGGAGCGCATCCCCGACTTCGACGGCGACCGCCTGTTCTACTTCGTCTATGAGACCGGCGACGGCGCCGCCCAGAGCCAGGCCAATGACTGGACCAGCGATCCCCTGTGGCAGAACCTGCCCGTGGTGAAGGCCGGCAAGGCCTATGCTGTGGACGATGCCATCTGGAACACGGCAGGCGGCATTCTTGCAGCCAACCTCCTGCTCGACGATCTCGAAAAGATCTACGAACTCCCCTCCACTCGCTGATCCGCTTCGAGAGACCTCCTATGACCAAGCTCCTGCTTGCTGCTGCAGCCCTTTCGCTCGCCATTTCGACGCCGTTGGCGGCGCGCGAAATCACCCATGCCATGGGCGTCACCGAAGTTCCCGACGCGCCCAAGCGCGTCGCCATCCTCACCAATGAAGGCACCGAGGCACTGCTCCATCTCGGCGTGGTGCCGGTGGGCGCGGCGCAATCCTGGGCCGGCGACCCGTTCTACCCCCATATCGCTGATCAGCTCACCGACACCGTCTCGCTCGGAACCGAGACGGCCATCAACCTCGAAGTTCTGGCCGCGCTCGAACCCGATCTCATCATCGGCACCAAGGTTCGCCAGGAACAGGTCTATGAGCAGCTTTCCGCCATTGCTCCGACCGTGCTTTCGGAGACGATCGGATCGGAATGGCTGGAAAACTATGCCTTCTACGGCGAAGTGCTCGATTTGGGCGAGGAGGCCAGGGCCAAGGTGGATGCCTTCAAGGCGCGGGCAGCCGAGCTGGGCGCAGCCATCGGAGACGGAACCGAGGAAGAGATCTCGCTCGTCCGCTTCGCGCCGGGCCGTACGCGCATCTATTCCGATCATTCTTTCCCCGGAGTCGTGCTGGATCTGGTCGGCTTCGCACGGCCGGCTTTGCAGCAGAGCGAAGAAACTTTTGTCCAGATCGGCAAGGAACGCATTCCGGAAATGGGCGGCGATCGCATCTTCTATTTCGCGCCCGACGACGATCCGGCCGAGTCCGTCGCCAATCTCGACGAGTGGCTCAACGACCCGCTGTTCCTCCAGCTCGAAGCGGTCAAGAACGGCAAGGTCTCGCGGGTCGAGGAACTGGCCTGGAATCTCGGCGGCGGCATTTACAGTGCCTATATGATGCTCGATGACATCGCCGAAATCTATGGCGTGAGCCTGCCGCCTCAGGCCCAATAGATGCCCGTGCGCCGCTTCTGTACCGATCACGCGATGGACTGCGGGGAGCCCTTGGCGGGAACTGCAGCCCTGGCGGAGCGGCACCTGTTTATCCGCTGGCCCAAGGGTAGCTGGCGTCGGCCGCGCTTCGAGACAGCCGGTCTGGAGCCGCCACTGCGTGCAGCGATGAAAGCGGCTTCGGGCAACGGACGATATGTTGGCCTTGTCGACGTGGGCGATGAACAGCCGCTCGAGATTTTGTCTTTCCCGGACGCCACGGCGGTCCTGCCGCGCGATCAGGATCATGCGGCAGAGCTTGTCGCACGCTGGCATCAGGGAGAGGTATTGGAGGGCAGGCCCCTCCGGCGCACAATCCTCTGCTGCACCGACGCCAAGACCGATGCCTGCTGCGCGCGCTACGGCTTTCCCGTGTTCAAGGCACTGGCGGCAGCAGCTCCCGACTTTGGCATTGATGTCCTCCAATGTACTCACATCGGGGGGTGCCGTTTCGCCCCCTCCGTCATCGTCATGCCGGATCGCCAGCGCTACGGCAGGCTGACGCCCGCCTCGGCAACGGACTTCCTCGCGGCCATCGCGAAGCAAGACATCTACCTACCCGCCTACAAGGGCAACCCAGCCCTGAACGAACTGGAGCAAGCCGCGGAAGCTGCAGTCTGGCGCTGGGAAAATGGCGGAGCGCGACCCGCTGTTTTAGGCGATGGAGTGAACATGCTCGCGCCCGACCGGGCCAGCGTCACTGTGCGCGTCGCAGACCGCGAACTCACGGTGGCGGCCCAGCTGCAGGAGTTTGCCATCTACGGTAATTGCCGCGACATGGACGGGGAGGCCGAGCGGAAGAAACGCTGGGTCGCCTGGGTCGAGAGCTGAGGCGGCGTCACCTGTCCCGTAGCTCACGGAATGTGATGGAGAACCGCAGTTCCTCCACCGGAGGAATCGAATGCTCCCACTCCTGGCGGGCCGGTCCTGACAAGAGATAGGTCGAACCCGGTTCTGCCGTCAGCGACACCCGCTCCCACTTGGCGCCAACTTTACGCCTCAGCCGGAACGTGCAGGGCGAAAGCAGCGATACGCCGACAATGGCGCCAAACACCGCCTTGTCCCTGTGCCAGCCGATCGGGGCTCCGGGGCTATATTCGGTAACCAGGGCCTGCTGCAGCCGCTCGGGCTCCAGTCCGGCAAATTCGGCGGCAAGGGCGCGAACCGGTTCAAGGAAGGCGGGCATTGGCTCGGTTGGCTGCAAGCGCTCCGTCCCGAAATCATACCGCCAGCCAAACGAAACCACCCGCCGCTTGCCCTCAAAGCCATGAAAGTCAAACGCCTTGAACGGCAAGTCAGCGAAGTTGCGCAGCGTGTCGTGCTGAAGATCGGGAGGAATGACGCCAGCGCCGTAGCGGAAGCCCTCTGGGTACGAAGGTTTCACAGGTCCGAACAGGTCGTTCTGCATGGTCATGAACCATTATAGCGACCGCACAACTAACGGTCCACCAACAGCGAAAGCAGATGATTCGGGAACGCGGCGGAGCGAGAGGAACACCTTGCTGAGCAGCCCCGGGCAGCCGCTTCTTCCAGGCGAGCTCTTCTTTTCGGCAACCGTACCGGTAACTTGGACGAGCCGCGCACCCCCTGTAGCGCTACGGGTCTGAAGCTAACTCTTTCATGACCTTGCCCATCACCGGCTGGAACCGCTTAGCAATTACGCTGTGGAATGACAGGTCTGGGATCCAGCCAAGGATGCCATGCTGAAAGACACTCCTGCACCTCAGAGGCGTTCTGAAGTTCTTGATTTCGGGCGTTGAAGCGTGTCCGGCTACTTAGAAACGGAAGTGGCGGAGAGAGAGGGATTCGAACCCCCGATAGAGTTGCCCCTATGCCGCATTTCGAGTGCGGTGCATTCAACCACTCTGCCATCTCTCCGCGAGATCGATTGGGCACCCTGGGCGGGTGCGGCTGGTCGATACGGGCGGGCTTATGACATAGCATTCGGTGGGCTGCAACTCCCCTTGGCAATATGATGACAAAGGGTTGCACCGGATGCGCGCCACACTGGTCACGAAAGCGTGCACGGCGAACCGGGCGGGCGCAGCGGCGTTGCTTATGGATGTTGGAGAGGGAGACTCAAATGTTCAAACGACGTCACGTTATTGCCGGCATGGCCGCCCTGCCCTTGGTCGGAATGGCCGGAGTCAGCAATCCTGTTCTGGCGCAGGAGGCAGCGCTCGAAGGGGACAAAGTTCCAACCGACGATGGCGACATCGTCATCCACCCGGTGGACCATGCCAGCCTCCTGCTCGGCTTCGGCAACGAGGTGATCTATGTGGACCCCGTGGGTGGCGCCGCGCTTTACGAACGCCTGCCCGCGCCGACCGCGATCCTGATCACGCATGGCCATGGCGACCATTTCGACCTGCCAACGCTGGAAGCCATCGCCGGCTCGGCACCGATCCTCACCAGCCAGGAAGTGTTCGACAAGCTGCCCGAGGCGCTCAAGGCCAATGCCAGCGCCATCGCCAATGGCGAGGAGACCAGCCTCAACGGCATCGCCGTGCGGGCGATCGCCGCGCATAACATCACCGAGGACCGGATGCAGTACCATCCGGTGGGCGTCGGCAATGGCTACCTGCTGACCCTGGGCGGCAAGGTCGTATACGTCGCCGGCGACACCGAGCCGACAGAGGACATGCTGGGGCTGACCGCTGTGGAAGTCGCCTTCCTGCCCATGAACCTGCCCTATACGATGACGCCGGAGCAGGCGGTGGAAGCCATCAACGTCTTCAAGCCCCGCATCGTCTATCCCTATCACTATGGCGATAGCGACCTCTCCGTGCTCGAGACGGAGGTCGGTCCCGACAGCGAAGTGCGGCTGCGCAACTGGTATCCCAACGGCCAAGGCTGAGCCATAAGCGCCTAGGCAAGGCTTGACTCCGAGCCTGTTTCCGCCGATAAGCGCCACCTGAAACACGCGCCGGCTTGCTGGCGCGCTTTTCTTTGTTGAAAACGCTGTTCGAGGCTGCCTGCCGGTTTGATCTCCGGCTGACTGTTCGAAGACCGCAGGGCTCAAGGCTTTGCCTGCGGCGCCACAGAGCGCGACAAAATGGGACCGGACGTTTGACGCGTTCAGGTAAGCAATGAATTTCGCCGTGATCAAGACCGGTGGCAAGCAGTACAAGGTTGCCGCCAACGACGTTCTCAAGATTGAAAAGCTCGATGCCGAAGCCGGCACCATCGTCACCTTCGACCAGGTTCTGATGGTCGATGGCGAAGTGGGCGCTCCGCTGGTTGAAGGCGCGCTTGTCGCCGCCGAACTGCTCGAGACCCGCAAGCAGAAGACGGTCATCATCTTCAAGAAGAACCGTCGCCACAACTACCGTCGCCGCAACGGCCACCGCCAGCTCCTTTCGACCGTGCGCATCACCGAGATCCTGACCGGCGGCGCCCAGCCGACCATCAAGGCCGCCGGCGTTGCCCAGTCGACTGAAAGCGTGAGCGAAGCCGCTCCGGCCAAGAAGGGCGCCAAGGCCCCCAAGGCTGAAGCTGCTTCCGCCGAAGCGACCGAAGCCAAGGCACCGGCAAAGAAGGCTTCGTCCAAGAAGGCCGCTGCCGAAACCAACGAAGACACCGCCGCTGAAAAGCCGGCGAAGAAGGCCCCGGCCAAGAAGGCCGCACCCAAGGCCGACCAGGAATAAGGAGCTCGATAGATGGCACACAAAAAAGCAGGCGGTTCATCCCGCAACGGTCGTGATACCGCTGGCCGTCGTCTTGGCGTGAAGAAGTTCGGTGGCGAAGCTGTCGTTGCCGGCAACATCATCATCCGCCAGCGCGGCACCAAGTGGCACCCCGGCACCGGCGTTGGCCTGGGCAAGGATCACACCATCTACGCACTCGTCGATGGCGCGGTGACCTTCCGCACCCGTGCAAATTCCAAGGTGTTCGTATCCGTCACCCCGGCAGAGGCCGCCGAATAACCCGGCAGGTCTAGCAACCCGGCCGGTGACCCGTTCCCCGGCTCGTGTTTTGCAAATGCAAGATTGATCAAGGGGAACCGGTCCGCCGGTTCCCCTTTTTCGTCTTTGGCCCATGTGGATGAATGCAGATGAGCAGCATGAGGGATCGCCTGCCGGCTGAATTGGTGACCGAGCGACTGGTGCTGGCCACGCCCACTCTGACCCACGTGCCGGAGATGGCGGTGCTTGCCAACAACAGGGCCATCTACGAAGTGCTGGCGCGCCTGCCCCATCCCTATGGCGAAAGCGACGGCCAATTCTTCGTGGAGCACATCGCCCGCGGACCAGAGGAGTTCGCTTGGTCGATCCTCCATGAGAACCGTTTCATCGGTGTGGTCGGCTTGAACATCTTGCCCGATGCGCTGCCCGAGCTCGGCTATTGGCTAGGCAAGCCTCATTGGGGGCAGGGCTTTGCCACCGAGGCCTCAACTGCAGTAGTCGCGGCTGCTCGCCAAGCTGGCTATCCCGCCCTCCGCTCCCGTGCGCTCTTGAGCAACCATGGTTCGCGTGGGGTCCTGCGCAAGCTCGGCTTTATCGAGACGGGTGAAGCCATAGATCAGGCCGGCACGCTTGAAGGCCGGACGTTGATGACCATGCGCCTGGACTTCGTCCGATGAATGTCACCCTGCAGACCGCCGGCTTCCTCCTGCGCCCCGCACAGGTGGGCGATGCCGAGCCCATTGCGCGCTACCTCAATGATCTCGACGTGTCCGGCAACTTGGCCCGGGTGCCTTTTCCCTACCACCTTGCCGATGCCAAGGCCTGGCTGCGCAGCCGCGTACCTGGTCTTCCGGCCGAGGAAACCAACCTCACCATCGAGCTGCCTGGGGAGGGGCTGGCGGGCCATGTCGGCTTTCACCGCGGCCCGCAGGGCCCGATCATCGGCTATTGGCTCGGCAAGCCCTTCTGGGGGCGGGGCATCATGACGGCAGCGGTGACGGCAAGCCTCGACTGGTTCTTTGACGCCACCAGCCACGACACCATCTATTCCGGCGTCTTTCACTTCAATGCCGCGTCCCTCGCCATCCAGCGCAAGCTTGGCTTCACCGAAACTGGACGCTCCCAGCTGCTCTGCCTTGCGCGCAACGCCGAGGTGGAGCATATCGACACAAAACTGACGCGCAGCGTCTGGAAGGCCAGAGCACAATGAAATTTCTTGATCAGGCCAAGGTCTATATCCGCTCGGGCGATGGCGGCGCTGGCGCCGTGTCGTTTCTGCGCGAAAAATTCGTCGAGTTCGGCGGCCCCAATGGCGGCAATGGCGGCCGCGGCGGCGACATCATCGTCGAATGCGTCGATGGGCTCAACACGCTGATCGACTACCGTTACCAGCAGCACTTCAAGGCCAAGACCGGCACCCACGGCATGGGCAAGCTGCGGACTGGTGCCGACGGCGCCGACGTGGTCATGCGCGTGCCGGTGGGCACCCAAGTCTTCGAGGACGACAACGAAACCCTGATCGCCGACCTCACCGAAGTCGGCCAGCGCGTCGTGCTGCTGTCCGGCGGCAATGGCGGCTTTGGCAATGCCCATTTCAAGACCTCGTCCAACCAGGCGCCACGCCATGCCAATCCGGGCTTGCCGGGCACGGAAAAGTGGGTCTGGCTTCGGCTCAAGCTCATCGCCGATGCCGGCCTCGTGGGCCTGCCCAATGCCGGCAAGTCGACCTTTCTCGCCGCCGTTTCTGCCGCCAAGCCCAAGATCGCCGATTATCCCTTCACCACGCTCCATCCCAACCTCGGCGTCGTATCGATTGGCGAGCGCGACTTCGTCCTGGCCGATATTCCCGGCCTGATCGAGGGCGCCAGCGAAGGCGCGGGTATCGGGGACCGGTTCCTGGGCCATATCGAGCGTTGCGGCGTCCTGATCCACCTGATCGATGGCACGCAGGACGATGTCAAGACCGCCTACCAGACCATCCGCAACGAGCTCGTCGCCTATGACGAGCGCTTAGGCGAAAAGCCGGAGATCGTGGTGCTCAACAAGGTCGACGCCATGGAGCCCGACGACATCAAGGAAAAGGTCAAGCTGCTCAAGAAGCTCAGCAAGGCCGATGTCCTTCAGGTCTCGGGCGTGACCGGCAAGGGCACCGACATGGTGCTTTATGGGGTCATCGAGACGCTGGACGCCGAAAAGGCAGCGCGGCTCGAAGCCGAACGGCGCAAGGTGGAACCCAATTGGACGCCGTGAACGCCCTCGCTTCCTATCGTCGTTTAACCATCAAGATCGGCTCGGCCCTTCTGGTCGACAGGACTGGCAAGTTGCGCGCTGAGTGGCTGGCGGGCCTTGCCGAAGACATCGCCGGGCTCAAGGCGGGTGGCTGCGAGGTGGTGATCGTCTCTTCGGGTGCCATCGCCCTGGGCCGCGGACTGCTGGGCCTGTCGGCAGTTGCATTGACGCTGGAGCAGTCGCAGGCGGCCGCCAGTGCCGGCCAGATCGCCCTGTCGCAGGCCTGGGCGGAAGCCCTCGGGCGGCACGGCATCGTCACTGGGCAAATCCTCATCACCCCCAACATCACCGAAGAGCGGCGCTACTATCTCAATGCCCGCACCACCATCGCGACGCTTCTGGGGCTCGGCGCCGTGCCGATCATCAACGAGAATGACAGCGTTGCCACCGCCGAGATCCGCTATGGCGACAATGACCGGCTTTCGGCGCGCGTCGCCACCATGATCGAGGCCGATTGCCTGGTGCTGCTGAGCGATGTCGACGGGCTCTATACTGCTCCGCCGGCGAAAGATCCCGATGCCCAGCATTTGCCGGTGGTCCGCCAGATCACCCCTGCCATCGAAGCCATGGCGGGAGGCGCTGCCAGCCACCTGTCGCGCGGCGGCATGACCACCAAGGTCGAGGCGGGCAAGATCGCAACGCAGGCAGGCACCGCCATGATCATCGCCAAGGGGACCGAAGACCACCCGCTGCGCGCGCTGACCGAGGGCACGAGGCACACCCTGTTCCACCCGGCTCAGACAAGGGCGCAGGCGCGCAAACGCTGGATCATGGGCAGCCTCGCCGTTGCCGGCACCGTGCAGGTCGATGCCGGTGCTGCCCGGGCCCTGCTCCAGGGCAAGTCATTGCTGCCGATAGGCGTTACCAAGGTCATAGGCGAGTTCGAGCGCGGCGACGCCATCGCCATCTGCAACCCGGATGGGCTGGAGATCGCCCGAGCCCTTGTCGGGCTCGACAGCGACGAGGCGCGGCTGGTCATGGGCAAGCGGAGCGATGCCGTGGTCGAACTGCTCGGCACCGGAAACCGGGCGGCCCTCGTGCATCGCGACAATCTGGTGCTGGTGGGCGCCAAGGAGGAAATGGCAGATGAGCTTGGCTGAAGTACAAGGCTCCATCAGCGACATCATGAACGCGATCGGTCGCAATGCCCGTCTCGGTGCCCGGGCGCTGGCGCTTGCCACCGCCCAGCAGAAGCAGATGGCGCTCACCGTCGCAGCGGGCGCCATCAACGCTCACCGCAAGGCCATTCTCCAGGCCAACAGCAAGGACATGGCCCTGGCCGAAGCCAAGGGCATTTCCAAGGCCTTCCTTGACCGGCTCCTGCTGACGGACGCCCGCATCGACGGCATCGTGGCGGCAGTCAAAACCATCGCCGAATTGCCCGATCCCGTTGGTGCCACCATCGCCGAATGGGACCGCCCCAACGGTCTCCATATCGAGCGCGTGCGCACACCGCTGGGTGTCATCGGCGTGATCTTTGAATCACGCCCCAATGTCACCGCCGATGCCGGCGCCCTCTGCATCAAGTCCGGCAATGCCGTCATCCTGCGCGGCGGCAGCGATAGCTTCCACTCCAGCAAGGCCATCGTCGACTGCATGCTGGACGGTCTCCATGCCGCTGGCCTGCCGGTGGAATGCATTCAGCTGGTGCCCACCACAGATCGCGCCGCGGTTGGCGAAATGCTGGGCGGCCTCGGCGGCAATATCGACGTCATCGTGCCGCGTGGCGGCAAGACCCTCGTTGCGCGCGTCCAGGAAGAAGCCCGCGTCCCGGTTTTCGCCCATCTCGAGGGCCTGGTGCATGTCTATATCGACAAGAGCGCCGACCTCGAGAAGGCGGTAAATGTTACCGTCAATGCCAAGATGCGCCGCACCGGCATCTGCGGCGCCGCCGAAACCCTCCTTGTGCACCGGGACGTCGCGGCCACGCACCTCAAGCCGGTCGTCGACGCGCTCGTCGCCAAAGGCTGCGAAATCCGCGGTGACGCGGCGGTGATGGCGCTGTTCCCCGAGGCCAGGCCAGCCGTCGAAGAGGACTGGAAGACCGAATACGAGGACGCCATCATCTCGGTGAAGGTGGTCGATAGCCTCCATGCGGCCATCGCCCATATCGAGCACTATTCGAGCCACCACACCGAGGCGATCATCGCCGAAGATCCGGCAGCGGTAGAAAAGTTCTTCAACCAGATCGACTCGGCAATCCTCGTCCACAACGCCTCCACCCAGTTCGCCGATGGCGGCGAGTTCGGCTTCGGCGGCGAGATCGGCATCGCCACCGGCAAGATGCATGCCCGCGGCCCGGTCGGCGTCGAGCAATTGACCAGCTTCAAATACCACGTGCGCGGCAACGGCCAGACACGGCCATAATGAAGGATTTGGGAGCACTAGGGCATCAGTCGTCTCCCTCCCCCTTGAGGGGAGGGATCAAGGGTGGGGGTTCTGGCCTTCCCACTCGCTCGACATTCAAAACTCCCACCCCAACTCCTCCCCTCAAGGGGGAGGGCGCGACAACCGTCCGCCCTGGTGCCGATTGACCCTGCGCCACCCCATCCGCATCCCCGGCATCACCGAACTGCCCCTTTCCAGCGCCGGCATGCGGATTGGCCTGTTCGGCGGCAGCTTCAATCCCGTCCATGAAGGCCACCGGCTCGTGGTCGAAGAAACTTTGCGCCGCCTCCGGCTCGACGCGCTCTGGATCCTGGTCACCCCCGGCAATCCGCTCAAGGACCACCGGGAACTCGCGCCCTTGGCCGATCGCGTCAGCGCCGCCCGAGCCATGCTCGATAATCCCCGGGTCCGCGTGACCGGTTTCGAGGCGGCACAGGGCTTTACCTATTCCTGGCAGACGGTGCGCTTCCTGACCCAGACCCTGCCCGACAGGCACTTTGTCTGGATCATGGGGGCCGACAACCTCGCCGACTTTCACCGTTGGGAGCGCTGGCGCAATATTGCCGCCATGGTGCCGATTGCGGTCTATGTCCGGCCCGGTTCGCAGCGCCGCGCGCCGGCCTCCATCGCGGCTCACTACCTCTCGCGCTGGCGCATCGACGAAGAAGAGGCACCGCGCCTCGCCACCACCAGGCCACGCGCCTGGGTCTATCTCCATGGCCGCCAGTCGGCGCTGTCGTCTTCGGCCATTCGGGCGCAACACCATCATGTTAAGGCAAAGTGAAGCACCAATCTTGCGAAACTGTCATGGAGAGCGCATATTGTTCCCGTGTGATACTAGTCACCGGAACAGGAACTGACTGCTTGCCGTTTCATCAAACGCCTGCGCATTCCGATCAACAACCAAGGATGCTGAACCCACGCATGACCCATGCTCTGGCATGGGCGGAAGGCCATTGCTGATGGCCACGCTGCCCGAGAACACCGTTTCCACGCCTGACGCCGTCAAGGCCAATCCGGAACGCCCCATGATCGATGTGATCCTCGAATGCCTTGACGATGCCAAGGCCGAGGAAATCGTTGCCGTCGACATCACCGGCAAATCCTCGCTGGCAGACCACATGGTGGTCGCTTCGGGCCGTTCGCAGCGTCACGTCGGCGCCGTGGCCGACCAGATGCTGACCGCCCTGCGCGATGCCGGCTTCGGCAAGCCGCGCATCGAGGGTCTGCCCCATTGCGACTGGGTCCTGGTGGATGCCGGCGACGTCATCGTCCACATCTTCCGTCCGGAAGTGCGCGAATTCTACAACATCGAAAAAATGTGGCAGGCCGATTTCGCGGCTGACGCGCACTAGGTTTCTTGGTGCGCGTTTCCATTGCGGCCATCGGCCGGATGAAGGCCGGGCCGGAGCGGGAGCTTGTCTCACGCTACCTTGACCGGGCGGCCGGCGGCGGCAAACCGCTGGCCCTGACCGGCTTTGACGTGATCGAGCTGCCGGAGTCGCGTGCCTCCTCCTCCCCCAGCCGCAAGGTCGACGAGGCCAAGGCCCTGCGGGCCGCCCTGCCGCAGGGCGTCGTCGTAATGCTCGACGAGCGCGGCAAGGCCATCGATTCCCAAAGCTTTGCCCAGCAGATCCTGCGGTGGCGCGACGAGGGCCGCCCCGCCATCAGCTTCGTGATCGGCGGCGCCGACGGCATCGATCCCGACTATGTGCGGACGGCCGACCTGTCGATCAGCTTCTCTCCCATGGTCTGGCCGCATCAGCTGGTGCGCATCATGCTAGCCGAGCAACTCTATCGCACCACCACCATTCTGAGCGGCCATCCCTATCATCGCAGCGACTGACCTGCTCCGTGGCTCGCCATCACGGCATGGTTAAGCAACGTTAACCTTCGGTTTTCCGGCAGCTTGCTATGGTGCAGCCGATGATTCGGGCTGAGGCCCTGTGGGAGAAAGCATGGCGCTGCGGCCCGGCACCAGATTGGCACTGCTGTTGGCGGCGGCTCTGCTTGCCGGCACGTCTGCTGTCCCTCTGCTGGCGCAAACGGAACCCCCGGCGGAAACACCGGCTCCTGCCGCCCAGGCCCCAGCGGCTGCTGACCCGGCTGCACCGGCAGCTCCCGTCGAAAATCTGCCGTTGCGCGGTCCCGTGGCCGATCCGGCACTGGACGCTGCCGCTCCAACCGAGCCCGCTGCAACACCGCTCCCGGTCGGCCCCGCAGTGCCGACCCAGGCCGATCTCGAGGCCATGGAAGCCAACCTGACGCTCAGCCAGGAGCGCATCGATGCGCTCAAGGCCGAGATCGCCGAAATGCAGGGCGACCAGACCCGGCAGAACGCCGCGCTGATTGCGGCGGCGCAACGGGTCAAGCTGGCCGAGATCGAGGTTGCCGATGTCGAGGAGCGGCTCTCGGCACTTATCGTGCAGGAACTCGACGTGCGCGGCCGGCTCGATGGCTCCAATGCCGAGATCGCCAACGTCCTGGCAGCGCTCGAGCGCATCACGCTCAATCCGCCACCGCCCCTGATCGTTGATCCCGACGATGCCCTGGGCTCAGCCCGCAGCGCCATGCTGATCGCCGCCATCGTGCCCCAGCTGCGCGCCCGCGCTGATTCCGTCACGGCCGACCTCCAGGCACTGACCGAAATCAAGAACCAAGCCCTGGCCGAGGAAGCAACGCTCAAGGCCAATTACCAGGTGCTCGAAGAAGAGCAGCTGCGCATTGCCACCCTGATCGCGGCCCGCCGCCAGGGCATCGATCAGCGCAGCGAAGAGCTCGCCGCCGCCGAAGCCGAGGCGGTGGCGCTAGCCGCGCGCGCCACAACACTGCAGGAGCTGATCGGCAGCCTTTCCGAACGGGCCACTGCCGTGACCACGCCCTCCGCCACCCCCGCCGATCCTGACGCACCTGCCCTGACCGAAGAGCAGATCCGGGTGGCACTTGCCAACACCGGCCGCACCGAACCGGCCATTCCCTTCCCGGCGGCCCGCGGCTATCTCACCATGCCCGCCAATGGCGTCAGCGTGGTCGAATATGGGGCCGGCGATGGCTTTGGCGGCATCAGCCAGGGCATTTCGCTGGTGACGCGGGCCGACGCGCAGGTCGTCGCCCCGGCCGACGGCTGGGTGCTCTATAAGGGCCCCTACCTCAATTACGGCCAAATCGTCATTCTCAATACCGGCCAGAGCTACACCGCACTTCTGGCAGGTTTGGAAACGATCACCGTTGATATCGGCCAGTTCGTGCAGATGGGCATGCCGCTGGGCACCATGGGCTCACGCACAATTGGCCGCTCGGTCACCACCAATGCTGGCGCCGACCAGCCCACCCTCTATATTGAACTTCGAGAAAACAACGAGCCTATCGATCCGACCGGATGGTGGGCGACCCCGACACAGAGTGGATAAAAATCCCATGCGCCTTAATCCCATAAGCACGCTGGCCATCGTGGTGGCGCTGTCTCTGCCTGCCGGTTTCCTGATCGCCCAGGAGCCGTCCGCGCCTGCTCCAACGGAGGACCTTGCGCCGACCGATGTCGACCAGTCCCCCGATGCTGCACCGGATGTCGAGCCTGCGCCGAGCGGCGAAGAACCCGAGCCGACTGCGGAAGAGAACGCCGCGGCGCCGCGCGACCCGCTCGAGATCTATGCCGACCTCAACCTTTTCGGCGAAGTTTTCGATCGCATCCGCGCCGAATATGTCGATCCGCCGGATGAAGAGGAACTGATCCGCGCCGCCATCCAGGGCATGCTGACCTCGCTCGACCCCCATTCGGGCTATCTGCCGCCGGCCGATGCCAGCGACTTCCGCGAGGATACGTCGGGCGAATTCGGCGGCCTTGGCATTGAAGTCACCATGGAAGACGAGGTGATCAAGGTTATCTCGCCGATCGACGACACGCCGGCCGCCAAGGCGGGTATCATGGCCAATGACCTGATCGTTCAACTCGACGGCGTGGACATTCAGGGCCTGACGCTGGACGAAGCCGTCGACAAGATGCGCGGGCCGATCGGCACCTCGATCAAGGTGACCGTGGTTCGTGAAGGCGTCGACGAGCCGATCGACTTCGACCTGACCCGCGCCACGATCGCCATGCGCGCCGTGCGCTGGAGCATGGAAGGCGGTGCTGAAGAGGGCCAGGGCGACGTTGCCGTTCTCCGTCTCAGCCGCTTCTCCGAACAGGCCTTTGTCGGCGTCGAGAATGCGCTCAAGGACATCTATGCCGAACGCGATGGCGTTGCGCCCAAGGGCATCATCCTCGACCTGCGCAACAATCCGGGTGGCCTCGTGGACCAGTCGGTCTATGTTGCCGACGCCTTCCTCAAGCAGGGGGCAGTGGTGCTGACCCGCGGACGTATTCCGCAGGAAAGCAGCCGTTATGATGCCCAGCCGGACTCGCTCGATGATCTAGTGGCTGATGTGCCTCTGGTGGTGCTGGTCAATGGCGGCTCCGCCTCGGCCTCCGAAATCGTCGCCGGTGCGCTGCAGGACCACAAGCGCGCAACCGTTGTCGGGACGCGCTCCTTTGGCAAGGGCTCGGTTCAGTCTATCATCTCGCTGGGACCCGATGGTGCCATGCGCCTGACCACGGCGCGCTACTACACCCCCAATAACCGCTCGATCCAGGCGCTGGGCATCACCCCCGACATCGAGATCAAGCAGGTCGTGCCCGAGGAATTCCAAGGCCGCGACGAAATCGTCGGCGAAGCGGGCCTGGCTGGCCACATCACCATCGAAGGTCAGGAAGAAGCGACCGTCGGCTCATCGGTCTATGTGCCCGCCGAGCGCTCGGAAGATACCCAGCTGCAATATGCCATCCGGCTGGTCATGGGCGAGGAGACCAACCCTGCCTATCCGCCCAAGGCCGAATAGCCACATAAGGTGGCATGCTATCAATGCTGGGGCGAGGCGGCTGATTCGCTGCCTCGCCCCTTGTGCTTCGCTGCTGCGGAACTTCCACGATGGCCAATGACCTTTCGACCCCGCTGACCGGGCGCAAGCGCAAGCCGGGGCAGCGTCCGCACCTCCCCATAGCGCGCATACTGTTCGGCGTGCTGACGCTGATCGCGGTGGCCTTCGTCCTGCGCCTGGTGCTGACCGACGATCCGAACGGCGGTTGGCCGAGTGCCGAAGTCGCCATCACCTCGACCCGCAACGGCAACCAGATCGCCAACGAAGTTTCTACTGGTCCGGTGACCATCACCGCCGACCCGCAGCAATATCCCGCAGATGGCTCTGCGCCACCTGACGCGGAGGCTCATGCCTCCGGCAGCGCTGTCGCCGGCCTCCCCGACGCATTCGGCGCGCTCCCGGACTTGAGCGAAGAAACCAGCGATGGTCCCATTCCGCGCATCGCGACCACCGGCCTCACGCCCTTTGCCGCCTATGCGCGCCCGGCTCAAGCCGCAGCCAGCAGTGGCAAGCCCATGGTCGCGATCATCGTCACGGGACTGGGCATCAACGAGCAGGGTTCGCTTGAGGCGATCGACCAGCTGCCCGACGACGTCAGCCTCGCCTTTGCCCCTTATGGCAAGACGCTGGCCACGACTGTGGCGGCAGCGCGCAGCGGCGGGCATGAAGTGCTCCTCGAAATTCCGCTCGAACCCTTCGACTTCCCGCAGAACGATCCCGGTCCGCAGACGCTGCTGACCGGCGAACCGCCCCGCGCCAATCTCGACAAACTGTTCTGGCTGATGTCGCGCTTCGGCGGCTATGTCGGCGTGATCAACAATATGGGCGCGCGCTTCACCGCCTCGGCGGCGGATTTCTCGCCCATCATGGAAGAACTCGGCGCCCGCGGACTGGGCTATGTGGATGACGGCTCCTCCAATCGCTCCCTGGCGCCGCAACTGGCCAGCGGCAACAAGGTGCCCTTCTCGCGCGCCGACGCCATGATCGACAGCAATCCATCGCGGCAAGCCATTCTCGAGGCGCTGGCCAGCCTTGAAGCCAAGGCACTGGAGAATGGCCAGGCGATCGGTATTGTCAGCGCCCTGCCCATCTCCATCAACGCCATCGCACAATGGTCGCGCGAGCTGGAGGACAAGGGTATTGCGCTGGTGCCCGCCAGCGCCTTGATGAAATAGAGAACCGCCATGCCCATTCCAGTCGACCGCACCGCCCTCCCCTACCGCGACTGCGTCGGCGTCGCCGTATTCAACGGCAAGGGCGAAGTCTTTGTCGGACGTCGCAAGGCAGACGTTCACCTCCAGAACGGCGACGAGATCGCCGCGCCGTGGCAGATGCCGCAGGGCGGCATTGACGATGGTGAGGATCCCCTGCGGGCTGCCCTGCGCGAGCTCCATGAGGAAACCAATATCAGCTCGGTGAGCCTCCTGGCTGAAGCTCCTGAATGGATCTACTACGACCTGCCCGACGACATGCTGGGTGTCGCGCTCAAGGGCAAGTATCGCGGACAGCGCCAGCGCTGGTTCGCCTTCGCCTTCACCGGCGATGACAGCGAAATCGACGTGATGGCACCGGGAGGTGGCAAGCACCATGCCGAGTTCGACGCCTGGCGCTGGGAAAAGCTGAGCCGGACGCCCGACCTGATCGTGCCGTTCAAGCGCGACGCCTATATGCAGGTCGCCACCGCCTTTGCCGACATTCCGCAGCGTTTCACCCAGGGCTGAACCATGAAGACCATCGGCCTTATCGGCGGCATGAGCTGGGAATCCACCGCTCATTATTATCGCGTGCTCAACCAGGAGACCGCCGCACGGCGTGGCGGGCTCCATTCGGCGCCCCTCATCGTTCACTCCGTGGATTTTGCCCCCATTGCCCAGATGCAATCGGCGGGCGAATGGGACCGGGCCGGCGAGCAACTAGCCGCGGTGGCACGGGGGTTGGAAGCGGCAGGGGCCGAACTGATCGGCCTTGCCACCAATACCATGCATATCGTTGCGCGGCAGATCACCGACGCCATCAGCGTCCCCTTCATCCACATCGCCGATCCCACCAGCGACGCCCTCATTGCCGATGGCTTCGACACCGTCGGCCTCTTGGGCACCCGTTTTACGATGGAGATGGGCTTCTACCGCGACGGCTTGACCGAGCGCGGCCTGACCTCGCTCATTCCCGAAGTTGACCGGACGAACCTCAACGGCATCATCTTCGAGGAACTGTGCCGCGGCATCGTGCGCGAGGAGTCGCGCAAGGTCTATGTCACGGCCATCGAGCGGCTGGCCGCGCGGGGCGCCCAGGCGGTGATCCTTGGCTGCACCGAAATTGCCATGCTGATCGACGACAGCAACAGCCCACTGCCTGTCTATGACACGACCGAGTTGCACGCCAAGGCCCTGGTATCGGCCGCCTTGGCCTAAGAGAACTCGGACTTCGAGAAGCAACAAAAAAGCCCGCGGCAATCCGCGGGCTTTTTGCTGGATCGCGTGCGATCCTAGTGGATGTGCGTGCCGTTCAATTGGCCGGCTTCGAGAGCCAGGTTCAGCAGTCCGCTCACGATTTCCTGCGCATAGGTCTTGTGCTCAGGCGTGGCGGCGGTGGCCAGCTCGGCTTCGGCGGCCTTGATCTGGGCCTGGAGGTCGGCGTGGTTGAACTCCGAGAACGGTGCTGACTGTTCCGCCAGGATCGTCAGGCCTTCCGGCGAGACATCGGCAAAGCCGCCCTTGACGAAATAGATAGCGTCCTGCCCGTTGAGGCCGTTCACGGTGATGAAGCCGGAACGCAGGGTCGTCATGAACGGCGCGTGGTCGGCCATGACGGTGAAATAGCCTTCGGTGCCCGGGACCGTGACCGAGGTCACGATTTCCGACAGCACCAGCCGCTCGGGCGACACGATCTCGATCTTGAGGCCATCAGCCATTTTTCAGAACCCTTAGCGGAAGAGGAGGCTCGCCGCGGACGGCAAGCCCGATATCATCTTAGGCGGCCTGTGCGGCCAGCTTCTGCGCCTTCTTGACGGCGTCTTCGATGGTGCCGACCATGTAGAAGGCGGCCTCGGGCAGGTGATCGTACTCGCCGTTCACCAGGCCCTTGAAGCCCTTGATTGTATCTTCGAGCTGCACGAACACGCCAGGCGAACCGGTGAACACTTCGGCCACGTCGAACGGCTGCGACATGAAGCGTTCGACCTTGCGCGCGCGGGCCACGACCAGCTTGTCCTCTTCGGACAGTTCGTCCATGCCCAGGATGGCGATGATGTCCTGCAGAGCCTTGTACTTCTGCAGCACTTCCTGAACGCGGCGGGCTACTTCGTAGTGTTCCTGGCCCACGGTCAGCGGGTCGAGAATACGCGAGTTGGAGGCCAGCGGATCAACGGCGGGGTAGATGCCCTTTTCCGAAATGGCGCGGTTCAGCACGGTCACAGCGTCGAAGTGGGCGAAGGAGGTTGCCGGTGCCGGGTCGGTCAAGTCGTCGGCGGGCACGTACACGGCCTGAACCGAGGTAATCGAGCCCTTGTTGGTGGTGGTGATGCGTTCCTGCATCGCGCCCATGTCGGTCGCCAGCGTCGGCTGGTAACCCACGGCGGAGGGAATGCGGCCCAAGAGAGCCGACATCTCGGCGCCGGCCTGGGTGAAGCGGAAGATGTTGTCCACGAAGAACAAGACGTCCTGGCCCTGGTCGCGGAAGTTCTCGGCGATGGTAAGACCAGTCAGGGCCACGCGGGCGCGGGCGCCAGGGGGCTCGTTCATCTGGCCGAACACCAGGGCGCACTTGGAGCCGGCAGCCGAACCACCGTTCTCTGCCGGGTCCTTGTTCACGCCCGACTCGATCATTTCGTGGTAGAGATCGTTGCCCTCGCGGGTACGTTCACCCACGCCGGCAAAGACCGAGTAACCACCATGCGCCTTGGCGACGTTGTTGATCAGTTCCTGGATCAAGACGGTCTTGCCCACGCCGGCGCCGCCCATCAGGCCGATCTTGCCGCCACGAGCATAGGGGGCAATCAGGTCCACGACCTTGATGCCGGTGACCAGCACCTGCGATTCCGGCGACTGCTCGGCAAATTCGGGTGCTTCCTGGTGGATCTCGCGGCGGTCTTCGCCCGAGATGGGGCCGGCTTCGTCGATCGGCTCGCCGATGACGTTCATGATGCGCCCAAGGGTCGCTTCGCCAACGGGAACCGAGATGGCGGTGCCCAGGTCGATCACTTCGGCGCCGCGCACCAGACCTTCGGTCGTGTCCATGGCAATGGTGCGCACGGCGTTCTCGCCGAGATGCTGCGCCACTTCCAGCACCAGGCGCTGCCCATTGTTGTTGGTTTCGAGTGCGTTGAGAATCGCAGGCAGGTGATCGTCAAACGTGACGTCGACGACGGCGCCGATGACCTGCGATACGCGACCGGCCTTTTTTTCTGCCATTTGTTCGTCCTCGCTAATGCGTTAGAGCGCTTCGGCGCCCGAAATGATTTCGATGAGTTCTTTGGTGATCTGGGCCTGGCGCTGGCGGTTATAGCTCAGCTGCAGCTTGCCGATCATTTCGCCGGCGTTACGCGTGGCGTTGTCCATGGCGGACATCTGCGCACCGTAGAACGAGGCGGAGTTTTCAAGGAGCGCCCTCAGGACCTGCACCGAGATATTGCGCGGCAGGAGATCCTCGACGATGGCTTCTTCGCTCGGCTCGTACTCATAGGGCACGGTAGAACCGCTGACGGCGCCCTCACCCTCCACGCGATCGAGCTTGGCCGGGATGATCTGCTGCGCGGTCGGTACCTGCGAGATCACCGAACCGAACTTGGCAAAGAACAGCGTCGCAATGTCGAACTCGCCGGCGTTGAACATCGCCAGCACCTTCTCGGCGACCTGCGAAGCCTGCGTGAAGCCGACCTGCTTGACGTCGCGGAAGTTGAACGTATCGAGGATCAGCTCCGGATACTGGCGGCGCAGGATGTCGTGGCCCTTGCGGCCCACGGTCAGGATCTTGACGGTCTTGCCTTGGGCGATGAGCTTTGCGGCATGTTCGCGGGCAAGGCGGGCGATCGAGGAGTTGAAACCGCCGGCAAGGCCACGCTCGCCGGTGGCAACCACCAGGAGGTGAACCTGGTCGCGGCCCGTGCCGGCCAGGAGCAGCGGGGCATCGGTCTGGCCTTCGTAGACGGCGCCGAGAGACGCGAGCACCTTCCCCATGCGCTCGGCATAGGGGCGAGCCGCCTCGGCTGCATCTTGGGCGCGGCGGAGCTTGGCCGCCGCGACCATCTGCATGGCCTTGGTGATCTTCTGGGTCGATTTGACCGAGTCGATCCGGTTCTTGAGGTCCTTTAGCGAAGGCATGGGCCCGTGCGCTCCTTGTTGGCCTTAGGCCGCGTAGGTCTTCTTGATCTCGTCGAGCGCGGCCTTGAGCTTGGCGCGCGAGTCGTCGGTGAGCTGCTTTTCGGTCGCGATGGTCTTGAGCAGATCGGCATGCTTGCCGCGCAGGGCCGACAGCACGGTCTTCTCAAAATCACCGACCTTGTTCACCGGAACGCTGTCGAGATAGCCGTTGGCACCGGCAAAGATCACCGCAACCTGTTCTTCCGTCTTGAGCGGAGAGAACTGGGGCTGCTTGAGCAGTTCGGTCAGGCGCGCACCGCGGTTGAGCAGGCGCTGGGTCGAGGCATCGAGGTCCGAACCGAACTGGGCGAAAGCCGCCATTTCGCGATACTGCGACAGCTCGCCCTTGAGCGAGCCGGCAACCTGCTTCATCGCCTTGATCTGGGCCGAACCACCGACGCGCGACACCGAGAGACCCACGTTCACCGCAGGACGGATGCCCTGGAAGAAGAGATTGGTCTCCAGGAAGATCTGGCCGTCGGTGATCGAGATCACGTTGGTCGGGATATAGGCCGACACGTCGTTGGCCTGGGTTTCGATAACCGGCAGCGCGGTCAGCGAACCAAGACCGTGGTCTTCGTTGAGCTTTGCGGCGCGTTCGAGCAAGCGGGAGTGGAGGTAGAACACGTCGCCCGGATAGGCTTCGCGGCCCGGCGGACGGCGCAGCAACAGCGACATCTGGCGGTAGGCGACGGCCTGCTTGGTCAGATCGTCATAGGCGATCACGGCATGCTTGCCATTGTCGCGGAACCACTCGCCGATGGCGCAGCCGGTAAACGGCGCGATGTACTGGAGCGGCGCTGGGTCCGAAGCGGTTGCGGCGATAACGATCGAGTAGGGCAGTGCGCCCGATTCCTCTAGCTGGCGCACGAACTGGGCAACGGTCGAACGCTTCTGGCCGACAGCCACGTAGATGCAATAGAGGCGGTCGGTGTCCGACGCGCCGGCATCATGTGCGGGCTTCTGGTTGAGGAAGGTGTCGAGGATGATGGCGGACTTGCCGGTCTGGCGGTCGCCAATGATCAGCTCGCGCTGGCCACGGCCGATCGGGATCAGCGCGTCGATGGCCTTGAGGCCGGTCGACATCGGCTCATGCACCGACTTGCGCGGCAGGATGCCAGGCGCCTTGACGTCGACGCGGCGGCGTTCGGTGTGGACGATCGGGCCCTTGCCGTCGATCGGGTTGCCGAGACCATCGACTACGCGGCCGAGCAGGCCAGGACCAACAGGGGTGTCCACGATGGAGCCGGTGCGCTTGACGACGTCACCTTCCTTGATCGACCGGTCGTTGCCGAAGATCACGACGCCGACATTGTCGGTTTCGAGGTTGAGCGCCATGCCCTTGATGCCGCCCGGGAACTCGACGAGCTCACCGGCCTGCACGTTGTCGAGGCCGAACACGCGGGCGATACCGTCGCCGACGCTGAGCACCTGACCGACTTCGGAAACCTGGGCTTCCTGGCCGAAATTCTTGATCTGGTCCTTGAGGATCGCAGAAATTTCCGCGGCTTTGATGTCCATTATCCGACCTCTTTCATGGCGATCTTCATCGCAGCGAGTTTTGTCTTGAGCGAAGAGTCGATCATCTGCGACCCGACCTTCACCTGAAGGCCGCCAATCAGAGAGGGATCGACGAATTGGTTAAGCGTGACGGTCTTGCCGATCTTGGCGCGGAGTGTCTCGCTGAGCGAAGTGGCCTGTTCGGCACTGAGCGGCGCCGCGGAGGTCACTTCGGCGGTGACTTCGCCCCGCGCTTTGGCAGCCAGTTCGCGAAAGGCGACGATGATGGCGTCGAGCGCGAATAGCCGGCCATTCTTGGCCACGAGACGGAGGAAATTGGCCACCAGCGGGTTGGTCGCGGTGCGGGCGAGAATAGCGTCGAGTGCCGTCGCCTTTTCGTCACCGGCAATGACGGGCGACCGCAGGAAGCGCGCGAAGTCGCTGCTTTCCCCGATCAGGCGTGACACGTCCGAGAGAGACGTTTCCACCGATGCCAGCTGATTCTCGCTCGAAGCGAGGTCGAACAGCGCCGACGCATATGGCCGGGCGATCTGGGTAAGCACTGAATTCTGCGCTGCCAATGCCTCAACACCCTCTTGTTTGCCTGCCTGCTTCACCGCCGCATTTCTCAAGGGAAACTTGGGCGGTTGCCGACGCTTGCGCTTGTTTGGAAAAGGAGCTTCCGGACAGCCCCTCGAAGTTGGGCCCGCTCTAGCACAAGCCTCGCGCGGCTTGCAAGGCTTGGGGTTCCGATTCAAAGCCTGCGAAAGTGTCGCAGGTGGTCCGGTGCGCTACATGAAGCTCATCGGGTCGATATCCACCTGCACCCGCAGGTTGCCGGTGATTTTCTCGGCCGAGCCGAGCCAGAAGCGGACATAGCCGGAGAGGTCGAAGTCCTTGCCCGATTGGGCGAGGAGGCGCACCCGGTGCCGACCGCGGATCATGGCGATCGGCGCATCGGCCGGGCCGAACAGGCGTACGCCTTCGGACATGGGCGCCGCCGAAAGCAGGCGCTTGGCATAGTTCATGGCGATGTCGTGCTCGTTGGCGGAAACGATCAGCGCGGCCAGCCGTCCGAACGGCGGCAGGCCGCCCGCCTCGCGCGCCATCAATTCATGCGCGTAGAAGGCTTCGCGGTCACCGCTGACCATGGCGCGCATCACGGCATGATCGGGATGGTAGGTCTGGAGGAAGGCCTTGCCGCTGCGCGAGGCACGGCCGGCGCGCCCCGCTACCTGGGTCAGGATCTGGAAGGTCTTTTCGGCCGCCCGCGGATCGCCATGTGCCAGCCCCAGATCGGCATCGAGCACCCCGACCACCGAGAGCTTCTCGAAATGGTGCCCCTTGGACACGAGCTGGGTGCCGATGATGAGGTCGTATTCGCCTCGCTCGATCTCGGCGAAACGCTCGCGCAGCTGTGCATTGCTGCCCATATCCGAGGACAGGATGACCCGCCGTGCATCGGGGAAGCGGATGGCGGCCTCTTCGGCAACGCGCTCGATCCCCGGTCCGACCGCCACGAGGCTTTCGGGATCCCCGCACTTGCCGCATTCCAGCGGCCGCCGTAGTTCATGGCCGCAATGATGGCACATGAGGACGCCGCGGAAGCGGTGCTCCACCATCCAGGCGGAACAGTCCGGGCACTGGTACTGATGACCGCACGACTTGCAGAGGGTCAGCGGCGCATAGCCGCGCCGGTTAAGGAACAGCAGCGCCTGTTCCCCCCGGTCAAGTGCCGAGAACACCTCGCGCGCCAGCGTCGGCGCGATCCATTGCCCCTTGTCAGGTCCCTCCATGCGCATGTCGATGGCGGTGATGTCGGGCAGTGCCGCTTCGGCAAAGCGCGAGGTCAGCATCACATGGCTATAGCGGCCGGAATTGGCGTTGTTGCGCGTTTCCACCGATGGCGTGGCCGATGACAGGATGACCCGCGCATTGCTGAGATGGGCCCGCACCACCGCCATGTCGCGGGCGTGATAGGTGATGCCGTCCGCCTGCTTGTAGGCGCCGTCGTGCTCTTCATCGAGCACCAGCATGCCCAGTTCGCGGAAGGGCAGAAACAAGGCGGAGCGGGCGCCCACCACCGCACGCACCGTGCCGTCGAGTACCCCGCGCCAGACGCGGGCACGCTGCACTGGCGTCATGTCCGAGTGCCATTCCGCGGGCTTGGTGCCGAAACGCCGGGTAAATCGGGCAATAAAGGTATTGGTGAGCGCGATCTCAGGGAGCAGGATCAGCGCCTGCCGCCCAGCGCGCAAAGTGTCCGCCACCGCTTCAAAGAACACCTCGGTCTTGCCGCCGCCGGTCACGCCATCAAGAAGGGCGACGCCGAACTGGTGCGGATCGAGCCGGGTGATCTGCGCCAGCGCGGCCGCTTGCGCCTCCGACAGCTGGGCGACGCTGCTTTCTGGATCGGGAGGCAGGACCACCGGAGGCGGCGGCATTTCCAGCCGCTCCACCGCTCCCGCCCGCTCAAGCCCCTCGATCACCGACGGCGATACGCCGGTCGCCCCGATCAGCGCCGGCTTTGGCCAGGGCATATCGTCCAGCAATGCGTCGAGCACGCGCAGCCGCGCCGGCGTGAGCTTTTCCGGCTCGCGGCCCGTGCGGCGATAGGCGACCACCGGCTTTGGCGGATCGAGCGCTTCGGTGGACCGGAGCACGGCGCGCAGCACCTGGCCGGGCGCCGCCAGCGTATAGCGCGCGACCCATTCCACCAGCTTGAGCAGTTCCTCGGAAAGCGGGAGCACATCGTAACGGTGCGCGATATCGCGCAGCCGGTTATGCGCCACCATGTCCTTGGGCGGTCCCCAGACCACGCCCAGCGTCAGCCGCGGGCCAAGCGGCACCGAGACAATAGAGCCGCGCTCCACCGCCATGCCGGGCGGCACGCGATAGCTATAAGGGCCGTCGACGGCGACCCCCACCATGACGGCAACGATGTCTGGGCGATCTTCCATTTGTGCTTGTTCTGTTCGCATTGGAACATAGGCAGCGCAAGTGATTCCGTTAAGGGCGGGAACACACAAGCGTGGGCTTAAGCATGCTTTTACCGCGGCTCACCACACTGGGCGCATGGTCGATTCCGCTTTTGCTACCGACGATTTCGTGCGCCGTCAGCTTGCCGCCTGGCAGCGCGACCTCGGCTCGGTGCGGCGCCTGGCTGACAAGACGCTTGAAGCCTATGGCCGCGATGTCGACCAGTTCATGCGCTTTCTGGCCGGCCACATGGGTGGGCCGGTTACCCTCGCCAGCCTCAAGGCCCTGCGCGCCGCCGATATTCGCGCCTTCATGGCGCAGCGGCGCAGTGAAAGCCTTGGTTCGCGCTCCTTGGCGCGGGTGCTTTCCGCGCTCAAGAGTTTCTTTGCCTTCCTTGAGCGGGAAAGCGTGGTCAGGACCGAGGCGCTCAACGTCATCCGTACGCCCAAGCTCCCAAAGTCCCTGCCTAAAGCTCTGACAGTGCTCGAAGCGCGCCAGACCATTACCACCACCGGCGAGATGGAGGAGCGTCCCTGGATTGCCGCTCGGGACATGGCGGTGCTGTCGCTTTGCTACGGCGCGGGCCTTCGCATTTCCGAAGCCTTGGCACTGACGGGCGCGGACCTCGAGGCGCAGGTGCTGCGGGTGACTGGCAAAGGCGGCAAGGTGCGGCTGGTGCCGCTGATCGAGGCGGTGCGCAAGAGCATCGACCTTTATCTAAGTCTCTGCCCCTACAAAGTAAAAGCGGATGAACCGCTGTTCCGCGGCCTGCGGGGCGGGGTGTTGTCGCCGCGGCTGATCCAGCTGCGGGTGCAGCAACTGCGCGGCGCGCTCGGCCTGCCCGCCTCGGCGACGCCGCATGCCCTGCGGCATTCATTCGCCACCCATTTATTGGGGCGCGGCGGGGACTTGCGTGCCATCCAGGAACTGCTTGGACACGCCAGCCTCTCCACCACGCAGATCTATACGGCGGTCGATACCGACCGGCTGCTGGAGAGCTATCGGAGCGCACATCCTCGCGGATAGGTGCTCAATATGCTGACACGGTGCTAGCACCTCACCCGATAGCAAACCGAACCCTTTTCGGCTCTTCGGACTTGTGACCGGCGCCCCGGCGCTCCTATCACAACGGCATGTCCACCTCCACCATCCCCTCCCGCAACGACCCCCTCGGTTACGGCTTTGCCGTCGCCGGCGCCATCCTCTTTTCCACCAAGGGCATCTTCATCAAGCTCGCCTATGGCGAAGGCGTCTCGAGCGAGATGCTGCTCAGCCTTCGCATGATCGTGGCGCTGCCCGTCTACCTCGTGATCCTCGTGACGCTCTTGCGCCGTTCACCCGAAGCGCGCGCCATGTTGAACCCGCGCGTGGTGCTCGTGAGCATGGCCGTGGGAATCCTGGGCTACTACATTTCGAGCTACCTCGATTTCCTCGGGCTCAACTTCGTTTCGGCCCAATATGAGCGGCTGGTGCTCTTCACCTACCCATTCTTTGTGGTGCTGTTCGGCGTCTGGTTCTTCGGCGACCGCATGGTCTGGGCCGTCCTGCCGGCCATGCTGGTGAGCTATGGCGGCCTCTTGGTGATCTTTGGCTGGAATCTTACCGTCGCCCCGGATGGTCTCGTGGCCGGCACGCTGCTGGTGCTGGGTTCGGCCATCACCTTTGCGCTCTACCAGCACCTGGCCAAGCGGCAGATGCTGGTAATCGGCGCCGGGCTCTTTACCTGCCTCGGCATGTCAACGGCCGCCGTCTGCGCCATCGGGCAGAACCTCGTCGTGGCAGGTCCTGGCAGCTACCTGGCCCTCCCGCCGGAGATCTGGGCCTATGGCCTGGCGCTCGGCGTCCTCGGCACGGTTCTGCCCAGCTTCCTGATGAATGCCGGCATGGCCCGTATCGGCGCGCGTGCGACCTCGTCGACAGCCGCCTTCGGGCCGCTCGTCACCATCGTCTTTGCCGTCATCGTCCTGTCAGAACCCTTTACTCTATTCCACCTCATCGGCACGGCACTTGTGCTGGCCGGCTCGATCCTGTTCACCCGGGCCGAAAAAAGGGCGCGGCGCTTAAATGGATAAATTTGTTCGCCCTATTCGCTTTTGAGTGCCGCAAAGCCGCTGTAATCTCTCGCCACCACTGGCGATCTCCATGCGGGAAGGGACAACCGATGAAATCAATGCACAGTTTGTTGGGCAGCGCTGCGCTGGCCTTGGCGCTTGCTGCGGGCCTTTCGGCGCCGGCACTGGCGCAAAAGACCACGACGCCCGGCAACGAAGCGGCCGCCGATGTCGACTTCGGCGACGATTCGAGTGAATGGGCCAATGACGGCGAATGCGACGATCCGCGCTTCACCGGTGAAGGCAGCGCCGACGAACTGGTGGACGAGGACATCCGCAAGGACGCAACCGACTGCCGGACCGCCTTCGAGGAGGGCAAGGTAACGCTGGTCGAGGACACGGCTGCCACCGAGGACGCAGCAGCGACAGACGACACGACCACGCCGGACGAAGTCGAGATCGCCTCTCCCATCGATGCCATCGACTTCGGCGATGATACGAGCGAATGGGCCAATGACGGGGAATGTGACGATCCGCGCTTTACCGGCACCGGCTCGGCAGACGAATTGCTTGAGGCCGACATCCGCCACGATGCCACTGACTGCAAGGCCGCCTATGAGGCTGGCACCGTAACCCTGGCTGACGAGTCCGGCACGGCTGCCAACACCGAGAGCGGCGACAAGTCCGATCTCGCGATCCTTGCCGAGCGGATCAATTTCGGCGACGATTCCAGCGAATGGGCCAAGGACGGCGAATGCGACGACCCCAGCTTCAGCGGCTCGGGCATGGCCGCCGAACTGACCGATGAAGGCCGCATGGCCGACGCCACCGACTGCAAGGCAGCCTTTATCGCCGGCACCATCACCCTGGGCAGCGGCGGCTCGGGCACCGCAGCAGTTGCCGCCTTCGACTATGGCGGCGACTGGAGCAAGTGGGCCAATGACGGCGAATGCGACGACCTCCGCTTCGAAGGCGAAGGCACAGACAAGAAGCTCCTCAGCGACGACACGATGGGCGACGCCACCGATTGCCAGACGCTGGAAGCCGAAGGCAAGGTTTCGATCCGCAAGGTCTATACGCCCGAATATGCCGCCGGCGCCCCCTATGACAGCTCGGACATCGACTTTGGCGACAACAGCTCCGACTATGCCAATGACGACCAGTGCGACGACCCGCGCTTCCAGGGACCGGGCGCGGCCCTGACCCTTTTGGAAAGCGACCTGATGCACGACAGCGCCGACTGCAAGGCCGCCTACGAGGCCGGCACCATCATCCTCAACGAAGACGCGTAAGCGGTTGAAATGGAATGAAAGCGGCGGGCCTGGTGCCCGCCGTTTTGTTTTGGGTGCTCTGCGTTAGCCCCGTCGCGCACCGATCGTCACCCTCGGGCTCGACCCGAGGGCCCTGAACTTGTGGACCGCGCCTAAGTGAAACGCCCTCGGGTCAAGCCCGAGGGTGACGGCCGGCGGGTGTGGCTGTCGACTCCCTCCCCCTTGCGGGGAGGCTTCGGAGCGTCCCGCAGGGCATATCGATCCTGTGGAGCGATATGAGCAAAGAAGGCCATGAGAGCTATGCTCGAATGGCTGATCCCGACATCGGGGCTCTCCCACCCCCTCCCACCCTCCCCCGTCGAGGGGGAGGTGCCGCCCTGTGACTGGCGCAAGATCGTGCCCATGGGTGAAGAGAAACCTCGCCCTCGACGGGGGAGGCAGCAGGGACGAATGCCGGCACTAAGCCGCCTTGCGTTCCACCATCATCTTCTTGATCTCGGCGATGGCCTTGGCCGGGTTCAGGCCCTTGGGGCAGACCTTGGCGCAGTTCATGATCGTGTGGCAACGATAGAGCTTGAACGGGTCCTCGAGGTCGTCGAGGCGCTCCTGCGTGGTCTGGTCGCGCGAGTCGATCAGCCAGCGATAGGCCTGCAGCAGCGCCGCGGGACCCAGATACTTTTCGCCATTCCACCAATAGCTCGGGCAGGAGGTGGAGCAGCAGGCGCAAAGGATGCACTCATAGAGCCCGTCGAGCTTGGCGCGCTGCGGCACCGACTGGGTCCATTCCTTGTCCGGCGTGGGCGAGGTGGTCTTGAGCCAGGGCTCGATGGCGCGGTGCTGGGCATAGAAGGTGGTGAGGTCGGGCACCAGGTCCTTGACCACCGGCATGTGCGGCAGCGGGTAGATCTTGATGGCACCCTTGCTATCGTCCATGCCCTTGGTGCAGGCCAGCGTATTGAGCCCGTTGATGTTCATCGAGCACGAACCGCAAATGCCCTCGCGGCACGAGCGGCGCAGCGTCAGCGTGGGATCGACCTTGTTCTTGATCCACAACAGGGCATCAAGGATCATCGGGCCGCAATCGTCGAGGTCGACGAAATAGGTGTCGATGCGCGGATTGGCGTCCTGATCCGGATCATAGCGGTAGATGTGATATTCCCGCAGGCGCTTTGCCCCGGCGGGCTTTGGCCAGGTCTTACCCTTGGTGGGGCGATCGGCCTTGGGGAGCATCAGTTCGACCATGGGTCGCATCCTTTCCTCGTGCCGCTCAACCGGCACTCAATTCTGTTCGGCGTCATCCCCGCGCAGGCGGGGATCCCACTTCACCGGGCGAGGGAGATTCCCGCCTGCGCGGGAATGATGCCGTGGCTGTGGCGGGTCCGTTTCACCATCAATAGTTCGGCTTGCACACCTGGTTCGATTTGGCGACATAGGTGTTGTAGGCGTCGTACTGTTCCTGCGGCACTGAGCCGCCCTGCATGGCCGAGATCACCAGCGCCATGAAGCGCTCGTCGATCAGCGTCACCGCCGCATCGGCCTTGCAGGAACAGAGCGCCTGGTCCTGCGCAATGCTCATGCAGACCTGGTAAAACTCCGTCTTCTGCGCCTCCGTCGGTGTCGCCGCGTGGGCGGGCATGGTTATCGCAAGGCTGGCGAAAGCCAGCGCGTATCGGCTAAGCGCGGTCATGCTTCACCTATGTAGGACACGGATTTGATGAAATCGCCGTAGCCGGCCTCGATCGAGCGTTTGATGAGCGGCTCGTCGCGCGTCACCAGCGGCGCCTTGTGGCGCTCGGCACAGGCCAGGAAGATACAGTCATAGACGGGGTGCGACAGTTCAACCGAAAGGTCCAGTGCCCGCACGGTAAGGTCGCGGCTGGGCAGCAATTGCGGGACGACCTTGGCGATGAAGTCCAAACCTTCGTATGCGACTTGGGTGTCGATCTGATCCCTGCGCAGCTTGCGGGCGAGCACATTGGCAGCTTCCACCAGCAAGATGTCTGGCGCGATCATATCCGTGCGCGTCAGCAAGCGCTCGGACGCCTCTGCATCGTCTTCGGGCAGGACCCACTGCAAGGCTACGGACGTATCGATCACGATCACCGGTTCCGATCTTCCCGCAAGAGCAACAGGCTGTCGGTTTGAGCGACGCCGGGACGAGCCATGGCACGCAAGGCACGCGATTGGGCAATCAGATCTGCCGCATCCGCACGCGTCACGTGCAGATACCCATGCAGGATCGCCGCAGCCTCTTCGGCGACGGAACGACCATTGGCACTGGCCCGCTCTTCGAGAGCGGCCCGATCGTCAGCTTCCAGGTCCAATTCGATCTTTTGGTCCATCCTTGCCTCCTGTGTCGCCACAGAGCCTAATACACCCGCGCCTTGGGGGCGATCTTCTTGAGGTCGATGCCGCCCTCTTCATAGGGTGTCAGAGGGTCGACATGCACCGGGCGGTAGCCGAGCTTGACCGCACCGGTTTCGATGTCGATCCAGCTCAGCGTGTGCTTGCGCCAGTTGACGTCGTCGCGGTTGGGATAGTCCTCATGCGCATGGGCGCCGCGGGATTCCTGCCGCGCTTCGGCCGAGACGACGGTGACCATGGCGCAGGCCATGAGGTTTTCGAGTTCCAGCGTTTCCACCAGGTCCGAATTCCAGATCAGCGACCGGTCGGTGACCTTGACGTCGGGGAGGCGCGAATAGATCTCGCTCATCCGCTGCACGCCCTGCTTGAGCGACTCGTCGGTGCGGAACACGGCGGCGTCAGACTGCATGGTGCGCTGCATCTCGTCGCGCAGCTTGGCCGTGGGCTGGGAGCCCGCCGCGTTGCGCAACCGGTCGAAGCGGGCGAGGATCTTGTCGTCCTGCGCCTTGTTGATCGGCGGGATCGGCGCGGCACGGTCGATCACCTTGCCGGCGCGAATGGCGGCGGCACGGCCGAAAACTACGAGATCGGTTAGGGAGTTCGAGCCCAGGCGATTGGCGCCATGAACCGAGGCACAGGCCGCTTCACCTACCGCCATCAGGCCGGGCACGACGCGGTCGGGATCGTCCTCGGTCGGGTTCAGCACTTCGCCATGATAGTTCGCGGGAATGCCGCCCATATTGTAGTGCACGGTCGGCAGCACCGGGATCGGTTCGCGGGTGAGGTCGACGCCGGCGAAGATCTTGGCACTCTCGGTGATGCCCGGCAGGCGCTCATGCAGCACCTTGGGGTCGAGGTGATCGAGGTGGAGGTAGATGTGGTCCTTGTTGGGACCGACGCCCCGGCCTTCGCGGATTTCCAGCGTCATGCAGCGCGAAACCACGTCGCGCGACGCCAGGTCCTTGGCATTGGGGGCATAGCGCTCCATGAAGCGCTCGCCTTCCGAATTGGTGAGGTACCCGCCCTCGCCGCGCGCGCCTTCGGTGATGAGGACGCCGGCGCCATAGATGCCGGTGGGGTGGAACTGCACGAATTCCATGTCCTGCAGCGGCAGACCGGCACGGGCCACCATGCCGTTGCCGTCGCCGGTGCAGGTATGGGCCGAAGTGGCAGAGAAATAGGAGCGGCCATAGCCGCCGGTTGCCAGCACCACCAGCTTGGCGCGGAAGCGATGCAGCGTGCCGTCATCGAGCTTCCAGGCGATCACGCCCTGGCAGGCGCCGTCGTCGCCCATGATCAGATCGAGCGCAAAATACTCGATATAGAATTCGGCATTGTTGCGCAGCGACTGGCCATAGAGGGTGTGGAGAATGGCGTGGCCGGTGCGGTCGGCGGCGGCGCAGGTGCGCTGCACCGGCGGGCCTTCGCCGAACTCGGTCATGTGGCCGCCGAACGGGCGCTGGTAGATGCGGCCATCCTGCGTGCGCGAAAACGGCACGCCGTAATGCTCGAGCTCATAGATGGCGGCCGGCGCTTCGCGCGCCAGGTATTCCATGGCGTCGTTGTCGCCCAGCCAGTCCGAGCCCTTGACCGTATCGTACATGTGCCACTGCCACGAATCGGGGCCCATGTTCTGGAGCGAAGCGGCAATGCCGCCCTGGGCAGCCACCGTATGCGAGCGGGTGGGAAACACCTTGGTGATGCAGGCGGTCCTGAGGCCTTGCTCGGCCATGCCCAGCGTTGCGCGCAGCCCGGCGCCGCCGGCGCCCACCACCACCACGTCGAATTCGTGGTCGATGAGTTCGTAAGTGGCCATCAGGCTAACCCCAGAAGACGAGCTTGAGAATGGAAAGGACGCCCGTCAGGGCGATGGCGATACAGAACAAGGTGTTGAGCATCATCAGGAGGTCATAGCTGCGGCCATGGAAGTAGTCTTCGAGCACGTCGCGCATGCCGTTGCGCATGTGGATGGTGACCACGGCCAGCAGCACCGCGAAGGGAATGCCGATCCAGCCATTGCCCAGCACCGACACCATGTCCGGGCGGTCCTGCCCGGCAAGGCGCACCACGATGAAGAGGAGAAAGCCCAAGAAGACGATGTTGTTCAGCCCCGTCAGGCGCTGGGTCAGGAAGTGGCGGGTCGAGGCCTTCTTGGCGCCATAGACCGACTTGGGATTGGCGACGACGTCGCGGGTGATGATCTGTTCGCGCATCATGCCATCCAGATGAAAAGCGTCCAGACCAGGAGGGTCAGGACAACCGAAGCGGCAACATTGGCCCAGGCCAGCAGCTCGCGCTGCCCCGGCTCCATGCCCAGAATAAAATCCCACACATAGTGGCGGATGCCGCCCAGCATGTGGTGGATCAGGCTCCAGCTATAGCCGAAGAGGACGATCTGGCCGAACCAGGAGGCATAGATCTCGTTGACCGCGTTGAGCGGTTCCTGGCCCAGGGCGGCGGCGCCCAGCCAGAACACCAGCAGCACCGTGCCCACGTAGTTGGCGATGCCTGTCGCGCGGTGGGCGATCGACATGGCCATGGTGATGGTCCAGCGATAGACCTGGAGATGGGGAGATAGAGGGCGGGAGCGAACCGTCATGAAGCCTCGCTGGCGCACGCGTGAACGCGCGCAGTTTGGAATGGTTCGAGACTTCTAGCGGGCAAGTGTTACGAAATCAAAGCACCAAAAGCGGCGGGGCGGCAAGTTTTGGCGCAAAGCGCACTTTGTTCGTATGTCGAACAGCGTGTGCGCTGCCCGCATGTGCGTCAGAGGCCGGGGCCGCTCCAACTGTCGGCTGCCGCTTCCGGACGCGGGCACTTGAACGGCAGAAAGGTGCTCGCCGTGCCGCTGTTCATCATGGCCAGCGTCAGCGCATCGGCGATGTCGAGTTCCTGCTGCGATTGCGGGCAGATCATGCCGCCTTCCGTGCAGCCGCCGGCGATGAAGTTCTCGTTGCCGGCCAGAAAGGCATAGTTCATGTCGTCACTGCCGAACTGGTCCAGCGCCTGGTTCCACGCCTCTTCGTAAAGCGCGCATTTCTGCGCCGGCCAGTCGCCTGCCGGTGCTTGTGCCGCGGCGGGGCCAGCGAGAAGCAGGGAAAGGGCAAGAAGGGAGAGACGCATGGGGGTCCTGTGGGGTTGACGGCTGGTGCCGGCGAGAGCTTTGCGGCAAGACTGCCGCGCGCATGGAGACAACAGATGGACGATACGATCAAGATCGATGGCGTGACCCCGCTTGCCCGCAACTGGGGACGCTTCGACCGCTACGAGGTGACCCATGACCGCCGCGACGGCTCGCGGCAGACGGTGAGCCGCGAGGTCTATGACCATGGCAGCGCCGCGGCCGTACTGATGTATGCGCCGACCACGGGCAGCGTCATCCTGGCGCGCCAGTTCCGCCTTCCGCCCAATCTCAACGGCGATCCCGCGTGGATGATCGAGGCCCCGGCGGGCATGCTGGACGGCGAAACGCCGGCCGTTGCCGCACGGCGCGAGGCGATCGAGGAAACCGGCTACGAGCCACAGGCGCTGCAGTTCCTGTTCAACGTCTATATGAGCCCCGGTTCCCTCACCGAAAAATGCGCCTGTTTCCTCGCGCACTACACGCCGGGCGAAAAGCTGGCCGAGGGCGGCGGACTCGCCGCCGAGGGCGAGGATATCGAGGTGTTCGAGATCGCCTTCGACCAGGCGATGTCCATGATCGGCACTGGAGAAATCTGCGACGCCAAGACCATCCTCATGCTGCAGGCCCTGGCGCTGCAGCTTCAGGCTGGACGCTAGTAGTCGACGAGCTTCTTGTCCGGGTCATAGGGCTGGTCGCGGGCGATGCGGGTGACGGCCTGGCCGCATTTCATCTTCTTGCTGACCGCATCATAGGCATAGCTGGGCGAGCCATGCAGCGACCAGCCCTCGCTCAGCGCCTTGGTCACCTTGTGGCAGAAGCTGGCATCGTCCTCGCCGGTCAGGAAGCGGTAGATAAGCATCGGTGTCCCCGTCGGGCGCCTTGTGCGCCGCAGTTGATCTCGCCCCTTCTTATCGCTAATCCATGGGCCATGAACAGTTTTCCTCAACACCTGCTCGACGGCCACGCCAACTTCATGGCGGGCCGCTATGTCCGTGAGAAGGACCGCTATCGCGAACTGGCGTCCATTGGGCAAAGCCCCAAGACCATGATCATTGCCTGCTGCGACAGCCGCGCGGCGCCCGAGATGATCTTCGACGCCGAGCCGGGCGAGGTCTTCGTCCTGCGCAACGTGGCCAACCTCGTGCCCACCTATCAGCCCGACGCGGGCCAGCACGGCACCTCGGCGGGCATCGAGTTTGCCGTCAAGGCACTCAATATCAGCAACATCGTCATCATGGGCCATGGCCGCTGCGGCGGCATCAAGGCAGCGCTCAACCCCGATCAGAGCCCGCTCGACGAGGGCGACTTCATCGGCAAGTGGATGAGCATGCTGGGCGACCTGCCGAGCCAGCTCAGCACCAATTCGGTGATGACACCGGCCGAACGGCAGACGGCGCTGGAGCGGATTTCCGTCCGGAACTCCATCAATAACCTGCGCACCTTCCCCTATGTAGCCGAGCTTGAAGCCGAAGGGAAACTGGCCCTGCACGGCGCGTGGTTCGATATCTCGACCGGCGAACTCTGGGTGATGGATACCGACACAGGCGACTTCTACCGCCCGCAGTTGTGAGGCCTTCCGGGCGCCACGTTCTGCCCGAATGTTTCCCGCCCGGGGCCGATTTTCCGGCCCGGGGAGAACACATTGCCTTTCCATGCTTGGTGCACGGGGCGCAGGAGAGCACCCCGTCGGAGACCGGCTAACCGGTCGCCGCCCAAACTCCCACATTGGAGCCCAACTCCCATGAAGAAGATCCTTGTTTCGTCCATGTTCGTGCTCGGCCTGTCCACTGCCGCCTTCGCGCAGACGCCCACCACCTTTGCCGATGTCGACGCCGACGCGAATGGCGAGCTGAGCCTGAGCGAACTGCAGACGGTCTGGACGGACCTGACGGAAGACGAATTCACCAAGGCCGACGCCGATGGCAGCGGCGGCCTCAGTGCCACCGAGCTCAACACCCTCCAGCCAGCCTCGGTGCCGGCGGCACCTTCCGAACCGGCAGCGCCGGCCGAACCGGCAGCGCCCGCGCAGTAAAGCAGTGGCCGCCCTTCGGGGCGGCCATTTCGTTTCAGGCCGGGCGGCGCAGCACGGTCACGACAAGACCGGCAATGACGAGGACGGCACCGGCCACTTCGATCGGGGTGATCACCTCGCCCAGGACGAGATAGCCCGAAAGCAGCCCGGTAATCGGCACCAGCAGCGTGAAGGGCGCCACCACGGAGGCCGGGTGACGGCCTAGGAGCCAGGCCCAGATCGCCCCACCAAGCAGCGTCGCCGGATAGGCTAGGAAAGCGATCAGCGCCGCATCGCTCCAGCCGAAACCGCTGATGGCGCCCACCACAGCCTCGGGCCCTTCCACCATGAGCGACAGCGCCAGCAGCGGAACGGGCGCCACCAGCGAGCCCCAGACGGTGAAGCCCACGGCGCTGACCTTGCCCGCCTTCTTGGTGAGGACATTGGCCAGTCCCCAGCTGAGCGCGGCCAGCAGCGTCATTATCAGCGGCAGCAATGCGGTCGCCGCAAGGCGCTCCAACGCGATCACGGCGATGCCGGCAAAGGCCACCAGCGCCCCGATGATCTGCATGCGCCGCGGCCGCTCGCCCAAAAGCACGAAGGCAAGCGCCATGGTAAAGAACGCCTGCGTCTGCAGCACCAGCGAGGAGAGACCCGCCGACATGCCCCAGGCCAGGGCCAGGTTGAGAAAGCCATAAAGCGCAAAGCCGAAGGCCAGGCCAAACCCCACCACCAGATACCATGGCGCCCTGGGCGGCCTGACGAAGAACACCGCCGGCAGCGCGGCTGCGGTGAAACGGAGGCAGGCGGCCAGGATCGGCGGCAGCGCCTCGACGCTGAGCTTGATGACGACGAAGTTGAAGCCCCAGATGGCAACGACCAGGAGGGCGAGGAGCACGTGGCGGAACGGCATCAGGCCACCCGCATCCGACCAAGCAGGCGCGGCCCAAAGACGTTGAGCAGCAGTCCGGCAAAAATCAGGAGGCTCCCCACCACTTCCAGCGCCGTCATCGCCTCACCCAGAAACACGAAGGCCGCGGCAAAGCCGACCACCGGCACGAGGAGCGAGAACGGCGCCACCGTGCTCGCCGGATACCGCCCCAGCAGCACCGCCCAGGCGCCATAGCCCATCAGCGTCGAGCCATAGGCGATGAACAGCACCGAGAACACGGCCTGCGGGCTGATGGTGAGGAGATCGGCAAAGGCCTGCGGGCCCTCGAAAAGGAGGGTCAGGCCGATCATCGGCAGGGGTGGCACGAGGCTCGCCCAGACGACGAAGGCCAGCATGTCGATCTTGCCGGCGCGCTTGTTGACGATGTTGGAACTGGCCCAGGAAAAGGCCGCGACCAGCGTCAGCAGCAGCGGCACCAGCACCGCGCCGCCGAGATGCTCGGCCCCGATCGTGCCCAGCCCGAGCAGGGCAATGGCCGCGCCGCCAAGCTGCAGCGGCGTCGGCCGGTCGCCCAGAAGGAGAATGGCCAGCGCCATGGTGAAGAACACCTGCATCTGCATGACGAGACTTGCGAGCCCGGCCGGCATGCCGAGGCGGATGGCGGTGAACAGGAAGCTGAACTGGAGGACGCCCACAGTCATGCCGTAGGCGAGGAGGATTGGCCAGCCCACCTGCGGCCGCCGGACAAAGAACACGGCCGGCAGGGCGCAGCCGAGATAGCGCAGCGCCGTCAGCAGGAACGGCGAGATCTCGTCCACGCCCCATTTGATGGCCACGAAATTGAGCCCCCAGATCAGGACGACGCCGAGGGCAAGAGCGATGTCGCGAGGCGGCATGGGAGACCTTAGAGTGCAGCGCCGGCTTGCCAGCGCAGAAGAATGTCAGGCAGACCTGCCTCATTGTCGCCTTGCGTGCCACCGATCTCGGCGAAACCCTGCGCTGCGTAAAATGCACGCGCCGCGTGGTTTTCCGCAAAGCACCAGAGATCGAGCTGGTCGGCCTCCATCTTGGCATGCGCCATGAGCGCCTGCCCGATGCCGCGCCGGCGCAGTGCCGGATCGAGATAGAGATGCTCGATCCAGCCCGGCGTCTGTGCCAGGAACCCGGCCACCGCGCCGTCGACGCGCGCCAGGGTCATCTGGCCCCGTTGGATGTAACCGCCAAAGAAATCGAGGTCCTCCTCCCGGCTATGCAGCACGGGAAGAAAGGGCAGGCAGACCTGGCGCGAACGCGCAAACAGGTCGACCACCGCCTCGAGGTCGGCGTTTTCGGCTTGGGCGAGCATCATGGGATCAGGATCAGGGAGCCGAGCACCGCAGGAGCCGCGATGCTCGTGCCGTCCGGACTAGGCCGCCTTGCGCGATTCGAGGCCGCGGGCGATCAGCTCTTCGGCGATCTGGATCGTGTTGAGCGCGGCGCCCTTGCGCAGGTTGTCCGAGACCACCCACATGGCAAGGCCGTTTTCGACCGTGTTGTCTTCGCGGATGCGCGAAACGAAGGTGTCGTATTCGCCCACCGCTTCCACCGGGGTCGCGTAGCCACCCGGCTCGCGCTTGTCGAGCACCGAAATACCTGGCGCCTCGCGCAGGAGGTCGCGGGCCTCGTCGGCCGAGATGGGATTCTCGAACTCGAGGTTGACGGCTTCCGAATGGCCGACGAAGACCGGCACGCGCACGGCGGTGCAGGTCACCTTGATCTTGGGATCGAGGATCTTCTTGGTTTCGGCCAGGACCTTCCACTCTTCCTTGGTGTAGCCATCCTCCATGAACACATCGATATGGGGGATGACGTTGAAGGCGATCTGCTTGGGGAACTTGCCGGGGGTCGCCGAGTCGTTGACGAAGATGCCCTTGGTCTGGTTCCAGAGCTCGTCGACGCCTTCCTTGCCGGCGCCGGACACGGATTGATAGGTGGAGACGACGACGCGCTTGATCTTGGCTGCGTCATGCAGCGGCTTAAGCGCCACGACGAGCTGGGCCGTCGAGCAGTTGGGATTGGCGATGATATTGCCGCGCTTGGGGTCGGCCAGCCAGCGCTCGAGCACATGGCCGTTCACTTCCGGCACGATCAGCGGCACGTCGGAATTGTAGCGCCAGTAGCTCGAATTATCGATGACGATGCAGCCCGAATTGGCGATCCTGGGCGCCCATTCCTTGGAAATGGAGCCGCCCGCCGACATGATGGCGAAATCGACGCCCTTGAAGTCGAAGTCGTCGAGGTTCTTGGCCTTGAGGATCTTGTCACCATAGGAAATCTCGCGGCCGATCGACTTCGACGAGGCCAGCGCGATGACCTCGTCGGCCGGGAACTTGCGCTCCGCCAGGATATTGAGAACTTCACGGCCCACATTGCCCGTGGCTCCGACGACAGCGACGCGATAACCCATTTTGGAACTCCAGTCCCTTGCCAGTTTCCGCCCCGCGCGATGCTTGGCATCGCGGCCAGTGCTTTGCGGCCTCTCCCCGGCGGGGAGAAGGACCCGGGGAAAAGCGTCAGGCGGTTTTGGTGGTTTTGGTCAACATGGCAGCGACGCCACCAGCAAAGGGCCGGAGGCACGGGCGATCGGCAATGGAAAAGGCGCTGATCATCATCGACTGCATAGTGATTGCAGGCGAAGTCATACTCCCAAATAGGAAATAGTCAATTACCCACGGCAGCCGGCGCTTACTGATGCCTGGCTGCAACAAGGCAGGTGTTAAGCAGCGCTTAACGCAGTATGTTGTTGCCGCGTTAGCGTCTCCTGCGGGAGATAGCGCCAGGTTAGAGGACGTTTCGATGCGCAAGACGATTGCTGCCGGTCTGGGTTTGTCGCTGCTTCTGGCAGCCGGTGCCGCGGCGCAGGACAACGCCGTCTTCTTCGATCCGGCCCTCAGCACCGCCTTCACCGCACCCTCGGCCTTTGACGGTCTTTATGCCGGCGTGCTGGCCGGCCCGATCTCGGCCCGCAAGAACAACTTTAACGCGATCGGCGCCGATATCCGCCCCGAAATCGGCGGTGTCGTGGGCTGGAACCAGCCGGTTGCCGATGGTCTGGTCGTGGGCGGGGAAGTGCAGGCAACCCTCGCCACCGACTTTTCCTCCGCCTACCTGCGCCTGATGGCGCTGGCGCGGCTGGGTTTCGCCGCCGGCGACAATAGCCTGATCTATGTGCTGGGCGGCGCCGGCCGCCTGGGCGAGAGCTGGGCTTTCGAGGCAGGCCTTGGCGCCGAAGTCATGGTCACCGACAACATGGCCCTGCGCCTCGAAGCGGCCGGCATCGGCCAGCTCGGCCCAGTGCCCAATGGCAACAACGTGCCCGCCGTGTCTGCCATGCGCATCACCTCGGGCGCCATCTGGCAGCTCGACGGCGCGCCTGCCGCGACAACCTTCAATTCCGGTCCGGTTACGGACTTTTCCGGCCTTTATGCCGGTCTCAACATCGGCGGCTTCACCGATCCGCAATACAACTTCTTCAACGACTACGGCTATGGCTGGCACCTCAGCCGCTTCGAAATGGGCGGCTTTGCCGGCTATTCGCATGCGCTCAACGACACGTTCCGCGCCGGCGTCGAGGCGCAGCTGGGCATCAACTACGACACGTCGGGTGATGCCGGCGCCGACCTCCTGGCGCTGGCCCGCGTTGGCGTCGTGCCGACCGAAGGGGTGCATGTCTATGCCGCGGGCGGCCTCGGCCTTGCCGAGGGCCGCGGCGCCTATGCGCTAGGCGGCGGCGTCGAATATGCCCTCTGGGGCCAGGCGAGCCTGCGCGGCGAAGCCCTGCTGCTGGGCCGCCTCGACGGCACGCCAGGCCTGAGCGGGGTCACAGGCCCGTCAACCAGCAAGGTCACCATTGGCACGGTGTGGCACTTCGACTAAGACGCTCGACAATCCTCAGTAGCCTCATGGTGAGCCTGTCGAACCACGAGGCGTGGCAGCATCTTGCCACGCCCTCATGTTTCGAGGCTCGGCAAGGGCCTCGCACCTCACCATGAGGGCTACTGACAAAATCGCTCAACAGCCCTCATGGTGAGGCGGGAGCGCAGCGACCCTCGAACCACGAGGGCGTGGCACCATTTCCACCCGTTCAGGACCACCCATGCCCCATTATGATGTCGTGATCCTTGGTGCCGGTGCGGCCGGCATGATGGCGGCGATAGAGGCGGGAAAGCGCGGCCGGCAGGTGCTGGTGGTCGACCATGCCAAATATGCCGGCGAAAAGATCCGCATCTCCGGCGGCGGGCGCTGCAACTTCACCAATGTCAACGCCACGGTGGACAAGGGCCGCGACCGGTTCCTCAGCAACAATCCGCGCTTCGCCCTCTCGGCCCTGTCGCGCTACACGCCCGACATGTTCATCGCCATGGTACGCGACCATGGCATCAGCTTCCACGAAAAGACGCTCGGCCAGCTGTTCTGCGACGGGCCGGCGACCCAGATCAACACCATGATGCTGGGTGAGATGCGCAAGGCCGGCGTCACGCTGGTGCTGGAAACAGGGATCGAAAAGGTCGAGCGCGACGAGAGCGGCGATGGCTTTGCCCTGAGGCTCACCACCTCCTCGGTCACCTGCGACAGCCTTGTCGTCGCGACCGGCGGCAAGTCAATTCCCAAAATGGGCGCGACGGGCCTTGGCTACCAGGTGGCGGCGCAGTTCGGCCTACGGGTGACGGACACGCGGCCTGCCCTCGTGCCGCTGACCTTCGAAACCGGGGCTCTGGAGCGGCTCAAGGAGCTCTCGGGCATTGCCGCCGACGCCATCGTGCGCCACGGCAAGACGGCCTTCGAGGAAGCGCTGCTTTTCACCCATCGTGGCCTCTCGGGTCCGTCGATCCTCCAGATTTCCTCCTATTGGCGCGAGGGCGACCCGATCGCTGTCGACCTGCTGCCGCACCAGGATGCCGCCGAAGTGCTGCGTCAGGCGCGCAAGACGACGCCCAAGGTGCAGATCCAGACGGTGCTGGCCAGCGTCCTGCCCAAGAAGCTCGCGCAGCTCTTGGGTGACGAGCTCGACCTCGGCGGCATGGTGGGCGACTTTTCCGACAAGAAGCTGGCGCTGGTCGAGCAAAAGCTCAAGAACTGGACGCTGAAGCCCGTCGGTTCGGAAGGCTACCGCACGGCGGAAGTGACCCTGGGCGGCGTCGATACGCGCGATCTCGATGCCAAGACCATGGCCGCCCGCAATGTCCCCGGCCTGTTCTTTGTCGGCGAAGTGGTCGATGTCACCGGCTGGCTGGGCGGCTACAATTTCCAGTGGGCCTGGGCCTCGGGCTGGGCCGCCGGCCAGGTGGCCTAGGCCCCCCAGTAGACCTCAACGAGAAAGCCTCGCTTTCATCGCAATTTGCCGATAGAAGGCCCGCATGTCTTCTAGAGGATATTGCCATGGCCGCTCCCTTCGCCCTGTCGCTGCAGGATCTTGCCCCCATTGCCGAAGGCACCTCGACGGCCGAGGCCATGCGCGAAACCATCCTCCTGGCGCAGGAGGCGGACCGGCTGGGCTATACCCGCCTCTGGTATGCCGAGCATCATGGCATGCCCTCCATTGCCTCCTCGGTTCCCGAAATCCTGATCGGCAGCGCCGCGGCGCATACGCAAAACCTCCGCGTCGGCTCGGGCGGCGTCATGCTGCTCAACCATGCGCCGCTACGCATCGCCGAGGCCTACCGGACGCTGGAAGGGCTCTTTCCGGGCCGCATCGACCTCGGCATCGGCCGCGCGCCGGGCGGCGACGGCTATGCCATGCGCGCCTTGCGCAGTGGTGGTGGCGAGGAGTTTTCCGCCTACCTGGCCGAACTCATGGCCTTTGACGAAGAAACCTTCCCGCCCGAGCATCCCTATTCGCGGGTGCCGGTTTCGCCCGGCGGTATCCGCCTGCCGCCCATGTGGCTATTGGGCTCCTCGGGCGCCAGCGCTTCGGCCGCAGGGCAGCTGGGCTTCGGCTATGCCTTTGCCGCCCATTTCAGCCACACGCCCCCTGCCCCCGCCTTTGAAGCCTACCGCTATGCCTTCAAGGCGAGCGATGCCTTCCCCAAGCCCCGGACCATGATGTGCGTCTCGGTGGTCTGCGCCCCGACCGACGAGGAGGCGCAATACCTTTCCTATTCGCAGGCGGTGCAATGGGCCCTGTTCATGACCGGTCAGCAGCGCCGGCTGATGAGCCCGGAAGAAGCCCACAAGGTGGTGCTGACGCCTCAGCAGCAGGCGGTGATCGACCACCAGTCGACCCTCTGGATCGTGGGTTCGCCCACCACCGTGCGTGACGCGATCCTCGAAAAGGCGGGCGCCAGCGAGGTGGACGAGGTGATGATCACCACCACCATCCACAGCTATGAACTGCGCCGCCGCAGCTACGCGCTGATCGCCGAAGCCTTCGGCATTCAACCCCGCAAATAGGCTCAACAGATCCTTACCACCAAGCCCGTCGCTTGCGGCTAACCTGTTGGCGACAAGCGAAGTGTTTCCTCATCACGGGGAAAAGGGATGACCGGCCGTTAACCCAGCCTTTGGCCGGGGCGTGTTACGGAAAGCCATTGCGGTTCCCGGAAGGACCATGAGCGCCGCCACCTTCGTTCTGGCCATCAGCCTGTTTGTCGCCTTTACCTTCGCCACGGCCTTTGGCGTTGCGAGCCTTTACGCCCGCAGTGCCACCAGCGCCCGCTGGTTGGCGGCAGGCTATGGCCTGGGCATGCTCAACCCCTTGCTGGAGATCCTGCTGCCGCTGCAGGCCGACCCCCGCCCGGTGCAGGTGGGCGTGGCGCTGAGTCTGCAATATGCCGCAGCCCTGGGCGTGATTGGCCTCGCGCGTCACTACCGCCTGAGCCCGCCGTGGCGCACCATGATCGGCTTCGCCATCGCCGCCCTTTGGCTCAACATCGCCATTCTGGACATGCCGCGCGGCTCGGTCCTGCGCAACGTCCTCTACCAGCTGCCCTATTTCGTGGTGCATGTCCTGGGCGTCATCACCATCCTGCGCTTTCCGCGCCGTCAGGTGCTCGACAATGCGCTGGTCTCGCTGTTCGCGCTGAGCGCCATCCAGTTCCTGCTCAAACCCATCTTTGCCGTATCCATGGGCAATGGCGCGACGGCACGGGACTATATCGGCTCGACCTATGCCGCCGTCTCGCAAAGCGTGGGCAGCATGCTGCTGATCGCCACCGGCCTGCTGCTATTGCTGATCATTTTGCGCGACGTCCTGGCGGAGATCACGGCGCGCTCGGAAACCGACACCTTGTCGGGCTTGCTCAACCGCCGCGGCTTCGAAGCACGGGCGGAGCAGTTCGTGGCCTATGCCGTGGTGGTGGCCGATCTCGACCACTTCAAGATGGTCAATGACAGCTATGGTCATGCCGCGGGCGATGGCGTGATCGGCGCCTTTGCCGAGATCCTCCAGCGCGAGGCGGGCGCCTATACGATTCTTGGTCGCATGGGTGGCGAGGAATTCGTGGCCCTCCTCCCTCTGGCCGATGCAGACACGGCCTGGTGCTATGCGGAAACGGTGCGGCAGCGTTTTGCCGCGCTGGCCATGGAGAGCATCGGCCATCGCAGCCTTAGCGCCAGCCTGGGCGTGGCCGTGCGCGAGGGCCACGAGCCGCTCGCCGACCTCCTGCGCCGCGCCGACGTCGCCCTCTATGAGGCTAAAAGAGCGGGACGCGACCGCGTCTGCGTGGCAAGATCATCGAAACAACAAACCCCTTCCGGCGCAAGCCAGGAGGGGTTTCGCAACATCGCTTGATCTTACGAGTTCGCGGCGCCGATCCGGGCGGTGACCTCGATCTCGATCTTCATGCCCGCCTCGATCATCTGCACGATCAGCATGGAGGCGGCGGGGCGGATGTCCTTGAACACCGGACCGACCGCCTGGACCACCGCATCCACATCGCTGCGGTCGCCCACATAATAGACCACCCGCACCGTATCCTCGATCGAGCAGCCGGCTTCCTTGAGGGCCTTGTCGATGGTGGCCAGCGCATTGCGCGCCTGGGCACCGACATCTTCGGGCATGGTCATTGTGGCATAGTCATAGCCCGTCGTGCCCGACACATAGACCGTATCCTCGTGCCGCACGGCACGGGAATAGCCAAAGGTCGCCTCGAACGGGGAGCCGGTGGAAACGCGCTGCACCATGGGAGCCTCTCAGAGCCAGGGGCGGTCGGCCGCCATCTTGTTTTCGAACGATGTGATGGACGGATCCGAGCGCAGCGTGCCGGCGATATCATCGAGGCCCTCGAGCAGGATCTGCTTGCGCGTCGGGTCGATATCGAAATGGATGGTGCCGCCATCCGGTCCCTGGATGGTCTGCGCCTCGAGGTCGATGGTCAGCGTCGCATTGGAGCCGCGCTCGGCATCGTCAAGGAGGAGCTTGAGCTGCTCGGGCGAGACCACCAGCGGCAGAATGCCGTTCTTGAAGCAGTTGTTGTAGAAAATGTCGGCAAAGCTCGTCGAGATCACGCAGCGGATGCCGAAATCGAGCAGTGCCCACGGCGCGTGTTCACGCGACGAGCCGCAGCCAAAGTTGTCGCCGGCGACAATGATCTGCGCCTGGCGATAACCGGGCTTGTTAAGGACGAAATCGGGGTTCTCGGTACCATCCTCGTTGTAGCGCATTTCGCTGAACAGCGCGGTGCCGAGGCCCGTGCGCTTGATGGTCTTCAAGTACTGCTTGGGGATGATCATGTCGGTGTCGATATTGATGATCGGCAGGGGCGCCGCGACACCGGTCAGGGTGGTGAACTTTTCCATGAGGGATCCTCGCTTTGCGCCCGGTTTCGCGCAAAGTCGGGTCGTGGTCAAGCGGAAACCGTACCGATGGGTACGGCAACCCACCAGCCGCCACCCTCGCACCCGTCAGCCGTCACCTTCGTACCCACCGGCCGTCACCCTCGGGCTTGACCCGAGGGCACTTCACTTGACGGGCGTGCAGCAAGCACAGACCCCTCGGGTCAAGCCCGAGGGCGACGATCAGTGTGTAGTCACTCCGCCAGGCTCTCCCGAGGATCGACCCCCAGCATCAGGTTGAGGTTCTGCACCGCCGCGCCCGAGGCGCCCTTGCCGAGATTGTCGTAGACCGCTGCCAGCACCGCCTGCCCCCGCCTGTCATTGGCAAAGACATGAAGTGTCATCGTATTGGTGTCGTTATGCGCCTGCGGATCGAGCGCCGGCGTCTTGCCCAGCTCCGGATCGAACGGCGCCACTTGGACGAAGCTGCCGTCGATGGCGGCATAGTGGTCGGCCAGCGCCTCATGGAGCTGCTTGCCCGTCGGCACGCTCGCCAGCTGCTCGAGCTGCAGCGGCACGAAAGTGGTCATGCCCTGGGCGAAGTCACCCACGGTCGGCACGAATAGCGGTGCCTTGGCCAGCCCCGTATAGCGGGTCATTTCAGGCACGTGCTTGTGGTTGAAGGTCAGACCATAGGGCATGAAGTGGCTCGCCGCCGCGCCCGCCGCCTCGTATTCGGCGATCATCTGCTTGCCGCCACCGGTATAGCCCGAAATGCCGTGATAGATGGCCGGCAGATCGGCGGGCAGCAACCCGGCGGCAATTAGCGGGCGTAAATTGGCAATAAGCCCCTGCGGCCAGCATCCCGGATTGGCGACGAACCGCGCCCGCGCGATTACCTCGGGCTGCTCCTTGTCCATTTCGGCAAAGCCATAGGCCCAGTCGGCATGGACGCGGAAGGCGGTCGACGCGTCGATCACCCGGGTCGTCTCGTTCTCGATCAGGGACACGCTCTCCTTGGCCGCATCGTCGGGCAGGCAGAGGATGGCCACATCGGCTTCATTGAGGAGGCGCTTGCGCTCCGCGAGGTCCTTGCGCTTGTCGGGCGCAATCGAGAGCACTTCGAGATCGCGGCGCCCTTCGAGGCGCTCGCGGATCTGCAGACCCGTGGTTCCCGCTTCCCCGTCGATGAAAATCCTGGCGACCATCGCGCGCTCTCCATGTTTGCCAGAGCCGTAGATGGACTGCAGCCATGACGGGGTCAAGACGCCGGCGCTTGCCGAGCGGCCGCCGCAATGCCAAAGCTTTGCCGATCGCAACAAGCAAGGACCAGCCATGACCCCTCATAACCACGCCAAGACGGGCGACTATGCCGAGGCCGTGCTGCTGCCGGGCGACCCGCTGCGCGCCAAGTGGATTGCCGAAAATTTCCTCGATGACCCCAGGCTGGTCAATTCGGTGCGCAATTGCCTGGGCTATACCGGCACCTGGAAGGGCAAGCCGGTTTCGGTGCAGGCCACCGGCATGGGCCAGCCTTCGCTCTCGATCTATGTGCATGAGCTGATCAACGTCTATGGTCTCAAGACACTGATCCGCGTCGGCACCTGCGGCGGCCTCAACAGCAAGGTCAAGGTGCGCGACCTCGTGCTGGCCCAGGCCGCCTCCACCGACAGCGCCATCGTCCGCGACCGCTTCGGCCCCTACAATTTCGCCCCCATCGCCGATTTCGAACTTCTGCGCGCCGCCGTTGGCAAGGCCGAGGAGAAGGGCATGCGCTTCCACGCCGGCAACATGCTGAGCTCCGACATCTTCTACCATGCCAATGGCATGGAAGGGTACGACAAGCTCCCCCAGCACGGCATCCTCGGCGTCGAAATGGAAGCGGCCGCCCTCTATACCCTCGCCGCCCGCTTCGCCGTCCGGGCACTCACCATCTGCACCATGACCGACTGCCTGATCACCGGCGAAGAAATCGACGCCGAACAAAGGCAGACCTCCCTGCGCGACATGGTGGAAGTGGCGCTCGATGTGGCGGTGGAGGGGTAACATTGAAGGTAGGGCAAGCTTCCCTCCCCCTTGCGGGCTTCGACCCGTCCCGAAGGGCAAATCTCTCCTGAGGAGAGATTTGAGGGGAGAAGGAGAGCGAGATAGGACTTAGCTTCAGCTAAGTCCGTCATCGAGCAGGGTGGGGGTGCGAGAGCCCCGATATCCGGGCTAAACTCACCCCCACCCTTGATCCCTCCCCGCAAGGGGGAGGGAGACGACTGCAATGCCCGTCGAAACTACGATCGACGATCGCCCCCCGGCCGTCACTTTCGGGCCTGACCCGGGGGCTCTTCACTTTGCCAGAACTCCGGTAAGCACAGAGCCCCCGGGTCAAGCGCGGGGGTGACGATCCGGATTGAACCCCTCCCCGCAAGGGGGAGGGAGACGACTGAAACACCGGTCCCCACGCCTCCTAACCCCCATGAAGCGGAAGGTTGGGATGGGGTAAGGTCGGAACCACAATCAAAGATCACCCCCGGCCGTCACCCTCGGGCTTGACCCGAGGGCTCTTCACTTGCCCAGCGCCGCCGAGCCCAGGCCCGCTGGTAACCATCCCGATTGCGCCCCTATTCCGCCGCCATCGCCGTGTTAAGCTGCGCTTAACATCCGGGGCCCGAACATATGCAGCTCAAGCCGAACGCCTATCGCCTTAACGAGACCGTCAAGGGCGTCGAGACGATGACCCGCTTTGCCCTGGCCGTCCTGGCCCTGGCATCGGGCGTCTATACCTATCTGGGCGTGCGCGGCATTCTCGACGGCTCGGCCACCTTCGTCTTCTTTGCCGCCATCATCTATTCGGCAGCCGTGTCGGTGGCCATCTACGCCTTCTGGAGCTTCATGCTCCGCTTCGTGCCGCTGGTGACCTCGGGCGTGCAGCGCATGGCGCTGTTTGCCACCATGGCGATCGGCTGCCTGATGATCATGGCCATGAGCTCCTGGCTCAATGCCGCGGCTCTTGCGGGCTCGGCCGCCACCGAGCAGCACATGGCGGTGACCCTCCAGGGCTATGCCGAAGACCTTGATCGCGCCCATGCCAATGCCCTGTCCGCCCAGTCGCTCCTGCCCGACGTCGAGCGTGCCGCCGAGCGCTTCTCGGGCCTTGCCGCCGACGAGCGGGAGTCCGGGGCGCTGACCGGCACCACCGGCTCGGGCAGCGTCGTGCAGCTGCTCCAGCAGATGGGCACGCAGATGAACCAGCTGGCCACGACCATTACAGGCTCGCGCGAGGAAGTGGCGACGCTGTTCGAGCAGGGATCGGCCCGCCTTGCCACTATGCGCGAACTGGTTTCGACCCCCGGCGCCATCGAGCCGCGCGCCGATAGTTTCCAGGCCGAGGCCGTGCAACTGACCGCGGTGATCGCCGCGCTGCAGCAGACCGGCGTTGCCGCCTCGGTCAAGCGTGCCGCGGCCGATCTGTCCGCCGGCTTTATCGCCCCGGTGGCTGACGGAACGGTGGGCGACCTTGCCAACCGGCAGAACCAGGTCATGGAAACCGTGCGCGCTTCGGTCGCCGCCCAATCGACAGCCCTGGCGGCCGCGGCCGACGAAATCCTCGCCACCGAAGCGGTGCCGCAGCGCCGCTTCGTGCCGCTGTCCAGCGCCGAAGCCGTTCTCCGTTATTGGCAGGATTTCATCCCCTCCTGGGCCGGCGCCATTTCCATCGACCTGCTTCCGGTCGTCCTGGTCCTGGTGCTGATGATCGTCAACGACGCCATGCGCCGCGACTCCGAGTCGCTGGAAGAGGCCGAGAACATCACCGCGGCCGAAATGCTGCGCGCCATGAGCCTTTATCGCCAGATGGAAGCGGCGGGCATCGACGTGACGACCGGCCAGCCCAGGGTCGCCGAACCCGCCGAGCCCATCGAAACGGCCGCCGTGGCCGAGCCGGCGCCCGAAGCCACCACTGTCACCCCGATCGACGCGGCGCAGCGCAAGCGCACCGATGGGCCCCGGCCGGCATGAAGACGGAGGCCAATGCCCGCAAGGCTTCCAACGCGCCGTTCTATCGGGGTGTGGTCGAGCGCATCGCTGCCCTGGAAGACGGCAATATTCTGCGCGTGGCCTTCTTTGCCCTGCTCGCCGGCACCGCCTCTGTGCTTTATGTCGACTTTCGCGAACTGACGGCCAATGAGGGTGCGGCCCTCAGCATGCCGCAGCGCCCGATCCTTCCGCCTTTCGACCCGGAAGGGCCCGCGGACGGCGCAACGCCGCAGATCACCACGAGCCCGGACCTGCTTGAGCAGCCGCTCGAGATTGCGCTCTCGCCCGGTGGCGAGCTCAAGCTCACCGGCTCCATCGATCCCGGCTCGGCCGAGCGCTTCCGGGCCGAGATTGAAGCGCGCGGCGAATATGTCCAGACTGTGGTTCTCGATTCGCCCGGAGGATCGGTCGTGGATGCACTCGCCATCGGCAGTCTGATCCATGACAAGGGCCTTGCCACCAAGGTCGCTGCCGGTTCGCTGTGTGCCTCCTCCTGCCCCATCATCTTTGCCTCCGGCGCCACGCGCATCGCCAGCCCCGAGGCGGCCATCGGCGTGCACCAGATCTATGCGGCGGCCCTGACGGGCGGGACTGGGGACGCGCTGCGCGTGGCCGGCACCGCCATGAGCGGCGCCCAGACCACGACGGCCGAGATCATCACCCACCTGACCAGGACCGGGGTCGACCCGGCCATGTGGCTGCATGCGCTGCAGACGCCGCCGGACCGGCTCTACTACTTTTCACCGGAGGAGATGACCGAGCTCAAGCTCGCAACGGAACTCGCCGAATAATTGGCGAGGGCGATGGAACCGGAAGAGGACCGGTTTCATTGCATGAGGTTAGAACAACATTGGCGGGGAGGCCAAATGACCCACACTTTGACACGCCATCGCGACATCCAGAACTGGGTGACCGACCGCCACGGCATTCCGGCGATCGCCCGGGTGCGCAACCGCTTTGGCGAGGAGCGGGCCCAGCTCAAGCTCAGCTTCCAGCGCCGCCGCAAGCCCGATATCGAGAGCCAGGACGACGGCATGAGCCCCTGCTCCTGGTCGGCCTGGCTGGCCGAACTCGACCGCCAGCAATTGGCGCTCGAGGTCAGCACCAGCGACGATTTTGCCCTGGTGGAGCGGCGCCAGGCCAACTGACGACTTGAACTACTGATCAATCAGGCAAGCGCGGGCCCTCGGACCCGCGCTTTTCATTTGCTCGCCAGCGCAGGCCAACGCTTGCGTCCGCTGCCGATATGACGCTATGTGCCCTTCAAGCGTAACCACCAGTACGGCGAGGAGCACACCGTGGCGACCCATTCCCTTTTTCTGCTGCCGGGCGACGGCATCGGCACCGAGATCATGGTCGAGGTGGAAAAGCTGATCAGGTGGACCAATAGCGAACAGCTGACCGATTTCTCGACCGATACGGGCCTGGCCGGCGGCGCCGCCTATGACAAGCACCAGGTCGCCATCACCGACGAGGACACCGAAAAGGCCAAGGCGGCCGATGCGGTGATCTTTGGCGCCGTGGGCGGCCCGAAGTGGGACAACGTCCCCTATGAGCACCGGCCGGAAGCCGCGCTCCTGCGCCTGCGCAAGGAAATGGCCGTGTTCGCCAATCTGCGCCCCGCCATCTGCTACCCGGCTTTGGCCGATGCCTCCTCGCTCAAGCGCGAGCTGGTGGAAGGCCTTGATATCCTGATCGTGCGCGAGCTGACCGGCGGCGTCTATTTCGGCGAACCGAAAACCATCACCGATCTTGAGAACGGCCAGAAGCGCGCCGTCGATACCCAGGTCTACGAGACCTACGAAATCGACCGCATCGCCCGCGTCGCCTTCGACCTCGCCCGCACCCGCAACAACAAGGTCCACTCGGCCGACAAGAAGAATGTCATGAAGTCCGGCGTCCTCTGGGATGAAGTGGTCAAGGGCGTGGGCAAGGATTATGCCGACGTCGAGCTCCACCATATCCTCGCCGACAACGCCGCCATGCAACTGGTGCGCAATCCCAAGCAGTTCGACGTCATGGTCACCGACAACCTCTTCGGCGACATCCTCTCCGACGTTGCGGCCATGCTCACCGGTTCGCTCGGCATGCTGCCCTCCGCCTCGCTCGGCGCCCCCGATCCGGTCACCGGCAAAAGGAAGGCCTTCTATGAGCCCGTCCATGGCTCGGCCCCCGACATCGCCGGCAAGGGCATCGCCAACCCCATTGCCATGATCGCCTCCGTCGCCATGGCCCTGCGCTACAGCTTCGGCATGATCGAACTGGCCACCCGCATCGAAAATGCCATCTCCGCCGTCCTCAGCGATGGCCTGCGCACCGGCGACATCGCCCAGGACAACCGCAAGACGGTCGGCACGGAAGAAATGGGCGCCGCCATCCTGGCAAAGCTGCGGGCGTAAGCCGTAGTACTCCCACCCACTCGATCGTCACCCTCGGGCTTGACCCAAGGGCTCTTCACTTGAGGGCCGTTCGGCAAGTTAAGTCCCCTCGGGTCAAGCCCGAGGGTGACGGCCGGAGATTGTGCCGTGCCCTCGGCAACAAACAAAAAGCCCCGGTGTCACCACCGGGGCTTTCGTATTCCCAACCGCCAATCTTACTCGGCAGCGGCTTCTTCGGCCGGGGCGTTCTTGGCTTCCTCGGCGGCAGCGGCCTTGGCGGCGCGTTCTTCGGCGCGCTCGGTCGCCTTGGCGCCCGGCTTGGCCTTCTCAGGGTTGTTGCGCGGATCGCGCTTCACGAGGCCAGCGGCATCGAGGAAACGCAGGACACGGTCGGTCGGCTGCGCGCCGACGCTCAGCCAGTGCTGGGCGCGCTCGGTGTTGAGCACGACGCGGTTTTCCGCATCCTTGGCCAGGAGCGGGTTGAAGGTGCCGACCTTTTCGATGAAGCGGCCGTCGCGCGGCGAACGGGCGTCAGCGATGACGATGTGGTAGAAGGGGCGCTTCTTGGTGCCAGCGCGGGCAAGACGGAGCTTGAGGGCCATTTCAGTAATCCTGGAGTTTGGTTGAACGGTTATTTCTTCTTGCCCAGGCCGGGAAGGCCGGGGAAACGGGGAGCGCCACCGGCGCCGAGACCGGGCAGCAGCGGGCTGCCGGAATTCTTGAGGAGCGCGCCGACATCGCTGGGCAGCGCCTTCTGCTGCGGCAGGTCGGCCGAAGGCAGGCCCTTGAGCGCTGCCGGGTCGATCCCCGCCTGGCGCGCCATCTGCTCGAGCTGCGCCGGGTCCATCTTGCCAAGATCGGGCATGCCGCCGAGCATGCCGCCCATCTTGCCGCCGAACATGCCACCAAGCGCGCCCATGCCGCCCTTGGAGACCTTTTTCATCATGTCGGCCATCTGCCGGTGCTGCTTGGCGAGCTTGTTGATCTCGCTGACATCGACGCCTGCACCGGCCGCGATGCGCTTGCGGCGCGACGCATTGAGAAGGTCGGGATTGGCCCGCTCCTTCTTGGTCATCGAGTTGATGATGGCAATCTGCCGGTCGAAGACCTTCTCGTCTATATTGGCGCCGGCCATGGCCTTCTTGACCTGGCCCATGCCGGGCATCAGCCCCATGAGCCCGCCCATGCCGCCCATCTTCTTCATCTGGATGAGCTGGGCGCGCAGGTCCTCGAGGTCGAAGGAGCCCTTCTTGAGCTTCTTGGCCATCTTCTGCGCATCTTCGGCAGAAACGTGCTCGGCGGCCTTTTCCACGAGCGAGACGATGTCGCCCATGCCCAGGATGCGGTCGGCAATGCGCGAGGGATGGAAATCCTCGAGCGCATCCATCTTTTCGCCGACACCGATCAGCTTGATCGGCTTGCCGGTCGCCGCGCGCATGGAGAGCGCCGCGCCACCACGGCCATCGCCGTCGACGCGCGTCAGCACGATGCCGGTGACATCGAGGCGCGTATCGAAGGAGCGCGCGACATTGATCGCGTCCTGGCCCGTTAGCGCATCCACGACGAGGAGGATTTCGTGCGGATTGCTGATCGACTTGATCTCGGCCGTTTCGGCCATCAGCTCTTCGTCGATATGGGTGCGGCCGGCTGTATCGAGGATCAGGACGTCATAACCGCCCAGGCGCCCCTCGCGCTCGGCGCGGCGGGCGATCTGCACCGGCGTCTCGGTTTGGACGATCGGCAGCGTATCGACGCCGACCTGTTCGCCCAGCACGCGCAGCTGCTCCATGGCCGCCGGGCGGCGCGTATCGAGCGAGGCGAGCAGAACCTTCTTGCGCTGCCGGTCCGTCAGGCGCTTGGCGATCTTGGCGGTGGTCGTGGTCTTGCCCGAGCCCTGAAGACCCACCATCAGCAGGGTCACGGGCGCCTTGGCATTGAGGTCGATGGTGACCGTGTCCGAACCCAGAACGGCGACCAGCTCGTCATGGACGATCTTGACCACCTGCTGGCCCGGCGTCACCGAACGGGTAACTTCGGCGCCAACGGCGCGGTCCTTGACCTGCTCGACAAAGGCCCTGACCACTTCGAGCGAAACGTCGGCCTCGATCAGCGCGCGGCGGATTTCGCGCAGCGCCGCATCGACATCGGCCGCATTGAGCGCGCCGCGTCCACGAAGACCCTCGAAAATTTTGCCAAGCCGGTCGCTTAAGCTGTCAAACATCGGTTTTCCTTGTTCTCGCCGCTCGATGCGGCAGAGATAGGGTTCATCGCGGCAAACGCCAAACCCACCCGCGGGCGCAACGCGCTGGCGGATGTTGGCCTCCGGGATCGTGGAACCCTTGCGGGGCCCCGGTCGGCTGGTCAGGAGCAAGGCCTGATGAATGGCCGGGGTTTAGGGGAAAGCGCGCGCCGAGTCAAGGAATGGCGCTGACATCCTCCGGGCTAGGCCCGGCCGGTCACTTCAACGTCGCGCGGATCAGCGTGATCCTGCCGTGGGCAGGCAGCAGCACGGCGTCAAAGCCGGCCTGTTCCAGCCGCTCGAGCGACCTGCCGATAAAGGCGTGGCCCTTGCCCGTGTCGGGCGGCGGATCGAAGGCGAGGACCAGCCGGCCGGTTGGCTTCAGCAAGGCTTTGAGCATGGGCGGCCAGCGCGTGCCCAGGCGCAGGTTGAAATCGACATTCACGGCAAAGATGGCGTCAAAGGTTTCACCGGCAAAATCCGCCTCCTCCAGCGCCTCCGCCCGCGTCCGCAGCCGCTCGGAAGGCCCTACACTGGCCTTGACCGCCTCGATCATCTTTTCCGAGCGGTCCAGCGCCGTGATGGCGCCGGTCTCCAGCTGATCGAGCACCAGCCGCACGGCAACGCCATGCCGCAACCAATCTCCAGCACCGCCTCATCCCCCCTGAGGGCCAGCGCCGAAACGGCAGCACTATGTCGCGGCGCAATGGCCATGGGGACCTCGTGTGAATGGTTCAGGAACGATATCATTCCCGAAAGGCTCCACCCACCAGCCGTCACCCTCGGGCTCGACCCGAGGGCCCCGCACTTACCGGACGCCGGCTGAAGCAAAGCCCCCTCGGGTCAAGCCCGAGGGTGACGATCTGGGATTGGCTGGACTCCGTGCGCTCACAGAAGAAAGTCCTAGCTTCCTCTAGCCGCGATGCAGAAGTCGTCTCCCTCCCCCTTGAGGGGAGGGATCAAGGGTGGGGGTTCTGTGCCTTCCACCAACTCAGGCGTCAGTCAATCCGCCGGAACCCCCACCCTCACTCCCTCCCCGCAAGGGGGAGGGAAGCCCGTGCTGTGGATGTTGCAAGATCGTGCCACCAACACCGCGCGGCACCTCCCCCTTCGAGGGGGAGGATGGGAGGGGGTGTGGTTTACCCACCATGGGCCTGCTCCATTCACCATTCCCCCACCCCACCCACCAGCCGTCACACTCGGGCTCGACCCGAGGGCTCTACACTTGCGGAGCGCCGATTGAAGGAAAGCCCCCTCGGGTCAAGCCCGAGGGTGACGTTCAGCGATTGCCACCAACAAACTTATCCCCGCCCCCTCTTCCCCAGCATATCCTCCCCCCCATCCACCCCGCGCAGGCGGCCTGCAGGCGACAGTGGCGGGAGTGGGCCGGGCGCCTGGCAACGTCAGCCAGGGCGGGTCGAGGCATGGGCCGGTATCTCCGCGAGCGTTGGAGATCCCGCGAGTCCCGTGTCCGGCATAAAACCGGACGTCCCGAGGCGGCGATCGTCTCACACTATAATCCCACAGAGGCGAAAGCCGTCTCGGGATCCGCCTTCGCGGCCGGACTGCGGAGAAAACCATGAGAGCTAGCACGGAACCGGAAGCCTTGGGGCCATCCGGAGCCTTGTCATGCCGGGTTGCGGTGCCACGGCAATGCCACCCCATCACCCCCCGCACTGGCAATTCGGGCGCGTATCCGCCATATAGGGCCCAACCACCAACCTTTGCGGAACCGGCAAGTGAGCGCTGTCCCCTTTTTCAAGATGAACGGGCTGGGCAACCAGATCATCGTCGCGGACATGCGCGGGCAGCAGGGGCGCGTATCCGCGGAGGCCGCGATCGCCATCAATGCGACGCCCGGCACCAGGTTCGACCAGATAATGGCCATCCACGATCCCAGGGTCGACGGCACCTTTGCCTATATCGACATCATCAATTCCGACGGTTCGCGCGCCCAGGCCTGCGGCAACGGCATGCGCTGCGTTGTGCAGGCGCTGACCCAGCAAGGGGGCCGGCAACTCTTCACCTTCGAAACCATCGCCGGCATCCTGTTTGGCGAGGAGCGCGACGACGGACTGATCACCGTCGACATGGGCACGCCCAAATTCGCCTGGTACGACATTCCCCTGAGCGAGGAATTCGCCGATACGCGCAAGATCGAGCTGCAGATCGGGCCGATCGACGCGCCGGTGCTCCATTCGCCCTCGGTGGCTTCCATGGGCAACCCTCATGCCACCTTCTGGGTCAACCAGGACGTCTGGTCCTATGCGCTCGATCGCTTCGGGCCGATGCTCGAGAACCACCCGATCTTTCCCGAACGCGCCAATATCTCGATCGCCCAGGTCGTGGCGCAGGACAAGATCATCCTGCGCACCTGGGAGCGCGGCGCGGGCCTCACCGAAGCCTGCGGCACCGCCGCCTGCGCTGCCGTGGTCAACGGTGCCCGCACCCGCCGCACCGCGCGTGCAGCCACGGTGACCGTGCCGGGGGGCGAGCTTTTCATCGAGTGGCGCCATGACGACCATGTGACCCTGACCGGCGCGGCCGAACTGGAATGGACCGGCACGCTGGATCCTGTTTCCGGCCTTTGGACCCGCAACGGGGTTGCCGCCTGATGCCGGTCGAGACCGTCACCTTCGGCTGCCGCCTCAACGCCTATGAGGCCGAGGTGATGAAATCGGAGGCGCAGGCCGCCGGGCTCGACAATGCCATCATCATCAATACCTGCGCGGTGACCGCCGAGGCGGTGAAGCAGGCCAAGCAGGCGGTGCGCAAGGCCCGCCGCGACCATCCCGAAGCGCGCATCATCGTCACCGGCTGCGCCGCCCAAACCGAAGGCCGATCCTTTGGCGACATGGCGGAAGTCGACCTTGTCATCGGCAACGACGACAAGATGAAGGCCGGGAGCTATGCGCCGCTGGTCTTTGGCACCGCGCTCAACGACAAGGTTCAGGTCAACGACATCATGAGCGTGCGGGAAACCGCCGGCCACCTGATCGAGGGCATGGACGGGCGCGCCCGCGCCTTTGTCCAGGTGCAGAACGGCTGCGATCACCGCTGCACCTTTTGCATCATTCCCTTCGGTCGCGGTCCCTCGCGTTCGGTGCCCATGGGCATGGTGGTGGAACAGGTCAGAAAGCTCGTCGCCAATGGCTATCGCGAAGTGGTGCTGACCGGCGTCGACATCACCTCCTATGGCCCCGACCTGCCCGGAAGCCCGACCCTGGGCAAGCTGACACAGGCCATTCTGCGCCATGTGCCCGACCTGCCGCGCCTGCGCATTTCCTCCATCGATTCGATCGAGGCCGACGAGGCGCTCTATGACGCCGTGGCCAGTGAGCGCCGCCTGATGCCGCATCTGCATCTGTCGCTGCAGTCGGGCGACGACATGATTTTGAAGCGCATGAAGCGCCGCCATGGGCGCGACGATGCACTGGCCATTGTCGAAAAGCTCCGAGGCCTCCGGCCCGACATGGTGTTTGGCGCCGACATCATCGCCGGCTTCCCCACCGAAACCGACGCCATGTTCGAAAACACCCTCCGCATCGTCGGCGAGGCGGACCTGACCTATCTCCATGTCTTCCCCTATTCGCCGCGCGAAGGCACGCCCGCGGCCCGCATGCCGCAGGTCAACAAGCGCGTGGCCCGCGACCGCGCCACCCTGCTGCGGGCCGAGGGGGACAGGCAGTTCGCCAAGCTCTGTGGAAGCCGCGTCGGCAAGGTCGAGCAGGTGCTGGTCGAGCGCAACGGCCTTGGCCGCACCGAGCAGTTCGTGCCGGTCGCGGTGCCCGGAACGCAACCGGGCGAGTTGCTGGCCGTTCGCATTACCGGCACCGCCGCCGACGGGCTGGTGGGCGAAGCCCTGCGCGAAGCGGCGTGATCAGGGCAGGGACGAGGGGCAGACAATGACCGACAAGAAACCCGGCTTCTTCAAGCGACTTTGGGACAATCTGACCGACGAGCCGGATAGCCCCGCGCCGCCTGAGACCCAGCCGCAACAGGCTCCGGCGCCCGAACCCGTTCCACCCACCCCAGAGCCCGCCCCTGCCCCGGCACCGCCGGAAGTGCCGCTGCCGGGGCCGCCCGAAACCACGCCCGACTATGTCGAAGAGGTGGAAGAACGGGAGGCCGCCACCGCCTTTGTGCCGCTCGATCCGCCCGCCGTCGTGGAAGTGCCCGTCGAGGCGCCGCGGCAGAGCTGGTTCGGCCGGCTGACCACAGGGCTCAAGCGCTCGTCCGACCAGCTGACCGGCTCGATCACTTCCGTCTTCACCAAGCGCAAGCTCGACAATGCAACGCTCGACGAACTCGAGGACATCCTGATCCAGGCGGACCTCGGCATCGAGACGGCCATGGCAATCACCGAAAGGCTGCGCCAGGATCGTTTCGACCGCGACGTCTCCGGCGACGACGTCCGTGCGGTGCTGGCGGCGGAGGTGGAAAGCGTTCTGGGCCCGGTGGCGCGGCCGCTGGTGATCGAGGGGGGCCACAAGCCCTTCGTCATTCTGATGATCGGCGTCAACGGCTCGGGCAAGACCACCACCATCGGCAAGCTGGCCCAGAAGCTGACGGCTGAAGGCAAGTCGGTCATGCTGGCCGCCGGCGACACCTTCCGCGCCGCGGCGATCGAGCAGCTCCAGGTGTGGGGCCAGCGCACCGGGGCACCGGTTATTTCCCGTCCCGCCGGCGCCGACGCGTCGGGCCTCGCCTTCGATGCCGTGACCGAGGCGCGGGCGGAAGGGCGCGACGTCCTGATCGTCGACACGGCCGGTCGCTTGCAGAACCGCGACGAGCTGATGAGCGAACTCGAAAAGGTCATCCGCGTCATCAAGAAGGTCGATCCGACGGCGCCGCACGCCACCCTTCTGACGCTGGACGCCACTACCGGGCAGAATGCCTTGCGCCAGGTGGAGATTTTCGGACAGCGCGCCGGCGTCACCGGCCTTGTCATGACCAAGCTCGACGGCACGGCACGCGGCGGCATTCTCGTGGCCATTGCCCGCAAGTTCGGCCTGCCGGTGCACTTCATCGGCGTCGGCGAAAGCGTGGGCGATCTCGAACCCTTTACCGCCAGCGACTTCGCACGGGCCATTGCCGGGCGCGACTAGCCCAAATCTGACCATGCTTGGGCGCTACCCCGAACTTGCCTGATGCGGCAATTGCCTCCACTGTGCCGCTGCGTCGCTTCCAGAGTTTTATCAATGACCGAGAAAACCGCCGACCCCGAGATCAACTGGGAAGAACTGCGTCCCCAGCTCATCAAGATGGGCCTCGAACTGGGCCCGTTGGTGATCTTCTTTGTCGCCAATGCGCGCGCCGATATCTTCGTGGCCACGGCCTGGTTCATGGGCGCCATGCTGGTCTCGCTGGCTTTGACCTGGTTCATCCTCAAGAAGATCGCCATCATGCCGCTGGTGACCGGCGTCGTGGTCTTTGTCATGGGCGGGCTGACGCTGTGGCTGCAGGACGACACCTTCATCAAGATCAAGCCCACCATCACCAACTCGCTCTTTGCGGCGGTGCTGCTGGGCGGGCTCCTGTTCCGGCACTCCCTGCTCAAATATGTCTTTGGCGACGTCTACAAGCTCAAGCCCGAGGGCTGGAGCAAGCTGACGCTCAACTGGGGCCTGTTTTTTGTCGTTCTTGCCGTGCTCAACGAGGTAGTCTGGCGCGGCGCCAATGCCTATTTCCCCAGCGACGCCAAGGCCGCGACCGACCTTTGGGTGTCGTTCAAGACCTTCGGCATCATGCCGCTGACGGTGATCTTCTCGATCAGCCAGGTGTCGCTGCTCAACAAATATGCGCCGGACTCGGAAGGCAAGCACGTACCGCCGGTCGTGGTGGAGACCTGAGCTAGAGGCCGCCCATCGCGCAGATCAGCGTCCACTCTTCCGGCGACACTTTCGACACCGACAGCCGCGACAGCTTGATCAGTTCGAGATTGGCCAGTTCGGGCGTCTGCTTGATGGTGGCAAGGGTCACCGGCTTTGGCAGCGGCTTGACCGCTTCCATGTCGACGCATTCCCACACCACCTCGCCCTTGGCGTTGAGCTCGGCGGTGGAATCGGGATGCGCCAGGGCCACCACCTTCATGATGCCCACGATCTCCTTGCCGATATTGGAGTGGTAGAAGAAAGCCTCATCCCCCACCGCCATCGCCTTCATGTTGTTGCGCGCCGCATAGTTGCGCACCCCATGCCACTCCTCGACCTCGCCGCGCTTGTTCTTGGCAACCAGATCATCGAACGAAAAGACGTCCGGCTCGGACTTCATCAACCAATAGGCCATTGCTTACGCCTTCGGCGACATGTGGTCATAGGCAAGCCGCCACGGCTTGATCTCGACACTGGCAAAGAGCCCCTCCTTGAAGAAGGGATCGGCTTCAAACATCGCCGTAGCCGCCTCGATGGTCTCGGCCTCGATCACCACGAGCGACCCCTCCGGCCTGCCGTCGGCATCGAGCAGGGCGCCGGCCAGGCGCAGCTGCTGACCCAGGCTGTCCAGGTGCTCGAGATGAACCGGACGCACCGCCAGGCGCTGGTCCAGCGCGTTCGGCTTGTCCTTGGCGATCATGGCAAACAGCATGAAATGTCAGTCCTCTCTCTTGAGCGGGCGGGACATCAACCCCGCCACGACCGTAGCGATATCGGCTTGGCTTGTGAGCACCGCTTGCATGGCCGCAATCAGCGGTGCATCGACACCCAGGTCTCGCGCCAGCGCGTCGGCGACCGGCGTCGTGGCCACGCCTTCGGCAAGCTTGGCGCCGGAAGTCATGATCTCGTCCACGGTCTGGCCGCGACCCAGCGCCATGCCGAATTGATAATTGCGCGACTGCACCGAGGTGCAGGTCAGCGTCAGGTCCCCAAGACCGGCAAGCCCCGTCAACGTAGAGGCAGAGCCGCCCATGGCCGAGACCATGCGGCTCATTTCGGCAAAAGCGCGAGCGATCAAGGCCGACCGGGCCGAGGCTCCGAGCTGGGCCCCCTCCACAGCGCCGCAGGCCAGCGCATAAACGTTCTTGAGCGCCCCCGCGATTTCGACCCCGATCCGGTCGTCGGCGGCATAGGGGCGGAACGTCGGACCGGCCAGCGCAGCCGCCAGCAACGACGTGGCCTCGGCGTCGTCACCGGCAAGCGTGACAGCAGTGGGACGGCCGGCGGCCACATCGGCAGCAAAGCTCGGGCCCGAGAGCACATAGCCTGTGGCCTCGGGGGCGATGTCGGCAAGGATCTGGCTCTGGCGCAGCAGGGTGCCGGTTTCGAGGCCTTTGGCCGAAAGTACGACCGGCTTGCCGGCGAGCAGCGGGGGCGGCAGCGCGCCCAGTGCCGTGCGGCTCGATTGTGCCGGCACGGCCAGGATGACGATGTCGGCTTCCGTTGCCATGTTGGCCGCCGTGATGCGCTCGTGCAGCACCTGCGCACCGAGATACCGCGCATTGGTGCGCCGGCTGTTGATTTCCTCGACCTGTGCAGTGTCCCGTACTATGAGCTGGACAGAGCGGCCGGCCATGGCCGCCGCCTGCGCCAGCGCCGTACCCCAGCTGCCGCCGCCGATGACGCTGACCGTCTCAAGAGCCATGTGTGGCAACCTTCATGTCGTCGAGGTCCAGCGGCCACCGCGGCCGGGCAGTGAAATCTAGCCCGTCCTTAGCGCCAAGGGCAAAGCGCTCCGCCCCGGCCCAGGCGATCATGGCGCCATTATCGGTGCACAGCGCGATCGGCGGCACTACGAGGCTGGCGTCAGACTCGGCACAGACGTGCTCCAGGGCTGCGGCAATGGTGCGATTGGCCGCAACCCCACCGGCCACTACCAGCCGTATCGGCTCTCCGGGGAACAGCCCGGCAAACTGCTCGAGCGCCTGTCGGGATCGTACGGCAATAATCTCGGCCACGGCAGCCTGGAAGCTGGCGGCGATATCGGCCACATCCTGGTCACCCAGAGGCGCCAGTGCTTCAGCCTGCAGCCGCACCGCGGTCTTGAGGCCAGAAAAGGAAAAATCGAGCCGCGCCTCACGCAGCAGTGGCCGGGGGAAGCGAAAGCGCTTTGGGTCCCCACCCTTGGCGATGTGTTCCACTGCCGGACCACCAGGATGGCCAAGGCTGAGGAGCTTGGCCACCTTGTCAAAGGCTTCGCCCAGCGCATCGTCGATGGTTGTGCCCCAGCGCTCGTAGTCACCGACGCCGCGCACCAGGACGAATTGCGAATGCCCACCGGAGACCAGGAGCATCAGATAGGGAAAGGGCACCTGATCGGTCAGGCGCGCCGTCAGCGCATGACCTTCTAGGTGGTTGACCGCAATCAGGGGCTTGTTCAACGCTGCGGCTACGGCCTTGGCCGTCGTGAGACCCACAAGGACGCCGCCGATCAGCCCCGGACCAGCCGTCGCGGTAACGGCATCCACATCGGCGAGGGCAATGCCTGCTTCTCGGCATGCTTGCGCAATGATGTGATCGAGGTAGGTCACATGCGCCCGCGCCGCCAGTTCCGGCACCACGCCGCCGAAGGCCGCGTGCTCGTCCAGCTGGCTACGCACCACGTTGGAACGGATCGAACCCCTGCCGGATTGATCGCGCACAACGATAGCTGCGGCGGTTTCGTCGCAGCTGGTCTCGATACCAAGGATGGTGGCTTGCGCTTGCCCGGTCACGACGAACTGGTTACTCCCTGAGCAGCCTTTGCGGCAAGCTGACGGCTTCCCGCAGCGTAAGCTCGAGCTTCTGCCTACTATAGGATATTCCGCCTTTGCAATCGCCAGCCCCCTTCACCCGCATCGGAACACGTGGCAGCCCGCTGGCGCTGGCGCAGGCCCGCCTGGTGCGGCAGCGGCTGAGCCAGGCCCATGGTGTGCCGGAGGAGGACATTGCCATCGAGGTGATCTCGACGGGCGGCGACCGGTCCCAGGCCAGCAATGTCAGCCTTGTCGAGATCGGCGGCAAGGGCCTGTTCACCAAGGAGATCGACGAGGCCATGCTGGCGGGGCGCGTCGATATCGGCGTTCATTCCTCCAAGGATGTGGCCACGCGCCTGCCCGACGGCATACACCTTGCGGCCTTCCTCGAGCGCGAGGACGTGCGCGATGCCTTCATGTCGGTCAAGGCTGCAAGTCTCGATCAGATGGCCGAACGCTCACGCTTTGGCACCTCTTCCATTCGCCGCGCCGCGCAGGTCCTGCGCGTGCGGCCCGACCTTGAGATCGTGCCCTTCCGCGGCAATGTCGGTACGCGACTGCAGAAGCTGCTCGACGGTGTGGCCGACGGGACCATGCTGGCTATGGCCGGGCTCAACCGGCTGAACGAAGCGCATCGCGCCACTGCTCCGCTCGACCCTCATATCTTCATGCCCGCACCCGCCCAGGGGGCGATCGGCCTCGCCGTGCGCAGCGATGACTCGCGCAGCGCAGCCCTGGTCGCCAGCCTCGATCACCGCGAGACCAATGCTGCCATAACCGCCGAACGCGCCATGCTGGCCGTGCTGGATGGCTCCTGCCGCACGCCGGTTGGGGCGCTGACGAGCCGAGCGGGTGAAACCCTGACGCTCAAGGGTCAGATCCTCAGCCTGGACGGCAAGACTGCATTCGAAAGCGAGGCAGCCGGCGAGGACCCGCTGACGCTGGGCATGGCCGTGGGTGAGGACCTGATCAGGCAGGCGGGAACGGAATGGCTGGCGCAATGGGCCGCTCATCCATGAAGATGCTGGTGACCCGGCCCGAGCCCGATGCCCAATCGACCTTGGCGCGGCTGCGTGCCATGGACATCGAATGCGTGGCAGCGCCCGTCATGGTACGCCAGCCGCTTGGCGCGAGCCTGCCCCCGCCTGAGGGCTTCACCGCTATGGTCGTGACCAGCGCCAACGCGGTGCGGACACTTGTCGAACGCGGACAGGCCGAGCCCTATCGTCACCTGCCGGTCTTTGCCGTGGGCGACCGGACCGCTGCGGAAGCCACCGATGCAGGTTTCGTCCGCGTCAGCAGCGCCGCCGGTTCGTTCCAGGACCTGGTCAATGCAATGACCATTGCCCGGATGTGCGGCCCCATCTTCTATCCCTCGGGCAAGCACCAGAGTGCCGACCTGGCCAAGGCGCTGGCGCCACTCGGGGTCATGGTGGCGACGGCCAAGATCTATGAAATGGTTGCCGTGGAGGCCCTGCCGCAGAGCATCACTGCGGAACTGGCCGACGGAACGATCGCAGCCGTACTCAGCTATTCCCGCCGCACCGCCGAACTCTTTGCCCACCTCGCATCTGGTCTCGGCCAGCACCAACGGCGGCGCCTGGGCATGCTGTGCCTCAGCGAAGCCGTGGCCGTGCCGCTGCTCGAGGCACACTTCACCCGCATCGGCCTGGCAGACCGGCCGGACGAAAATGCCATGATGGCCTTGGCCTTGGCTTTCGCGCGCGAGCAAACTGGGCCATGATCGGCTCTCAAGAGAGGACACCCTGCGATGGCGGACACGACAGGTAACGATCCCAAGGCTCCGGGTAAACCGGAGCCCGCAAAGCCCGAAGCCAAGTCCGGCGCGGTCAAGCCGCCCGTTCTCGACATGAAGGCGCGCGACAGCGCTGCCGGTGCTGCAGGCAAAAGTGAGCCGAAACCGTCGACCACAAGCGGCCCCAAGCCAGCTGTCGCTGAAGCGCCCAAGCCTGCCAGGCCTTCGCCTGCTCCTGCCGCTGCGCGTCCGGGTTTTCCTGTCGGGGCGACGCTTGCCGGAGGCGTATTGGGCCTTGCTGCCGCCTATGGTCTGGCCTGGGCGGGGCTCTGGCCAGACCAGCCTGCGCCCACACCTCCAGCCGATCCGCGGCTTGCCCAGTTCGCCACTTCTATCCCCGAACTCGAAACGGTGACGCAGACCACCCAGTCCGAACTGGCGACGCTCAACCAGCGCATTGCCGCCCTGGAAGAAGCTGAACCGGTCAGCACGGCCGAAGCCGCTCCGGTGGATCTTGGACCCATCGAGCGACAGCTTGCCGATCTCGCCGCGCGTGTCGACACGGTCAGCAATGCGCCGGCAGAGCAAGTCGATAGCGGCGAACTGAATGCCCAGATCGCCGGGCTGACGGGACAGCTCGACGAACTGTCGGCGCGGCTCGGCACGGCGGAAGCCAATCTGCGCACGCTCGATACATCCGTTACGGAAGCCACGGCAGCCCTGGCCGATCAGCCCAGCGACATTGGCGCCGTCTTGCAGCTGCCGCTTGTGCTATCCGGCCTCGAAACAGCATTCGAAACCGGCCGCCCCTATGAGGCTGAACTGGCCGCCCTGCGCGCGGCAGCCCCGGATGCGTTGATCCCCGGCGCCATTGCCAACAATGCCGCGAACGGCCTCCCCCGCCCTGACCTGATCGCCAGCCGCTTTGCCGAGGTTCTTCCCGCCATGCTTGCGGGCACGCCGGCCGATCCTAATGCGCAATGGCAGGACGGCGCCCTCGACTGGTTCCGCTCGGCCATCGCCCTGCGCCCCACCGGCGAGATCGAAGGCGACACGCCCGAAGCGATCATGTCGCGCCTGGAAGGCGCCGTGGCGCGCCGCGATTTCGCCGCGGCCGATGCATTGCTGCAGCAACTGCCCCAGCCCATGCTGGCCGCTGCCGGGGAAGTGCCGGCAATGATTACCAGCCAGGCAGAAGCGGCCAACTTTCTCCAGTCCGTACGGACCAGCGCCCTCTCCGGTGAGGCCCAGCAATGATCCGTCTCGCCTCCTGGATCGTCGGCAGCCTCCTGATCACGGCACTTGCTGCCTGGATGATTTCGCTTCCGGGTACCCTGACCCTGGAAGTGGCCAATTACCGCATGCAACCCCGCCTCGGCGCGGCCGTGCTGATCTTTCTCGTCATTGCCATTGCCGTCATCATCATCTGGACGATCCTGCGCCGTATCCTGGGCGCGCCGCGACACTTGGCGCGCCGCAACCGAGAGCGGCGCAAGGAGCAGGGCGTCCAAGCCCTGTCCGACGCGGTGATCGCCCTGCAGGCCGGAGACCCGGCGCGAGCCCGGCACCTGGCGCGGGAGGCTCAGGCGCGCCTGCCCACCAATGCCGCGGCCCGGTTGCTGGAGGCGCGTGCGGACCTGGCCCTTGGTGACATGCCGGCCGCTCGTGAGCACTACCGGGCGCTGATCGCTAGCGAGAAAACAGCCGTGGCCGCCCTGACCGGGCTTTATGACCAGGCCCGGGCACAGCAGCGCCCCGAGGCGGCGCTGACCTTTGCGCGCAAGGCCATGGCCCTGGCGCCTTCCAGCGGCTGGGCCGCCGATGCCGTGTTCGATGACATGACGCAACGCGGCCAATGGGCCGAAGCGGTGGCCATGGTCAACAACGAGCAGGCCGGCAGCCGCGCCGAGCGGGCCCGCAAGCGGCGGCGCCAGGCGGTGATCGAGACGGCCCGTGCGCGCGAGGCGGAAAACAGCGCGCCTCTGGCGGCACTCGACCATGCGCTGACGGCGCTGAAGCTCCTTCCCGACTTTGTTCCGGCCGCCCTGATTGCGGCGCGCGTCCACATCAATCGAGGCGAGACTCGCCGCGCCATGAGCCTTCTCCGCCGCATCTGGCGCGCCACAAGTCATCCGGATATCGCTGCCCTCTATGCCCATGCCCAACCCGGTGCCTCGGCACTGGAGCGGCTCAAGCGCCTGCGCGAGATCATTGACGTGCCGCCGCCGCATCGCGCCGCCGGCATGACCCTGGCCCGGGCCGCCATCGACGCCTATGACTGGCCGCTCGCCCGGCAGGCCCTTGCTCCCTTTGTCGACGGAGATGTCACGCAGGGCGTGGCAAGTCTCATGGCCGAAATCGAGGAAGGCCAGAGCGGCGATCAGGGCAAGGCCCGTGAATGGCTGTCGCGGGCAGTGCGGGCGCCGCGCGACCCGGCCTGGACCGCTGACGGCATCGTGAGCGACGAATGGGAGCCCATCTCGCCGGTGACCGGCCGGCTCGATGCCTTCGAGTGGAAGGTGCCGGTGACGGTCACCCACCGCGCCGCCGAAGCGGCTCCCTTGCCGCAATTGCCGGCCGAGGCCGCCTTGCCTCTTGCACCCGCCACAAACCCAACGTAAAAGGCCACCCGTTGCCGCTTTAGCTCAGTTGGTAGAGCACATCATTCGTAATGATGGGGTCACGTGTTCGAGTCACGTAAGCGGCACCACTCCCCCTCCTAGTCGACCTCTGCGTGCTGGTTCTCGATGACGCGCAGCCGGTGCGCCAGACGTGCGCTGGGTGAGACGATCCTGCGCGGTCCCGAATCCGGGGCAAACAGTGCGGCACGCTCCTCGGGCGTCGACATGAAGAACGGGAACCGGTCGGCCACCCGGTTGCGGATGGTGGGCACGTCGGCTGCATAGAGGCAGACGGGAAAGCGCAACTCGCCCCAGAAGCGCTCATCACCCAGCCGTTCCGATCCGAAGACTCGCCGGTAGAAGGCTGCATGCTCCGCCCGAACCGAGGCGATGCAGTAGCGGACGGCGAAATGCTCGCTGGCCATGGCGACGATGCGCAGCGTCAGGTAGGGCAGCGCCGGCAAGGCAAGGGAGGCATCGTGATCGGCGGTGAAGCGGCTGGGGTCGATATAGCTGTCGCCGCGATCCAGTGCCGGATCGAGGATCTCCGGCCAAATGGTGCGGCTGGGGGACTGCCGGTTCTCTGGCGTCACATGGTGAAAGCGCAGCGAGCTTACCAGGTTACCATCGATATAGACGCCGAAGCAGTAGCAATTGTCGGCATCATCGTAGCTGTCGCGGGTCACCTGCTGCGAGTTGACCGGGATGAAGTCTTCCCGCCGATAGGCCTCGTAGCGAAGGCGATAGACGGGATCAAACTGCTGGTCCACCGACACCCGCCGGTATTCCACCCGATCCAGCAGGTCGATCAGCGTCTCGGCAAAGCGCGACGAACTGGATTGGCCTTGAAGCGCAGAACTCATGCAAACGAACCTCTTGTAACGAGGTTCACGGTAACGCTTGGTTAGCTATGCGGGTACGGATAAATTTTCCGCTGCAACGGCCAAGTCCATGAATTCACGGTGAAAAGCGTTATCTGGCAGGCGTTAACGACCGTTAACCACAGCGGAGGTTTGCCTCGCCTGCATCGAGGCCGCTGTTTAGATGTTCGATCACACAGCCGATCTGCTGCTCCGGCACCGGCCGGCTGAAATAGTAGCCCTGCACCTGCTGGATTTCGGTTCCCGTTCGGATGAGATTGCACTGCGCCTCGGTTTCCACGCCCTCGGCCACCACTGTGAGTTCGAGATCGCGACCGAGCTTGGCAACGTTTGCCAGGAGCCGCCGCGACCGTTCGTTGTGCTCGATGTCGCCCACAAAGGACTGGTCGATCTTGAGCTTGGTGAAGGGCAAGGCGTGCAGGTAGCTCAGGGCGGAATAGCCGGTCCCGAAGTCGTCGAGCGCAATGCCAATGCCGCGCTTGGAAAAGTCGCTAAGAACGCGCTGCGCAATCTCCCGTTCTTCGATGACGGCGGTTTCCGTCACCTCGATTTCCAATCGGTCCGGCGTCAGGCCGGAGAAGGCCAGCGCGCTGTCGACGAGGTCGTTGAGATCGCGCACCCGGAAATCGCGCGCTGATATATTGATGGCAACAGCCACGTCGTCGGGCCACTGACTGCACTGGAGTGTCGCCCGGCGCAACACCCATGCCGTGATATCCGAGATCAGCCCGATTTCCTCGGCCAGCGGGATGAACACCGACGGTGCAATGGGGCCAAGTTCGGGATGGTCCCAGCGTGCCAACGCCTCGCAGGCAACGACCTTGCGGCTCTGGATGTCGAGCAGCGGCTGGAAGGCGAGGCTCAATCCGTCGGACTGCACCGCGCTGCGCAGGTCGGCCTTGAGCCGCTGCCGATAATGGTAGTCGACGTCCATTTGGGCATGGAACACCTGGCTGCGGGCCTTGCCGTCGCCCTTGGCCGAGTAGAGGGCCAGATCCGCCTTGGTCAAAAGCGTGTCGAGCGCCTCCTCCCGGTCAACGCTGAGGGCAATGCCCAGGCTGACAGTCGCGGTAAGGGTCAGCTCCTCGAGCACGAATGGCTCGGCAAAGGCCTGGAGAATGGCGGTGCAATCTTGTTCCACCCGCCGCTCGTCGCCCGCATCGCCGCGATAGACGACGAACTCGTCGCCGCCAAGCCGCGCCAGAACGGAGTCAACGGGCAGAGCCTGGCGGAGTCGTCGCGACACTTCCACCAGGAGCTTGTCGCCCACCATGTGCCCGAGCGTATCGTTGACATGCTTGAAATCGTCGATGTCGATCAGCGTCAGCGAGACCAGGCGTTCGGCGGCTTCGGGGCGCTGGCGCTCCAGCAGGTCTTCGCTGGCAAGATCGCCGAAATAGGTACGGTTGGGCAACTGCGTCAGCGCATCGTGGCGCGCCATGAAATTGATCTTCTCCTCGGCGGAGACGCGTTCGCTGATGTCTTCAAACAAGAGGACGCAGCGCTCCTTGCGGGCGCTGACGGTCACTTCGAGGTAGCGGTCTTCGCCAAAGCACAGGAGGACCTTGCCGGGCGCGCGCGTGCTGATCAGATCGGCGAGGCGATCGACGGCGGTCCGCGGCAGCATTGTGCTGTCGGTCAGATCGGCAAGAACCGAGCCAAAGGGTTGGCCGATAAGGTTGGGCTGACCCAGCTCGGCAAAGAGGCGGATCGCGCGCTCATTGGCCACCGAGATCACGCCGCGCTCGTCGAGCATGCAGAGGCCATGTTCGAGCGTGGCCATGGCCATATCGAGTTCGGCAGCCAGGCGCGAGGCTTCGACCCGGCCATGAACGGCACTGAGCAAAAGGCTTCGGATGTCGCCGGCGAGCTTGCGAAAGCTGCTGAGCATGACGATCAGCAAGATGGCCAGTACTGGATGGTAGACATCGTTGCGCAGCAGCAGGCCCAAGGACAGTGGTGAGATGACCAGAGCCATCTGCAGCGTCACCAGCCGGTCGAGGCCAAAATTGCGGGTACAAATGCCCACCATCACGGCGATGGTCAGGGTCGAGCTAACGAGTTCGGCATAGGGATCGCGCACCACCAGCATGCTGACCAGGCACCAGAGGCCATAGACCAGTGCCAAGGCGCTGCCGATGGCGACGGCCCGGTTTTCCCAAGCCTCTGCCGCCAGGGCATCGTCGCTGTCGATGGCCGCAAGCCAGAAGGCGCGCATGTTGAGGTAGCGCAGCAAACCGATGACGATGAAGGCAAGGGCGAAGATATAAAGGGCGATGGAGTTGGTGTGGAAAGCCGAAATGCCGGCAGCGAAGGCACTCGCGAAAGCCCCGGCCAGCATCGCGCCCCGATCGGCATAGACCGAGCGGATCACCGACACATAATCGAGTGCCGGCATTGTCTTGCGCGCTGAGCTAAACAACCAATTCCCCTGTCATGACGAACTACAACGCTCGATGGATGAAGAACGGCTTGGGCGAAAGCATCTGGTCCGCTCCATAAGATCTTTTCCCTAGGGGAGAGTGAACAGCGGATTAATGCCGTTGCCAGCCGATGATTGCGCCTCAATGAAAATTCCGGCCGCTGGGCAGGGCGGCATAGGCCCGTCGCCGTGCCATTTCGATCTCCCGAATAGCATTGCGATCCCGGCTCTGGCTGCCATGCGGCCCCGACTTGCCTTCGTCGGCACGGGCCACCACGGCGTCGCCAATATCCACGCCATGCGACAAATCGAGCAAATGGGGCGTCAGATCGACCATGTCCTCGACGATGACGTGGATGACCACCCCTTCACGCTGTACCTTGCCGCGAACCGCCAGCATGCGGCTCGACAGCAGCGTCTTGCGCATCTGGTCATCGTTGAACAGCTTGGGCCAGACCACGAGATTAGCCACCCCGGTCTCGTCCTCGAGCGTGACGAAAATCACCCCGCTCGCCGTACCCGGCCGCTGGCGCACCAGCACCAGTCCCGCCACTTCGATCCGCACATCTGGATTGACAGTGCCCAAGTTGGCTGCCCGCGTCGTGCCCCGGTCATCCAGCATGGGCCGAAGGAACTGCACCGGATGGCCCTTGAGCGACAGCGACAGGGTGGAGTAGTCGTGGATGACCTCTTCGCCCGGCGACATCGCAGGCAGGTTGGCAGCATCCTCAACTGGTGAACTTGAGGGCAGACCCGAAGTCGAAAAGAGAGGCAGCATTTCTGCGCCGTGCGTACCGACGAGTCCTTTCACGACCCATAGCGCGTCACGCCGGCTCAGCCCGAGCGATCCGAAGGCATCGGCACGTGCCAGTTTTTCAAGGCTGGCAATCGGCACGCCTGTACGAAGCCAAAGATCGCGCACCGAGGCATAGCCTTCGCCCCGCCCGGCAACAATCTTCTCCATGTCCTTCTGCGCCAGTCCTTCCACAGCGTGCAGCCCGAGACGAACCGCCTTATTGGTGAGGATGTAGTCTGCCATCTCGACATGTCTTGGCCAGATATGCTGACGCAGCTCATGGGTGGTCTGTTCCAGCGTGCTGTCCTTGGGAGAAAGATTGATATCGGCTGGCAGCACCTTCACCCCATGTTCGGTGGCATCGCGAACCAGCTGGCTTGGCGCATAAAAGCCCATCGGCTGTGAGTTGAGCAGCGCGCACAAGAACACATCGGGATAGTGGCACTTGAGCCAGCACGAGGCATAGACAAGCAGGGCAAAGCTTGCGGCATGGCTTTCCGGAAAGCCATATTCGGCAAATCCCTCGATCTGGGAAAAGCAACGCTCGGCAAACTCCCGGCTGTAGCCGCGGACATTGTTCATCATGCCGGTAATGAACTTGTCCCTGAACCCCCCGATCTTGCCGGTGCGGCGCCAGGCCGCCATGGCCCGGCGCAAGTGATCCGCCTCTCCGGCAGTAAAGCCGGCGCCCTTAATGGCCATCTGCATGGCCTGTTCCTGGAACAGGGGGATGCTCAGCGTCTTTTTCAGCACCTGGTCCAGGGGATCATCGGGATTGGCGACCCACTTTTCCTTGCCCTCACGCCGCTTGAGGTAGGGGTGGACCATGCCCCCTTGAATCGGACCGGGCCGGACAATGGCTACCTCGATGACGAGGTCATAGAATTCCTTGGGCTTGAGGCGCGGCAGCATGGTCATCTGCGCCCGGGACTCGATCTGGAACACCCCGACCGTATCGGCCCGATGGGTCATCTCGTAGACGGGTCTGGCGCGCTCGGGATGATCATATTCCTCCGTTTGTAACTGGGCGAGTTCGACCTTGTGCCCGTAATGCTGCTCCAAAAGGCCAAAGGCCCGCCGGAGGCAGGTCAGCATGCCAAGCGCCAGCACGTCGACCTTGAGTATCTTCAGGGCGTCGATGTCGTCCTTGTTCCATTCGATAATGGTACGGCTATCCATTGCCGACTTGCTGATCGGCACCAGGCTTTCGAGGCTGTCGCGGGTGATGACGAAGCCACCAACATGCTGTGACAAGTGGCGTGGAAAACCTCGCAGGACCTTCACCACTTCAAACATCTGCGCCAGCACCGGGTCGTCCGGATTGAGGCCCAACGTCCTGACCTTGCCCAGATCGAGCTTTGACCCCCAGCCCCAATGAAGCTGGTTGAAAGCAGCAACGGTGTCTTCGGACACTCCGAACACCTTGGCTACTTCCCGAATGGCACTTTTGGAGCGGTAGCAGATGACATTTGCCGTCAGACCGGTGCGCTGTCCGCCATACTTTTTGTAGATGTATTGCATCACCTCCTCGCGCCGCTCGTGTTCGAAATCGACGTCGATGTCGGGCGGCTCGTCGCGCTCGGTGGAGATGAAGCGGCCAAAGACCAGGGTCGCCTTGCGGGGGTCGACCTCTGTTATTTCAAGACAATAGCAGACGGTGGAGTTGGCCGCCGAGCCTCGCCCCTGACACAGAATACCGAGGTCATAGCGCGCATAGCGCACAATATCCTGCACGGTCAGGAAATAGGCGGCATAGCCCTTGTCATTGATGAGCTTGAGTTCCTCAAGGATTTGCGCCCGGGTTTCTGCTGGCAGGCCATCGGGGAAGCGTTTTTCCGCACCCTGCCAGGTCAAGCGCTCCAGCGTCTCCTGCGCTGTTTCGCCATTGCCTACGGTTTCTTCGGGATAGTTGTATTCCAGCTGATCGAGCGAAAATCCGATCCGGTCAGCAAACAGCTTGGTCTGAGCAATGGCATCTGGATGCTCTGCAAACAGCCTTGCCATCTCCGCTGGGAGCTTGAGATGCCGTTCGGCATTGGCCGACATCAGCCAGCCGGCATCCTCCAAGGTGGTGCCTTCACGAATGCAGGTCACCACATCGGCAATCACCCGGCGGCTCGGTTCGTGGTAGAGCACGTCATTGCTGGCTATCATCTGCGCCCCATGGCGCCGCGCCAAAGCCGCGACGCGATTGAGCCTGGCCCGATCCTCGCCATCCAGACGCGGCGTCCCGGCCACCCAGACCCGGCCCGGCGCGGAGCGGCTGAGCTGGCCGAGAATGTTTTCCGTATGCGCCCAATCGGTTTCATCGGGCATAAGGATGAAGAGCTGCCCCTGGGCATGGTGTTCCGGCGGACCCTGGTGGTCGGCCGAGACGCTGGCGGCGCCGAACAGATCGGCAAAATGCAGGATCGGCTTGCCCTTCTCTCCACGCTGATTGGCAATGGTCAGCAGCTTGCACAGCCTTCCATAGGCCACACGGTTACTTGGATAGGCGATGATGTCGGGCGTGCCATCGGCAAAGCAGAGCCGAACCCCGACAAGATAGCGGAAATGGGCGGGACGCTCCTGATGGTCTCGCGCTGCCACATAGCCTCGCACCACGCCGGCAAAACTGTTGCGGTCGCAGAGACCAAAGGCGCTGAGGCCCAGATGAATCGCGGCCGAAACCAGCTCCTCGGGATGGGAAGCGCCGCGCAGAAAGGAAAAATTGCTGGTTCCGATCAGCTCGACATAGTCCGGCGTCCGCAGGACCGGCAGACGAACCGAACGGGACGGCGGCAACGTGATGACCTGGCTCATGAGAAAAACCCATGCAGATACCAGGTCGGCATGGCCGGGCCGCCATAGAACCCAAGGCGGAAGAGCCAGAAGCGCCGGCCGTCTTCGTCTTCGACACGATAGTAGTCACGCACCTTCTGGTCCGGCTCATGGAGGGGGAGTTCAGGAATGTAAGGCGGCGGCTCGAGTTTCTCGCCTGGCTCGGGCTGCTTGGGCTCGGGTGGCGGCACAAGTTCGAGTCGTTCCGCAAAACGCCACCACTCTTCTTCCAGCCGCTCCGGACCGGCCCCCTTGACCAGCCGGTATTGCTGGCGGCGCCAGATCATCAATGCAGGCAGCCCGTCGGGCACTTCAGCGCTAATGGCTACATATTCCGGCACGGGCAGCAATCGCACCGGACGCGTGAACAAACGCGGTGCGGCCACGGCCGGCTTGCCACCCTGGGTCGGAACCAGCCGGGCGCTGCGTTCCGGCATATGGCTGGCCACCATCTGAGTCCGCAGCACCGCCATGGCGCCAAGACGGCTGGCCATGCGATCATTGAGCTGATCGAGATCCTGCGTCCCGTCGTCGCCAGAAAATGCCCCCAGCTGGCTGGGCTCGAGCATGTCGAGCGAACTGGCGGCCAGCCGGATCATGTCGATCCCAAACCCCGCGTCATAATCTCCCGAAAGCCGTTCGGCCCGATGGACGAACAACTGGGTGATGTGATGGGGATCGCGGGTCACTCTGGCCGAATTGACCGACAAAGACATGACCTTGTGATCGACCCGATACAAAAACAGATGAAAGGCCTGAGCGCCCTTGCCGTCAGCCTCGAGCCGGTAGGCGAGTTGGATGGCAAGGTCATGTGCGCAGGCCAACACGTCATCCATCAGTCCGATGGGATCGGCAAAGCGCCGCTCGACATGGTGTTCGGCAACCGGCAGGCGCGGCGCCATGCGCTCTTCGATGAGGCCATAGGCCTGATCGAGCCTGGTCAGCAAGGATAACCCGAAGCGCGCCTGCAATGGTTTGCGCGGGCGCTGGCGCAACTGGCCGATAGTCTTGAGACCCATCTGGGTCAGGGTGGCAACCTGCTGCTCGTTGAGCCTGAGAGCGGAGACCGGCAAAGCATTGAGCAGGGGGACAAGCTCCTCCGCCTCGATGACCCGGCTGGACAAAAAATGGCTGGCCGCCCAAGCCGCACCGATGGTGGGAGCGATTGCGCCGGTAACGCTGTAGCCGAGGAGGCGCAGCCGGGTCAGGAGCAGGCGCAGCATGGCGCGTTCACCGCCGAACAGGTGATCCACCCCGGTTATGTCGAGCACCAGATCGCCGAAGCGGCTGACATCGTCTAGCACCGCCACCATGGGACTGGCATTGGAGTGCCAATCGGCAAAGTCGGCAAAACCGGCTTCGAGCAGCGGCCAGTTGATTTCCCGGGCCGTCAAAGTGGGTACCAGGGCTCGGGCATTGACCAGGGTTTGGCCAAGCATAATGCCAGCCTGGGCGGCCTCGCTATCAAATGCAACGATCCTGAGGCCGCCCTTGATCTTTTCGTAAAGTGCCAGCGGACCTGCAAGCGCTGGGTCAGCCCGCTTGAGATAGTCGGTGGGCCAGGTGCTCAGGAACAGCACGAGAAAGCGGCGCTGCCGGACGGATGGACTGATCGGTTCGAGAAGTGAAGTTTGAAAATCCATTTTCGGTCCATCCCAGCACCCATTCGGCATGCTGTTTGATCAATGAGCCGCGTTCGAGCCTAACCTTCCATCGCGCCGGGCCTGGCGCTCGATCATCAAATTGCTTGCGCCCGCTGCGCGTCGGCATCAGATGCCAGCGCAATTGCGCCGCACTGGTCTGGCGCTGGGTGCCATAGCGAAGCACAAACACCGAACTGCCAGCTTCCGCGGCCCTCAGGCTGAGGCGCCGACTGGCAGTGAAATCGAGCAGCTTTTGATGCCCGGCAATATCGGCCACCACGCCGGCCACCGCCTGGCAGGCGATCGCCTCCTCGGCCGCCCATAGCAGTTCGGCCATATTGGCGGGACGCACCAGGATCATGGCACTTGGGTCGAGCCCGAAATGCTTGAACCCCGGTCCATAGGGCATGCCCAGTTTTTGCGCTTCGTCCGCCAGTTGCAGATAGATAACGGCAATGCGTTGGTCACTTAAAAGGCCGCGCAACTGTCCCAAGGCAAAACCCAGGCTTGCCCCGGCATTGCGCCGGTCATCGGTGAACACTTCCTGCAGCAGGCCGCCAGCAAGCATGGGGAATCGTCCGTCCTCTTCCACCCTTGCCCGGGCTTCGGCCAGCGCTGGTTTGCGCTCGATATCGGCAATGGTGTCCCGCAGCGCGGCGATGCGCTGTTGGCGATCGGGCGAGATCATCGCGCCAATCCTTTCGAAGTGAACAAAACAGGAACATGGTGACTCCGAATCTTTCGAGAGTCGAGTCCCTTTTCTTGCTTTCCTCATCAGGCTGGTGTGGCGCCGCGGCATCAAAGGCGGTCAAGAGCGCGTGACAGCACCACTGAGCCATTGAGCGAATCGGGGAGGCTGCTAACTGTTTGAGGCCTGCCTCCCGGCGTGCAAACCCGTTTCGCTGCTCGATTCGCTCCCCGAAGGAGGCTTTCGCCATGTTCGAGGCCATCACCCGTCTGTTTACGCGTCCCGAGGAAACCCTGGACGTCCATGATCCCAAGCTTTCGGTCGCGGCGCTGCTGGTACACCTAGCTGCCGTCGACGGGCAGATGAAGGACACCGAACGGGACGCCATCAAGGCAGCTTTGCAGAGCCATTATGGCCTGGATTCGACCAGCGTGGATAAGTTGGTCAAACAGGCGGCGCTCCGCGATGCGGAGGCCGTGGATTTCTATACCTTCACCGCCGCTATCACCCAGCTCGAGATGGAAGACCGCATCGAGATCATCCGCATGATGTGGACCGTGGTCTTTGCCGACAGCAAGAATCACGAGCTGGAGGACAACATGGTCTGGCGCATCGCCGAACTGATCGGCGTCTCCAGCCGCGACCGCACCATTCTGCGCAACCAGGTCAAGACCGCCTCGGCCCCCTAGCTACCAGGCCGAAAAGGCGCCGATGATCTCCACCTCATCGGTTGCGCAGTCGAACGTGCCCGAGGCATCGGCTGCCTGGCGCGCCAGTTCGTTGGCATCCTTGTTGGCCAGGGCATCCACATAGGCGATGTGGCACGAATTGCCCTCCACCAGCTGCGTCACCACGAGGACTTCGCCCTTGTCCTCACCGGTTTCGGGATCAGCCGTATGGTAGCGCACGATGGTGGCAATGGGCATCCAGCGGCCCAAGGCATTGCTTAGCCGCCACTCGAGCTTGGGACCCAGATAGTTGAAGGGCGGCAGGGTCTGCCCGTCCGCCATCTTGGCGCCAAAGCCGTAGATCAGCGAAAACCGGAGGTCGCCTTCGGTGACCATCAGCGGATAGCCCTTGTAGCCCGGACAGGCCCAGCTGGCGCCAAAGTCGTCGGCATCGAGCACGAGGCAGAGGTCAAGATCGAGATCGGTATAGGCGCTGTTGAACGCGGCCATTGCCGGTGTGGCACAGCCCAGCATCATCAGAGCGGCGGCGGCAATCGGCTTCATCCTGACTTCCTTTGCATGGCACCTCGGCGCAAACTGGCTTGCCTTTGCGGCCTGTTGTGGGCACAACCCACCGACTTTGTCGCTTCCCCGATGAACGAGAGCCAAGCCCAATGAATATCGACGCGATCCCAACCGGCAAGAACCCGCCCGACGACCTCAACGTGATCATCGAAGTGCCGCTGGGCGGCGAGCCGATCAAATACGAGATCGACAAGGATTCCGGGGCGCTGTTTGTGGATCGCTTCCTCTATACGCCGATGCGCTATCCCGGCAATTACGGCTTCGTGCCCCATACCCTCTGCGGCGACGGCGACCCGCTCGACGTCATCGTCATGAATTCGCGCCCGCTGGTGCCCGGCGCCGTGGTGCGCTCGCGCCCCGTCGGCGTCCTCTACATGGAAGACGATGGCGGACAGGACGAAAAGATCATTGCCGTGCCGGTATCGAAGCTCACGCGCATGTATGACAACATCCAGGACATCGGCGATTTCCCCGAAATCCAGCTCGAGCGCGTGAAGCACTTCTTCACCCATTACAAGGATCTCGAGCCCGGCAAGTGGGCCAAGATCGACCGCATCGGCAACCTCACCGATGCCCGCAAGGTGATCCTCGACTCCATCGAAATGGCCAAGGCGGCCAAGTAGCGATCCTATCCCGGCCTCTGGCGTTGTGCTCTGAACCAGGACACGATGCCGGAGGCCGCCCATGACATACCGCCCTGTCGCGCTGGCGCTGCTGGCGCTGCTGGCGCTCCTTGCCAGCCCTGCCCTGGCACAAGAGGCGCCGGACCCTGCCCGGATCATTGCCGACCGGATCGACCGTGACGGGCACGGCACCGGGCTCGTCACCGCCGTCGTCCAAGACGGAACGCCCGCCTTTGCCAGCCATGGCGTGACCGAGGCCGGCAGCTCGACGCCGGTGGACGAAACCACGCTGTTCGAGATCGGCTCGCTGAGCAAGATTTTCACCAGCCTCCTCCTGGCGCAAATGGTGCTCGACGGCACGATGGACCTCGACAGCGCGGTCGAAGACTACCTGCCCGAGGGCACGGACATGCCCGACTTCGAAGGCACGCCTGTTACGCTCTTCGACCTTGCGACCCATTCGGCCGGCCTGCCCCCGATCCCGCCCGAACTCGCCTTTGCCGATCCGGCCAATCCCTACCCTGCCTATACGCAGGACATGCTGCTCGACACCGTGGGCAAGCTGCCGCTCGCCAGCGAACCGGGCATCCATTACAGCTACAGCAATACCGGCTATGCCCTCCTTGGCGTCGCCATCGCCCATGCTGCGAACCGCTCCTATGGGGAACTCGTGACGGAGCGCATTCTCGAGCCCCTGGGGATGGAGGATACGCTGCTGGTGGTGAGCGGGGATAAAATAGCGCGCTTCGCCGGCGGCCATGACGCGGCGGGAGAGCCTGTGCCGCACTGGGATTTCGACGTGTTTGCCGCCGCGGGCGGCTGGCGCTCCAGCGCGAGGGACATGGCCAGGTTCATTGCCGCGGCGAGCGGGCAGATCGAGACGCCGCTGGCCCCAGCCTTCGCGCTGATGCTGGAGCGCACCCGCCCCGCAGGATCGCCCGGCATGTCGATCGGGCTGGGCTGGATGATCCGCGAACGCGAGGGCGGCAGCACGGTCTGGCACAATGGCATGACCGGGGGCTTCAACAGCTTTGCCGGCTTCGACCGCCAGAGCGGACGGGCCGTCGTGGTGCTGGCCAACCAGCTGACTGCGACCGGCATCGAGGATATCGGCTTTCACCTGATCGATCCCGCCGTGCCATTGGTGCCACAGCCGCCCCAGCGGGAGGCGGTGGAGATCGATCCGGCCCTGCTCGACAACTATGTCGGCACCTATGAACTGGGGCCGGAATTTTCCATAGCCGTTACCGCCGAGAACGGGCGCCTCTTCGTGCAGGCCAGCGGGCAGGATCGCCTGGAGGCCTATCCCGAAAGCGACAGGCGCTTCTTCCTCAAGGCCGTGGACGCCCAAATCAGCTTCGAGACCGGCGCCGATGGCGTCGCCACGGGCCTGGTCCTCCACCAGAACGGCCAGGACGTCCCCGGCACCAGACGCCCCTAGCGGCCCAACCCCATGCGGGCCAGCAGCCGGTCGCCGCGGACGAACTGGTGCCAGAGTGCGGCGCCGATATGGACGACAAGCAACGCGATCAGGAGGCGCGCGATGATGCCGTGGACGGTGAAGGGTGGCGCCAGCGAGAAGTCGGGCAATGGCAGGGGCGCATTGCCGAACAGTTGCAGATTGGCGCCCGTCAGGATCACCGTGGCAAAGCCGCTCGACACCATGACGAGGATCACGACATAGAGGCCCAAATGCACCAGCCGCGCCGCCCAAAGCTGCGGCGCCGGCATGCCCGGCGGGTTCCCCGGGTGCTTGTCGAAGACGAGCCACCACAGGATCCGCAACAGCGTCAGCACGCCCACCAGCATGCCGGTTATGGCATGAAAGCGCAGCAGGCCGAGCTTTTGCGCGCCATCGGGCATGTTCGCGGCATTGAGGCCGCTGGCCAGCATCAGGACAATGGCCAGGGCCGTCAGCCAGTGGATGGCGATGGCGACGCTGCCGTATTTCTGCGCGGAACTCCGTAAAGGCATGGTCCTGCTCCCTTGGAACATCGATGGAAGGTGCATATAGTGAGCCAACTATATACTTAGATAGTGTGCTATGTAAATGCCCCTGCTGCGTGAGACCTCCGTCGGCTACCTGACCAATTGGGCGGGGCGCCTCCTGGTGCGCGAACTCGACCGCCACCTCTCCCCCATCGGCCTGTCACCGGCCCATATGCCGGTGCTGCTGGCGCTCGAGCATGGGGAGGCGACGCAAAAGGAGATCGCCGAGCGCGCATCGGTCAAGCAGGAGACCATGACGGCGACGCTCAACCGCATGGAGCGCGACGGGCTGGTGTCGCGCCGGCCCAATCCCGACGACGGGCGCTCCATGCTGGTGGCGCTGACGCCGCTGGCGCGCGAGAAGCTGCCCGAGGTGGAAGCGGCGGCGCTGGCGGTCAATACGCTGGTGCTCGAACAGCTGACGCCCGGGGAGCGCCGGCAATTCCTCGATCTTCTCGGCCGCGTCATCGGCGTGCTGGAAGCGCAGGACGACGCCCCTAGACGTTGACGAAGCCCTTGGGCGGCTCGGCCAGGGTAATGCGATTGCCCTCCGGATCGGTCACTTGCCGGATCACGCCGAACGCGCTGTTGCCGAGGTCTGGGCCCGCCACGATGCCGGCCTCGGCCAGCCGCGCCACTTCGACCTCCATGGCCGGCACGACAATGGTCATCTGCCCATGGCCGGCATGTTCGGGCTCGTGCCAGAGCTGGACGCCCGCTGCCCCCATATTGCGCCACTGCGCCATGCCGGGAAATGGCTGGTCATCGGGCTGACGGCCCATCAGCTTGCCGTACCAGGCCAGCGCCCGCTCGAAATCGGACACGGCGGCACAGGCATAGATGCCCTGAACGGTGATCGGCATGGTGTTTCCTCCGGGAGTTGGTAACGAGACGACGAGCGAATTTGATCGCTTTCGACACGCCCGAGTCAAACGGGCGCGACAAGGCTCCGGATGGCCTTGACGCTTCCGGTTGCAAAGAGGCAGCGGATCCCGAGACGGCTTTCGCCTCTTGAGATGATTTATGTGAGACGATCGCCGTCTCGGGACGTCCGGTTTTATGCCGGACACGGGACTCGCGGGATCTCCAACGCTCGCGGAGATTCCGGCCCATGCCTCGACCCGCCCTGGCTGACGTTGCCATGCGCCCGGCCCACTCCCGCCACTGTCGCCTGCAGGCCGCCTGCGCGGGGTGGATGGAGGGAGGATATGCTGGGCAAGAGGGGGTGGGGATAAGTTTGTGTGGGCGGTGACACTCCAAGCAGCCCGATTGCCTTTCGCCACCACTGAACGTCACCCTCGGGCTTGACCCGAGGGGGCTTTACTTCAACCACGTTCCGCAAGTGCAGGGCCCTCGGGTCGAGCCCGAGGGTGACGGTTGGTGGGTGGGCCGACGGCTGGGGGATGGAGCCGGTCGATGGTGGCTAAACCACACCCCCTCCCATCCTCCTCCTCGAGGGGGAGGTGCCGCTCGGTGGTTGGGCACGATCTTGCACCATCCACAGCACGGGCTTCCCTCCCCCTTGAGGGGAGGGAGTGAGGGTGGGGGTTCCAGCGTTCGACTAGCACCTGAGCGGGTGGATTGCGCAGAACCCCCACCCTTGATCCCTCCCCTCAAGGGGGAGGGAGACGACTGCCACATCGCGGTTATAGGAAGCTAGGACCTTCTTCTGGTGAACGCAGGGAGCTAGTTGCCCCGCCCCGGAACGTCACCCTCGGGCTTGACCCGAGGGATCTTTGCTTCAGCCAGCGCTCTGCAAGTGCAGGGCCCTCGGGTCGAGCCCGAGGGTGACGGCTGGTGGGTGGGCCGACGGATGGTGGGTTAGCCGGTCGATCGGGGCTAAACCACACCCCCTCCCATCCTTCCCCGTCGAGGGGGAGGTGCCGCTCAGTGGTTGGGGCACGATCTTGCACCATCCACAGCACGGGCTTCCCTCCCCCTTGAGGGGAGGGAGTGAGGGTGGGGGTTCCAGCGTTCGACTAGCGCCTGAGCGGGTGGATAGCGCAGAACCCCCACCCTTGATCCCTCCCCTCAAGGGGGAGGGAGACGACTGCCACATCGTTGTCAGAAGAAGCCTGATCATTGTTCAGGTTGGCGCCGAGCCCGAGGGTGACGGCTGGTGGGTGGGGCCGCCGCCCTAGCCCAGATGCGCCAGCACCGCGAGCAGCAGCAGGGCCACGATGTTGGTGATCTTGATCATCGGGTTGACCGCGGGGCCGGCGGTGTCCTTGTAGGGGTCGCCGACGGTGTCGCCGGTGACGGAAGCCTTGTGGGCGTCAGATCCCTTGTGGTGGACCACGCCGTGCGAATCGGTGAAGCCGTCTTCGAAGCTCTTTTTGGCATTGTCCCAGGCGCCGCCGCCGGCGGTCATGGAGATGGCGACGAAGAGCCCGGTGACGATGACGCCCATCAGCATGGCGCCGAGGGCGGAGAAGCCGGCGGCGGCACCGGCGATCCAGTAGATCACGAAGAAGACCACGATCGGCGACAGCACCGGCAGCAGCGAGGGCACGATCATTTCGCGAATCGCGGCCTTGGTCAGCATGTCGACGGCGCGGCCATAGTCGGGCCTTTCGGTGCCGGCCATGATGCCGGGATGTTCGCGGAACTGGCGGCGCACTTCCACCACCACCGCCTGCGCGGCACGGCCGACGGCCGTCATCGACATGCCGCCAAAGAGGAAGGGCAGCAGGCCGCCGAACAGGAGGCCTACCACCACGTAAGGGTCGGCCAGCGAGAAGCTCAAGTTGCCCACGCCCTGGAAGATCGCCGGCGCGTCGGGAAGCGACGAGAAATAGATCAGGTCCTGCGTATAGGCGGCGAACAGGACGAGAGCGCCAAGGCCTGCCGAGCCGATGGCATAGCCCTTGGTGACGGCCTTGGTGGTGTTGCCGACGGCATCAAGCGCGTCGGTATTGTGGCGCACCTCGTCGGGGAGGCCCGCCATTTCGGCAATGCCGCCGGCATTGTCGGTGACCGGGCCGAAGGCATCGAGCGCCACGACGATGCCGGCCAGAGCCAGCATGGTAGCGACGGCAAAGGCAATGCCGAAGAGACCGGCAAGGTTATAGGTGACGATGATGCCCGCAATGATCACCAGCGCGGGGAGCGCGGTGGATTCGAGCGAGACGGCGAGGCCCTGGATGACATTGGTGCCGTGGCCGGTGACCGAGGCCTCGGCGATGGAATTGACCGGACGGCGGTTGGTGCCGGTATAGTATTCGGTGATGACGATGATGAGGCCGGTGATAATGAGGCCCGCCACGCCGCACCAGAACAGGGCCCAGGGGGTGAAGGTCTTGTCGGTGGCCTCGATGGCGACGTTCATGTCGCCAAAGATCAGCCAGAGCACCGGCAGCAGGGCGACCAGCGACAGGACGCCGGTGGCGATGATGCCCTTGTAGAGGGCGCCCATGATGTTGTTGTCGGCGCCGAGCTTGACGAAATAGGTGCCGATGATCGAGGTCACCACGCAGGCGCCGCCGATCGCCAGAGGCAGGACCATGCCGATCAGCTTGAAGGCGTCGGGCAGGATGATGGCCGCCAGGACCATGGTGGCGACGATGGTGACTACATAGGTCTCGAAGAGGTCCGCGGCCATGCCGGCGCAGTCGCCGACATTGTCGCCCACATTGTCGGCAATGGTGGCCGGGTTGCGCGGATCGTCCTCGGGAATGCCGGCTTCGACCTTGCCCACCATGTCGCCGCCCACGTCGGCGCCCTTGGTGAAGATGCCACCGCCCAAGCGGGCGAAGATGGAGATTAGCGAGGCGCCAAAGCTCAGCGCCACCAGCGCGTCGATCACGGTGCGCGAGGTGGGATCAAAGCCCAGGAACTGGGTGAGGATGATGAAGTAGAGCGTGACGCCGAGGAGGCCGAGGCCCGCGACCAGAAGGCCGGTGACGGCACCGCTCTTGAAGGCGAGGTCGAGCCCCTTGCCGAGGGAGCCGATGGCGGCCTGGGCGACGCGCACATTGGCACGCACCGAAACATTCATGCCGATAAAGCCGGCCGCGCCCGAAAGCACCGCGCCGAGCAGGAAGCCGATGGCGGCATAGATGCCGAGCAACAGGAAGGCGGCGACCAGGATCACCAGACCGACAATGCCGATGGTGGTATATTGCCGCTTGAGATAGGCCGACGCGCCCTCCCGCACGGCGGCCGAGATTTCCTGCATGCGAATGGTGCCGCTATCGGCGGCCAGCAGTTGTTGCGTCGTCATAACGCCGTAAACGATGGACAGAGCGCCGCATACGACGATCAGCCAGAGTGCCAAAGTCATAGAAAGTCCCTCTAGATTTCCTCCGGGGGACTCCGTGCAGGCCGGCCGGTCCTCCAACCGGCGTGGCCTGCCCTCCTAGGCGCCCCCTCCACGTGCGAGATTAGCGGGATTGGCGGCTTAGGCAATGGCGATTGCGCTAATTTGTCGCGGCCGCATAAGGCGTTGGGGCAACAAAAAGCCCAGCCGGATGGCTGGGCCCCGTGAGCGTCGGCGAGTGCAGCGCCCTCGGGTCAAGCCCGAGGGTGACGGCCGGTGGAACCGGCGCGCGCCTAGAGGCCGGCGGCGCGCGCGGCGGGGAACAGGTAGATGCGGATCACCTGGTCGATAAAGAAGATCAGGATGAAGGCGATGATGGGGGAGATATCGAGGCCCGAGAAATTGGGCATGACGCGGCGGATGGGCCGCAGCACAGGCTCGGTCAGCTGGTTGAGGACGCGCCACAGCCCTTCCACGAACTGGTTGCGGGTATTGATGACGTTGAACGAGATCAGCCAGCTCATGATGATCATGGCGATCAGCACCCAGCGATAGATCTCGAGAATATAGAGGATGACGGCGAGGACGGCTTGCATCGAAAAACTCCAGGGTCCGCGTCTATCTAGTGGCTCGGCCGGTGGGCGGCAAGCCGCCCGGAGGCATGAGAGCCTCGCTCCGCCCGGCGGAACGAGGCTCCAATGGTTTGGTCCGGTACGCAAAACAACACTCTCCGGACGAGGCGTACATTGCACGAAGCGTGCCAGATCGGCGGCCGCGGAAACCGGGCCGGAGAGGTTACGGGGGGATGAAGATTTGCAGATTGCCTCGGCCGCTGCGTTGCAGATTGCGAGAGGATTGCAAATTGCGAGGAGCCTTAGCCGATATCCTTGATCGGCTTCCAGGTCACGAAGCGCCAGATATAGATGACGACCGCCAGGACGACGACACCAGTGGAGACCGGGTCGATCCAGGCTTCCACCACATGGTAGCCGGCCTGGAGCAGATAGCCTGCCGCTGTCAGCACCGCGGTCCAGAGAAGCGTACCGGCCGTAGAGATGAGGAGGAAGCGCGGGAACGGCATGGCGGCAAGGCCGGCCGGTACCGAGATCAGCGTGCGGATGGCGGGGATCAGGCGGCCCAGGAACACGGCCAGCCAGCCGTGCTTTTCGAACCAGTGGTGGGCCTTGTCGATGTCGTCTTCGCTCAGCGTCGCAAAGCGGCCGAGCTTGTTGCAGAGCCAGACGAAGCGTTCGAGACCCAGCATGCGGGCGACCACGTACCAGGCCGAGGTACCCACCAGGGAGCCGAGCGTGCCGGCGACGAGGACGCCGAAGGCGTTGAGATCGCCATTGGCGGCCACATAGCCGGCAAAGGGCATGATCAGTTCGGACGGAATAGGGGGGAAGATGTTTTCCGCCACCATGAGGAGGAAGATGCCGAGATAGCTCCACTGGGTGATCAGGCCAATGATGAAATCGCTCATGTATCTCTTCCCAAGAGCCCCCACCTAGCCTCCCCCTTCAGGGGGAGGGACCGTCCGGTGGTGAGCCGTGATTGTGCCACAGGCAGGATCGGCTCCTCCCCCTATGAGGGGGAGGGTGGGTGGGGGTACGCTCTAGGCTTACGCCGTCTTGGCCGAGGCGCGGCTCATGCGCTTGCGGTCGTTGGGGTCGAGCCAGATCTTGCGCAGGCGGATCGACTTGGGGGTGACCTCGACATACTCGTCTTCGGCGATGTAGCCGAGACTCTGTTCCAGCGTGAGCTTCTTGGGCGTGGTCAGGCGCACCGCTTCGTCCTTGGAGGTCGTGCGGATATTGGTGAGCTGCTTGCCCTTGAGCGGATTGACCTCGAGGTCGTTCTCGCGGGAATGCTCGCCGATGATCATGCCTTCATAGACGTCGACGCCGGCGTCGATCATCATCGGACCGCGGTCCTCGAGGTTCCACAGCGCGAAGGCGACGGACTGGCCGGTGCTGTTGGAGATCAGCACGCCAGTGCGGCGGCCCGGCAGGTCGCCCTTGTAGGGCACGAAGGAGTGGAACAGGCGGTTGAAGATCGCCGTGCCGCGGGTGTCGCTGAGCAGTTCGGGCTGATAGCCGATCAGCGCGCGGGTGGGGACCAGGAGCTTGATGCGGGTGCGGCCGACACCCGAGGGGCGCATGTCGGTGAGCTCGCCTTTGCGCTCTGTGAGCTTCTGGACGACGGCGCCGGTGAATTCATCGTCGACGTCGATGATGACTTCTTCGACCGGCTCCAGCGTCTGCCCGTTCTCTTCCTTGAACAAGACCTTGGGGCGGCCGATGGTCAGCTCGAAGCCTTCGCGGCGCATGTTTTCGATCAGGACGGCGAGCTGCAATTCGCCGCGGCCGGCCACGTCGAAGCTGTCATTGTCGGTGCCGGGAGTGACGCGGATCGCGACATTGCCTTCGGCTTCGCGCATCAGGCGTTCGCGGATGACCCGCGACTGCACCTTGTCGCCTTCGCGGCCGGCCAGCGGGCCGTCATTGATGCGGAAGGTGACCGACAGGGTCGGAGGATCGATCGGCTTGGCGGCGATCGGGGTGGCAACCGAGGTGGCGCAGATCGTATCGGCAACGGTGGAGGTCACGAGACCGGCAATGGCGACGATATCGCCCGCCTCACCGACATCGACGGGGGTGCGCTCAAGGCCGCGGAAGGCGAGGACCTTGGAGACGCGGCCCTTTTCGACTTCCTTGCCGTCGCGGTTCAGCGTGTGGATCGGATCGTTGGCCTTAACCGAACCCGAAGCGATCCGGCCGGTGAGGATACGGCCGAGGAACGGATTGCGCTCGATGGTGGTGACCAGCATGCGGAAGGCGCCTTCTTCCACCTGCGGCTCGGGCACGTGGGCCACGACCTTGTCGAGCAGCGGCGCCAGCGATTCCTTGGGACCGGCCGGATCTTCGGCCATCCAGCCCTGCTTGGCCGAGCCATAGAGCACGGGAAAGTCGAGCTGTTCGGGCGTGGCATCGAGGGCGATGAAGAGGTCGAAGATCTCTTCGAGCACTTCGAGGTGCCGCTCGTCGGCCTTGTCGATCTTGTTGATGGCGACGATGGGACGGAGGCCCTGCGCCAGCGCCTTGCCGAGCACGAACTTGGTCTGCGGCATCGGTCCTTCGGCGGCGTCGACGAGGATCACCACGCCGTCGACCATGGACAGGATGCGCTCGACTTCACCGCCGAAGTCGGCGTGGCCGGGCGTGTCGACGATGTTGATGCGGGTTTCGTTCCAAAGCAGCGAGGTGACCTTGGCCAGGATGGTGATGCCGCGCTCGCGCTCGATGTCATTGCTGTCCATCGCGCGCTCTTCGACGCGTTCGTTTTCGCGGAACGAGCCGGACTGCTTGAGCAGGACGTCGATCAGCGTGGTCTTGCCGTGGTCAACGTGGGCGATGATGGCGATATTGCGCAAAGACATGGGGGATCCGGCCTCTTTGGCATGATCCCAAAACCGCGGGCCGCGAAAGGGGCGGCAGGAAACGGCTGAACCATGCAGGAAACAACAGGCGCGATCCCATTTCGAGGCGAGATCGTCGCATTTGCGGCTGCCTTACAGGAAGATCGCTTTTTTCACAAGCGCAGGGGATGCAGGGGTGGGTTGCGGGGTTAATGACGAAGGACCGTCCAAGCTCGATGGTCACACTCGGGCTTGACCCAAGGGCACTGTACTGGACCGGACCTGCAGCAAGTGCAGAGCCCTCGGGTCAAGCCCGAGGGTGACGCCTGGTGAATGGCAGAGCGTCCGCGGGCCTACGACGCCTTTTTGTTGCCGGCCTGGCGCATGGCGGCTTCGGAGTGGAGGAGATTAGACAAGGCCGCGGGGAGAAGAGGTGGGGAGAAGAGGAAGCCCTGAACTTCGGAGGCACCGTGGGCGCGCACCATTTCGAGCTGCTCTTCAGTTTCGACACCTTCGGTCGTGGTCGACATGCCCAGGGATTGGCCGAGGCCGATAATGGCCTTGATGATGGCCTGCGAGTCGCCGCGCGTGGTGAGGTCGCGCATGAAGGAGCGGTCGATCTTAATCTTGTCGAAGGGGAAGGAGCGCAGGTAGCTCAGGGACGAATAGCCGGTGCCGAAATCGTCCATGGAGATGCGGACGCCCAGGGCACGCAGATCGTGCAGGACCTTGAGATTGGTGTCGTTCTCAGCCAGCAGCAGCGACTCGGTGATTTCGAGTTCGAGCCGGGTAGGCGCCAGGCGTGCATCGGCCAGGGCCGTCTTGACCAGACCCAGGAGATCGCGCGTCTTGAATTGGATAGGCGATAGGTTCACGGCCACGCGCACCTCGCCCGGCCAGGCCGCGGCGGCCTTGCATGCTTCCCGCAGCACCCATTCGCCGATGGCGACGATCAGCCCGGTTTCCTCGGCGATGGGGATGAACTCGGCAGGGGAGATGGTGCGCCCATCATGGTCCCATCGCAACAGGGCCTCGACGCAGGTGACGCGGTTTTCCGCAAGACCCAGCAGGGGCTGGAACATCAGGCGCAGTTCGTTGCGCTGGAGGGCCAGCCGCAGCCCGGCCTCGATGGAGCGGCGCTGCTGCAGGTCGGCATCCATGCCCGCTTCAAAGAAGTGGTAGGTCGAGCGGCCCTCGCTCTTGGCCTTGTAGAGGGCCAGGTCGGCGTTCTTGACCAGGGTATCGGTCTTGACCCCGTCGCCCGGCCCCACCGCGATGCCGACGCTGGCGCCGATCTCGATCTGCTGCCCGCCGATCAGCATAGGGGCGCCGATAGCCTTGATGATGCGGTCGGCAACCTTGGCGGCGGTGTCGGCGCCATCGATGGGCCGCATCAGCAGGGCGAACTCGTCGCCGCCCAGCCGCGCCAGGACGTCGGTTTCGCGCGTCGTGCCCCATAGCCGGGCCGAGGCCTGCTTGATGACCTCGTCGCCGACAGCATGCCCCAGCGTATCGTTGACGGCCTTGAAGTGATCGAGATCGATATAAAGCACGGCCGCCATTTCACCGCGCGAGAGCCCCGCCTCTGTCTTGGCCATCTGCTCGAGGAACTCGATGCGGTTGGGCAGGTCGGTCAGGGCATCGTGACGCGCCAGGTGCCGGATGCGTGCCTCGTTCTGCCGCTGCTCGGTAATGTCCTCATGCGTCGAGACCCAGCCGCCATCCTTCATCGGATGGTGCTGCATCATGATGGTGCGGTTGTTGAGCTCGTGGATGTTCTTGCCATATTCGCGGCGCGCGATGACGTCGCGGCGCCAGGCGATATATTCGTCGCGCGTCGAGCCCGCTTCCATGCCCTGGTCGAAGAGGTGGCTGAGAATGTCGTCGAGTTGCGTGCCGGGACGGAGCAGCTCGGGCGGCAGGTTGTAGATGCGCGCATAGGGCTCGTTGCAGATGACGAGGCGCCCCTTGGCGTCCATCATGCAGAGCCCCTGCGAGATATTGTTCACCGCCGCATCGAGACGGATATTGTGCCGCTCGAGCTCGAGCTTGCGCTTTTGCACCACCTCGGTGCGCGCGAGCTCGTCGGTGATGTCCTCGTGGGTGACGACCCAGCCCAAAGCCGGCGAGTAGACATGGGCGGTTTCAACCGTGCGGCCGCCGTGAACCATTTCCTGGCTCTTGACCCGCGCCCCGGTGCGGTTAGCGAGGAGCTGCTCGGTATAACTTTCGTAGAAGGCGTTGGCGTCCTGACCGGGATGGTTGCCGAGCTGGTCGCTGAGCTGCACGGCCTCTTCCAGCGTCATGCCGCGATAAACGGCGTCGGCGCTGAAGCCATAGATGTCGCGCCAGTTCTTGTTCCACATGACAAGGCGGAATTGCGGGGACCAGACGCAAAAGCCATAGGGAATGTTTTCGAGCGCAGCATCGAGCAGCAGCGCCTCAGCCATTTCGCCCAAGCTGCCGGTATCGTCTGATCGCACGTGCCGCTTCCCCTGCCCTCTGCCCCGAGCAAAGGTCTGTGGAAAGCTAGAGCGATCCCGTTAAAGGTGGATTAAGTTCGTCTTCCGAAGTGATCGGGGTCTCTTGATGATGTGTGAGGCCCGCCCCCGGCAGGGGCGAACCTCATGTCGCTTGGGCTAACGGCGTGCCTTCTGGTTGCGGGCGGCCCAGGTCTTGAGGCGCAGACCATTGAGGCGGATGAAGCCCGCTGCGTCCTTGTGGTCATAGGCCACCGCGCCTTCTTCGAAGGTGACGAGGTCCATGTTGTAGAGCGAGTGGGGCGAGCTGCGCGCGATCACGGTGGCCGAGCCCTTATAGAGCTTCACCGTAACCTCGCCGGTGACATAGTGCTGCGACTGGTCGATCAGCGCCTGCAGCATGTCCCGCTCGGGCGAGAACCAGAAGCCGTTATAGATGAGCTCGGCATATTTGGGCATGAGCTCATCCTTGAGATGGGCTTCGCCGCGATCGAGCGTGATCGACTCGATGCCGCGATGCGCCACAAGGAGGATCGTTCCGCCCGGCGTTTCATAGAGGCCGCGCGACTTCATGCCGACAAAGCGGTTTTCGACGAGGTCGAGGCGGCCAACGCCATGTTTGCCGCCGAGTTCGTTGAGCCTGGTCAGAAGCGCAGCTGGCGACAGCGTTTCGCCATTGATCGAGACCGGATCGCCCTTTTCATAGCCGATGGTGATGATCTCAGGCGTGTCGGGCGCCTTTTCGGGATCGACGGTGCGTTGCGCGACATAGTCGGGCGCCGGCACGGCCGGATCTTCGAGCACCATGCCCTCCGAGGAGGTGTGGAGGAGATTGGCATCGACCGAGAAGGGCGCCTCGCCGCGCTTGTCCTTGGCAATCGGGATCTGGTTGCGCTCGGCATAATCAAGCAGCTGGGTGCGCGAGCGGAGGTCCCACTCGCGCCAGGGCGCGATCACCTTGATGGAGGGATCGAGGGCATTGGCGGTCAATTCGAATCGCACCTGGTCATTGCCCTTGCCGGTGGCGCCATGGGAAATGGCATCGGCGCCGGTTTCCTGCGCGATTTCGACAAGGCGCTTGGCGATCAGCGGCCGGGCGATCGAGGTGCCGAGAAGATACTGTCCCTCATAGACGGTGTTGGCGCGGAACATGGGAAACACGAAGTCGCGCACGAATTCCTCGCGTAGGTCTTCGATGCGGATGTCCTTGATGCCGAACATCTCGGCCTTCTTGCGCGCCGGTTCGAGCTCCTCGCCCTGCCCCAGATCAGCGGTGAACGTTACCACCTCGCATTGGTAGGTTTCCTGCAGCCACTTGAGGATGATCGAGGTGTCGAGGCCGCCGGAATAGGCCAGCACGACCTTCTTGATGTTGTTTGCCATGAGATCCGCTCCGAGTGATGGGAACAGGATAGATCAAAGGAAGCGCAACATTCTTGCCATTATCGCGCGTGAGGCGCAAAGAGTGGCATATTCTGCTAAACAGTCAAACTTGAAGTTCCTGAACATGCCAGAAACGCTCAGCCCCGTTGATCGCCGCATACTGGCTGCCTTGCAGCGCAATGGCCGCATGTCCAACGTGGAACTGGCCAACGAGGTGGGCCTCTCTCCCTCCCCCTGCCTTCGGCGCGTGCGGCTGCTGGAAGAGCGCGGCGTGATCGACCGCTACGTTGCCGTGCTTAATCCGGCCAGCGTCGGGCTGGGCCTCACGGTCTTTGCTCGCATCTGGTTCAAGACGCAGGATGCCGAAACCACCAACCAGTTCGCCGAGACGGTGCGGAAGTTTCCCGAGGTGGCGGAGTGCTACCTGACCACGGGGGAATGCGACGCCATCATGCGCATCGTTACCACGGACCTCCACGCCTATTGGCGCTTCCAGTCCGACTACCTGATGCGCATTCCCAGCGTGCAGAGCGTCAAGACCGACGTGCCGATGGAAACCATCAAACGCAGTTTCGAGCTGCCGGTATAGTGTCCTCGACAGGGTTCGCGCTTTGGGGCAAAGCTCGGTCGTCCACCTGAGGCTTTGCCATGCCCGACTTCGTCCCCGACCTCTCCGTCATCCTAGGCTTTGCCCTGGCTGGCTTCGTGCTCGCCGTGACACCTGGGCCCGACATGGCGCTGTTTGTGTCGCGCACCATGAATTTTGGTCGAGCGCACGGCTTTGCGGCGGTGTTGGGCACCAGCACGGGCATTGCCGTCCATACCATGCTGGTGGCCTTCGGCATTTCGGTGCTGATCGTGGCGGCGCCGGCTGCCTTCTGGGCGCTCAAGGTCGCGGGCGCGCTGTACCTGGTCTGGCTGGCCATTCAGGCGATCCGCGCCGGCGGCGGGATCCTGGTGACCCGCGCGGCCGGCAAGCAGCCAACGCTCGTCCAGAGCTACATGACGGGCCTTGCCATCAACCTCACCAATCCCAAGGTGGCGCTGTTTTTCGTGACCTTTTTACCCCAGTTCATCTCGGCCTCCGACCGGGCGGCGGCCAGCAAGCTGCTGTTTCTGGGTGCCGAGTTCATCATCGTGTCGCTGCCGGTCGTGGTCGCGACGGTTCTATTTGCCGAATGGCTGACCACGACGCTGCGTGACAAGCAATGGATCAGCAAGGCCCTGAACTGGAGCTTTGCCGCCGTGTTCATGGCCTTCGCCGCAACCATTCTGCTGGCCCAGGGACGGAAGTAGCTAGTCCCGCTGCCGGCGGCTTTCGCGCCGTTCGCGGGTCATGCGGGTGGGGGCGTGGAAGCTGGGGGGCTTGGTGCGGACCCAGGCGATGAAGGCCGCCAGTTCGGGGTCCCGGCGCAGCTCTTCGACGTCTGCCAACCGGGTGGCGAGTTCGGTTTCACTGAAGCGGACGTGGATGGCGCTGTGGCAGATCTGGTGAAGGCGCACCGTGCCCTTGTGGGTGCCGCCCTTGAGGCGCGGCACCAGATGGTGGCGGCTCGACTTGGCCTCAGGCGGGATCGGCCGTTCGCAGAGGGGGCAGATGACCGGCGCGCGCAGGGCTGCGGCATGTTCGGACGCCGCGATTGCTGCCTCGATCCGCCGCGCCGATGGCCTCATACGGTCGCCAGTGCGTCCCGGTCCTTTTTGGAGAGCCGTTCGCTTTCGCTCTTGAGCTGGCCGCAGGCGGCAAAGATGTCGCGGCCGCGCGGCGTGCGCACCGGGGAGGCATAGCCCGCCTTGTTGACGATGTCGGCAAAGCGCTCGATGCGCGACGAGGGCGAGGTGCCGTAGTTCGAGCCCGGCCAGGGATTGAACGGAATAAGGTTGATCTTGGCCGGAATGCCGGCGAGGAGCCGCACCAGTTCGCGCGCCTCGGCATCGCTGTCGTTGATGCCGTCCAGCATTACATATTCGAAGGTGATGCGGCGGGCATTGCTGAGCCCCGGATAATTGCGGCAGGCTTCCAGCAGTTCTTCCAGCGGCCACTTCTTGTTGATCGGCACGAGGACGTCGCGCAGGTCGTTGTTCGTGGCATGGAGGGAGATCGCCAGCATCACGTCGATCTCGCGGCCGGTCGGCTCGATGAAGGGCACGACGCCGGAGGTCGACAGGGTGATCCGGCGCTTGCTCAGCGACATGCCGTCGCCGGCCGAGGCGATCAGCAGCGCCTGCTTGACGTTCTCGTAGTTGTAGAGCGGCTCGCCCATGCCCATCATCACGATATTGGTGATGGCGCGGGTGTCGCCGGATGGAACGAGGCCGCCGTCATCGGGACGCCGGCCGCCAGGGAAGTCGCCGAGACGCTCCCGCGCCATCAGCACCTGGCCCAGGATTTCCCCGGCGGTGAGGTTGCGCACCAGCTTTTGCGTGCCGGTATGGCAGAAGGAGCACGTCAGGGTACAACCCACCTGCGAGGAGACGCAGAGCGTGCCGCGGTCCTGCTCGGGAATATAGACGGTTTCGACCTCGACCGGCGGGTAGAGGGGATTGGCCGGATCGCGGAAGCGAAACAGCCACTTGCGCGTGCCGTCGCTCGAAACCTGCTCGGAAACGATCTCGGGGCGGTCAAGGATAAAGGTATCGCCCAGCTTCTGGCGCACCGGCTTGGCCACATTGGTCATGCGGTCAAAGTCGGTCGTGCCGTTGACGTAAAGCCAGTTCCAGAGCTGGGAGGCGCGCATGCGCGCTTCCTTGTCGGACGCGATGCCGGCCGTGGTCAGCGCTTCGGCGAGCTGCGGCTTGCTGAGGCCGATCAGCGACGGCCGGCTGGCTGCCTGTGGGCGGACGGCGGTCGAATGGTCAAGGTTCAGCGCAATGCTCATGGGCTGGCGAAATGTCCGGAAGATGCGGGATTGGCGAGGCCAATAGCATATGGGGACCGATTTCGCAAAGTCACCCTCTGGAGAGGGAGCTATTCGCCAGGCGCGGGGTGGTCACCCTCAGGCTTGTTGCGTCGGTCCAGCCATACCAAGAACAGCGCAGAACCCAGCGTTCCGCTGAAGAAGATCACATAGCTCCAGATAAAGATCGGGTCATTCATTCTTCCAATCTCCCTGAAACCAGCTTTGCCAATAGATGTAGGCCGACGCTGACACCAACACAACCCGGCACCAAAATCAGCACAGCTGGGGAAAGCGGACCTGACAGCGTCATGGCAATGATCGGCGCGAAGCCACCGATGCCCGACAGGGCCATCGCCAAACCGTTGAGATAGGCAGCTGTCAGCTTGCGCTGCTCGTTCCAAACCAGCTTGTTGCTCATCAGCACCCGCCCCCCGCGGCCGCTGTACGACGGTCATGAGCGCCGTCGTCTTGAACTCAGCATCGCTCGGATTTGGCTCGCATGTCTAGCACTCGGCGCCGATGGACTGCTGGGCGGCGGTGGCGCCGGAGAGGGAATAGGTCTGGGTCACCTTGATGCCGCCGGCAGTGGTGCCTTCGATCACCAGCGAAGAGCCGGCGCGGATGGCGCTGGCAAGGTTTGCCGACTGCCCGGCATCATCAAGCCAGGCCGCATCGTTCTGGGTGAAGAGATTGAAGGTCTCGCCGCCAACGGCGACGGTGGCAAGGCTGTCGGCCTGGAACGGGAAGCCGGCGACCAGGTTGAACTCGCCCTCGACATTCTCGGAAGGACGGTTGGAGATATAGATGTAGGCTTGCGTGTAACCATCGGGCGTAGGTGCCACATTCTCAGGCTTGCTCATGGCAAAGCAGACCTTGCCCCCCGCCTCGTCGGCGGCATAGCTGGTCCAGGCGCGATGTTCACCCAAGATCCGCACTTGCTGCGCGCTGGCACTTCCAACGACGGCAAGGCTGGCGACAAGGGCGAGCGCTAGCGTTGATCTGAGCATCGGGACCTCATCAAAAAAGCGAAATGGTGACGGGCAGGACCTGCCCCTCACCAGATAGGATGTGTCGCTCACTGCGAGCAACCTGAAATTACTTGCAGGCCGCGTCGATGGCGTTGACGGCAGCCGTGGCGCCCGAGAGCGAGTAGGTGTCGGTGGTGTTGGTGCCGCGCTGGCTGGTGCCCTTGACCACGAGATTGCTGCCGGCCTTGAAGGCCTGCACGAACCCGCCTTCATCGCCCGTGGAAGCCAGCCAGGCGGCCGAGCCTTCGGTGACCATGGGATAGCTCTTGCCGTCGATCGAGGCGCTGGCATTGGCGGACGTGGTGTTGAACGGATAACCGATAATGGTCTGGACTTCGTTCTTGGTGCCCATGCCCTTGCGGTGGATGATCATGAAGTGGATCGGGTCGCGGTTGGCGCCGGCCGGCTCGCTCGACGTCGGAGTCGCCGACACGTAGCAGATCACGCCCGAAGCATCGGTCGCCTGCCAGGCTGTCCATGCGTTGAAAGTGCCAAGCTCCGTGGCCTGCTGCGCCTGTGCGGCGGGGGCCAGAGCCATGATCGCGCCGACCGCCAGACCAAGTACCAGGCCACCGGTTTTCGTCGTCATCGCTAATCGTCCTCTTAACTGAAGTTCCATCCTGGAAGAGCTGCCCGCCAACTCTGCACCAACATGGTTACCAAGGTGTCAAACGCCGCCACGCTCGACAGGATTTGCATCAAGTGCGAGGTAATCGCGGCGGCAATTTGGCACTTTCGCCATGAGGGGCCGGGTTTGCCCCGAACGGGTTAACAGCGGGCTAACACCTGCGTGACCGCTCAAGCGGCCAGTGGATAGCTCTGTTCCACCACATAGGGTCCGCCGCCAACGGAGTCCTTGCTCGAATAAAGCACGAAGCGGCCGACGGGAAAGCTCAGCGGTTCGAACCGGCCAGCCTCGGCGATGAAGCGGGCGACTTCGGCCGGTTGCCCGCCGCGCAAGCGGGCCAGGGTCACATGCGGCACGAACTTGCGTCCCTCGGGGGCAAGGCCCGTCCGCTGCAGGACCCGCTCCTGCGCGGCCTGGAGTCGGGTCAGCTCCTCGCTCGGTTCGACGCCGGCGAACAGGGCCCGCGGCTTGTCGCCACCAAAGGTGCCAAGATGGGTCAGCCGGACGGAAAAGCGCATGGAGTTCGACAGCCGGTCGAGACTGTCAGCCACGTCATTGGCGGTCTGCCGGTCGACATCACCGATGAAACGGAGGGTGATATGGTAATTGTCCGGATCGATCCAGCGGGCGCCGCCGAGGCCGCCGTGCTTCAGCGACAGCGCAAATCCGATATCGGCCGGTATTTCGAGGCCGGTAAAGAGCCGGGGCATCTGGCCCTCCTCTCCGCAAGATTTCGGTTCGCGATTCGCACCCGACCCTAACATAACCCACTGGGTGGACCAGCCTATTCGTCGCAGGCCCCATGACCTCTCTTGTAAAGACTGGGAGCCCAATCCATATTGTCTCATTAAGTGGCAACCAATGCCCACCGGCGGTAGCAAAGACCGCTTTTCAATTGGGAAAGGAAACCGACTATGGCTGGATATGACCGTCAGACCCTCGGTGCGCGGGCCGGCTCGGCCTTGGCCATCGACGAGGGCCTGCGCAGCTACATGCTGCGCGTCTACAATTACATGGGTATTGGCCTGGTGGTCACCGGCGTCGCGGCCTATTTCGCCGCCGCTGCCGCCATCACCACCGATCCGAATGCTGCCGTTGGCCAGCTCGCCAATGGCCAGCTCGTCACTCAGTGGGGCGCCCTGCTCTATGCAAGCCCGCTGCAGTGGGTCGTGATGCTGGCTCCGCTGGCCTTCGTGCTGGTGCTGAGCTTCGGCATCAACAAGCTTTCCGTGCCGGCTGCCCAGGCGACCTTCTGGGCCTTCTCGGCCGTGATGGGCCTGTCGCTGAGCTCGATCTTCCTGGTCTATACCGACGCGTCCATCGCCAAGGTGTTCTTCATCACCGCAGCGACCTTCGGTGCGATGAGCCTTTACGGCTACACCACCAAGCGTGACCTCACCGGCATGGGCAACTTCCTGATGATGGGCCTGATCGGCCTGATCATCGCCTCGGTGGTCAACATGTTCTTCTACAACGGGATGCTCGAATTCATCATCTCGATCGTGGGCGTGCTGATCTTCACCGGCCTGACCGCCTATGACACGCAGAAGATCAAGGAAGGCTACTCGGAGTCCTATGGCGCCGACGTCCTGGCCAAGGGTGCCATCATGGGCGCGCTCAACCTCTACCTCGACTTCATCAACCTGTTCCTGATGCTGCTCCGCCTCTTTGGCAACCGCGAGTAAGCCTCGCCGGCACAGCTGGACGAATGAACCGACCGCAGCCTACAAAGGCTGCGGTTTTTCTTTGTCCGGATGCCAGCCTTGTCAGACGTTTTGCTTCGCCCCTTCCGCTGGGATGACGTGCCCGCCATCACCGCCATCTACAGGCACTATGTGGAGGAAACGGCGATCACCTTCGACACCGAAGCCCCCGGCGAAGAGGCGATTGCGGAAAAGTATGCGGGCCTCAAGCGCCTGGGCCATCCGCTGATCGTGGCGGAGCGCGCGGGGCGCTGCATCGGCTATGCCTATGCCAGCTTCTACCGGCCCCGGGCGGCCTATCGCTTCACCTGCGAGGATTCGATCTATCTCGATCCGGCCGAACGCGGGCGCGGCGTGGGCAAGATGCTGCTCACCGAACTCCTCGAGCAGTCACGCGCCTTCGGCTTCAAGCAGATGCTGGCCGTGATCACCGCCGACACGGCCGGGTCCATCGCCATTCATGAGAAGTTCGGTTTCCGGCGCGTGGGCTACTACGAGGCCGTGGGGCTGAAATTCGACCGCTGGCACGACATCGTACATCTGCAGCTGGCGCTATAGCAGGTCCTTGCTCATGGGCTGCTGCCCGCTTTCCGGATCGGCCGGGCCGTCCTTCTGCCAACCGATGGCCTGGTAGAAGCGCAGGGCCGTGACGCTGGAGTCGAGAACGCCGCGCAGGACTCCATGGGCCACCATGCGCGATTCCAGGGTCTGCATGATGGCCTTGCTGACGCCGCGGAAGCGGAAATCGGGATGGACATAGTTGAGCGTCACGCGGTCGCCGCTCATGGCGCCGAGGCCGGCCAGCTGGTCATCGAGTTCCACCACGATAATTGCCAGGTCGTCGCGCGCCAGCAACTGCTCGAACTTGTCATCCGCGCCGATCCACCTCTTGATCGTGGCCTCGTCGCCATGGTGATCAGGCTCGCAGAGCGCGCGGATGGAGGCTGCGCGCAAGGCCGCCATGCTCCTGGCGTCGGCCTTGGTCGCCTCCCTGATGTTGAGGTTCATGACTCGAGGCAGACCTCGACGCCATCGAGCGCAGCGCCGGCGCCTTCAAGACCGATGCGGGCGAGGTGCTCTCCATCGGCGGTGACCACCAGTTCCTCCCCCGTTTCGAGGAGATCGATCAGCTGTGTCGCCTGATCGAGCGTTTCGGGCATCTTGCTGAAGACAAAGGCCTCGCCGCCTTCCCGCGTCACCGGCAGGACCACATCGGTGCCGTCGACGGAAAAGGTCAGCTCTGTCGCCGCAGCGTCGGCGCCTTCGGCGCGGACGGCGGGATTGAGGAAGATCGAGAGCGAACCCTGCGGCACGACGGCATTGCCGGATTCAGCGCAGTCGATGCTGATCGTGCCGTCGGCTTCGGTGCCGCCCAAGACGCCGATCGAGCCCATATTGTAGTCGCTGCCCCATTCCTGGGCGAAGCTGGGAAAGGCCGCCAGCATCAGGCCGGCCGCAACGAGAAACGTGCTTTGCTTCATCCTATCACCGCGAGTTGGGGGTCGAGCACCCGCAGCACCACGGCCAGGTCATGGCCGCGCTTGAGAATGCGCCCCTGCTGGTTGGTAACAGCATACTGGCCCTGCCGGTTGCGCAGGCGGGGCGTCTTTTCGATCAGAAACAGCGGCCGTTCGGACACGCGGGCATAGATGGAAAACACCGCCCGCTCGCGCAGGAAATCCATGGCATAGTCGCGCCATTCGCCCTGCCCGACCTTGCGGCCATAGACATTGAGGATGAGCGACAATTCCTTGCGGTCGAAGGTGACCACGACCGGCATCTTGCCGGGCGAAGCGGCCGCCGGAGCGCCCCCGCCCTGAACCAGCGAAAGATGAACGGTCTTGTCGTTGGGTGTGCGGCCCTGCACCGTGGAAGGCACCTGTTTGTCACGGGACGGTCATGATTGCGGCATTTGGCCGAGGATGCAAGTGCTGATGCCCGCAGGGGCAAAAACCCTGTTTCCGACACATTTTGATCCTCACAGCGCCAGATTGCGGGGTCAGATTACAACCATTGCCTCCAGTGGCTGGCGCCAGGGCCACCTGAGCCCCCAACCTTAGGCCCGGGTGCCGGCCATTCCAAAGTTAGCGAACATCTCCCCGTTCCTGTGTTTAAGGGACGGGATTTTTTTCGCCTCAGCGTTCGAATGTGGCAGCGCCCAGGATGGGGCCCGGCAGTCCGTCATGCTCCTGCTGGACGACGACGGCGATGCCACTGCTGCCGGCGGCCAGCGCCTCGCCCATCGGCAGCTTGAGGTCGGCGCCGCTTGCGCCTTCCCACATGCCCAGTGCCTGCCGCCCGGTCACGACCTGGGTGTACACCATGGACTTGCCGGCATTTTCGCCCTTGTCGATGCTGACATCGACGCGATCGAGATAGGTCACGAGCCAGACCACGGCATTTTCGAAATCGAGGTCGGGCGAGATGTCGATCTTGAGCATGTCGCCATGCTGGGCGATATCGACCGTCAGCGGCAGGCTCGCGCCCTGCAGCGCCCCATGGACCTCGCCACGGCGGGAGCCGACCACGCCCTTGGCGCCGTTGACCACCATCTGCGGCGTATAGATGCGCGACGAGCCCCAGCCCTTGGCATAGTCGCGCTGCCGGTCCGAATAGTCGCCATTGCCGAACGTGTCCTTCCAGCCGGCATAGTCCCAGTAGTCGACATGGTAGGCCAGCGCCACGACGTCGTGCTGCTCGGCCAGGCTGGTGAGGAGGGCATCGGCCGGCGGGCAGGAGGAGCAGCCCTGGCTGGTGAACAGCTCGACCACCGCCCTGGGACGCGACACAGGTTCAGCGCTGGCCGGAGCGGCCAGAGCGGCAAACGAGAAGGCAGCCAGAGCCGCGCCAAGGAAGGGTCTAAGCGTCATGGGCTCGGTTGTAAGCCGCCCCCACTCACCCCCGCTAGTCAAAAGAGGGTGAGACGCGGCTGAATCTTCTTTGTCTCTGCTGCCCCAAAGAAAATGGCGGCCCCGGGGGACCGCCATTTCTGCACCTAGGGCGCTGCGCTTAAGCCGCGACGAGGCTGCGCAGCACGTAGTGGAGGATGCCGCCATGCTTGAAGTAGTCGAGCTCGTTGGCAGTATCGATGCGGCAGAGGGTTTCGACATTGACCACTTCGCCATTGGCGCGGGTGATCTTGACGTTGACCTTGGCGCGCGGGGCGATCTCGGTCACGCCCTCGATGTCGATGGTTTCGGTGCCGTCGAGGCCCAGCGTCTGCCAGCTCTCGCCCTCCTTGAACTGCAGCGGGATCACGCCCATGCCGACAAGGTTGGAGCGGTGGATACGCTCGAAGCTCTGGGCGACCACGGCGCGGACGCCGAGGAGATTGGTGCCCTTGGCGGCCCAGTCACGCGAGGAGCCGGTGCCATATTCCTTGCCGGCAAAGATCACCAGCGGCGTGCCCTGCGCCTGGTAGGCCATGGCGGCGTCGTAGATCGGCATCTGCTCGCCCGAAGGACCCTTGGTGAAGCCGCCTTCGACGCCAGGCAGCATCTGGTTCTTGATACGGATATTGGCGAAGGTGCCGCGCATCATCACTTCGTGGTTGCCACGGCGGGCGCCATAGGAGTTGAAGTCGCGCGGGGCGACCTGGCGTTCTTCCAGATACTTGCCCGCTGGGGTCGACGGCTTGAACGAGCCGGCCGGCGAGATGTGGTCGGTGGTGATGGAATCAAGGAACAGCGCCAGGACCTTGGCCCCGGCGACATTGGTCACGGGCTTCGGTTCCATCGACATGCCCTCGAAATAGGGCGGGTTCTGCACATAGGTCGAGGAGGAGTTCCAGCCATAGGTTTCGCCGCCTTCGATGGCGATGTTCTGCCAATGGGTGTCGCCCTTGAACACGTCCGAATAGCGGCCTTGGAACATTTCCTTGGTGACGTGCTTGCGCACGATCTCGGCCACTTCGTGGTTGGAGGGCCAGATGTCCTTGAGATAGACCGGCTGGCCGTCCTTTCCGGTGCCGAGCGGCTCGGTCGTGATATCGACCTTGACCGAACCGGCTAGCGCATAGGCGACCACCAGCGGCGGGGAGGCGAGGAAGTTCGCCTTCACATCCGGGTTGATGCGGCCTTCGAAATTGCGGTTGCCCGACAGGACCGAGGTAGCGACGAGGTCGCCGGCCTGCACGGCCTTCGAGATTTCAGCCGGCAGGGGACCGGAATTGCCGATGCAGGTGGTGCAGCCATAGCCGACGAGGTTGAAGCCGAGGGCATCGAGATCGTCCTGCAGGCCCGCGGAGGTCAGGTAGTCGGTGACCACCTGCGAACCGGGTGCCAGCGAGGTCTTGACCCAGGGCTTGCTCTGAAGGCCGAGCTCACGCGCCTTACGGGCAAGGAGGCCGGCGGCCACCAGCACGGAGGGGTTGGAGGTATTGGTGCAGGAGGTGATGGCGGCAACTACCACGTCGCCATGGGTCAGGGTGTAGTCCTGGCCTTCGACCTGGACGGCGGGATCGTCGCTCTTGCCGAATTCCTTGGGCAGCAGCTCGATGAACTTGGCTTTCGCTTCGGACAGCACGATACGGTCCTGCGGGCGCTTGGGGCCCGAGATCGAGGGCACGACGGTGGAAAGGTCGAGCTCGAGCGTCGAGGTGAAGACCGGGTCTGGCGTATTGGTCTCGCGGAACATGCCCTGGGCGCGCGAATAGGCTTCCACCAGGGCCACGCGCTCGGCATCGCGGCCGGAGGTGGTGAGGAATTTGAGCGTATCGCTATCGACCGGGAAGTAGCCGCAGGTGGCGCCATATTCGGGCGCCATGTTGGCGATGGTCGCCTGGTCCTCGAGGCTGAGGTAATCGAGGCCGGGGCCATAGAATTCGACGAACTTGCCGACCACGCCCTTCTTGCGCAGCATTTCGGTGACGGTCAGCACCAGGTCGGTGGCGGTGATGCCCTCGTTGATCTTGCCGGTGAGCTTGAAGCCGACGACTTCGGGGATCAGCATGGTGACCGGCTGGCCGAGCATGGCCGCCTCGGCCTCGATGCCGCCCACGCCCCAGCCCAGCACGGCCATGCCGTTGACCATGGTCGTGTGCGAGTCGGTGCCCACCAGCGTGTCCGGATAGGCGACGGTTTCGCCGTTCTCTTCCTTGGTCCAGACGGTCTGGGCCAGGTACTCAAGGTTTACCTGGTGGCAGATGCCGGTGCCGGGCGGCACGACGCGGAAATTGTCGAAGGCCGATTGGCCCCAGCGCAGGAACTCGTAGCGCTCGCCATTGCGCTCGTATTCGAGCTCCACATTGTCATTGAAGGCGGTCGGCGAGCCGAAATTGTCCACCATAACCGAGTGGTCGATGACGAGGTCGACGGGTACCAGCGGGTTGATCTTTTGCGGATTGGCACCGAGCTTGGCGGTGGCGTCGCGCATGGCGGCAAGGTCCACCACGGCCGGAACGCCGGTGAAGTCCTGCATCAGCACGCGGGCCGGGCGGTAGGAGATTTCGTGTTCGGAGGTGCGGGTCACCAGCCACGTGGCAACGGCTTCAATATCGGCCTTGGTGACCGTGCGGTTGTCTTCGAAGCGCAGGAGGTTTTCCAGCACCACCTTCATGGAGGATGGCAGCGCCGATACGCCCTTGAGGCCGTTCTTTTCGGCTTCGGCGATGGAATAATAGGTATAGGTCTTGCCGCCGACCGTGAGGGTCGATTTCGACTTGAAGCTGTTTACCGAGGTCATGGTGTTCCGCCCTAGTTCTGTCGTTGCGGCAGGCGCGCCGGCCGGGCCGAAAGCCCCGCAAACCGCTCAACTGCGCTGCCTTTGCTGGAATGACTCCAAACTATGAGGCGTTATAGAGAACAACATGGGGGCTTGCCAGCCCGACCTGCGCTTCAATACGAGAAGGGGTCATGACCCAACGGCACCTCTTCCCCCCGCTTACGCTGTGCGCCGAGGCTCTCCAATGCGGCCGTGGGGGCATGGCGCTGACGGCGCCGCTGAGCTTAACGGTCGAAAGCGGCCAGTGCCTGCTGCTGCGTGGCCCCAACGGGACGGGCAAGACCACATTGCTCCTGACCCTGGCCGGCATCGTGCCGCCGCTCGAGGGAAAGCTCGCCATCAAGGGCCGAGACGAGGATGCGCGCGTGCTGCACTATTGCGGTCACCGCAACGCCATCAAGCCGCGCCTTACCGTGGCCGAGAACCTCGATTTCTGGGCCGAGGTGAACGGACCATCCGGAACTTCGGTAGACGAAGCGCTGGGCGAGGTCGGGCTGGGGCACCTGGCCGAACTTGACGCCGGCTATCTCTCGGCCGGTCAGGGACGGCGCCTGGCGCTGGCGCGCCTCCTGGTGTCTCAGCGACCGCTCTGGCTGCTCGACGAACCCACCGCCGCCCTGGATGTGGAAGGTCATGCCTTGGTGACGCGCCTGCTGGATCGGCATTTGAGCCTGGGCGGCATGGCCATTGCCGCAACGCATGACGCGATCACCCTGCCCGACAGCGACCGCGTCCGGACGCTGTTTCTGGGGGTGGGGCGGTGACGGCATTCCGGGCGCTCCTCCGGCGCGAACTGCGCCTCGCCTTGCGCGGCGGCGGCGACATGCTGACGCTGGTGCTGTTTTTCGTGATCGTGGGCGCCATCGTGCCCTTTGCCGTGGGGCCTGACCAGGAACTGCTCGCGCGCATCGCACCCGGCATTGTCTGGATCGCGGCCTTTCTTGCCATGCTGCTGGGTCTCGACCGGCTGTTCCGGCCCGACCATGAGGATGGGACCATGATCCTTCTGCGCCAGGCGGAATTGCCGCTCAGCGCCATTGTTGCCGCAAAGTTGATCGTCCATTGGCTGGTGACGGCGCTGCCGCTGATCGTGGCCAGTCCGCTGCTGGCCGTGCTCCTGGCCATGGAGGGCGATGCCCTCTGGCGTACCATCTGTTCGCTGCTTCTGGGCACGCCGGCTTTGGCGGCCTTCGGCGCCTTGGGGGCTGCGGTAACGGTCAGCATCCGGCGCGGCGCCTTGATTTCGCCGATACTTCTCGCGCCGCTTTCCATTCCGGTGCTGATCTTTGGCACGGGTGCCGTATCGGTGGGGCAATCGGGTGCCGCCATGCTGTTTCTTGCGGCATTGAGCCTCATGGCCGTGGCGCTGGCTCCCTTCGCCGCGGCCCTTGCGATAAGTTCGGCTGAAGACTAGAGCATCAGATACCCGCGAAACCTCATGGTGAGCCTGTCGAACCACGAGGTCGGGCGAGTGGAGGCCACGTGCCACGCCCTCGTCCTTCGACAAGCTCAGGATGAGGGCTACTCAACGGCATGACTCTCGACACGACACCCAAGCAGCGCTGGTGGAACCGGCTGGCCCATCCGGGGCAGTTCGTCGCCTGGACCAGGCCGCTGCTGTGGCCGCTCACCGTGGTGACGGCGCTGCTGTTCGTGGCCGGGCTCTATTTGGCCCTCTTCCAGTCTCCCGAGGACTACCAGATGGGCCACACCGTGCGCATCATGTATGTCCACGTGCCCAACGCCTGGCTGTCGCAATTCGTCTACGCCACCATGGCCGTTTCGGCGCTAGGCACCCTGGTCTGGCGCCATCCCATGGCCGATGTGTCGATGAAGGCCGCCGCGCCGCTCGGGGCGCTGTTCACCGCCCTCGCCCTTTTTACCGGCGCGCTTTGGGGCCGCCCGACCTGGGGCACGTTCTGGGAATGGGACGGGCGCATGACCTCGACCCTGGTGCTCCTGTTCATCTATCTCGGCCTCATCGCCCTCTGGCGCGCCTTCGACGACCAGCTGCGCGCTGCCCGCGTCATTGCCGTCTTTACGCTGGTCGGCGCGGTCAATATCCCGATCATCAAGTTCTCAGTCGATTGGTGGTCAACGCTGCATCAGCCGGCCAGCGTCTTCCGGGCGGACGGGCCGCGCATGCCCGGCTCGATCCTGCTGCCGCTGTTCGTGATGTTCTTCGCGTTTACATTCCTGTTCATCACGCTGCAGCTCAAGGCCATGCATACCGAGGTCAAGCGGCGCCGGGTGATGGGGCTGCAGCGGCGCCTCGCACAGGGGAACGCCGCATGATCGATCTGGGACCGCACGCCACCTATATCGTCTGGGCCTATATCGGCGTTGCCTTGGGCCTCCTGGCCCTGATCGGCTGGACGCTTCATGACGCCCGCGTCACGGCGCGCAAGCTCCAGGCGCTCGAAGCGCGGCGGGGCAAATAATGCGCTACGTCCTCTTTGCCTTGCCGTTGTTGGCGCTGGCGGCGCTGGTTGCCGTCTTTGCCATGTCGATGAACCGCGACCCTAACCTCGTGCGCAGCGTCCTCATCGACAAGCCGGCGCCCCAGTTCGCCCTCGAGGAAGTGCCCGAACTCGGCGTGCCGGGCTTCGACACGGCAGCGCTCAAGGGCGAGGTGACGGTGGTCAATGTCTTTGCCTCTTGGTGCATTCCCTGCCGCGACGAGCATCCGCTGCTGGTGGCGCTCAAGGATGTGTCGGGGATTCGCCTCTTCGGCATCAACCAGGCCGACGCACCGGAAAATGCCCGCGCCTTCCTCCGCGAACTGGGCAATCCCTATGATGCGGTGGGGGCGGACCGGGACCGCCGAGTCTCCATCGATTGGGGCGTCTATGGCGTGCCCGAGACCTTTGTGGTCGATGCGGACGGGGTGATCACCTTCAAGCATGTGGGGGCCCTGTCGCCCGAGGCCGTGCAGGCCGAACTCCTGCCCGCCATCGCCGCCGCGCGCTCCTAGCCGTTCAGCCTGGGTTCAGCTGGGCGGTGACAGAAAGTGGCCATAGTAAGCGCGTAGCGGTGGCCCCATGTTCGATCTTTTTTCCAGGTTCAGGCGGGACCAAGCCGGCATCATGCCAGTGGAATTCGCGCTGATCGCCGCGATCGTCATCGTCGCCATGACCGTCGCCGCCTCAGCCGCCGGCTTCAGCCTCGCGGACCTTGTCGGCTAGAAGTCGCTGGTCAGGCCTTTAATCTCCCAATCGCCATAGCGGACGGGCTCGAGGCCGCCGCGGCCGCCTTGCTCCTTGGGGGCGAAGGCGCCTTTGGCGTCGATCTCGGCCCGCCTTGCCTGGGCTTCCGCCAGCGCCCGCTTGGCCGCGTCGCTGAGGGGTGGGCGCCGTTCGTCCGGCGCTGTGTCCTCGTCGCTCATTGTATTACCTTACGATTTGGTATGCCGCTTGCATGGAACCCTTGGCGACACAACATAATTGCCCATCAAGGCGAACCCAAGGGCTCCTGATGTTCAACGCGTTTCGGACCACATTGCTGCTGGCGGCGCTGACCGCGCTTTTCATGGTCGTGGGCTACTTCATCGGTGGCACGAGCGGCATGATGCTGGCTTTCGGCTTCGCGCTCATCACCAATTTCATCGGCTACTGGAATTCCGACAAGCTGGTGCTGCGCATGCAGAACGCCGTGCCGGTGGAGCGCTCCCGCGTGCCCGAACTCTATGACATGGTCGACACGCTGTCGCGCAAGGCCGGCATCCCGACGCCTGCCGTCTATGTGATCAACACCGACCAGCCCAATGCCTTTGCCACCGGTCGCAACCCGCAAAACGCGGCGGTTGCGGTATCGACGGGCCTCCTGCGCCATCTCGATACGCGCGAAGTTGCCGCCGTCGTGGCGCATGAACTGGCCCATATCCGCTCGCGCGATACGCTGACCATGACCATTACCGCGACCTTTGCCGGTGCCATTTCGGCTTTGGCGCAGTTCGGCCTGTTCTTTGGCGGCGGCAACAATCGCGACAATCCGCTGGGCGGCATGGGCGCGCTCCTTATGGTGTTCCTTGCCCCCGTCGCCGCCATGGTGGTGCAGATGGCGGTGAGCCGCACCCGCGAATACGAGGCCGACAAGGACGGGGCCGAAATTTCGGGCGACCCGCTGGCGCTTGCCTCGGCGCTCGAAAAGATCGCGACGCTCGCCGGGCGGCACGTCAATGTCGCGGCCGAGCGCAATCCGGCCATGGCGCATATGTACATCATCAATCCCCTATCGGGGCAGCGGATGGACAACCTCTTTTCCACCCATCCCGACACCGGCAACCGCATCATGGCGCTGCGCCAGCTTGCAGGGACGATGCAGGTGAACGATAAGGGCGCACGGCTCCAGCCGCGCCGCGCCCCGGTTACCCCCGGTGCAAGCCGCAGCGGCTGGCGCGTGCCGACCGTCGGGCGAGCCGATGAGGACGGCGGACAACGCGGTCCCTGGGGATAAGACAAAGCGTGGCGCATCACAAACCTGATCCGGCGGGGCTCAAGCTCCGCCTTGTTGCTGCAGAGCGGTTGAAGGCGGTTTTGGCGGGGGACAATTTTGTGCCCCTGTCGAGCCAGGAGCTGGCCGACGGGCGCGATCGGGCGCTGGCCAACCGGTTGATCACCACCGCCCTGCGCCGCCAGGGCCAGCTCAACTTCATCATCCATGCGCTCCTGGAAAAGGGCATGCCCGGCAAGTCGGGCACCTTCGAAGCCGTCCTGCGCCTGTCGCTGGCGCAACTGGTCTTCCTGCCCGATCTGGGTGCCCATTCGGCGCTGTTTTTGGCGGTGGAAGCGGTCAAGCGCGACCCCAAGGCGCGGCACCTGTCGGGCCTGATGAACGCGGTGCTGCGCTCGGCACAGGCCAACTCGGCCAGGTTCGGCATGCTCGACGACGACCTGCTGATCCCCGATACCTTCGGCGACACCTGGCTCAACGCCTATGGCGAGGAAGCGATCGACGGCTTCACCGCAGCCTTGCTGGCCGGCGCGCCGCTCGACCTGACGCTCAAGAATGACGATCCGGATCTGATCGATGCGCTGGGCGCCGAAAAGGTGATGGCGGACACCGTGCGTATCGACCAGCGCGACCGCCCGGTCGAGGCGCTGCCCGGCTATGATGAGGGTAAGTGGTGGGTGCAGGATGCCGCCTCGGCCATTCCGGCGCGCCTCCTCGGCGCCAAGACCGGGGGCCGCGTGCTCGATCTTTGCGCCGCGCCCGGCGGCAAGACGGCGCAATTGCTCAAGGCCGGTTATGCCGTGACGGCGCTCGACAGCGACGCCACGCGCATGGAGCGGCTCAAGGGCAATCTCAAGCGCCTCGACTACAATGCCGAGATCATTGTCGGCGATGCGGGCACCTTCGCCCCCAATTCGCTCTACGATGGCGTGCTGCTCGATGCGCCCTGCTCGGCGACGGGCACCTTCCGCCGCCATCCCGAGGTGATCTGGCACCGCTCCGTGGGCGACGTGGCCGGACGGGTACGGCTGCAAAAAGCATTGCTCACCAATGCTTTCCGCTGCCTTGAAGTGGGCGGCGTGCTGATCTATTGCGTGTGTTCGCTGGAACCGGCCGAGGGCGAGGAGCAGGTCGAGTGGGCGCTGCATTCCCTGCCGGGGCTGGAGCTGTGGCCGGTTACGCCCGACGAACTGCCGGGCCTCGAACAGGCCGTGAGCGACAGGGGCCTGGTACGCACTCATCCGGGGATGGCGCCAGGCGGCCGCGAGGGTGGTATGGATGGGTTCTTCGTGGCCCGCTTCCGCCGCCGCTGAACACTGGCCTCAAGGCCAATTGCGAGGACTGAACTTGTGACGGGCACCAATGGGGCAAAGCCGGCCATGACCGGACGGGCGCAGTGATGGCGCCGCGTCTGCCCCATGCCATGCGCAGGGCTGCGCTTGGCCTTGCCGACGCCATGGTGACGCTGCCCATCGCGCGCTGGACCTGGCGCAGCCTGGCCGACGATGCCTTTGCCGGTGACATTCCCGAGCTGCGGCCGGCCGACCGTGAAACCGTGCGCGACATGATGGCGGGGCGCTATCTCCTCGCCAGCAAGCTGGTGGAGACCGACGGGGCTTCGCCCTTTTCCCTCGATGTCTCCCATCCCGACTGGTGGCTGAGCCTCCATGGCTTTGCCTGGCTGCGTCATTTCCGCGATGTGCGCGATGCGGGCGAACGGCTGTTTGCCCGGCTCCTCGTGCTCGACTGGATCGGCCATGAAGGCCAGTTCCAGCACGACACCTGGGCCCCGGCCCTGACGGCGCAGCGTGTGCTCAACTGGTTGCGGCACCTGCCGCTGCTGCTGGACGGTGCCAACCCCGCCGAACAGCGCACCATCCAGCGTCTCCTCGGCGCGCAGATTCAGAGCCTAAAGGTCCGTGCCGGCCTCACCAGCGAACCGGCCGAGGCAATCCTGGTCGCCACCGCATTGCTCGCCGCCGAATTCTGCGAACAGAACGAGCGCACCGACATTGCCTCGCGGGTGGAGCGGCTCAATGCGCTTCTGGCCGAACAGCTCGACAGCGACGGCATGCACCTGTCCCGCAACAGCAAGCTGCAGTTGCAGCTGCTGGTGGAGCTGGTCAGCATCCGCTCGGTCGCAGCTTCCGCCAAGTCCGAGGCCGGCAACGAGCTGATGGCGCAGATCGACCGCATGCACGAGGCGCTGGACGCGCTGACGCTGTCGAGCGGCGAACCGGCCTATTTCAACGGCTGCGGCCATCTGGCCCATGACGTGCTGATTGCCATCCAGGCCAATGGTCCGGTACGCAAGCGCCGCTCGCGGCTGCTGGGTGGCTACGGCATCCTGCGCGAGGGGCAAACCGTGGTGGTCGCCGATAGCGGCATCGCGCCGCCCGTGGGCATGGACGCGGACCGCCACAACAGCGCCCTGGCCTTTGAATTCTCCCATGGCTCGGAGCTGATCCTGGGGTCCTGCGGACCGGCACCTTCCGACCTGCCCGACAGCAAGGCCTTGTTCCGGCAGGGCATCGCCCATTCGGGTCCGACCATCGATGCCGAAGATATCCCGCCGCCGCGCGCGCCGATGCTGGAGCTTGTGCCGGCCGACAACCTCCTGACCTTGACGTCGAGCGGCTTTGCCAAGCGCTTCGGCGTGGAGCTGGAACGGCGGATCACGCTCCTCTCGGGCGGCACGACGCTGGTCGGGCAGGACCGGATGATCGGCAAATCGACGCCATCGGGGCTGCTGGCCATCCGTTTTCACCTGGCACCCAATGTCATGGTCCGCCGCAATGGCGGCGAAGGCCTGGTGCGGCTGGTGCTGCCGAGCGGCGCCGTCTGGAGCTTCCTTTGGGAAGGTGCGCAATGCCGCGAAGAGGAAAGCGTCCGCCAGTCCGCCTATGTCGGCTTCCACAAGACGCGGCAGCTGGTGCTGGAGGCCGATGTCGTCGCCGACGCTGAAGTGGCGTGGATCTTCACGCTGGAACAGGCTTAAGGCCCGCGGGAGGTTGGCGCGCCCGCCGCTTCGTGCTAGCGAGCCGGCAACTTCATCACGAGCGGGAACATCCTCATGGGCAAGACGGTCAAGGTCGGGCGGGCGCTGCTTTCGGTATTCGACAAAACCGGCATGGCCGATTTTGCCCGGGGGTTGAGTGAAGCGGGAGTCGAGCTCGTGTCCACCGGCGGCACGCACAGACTGATCAGCGAGGCCGGTCTTCCCGTGCGCGAGATCGCCGACCTTACCGGTTTCCCCGAAATGATGGACGGTCGCGTCAAGACGCTGCATCCCAAGGTGCATGGCGGGCTCCTGTCGGTGCGCGACAACCCAGCTCATGCTGCATCGATGGATGAGCACGGGATCGGCGCCATCGACCTCGTCGCGGTCAACCTCTACCCCTTCGAAAAGACCGTCGCTTCAGGCGCCGGTTACGACGACATCATCGAAAATATCGACATCGGCGGTCCGGCCATGGTGCGCTCGGCTGCCAAGAATCATGCCTATGTGACCGTGGTCGTCGACCCGGCCGATTATCCGGAAATCCTCGAAGCCATCCGCAATGGCGGCATTCCCTTTGCCCTGCGCCAGAAGCTCGCTGCTAAGGCCTATGCCCGTACGGCGGCCTATGACAGCGCCATCTCGTCGTGGTTTGCCCGCGAGATCGACTATCCGGAAGTGAGCTATCGCAGCTTCGCTGGTTCCCTGCGCGAGGTGATGCGCTATGGCGAGAACCCGCATCAGTGGGCTGCCTTTTATGGCAATGGCGAGGATCGCCCCGGCGTCGCCACCGCCCAGCAGGTGCAAGGCAAGACGCTGAGCTACAACAATATCAACGACACCGATGCCGCCTTCGAACTGGTCAGCGAGTTCGATCCAGCGCAAGGCGCTGCCGTTGCCATCATCAAGCACGCCAATCCGTGCGGTGTTGCCGTTGCGGCTGATCTGGTGACAGCCTATCGCAATGCGCTGCGCACCGACCCTGTTTCGGCCTTTGGCGGCATTGTCGCCACCAATCGCGAGATCGATGCCGAAACGGCAACCGAGATCGTCAAGGTCTTCACCGAGGTGATCGTCGCGCCCTCCGCCACGCCGGAGGCGCAGGAGATCATCGCCGCCAAGAAGAACCTGCGCTTGCTTCTGACGGGCGGCCTCGCCGACAGCAAGGCCGAGGGTCTCCTGGTGAAGTCGGTGGCCGGCGGACTTCTCGTGCAGTCGCGCGACAACCGCAATGTCGACGATTGCGAGCTCAAGGTGGTGACCAAGCGGCAGCCGACCGAGGCCGAGATGGCCGACCTCAGGCTGGCCGCCAAGGTGGCCAAGCACGTCAAATCCAACGCCATCGTCTATGTGAGGGGCGGCGCCACCGCGGGCATCGGTGCCGGGCAGATGAGCCGTGTGGATTCGGCGCTGACCGGCCATCGCAAGTCGATCGATGCGGCCAAGGCGGCGGGCATCGAGGGGGCATTGACGCAAGGGTCCGTTGTCGCGTCGGACGCCTTCTTCCCCTTCGCCGATGGGCTCGAGGCGCTGGTCGCTGCCGGCGCCACCGCGGTGATCCAGCCGGGCGGCTCGATGCGCGATGACGAGGTGATCGCCGCCGCCGATGCGGCTGGGATCGCCATGGTCATGACCGGCATGCGCCACTTCCGGCACTAAACCACCGCGACGGCGGGAAAACCGGGGCCTGGCAGTAAGACCTTCTTGAGATTGCCATGCGAGATTGCGCGAGGCCGCGGCCAGTGCCGGCGGCCTCGAGGCATTGATGCGGTTCACGATTCCCCATGATCTTTCGGCGGTGCTGCGGGCTGGCCTCTGGCGGTCGGTAGCGTCGCTGGGCATCAAGGTGGCCACCGCCGGCCTCACCTATCTGACCTATGTGGTGCTCTCGCGCACCATGTCGCCGGACGAATACGGCCACTTTGCCTTCGGCCTCGCGCTCGCCACCGTGCTGGCCATCGGCGCCGGTGTCGGCCAGCCCCTGGCCATCCTCCGCCTGTGGTCGCAGGAAACCGTGGCCAACCGTCCCGAAGCGGCCGTGGAAGCGGTGCGCGCCGGTTCGACATTGACCATTGTAGCCAGCCTCGCCACTGCCGCGGCCCTCTGCCTCCTGGTGTTTGTCACCTGGAAGGTGGCGCCGCTCAGCGACACGCCGAACCACTTCTATGGCGCGGCCTTCCTGATCCTTCCCATGGCCATGGCCGAATACAATTCCTCGGTGCTGCGGGCGCAGGGGTCGGTTTGGACAGCGCTGGTGCCGCGCGACATCTTCTGGCGCCTCGCCCTGCCCGGCTCGGTGCTGGCGCTTTTCGCGGTCGGCGTGGTGCTGAGCGGTCCCGACGCCTTGGTGCTGGCCGCCGCGCTCCTGGCGCTGATGCTGGTGCTGCAGTTCTGGCGCGCCGAGACGGGCAAATATGTGCTGCTGCCGGCGCTGGGGGCGGTGCGGCGCTTCTGGCGGCAATGGGGCGGCATCAGCCGCTGGCTGATGCTGGGCGCGCTGATCGAAACCGCGGCGCTTAATGCCGATGTAATCCTTGTGGGGCTGATGCTGGATCTGGAAAGCTCCGGCATCTACTTCAACGCTTTCCGCACGGCGGGGCTGATGACGCTTTTCACCTTCGCCATTGAGCTGGTGATTGCCCCCATGGTGGCGCAGCATTTCCATGCCGGGCAGATGCGCAAGGCGCAGGCGATCACCGCCCTCGCCTCCACCGCCGGCTTCCTCTTTTCGCTCGGCATCTTCGCCGCCTTTGTCGGTTGGGGCGACTGGATCCTGTCGCTGTTCGGCGACAGCTATGCCGAAGGGCAATTGGTGCTGGTGCTGCTGGCCTTTGGCCTCCTGTTCGACGCTGCCACCGGGCCGTCCAAGATCGTGATGATGATGACCGGCCACGAGCGCGCCTATGTGGCGATCTTCGGCTCGATCATGGCGCTGGGATTCCTGGTTCAGTTCCTCGTGATCCCCACCTATGGCATTGTCGGTGCGGCGGCGGCCAACATGGGTGCGCGCATTGCGGCGCAGGTGGCTATCGCCCTCTGGTGCCGCCTGAAGATCGGCCTCGATACCAGCCTCCTGGGCATCTTTGCCGTGCGCGGCATGCGCGACATCCGGCAGCCAGCCTAGTGCCGTACCCGTGAGTACGGTTATGCTTGACCGGCATGTCGGTCCTGCCTTAGAACCACTCCAATCTTTCCTGCCGGAATAGCGCCATGACCAAAGCCCGCACGCTCTATGACAAGATCTGGGACGACCATCTGGTCCAGAACAACGAGGATGGCACCTCGCTGATCTATATCGACCGTCATCTCGTCCACGAAGTCACGAGCCCGCAGGCCTTCGAGGGCCTGCGCATGAACGGGCGCAAGGTGCGCCACCCCGAGCGCACCCTAGCCGTGGTGGACCACAATGTCCCCACCACCGACCGCACCCTGCCCAACCCCGATCCGGAAAGCGCCATCCAGATCGAAACGCTGGCGGAAAACACGCGCGATTTCGGCATCGAATATTTCGACCCCTTCGACAAGCGGCAGGGCATCGTCCACATCGTGGGCCCTGAACAGGGCTTCACCCTGCCCGGCATGACCATTGTCTGCGGCGATAGCCATACCTCGACCCATGGCGCCTTCGGCGCCCTGGCGCATGGTATCGGCACCTCGGAAGTCGAGCACGTGCTGGCGACGCAGACGCTGATCCAGCAGAAGGCCAAGAACATGCTGGTGCGTGTGGATGGCAAGCTTCCGCCTCATGTCACCGCCAAGGATATCATCCTGGCGATCATCGGGGAGATCGGCACCGCCGGCGGCAATGGCCATGTGATCGAATTTGCCGGCGAAGCCATCCGCTCGCTTTCCATGGAAGGCCGCATGACGGTCTGCAACATGACCATCGAGGGCGGCGCCCGCGCCGGCCTGATCGCCCCCGACGAGACGACCTTCGAATACGTCAAGGGCCGCGAACGCGCGCCCAAGGGCAAAGCGTGGGACATGGCCGTCGACTACTGGAAGACGCTCTATACCGACGAAGGCGCAGTCTACGACAAGGTGGTCATCCTCGATGCCGCCAAGCTGCCGCCAATCGTGAGCTGGGGCTCCTCCCCCGAGGACGTGATCTCGGTAACCGGTGTCGTTCCCGATCCCGACGACATCCAGGACGAAAACAAGCGCGCTTCCAAGTGGCGGGCGCTCGACTATATGGGCCTCCAGCCCGGCACCAAGATCACCGACATCGCCGTTGATCGGGTGTTCATCGGTTCGTGCACCAATGGCCGCATCGAGGACCTGCGCGCTGCAGCCGCCGTAATCGGCGACCGCAAAGTGGCGCCGGGCGTCAATGCCATGGTGGTGCCCGGCTCGGGCCTGGTCAAGGATCAGGCCGAGGCTGAGGGTCTCGACGTGATCTTCAAGAATGCCGGTTTCGAATGGCGCGAACCGGGCTGCTCGATGTGCCTGGCCATGAACCCGGACAAGCTCAAGCCGCAGGAACGCTGCGCCTCGACCTCGAACCGCAACTTCGAGGGCCGCCAAGGCTTCAAGGGCCGCACCCATCTGGTCGCTCCGGCCATGGCCGCCGCTGCCGCGATCGCCGGCCACTTCGTCGATATCCGCGAGTGGCAGTAACGCACCCGGACCTCATCCTTCGACAAGCTCAGGATGAGGTCCTTGCGCGGTCTAACGCCCCTTTCAATCAAGACATCATCCCCGCGAAGGCAGGGATCCCCCTATGTCTTGGCAGGGAGATTCCCGCTTTCGCGGGAATGACGTGGGGGCTGGTCGTACCATGACCGACTGGACCAAAGCCTTCGCCCCTACACTCGACGACATCGAAGCCCTCGCCAGTCAGGCGCTGAGGGAACTACCCGAACCCTTCAAGTCGCTGGCAGCCAACGTCACCTGCTCGGTGGCCGAGTTTGCCGAGGACGATATCCTCCAGGGGTTTGGGATGGAGAGCCCTTTCGAGCTCATGGGGCTCTTTACCGGCATCGGCCTCACCGAAGACGGCGCCGTGCCTCAGACAGGGCAATTGCCCAACACTGTCTTCCTTTATCGCAGGGCAATTCTCGACTACTGGGCCGAGAACGACGACAACACGCTGGGTGAGGTCGTCACCCATGTGCTGATCCACGAACTGGGCCACCATTTCGGCTTTTCCGACGAAGACATGGAAGCCATCGAGGCCTCGGCGGACGACTGACGCCCGCCGTTATTGGTTCCCGGATCGGTAGAGCTTCGTAGCTGTTAAGGTAAACTCCCGGTAAACCTTGGGATTCCGCGTTAACTCGATATTACTTGCCCTTAATGCGATCCCGCCCGGCGGGAGACGAGCAGGGCAACATCGAATGTGGAAGAACAAGAATGACCACGCGGTCCAAGACAACGACACTGAAGATCGTGCAGCCGGAAATCGAGCAGGTCGAGGCAGTGCTGCAGGAAGCGGCCAAGCAGAGCGCCCCCATGGTACAGCGCCTGGCTACCCATCGCGACCGGATTGACCTCGCGGTCAAGGAACTGGAAAGCGAACGCTTTGACCTGATCTCGCGCCGCGACCTCTTGCGCCGCCAGGTGGAAGCGGTGGAACAGGGCCTTGCCATGCATATCGAAGATATCGAAGCGACCATCCGCCTCTATGAGACGGGCCTCAATACCCTGCCGGCCAGCGCCTGATGCCGGTTGCGTCCGCAGACGGCAGGGCAGAGCCAGTGTTCTGCCGCCGTCTGCCCGCTCTTTGCCGCTAGACAGCGTCCGGCGCGGCGCGATCCTTGCTGTCGGGGTTCTGGATGGTGATGACGGCAGGCTTTTGTGCCGCCCCTGTCGTGCCCTCGCCCTCTTCGCGTGAGGCAAGGTCGCGCGCCACGAACTCGAACTCGTTCTCGTTGCCGCCCGAGGGATCGTCGGAGACGCGGATGGCAAGGTTGTTTTCCTCGAGCGCTGCGAACCAATCGTCCCAGTCGGCGAGCTGGAAGCCAGTCAGCCGGTCGGGGCCTTCATTGTTTTCGCTGTTGAGCGCATGCTGGCCGAAGGTCAGCTGCAGCAGGGTGCGGGTTCCGGTGCCATCGGGCGTGTCCATCAGCATCGGGTAGCCGCTGCGCGCCTCCGTCCACTGGCGGATATCTTCGCGGTTGGTGAGGATCTTGGCCATTGTGGGCTCCTTGAGGGTGTGGGGGGACAATTGCCGCCCGCCGCCCTTGGTTCCCAAGCCCCGCAGGTCCTGCTAAGACGCTCCTTATTGCCGGAGCAAGCATGAGCAACAACAACAAGATCCTCGTCGGCCAGATTGGCGCTGCCCATGGCATCAAGGGGCATGTGCGGATCTCGGCCCATACCCAGGACCCGCTGGCCATCGGCAGCTATGGTCCGCTCGACACCGACCGGCCTGGTCTCACCGTGACCCTGAGCAAGCTGCGCATGCACAAGACGGTGGTCGTGGCGCAGGTCAAGGGCATCAACGACCGCACGGCGGCCGAGGCGCTCAACGGCGTCAACCTCTTTATCGACCGCGACAAGCTTCCTGAGCCCGAGGACGAGGACGATTTCTACCATGCCGACCTGATCGGGCTCGAGGCCCGGCTCGATACCGGCGTGGTGATCGGCAAGGTCTCGGCCCTGCCCAATTTCGGCGCCGGCGATCTCCTGGAAGTGCGCGATCCTCAGAGCGGCGACACTTTCCTCTACCCCTTCACCAAGGCCGTGGTGCCCGAGATCGACATTGCCGGCGGCTACCTGACCATTGTCGTGCCGCTCGATGCCGAAGAGGGCGAGGAAGAGCCCGATTGAGCTTTTCTGCCGCCGTCATCACGCTGTTTCCCGAGCTGTTCCCCGGGCCGCTCGGCGCGTCGGTGCTCGGCCGCGGGCTGGCCGAAGGCTTGTGGTCGCTCTCGGCGACGCAGCTGCGTGACTTCGCCAGTGATCGGCATCGGACAGTCGATGACACCCCGTCTGGGGGTGGCGCTGGCATGGTGCTCAAGCCCGATATCCTGGCCAAGGCCATCGACACCGTCGCGCCGCAGGGCGATCCCCGCCCGCGTATCCTGATGTCGCCCCGCGGCAGGCCGCTGACGCAGCAAAGGGCGCGCGAGCTGGCACTGGGCCCCGGCGCCGTCATCGTCTGCGGACGCTTCGAGGGGGTGGATCAACGGGTGATCGACGGGCGCGCGCTTGAGGAAATTTCCATAGGCGACTATGTGCTGGCCGGTGGCGAGGTCGCGGCCATGGTGCTGCTCGAAGCCGTGGTACGGCTGATCCCCGGCGTGCTGGGCAAGGCCGAGAGCCATGCCGATGAAAGCTTCGAGAACGGGCTGCTGGAATATCCGCACTATACGCGGCCACAGACTTTCGAGGGGGTCGATATCCCCCAGGTGCTGACCTCGGGCGATCACGGCAAGATCGTCAGGTGGCGCCAGGAGCAGAGCATGGAGCTCACGCGGCGGCGTAGGCCGGATCTGCTGAAGTAGCCCTCATGGTGAGCCTGTCGAACCACGAGGGCGTGGCACGCGAGATTCCGTGCGCCCGACCTCGTCCTTCGACAAGCTCAGGATGAGGTCTCATGAGGCCTCAAGCCGTCGCGGGCACTAGACTCCGCGCCTAAAATCCCCTATGGAGCCGCCACTACCGCGGCCGGGGCTTATCGGACTCTGTTCGCACCAACAAGAAGACTGCCAACCTCCGTTATAACCAAGACCGGGCGATCGCGCCTCAAAACGCGAACAGTCGCTCCTTTGAAAAGATCGAGACGGATCATGAATATCATCCAGCAGCTCAACGCTGCCCATGTCGAAGAACTGGCCGCCAAGCGCGAGCTTCCCGATTTCACCCATGGCGATACCGTCAAGGTGTGGGTCAAGATCCGCGAAGGCGAAAAAGAGCGCCTGCAGGCCTATGAAGGCGTCGTGATCGCGCTGAATGGCGGCGGCATCACCGCCTCGTTCACCGTGCGCAAGATTTCCTATGGTGAAGGCGTGGAACGCGTGTTCCCGCTCTATTCGCCCAACATCGCTTCGGTTGAAGTGCTCAAGCGCGGCAAGGTGCGTCGCGCCAAGCTCTACTACCTGCGTGACCGTCGCGGTAAGTCGGCTCGTATTTTCGAATCGACCAACTCGCGCACCAAGAAGATCGAAGCCGGCGAGCGCGAAGCCGCCCAGGCTGCTCGCGAAGCCCGCGAAGCCGAAAAGATTGCAGCCGCCGAGGCCTTTGCCGCCGAACAGGCCGCCAAGGACGCAGAAGCTGCAGCCGCTGCCAAGGCCGCCGAGGCCGCTGCTGCTGCCGCAGAAGAGGCACCCAAGGCCGAATAAGCCGAGGCCAGCGCTGAACACGAAAACCCGGTCGCAAGGCCGGGTTTTTGTTTGTCGCCCAGTCGCGATTGTCACCCTCGGGTCATGCCCGAGGGTGACGCCCGGTGGGTGGCAGCAGCCTCGATGATTCACGTGAAACCCGTTCGCCACCCCTGCGAATGCGTCAACACACTGCCAGCATCGAGGGCGTCACTTCCGGCTTGCAGCGCTGGACCGGCTTGGCGATAAGGAATGCCCCTCCAGCAAAGGCCGAAAATGCCCGTCTCCATCGTCACCTGGAACATCAACTCCATTCGCCTGCGCCTGCCCATGGTGCTCGATTTCATCGGCAAGCACGCGCCGGACGTGATCATGTTCCAGGAGATCAAGTGCACGGATGACCAGTTTCCGCGCAATGCCCTGCGCGACGCGGGCTATCCGCACCAGGCGGTGCATGGGCAGAAGGGCTATCATGGCGTCGCCATCGTCTCGAAGTTCCCGCTGACCGACATTTCCAGCAAGGTCTTCTGCGAAATCCCCGAGTCGCGGCATATCTCGGCACTCACCGATTTTGGCCATGGGCCGGTGACCCTGCATGACTTCTATATTCCGGCCGGCGGCGATGAGCCCGACCCGGAGATCAACCCCAAGTTCAAGCACAAGCTGGGCTTCCTCGACGAGCTTAAGGCCTGGTTCGGCGAGCCGATGTTCAGCCGCGCCCAGCTGATTGCCGGCGACTTCAACGTGGCGCCGCACGAAAACGACGTTTGGAGCCACAAGCAGCTGCTCAAAATCGTCAGCCACACGCCGGTGGAGACCGAGGCGCTGGACGCGCTGCTCAACGGAGGTCATGGCTGGGTTGACCTGGTGCGCAAGCACGTGCCGCATTCCGAGAAGCTTTATTCCTGGTGGAGCTATCGCAGCGCCAACTGGGAAGAGGCCAACAAGGGGCGGCGGCTCGACCATATCTGGGCCACCGCAGATGTCGCGGAACACTGCATCGGCACCGAAATCGTCAAGAGCTACCGCGGCTATGCCCCGCAGCCGAGCGACCATGTGCCGGTAATTGCGCGGTTTGCGGGGGTTTAGGTAACTAACCGCCGATCATGGGCTCCCTCCCCCCTTAAGGGGGGAGGGCTGGGGTGGGGGGATCAGGACCCTCCCCAGCTCTATGCCAGGGGAGAATGCAGAACCCCCACCCCCAGCCCCTCCCCTCAAGGGGGAGGGGAGCCAACGCCCCACTCGTTACTCGCCCTTCATGCGGCGGCGGATGGGTTCGAGGGCGCCGAGATAGTTGCCAAGGTCGCGCTCGATCCGGGCGACGGCGCGTTGCGCCAGGTCAGGGGATTGCTGCACGAGCTTGAGGAAGGCCGAGCGGGGCACGAACAGCGTGTCGCATTCGGTGACGGCGGAAACCGTGACGGGCCGCGGCTTGCTGAGGATCAGCGCCATGGCCGAAACGACACTGCCGGGGGTGGAGATGGCCGAGGGCTTGCCACCGCCATCGGGGAGCGACTTCAGCGTGCCCGAGATCAGGACAAAGGCGCCCTGCGGCACGTCGCCGGACTTGTAGAGCACTTCATCGGGCGCAAAACGGCGCAGGTCGCCGGCAAAGGCGAGCATGCCGCGCTGCTGGTCGTCGCAGATGTCGAAGAATTCGGCCTTTGCCAGCGCCTCGGCCGCTTCGTCCATAATCATTGTGGCAATCCGGATGCCTCGAAACCCGCAAGGGTGTTACACCCTATAGGGCATATTCGGGCGCTTTGTACCAGATTTTGCGACAGGGATCCGGCTTTACGGCACCAGGCGATAGCCGCCATCCTCGGTGACGAGGAGACGGGCATTGGACGGGTCGCGCTCGATCTTCTGCCGCAGCCGGTAGATATGGGTTTCAAGCGTGTGGGTGGTGACGCGGTTGTTGTAGCCCCATACCTCCTTGAGGAGGATGTCGCGGGTGATGGTCTTGGGGCCCTGCCGGTAGAGGAACTTGAGAATAGACGTTTCCTTGTCGGTCAGGCGGACCTTGTTGCCGTCATTGGCCTCGAGCAGCTTGGCCGAGGGCTGGAAGCTATAGGGGCCGATGGTGAAGACCACATCCTCGCTCTGATCGTGCTGGCGCAGGGCGGCATTGATGCGCGCCAGGAGCACCGGGAAGCGGAAAGGCTTGGTAAGGTAGTCGTTGGCGCCTGATTCGAGCCCCTGGATCTGGTCGGCATCGCTGTCATGGCCCGTCAGCATCAAGATGGGGCTCTTGAAGCCCTCCGAGCGCAGGACCTTGACCGCCTCGCGGCCATCCATGTCGGGCAGGCCCACATCGAGGATCATCAGGTCGACATTGTTGGCGCGCGTCGCCTTGAGCGCATCGTTGGCGCTGCCCGCCTCGATGATCTCGAACTCGGGATGGGTTTCCAGCTGCTCGACCAGGGTCTGGCGCAGATCAGCGTCGTCGTCCACCAGGAGGATGCGTCGCTTGTTCATTGTTGTCTCCAGTCCTTTCGCGGCACGGGCCGCGCCACCCGATGCGCCTGGTTTGGGGCCATGCCGCCATGTCGCTGAAGCAACGACGGTTTGCGCCGGAAGTTGCACCAAGCCGCCGCGTCGCGTGGAAATACTGATCAGGCGGGGGTGTTTGGCGGCCGATAACCGAACAGCGCCGAGCCGACACGCACAAAGCTGGCTCCCATGGCGATAGCCGTTTCGAAATCGCCGCTCATGCCCATGGAGAGGTGTTCCACCTTCGCCTCCCGGCCTAGAGCCACCATCTGCGCAAAATAGGGCCCCGGCGGCACGCCGTCTGGCGGGATGCACATCAGCCCGGAGACCGAGAGCCCATGTTCGGTGCGGCAGCGCTCGACAAAGGCTGCGGCTTCGACCGGCTCGATGCCGGCTTTTTGCGGCTCGAGGCCGATATTAATCTGGACAAAGCAGGGCAGCATCCGCCCTGCCCGCTGCATCTCGCTGCTGAGCACCGCCGCCAGCTTGTCGCGATCAACGGTTTCGATGACGTCGAACAGCGCCACGGCCTCACGGGCCTTGTTGGTCTGCAGCGGCCCGATCAGGTGGAGCGACAGGTCAGGATAACGCTCGCGCAAAGCCGGCCACTTCTCCTTGGCCTCCTGCACGCGGTTTTCGCCGAAGACGCGCTGCCCCGCCTGAAGGAATGGCTCGATCGCTTCGGTGCCAAAGGTCTTGGACACGGCGACCAGTTCCACCCGCTCTGGCGGCGGGCCGAAGCGGCGCTGCGCGGCGGCGATCCGCCCCTTGATTTCGGCAAGTCGCTCTGCGGCGGCGTCCATGCTTTCGCCCTGTTGCTGTTGACCTTGGCGGGGATTTCTGGTGATGGTCCGGTAGCCAAAATCCCCCATAAACGCAAGCTGTGCGCCGCCTTGGCGCCGCTTGGCGGCAAATCACCCAAGGACGAAACAGTGAGCGGCGAACGCTACAATCCGCGCGAAATGGAACCCCGGTGGCAAAAGGTCTGGGACGAGAACCAGAGCTTTGTGAGCCGCAACGATGATCCGCGCGAGCCCTACTATGTCCTCGAGATGTTCCCCTACCCTTCGGGACGCATTCATATGGGCCATGTGCGCAACTATGCCATGGGCGATGTCGTGGCCCGCTACCAGCGCGCCCGGGGCAAGAACGTGCTCCATCCCATGGGCTGGGACGCCTTTGGCCTGCCCGCGGAAAATGCGGCGATCGAACGCAAGACCCATCCCGGCACCTGGACTCGGCAGAACATCGCCGCCATGAAAGCGCAGCTCAAGTCGATGGGCCTGGCCATCGACTGGACGCGCGAAATCGCCACGTGCGAGCCCGAATATTACCAGCACCAGCAGTCGATGTTCATCGACATGATGGAAGCCGGTCTCGTCACGCGAAAGCAGAGCAAGGTCAATTGGGACCCGGTCGACATGACCGTGCTGGCCAACGAGCAGGTGGTCGACGGCCGCGGCTGGCGCTCCGGTGCCGTGGTGGAACAGCGCGAACTGACGCAGTGGTTCTTCAAGATTTCCGACATGGCCGAAGAGCTGCTGGCCGGTCTGGACGGGCTGACCGAATGGCCGGAAAAGGTGCGCGTCATGCAGCGCAACTGGATCGGCAAGTCGCAGGGGCTGGCCTTCGACTTCGGCGTCAATGGCGCGCCGCAGGGTTTTGAACGGCTGCCGGTCTATACCACCCGCCCCGACACCATGCGCGGTCCGACCTTTGCCGCCATCGCCGCCGACCACCCGCTGGCCAAGGCCCTGGCCGAAGGCAATGCGGAAATCGCCGCCTTTAACAAGCTCTGCCAGCAGACCGGCACGTCGGCCGAAGCGCTGGAAACGGCGGAAAAGCTTGGCTTCGACACCGGGCTGAAGGTAACGCACCCGGCCGATCCCAACTGGGAGCTGCCGCTCTTTATCGCCAACTTCGTTCTCATGGATTATGGTACCGGCGCCATCATCGGCTGCCCCGCGCATGACCAGCGCGACCTCGACTTCGCCCGCAAATACGGCCTGCCGGTGATCGACGTCTACAAGCCGCTCGACAGCGACGAGGGTGTCGCCGACGAGGCCTATTCGCCCCCCAAGACACAGACGGTGCGCTATGTGCAGTGGTTTGGCGAAACGGGTGCCGAGCTGACCGTCCAGGAAGCCATGGACCAGACGCTGGCGCTGTTTGAGGCCAATGGCTGGGGTCGCGCACAGACGCAGTACCGCCTGCGCGACTGGGGCGTGTCGCGCCAGCGCTATTGGGGTTGCCCCATTCCTGTGATCCATTGCGAGGTCTGCGGCACCATTCCCGTGCCCAAGAAGGACCTGCCCGTCGTGCTGCCCGAGGACGTGAGTTTCGACAAGCCCGGCAATGCACTCGACCACCACCCCACCTGGAAGCGCATCAACTGCCCGCAATGTGGCGGCGCGGCGCGGCGTGAAACCGACACCATGGATACATTTGTCGATTCGTCCTGGTACTATACCCGCTTCACCGCGCCCGATGCCGCGACGCCGACCATTCCGGACGTCGCCAATCGCTGGCTGCCGGTGGACCAGTATATCGGGGGCGTGGAGCACGCCATTCTGCACCTCCTCTACTCGCGCTATTTCACCCGCGCCATGAAGGCCACCGGCCACGTGTCCCATGAAGAGCCGTTCAAGGGCCTCTTCACCCAGGGCATGGTGACGCACGAGACCTACAAGGCGCCCACCGGCGAATGGGTGGCGCCGGCCGACATCCTGATCGAGACCACGGGCGACACGCGCACCGCCAGGCATATCCAGTCGGGGCAGCCGATCACCATCGGCTCCATCGAAAAGATGAGCAAGAGTAAGAAGAACGTGGTCGATCCCGACGAGATCGTCGCCACCTATGGCGCCGACACCGCGCGCTGGTTCATGCTTTCGGACTCGCCGCCGGAACGCGACGTGCAGTGGACCGAAGCGGGCGTCGAGGGCGCCAGCCGCTTCCAGCAGCGCGTCTGGCGCCTGGTGGGCGAGACGGCGGAGCTGCTCAAGCAGGGCGATGGCGCCAGTGGCACGGACGATGCCGAGGCGCTGGCCGTGCGCAAGGCGGTGCATCGCGCCGTCCACAATGTCGGTGCCGATATCGAGGGCCTGCGCTTCAACCGCGCCGTGGCGCAGATCTATGAGCTGACCAATACGCTGGTACGCGCCGCAGGCCTCGTTTCGGCAGCGCCGGCGCAGCGTCTTGCAGCGCTTGCCGAGGGCGTGGAGCGGCTGATCCAGCTCATCGCACCCATGATGCCCCACCTGGCCGAAACCTGCTGGGAAGCGCTCGGCAAGAGCGGGCTCGTGGCTGATGCGCCCTGGCCGGCGGTGGACGCTGCCCTCCTCGTCGACGACACCGTCACAATGCCCATCCAGGTCAATGGCAAGCGGCGCGGCGAGATCACCGTCTCCAAGGGCATGGAGGCCAAGGCCGTGGAGGCGCTGGTCTTGTCAATGGACGAGATTGCCCGCATGCTGGACGGCAAGTCGCCCAAAAAGATCGTCATCGTTCCGGACAGGATTGTGAATGTCGTGGTCTAGAAGCTCGCGCGCCATCATCCTTGCCGCCCTTCTCCTGGGCACAGGCGCCGCCCTCGGCGCCTGTAGCTTCCAGCCGGTCTATGGCGGCGCGCGCGCGGCCCAGACAAACCTGGCGCTCAACTACAGCAAGCCTAACAGCCGGCTTGAGCAGATCATCTATCAGGAACTGGCGCTCCGCCTGGGCAACTCCGACCTACCCTCGGCGCAGGTAGCGACGGTGTCGGTCGCCTCGGGCGGCAGCGGCGTCACCACCATGACGGCCAAGCCCGGTGCGGTGGACAATGTGGACGTCTCTTTGACAGCCACGCTGACCATTGCGCAGCCGGGTGCCACCACGCCGCCGCTGGTGCTGACACGGACAGCCACGGCGCAATACACCACCAGCAACCAGGTGCTCGCCAACACCGAGGCCGCAATCGAAGCCAGCGAACGCGCGGCCAGGGCCGTGGCCGAATCGCTCCGCCTGGCGGTGCTGGCAGCGCTCAGCCGGTAATGACGGCACTGAAGGCCCATGAAGTAGCGCGCTTTCTGGCGCGCCCCGATCTCGATGCCGGCATATTCCTTGCCTATGGCCCCGACGCCGGCCTGGTGCGCGAAACCGCGCAGCGGCTGATCCGCAAGCTCAGCGGCGATGATCCCGATTATGCCAGCGTCGTGACGCTGGACGGCTCGGAAGTGGACGCCGATCCCTCGATCCTCGCCGTGGAAGCCAAGACCATTTCCCTGTTCGGCGGCAAGCGCATCGTGCGGGTGCGTGGCGCCGGCAAGTCGCTGGTCATGCCGCTGAGCGAACTGCGCGACAATCCGGCGGGTGCCGCCATCGTGCTGGAAGCGGGCAATCTCACGCCCAAGGATGCGCTCAGGGCACTGGTGGAGGCGGCCAAGCTCGGCCGGGCCCTGCCCTGCTTCCCCGACAGCGATGAAACCCTCCAGGCGCTGATCAGCGAGAGCTTCAACAAGCAGGGCATTCGCGTCGACAGCGATGTGGTGACGACGCTGCGCGAAATTCTGGGCAATGACCGCGAGATCACCCGGCGCGAGCTCGAAAAGCTGACGCTTTACGCCGCCGCAAGCAAGGTGCTGACGCGCGAGGATGTGCTGCTCCTGTGCGCCGACAACGGCATGCTGGTGATCGACGCCATCCTCGATGCCGCGGGCAGCGGTCATGCCGAACGGCTGGAACTGGCGCTCAACCGCGCCCTGTCATCGGCCGTGGACCCGCAGCGCCTCCTGGCCATGGCGACGATCCACTTCGCCAACCTGCGGCGCTGGCGCACTGAAGTGGATGCCGGCAAGAGCCCGCGCCAGGTGCTGGAGGGCCTCCGCCCCAGGCCGCATTTTTCACGCGCTTCCACGTTGGAACAGCAACTGCGCCTCTGGTCCGACATGGCCCTCGCCGCTGCCTCCGAACGTATCCTCAACGCCACGGCTGAAAGCCGCCGCCGCCCGGCCCTGGCCGAAGCGACGCTGCGCCGGGCGCTGCTCGCCATCTGCATGATGGCGGCGGCGCACTAACTAATTAGCGTAGCCGGTGAGCTTGACGCAGATGCCGTCGAGCTGTTCCAGCGTCTTGTAGCGGATTTCGAGGCGCCCGCCGCGTTCGCTATGGGCGAGCGAAACCGAAAGCCCCAGGGCATCGGACAGGCGGCGCTCCAGCGCCACCGTGTCGGCATCGCGCATGGCCGGCTCGGCTGCCTTTTTCTTGACCGGCAGGTCGCGTTGCTGGCTGAGCGCTTCCGCTTCACGCACGGAAAGGCCGCCCGAAACGATCTGGCGCGCCAGCTGCGCGGGGTCTTCGGCAGTGATCAGGGTGCGGGCATGGCCGGCGGTCAGCGAGCCGCTGGCCACCATGCTGCGCACGTCTTCGGGTAGCTTGAGCAGGCGCAGCGTATTGGCGACATGCGAGCGGCTCTTGCCGATCACCTGCGCCAGATCCTGCTGCGTATAGTCGAACTGCTCGATCAGCTGGCCATAACCCATGGCTTCTTCGAGCGGGTTGAGATCGGCGCGCTGCACGTTCTCGATGATGGCGAGCTCAAGCGCTTCCTTGTCATCGACATCGCGCACGATGACCGGCACTTCGTGAAGCCCGGCCCGCTGTGCGGCGCGCCAGCGGCGCTCGCCGGCGATCAGCTCGAACATGTTGGGATCGTCGCTCGGGCGCACGAGCAGCGGCTGCATCACGCCCTTTTCGCGGATTGAATTGGTCAGGTCCTCGAGCTGCTCCTCATCGAAGCTCCGGCGCGGATTGGCGCGGTTGGCCATGATGAACTCGACGGGGAGCTTCTTGACGCCGCCCGATTCGGTGACGCGGGCGCCCTCGACGGTTGCCATGTCACCGATCAGCGCGGCCAGACCGCGGCCAAGTCGTGTGGGCTTGTCGTTCATCAACAACTCCTATGCCGCCGCGTTGAGCTGGCGCTCACGGCGGATAACTTCGGTGGCAAGCCGCAGATAGGCCTGGCTGCCGGCGCATTTGAGATCGTAGAGCAGCGCCGGCTTGCCATAGGACGGCGCCTCGCTCAGCCGGACATTGCGGGGAATGACGGTATCATAGACCAGCTCGCCCATTTCGCTGCGCACGTCCGCCAGCACCTGTTCGCTGAGATTGTTGCGCTTGTCGAACATGGTCATCACCACGCCCTGAATCGAGAGGTTAGGGTTGAGAGTCGAGCGGATCTGTTCGATGGTCTGCAGCAGCTGGCTGAGGCCCTCAAGAGCAAAGAACTCGCACTGCAGCGGCACCAGTACGGCATCGGCCGCTACCAGCGAGTTGACGGTCAGGAGGTTCAGCGAAGGCGGGCAGTCGATCAGGATATAGCTGACCGGCTTCTCGTTGATGGTCAGCTCATGCAGCTGCTTGAAGGCATTGCGCAGCTTGAAGGCGCGGTCCCCCTGCCCTGCAATGGTCAGCTCCACACCGAGCAGGTCCATGGTCGAGGGTACGATGGCGACGTTGGGCACCGAGGTCATGATGGCCGATTCGGCGACCGTCGCCTCGCCGACAAGGAGGTCATAGGACGACACTTCGCGATCGGTGCGCGAAATGCCGAGGCCCGTGGAGGCATTGCCCTGCGGATCGAGGTCCACGATAAGGACGCGCTCACCAATGGCCGCCAGGGCCGTGGCAAGGTTGATCGCGGTGGTGGTTTTGCCGACGCCACCCTTTTGGTTGGCCAGGGTCAAGATTCGGGGCAAGGCTTCGCCTCCAGCTAGTCGCCGCTAACGCGCTGATTTCTCACGCAAATTCGTGAGCGTGAGCAGGACACCGCTTGCGTCGGTATCACTGTTCTTAACTACCACGTCAAAGTCCCAACGCGTAGCGCTTTCCCGCAGTTCTTCAACATGTTCCCGTCCCTTATGCAAAATCGCTCGGGTGTGGGGCGCGAAAAACGGCTTCATCCAGGCACATAGTTGCGGCAGCGACGCCAGGGCTCGGGAGGTAATCACGTCCGGCGCTGGTGTTTCACGTGAATCAACCTGATCGCTGCGCGCACCTTCAACAGTGACCAGCAACCCCAGTTCGCGCGCGACGGTCCGTAGGAAACTGACCTTGCGACCGTTCGGCTCGATCAGCGTGAAGTGTGCTGGTGAACCCTTGAGTGCAATGGCCAACGGCAGCGCGGGAAAGCCGCCGCCGCTACCCAGATCGATGAATGACTGGTCGCCGGGTCCGAGCAGACTGAGCACCTGCAGGCTATCGGCAAAGTGACGCGACCACAGATCTGGCAGTGTTTCACGTGAAACAAGATTCTGCACCGGCTGCCACTTGTGCAGCAACTGAGCATAGGATTCCAGATCGGCGACGACGGCGTCAACCGGGCGGGCAAAGTCGTTGGCGTAGCGCGCGACAGCGGAATGGTCGGCCATCAGCTCGCCTTGCCGAACTCGCCGCGACGGATCACCGCAAGGATCAGCGTCAGCGCCGCCGGAGTCATGCCGTCCATCGCCTGCGCCTGGGCAATGGTCTGCGGGCGGTAGGCACTGAGCTTTTGCCGCAGTTCCATGGAGAGGCCGGGGATCGTCTGGTAGTCCAGGGCGTCCGGAATGGCCTTGTGCTCATCCCGGCGAACTGCCTCGATGTCGTCCCTCTGCCGATCAAGGTAGACGGCGTACTGAGCGTCAACCACCAGCTGCTCCAGGATCGGGGCTTCAAGAGCGCCGACCTCTGGCCACAGCTTGCTGATTTCTTGCGGAGCGACGTTGGGATAGGACAGCAGATCGAAGGCCGAGCGGGCCTTGCCATCCTCGTTCACGGCAATGCCGGCCTTCCGTGCAGCGCTTGGCGTGGTGACCAGGCTGTGCAGCAGGGTACGGCCGGCAGTCAGCGCCGCGGCCTTGTCGCTGAACAACTCGCGGCGCTCCTCGCCGACAAGACCGTGCGCCATGCCGAGCGGCGTCAGCCGCTGGTCTGCATTGTCTGCGCGCAGGTGCAGCCGGAACTCGGCGCGTGAGGTAAACATGCGGTATGGCTCGGACACGCCACGCGTGACGAGGTCGTCCACCATCACGCCGAGATAGCTTTCGGTGCGGGAAAGGATCAGCGGGTCTTGTCCAGAGGCCGCAAGTGCAGCGTTGGCGCCCGCCAGCAGCCCCTGCGCGCCCGCTTCCTCGTAGCCGGTGGTACCGTTGATCTGGCCAGCCAGGTAGAGGCCGGGTTGCCGCTTCACCTCGAGCGTCGGCCGCAGCTCGCGTGGATCGACATAGTCGTATTCGATGGCGTAACCAGGACGAATGATCCTGACATTTTCGAGCCCCGGCATGGAGCGGAGGAAGGCCTCCTGCACATCGGCGGGCAACGAGGTCGACAGGCCGTTCGGGTAAATGGTCTGATCATCCAGCCCTTCCGGCTCAAGGAAGATCTGGTGGCTGTCGCGATCGGCAAAGCGCACGACCTTGTCTTCGATGGAAGGGCAGTAGCGCGGGCCACGGCTCTGGATGCGGCCCGAATACATGGCGGAGCGATGAAGATTGTCGCTGATGATGCGGTGCGTTCCCGCCGTGGTGCGGGTGATGTGGCAGGAGACCTGCGGCGTGGTGATCGCACGCGTCAGCGCGGAGAACGCCTCCGGCGGATTGTCGCCCGGCTGTTCTTCGAGGCCGGAAAAATCAACGCTGGTCGCGTCGAGGCGCGCGGGCGTTCCGGTCTTCAAGCGCCCAAGCTGCAGCCCGAGCTGCTCAAGACGTATTGAGAGCCCCAGCACCGGCTTCTCGCCCAAGCGGCCGGCGGGCGTTGTCTCCTCGCCGCGATGGATCAGGCCGCGCAGAAAGGTGCCGGTGGTGAGGACAACGGCTTTGGTACCGATGCGGCGGCCGTCCAGGAGACGCACGCCGACGACGGCGCCATTCTCCACCTCAAGGTCGTCCACCTCACCTTCGATGACGTCGAGATTTGGCTGGTAAGTGATGGCATCCTGCATGGCCTGCCGGTAGAGCTTACGGTCTGCTTGGGCGCGCGGACCACGAACTGCCGGACCCTTGCGGCGGTTAAGGACGCGAAACTGGATGCCAGCCTGGTCGGCAACTCGGCCCATTAGACCATCCAGAGCGTCGATCTCGCGGACCAGATGACCCTTGCCCAACCCACCAATGGCGGGATTGCAGCTCATTTCGCCGATGGTGGCGAAGCGATGGGTTACCAGCGCGGTAGCAACCCCAATGCGCGCCGCGGCGGCCGCGGCTTCAGTGCCGGCATGGCCACCGCCCACAACGATAACAGCATAGTCGGTCATGATGTCAGCTCCAGGCGGGCTGTGTAGGGCAATGTTTCACGTGAATCAATTCACGGGTAGGTGGCTCGACGTTTCACGTGAATCATTTTCCGATGCAGAAGCTCGCAAACAGGCGGTCAAGCACGCGCTCGGCATCGAGCCGACCGACAAGACGCTCCAGTACTTGCGAGGCGATTCTCAGGCTTTCCGCTGCCAGTTCAGGCGAAGCAAGATGTGCCTCTGCCCGCGCCACAGCCTCTATTGCGCCTTGGAGCGCTGCGCGATCCCGTTCCCGGCTCAGCAGGGAGGGTTCGCCCTGCATCAGGTCGGTACCCTGCTCCTTAAGGAGCGCCATCAGTTGGCCAATACCCTCGCCTGTCTGGGCTGAGAGGCGGAGGTCAGCATCCGCAGTCGCCTCCAAGTCGGCCTTCGTGGCGATCCTGATGGCACCCGGTGGCGGCGCTTCCGCACTTTCGACATCGGGCGCCTGGAGCCAGAGGACGATATCGGACTGCTCAATAGCTGTACGGGCCCGGCGAACACCTTCGGCTTCAGCCTTGCTGTCAGTCTCGCGCAGGCCGGCCAGATCGAGGAGGATGAAGAGTTGCCCGTCCAGATCGAGCGGCACCTCGCGGACGTCGCGGGTCGTGCCGGCTTCATCGGTGACGATGGCGATATCGGATTTTGCGAGTGCATTGAGCAGACTGGACTTGCCTGCATTGGGCGCGCCGGCGAGAGCCACACGGATGCCTTCGCGGACTAGCCGTCCATGCTCAACAGAAGCCAGGGCGGCATCCAGGTCTTGCTTGAGGAGAGACAGATCCGCAGCAAAGCTTTGAGGAAGCGCCTCGTCCACATCGCCTTCATCGGAAAAGTCGAGCCGTGCTTCGATCTCGGCGCGGAGGTCTAGCAGTTGGTGGCGCCAGTCGTCGATACGTTGCGTCAGCCCGCCCTCGAACCGTGCCAGCGCCTGGCGGCGCTGGTTCTCGGTTTCGGCCTCAAGCAGGTCGCCAAGACCTTCAACTTCGACGAGGTCGAGCTTGCCGTTCTCGAAGGCGCGCCGGGTGAATTCACCGGCTTCGGCCAGGCGAGCGCCCTGCTGGACGAGGAGCTTCAGGATTGCCCGGACGCCAGCGGGAGAACCGTGCACCTGCAGCTCAGCGCAATCCTCGCCGGTGAAGCTGCGGGGCGCGGGAAACCATGCGACGAGGCCACGGTCGAGCGCGGAATCGATGCCAATCTGACGGAGGGTCAGGAGCCGCGGCTCCGGAAGGACGCCGGTCACAGCCTGAAGAATGTCCCGGGTCTTCGGACCGGAGAGCCGGATAACGGCTACGCCTGATGGCGGTGCGCCCGAGGACAGGGCGACAATGGTATCGCCTGACCGCATGGATCAGGCGACAAAAGCCGGCCGGAACTGGTGCGTCGGGCCGGCCATGACTCAGGTATTCATCGAGTCGAAGAAGTCTGAATTGGTCTTGGTCTGGCGGACCTTGTCCATCAGGAATTCCATGGCATCGATCGTCCCCATCGGGTTGAGGATACGGCGCAGGACATACATCTTCTTGAGAATATCGGGCTCGACCAGCAGCTCTTCCTTGCGGGTGCCGGACTTGGTGATGTCGAGCGCGGGGAAGATGCGCTTGTCGGCGACCTTGCGGTCGAGGATGATTTCGGAGTTGCCGGTGCCCTTGAACTCTTCGAAAATCACCTCGTCCATGCGCGATCCGGTATCGATCAGCGCGGTCGAGATGATGGTCAGCGAGCCGCCATCTTCGATATTGCGGGCGGCACCGAAGAAGCGCTTGGGGCGTTGAAGGGCATTGGCGTCCACGCCACCGGTAAGCACTTTGCCCGAGCTCGGCACCACAGTGTTGTAGGCGCGGCCGAGGCGCGTAATGGAGTCGAGGAGAATGACCACGTCGCGCTTGTGCTCGACCAGGCGCTTGGCCTTTTCGATCACCATTTCGGCGACCTGCACGTGGCGCGATGCCGGTTCGTCAAAGGTAGAGGAGATCACCTCGCCGCGCACCGAGCGCTGCATGTCGGTCACTTCTTCCGGGCGCTCGTCGATGAGGAGGACGATCAGGTAGCATTCGGGGTGATTGGTCGCGATCGACTGTGCAATATTTTGCAACAGTACCGTTTTACCAGTACGAGGCGGAGCAACGATCAGGGCGCGCTGGCCCTTGCCAAGGGGCGCCACCAGGTCGAGCAGACGGGCAGAACGATCCTTGAGCGTCGGATCCGGAAGTTCCATCCGCAGGCGCTCTTCGGGATAGAGCGGGGTCAGGTTGTCGAAGTTGACCTTGTGGCGAACCGCCTCGGGATCTTCGAAGTTGATGGTGTTTACTTTAAGCAGCGCGAAGTAGCGCTCGCCATCCTTGGGAGACCGGATCTGGCCTTCGACCGTATCGCCGGTCCTCAGACCAAAGCGACGTATCTGCGAGGGGCTGACATAGATGTCGTCCGGACCGGGCAGGTAGTTGGCGTCGGGCGAGCGCAGGAAGCCGAAGCCATCGGGCAGGACCTCGACCACGCCCTCGCCGGTAATGTCGACCTCCTGGGCCGCCAGTTCCTTGAGGATGGCAAACATCAATTCCTGTTTGCGCATGGTCGAAGCGTTTTCGACCGCGTGTTCTTCAGCGAACACCAGGAGTTCGGCCGGGGATTTGGCCTTGAGCTCGCTGAGCTTCATATTCTGCATGTAGCGGGAAACCCTATTGGGAAACTTTGATCGTCGTGGAAGGCGATAATTTGGGAGGGGTAGGCACCGCGCGGCGACCGGGGAGGTCAGCCAGAGATTGGGATGCGTTAAAGCCCATGTAACCCGATCCCGCGCCGGATTCAAGACTTCGATCCGGCGCCACGCGCAAAATCGCTGCAGCGGCGCGATTTTAGGTGAGAAGGCCATGAGGGCTGAGCCCGAATGGCTGTCTCAGCTCCCGGATTCACGTGAAACCGTGGTGCTCAGAAGGGTTTGACCACGACCAGAATGACGATGAGGATCATCAGCACGGTCGGCACTTCGTTGATGATGCGGAAGAACTTCTGCGGCTTTGTGTTCCTGTCCTCGGCAAAGAGGCGCGTATGTTTGGCCAGAATGCCATGACAGGCGGTAAGCAGCAGGACCAGCGCGATCTTGGCATGGAGCCAACCGTCGGACAGGCTGGCATAGCCCCCGACCACCAGCCAGATGCCGAAGATATAGGTGGCGATCATCGCCGGATTGATGATCGCCTTGAGGAGCCGCCGCTCCATGACCTTGAAGGTTTCCGACTGCGCCGAGCCGATCTCGGCCACCGAATGGTAGACGAACAGCCGCGGCAGATAGAGCATGCCCGCCATCCAGGCGATCACCGAGATGATATGCAGCGCCTTGACCCATTGCATGGGACCAACTCCTCAACAGTTGCGGCTGAACTAGCCATTCTTGATCCGCCTGACCAGTTGCTCGACATGCGCGATCGGGGTTTCCGGAACGATGCCATGGCCGAGATTGAAGATATGCGGCCGGTCGGCAAAGGCGGACACGATGGCGTCGATCCGCCGGTCGAGCTGTTCACCCCCCGCCACCAGGCGCAGGGGATCGAGATTGCCCTGAACCGGAAGCTGCGCCGGCAGGTGCTGGGCGGCAAAATCGAGCGGCGTGGCATAGTCGAGGCCCAGGGCGTTGACCCCGGTCCCTGCGGCATAGCGCGCAAGGTTGCCGGCCGCGCCGCGCGGAAAGCCGATGATCGGCGCGTTGGGAATTCGTGCCCGAACACCCTCGACGATGCGGCGATTGGGCTCGATCACTTGGGCAGCAAAGGCCTCGTCATCGAGGTTAAGCGCCCAGCTTTCAAACAGTTGCACCACATCGGCACCGGCCTGGAACTGGGCGACCAGGTACTCGATGCTGGTTTGGACCAGCACATCGATGAGCCTCGCGAAAGCCTCGGGGTGGCGCAGGGCAAAGAGGCGCGCCGCGGCTTGGTCCGACGAACCGCGGCCGCCGATCATATAGGTCGCAACCGTCCAGGGAGAGCCGCAAAAGCCGATCAGCGTCTTTTCGGCGGGCAGGGCCGCACGCAGGCGACGCACCGTTTCAAGCACCGGCGCCAGGTGATCGAGCGGCGCCCTCTCCTTCCCAAGCCCGGCGATGGTTTCCACCGTCACCGGCTCAAGGATCGGCCCCTCGCCCTGTTCGAAGCGCACGCTTTGTCCCAGGGCATCGGGAATGACCAGGATGTCGGAGAACAGGATTGCCGCGTCGAGATCGAACCGGCGCAGGGGCTGCAGCGTTACTTCGGTCGCCAGATCCGGCGAATAGCACAGATCAAGAAAGTTCTTCGCCCTGGTTCTGATCTCCCGGTACTCGGGAAGATAGCGGCCCGCCTGGCGCATGATCCAGACGGGTGGCCGGGCCTGCTTCTCGCCCAGAACGGTTGCCAAGAGAGGCTTGTGGGTCACGTCCTTCTTCCCTTCCAAACCCCTAAAGAGTCTTTCTTACTTCGTATCAGTATTATCATTGCGGTGTTTTGAGCCAATTCACGACCGTCCACAATGACCTCGTCGGCGGCAGAAGGGCGCAGCCAGAGGTAAACGAGAGGTTAATGCCTGCTGTGGACGACGTCCGGCAGCCGCTGACCCGAAATAGTTAACGCGGCGTTAACGCGCCGACTCCCGAGTCAACGATTCGAATCGGCATGTGCAAAAGCGCTTGGTGCAGCAAGATCGCCCACCAAGGGTTTTCCCCAGAGCTATCCCAAGGGCCCGCAGCCGCCTTGCCGGAGTCGAGCTGTTAATCTTTTGCTAACCAAGTCGAACAAGTCGGCGCCTCGGCCAAAGTCATGAGTCATTGTCACAAGCCGGGCTTGAGCTGGGGATGACAGTGTGGAAAACATGGGCCCATGTTGATCCTTGCCAGCCAAAGCACCACGCGCAAAGCCTTGCTCCAGCAGGCCGGATTGCGCTTTTCCGCCGAACCCGCCGTGCTCGACGAACGCCAGCTCGAAGAGGCGAGTCTTGCGGCCGGCGGCGATGGCCGCGACGTCGCCCTGCTCCTCGCCCAGCGCAAGGCCATGGCCGTTTCCGCACTCCATCCCGACGCCTGGGTGATCGGTGCCGACCAGACGCTGAGCCTGGGCACCGTGCTTTTGCACAAGCCCCTGTCGCGCCAGGACGCAGAGGCGCAGCTCGACCAGTTGCGCGGCAAGACCCATCGCCTCCATGCCGGCGTGGCGCTGGCCCGCGGTGGTGAGCTCATATGGTCCGACCTTCAGAGTGCCGAGCTCACCATGCGCGCCTTTACCGAAGCCGAGCGCGACGACGTGCTCGACCGCGAGGGCAACGACATCCTGAGCTCTGTGGGTGCCTACCGCCTGGAGGGCCCCTCCATCCGCTTGTTCGAAACGGTGACGGGCGACTATTTCACCATTCTGGGCCTGCCAGTGCTGCCCCTCCTCGCCGCCTTGCGCAGTTTTGCCCCCGAGACGCTTCAGTGACCACGAAGGCCTTTGTGATCGGTCATCCGATCAACCATTCCCGCTCCCCGCTGATCCACGGCACCTGGCTCAAGGAGCATGGCATCGATGGCAGCTACGAGGCGGTCGATGTGGCGCCGGGTGAGCTCCCGGCCTTTTTCGAGCGGCTCCGGCGGGGAGAGTTTGCCGGCGGCAATGTCACCATCCCGCACAAGGAGGCAGTGTTCGCGCTGTGCGACGCGGTCGATCCGCTGGCGCAAACCATTGGCGCGGTGAATACGCTGGTGGTCGAGAACGGCCGGGTGCTCGGACGCAACAGCGACTATCTGGGTTTTCTGGGCAATCTCGACGCCGAGGCGCCCGGTTGGCCGGAACAGCTTGAAGAAGCTTTGGTGATCGGGGCCGGCGGCGCCGCACGGGCCGTGCTGGTGGCGCTGCGCGAACGGGGTGTTGGCTGCATCCATGTGCTCAATCGCACCCTGGGCAATGCCGAAGCGATGGTCAGCCAGATCGAGGGCCCGTTCGAAGCGCATGGCTTTGACGCCTTTCCCGCCTTGGCCGCGAGGGCGGGCCTTGTGGTCAATACCAGTTCGGTGGGCATGCATGGCGGTCGCTTCGACTGGCTGGACATGGGGCTGCTGCCCCAAACGGCGCTTGTGACCGATATCGTCTATACCCCACTCCAGACGCCACTGCTGATCGATGCGGCGCGCTATGGCTTGAAGACCGTGGACGGCCTGGGCATGCTGCTGCATCAGGCGGTTCCGGGGTTCGAGGCTTGGTTTGGTGTCAAGCCAAGTGTCAGGCCCGCCCTGCGCCAGTGCATCGAAGCGACGCTGGATCACTAGGATGTGGCGGATCGGCATAACCGGCTCGATCGCCACGGGCAAATCTACGGTGCTGAAGGCCTTTGCCGATCTCGATGTGCCGGTTCTCTCAGCCGACGAGGCGGTGGCCGAACTCTATCGCGGCGAGGCCGTGGCTCCCGTGGAGGCGGCTTTCCCCGGCGTCACCCGCGATGGCCATATCGACCGCACCGTGCTGTCGCAGCGGCTGGCGGAGGATCCAACGGGCTTCAAGCGGCTCGAGGCCATCGTTCACCCGTTGGTGCGAGGACATATCGCAGAATTTCTCGCTGAAGCCGAGCGGGCGGGGCATGCGCTGGCGGTCGTCGAAGTGCCGCTGCTGTTTGAAAACGGCCACGACTATGGCTTCGATGCCGTGGCCGTCACCTGGGTCGATGAAGCGACGCAGCGCCAGCGGGCCCTGGCCCGGCCCGGCATGAATGTGGAAAAGCTCGACGCCATCCTTGCCCGGCAGATGCCACAGGCCGACAAGAAGGCGCGCGCCACCTATCTCTTCGACACCGGCGAGCCGCCGGAGACAATCGCGGAAATGGTTGGCGCCCTGGTAGACAGCATCCGAGCCAAAGGCCCCCGACAGTGAACCGCGAGATCGTGCTCGATACCGAAACCACCGGCCTCTCGCCCCAGCAGGGCGACCGGCTGGTCGAGATCGGCTGCGTCGAGCTGATCAACCACATCCCGTCCGGGCGGCACTACCACGTCTATATCAACCCCCAGCGCTCGATGCCGGAAGAGGCGTTTCGCGTCCATGGGTTGAGCGACGAGTTTTTGGCCGACAAGCCGCTGTTCAGCGCCGTTGCCGACGACTTCCGCAACTTCATCGGCGATGCCCAGCTGGTTATCCACAACGCACCCTTCGACATGGGATTTCTCAATGCCGAACTGGAAAAGGCCGGCAAGCCGCGGCTGACCAACCCGGTGCTCGATACAGTGATGCTCGCCCGCGAAAAGCATCCCGGCGCCCGCGTCAGCCTCGATGCGCTTTGCAAGCACTACGGCATCGACAATTCCCGCCGCACGCTCCATGGCGCCCTGCTCGACAGCGAGATTCTGGCCGAAGTCTATCTCGAGCTGCTGGGTGGCAAGCAGGTGAGCCTGGCGCTGATTGCCGAGACGCAGGTGTCGGGTGCGGCAGGTCTCGCGACGCGCATTCCGGTCGCCCCGCGTCCCGTGCCGCTCCGCCCGCGCCTGACCGATGCCGAGGCGGCAGCGCATGCGGCCTTGGTTGCCAAGATGGGCGGTGAGGCGATCTGGGCGCAGTACACAGTGGCAGAAGCGGCCGAGTAGCCCTCCCGGAACTCCGTCACGTCCACAGCGTCATTCCCGCGAAAGCAGGAATCTCCTTCGCCTCACGAAAGGTGGATTCCCGCCTGCGGGAACGACGTCGTGTGTCGGGCAGGATGACGCGGTGGGTGAAATCCACGTAAAAAGAGCCCCGGTCTCCCGGGGCTCTGTCGCCTCAACTAGTTGAGCTTTTCCGGCTCGGCCGAGGCAGCGCCGGGAGAGGCGGTGCCCTGCTGGGCGGCGAGCTTTTGCAGGTTCTGGCGATAGATCGCGGCGAAATCCACCGGCTCCATCATCAGCGGCGGGAAGCCGCCCTGCTGGGTAACGCTGGCCAGGACCTGGCGCGCGAACGGGAAGATCAGGCGCGGGCACTCGATCATCAGCAGTTGGCTGAGCTGCATGTCGGGCACGTTCTTGACGCGGAACACGCCGCCATAAACCAGCTCGACATTGAACAGCACCGTTTCGGCGCGGTTGGCCTTGGCGTTGAGCGTCAGTTCGACGGCATACATGTCGTCGGACTGCTTCTTGACGCCGACCGAGATCGAGACGTTGAAAGCGGGATTGCCGCCGCCGGCCATGATCGAGCCGGGTGCGCCCGGATTCTCGAAGCTGAGGTCGCGGATATACTGGCCGACCAAGTTCATCGAGGGCGGATTGGCAGCCTGCGGCGCAGCGCTGTCCTGGGTGTCGTCAGCCATGGGAGTATCGTCCTTTGCGAGGCATTTCTTGTGGGCTGGCTAGCATCTTTGCGCCGGAGCGACAAGGCTCGGGCCTAGCGCGGGCGGTAGTCGTCATCGTCCAGATCGATGGTGCCGCTGATCCGGCCCGCCGCCGGATCGTGCCGGCGATAGGTGGTGCTCGTGGTGCTGACCACCGTAACGCGCTTGGCAAGGTTGCCATAGATCCAGCTGCGCACCGGCGGCAGCAGCAGGGCCAAGGCAACAATGTCGCTCAGAAAGCCCGGCAGGACCAGGCACAGCGCCGCGACGCCGATCATCATTGCGTCGGCAATGTCGCGGGCCGGCATGCGCCCGGCGCTGATATTGCCGCGCAGCTGGCCCAGCACTGCCAGGCCCTGCTGGCGCAGCACCAGGCCCCCCAGCAGCGCCGCGCCGATGATCAAGGCCAAGGTGGGCAGGAGGCCGATGGTCTGCCCCACCTTGATGAAGATGGCGATTTCGATGATGGGCAGGGCGATGAGGCCGAAGGCGAGCAAGCGTGCCAAGGTGTATTCCTTTGTGCCACTAGGACAAAACGCCTCTTGCCCCCATCGTGAACTGGTTTCGGGGTGAGGCTTTCCCTATATATAGGTCAAACCAGTCGCTCAACGAGCGTCGTCGCGTCGATTTTCCGGCGCCCTCGCCAAGGTGCAATGCCCAATGGATGAATTCTTCGATCTGCCCACCCTCATCGTCATCGGCGTCGCCATCTTTGTCCTTTTCCGCCTGCGCTCCGTCCTGGGGACCCGCACGGGCCACGAACGGCCGCCGGTCGAGCGGCGCAGGCCCCAGGCGGCAACCGAGGAAACGGTGGTGCCGCTGCGCTCGCGGCCCGCGGCTCCCGTTGCTGACGCCGACAACGAATACCGTGCCCGCAAGGTAGAGGCCGAGATCGAACAATTCTCCAAGGGCAACGACACTCTCGCTTCGGGGCTGAAGGCAGTGGCCGAGGCCGACCCGACCTTCACCCCCAAGAGCTTCCTTGAAGGCGCCAAGCAGGCCTATGAGATGATCGTTACTGGCTATGCCTCGGGCGACCGGCAGACGCTCAAGAACCTCCTCGACAAGGAGGTCTATGACGGCTTCCACCGCGCCATCAGCGAGCGCGAGGGCCTCGGCCAGACTGTCGACTTCACCTTTGTCGGCCTGCCCAAGATCGAGATCACCGACGCCGAATACGACAAGAAGAACGTCCTGGTGACGGTGCGCTTCCAGGCCGAGGTGGTGTCGGCCACGCGCGACAAGGATGGCACGCTGGTGGAAGGCAATGCCGACCAGGTGCAGTTCATTGCCGATGAATGGACCTTTGCCCGCAATCCCAAGTCGCGCGATCCCAACTGGAAGGTTGTGACCACCAGCCAGCTCGACTGATCCCCGAACCGGTTGCGGCACCCTTATGTCCAAGCGTGACTTCAAGCGCCTGCCGCACGACTTCCACCTGTGGACCACCGTGGCCGCCACGGTGGATCCGCTGCGGCGCAAGAAGCTCCTGAAGATGGCCGCCGGGCCCTTGCCCCTGCCGCCCAGCGAGCCCGAACCCGCGCCGAACAAGGCGCCGCCGGGCAGGAAGCCCCCGCGCCAGCCCTTTCTGCCCCCCTACCAGGCGCCCCTGCCGCCCGCTGCCATGCAGGACAAGGCGGTGGACCCCGCCATTCGAAAAAAGGTCGGCCGTGGCCGCATCGAGATCGATGGCCGCATCGACCTTCATGGCATGACCCAGGTCGAGGCGCGGGCGGCGCTCCATCGCTTCATCCATGCGCGCTTTGCCCGCGGCGACCGCACCGTGCTGGTCATCACCGGCAAGGGTGCCAAGACCGACAGCGACTACATCGCCGCCATGACCGAGCGCGGGATCCTGCGAACCATGCTGCCGATCTGGCTCAACGAGCCGTCGCTGTCGCCAATGATTTCGGGCTGGAGCGTCGCTTCGCGCGGCCATGGCGGCGAGGGGGCGTGGTATGTCCGCCTGAGGCGCGCATGACCCCGCTTGGCGCCAAGATCCGTGAATTGCGCGAACAGCGCGGCGTCTCACTCAAGGAAATGGCGGCGGCGCTCAACGTCTCGAGCGCCTATCTTTCGGCGCTGGAGCACGGCAAACGCGGCCGGCCCACGGGGTTTCTCCTCCACCGCATCATCGCCTTCTTCAACGTCATTTGGGACGAAGCCGAGGAACTGCAGCGCCTGGCCGACATCAGCGATCCCAAGGTCACGATCGATACCGGCGGCCTCGTCCCCGAAGCCACCGAGCTCAGCAATCGCCTGGCCGCCGATATCGGCAAGCTGGAGGTGGAGGACCTGCGCTTCCTGCACGATGAGCTGGTCAGGCGGAGCGGGCGGAAGAAAGCTTAAGGTGGCCGCACTCACAAAGCGGCACCTCCCCCTCGACGGGGGAGGTTGGGAGGGGGTGTAGTTTAGCCCCGATATCGTGGCTTCCAAACCCCCACCCTTGATCCCTCCCCGCAAGGGGGAGGGAGACGACTGAAGGCTTAGCGCCTACAGCACGAACTTGCTCAAGTCCGTATCCTTGCTCAGCTCGCCCACCTTCTCGGCGACGAACTGCGCGTCGATGCGGATGGTCTGGCCCTGCTTGTCGGGCGCGTCGAAGCTGATGTCTTCCACCAGCCGCTCCATCACCGTCTGCAGGCGCCGGGCGCCGATATTTTCCACCGAACTGTTAACCCGCACCGCCGCGTCGGCAATCGCCTCGATGGCGTCCTGGGTGAAGTCCAGCGTTACGCCCTCGGTGCCCATCAGCGCCACATATTGCTTGATGAGGCTGGCATCGGTGTCGTTGAGGATGCGGATGAAATCCTCGCGCGTCAGGGCCTTGAGCTCCACCCGGATCGGCAGGCGGCCCTGGAGTTCGGGCAAGAGGTCTGAAGGCTTGCTGACATGGAAGGCGCCGGAGGCGATGAACAAGATATGGTCGGTCTTGACCGGACCATATTTGGTCGAAACCGTCGTGCCTTCGATCAACGGCAGGAGATCGCGCTGCACGCCCTCGCGCGACGGGCCGCCCTGGGCGCCGCCTTCGCGGTGGGCCACCTTGTCGATCTCGTCGATAAAGACGATGCCGTGGTTTTCTACCAGCTCGATGGCTTCACTCTTAAGCTGTTCCTGGTCCAGGAGCTTGTCGGCCTCTTCGGCGATCAGCGGCTCATAAGCGTCCTTGACCTTGATCTTGCGCTTGACGCCGCGTCCGCCCATCGCCTGCTTGAACATGTCGGACAGGTTGATCATGCCGATGCCACCATTGGGCATGCCGGGGATTTCGAACCCACCGGTATTGGCCGAGGGCTGCATCTCAAGCTCGATCTCGCTGTCGTCCAGCTCGTTGTTGCGGAGCTTCTTGCGGAACGAGTCGCGGGTCGACGGCGTGGCGGACGTGCCCACCAGCGCGTCAAGCACGCGGTTCTCGGCATTGGCATGAGCCTGCGCCTGCACATCGGCGCGGCGCTTGTCGCGCAGGACGGCGATACCGGCCTCGACCAGGTCGCGGATGATCTGTTCCACGTCGCGGCCGACATAGCCCACTTCGGTGAACTTGGTGGCTTCCACCTTGATGAAGGGCGCCTGGGCCAGACGCGCCAGGCGGCGCGAGATCTCGGTCTTGCCGACGCCGGTCGGCCCGATCATCAAAATGTTCTTGGGAGAAACCTCGCGGCGCAATTCGGGCGGCAGCTGCTGGCGGCGCCAGCGGTTGCGCAAAGCCACGGCCACGGCGCGCTTGGCGTCGTTCTGGCCCACAATGTTGCGGTCGAGTTCGCTGACGATCTCGCGCGGGGAGAAATTGGTCTCAGTCATGTTCCGTCTTTCCTGGTGCCTCGTCGAGAAAGCGCACCATCATGTGTTCGTCGATATAGCGACCGTTCACGTAGAGGGACCGCGGTTCGGTCCCGTAGATCTGGAAGCCGGCCTTTTCGTAGAGCCGGATGGCGGGCGCGTTATGCGCGCCGACGCCCAGATGCAGCTGCAGGACATGCCCACGGGCGTGGTCCACGACCGCTTCCATCAGCGCCAGGGCCGCGCCCGTGCCGCGCAGACGCGGGGCGACATAGACCTGGTAGACCCAGCCGATATGCTTTTGCCGCTCACCCTCGGTCTGGCCGAAGGCAACGATGCCGCCCAGCTGCCCATCGGCAAAGGCGCCGAAGAAGGCCATGCGGTCGAGCAGCGCGGCATTGTCGGCTCGGCCGGTCTGGGCGAAGCTTTTGGCCGAACTGCCATAGCTTTCCGGATGATCGCGCAGGGCTTCCAGCCGGACCAGGCGATAGGCATCGGCATCTGCCCCTGTCAGCCGCCGGATCGCGTAGCTCACCCGTCGATCTCAATGGTTTCGACGGTCACATTGCCATTGGTGTAGACGCAGATTTCCTCGGCGATCTTCATGGCGCGGCGGGCGACGTCCTCGGCATCGAGGTCGGTGGCCTGGTGCAGGGCCAGCGCGGCCGAATGGGCATAGTTGCCGCCCGAGCCGATCGCGATCACGCCATGGTCGGGAGTCAGGACGTCGCCATTGCCGGTCAGCACCAGGGTGTCGGTCTTGTCGGCCACGATCATCATGGCTTCGAGCTTGCGCAGGTAGCGGTCGGTACGCCAGTCCTTGGCGAGTTCGACGGCGGCGCGCATCAGCTGGTCGGGATATTGTTCGAGCTTGGCTTCGAGCCGCTCGAACAGGGTAAAGGCGTCAGCGGTGGAGCCGGCGAAGCCGCCGATCACCTTGCCGCCCGCCAGGCGTCGGACCTTTTTGGCGCCATGCTTCATTACTGTCTGGCCCATGGAGACCTGGCCATCGCCAGCCACCACGACCTTGTTGCCACGGCGCACGGACACGATCGTCGTTCCGTGCCAGCCGGGAAATGCACTATCACTCATAGGGGGAGGTACTCCGAACTGTTGAGTACTATTTAGGAGCGGTTGGGGGGATTGCAATGTCGCCACAGCCGCTGCGCCAAAGCCCCTCCCCCTTGAGGGGAGGGGTTGGGGTGGGGGTTCTGCGGCCTCCAAAAACTCGGTGTATGGGCGTGTTCAGAACCCCCACCCTCGATCCCTCCCCTCAAGGGGGAGGGAAGGACGACTGCACCACCTCGCCCCTAACCCAATCTTCACGCGGCCATGCCTATCTGCTAGGGAGCCGCCGACTTTCCGGAGACCGCCATGCGCAAAGCTACTATTGCCCGCAAGACCAACGAGACCGAGATCGCGGTCGCGATCGATCTCGACGGCACCGGCGCGCACAAGATGGCCACCGGCGTCGGTTTTTTCGACCACATGCTCGACCAGCTCTCGCGCCATTCGCTGATCGACATGGACATCTCCTGCAAGGGCGACCTTCACATCGACTTCCACCACACGGTGGAAGACGTCGGCATTGCGCTGGGCCAGGCAATCCGTGAGGCGATCGGCGACAAGAAGGGCATTCGCCGCTATGCCTCCTGCGACCTTCCGATGGACGGCACGCTAACCCGCGCCGCCGTCGACGTCTCGGGCCGCGCCTTCCTCGTCTTCAAGGCCGAGTTCTCTCAGGGCAAGATTGGCGAGATCGACACCGAGCTCTTCCGCGAGTTCTTCCAGGCGCTGGCTATCAATGCCGGCATCACGCTCCACATCGAGAACTTCTATTTCGACAACAACCACCATCTGGCCGAGTCGATGTTCAAGGCGGTAGCCCGCGCCCTGCGCGACGCGCTGGAGATCGATCCGCGCGCCGCCGACCGGGTGCCCAGCACCAAGGGCACGCTCTAGCTGTAGCCCTCTTGGTGAGCCTGTCGAACCGCTAGGACGTGGCACTTTCCCTTCCACCGGCAGCCAATTTCCTCTAAGTGCTGCCCGATCAGTGCCTATGGCAGGACGCCGCCATGACCCTTTACGCCATCTATGACCCACGTCCGGACCAGAGCGACCTGCCGGCCGCCGTGCCGGAGCGCTTTTCCTGGTTTGCGGTCCTGCTGCCGCCGGTCTTCCTTTTGACCCATGCCCTCTGGCTGGCACTGACCGGCTGGCTGGCGGCCATGCTCGTTCTGGTTACCCTGAGCGTCTTTCTCGGCGGTGGCGCGGCGCTGGCGCTTTATCTCCTGTCGGCCCTCTGGCTCGGTCTTGCCGCACCTTCCCTGCGTGGTGCAGCGCTTGGGCGGCGCGGCTGGCGCCACCGCGGCGACCGTGTCGCTTCCGGTCCCGATCTCGCACAACTGGCGGTGCTGCAATGAGCCTTCTGACCATCATCGACTATGGCGCCGGCAACCTTCACTCGGCCGCCAAGGCCTTTGAGCGCATGGCGCAGATCGTGGGCGACGTTTCGGTGGAAGTGACCGCCGACCCGGAACGAGTCCGTGACGCCGATCGCATCATGCTGCCCGGCGTTGGCGCCTTTGCCGATTGCAAGAGCGGGCTCGATGCCGTGGAGGGCATGGTGGACGTGCTCAACGAGCGGGTAATCGATGGGGGCACGCCCTTTATTGGCGTCTGCGTCGGCATGCAGCTGATGGCCGGCGAGGGCCGCGAAAAGGCCATCACTCCGGGTCTGGGCTGGATCCCCGGCGCCGTCGAGCGCATCCAGCCCTCCGATCCGGCGCTCAAGATCCCGCATATGGGTTGGAACACGCTGAGCTTCCGCACGGCGCATCCGGTGCTGGCCGGCATTCCCGATGGACCGGACGGGCTCCATGCCTATTTCGTCCACTCCTATCACCTGGTGCCCGAGGATCCCGCCATGCAGCTGGCGACCACCGACTATGGCGGCCCCCTCACCGCCTGCGTCGGCCGTGACAACATGTTCGGTGCCCAGTTCCACCCGGAAAAGTCGCAGGCCCTGGGGCTGAAGCTGATCGAAAACTTCCTGAGGTGGACGCCATGATCCTCTTCCCCGCCATTGACCTCAAGGACGGCCAGTGCGTTCGCCTCAAGCTCGGCGACATGGCACAAGCGACCGTGTTCAACGACGATCCCGCCGCCCAGGCCAAGGCGTTCGAGGACCAGGGCTTTGAATATCTCCACGTCGTCGACCTCAACGGCGCCTTTGCCGGCGAAAGCGTCAATGGCGCGGCCGTCGAAGCCATCCTCAAGACCGTCCAGTTCCCCGTGCAGCTCGGCGGCGGCATCCGCACCCTTGCCCATATCGAGTCCTGGCTGGGCAAGGGTTTGGCGCGGGTGATCCTGGGCACCGTGGCCGTGCGGAATCCGGCGCTGGTCAGGGAAGCCGCCCGGAAGTGGCCGGGACAGGTCGCCGTCGGCATCGACGCCCGCGCCGGCATGGTGGCCGTGGAAGGCTGGGCCGAAACCTCCGAGCTTTCGGTGATCGAGCTGGCCAAGCGTTTTGAAGGTGCCGGCGTTGCGGCCATCATCTATACCGACATCGACCGCGATGGCGTGCTGGCCGGCATCAACTGGCCGTCGACGCTGAGGCTCGCCCGCGCCACCTCCATCCCGGTGATCGCCTCGGGCGGCCTTGCCTCCATGGCCGATATCGAGCGGTTGACCCAACCGGATGCCCAGGTGCTGGAAGGCGCCATTTCGGGTCGCGCGCTCTATGACGGCCGCATTGATTCACGTGAAGCACTGGCCCTGCTCAAGGCCACAAGGTGATGGAGCGGCGGCGCTTCGGCATGAAGTGGTACTGGATCGCGCTGGTGGCGATCGTGCTTTTTGCCAGCTTTCCTTTCATCTCGGTGCTGATCGCCAGTTCTTTGGCGGAAAGCCATGGCTGCGTGCTCAACGAGGGCAGCGTTCACCCCTGCATCATCGCTGGTGCCGACTGGGGCTCGGCGCTTTATACGATGGGCGTGCTCGGCTGGCTGATGCTGGCCACCTTCCCCATCGGCTTTGTCCTCTTTCTTGTCTGGTTGGTCATCCTTGCCGTGCACCGCGCGGCGTGGGGCCGAAAGGAACGCGTATGACGCTCAAGACCCGTCTCATCCCCTGCCTCGACGTCATGAATGGCCGCGTGGTCAAGGGCGTGCAGTTTGTCGACCTGCGCGACGCCGGCGATCCGGTGGAGGCCGCCATGGCCTATGACGTGGCCGGCGCCGACGAACTAACCTTTCTCGATATCACCGCCAGCCACGAAGGCCGCGACACCATCTTCGACGTGGTGGCGCGTACAGCTGAGCACTGCTTCATGCCTGTCACCGTCGGCGGCGGCGTCCGTACCATCGAGGACATCCGCAAGCTCCTCCTGGCCGGCGCCGACAAGGTGGCGATCAACTCCGCTGCCGTGAACGACCCCGATTTCATCTCCCGCGCCGCCGACAAGTTCGGCAACCAGTGCATCGTCGTTTCGGTCGACGCCAAGCAGCGGCTGACCGAGGCAGTGGGTGGCGATAATCGCTCCGAGTGGGAAATCTTCACCCATGGCGGCCGCATTCCGTCGGGTCTCGACGCGGTGGAATTTGCCGCCCGCATGGTGGAGCGTGGCGCCGGCGAGCTGCTGGTCACCTCCATGGACCGCGACGGCACCAAGTCGGGCTTCGACCTCAAGCTCACCCGCGCCATTGCCGATGCGGTAGAAGTTCCCGTCATCGCCTCTGGCGGTGTCGGCTCCTTGCAGGACCTGGTCGATGGCGTGACCGAAGGTCATGCCAGCGCCGTCCTCGCCGCCTCGATCTTTCACTTCGGCACCTTCACCATTCCCCAGGCCAAACAGTACATGCGCGAGCATGGCGTGGCGGTCAGAATGGATGCGGAGATTGCAGCATGACCCTGGACGACCTCGAACAGCGCATCGCGCAACGCGCCGCTGCTTCGCCCGATGAAAGCTACACGGCCAAACTGATCAGCCGGGGCATGGAGAAATGTGCGCAGAAGGTCGGTGAAGAAGCGACCGAAGCCGTGATCGCCGCTGTCACCGGCAATCGGGCCGAACTGGTCAAGGAATCGGCCGACCTCCTCTACCACCTCCTGGTCGTGCTCAAGGCTGCCGATATTCCCTTAGGCGAGATCATGGCTGAGCTCGATCAGCGGACGGGACAATCGGGCTTGGCCGAAAAGGCTGCACGCAAGGAACAGAACTGATGGCCAAGAGCAAGTCGGTCCTGGCGCCGTATCATTCCTTCACCAAGGCGCAGTGGAGTGCCCTGCGCGCCGACGAGCCCATGACCCTGACGCGCGAGGACATCGCCCGGCTGCGGACGCTGAGCGATCCCATTTCGCTGGAGGAAGCCGAGGAGGTCTACCTGCCGCTGACCCGCCTCCTGAGCTTTTACGTGGAGGCGATACAGGGCCTCCACAATGTCTCGACGCGTTTTCTTGAAACACCCGACCAGCGCGTGCCTTTCATCATCGGCGTGGCCGGGTCGGTAGCGGTGGGCAAATCCACCACGGCGCGTATCCTCCAGGCGCTGCTGCAGCGCTGGCCGTCGAGCCCCAAGGTCGACCTCGTCACCACCGATGGCTTCCTTTATCCCAATGCCGTTCTGGCCCAGCGCGGCATCATGGAGCGCAAGGGTTTCCCCGAAAGCTATGACCGGGCGCGCTTCGTCCAGTTCCTCTCCGATATCAAGTCGGGCAAGGGGCAGATGCCGGTGCCGGTCTATTCCCACCTCGTCTATGACGTGGTGCCCGGCAGCGAAGTGGTGATCGACCGCCCCGACATCCTGATCGTCGAGGGGCTCAACATCCTCCAGCCCGGCGAACTGCCGCGCGACGGCAAGCCCATTCTCTTTGCGTCGGACTTCATCGACTTCTCGATCTATATCGACGCCGAAACGGACGATCTCGAAGCCTGGTTCATGGAGCGCTTCTTCCGCCTGCGCGAAACTGCCTTCAAGGACCCCACGTCCTTCTTCCGGCGCTTTGCCGAGATGAGCGAAACGGAGGCGGGTGAATTCGGCCGCATGGTCTGGCGCACCATCAACCTGCCCAACCTCATCGACAATGTCCTGCCCACCCGCGGCCGCGCCGACCTGATCCTCAAAAAGGGCAAGAGCCACCTGATCGAGGACGTGCGCCTGCGGCGAGTCTAGGGACTAATACGTCCCCGGCTGCGGCTGGCTGAGCACGATCTGGTTGCCGTCCGGGTCGCGGAACTTGGCCGTCTTGAAGAAATCGCCGATCGCCTTGGCGACGGGCTTGAGGCCATAAAGGTCGAGCCGCGCCAGTTCGGTCGCCAGCTCGTCCACCACCAGGGTCAGCGATGACGCGCCGGCGCGGTCGGCATCGGTGGCCACATGCACCCAGCCGCCACCGGGTAGCTTCCATTCGGCTACATCATTCATCGGCCGCGCATCGGCGGGCCGCCCGAACAGCCGTTCATAGAAATCGATAGCCTCGTTGATGTCATCGACCGCGATGCCTGCCAGCGCATTGGTGATGGTCAAATCAGCCCCCCATTCTCCGCGATAGCTCAACCTAGCATGTTGACGGCAATGGGGCACCGCTGTTGGCACTTGCCCGAAGCGCTGCTATAGCCCACCTGAATAAGGGGACGGGCGATGGCAGATCTCAAGGTCGTGGTGGCAGGCGCGGGCGGACGCATGGGCGTCGCCAATATCCGCGCGGTTGCCGGGCTCAAGGGCGTCGCTCTCCATGGCGCGGTGGCGCGCCTCCATGCGGCGGTGGATCGCCCCGGCTCCGCCGCCATCGGCCAGGATGCCGGTCTCTTTGCCGGCATCGAGGCGCTGGGCATTGCCATCACCGATGACATTGACGCCGCCCTCGTGGGCGCCGATGCCATCATCGATTTCACCGCCCCCGCGGTCAGCGTCGCGCTGGCGCGCAAGGCGGCGGCGCAAGGCCTTGTCCACGTCATCGGCACCACCGGCTGCTCGGCGGAACAGGACGAAGAGATCGCCGCTGCCGCCAGGGCCGGCGCGCGTATCGTCAAGTCCGGCAACTTCTCCATGGGCATGGTCGTCCTCGCCAATCTCGTCGAAAAGGCCGCAGCGGCGCTGGCCGACTACGACATCGAAATTCTTGAAATGCACCACAACCAGAAGGTCGACGCGCCCTCGGGCACCGCACTGCTTCTGGGTGAGGCCGCCGCCAAGGGTCGCGACATCGTCCTTCAGGACCATTCGGTCCGCGTCCGCGATGGCCATACCGGCCCCCGCCAGCCCGGTACGATCGGCTTTGCCACCCTGCGCGGCGGCAATGTCATCGGCGACCACATGGTGATCCTGGCCGGTCAATCGGAGCGCATCGAGCTCACCCACCGGGCGCAGGACCGCACCATCTATGCCAATGGCGCCGCGCGTGCCGCGCTCTGGGCCGCAGCGCAGCCTGCCGGCCTTTATTCCATGGTCGACGTGCTCGGCCTCTGACCCATCAAGCAAGGACTGCAACCATGACCGGGACCCTGATCCTCGTGCGCCACGGCGAAAGCGAGTGGAACCTCAAGAACCTCTTCACCGGCTGGCGCAATCCGGACCTGACCGAGAAGGGCATCGGCGAAGCCCGCGCCACCGGCAAGGCGCTCAAGGCCAGGGGCATCGTGCCCGACCTCTACTACACCTCGGCCCTTCGTCGCGCCCAGCACACGCTCGACCTGATGCTCGAAGAAATGGGCATTACCGACGTCACCATCGTCCGCAACCAGGCGCTCAACGAGCGTGACTATGGCGACCTGTCCGGTCTCAACAAGGATGATGCCCGCGAGAAGTGGGGCGAGGAGCAGGTGCTGATCTGGCGCCGCTCCTATGACGTGCCGCCGCCGGGCGGTGAGTCGCTCAAGGACACCGCCGCGCGCACCCTGCCCTATTACGAGCGCGAAATCCTGCCCCAGCTCAAGGCCGGCAAGACCGTGCTGATTGCCGCCCATGGCAATTCCCTGCGAGCCCTGGTCATGGCCATCGAGGGCCTGACGCCGGAAGAAATCCTCAAGCGCGAAATCGCCACCGGCCAGCCGACGGTCTACAATATCGGGACCGAAGGCCAGCTCGAAGCGCGCATCGAGCTTTAGGCTGCAGCTACCACCCCCCAGCCGTCATCCTCGAACTTGACCCGAGGACACTGCACTTGGGAGCGTGCAGCAAGTGCAACCCCCTCGGGTCAAGCCCGAGGGTGACGCCCGGCTAGAGCCGCAAGTTCCCGATTCACGTGAAACTTCGAACCCGCCAGGGCTTCACCCCTGCCGGGCCAAAACCCCCGCTTCCCAGCCCAGGATCGCCCGCTTGCGCGGCACGCCCCAGTGGTAGCCGGTCAACGCCCCTGATGCCCCCACCACGCGGTGGCAGGGCACGACGAAGCTGATCGGGTTCTTGCCCACCGCCGCGCCCACCGCGCGCGAGGCGCTCGGCCGGCCGATATCCTGGGCGACCTTCTGGTAGGTCGTGGCCTGCCCCACCGGGATCTTGAGCAACGTTTCCCAGACCTTGACCTCGAAGTCGGTACCGATCAGCACCACCCGTACCGGACGCTCGGGCGACCAGTGCGCCGGGTCGAACGCTTCTGTGATCATCGGCGCCAGCCGCGTGTCGTTGCGGCTGAAGCGCGCATTGGGCCAACGCTGGGCCAGATCCGCGAAAGCCTGTTCAACCGTCGTATGCTCGTCGGCAAAGCCAAGGCCCGAGATCCCGTAGTCGGTCGCCGTCGCCACGGCGAGGCCGAACGGCGATGGTGCCACGCCCCAGTCCATGTCGAGCCCGGCGCCTCCCGAGCGGAACAGGCCCGGCGGCATGGCTTCATAGGTGACAAAGAGGTCGTGCAACCGGGACGTGGAGCTCAGCCCCACTTCATAGGTGGTATCGAGCACGCTTTGCTGCGCCCGCAGCAGCCGCTTGGCATGGTCCAGCGCCACCGCCTGGGCAAAGCTCTTGGGGCTGAGGCCGCACCAGCGGCGGAACAGGTCCGTCAGCTGCCGCTCACTGCGGCCCAGGGCGCGGGCGAAGCCGGGCAGGTCGAGCACATCCGGCCCATTCTCCGAAAGGTAGCGGATCGCGGCCTGGATGGCGTCGTAGTCGCTCTGCGGCGTGAGTTTGGCAATCTGGTTCATGGGACAACCCATCGTCTGCTGGGGGATAGTCCTAGCCTCTCCCACACGTGGGCGCGACCCGCTTTTGACGCTGGTCAGTCGGTACGGCGGGCCCGGCGCAGCGCCGTGCCGAAAGCCTTGGCAAAGCTTGCCCTGTCCTCGACGCTCAGAAAGGCGCCGATCTCCAGCTCGCTCTGTCCCTGCCGCAGGCGCATGGCCACGGCTTTTTCGTTGCTGTCGCGCTCGAGCACCAGGCGCACCGTCTTGGGATCGAAGCGGCGCAGCTTGCGCTCGCCCTTGCCGTGGCTGGTAACCACTTCCAGCTGGTCGGGCCAGAGCGTCACCTGCTGCCGCATGCTGCGCCGGCGCGACTGCCGCACCGAAAGCGCCGTCATCCCGGCCGAGCCCGCGAGGAACGCGGTACCGGCCGGCAGGAGCACCTCGGGCACCAGAACGGCGAACGGTAGGGCCATAAGCGTTGCGGCTCCAAGGCCGACCCAGCCGCCCACGATGCCCGGCGCCCGGTCGGGCCGGAGCGCAGCGGAAAACAGCGGCGTTGTGGTTGTGGCTTGCATCGGCATGGCGAACTCTTCGACACTGACTATAGGCGCAGAATCAGCGGAGAGAGAATGGCCCCGCCCGAAAAAGTGAAGAGCCTGCCAAGGGCCGATGTGGAGGCGATCTTTCGCCGTTTCCACGAGATCGAACCCGAGCCCAAGGGCGAGCTCGACTACAGCAACGCCTTCACGCTTCTTGTGGCGGTGGTGCTGTCGGCGCAGGCGACAGATGTGGGCGTCAACAAGGCCACCAAACACCTCTTCGCCCTCGCCACCACGCCCGCCGAGATGGTGGCGCTCGGTCTCGATCGCATAACCGAGCTGATCAAGACCATCGGCCTTTATCGCGGCAAGGCCAAGAACGTCTTGGCGCTAAGCCAGATTCTCCTGGACCAGCATGGCGGCGAGGTGCCTTCAGACCGTGAGTCACTTGAAGCCCTGCCCGGTGTCGGCCGCAAGACCGCCAATGTGGTGCTCAATATCTGGTTTGGGCAGCCCGCCATCGCCGTCGACACCCACCTGTTCCGCGTTGGCAACCGCACCGGCCTCGCGCCCGGCAAGACCCCCCTGGCGGTCGAGGAAACCCTCCTTCGGGTGATCCCCGAGCAATACCTGCTCCACGCCCACCACTGGCTCATTCTCCATGGCCGGTACGTGTGCAAGGCGCGCAAGCCCGAATGCTGGCGCTGCGTCATCCGCCCATGGTGCCGCTTTGAACCCAAGACCCCGGCGCCGGATGGAACGGTGAAGCAGCGGGCCTGATGGCGCATCGCGTCCACCCGGTCCAATGCCAACGCCCAAGCTCGCGCCATCCACGACGTCATTCCCGCGAAAGCGGGAATCCACCTTTCCACGCGCCGAAGCAAAGAATGATTCCCGCCTTCGCGGGAATGACGCCGTAGGTAGCACCGTGGAAATGTGAACACCACTCCTATGGGCAGGGTCATATGGGAGCTCAGCTCCCATAGCCCCGCGCCATCGCGGCGGCGAAGACCGGAATGAACACGAACACCCCGGCCTGGAGATGAAGAAAGCGCCGGCTCGCCGCAATCTCGGCCACGGGAACTTGATAGGCGGGTTCCGCCGCAGACTTGAGCCACCGCCGCATGGCCAGGGTCGGCGGAACGGTCAGGAGTCCCATGATGGCAAAGGCGATCATCTTGCCCCAGAAGGCAAAGTTGCCGACGTAATATTCCCAACCCATCGCACCGAACACCACGCGCACGATGCCCACCACCACCACCAGCCCCGCCACGCCGCCATAGGCCGCATCAATCCGCGCCAACTGCCCGATCCGGGCTGTCTCCAATCCCGGCCGCAGCAGCGCAAGCTCGGCGGCAAACAGGGCCAGCAGGGTAAACACCGCCAGATGATGGGCAATCGCCAGCGCCAGATCGATATCCATTTGCCTGCTGTCCCTTGGTGATGTAACCCCTGCTTACATATCAGCATGGCAGTGTAAGCAGTGTCAACATCTACCCCGAACGCGCCCTATCATCACGGCAACCTGCGCCAGGCGCTGCTGGAGGCAGCTTTGGTGATCCTTGAGCAGCAGGGGGAAGCTGGACTTGGCCTGCGCGACGTGGCCCGCGCCGTTGGCGTTTCCCCGGCCGCGCCCTATCGCCATTTCGACAGCCGCGCCGCCCTGCTCGAAGCGTTGGCGGTGACGGGCTACCAGCGCTTCACCGCGGCCATGGAAGCCGTCGCCGCCGGCGACGTGCTCGACCCGCTTGCGGCCATGGGCAAGACCTATGTCAAGTTCGCACTGGACAATCCCAACCTGTTCCGGCTGATGTTTTCGCCGCAACTGCGCCGCGACAACCGCCCGGGCCTGCGCATGGCGGCCGATGCCGCTTTTGGAACGCTGCGCCGGGTCACCGGTGGCGACACCGGCACCGGGCGCCTCGCTGCCCTCTCCGCCTGGGCCCATGTCCATGGCCTCGCCATCCTCCTCCTCGACGGGCAGATCGCGCTTCGGGCCGGCGAGGACATGGAGGCGCTGGTCGCCGATATCATCGAAGGGCACTAGCTTGGTTGCCTCCGCTGGGGTGATCCTCTAAACCGGCTGGCGGTTTCAACCGCCGGACCCTCTCATGACCCAGACCCGCTTCGACGTCCTCACCATCGGCAATGCGATTGTCGACATCATCGCGCCGGTGGAAAAGGGCTTCATCGAAGCCGAGGGCATGAAGGAGGGCATCATGCACCTGATCGATACCGATCGGGCCGAAGACCTCTATCGCAAGATGCCCCCCGGCCGGCAGCAGATCTCGGGTGGTTCGGCCGCCAATACCGCGGCCGGCGTCGCCTCGCTGGGCGGCCGCGCCGCCTTTGTCGGCAAGGTGGCAGATGACCCGCTGGGCGATGTCTTCGAGAACGACCTCAACGATATCGGCGTCCACTACAGCACCTCGCGCCTCAAGAACGGGGCGCTGACCGCCCGCTCCATGATCTTCCTTTCCGAAGACGGTGAGCGCACCATGAACACCTATCTCGGCGCCTGCCACCAGCTGACCGAGCAGGACATCAAGCCCGACGAGATCGGCGGCGCTGCCATCACCTATATGGAAGGCTTCCTCTGGGATCCCGTCGAGGCCAAGAAGGCTTTTGTCCTGGCTGCCCACTATGCCCACAAGAACGAGCGCGCCGCGGCCTTTACCCTTTCCGATCCCTTCTGCGTCGATCGCTATCGCGCCGAATTCCTTGACCTCATGCGCTCAAAGACCATCGACTATGTCTTTGCCAATGTGCATGAGCTGAAGTCGCTCTACGAGACCGATGACCTGGGCGAAGCCGTGCGCCAGGTCGCCAAGGACACCGAACTGGCCGCCATCACCATGGGCGCCGACGGCGCTATGGCCATCTACAACGGCGAAGTGACTTCGGTCCCTGCCTTCCACATCGACAAGGTCGTGGACGCCACCGGCGCCGGCGACCTCTTTGCCGCCGGCTTCCTCCTCGGCATGGCCCGCGGCCAGACCCTGGAGTCCGCCCTTAAGACCGGCTGCCTCGCCGCCTCGGAAGTCATCTCGCACATCGGCGCTCGCCCGCAGCTCGATCTGGAAGACCTGAGCCGCCAGCACGGACTGGTGGGGTAGCACTTATCCCCGTGCTCTGAAGCAGTGAGACAATCGCCTCCGATATCATTCGGAGCGGAACATGGATTCTCGGTCAGGCACGTCCGATCTGTTGGCGACTGCGCGCCAACGGTCGTTTGAAACCTATCTGCGCTTTGGCCGACACCCGGCCACCGGCGCGTCGGCCTTTAACCAAAAGGCGCTCGAACCGCTGGCGCCGCTGCCCCCTGAAGCTAGGCGCCCGACGCGCTTCTATGTCTGGCGCACGGCTGACGATGCCCGCGTTCGCCACAGCCATGCCGCACGGGATGGCAAGATCTTCGGCTGGGCCGAAGCACCTGGCGGTGGTCACCCCGGCAGCGAACCCAACTGCCGCTGCTGGGCAGAACCCTACTACGGCGACCCTTTGATACCCGATGCGCTTGTCCTAAGCGGGCCTTGTTCAGATGCGAGCCGCGAGTGGCGCTTTGGAGAAAGAGGTGAACATCCGGAATAAACTAAGTCGGGAAAGTTCACGGCGGCCTTTATGCTGCGATGCCTGGCTGCGATAGGGGTGGCGCACCTTGCGCTAGAATAGTGACTTTCGATCCCGCCCAAGCAATTCCTGGGATCGTCCGCGGCTCCTCCCAAGTCTCCACTTGAACGAGCACGTGGTAAGGGTCTGGCCTGCTGCTCTTTAGCTGTATCAGCATCTGGTAAGTGCCAGCCTGACCAAAGATTTGCTGATACTCAAAGGGCAGTCCATGAGCCTCCCGGAACACCCACATACATCCATTGGGATGTACCAAGCTAATGAAGATGCGCTTGCGCTCACCGGCGTCCAGTTGCTCTGCAAAGCTCGGGCGGGAGAGATCGCTGCTCCAGCTCAACTCAATTGCTTCGTACACCTCTAGGCGCTTCATGCCTTCGGGTCCTTTGCGCCAAGCAGCCATTAGCTTCGCACTACAAGGCCAAAGGCTATCGAGCCCCGTGTTCTCACACAGCAGCCCGACTACCTGATAGCCTCGGCGCGACACAGACTGCCGAGTTCCTGCCAGTGAAGTGGTAGTTGTGCCTTCTAATAGATGGAACGGCTTGTCGCCTTCCAACGAAACCTTGAAGTGCGGTTCTTGCCGTTGCTCAAGCAGCCGCGCCTTTTGCCTCTCCTCATGGTAGAGATGATAGGGCGCAACAATTAGCCCGAACAGAACCGTCGCAACGAAGATGGTCAAGAAGAACCAAAGAGGAAGCGAGGCGACCAACTTGTCGCCCTCGCGGTTAATCGGCCAGAACAATGCGAAAAGGCCAGCGAGAACGCTCAGCCCTCCTGACAATCGCTCCGCCTTCCAGAACTTGCCGCTGAAAGCGCGGCGGATGCACATCCAATAGAATCTGAGCAGTTCTTTGAGCATGCATTGATGAGAGCAGGAATAAGCATTTGAGTGGTGGAGTCACTTAATGACTCCATCCACATATCCGCGCCAATCTTGGTGCGTTTGAGACATGAGGCCGCGGCAATGAAGAGGCGGTACCCTACGGCACTAAGGGATCAAGCCGGCTAGATATTCTGGAGGATCGTAGAAGCGACATGGGTGCAATTTGCGTCTATGACTTGAAGACTGGGATGGAGGGGCTAACTCTCAGGCGCCTTGCGCGCATTGGCAGGTTGGTTACGAGCGTTTTTCCAGGCGCAGCCGCGTTCTACGTTACTCAGGTGGGGCCGATGGCCGGCGGCGGCGCCTCGCGGTGACAACAGCGGCCGAAATCCGCAAGTGGACGCGTGCCATTGCCTCCAGCCGCGACGACGTGGTGTTGCGGGGCCGGTTCTTGTTTATGATCCCGATACGGCATGTGATCCGCGGCGTTGCCTTCCCTGGTTCTTGGGACAAGACGCTGCCGCGACCCTATTGGTTTGTCGCTACGACTGTGACCCCGCCTGCCGGTAGCTTTGGCGGCAAGTGGCGGGGCAACCTGGACGTAGGGAGATCAAATGAGCCAGGTTTCTCAGAGATCCTGGATTTTCATCTGAACCGCGCTATCGAAGAAGAGTTGGCGCCGCTTGAAACCATCGAGGCGTTCTATGCCGCTGCCGCCACGCGAAATCGCCCCGCTCCTGTCCATGGCAACTGGGAACGGTTGCAGCATTTCCCTGCCAACCATGCCGCTGTGCTGGCGGCATTAGGTCGGCTTGAGGAGGCCGGCTCCGAAGCTTCCGCCTTCGTTGATAAGTACGAGCTGCTCTGGCAGCAGCGCCTCCTCACAGGTGAGGCAATGATGGCAAGCCGGAGGACGCGCGGCATGGGCCGGGATGAGGTGGAGTTTGCGAGCCATCAACTGGCTCTGGTTGATTACGCGAAATCCCTGGCGAGTCTTGCCGCCAGCGGGAAAAAGGCTGAAGTCGTTTCGCTGCTGCGTGATTGGGAGCGAACAAATATCCACCGCTGGAAACTTGAACTGGCCTGGGAGCCGACCCCTTTCCCGCTCGAGCGGGACCTCTGAGGCTCAGCGCAAACTCCCCCGCATTACCCGCAGCGCATCGGTAGTCGTGCCCGTCGGCCGGAATTCCAGCCCCACCGCGCCTCGGTAGCCCTGCGCCTCCAGCCATCGGAGCTTCTGCTTGAGCGGCAGCCGCCCGCTGCCCGGTTCGTTGCGGCCGGGATGGTCGGCGATGTGGACATGGGCAATGTGGCCGATCCGGCGCGCCACCACCTGCTCGGGCTCCTCGTCCATCACCATGGAATGGTAGAGGTCATAGGTGATGCCGATTTCGGGCCGGTTCACCCGGTCCATGATGTCGAGTGCTTCCGCCGTGCTGGTCAGAAAATAGCCGGGATGGTCGACCCGGTCGTTGAGCGGCTCCAGCGCCAGGCGCACGCCCGAGCCGTTGAGCACATCCGCCGAACGGCTCATCGCCCGCGTCAGCGCCTCGTACTGGCTGGCGCGATCCACTCCCGCCAGCAGCGGGCCCGACTGGCAGATCAGCACCGGCGCGCTGAGGCGAAGCGCCACGTCGCGGCTCCGTTCCAAGCCGGCCAGGAAGCGCTCGTGGTCGCTTGGGCGCGTCAGCTCGGCGAAGGGCTCGGCGACGATACCGGCCAGCTTCACCCCCGTTTCCCCCAGCGCCCGCTCCACCGCATCGAGGTCCTTGTTCGACCACATCCAGAACTCGACCAACTCGAACCCGGCCGCCTTGGCCAGATGGATGCGCTGGGCAAAGTCCGCTGTTTCGGGCGCGAACAGCATCTCGATGCAGGCGGAAAAGCGGTTCATGCCAGGCGCGCTCCGCCGTTCATTTCGGCAAGGATTGCCCGCGCCGCCGCGGCCGGATCGGTGGCCTCGATGATCGGGCGCGCCACGACGAGGTGGCTGGCCCCCGCGGCAAGGGCCTCGGCCGGACCCATGATCCGCTTCTGGTCGCCGGCGGCGCTGCCCGCTGGGCGGATGCCCGGCGTCACGATGGCCAGGCGCGGCCCCACAATGGTGCGCACCATTTCCGCCTCGTGCGGCGAGGCCACCACGCCACCGATCCCTGCATCGCGCGCCTGCTGCGCCCGCAGCGCCACGAGGCCCGCGGCATCGCGCTCGTAGCCGGCTTCCTTGACGTCGGCGTCGTCCATCGAGGTCAGCACGGTGACACCGAGTACAGTCAGCCCCGAACCCGCGGCTGCCTTGGCCGCAGCGCGCATGGTCTTGGGATAGGCATGGACCGTCAGCATCTGGGCGCCGGTCTCGGCAAAGGCGGCAACGCCCTTTTCGACCGTATTGTCGATATCGAGGAGCTTGAGGTCGAAGAACACCTTCTTGCCTGCCGCAATCAGCGCCTTGCCCAGGGCAAAGCCATCGGCGCCGTAAAAGCACTGATAGCCGATCTTGAAGAAGTCGACGCTGTCGCCCAAGAGCGCCACGATCTCCTCGGCCCGCGCGCGTGTGGAAACGTCGAGGCCCACGATCAACTGGCCAGCCATGAGTGTTCTCCCGATGTTGGTATCGCTTCGAACTAGAGCAATTGTCCGGGCGCGGCAACCGGCGCGACAAACCAGTCGGGCGCAAAGGCCTCCATCAGCGTCCACTCGCTGCCCAGCTGCTTGCGAAAGAGATCGAAACTGAAGCAGTTGCCGCCCCCGCTATGGGCCTGGCGCCGCTGGTCCTCGCCGCGATGGATCGGCCTACCCGCCACATGGCACTTGAGCAGGGTACCCACCGCGCCATGCCCGCAAAAAACCACCGGCACGTCATCGGGCACGTTGCCCAGCGCCGCCGCGACAGCGCGGACGATGCGGCTTTGCGCGTCAATTGCTCGCTCCCAGCCGCCGACGCTCACCTCGGGCGCGGCGAAGAAGCAGTCGGCATGCGCCTCGAACTCGGCGGGTGGAAGAAAGCCCGTGGCGCTCCGGTCATTCTCGCCCATCAGCGGATCGGTGCGCACCACGCCGCCGATGGTTGCAGCCAAGATATCCGCCAGCTCCATCGCCTTGCGTTCGTCGGAAGAAAAGATCCAGGCGCCCTCCGGCACCACGCCTCGTGCAGCAAGGGCCTCCGCCCGGCCCCTACCCTCCCCGCTCAGGCCCCACTGCGGCACCGGAACATCGGGGTCGAGCTGCACCTGGGGATGGGTGACATACAGCGCGCGCATTCACGGGCCCCGGCTGAACTGGGTCATCTCGCCCACGATCTGATCGACCTTGCGGATGATCGCCGGTTCCACCGGCCTGCCTTCCCCATCGAAGGCCGTGTCCGCCGGGCCGATGCCCAGCAGCGTCGGCACCACCAGCGCGCCAATCTTGCTCAGCGAGTCGCGCAGGTGGCTGAGCGCGAAGATGGTGCCATACTTACCCGAGCTGACGCCGCCAATGCCGAAGACCGGCTGGCGGAACGGGCTCGGCTTCTGCCGGCTGAGCCAGGTGATGGTGTTGACCAGAAGCGGCGGCAGGCCGCCATTATATTCGGGCGTGGCGATGAAGACGATGTCGTGCCGCCGCCACAGCTCGGCCAGCCGCCCAGCCGCCTCCGGCGCGCCATCGGCTTCCAGGTCCTCGCTAAAGATCGGCAGTGGGAAGTCCGCGAGTGTGATCGCGGTGACCGCCACACCAGCCGCCTCGAGTTTTCGGCCCATATGGGCCTGGAGCATCTGGTTAACCGAGCCCCGCCGGATCGATCCCGAAAGCGTCAGTGCGGTCTTCATGCTGTCTCCGTGCTCAACTATGTCGAAAAGTGCGATGCTCGTGCGTCGGGGTAGCAGGATCGGCCTCAAGACGCCAATCTTCAAGAATCGAAAACAGTGCTTAGGGAGACAGCCATGGCCACCTCAATCTTCATCAACCTGCCCATTCGCGATCTCGACGCCTCGATGCGCTACTACAAGGCGCTGGGCTTCGACCACAACCCGCAGTTCACCGACGACACCGCCGCCTGCATCGTCATCAGCGACACCATCTATGTGATGGTGCTGACGCATGAAAAGTTTGCTCAGTTCTCGTCCAAGCCCATTCCCGATCCGCAGCAGCAAACGCAGGCGCTTTATGCCCTGTCGCGCGACAGCCGGGCGGAAGTCGACGCCATTGCCGAGGCAGGGCTCCAGGCCGGTGGCAGCGAGACGCGCCCGGCGCAGGATTATGGCTTCATGTATTCGCGCGCCATTGCCGATATCGACGGCCATGTCTGGGAATATGTCTGGATGGACATGACGCAGATGCCCACCGAGTAAGCCTTAGCCGATGCGCAGCAGGCGCTTGAAAAGGCGCCTGATGCGCTCGCGCCGGTACTGGTAAAAATAGGCATTGGTCATCAGGTGCCGGTAGGTGCGCTTATAGGCCACGCGCGACCAGCTGAGCCACGGCTTGGGATTGGCCGAATAATGGACGATGGCAGGGTTCAGCACTTCATGCGCCGGCTCGGCATTCTGGAGGTTCCAGCGGTTCTCAAGTTCGAGGATGCGGCCGCGGAAGCAGAAATTGATCATGTCCTGGTCATAGTAGAACATGGCCAGTTCCTCGGCCGCCAAGCCTGCCAAGGTCGCCAAAAAGTCCATGGCCCGATACTGCGCCATGTCGATCAGCATCACCCCGGCATTGAAATAGGGCTCGGCCATGGAGAAGGCCTTGCGGGCTTTGAGGTCGCGGCCGGCGATCACATGCATGCGGTCGGGCTGCAGCACGGCGGCAATGGCGTGGCCCTTCATGTCCATGCCATAGAGCGGATCGAGCGCCGTCCGGATAAAGAGGTCGCTGTCGAGATAGAGCACGCGCTCTATCGCAGGATCGAGCAGATCGCCCAGAAACAGCCGCGCATATACGATGGGGTTGAGCCGCCGCAGCCGGATGCGCGGAAAGGCGGCGATCCGGTCGGCCAGGATGTTGCGCGCGTCGAGATCGATGAAGTTGAGCGTCGCGCCATAATCGCGGGCGATGCTGGCAATGGCGTCCTGGTGCTCTGCCGTCAGCGGGCGGTGCAGCAAGTGGAACCGCAACTGCTCGGGATGGTGCGTGGTCAGGCAGATCGAGCGCATCGTGGCATAGGTCGGCGCCCAGAAGGCGTCGTCGAAGGCCATGGCGATCTCGATCATGCTGGGTTCCTGGTCAGTTGGGCCCTACCTGCCATTCGACCGTAGGTCTCATGGCCTTGAGGCGGGAAATCGCTCCACTGGAGCGATTTCTCTTCCGCCTCAAGCCTCAAACATTTTCTTGAGTTTGCCGAAGAAACCGTCCGAGGTCGGGCTGGTTTCCTCGGTCTGCAGGCGGGCGAACTCTTCCAGCAGTTCCCGTTGCCGGCGGCTCAGCGCCTGCGGCGTCTCGATGTCGAGCTGCACATAAAGGTCGCCGACATCCTTGGAGCGGAGCACCGGCATGCCCTTGCCCTTGAGCCGCACGCGCTGGCCCGGCTGGGTGCCGGCCGCCACCTTGACCTTGGCGCGGGCATTGTCGAGCGTCGGCACTTCGAACTCGCCGCCCAAGGCGGCCGTGGTCATGGCGATCGGCACGCGGGCATAAAGGTCGGCGCCGTCGCGCTGGAATAGCTCGTGCGGGCGGATGGAAATAAAAATATAAAGGTCGCCCGGCGGGCCGTTGCGCAACCCCGCTTCACCCTCATTGGCGAGGCGGATGCGGGTGCCGTCCTCGATGCCCTTGGGGATGTCGACCGAAAGCTTGCGGTTTTCCTGGCGGCGGCCCTGGCCACCGCAATCGGTGCAGGGCTGGTCCATCATCTGGCCGCGGCCCTGGCAGACCGGGCAGGTGCGCTCGATGGTAAAGAATCCCTGGGCCGCCCGCACCTTGCCATGGCCGTTGCACTGGCGGCAGGTATGGGTACCGGTGCCTGGCTTGGCGCCCGAACCGTCGCAGGTGGTGCAGCCCACAAGTGTCGGCACGTCGATCTCGACCGTGCGGCCCTCGAAGCTCTCTTCGAGGCTGATTTCAAGGTTGTAGCGTAGGTCGGCGCCACGCAGCTTGGCGGCATTGCCGCCGCCGCGCCGGCCGCCGCCGCCGCCCATGAAGTCGCCGAAAATATCCTCGAAGATATCGGACATGGACGAGTTGAAGTCGCTGCCGAAGCCGCCGCCACCACCACGGCCGCCATTCTCGAAGGCGGCATGGCCGAAACGGTCATAGGCGGCGCGCTTCTGGCCGTCTTTGAGCGTATCATAGGCCTCGTTGATTTCCTTGAACTTGGTCTCGGCCTCCGCGTTCCCCGGATTGCGGTCCGGATGGTGCTGCATGGCGAGCTTGCGATAGGCGCTCTTGAGCGTAGCCTCGTCGGCGCCCTTCTGAACGCCGAGCACCTCGTAGAAATCCCGTTTGGACAAAAACCAGTCTCCAATGCGCTGCGGGTCGCGTCAGGCGCGCCCCGGCAAATCTGTGCTCCAGCCCACCCCTAGATGGCAATCGACCCCGCGCACCACAAGGGGCTGGGGCCGCCAAAGGCAAAACATGGGCCGCTCATAGCAAGAGCGCCCCTTGGCATCAACAACGGTCTAGCTGCGGCTAGCTGCGGCGCGCCGGCGCGTAGGCCTTGCTCAGCGCGTCTGCCACGTCGCCTTGGGCAAAGAGCGCCCTGGTCACGACGAGGCCCAGGCCGAAAAAGCCCTGCGTCACCCCTTCATAGGTCCAGCAGTTGACCGGCACATGCGCGCGGTCGAGCGCCTCGGCCAAAGCCTCTCCCTCTGAGCGCAGCGGGTCGATTTCAGCAAGCACAATGGTGGCGGGAGCAACGCCCGCAAGATCGCCGCGCGCCAGGAGGTCGAGGCGCGGATCCTTGAGCGTGTCGGGCTCTTCCACGAGGTTGTGGAAGCGCCAGCGCATGCCGGAAAGGCCCACCGGCCGCGCCCGCAGCATTTCGCCATAGGACGGCGTGGAGAGGTCGGCCCCGGCAATGGGATGGATCAACACCTGGTGCAACAGCGTGCCGCGGCGCCGGTCGCGCGCCAGGAGCGCTACGTTGAAGGCAAGGTTTGCCCCCGCATCTTCCCCGGCCACCGCCAGCCGGCGCGGGTCGATGGCCAGTTGCTGGGCCTGGTCCAGCAGCCACGACCAGGCGGCCCAGGCATCCTCATGGGCGGCGGGAAAGCGATGCTCGGGTGCCAGGCGATATGCCACCGACAGGACGACGGCGCCGGTCCGCCGCGCCAGCGCACGGGCCGAAGCATCACCGCTGTCGAGCCCGCCCGTGACGAAGCCGCCGCCGTGGAAATAAAGAATCGCCGGGTTGAGGCGGCTGAGCAGACCCGCCGGGCGATAGAGCCGCGCCGGCAACTCCCCTTCGGCGCCGGCAATCGAAATGTCCTCGGCTTCCACGCCATCGTCGGGCCGCTCGCGGCGCTGGTGACCCAGGATGGCCGCGATCGCCTCTCCCGGCTGCGGCTGCCGCCGCGCCATCTCCGGGGTCAGATGCTCCAGCGGCCTGGCGCCGAGCGCCGTCAGCCGGTCCAGCACATGCTTCATGTCGGCATCGAGCCGGCTCGACGGATCGCCGCTGATCAGCTCGGCCAGGCGGCCGATGGAGTCGGATGGCCGCGGGTCCGGGGAAGAATGGGACTGATCGCTCATGGTCGCCTCGCCTCTCTTTGTCCCAGGATGATCGATGATCGGGAACGCAGTGCGGCACCAATAGGCTCATTTTGCGGCAATGATTCACGTGGAACTCTTCGCGCCGTCCCGCAGGGCAAATCACTCCAGTGGAGCGATTTGAGGCAAGAAGGCCATGAGGGCTATGCCCGAATGGCACGAAGGTCCCCCAACCACGATCGTCATCCCGGGCTTGACCCGAGGACGTTTCACTCGGCGCAACTACCGCAAGTGCAGAGCCCTCATCTCAGCCCCGGGCTGACGCACCGTGGCTGTGCGTGGCTCAGATCAAAGACCCCAGAATCAAAAAGGCCCGGCGCAAGGCCGGGCCTCTTCAATCATCTGGCCTAAAGCTTAGGCCGACTTCTTGTCGTCGTCGTCCTTGACCTCTTCGAAGTCGGCATCGACCACGTCGTCGTCATTGTCGTCGCCCGTACCATTGGCCTTGGCTTCGGCTTCCGCCTGCGAGGCCTTGTACATGGCTTCGCCCAGCTTCATCGAGGCCTGCGCCAGAGCGTCGGTCTTTTCCTTGATCGCTTCGGCGTCTTCGCCATCGATCACGCCGCGCAGGTCGGTGATTGCCGTTTCGATCGCCGTCTTGTCCTCGGCCGAAACCTTGTCGCCATATTCTTTGAGCGACTTCTCGGTCGAGTGGATCAGCGACTCGCCCTGGTTCTTGGCTTCGACGGCCTCGCGCTTGCGCTTGTCGGCTTCGGCATTGGCCTCGGCTTCCTTGACCATCTTCTCGATGTCGGCGTCCGAAAGACCACCCGAGGCCTGGATGCGGATCTGCTGCTCCTTGCCGGTGCCCTTGTCCTTGGCCGACACGTTGACGATGCCGTTCGCGTCGATGTCGAAGGTCACTTCGATCTGCGGCACGCCGCGCGGTGCGGGCGGAATGCCGGCCAGGTCGAAATTGCCCAGGAGCTTGTTGTTGACCGCCATTTCGCGTTCGCCCTGGAACACGCGGATGGTCACCGCGCTCTGGTTGTCCTCGGCGGTCGAGAAGGTCTGCGACTTCTTGGTCGGAATGGTCGTGTTGCGGTCGATCAGGCGGGTGAACACGCCACCCAGCGTCTCGATGCCCAGCGACAGCGGGGTGACATCGAGCAGCAAGACGTCCTTGACGTCGCCCTGCAGCACGCCGGCCTGGATCGCAGCGCCGAGCGCCACCACCTCGTCAGGGTTGACGCCCTTGTGGGGTTCCTTGCCGAACAGCTGCTTAACGACTTCCTGCACCTTGGGCATGCGGCTCATGCCGCCCACCAGCACCACTTCGTCGATCTGCGAAGCCGAAACGCCAGCATCCTTCATCGCCTGCTTGCAGGGATCGATGGTCTTCTGGATCAGGTCATCGACCAGCGACTCGAGCTTGGAGCGCGAGAGCTTGAGCGTCAGGTGCTTGGGACCAGAAGCATCGGCCGTGATGAAGGGCAGGTTGATTTCGGTCTGGGTCGAGCTCGAGAGTTCGATCTTGGCCTTTTCCGCAGCTTCCTTGAGGCGCTGCAGGGCAAGCTTGTCGTTGCGCAGGTCGATGCCCTGCTCCTTCTTGAACTCGTCGGCCAGGTAGTCGACCAGGCGCATGTCGAAGTCTTCACCACCCAGGAACGTGTCGCCATTGGTGGACTTCACTTCGAAGACGCCGTCGCCGATTTCGAGAATCGACACGTCGAAGGTACCGCCGCCAAGGTCATAGACCGCGATGGTGCCGGTGTTCTTCTTGTCGAGGCCATAGGCGAGCGCAGCCGCGGTCGGCTCGTTGATGATGCGCAGCACTTCGAGGCCGGCAATCTTGCCTGCGTCCTTCGTGGCCTGGCGCTGCGAATCGTTGAAATAGGCAGGAACCGTGATCACCGCCTGGGTGACGTTTTCACCTAGGTAGGATTCGGCGGTTTCCTTCATCTTCTGCAGGACCATGGCCGAGATCTGCGACGGCGAATACTTGTCGCCGGAAGCCTCGACCCATGCGTCGCCATTGTCGGCCTTGACGATCTTGAAGGGCACCAGGTTCTTGTCCTTGGCCACCACGGCGTCGTCAAAGCGGCGGCCGATCAGGCGCTTCACCGCAAACAGGGTATTTTCGGGATTGGTCACAGCCTGGCGCTTGGCCGGCTGACCGACCAGGCGTTCGCCGTCCTTGGAAAAGGCGATCATCGAAGGCGTGGTGCGCGCACCTTCCGCATTCTCGATTACCTTGGGATTGGTGCCGTCCATCACAGCGACGCACGAATTGGTAGTGCCCAGGTCGATACCGATGACTTTAGCCATTACTCTAGCCTCTCTTTCAGCGAACCCGTGGTGGAACCCCTCTTGCGAGGCAGTTCCGTGGCCGCAAGGCCGGGTTCCTTGCAACTGGAATGTGCCCATTGCTGGGCTTGCTGGCTATATAGGGGGGTGGCTTGGGGGCTTCAAGCGCCCACAAGACAGTTTTGCGATGGTCCCGACGCTGTTTTGCACCCGTGACGGCCGGGGGAAATCTGCCTAGAACAGCGCCATGTTCACCCCCGGCACCGTGCTGCTTCACGATACGCTCGACAAGGACGGCTCCAACTTCTGGTTCGAGGCGCCCGAGGCGGTTCTGCGCGCCCATACCGCGGCCGAACTCCACCATTGTCTCGCCGAACTGGAGCGCGCCAACCGCGCCGGTCTCCACGCCGCCGGCTACCTCAGCTATGAGGCCGGCTTCGCCTTCGAGGAGCGGCTGGCCCCCCTCCTTGACGGCACGGTGCCGCTGCTCTGGCTCGGACTCTACCGCGCGCCGGAGCAGCTGTCGCTTGCCGAGGTGGACCAGCGCCTCGCCCAACATGCCGCCGATAAATCCGGCGCCGCCCTCGACATCCAGCCGCGCTGGGACCTCGATCGCTACCGGCAGGCTTTCGAGCACGTGATGGCGCTGATCACCGCCGGCGACACCTACCAGGTCAACCTCACCTTCAAGGCCGATTTCCGCCTCGAGGGCGATCCGGTCGCTCTCTACCGGCAGCTCGTGCGCAAGCAGGCGGTGCGCTATGGCGCCCTGATCAACACCGGCGAGCAGTGGGTCCTCTCCCGCTCCCCCGAACTCTTCGTCACGAGCGAAAGCGGCACCCTTTCGGCGCGACCGATGAAGGGCACCCTCCGGCGCGGGCGGACGGTGGACGAGGATGCGGCCGGTCGCGCCGCCCTTGCCGCCGACGAAAAGAACCGCGCCGAAAACCTCATGATCGTCGACCTCCTGCGCAACGACCTGGGCCGGATCAGCGAGATCGGCACCGTCAAGGTCACCGACCTTTTCACCGTCGAGACCTACCGCACCCTCCACACCATGACCTCCGGGATCACCGCCAGGCGACGCCCCGATGTGACGACCGGCGGGCTCCTGCGGCAGCTTTTTCCCTGCGGCTCCATCACCGGCGCGCCCAAGCTGCGCGCCATGGAAATCATCCATGCGGTGGAAGCCGGGCCGCGCGGCCTTTATACCGGCTCGGTCGGCCATTTCGCGCCAGGTGGCGACCTGACTCTCAACGTCGCGATCCGCACCGCGGTGATCGACAAGGACGGAAGGGGCGAGATCGGCATTGGCGGCGGCATCGTCGCCGATAGCGTCGCTGAGGACGAATATCGCGAGGCCCTGCTCAAGATGGCATTTTTCGCCGAACCGGCGCCCACCGTGACGCTGATCGAAACCATGCTCTGGCAAAAGGGCGAAGGCTATTGGCTGCTGGAGCGCCACCTCGCGCGATTGGAAGCCTCCGCCCGCTTTTTCGGCCTCCCGTTTGACCGCGATGCCATCGGGACGCTCCTGACGGGACAATCCTTCGGCGAAGCCCGCATGCGCGTCCGCCTGACACTGGACGAAACCGGCCCTGCCCTTTTCGCCGTACCGCTGCCGCCCAATCCATCGGTCTTCCGCTTTGCCATCGCCCCGCAGCGGCTCAATTCGGAAAGCCTCTGGCTCCTGCACAAGACCACCCATCGCGCGTTCTACGACGAGCCGCGCATCGAGGCCCATACGCGCTGGGGCGTCGACGAGGTGGTCTTCCGCAACCAGCGTGGCGAGCTGACCGAAGGCTCGATCACCAACCTTTTCCTCGAGCGCGACGGCCGCCTGCTGACGCCACCGGTCGGGAGCGGCCTCTTGCCCGGCACGCTGCGCGCCGAACTGCTCGGCATCGGCCGCGCCACCGAACAGGTGCTGACGCTGGACGACCTCGAAGCGGCCGAGGCAATCTGGCTCGGCAATTCGGTCCGCGGCCTCATGCGCGCCGAATGGATCAAACAGGAAGGAGACGGAAGGTGACCATCGAGATCGGGGCTGACGACCTATTGGTCGTGGTCGACATGCAGCACGATTTTCTCCCCGGCGGCAGCTTGGCCGTCCCGGGCGGCGACGAAATCGTGCCGCTGATCAACCAGCTGGGCAAAAGGTTCACCAATGTGGTCTTCACCCAGGATTGGCACCCCGCCGATCACCTGAGCTTTGCCAGCCAGCATCCCGGCAAGGCGCCCTTCGATACCGTGGAACTGGCCTATGGCACCCAGGTGCTCTGGCCCGATCACTGCGTCTGGGCCACCCACGGCGCCCAGCTGTCTGTCGACATCGACATCCCCCATGGCCAGCTGGTGCTGCGCAAGGGCTTCCGCCGCGAGATCGATTCCTATTCCGCCTTCCAGGAAGCCGACCGCCAGACGCTGACGGGCCTTGCCGGCTATCTCAACGAACGCGAGGTCGGGCGCCTCTATGTCGTGGGCCTCGCCACCGACTTCTGCGTCGCCTGGACCGCCATCGACGGCGCCGCCGCTGGCTACGACGTCACGGTAATCGAAGACGCCACCCGCGCCATCGACAGCAATGGCAGCCTGAAACGGGCCTGGACTGATATGGCGGAAGCAGGGGTAGAGCGCATCATGAGCCGGGAGATCCTGGGGTGACGCCGAGCTCTCAGTCGACACCCTCCCCCTTGCGGGGAGGGAAGCGAGATAGGACTTAGCATTTTGCTAAGTCCGTCATCAAGCCGGGTGGGGGTGCGAGGGCCACGATGCCTCTGGTCAAACCCACCCCCACCCTTGATCCCTCCCCGCGAGGGGGAGGGAGTCGACTGCAAACCTTCATCCAAACAAAAATCCCCGCCTCGCGGCGGGGATTCACGTGAAACTTCGAAGCGGCGGCTTGCCGCAAAATCCGTCCGGTGGACGGATTTTAGCTGAGAAGCCATGAGGGCTACGCCCAAATGGCAGGAACCACTAGGCGCTCTTGTCGACCGCTTCGTCACTCGGCACATGGCTCGGGCCACCCTTGGCCACACCCACCATGGCCGGCCGCAACACCCGTTCGCCAATGGCAAAACCGGTCTGCACCACCTGCACAACCGTGCCTTCCGGCTTGCTTGGATCGGGCACTTCGAACATCGCCTGGTGGCGGTGGGGATCGAACTTCTGGCCCTCTGCCTCGATCGGCTTGACGCCATGCTTGGCGAGGAGCCGCTGCATTTCGCGCTCGGCCAGCTCGATGCCCTCGATCAGCGATTTGGTGGTGGCGTCGCCATTCTCGCGCGCCTCGGCGGGCAGCACCATCAGGGCGCGGCTCAGGGCGTCGGTGGCGCTCAGCATGTCGCGGGCAAAGCCGGCAATGGCATAGGAGCGCGTATCGTTGACGTCGCGCTCGGTGCGCTTGCGCAGGTTTTCCATCTCGGCATGGGTGCGCAGCACGCGATCCTTGAGCTCGGCATTCTCGGCGCGCAGCGCTTCCACCGGGTCCACTTCGGGCTCGACGGTGTTTTCGACTTCAGGCGTTTCGCCGGAGGCGGCGTTTTCGTCGCTCATCATTGTTCAGGTCCGCAAGAGTAACTGGTTTGCCCCGCATATCGGCCAAACATGGCGGCAATTCAAGTGTCGCGACGTTTTGGCTCTTTCGCCTCCCACAACGTCCTTCCCGCGCCTCCACCGCGTCATTCCCGCGAAGGCGGGAATCCCCCTTTGGCCCCAGAGGCGCCGGAGAAGGGAGATCCCCGCCTGCGCGGGGATGACGCCGTGGTGCTGGGATCCCCTGGACGGAGCCGCAACCCTACCGCTTCCGCGCCATCATCGCCGAGATCACATGCGCGGTGTAATCCACCACCGGCACGATGCGCGCATAATTGAGCCGTGTCGGGCCGATGACGCCCAGGACACCCACCACCTTGTCATTGGCATCCTTGTAGGGGCTGAGGATCACCGAGGAGCCCGATAGCGAGAACAGCTTGTTTTCCGAGCCGATGAAGATGCGCACGCCCTGCGCCTTTTCCGCATCGCCCAGGAGCTCAAGCAACCCGTCCTTGCTTTCGAGCTCGTCGAACAGCTGCCGCATGCGCAGCAATTCATCGCTCGCCATGGCGTCATTGATAAGGTTGGCGCGGCCGCGCACGATCACCGTCGGCTGGCTGGCGGGAGACGCCTGCGCCAGCGTCGCGATGCCTGCGTCGACCAGCTTCTGCGTCAGTTCATCGAGCTCTTGGCGCTGCTCGGCCCGCTGTTCGCTGAGCGCCTTGCGCGCTTCGGCAATGGTGCGGCCCACCACATGCCGCGCAAGGTAATTGCCCGCCTGCGTCAGCGCCGAGGCGGTGAGGCCCGGCGGTATCTCCATGATGCGGTTTTCCACCTGCCCGTCCTGCCCGACCAGGATCGCCATGGCGCGCGACGCGTCGAGCCGCACGAATTCGATATGGCGCAGCACGAGGTCGCTCTTGGTGGCGATGACCACGCCGGCGCCTTGGCTGAGGCCACTGAGGAGCGCGCTGGCCTCGGTGAGGACGTCTTCCACCTGGCCCCGATGCTGTCCCTCGATGCTCTGGGCGATCTGGGAGCGTTCGGTCTCGTTGACGGCGCCCACTTCGAGCATCGCATCGACAAAGAACCGCAAGCCTTCCTGCGTCGGCGCCCGCCCCGCTGAAGTGTGGGGCGCCGCGATCAGCCCCAGGTCCTCGAGATCGGCCATGACATTGCGCACCGAAGCCGGCGACAGCCCCGACTGCAGCATGCGGCTGAGGTCGCGCGAGCCCACGGGCGAGCCGGTGTCGAGATAGCGCTCGACGATCTTGCGGAAGATGTCCTGGCTGCGGGCATTGAGCACGCTTAAGAAGTCTTCGGGAGGCCTGACCATGCTTGAATAAAATCTTCTGCTTTAACCCTAGGACCTCATTTAAGCGCATTGCTGCCGCCCGCCAAGCCGCCCACGCTTGTGAGCCCGTCCAATGAGGGTTAAGAGGCGGTTAACGGCAATTTTCTGCGGATATCTTATGCGCCCTTCCGGACGTGAGCCCAACCAGATGCGCTCGGTGATCATCGAACGCAACGTCGCGATGAAAGCGGAGGGCTCCTGCCTCGTTTCCTTCGGCAACACCAAGGTCCTGGTCACCGCCACCGTGGAATCGAGCCTGCCCGGCTGGCTGCGCGGCAAGGGCCAGGGCTGGGTTACCGCCGAATATGGCATGCTGCCCCGCGCCACCGGCTCGCGCACCCGCCGCGAGGCAGCCGCCGGCAAGCAATCGGGCCGCACCCAGGAAATCCAGCGCCTGATCGGCCGTTCGCTGCGTGCCGTGGTCGACCTGCAGCTCCTGGGCGAAAACCAGGTCACGCTCGACTGCGACGTGCTTGAGGCCGATGGCGGTACCCGCACCGCCTCGATCACCGGCGCCTATGTGGCGCTGGCCGATGCCATCCGCTGGATGGACGAGCGCAAGCTGACCAAGGGCCAGGCGCTGCGCGACTCGGTGGCCGCCGTCTCCTGCGGCATCTATCGCGGCACGCCCGTGCTCGATCTCGATTACCTCGAGGACGTCGAAGCCCATACTGACGCCAACTTCGTCATGACCGGCTCCGGCAAGTTCGTCGAGATCCAGGGCACGGCCGAACAGGCCCCCTTCTCCCGCGACGAGCTCAACGCCCTCATGGCGCTGGCCGAACAAGGCATCGGCGAACTGACCCTGTTCCAGCAGGAGGCGCTCGCGTGATCGCCTGGCTCCTCAACAAGCTGACCGCCGGTCCGGCACCCAAGCCGGCGGAAACGCCAAGGCCGGTGTCGCCAGAAAATTGTGCGCTCTGGAACGACGTGATGCGGGCGCTCGACGCCAAGCCGAGGACATCCAAATGAGCATCCCCCGCCTCCGCGCCGGCGATCGTCTGGTGCTCGCCACCCACAATGCCGGCAAGCTCAAGGAATTCCAGGAGCTCTTCGCCCCCTTTGGGCTGGAGCTGACCTCGGCGGGCGAACTCGGCCTGCCGGAGCCGGAAGAAACCGGCACCACCTTTGCCGAAAACGCCCGCCTCAAGGCCCATGCGGCAGCCAGGGCCTCAGGCCTTCTGGCGCTCAGCGACGATTCAGGGCTGTGCGTCGATGCGCTGGGCGGCGATCCGGGTGTCTATACGGCTGACTGGGCTGGCGTGCCGCGCGACTTCAACCATGCCATGAAGCGGGTGGAAGATGCCTTGCAGGCGGCCAATGCCACCTCGCCGTCGCAGCGCCGGGGCTCGTTCAACGCCACGCTCTGCCTTGCCCATCCTGATGGCCGCGACGTGATCTACCACGGCCAGTGCTTCGGCACCCTGGTCTGGCCGCCGCGCGGCAACCAGGGCCACGGCTACGATCCCGTCTTCATGCCCGATGGCTATGACCTGACCTTTGGCGAGATGTCGCCCGAAATGAAGCATTCCTGGTGCCCCGGCCAGCAGGGCCTCAGCCACCGCGCGCGCTCCTTCGCCCTCTTCGTGGAGGGGCAGATTGAGCGCTGATCGGACTGCGATGTATCAGTCGTCTCCCTCCCCCTTGAGGGGAGGGATCAAGGGTGGGGGTTCCGGCCTCTCCGCACCTGTCGATCTTGTGGATGGTTCTGAACCCCCACCCCTAACCCCTCCCCTCAAGGGGGAGGGGAACTTGCTCCGTGGGTGCAACCGATGACCGCACCCAACGACCTGTTCGGGATCTATGTGCATTGGCCCTTCTGCGCGGCCAAGTGCCCCTATTGCGATTTCAATTCGCATGTTCATCGCGGGCCCTTCGACGAGATCGACTATGTCGCCGCCTATGAGCAGGAGATCGCCACCATTGCAGCGATGACGCCGGGGCGCATCGTGCAGTCGATCTTTTTCGGCGGCGGTACGCCCTCGCTGATGAACCCGCAGTCGACCGGCCGCATCATCGACGCCATTGCCAGGCATTGGACGATCGACGCGCGCGCCGAGATCACGCTCGAGGCCAACCCGACCAGCGTCGAAGTCGACCGCTTCAAGGGCTACCGCGCCGCCGGCGTCAATCGCGTTTCGCTGGGCGTCCAGTCGCTGCGCGAAGGGCCTTTGGCCGAACTCGGGCGACGCCACAGCGTCGATGAAGCCATTGCCGCCGTGCGCATCGCCCAGTCGGTCTTCGAGCGCTCGAGCTTCGACCTCATCTATGCGCGTCCCAGGCAGACGCTGGAAGACTGGGAAGACGAGCTCAAGGAAGGCCTGTGGCTTGCCCAGGGCCATATCTCCCTCTACCAGCTCACCATCGAGCAGGGCACGCGCTACTTCGACCTCCATCAGGCCGGCAAGCTCCAGATGCCCAACGAGGATCTGGCGGCTGACTTTTACGAGCTGACGCAGGAACTGACCGCTTCGGCCGGCATGCCCGCCTACGAGATTTCCAACCATGCCCGTCCCGGCCAGGAATCGCGCCACAACATGCTCTACTGGCGCTATGGCGAATATGCCGGTATCGGCCCGGGCGCCCATGGAAGGTTGATGATCAACAACCAGCGCCACGCCACCGCCGCCGAGAAGATGCCGTTCGACTGGCAGAAAAAGGTCAAGGCGCAGGGCCATGGCATGGTCGAGGACGACGTCCTCACCTGGGAAGAACAGGGCGACGAGTTCCTGGTCATGGGCCTCCGCCTCAAGGAAGGCATTTCCCCGGCGCGCTTCACCTCCATTTCGGGCCGCAAGATTTCCCCGCGCCAGATCGAGGCGCTCAAAGGCTATGGCTTTGTGGAAACCCTGCCCAACGGCAATTTGCGCGTGACCGAGAAGGGCTTCCCGGTGCTCGACGCCGTCGTCGCCGATCTGGCAGCCTAGGGCCTGCTAGCACGCTGCTAACATGTGCCGCTCCATGTGCTAGCAAATCACTGTCTGGAGGTGCGCATATGGACGACACCAATGCCGGCTATTTCATTGCCGGGCAAAGCTTTACCGCTCCGCCCCTCGCACCGGGCCTCTACGTCGTCGCCACCCCCATCGGCAACCTCCGCGACATCACTATCCGCGCCCTCGAGACCCTCGCCGCCGCCTCGGTAATCCTTTGTGAAGACACAAGAATGTCGGCCCGGCTGCTCGACCACTATGGCATCAAGGGCCGCCGCATTGCCCTTCACGAACACAACGAGCGCGCCAAGGCCGACGACATCGTCAGCCGCGTCGCCGCCGGTCAGGCCATCGCCCTGATCTCCGACGCCGGCACCCCGCTCCTCTCCGACCCCGGCTTCCCTCTGATCCGCGCCCTGACCGAAGCCGGGCAACCAGTCTTCCCTATTCCCGGCGCCTCGGCACTCCTGTCGGCGCTGGTGGTGGCAGGCTTACCCACCGACAGCTTTGCCTTTCACGGCTTCCTGCCTGCCAAGGCCGGTGCCCGCGCCACCGCGCTCAAGGCGCTGGGCGATTCACGTGAAACGCTGGTCTTCTACGAATCGCCCCGCCGCCTCGACGACACTCTTGCCGCCATGGCCGAACTCTGGCCCGACCGGCAGGCCGCCGTGGCGCTGGAACTGACCAAACGCTTCGAACGCATTCATCGCGGAACGCTTCAGACACTCGCGCAGGAATTTGCCGAAGCCGAGACAAAGGGCGAGGCGGTCATCGTCGTTGCCGGTGCCACGGAAGCGGCAACGCCGGACGCCGGCGAGTGGGAGGCGGCGCTGGCCTTGGCCATGGCCGAACAGCCTTTGCGCGCCGCCGTCGACGAGGTCACCGAGCAGTTCGGGCTCAAGCGCAAGGAGGTCTACGATGCCGCGCTCCGGCTCAAGAGCGAAAAGTAGCGCCCGCATTGCCGCCTATCGCGACGGCCATCGCGGCGAGCGGCTGGCCGAATGGTTCCTGCGCCTTCAGCTCTACCGGGTCGTCGCAAGGCGCTACAAGACGCCCGTGGGCGAGATCGACCTCATCCTCGAGCGCTTCGGCACCACCGTCTTCGTCGAGGTCAAGGCTCGCAGCAAGGCGGCCAGCGAAGCCGAGACCTTGAACGCGGTTAATCAGCGCCGCATCATCCAGGTAGCGCGATACTGGCTGGCTCGCCATCCCGCCAAGGCCGCGAGCAATCTCCGCTTCGACGTGATTTTCCTTGCACGCGGGCGATGGCCGCGCCACATCTCCAACGCCTTCGATGCCAGTTGAGAACCACTATGAAGCTCAAAGTAGCGGTCCAGATGGACCATGTCGCCACCATCAATCCGCGCGGCGATTCCACCTTCGCCATGATGCTCGAAGCGCAGGCCCGCGGCCACGAGCTGCTCCATTTTACGCCCGACACCCTGGCTCTGCAGGGCGACATCGTTTCGGCGCTGGCCCAGCCAATCACCGTTTTGGATCAACCCAAGGGCGAGCACTTTACCCTAGGCGAGGCGCAGCGGGTGGACCTTTCCACCCAGGACGTGGTGCTGATGCGCCAGGATCCGCCCTTCGACATGAACTATATCACGCTCACGCACCTGCTCGAGCGCATCCATCCCAAGACGCTGGTGGTCAATCCGCCCGCCGCCGTCCGCAACGCGCCTGAAAAGATCCTCGTCACCGATTTCCCCGAGCTGATGCCGCCGACGCTGGTCACCCGTGACCGGGACATGATCCGCGATTTCCGCCGCGAGCACGGCAACATCATCGTCAAGCCGCTCTATGGCAATGGCGGCGCCGGCGTCTTCTTTATCCAGGAAGGTGACCACAACCTCGCCTCGTTGCTCGAACTCTTCGAGCAGAACTATCGCGAACCCTTCATGATCCAGAAATACCTGCCGGACGTCCGCAAGGGCGACAAGCGCATCATCATCATTGATGGCGAACCGGTGGCCGGGCTCAACCGCATTCCAGCTGACGGCGAGGCGCGCTCCAACATGCATGTCGGTGGGCGCCCCGAATTCATCGAGCTCACCGAGCGCGACCGGGAGATCTGCGCCACCATTGCCCCCGCACTCAAGGACCGCGGCATGATCTTTGTGGGCATCGACGTCATCGGCGATTACCTCACCGAAATCAACGTCACCTCCCCCACCGGCATCCGCGAGATCAAGCGCTTCGGCGGACCCGACATTGCCGTCATGATCTGGGATGCCATCGAGAAGCGCCGCCGCTGATGTGGCTTTTGCTGGCGGCGATCCTTGCCTTCTGCGGCTGGTTCCTGTTCCGCCGCTTGCGCCGCACGGCGCCGGTCGATGATCGGCTGACCCTGCGCTTCTGGCGCAACTCGGTGGTCGTAACTGGCCTCTACCTCCTGTTCATCCTCCTTGGCGCCGGCCTCACGCGCATCATGGTCGGCTTCAACAATTCCAACTTTGCCGACGTGGCGATGGTTGGCTTCTTCATCCTCTGGGTGCTCTACGGAGCCGTCTGGCTCCTGCGCTTCCTGCCCAGCACCCGGCCGAAGCCCGGCTGGCTGACGCGGAGCCGCGTCTGGCTCGACACCGCCGCCCTCCTCACCCTCGCCGCCCTTGCGGCAGGCGCCCGGATGGTCTGAGGCCGCCTAAACCTCTTCTGGGCAAAGCCGTGCAATCGGGCTAGCACTAGCGCCACCAGCCGGAACCAGCGTCATGCCCACGACCACCTTTCTTGTCGCCTTTGCCACGCTCTTCGCCACCGTGGGCGTTGCAGACATCGCCTTCATCTTTGCCGCACTCACCAAGCGCAACACGGCCCAGGAGCGCTTTGCCTTCGCGACGCGTGGCGTCATCATCGCTGTCTTGATCCTCCTGCTGTTCGGCGTCCTGGGCAATCCGATTCTCGACCTCTTCGGCATCACCATCCCGGCCCTGCGCACCGCGGGCGGCCTTCTGCTGTTCCTGATCGCCATCGACATGGTCTTTGCCCGCCATTCGGGCGGCACCGGGACGACCGACGAGGAAGAGGTGGAAGCCCGTCAGCGCGAGGATATCGCGGTCTTTCCCCTGGCGATGCCGCTGCTTGCCGGGCCCGGCGCTATCAGCGCCGTGATCCTTCTGACCACCGGCACCAAAACCGATCTGGAATTCTGGGCGGTCCTGGCGGCGATCGTGGTGATCCTGTTCCTGGCCTGGCTGACGCTTCTTGTCGCCATTCCCATCCAGCGCCTCCTGGGGGTGACCGGCCTTGCCGTCGTGTCGCGCATCATCGGCATCCTGTTGGCGGCGCTGGCGGTGCAGTTTGTCTTTGACGGCATCAAGACCAGCGGCATCCTTAGCGGCGCGGCCTGACAAAGCAAAACGGCCGGTTTGCACCGGCCGCTTGATCTACTTCTTTGCCGAATTGCCGGCACTGCCGGAGCCGAGCCCCGTCACATTCTTGGCCGCCTCGACCTTGTCCTTTTTCGGCTTCTTGGCTTCCTTGTTGCTGCGCATCTGGCCCTTGGCCATGGCTGGTCTCCTCCGCTTTGGGCATGCTGCCCAGCTAATGACCCAGGAAGGCTAGACCTCGCCTGCCGCGCTGGCAAGCCAAAGCTATTTGGCCGATTGGCACCTTCCGGTGGGTGCCAGCGCCGCAATGGCGCGTGGGTCGCAGCCGGTCAGGAGGAACTGGATCCACTCGTTCTGTCCGCCATAGAAGGCATTGCGGTCGACCTCGCCCTTGACCCCGCGCACCACGCCGGTCTGCGTCCACTGCCAGAAGGTCCAGGTGCGGTTGCTGTAGCGCTCATGCGGCTCGGCAGCAGTGGAGCGCAGCCAGAAGGCATTGGGGAAGTATTCCCCGTTCAGCACGTCGCGGTGGAAGTTCATGTCCGTATAGATGATCGGCAGCTTGCCGGTGTGACGCTCCATGGCGTCGAGCATGACGCGGATCTTTTCCAGCGCATCGGCACGGGACGGCTTGTTCTTGCAGCTCGAATGGTTGTTCCACTCGAGGTCCAGCACCGGCGGCAGCGCGTCGGGATCGGCGGGCACGTTCTGGATGAACCAGGCTGCCTGCTCCGAAGCCAGCGAGCACCAGGTCATGAAGTGATAGGCGCCGCGCGGCATGCCCGCATCGCGTGCCCGCACCCAGTTGGTGCGGAAGTTGGGATCGAGATAGTCGCGGCCTTCGGTGGCCTTCATGAAAACGAAGTGGATGCCGGACTGGAAAGCCTGGCGGAAATCGACGTTTTCCTGGTAGCGCGCCACGTCGATGCCCTGGATTGGCATGCCGCGGGCCCGATCCACGCCCGAATGGGGGCGATTGTCCCCCTGGATCGGGCCATAAAGGCCGCCCCCTGAAGAGCAGGCGACGAGAATCGCGGCCAATATGGCTGATGCCGCACCCTTGGCTATTCCCGAAAGTGATGGAAAGGACCGGCTGGCAAGCATCGGGCAGAACTCACGCAATACAAACTACTGCCTTCAATTCACATGCGCGGGTTAACGCGCGATTATGTTTACCAGTGTGGCAAACAGCATGGTTAACACTTCACAATGCGTTCGCACTATGTTCTTGTAAGATGATCAACGTGCCGGTCGCATGACGTACTTGGGGGAGTACAGATGGTCACCCGTGTCGCAACCGTAGCCTTTCAGGGCATCGAGGCCGTGCCGGTCGACGTGCAGGTGCAGATCGCACCCGGCCTGCCCAACTTCATTCTGGTAGGCCTGCCGGACAAGGCGGTCAAGGAATCCGGCGAGCGTGTCCGCGCCGCGTTGCATGCCTCCGGCCTGGGACTTCCACCCAAGCGCATTACCGTCAATCTGGCGCCGGCCGACCTGCCCAAGGAGGGCAGCCACTACGACCTGCCCATAGCCCTCGGCATCATGGCGGCGATCGGTGCCATGCCCGCCGACGCTCTCGACAACTACCTTGCCCTGGGCGAACTTGGCCTTGACGGCCGGCTGGCCCATGTTGGCGGCATCCTTCCTGCTGCAATCGCCGCGCAGGGTCGCGGGCTCGGCCTCATCTGTGCCGCGGGTTCCGGTGCCGAGGCAGCCTGGGCCGGCGAGGATCTCGACATCATCGCCGCCGAAAGCCTCCTAGCGCTGGTCAATCACCTGACCGGCCACCAGCTGGCGGCGCGACCGCGGCCGCTCAAGCACCGGCCCAATGGCGAACTCCCCGACCTGATCGACGTGCGCGGCCAGCAGGTGGCGCGGCGCGCACTTGAGGTGGCGGCCGCAGGCGGCCACAACATGCTGATGATCGGTCCGCCCGGTGCCGGCAAGTCCATGCTCGCCGCGCGGCTTCCCTCTATCCTGCCGCCGCTCAATCCGCGGGAACTGCTCGATATTTCGATGATCCAGTCCATTGCCGGCGAACTGGTGAATGGCGCCCTGTCGGATCGCCGGCCCTTCCGGGCGCCCCATCACTCCGCTTCCATGGCTGCGCTGGTGGGCGGCGGCCTGCGCGTCCGTCCCGGCGAAGTCAGCCTGGCCCATAATGGCGTGCTGTTTCTCGATGAACTGCCTGAATTTGCCCCCAGCGTGCTCGACTCGCTGCGCCAGCCGCTGGAATCGGGTGAGACGGTCATTGCCCGGGCCAATGCGCGGGTGACTTATCCCAGCCGGGTGCAACTGGTGGCGGCGATGAACCCGTGCAAATGCGGGCAGGCCGGCACGCCGGGCCATACCTGCAAGCGCGGCAAGGCTTGCGCCGACGATTACCAGGCGCGCATCTCCGGTCCATTCCTCGATCGCATCGATATCCGCATCGACGTGCCTGCAGTCACCGCTGCCGATATGATCGCGCCATCCGCCGCGCCGGAAAGTTCCGCGGCAGTCGCCGAGCGGGTTCAAGCGGCGCGCGACCGGCAACGGCAGCGCTATGCCGCCCACAGTGCGCCCGACATCTTCACCAATGCCGCCGCCGGCCCCACCCTGATCGAGGCGGTGGTCAATCCCGACCGCGAAAGCCAGATGCTCCTGCTGCAGGCAGCCGAGCGCTTCAACCTGTCCGCCCGTGCCTACCACCGCGTCCTCAAGGTCGCCCGCACGCTCGCCGATCTCGCTGGTCTCGACAAGGTCGGGCGGCCGCACATTGCCGAGGCGTTAAGCTACCGGCTGAACCTGGGAACGGCATGACGGAATCACAGGCCTTGTCTGCGTGAACCTAGCGCCCTAGGTCTGCCGGGAACTTATGACGGAGACAGGTGATGCAGCAGCATCGGATTTCCTGCGGTGCCCTTGTGGTCCGCGATAATGCCATTCTGCTGGTGCGTCACCATCGTGCCGGCGAACACGATTTCTGGGCGGCTCCTGGGGGCGGGGTCGAGGGCAATGAGGAACTCGCCCGCACGGCTGAGCGGGAGACACTCGAGGAGACAGGTCTCCACGTCATGGCAACGCGACTGGCCTATATCGATGAACTCTGGAGCGCCGAGCAGCGGGTACTCAAGTTCTGGTTTCTCGCCGAACCCATGTCAGGCGAGATCGACGTTTCACGCAACCCCGCTTCCGGTGAGTCTATCGTGGCGGCGCGCTGGTTCCCGCTGGATGCACTGCCGATAGGTCCGGTTTTTCCAGAACCACTCCGCACCCGCTTTCCCCGTGACCTTGCCGCCGGCTTTCCTGGCGCCATCAAGCTGCCGCTGCGGCAGATGCAGTTCAGCTGAGACCAAGTGCTCTGCGAGCAAAACCGTTCTGATCGGTACCTCCCTTGACCGCCTGATCCGTCCAAGGGGAAGATCGCCCCAGTGGCGCGATTTAGGTGAGGAGGACGGGAGGTGATTTGGGGATGGCCACCATCTGTGGGCTCTACCCACCAGCCGTTACACTCGGGCTAGACCCGAGGGCTCTGCACTTAAGGAACCTTGGGTTAAGCAAAGAGCCCTCGGCTCGAGCCCGAGGGTGACGCTCAGTGATTGGGAAAGTCTCCTACCGAAATCAGAAACTCACCCCCACCTCCCTCACCATAGCCTATTATCCCCTGATCCACCCCGCGCGGGTGGCCTGTGGATAGGTGTTTCACGTGAATCTGCGGATTGTCGAACCAGCGGGCATGAAGAACCATTAACCCCTGCCGCATATTGCTGATCGTGCGGCAGCGGCGGGTTTGGCATGCGACGATCGGGCGAACTGGTCCAGTGGAACAACAAGGGTGGCTATGGCTTCGCCCGTGATGAAACGGGCAAGGACTACTATGTCCACATCTCGGCCGTTGCCGATGGCGCGCGGCCCAAGCAGGGCGACAAGGTCTCCTTCGACATCGGCAAGGGCCGCAAGGGCAAGCCTGCCGCCAAGGATGTGGTCGTCACCAGTGTCGCGGTGGCCCCTATATCGCGGGAGCGCCAACAGAGTACCGGTGTATCTCCGCTAAAGGTCGGCCTCCGGACCGCCACGGCCACGATGATGACGCTGCTTATCCTTTGGGCGGTGGCTTTTGGTCGGCTGCCGGTGTGGCTCTGCCTGCCCTATGCCTTCATGGGCGCGGCATCCGCCCTGCTCTACCGCTTCGACAAGCGCTACGCCATCAGCGGCCGCTACCGGGTCAGCGAAACCAATCTCCACGTGGTCGATCTATGCTTCGGCATCATCGGCGGCCTTTCGGCGCAGGAAGTCTACCGCCACAAGACGGTGAAGCCGCGCTTCGTCGCCACCACCTGGGCCATCGCCCTGCTGCATCTAGTCGGGTTGTCCGCCTTTGCCTTCGGATGGCTCTGGCCGCTCCTTGGGGTCCTCGTGCGCTGATTCACGTGGAACAGCGTCGCCCGTTTCGCTGTGACGCTCAAACCAGCGGTCGTGCTGCCAGCTGTCCCGCCACTCACGCTCCAGCACGGCGCGGCGCTTGCCATAACGCTGGTCGGTTGCCGCCAGGGCGATGATGCGGTCGGTGCGGAAGTTGCGGAACGCGCCACGAAGGCAGCACCAGGCGGCGATCACCTGCTTGCCCTCATAATAGGCCAGCTGCACGGGCCAGATCGTGCGCTCCGAGGCGTTGCGCCCTTCGTCCTCATAGCTGATGGTGAGTGCCTTTTCAGTGCGCATGGCCTGCCGCACTTCACCCAGGATCGGCATCGGCTTCTTGTTGCGGCTCCACACCGCCATGGGCCAGAGGCCCGTGTCGTTGATCCGGTCGCGCAGATCCTCGGGAGACGCGGTGGCGATCTTGGCCAGGGCATTCTGCGCCGCAAGGCTGAGGCCGTCATCAGGCTGCGCACCCACCCAGCGAGCACCCAGCACCAGCGCCTCAAGCTCTTCGGCGCTGAACATCAGCGGCGGCAAGAAAAATCCGGGTTTCAGCATATAGCCGACCCCCGCCTCGCCATCGATGGGGGCGCCGAGCCCGATAAGCGTTTGCACGTCCCGGTACATGGTGCGGACGGAGACGCCCTGTTCCTCGGCCAGGGCCGCAGCCGTGACCGGACGCCGGTGGCGCCGCAAGGCATCCATGACTGCAAACAGCCGTTCGGTCTTGTCCATGGCGCGTCCTCCCCCGGGGGGACTAGCTGCCAGATTCCGCTCGCGACGCCAAGCCTCCGGCAGGGCGACGCGATCCCAGAACCACAGACCGTCGGTTGCATGTTCTCTCTCCACGACGGAGAGAAACTGAGGGCATCACCTGACAGCCCGCGTCAGCAGGCCTCGCATCAGGCGATCTCGAACTCGCACCAGTGCGAATAGGGGCGGTCGGGGCTGTAGATTACATTGGGGAAGTGCGGATTGTGCACCGCATCGGCGAATGCCTGGTCTTCGAGGCAAAAGCCTGCGTGCTTCTTGTAGGTCTTGCCGTTCAGCCCCGGCACCGCCACGTCCGTCCAGACGCCGTTATAGACCTGGACACCCGGCCGGTCGCTCCAGAGCTTGAGCGTGAGGTCACGGTCGGGGGAGACCACGGTTGCGATCGGGTCGGAAAAGCTGCGCCCGGTATCGAGAACAAGACCGATGTCATAGTCGACGGGACGGCCCGCCGCGTCGCGCATGGTGCGGGGCTGGCGCAGGTCATAGATGGTGCCCCGCGACGGCAGGATGGCGCCCGTCGGGGCGAGGTCTGCGCCCAGTTCGGTATAGGCGCTGGAATTGACCTGGATCGTATGGTCGAGCACGTCATCACTCGTGCCGAGGTTGAAGTACTGGTGCTGAACCAGGCTGATCGGCGTGGCGCGGTCGGTGGTCGCATGCAGCGCCAACCGCAGCCGATTGCCCTTGAGCGTATAGGTGGCAGAGAAATTGACGTTGCCTGGATACCCCATCGCGCCATCGGGCGAATGGAAGGTAAAGCGTACGGCATTGTTGGCTTCGTCCACCTGCCCATCCCAAACCTGGCGCCCAAGCCCCTCTTCTCCGCCATGCAACTGCAGGTCGCCGGCATTGGGGGGCAGCTGGTAGGTCTTGCCGCCGAGCTCGAAGCTCGCGCCCTTGATGCGATTGGCAACGCGCCCTGCCAGCGAACCGAAATGCGGGCTATGTTCGGCATAAGCGTCCATGGTGTCGAAGCCGAGCACCACGGAACGTTCTCCGCCGCTCACCGGCACACGCCAGTCGCGCACCGCCACGCCATAGCCGATGATATCGACGCAAACACCCGTGCTGCTCTCGAGGCGGAACTGGTCGACGCGCTTGCCCTTGAATTCACCGAATGTCGAAACCGCTATGGCCATGCCCTGCCTCCTCTTTAGCGGGCTCACCTGTAGCCTGCTTTTTCCGCCACCTGCAACGTCACACTTGACCTTTTCGCCTCCGGTCCCTTTGGTGGGAGCAACAGCAGGGAGACGACGTGAACGACATCGGGTTGAGGCGCCGGGCAACGGTACATGATGTGGCACGCCAGGCCGGCGTTTCGCTGGCGACGGTGGATCGTGTGCTCAACGGCCGGGCGGGCGTGCGGCCCCAGACAGTGGAAAAGGTGGAGGCGGCCATTGCCCAGATCGGCTTCCAGCGCGACCTGGGCGCTTCGCTTCTGGCCCGATCGCGCGACCTGCGGATGACCTTCATCCTGCCCGATGGGTCCAACGAGTTCATGGCCAGCCTTGCCGAGGCGGTGGAGCGTCGCGCCGGCCCCGCCCTGTCCGATCGCGTTCACATCGAGATGCAGCGGGTCCGTACCCTAGACGCAGCGGCCCTTGTCGCCTGTCTCGACCGGCTGGACCCGCGCCAATGCGACTGCGCCATCATTGTAGGCAGCCAGGAGCCCTCGGTGCAGGCGGCGGTGGACGCTGCCAGCAAGCGGGGCGTGGTGATTATAACGCTGGTGTCGGACCTGCCCGGCACGCAGCGCCGGCACTTCATCGGCATCGACAATGTCGCTGCCGGCCGCACTGCGGCTTCGCTGATGGGGCGCTTCCTGCCGCAGGGCGGCAAGGTCGCGATAATTGCTGGCTCCCTCCACTTGCGCGATCATGCCGACCGGTTAGCCGGGTTTGAGGCAGCGCTGGCCTCCGAGTTCCCCCAGCTTCACCTTATCGGTCCCGTGGAGGGCCATGACGAAAGAAGTGAAACCGAAGCCATCATCGGCGACCTTCTGGCCAAGCATCCCGACCTTGCGGGCATATACAATCTCGGCGCCGGCAATGGCGGCCTTGTCGCAGCACTTGAGGCGAGGCAGCAGCCGGGAACGATCCGGGTCATTGCCCACGAACTGACCGGCCCAACCCGGCAAGGCCTTGAGGCGGGCGTCATCGACGTGGTGCTGGACCAGAACCCGGACGGCGAAATCCGCGAAGCCATTGCGGCTGCCCGCATGCTCGCCTTGGGCGGCAATGGCATGGGCGAAAGCAATTCGATTGAAATCGGGATTTTCCTGCGCGACAATCTACGCTAGAAGACCGGCACTCAAGCACAACGGCGGGGGCTTCAAGGCCCGGGAGGACGTTCAGATGGTGTTGTTTCCCGTTCATGAGGTACGTGCCTCATGACCTATCTCGGCATCGATATCGGCACGTCCGGCGTCAAGGCGCTACTGATCGACGATCAAGGCAAGCCGCTCGGGGATGCCTCGGCGCCTGCCGTCGAGCCGGTCCGCCCCCATCCGGGCTGGTCCGAACAGAACCCCGCCGACTGGTGGACAGCAACTCTTGCCGCTGTCGACACGCTGAAACAAAGCCACCCGGCAGCCTTGGCTGCGGTGCGCGGCATCGGCCTCTCCGGCCACATGCATGGGGCAACGCTGCTGGGCAAGGACGATGCGGTGCTCCGCCCCTGCATTCTCTGGAATGACGGCCGCTCGGCAGCCGAATGCGCCGAGATGGAAGCGGCGCTGCCGCAACTGCGCGACGTTGCCGGCAACATCGCCATGCCGGGCTTTACGGCACCCAAGCTGGCCTGGGTGCGGAAGAACGAGCCAGCAATTTTCGAGCAGATCGAAAAGGTCCTGCTGCCCAAGGCCTATGTTCGCCTCCTGCTGAGCGGCGAACACGTCGAGGACATGTCCGACGCGGCCGGCACGCTCTGGCTGGACGTTGCACGGCGCGACTGGTCTGATGAACTCCTTACCCTCACCGGCCTCACCCGCGCACACATGCCGCGGCTTGTGGAAGGGTCGGCAGTTGCCGGACAGCTCAAGGCAGATCTGGCGCAGCGCTGGGGCATGACGGGCGAGGTCGTCATCGCTGGCGGGGCTGGCGACAACGCCGCTGCCGCCTGCGGTATTGGTGCTATCCGCCCCGGCGAAGGCTTTGTCTCGCTGGGCACTTCAGGCGTGATCTTTGTGTCCAACGACAAGTTCCGCCCCAACACCGCTGGTGCGGTTCACGCCTTCTGCCACGCCATTCCAAACACCTGGCACCAGATGGGCGTGATCCTTTCGGCCACAGACTCGCTGAACTGGCTGTCACGCATCACCGGGCAAAAGCAGGCCGATCTGGCCGCTGCTGCCGAGGCGCAATTCACTGGGCCAGGCGAGGAAATCTTCCTGCCCTATCTTTCGGGTGAACGGACGCCGCACAACAATGCCGCGGCTCGTGGATCCTTTGTTGGCCTTTCCCAATCCACCGACACGGCCAAGCTTGCCCAGGCGGTGATGGAGGGGGTGACCTTTGCCTTCCGCGACTCGCAGCGCGTGCTTCAGGATGCCGGCACCAGCATCGGCCGCCTCCTGGCAGTGGGTGGCGGGTCGAAGTCGCCGCTCTGGCTGCGCATGATCGCCACCAATCTCGACACCGAAATCGCCCTGCCCGAGGACGGTGACTTCGGTGGCGCCCTAGGTGCGGCGCGGCTGGCGCTGTGTGCCGCCGAGGGAGCCGATCCGCAGGACGTGATGACCATGCCGCCGATCAAGACCATCATCGCGCCCGACACCAAGCTGTCGGCCGCTTATTCCGATCAATATGCGCGCTATCGCGCGCTCTATCCTGCCATCGAGGAGGCACGTTCGTGAGCGATTTTTTCAGAGGCCTGGAGAAGGTCAAGTTCGAAGGCACAGGGAGCAAGAACGCGCTCGTCTACCGCCACTACAACAAGGACGAAATGGTTGCCGGCAAGCGCATGGAAGACCATATCCGCCCGGCCATTGCCTATTGGCACACCTTTGCCCAGGAAGGCGGCGACCCGTTTGGTGGCCGCACCTTTGACCGTCCCTGGTTCGACAAGGGCATTGAGGGTGCCAAGCTCAAGACCGAAGTGGCCTTCGAGTTCTTTGACCTGATCGACGTGCCCTTCTTCGCCTTCCACGACGTGGACGTCGCCCCCGAAGGCGAAACGCTGGCCGAATCCAACAAGAACCTCCGCATCATTGGCGATCTCATCGCCCAGAACATGCAGCGGACCGGCAAAAAGCTCCTCTGGGGCACCGCCAATCTTTTCAGTAATCGCCGTTACATGGCAGGCGCCGCCACCAATCCCGATCCGGAGGTCTTCGCCTATGCCGCCGGCCAGGTGAAGGCCGTGCTCGAACTGACCCACGAACTGGGCGGCGAGAACTATGTCCTTTGGGGCGGCCGCGAGGGATACGAAACCCTCCTCAACACCAAGATCGGTCAGGAACAGGACCAGATGGCCCGCTTCCTCCACCTGGTGATCGAACATGCCGAAAAGATCGGCTTCACCGGCCAGATCCTGATCGAGCCCAAGCCACAGGAGCCATCGAAGCACCAGTACGACTTCGACGTCGCCACGGTCTTTGGCTTCCTGCAGAAGTACGGCCTGGAAAAGAAGGTGAAGTGCAACATCGAGGTCGGCCACGCCTTCCTTGCCGGCCACAGCTTCGAGCACGAACTGGCCGTTGCGTCCTCGCTCGGTATGCTGGGTTCGGTCGACGCCAACCGCAACGACCTTCAGTCTGGTTGGGACACCGACCACTTCCCCAATAATGCCGGGGAGATGGCGCTGGCTTTCTACTACATCCTCAAGCAGGGCGGTCTCGGCAAGGGCGGCTTCAACTTTGACGCCAAGGTACGCCGCCAGTCGCTCGACGCTGCCGATCTGCTCCACGGCCACATCCTGGGTCTCGACACCCTGGCTCGCGGTCTCAAGGGCGCTGCGGCACTGATCGAGGATGGCGAATTCGACCGCCTGCTCGACGACCGTTATGCCGGCTGGAACTCCGGCATCGGCGCCGAGATCCTGGGCGGCAAGCTCAGCCTGGCTGACATCGCCGCCCGCGTCGAAGCCGAAGGCATCAACCCGCAACCCCGCTCGGGCCGGCAGGAATATCTGGAAAACCTGGTCAACCGGTACGTTTGATTTTGTGGGGCGGGCCGCGCGCCCGTCCCAAACGCGATCGTCACCCTCGGGCTCGACCCGAGGGCTCTTCACTTGCCCATCGCACCGCTAAGTACAGTCCCCTCGGGTCAACCCCTAGGGTGACGTGCGGTGGATGCGGTTGCAGCGTGTTCCCGAAGGACTGCCATGCCCCAGATCACCAACCCCATCCTCCCGGGCTTCAATCCGGACCCCTCCATCTGCCGCGTCGGTGACGATTATTATATTGCCACCTCCACCTTCGAGTGGTTCCCCGGCGTGCAGATCCACCATTCCAAGGACCTGGCGAATTGGGACCTGGTCTGCCGCCCGCTCAACCGCAAGACGCAGCTCGACATGCGCGGCGATCCGGACAGCTGCGGCGTCTGGGCACCTGACATCACCCATGACGGGGAAAAGTTCTGGCTGGTCTATACCGATGTGAAGCGCAAGGACGGCTCCTTCAAGGACGCGCATAACTACATCGTCACCGCCGACACGATTGAGGGCCCCTGGTCCGACCCGATCTACATCAATTCCTCGGGCTTCGACCCTTCGCTTTTCCACGACGATGACGGCCGCAAGTGGTTCGTCAACATGATGTGGGACCACCGGACGCGGCCGCTGAAATTCGCCGGCATTGCGCTCCAGGAATTCGATCCCGTCGCCGGCAAACTCGTCGGCCCGCGCACCAACATTTATCAGGGCACCGACCTCAAGCTCGTCGAGGGCCCCCATCTCTATAAGCGCAACGGCTGGTACTATCTGCTAACGGCCGAGGGTGGCACGGCCTATGATCATGCCTGCACCTTTGCCCGCTCGCGCACCATCGACGGGCAATACAAAACCCATCCTGACAAGCATATCCTGACCAGCAAGGACGCGCCCTTCGCCGCGATCCAGCGGGCTGGCCATGGTGACCTCGTCGATACGCCCGACGGCAAGACCTACCTGGTGCACTTGGGCGGTCGGCCGACCACGCAGGAGCGCCGCTGCGTCCTCGGGCGCGAAACCTCCATCCAGGAAGCCTATTGGGGCGATGACGACTGGATTCACGTGAAACAGGGTCCCGTGCCCTCGCTGCATGTCGAGGTTCCCGGCACCCGCGACGACAGCGTCTACTGGGCCGAGCAGCGCTATACGTTCGAAAACGGCCTCCACAAGGATTTCCAGTGGCTGCGCACGCCCGAGCCGGAGCGCATTTTCACCACTGAGGGTGGTACGCTCAACCTCCTTGGCCGCGAGTCGATCGGCTCCTGGTTCGAGCAGGCACTGGTCGCCCGCCGGCAGACCCATTTCAGCTACGATGCCGAGACCGTTCTCGACTTCTCGCCCACCGACGAGCGCCAGTTCGCCGGTCTTACCGCCTATTATTCGCGCTACAACTTCTTCTACCTGACCGTGACCGCTCACTCGGACGGACAGCGCGAACTGCTGCTGATGAGCTCGGAAGTCAGCTGGCCCGATGGCAACCTGCGCTTCCCGGCCCAGCCGGTGCAGATCCCCAACGAGGGCAAGGTCAAGCTCGCGCTCACTATTCGCGGCAAGAAGCTCCAGTTCTTCTATGCCCTGGATGGCCAGGACCTCCAGCCGATCGGACCGGTGCTGGATGCCTCGATCCTGTCGGATGAATGTGGTGGCCACCAAGCCCATGGCAGCTTCACTGGCGCTTTCGTCGGCGTCGCGGCCAGCGATCTCAACGGCACCGCCCTGCCCGCCAGGTTCGACTACTTCATCTACCGGCCGCAGCACGACCCTTCCGACCGCTACGAGGTCTAAGCGATTTGCCGGCAGGTGGCTTGCCCCTGCCTGCCGGCTCTTCACGATTTACCGACCTGGGGCGACAACCTGTCGCGGCTCAGCTAGGCTCCACGCCGTTGCGGTCGCGTTTCTCGCGGATGCATCGGGGCGGCACAGCGCGGAATGGCGACCTCCTGCGGGAAAAGGGAGGCGAAAAGCCATGTCCAACTTTCATGTTCTAGCCGGCACGGGCGACAAGCTCGACATGCCGATGATCCGCCAGATCACGCTGGCCGATCTCGGTGACGCCTTGCGCAAGGGGGCCGCCGATTTCGGCGAGAAACCCAGCCACTATGCCTTGCTTGTTCTGATCTATCCCATTGTCGGCATTGTGCTGACGGTGTGGATGGATGGCTATCATACCTGGCCGCTGCTCTATCCGCTGGTTGGCGGCTTCGCGCTCATCGGACCTTTCGCAGCGCTCGGCCTTTACGAGATTTCCCGCCGTCGGGAGCAAGGGCTCGACACAAGCTGGGTCCATGCCTTCGAGGTCTTCCGGTCTCCCGCAATGGCCTCCATCGCGGCTGTGGGCGTGATGCTGTTTGTGCTGTTCACCCTGTGGCTGACTGCAGCGCAGGCTCTCTACGAGTCGCTGCTTGGTTCCTCGCCGCCGCAGACCCTGAACGGCCTTGTCGCGCAGATCTTCAACGAACCGGGTGGCATCACCCTGCTGATCGCCGGCACCGGGCTCGGCGCGCTATTCGCGCTCGTCACGCTCTGCACCTCGGTCATCGCCTTCCCGCTCCTGCTCGATCGGGATGTCGGCGCAATAGTGGCCATCGAGACCTCCTTCCGCGCTGTCCTGGCCAATCCCGTGCCCATGCTCGCCTGGGGCCTGCTCGTCGGGGCGGGGCTGTTTCTCGGCTCCGTGCCGCTGTTTGTGGGACTGGCCGTTGTGCTGCCGATCTTCGGCCATGCCACCTGGCACCTCTACCGCAAGCTCGTGGAGCCGGCGTCGCTGATCCGTGGCAGGTGACGGAGGAAACAGACGTCGATGACGATCTGTGGATGCCTCGGCGTGGCTGTCGCTACCGGTTGGCTTCGCGCGCCTTAACCCTTAAGGTCCCGGCTTCTCGCCGGGATCTTTGTTGTGATAGACCAGACTGCCGCTCAACCTCAGCTGACGCCGATGATGGCGCAGTATTTCGAGATCAAGGCGGTCAATCCCGGCTATCTGCTGTTCTACCGCATGGGGGACTTCTACGAGCTCTTCTTCGAGGATGCCGAGATCGCCAGCGCCGCCCTGGGCATTGTTCTCACCAAGCGCGGCAAGCATCTGGGGCAGGATATCGGCATGTGCGGCGTGCCCATCCATGCCGCCAATGACTACCTCAACAAGCTGATCAAGCTCGGCCATCGCGTCGCCATCTGCGAACAGGTGGAAGACCCCAGGGAAGCCAAGAAGCGTGGGGCCAAGTCGGTGGTCAAGCGCGATGTTGTGCGCCTGATCACCGCCGGCACCCTGACCGAGGACGACCATCTCGACGCACGCTCCAGCAATTTCCTCGCCGCACTCGCCATGGTGCGCCATGGCGAAACCGACTTTGCCGTCGCCTGGGCCGACGTCTCGACCGGCGAGACCTTCACCGCTGATCTTTCCGCCGAGCAATTGCAGGACGAGCTGGCGCGCATCGAACCGGCCGAGTTGCTGATGGCCGAGGCGACGCAGGATGCGCTGGCGGAGCGGCATCTCTTTGCCCCAGCTTGGACCAGCATCCTTCATCGCGCGCCGGCGGAGATCTTTGACAGCCAGGCGGCAAGTGTTGCGCTGCGCGATGCCTTTCCCGGCGATGCCTTCGATCCCACTGCCCTGTCGCGCGCCGCGCGCGGTGCCCTGGGGGCGCTCGTCACCTATGTGCGCGATGCCCAGAAGGGCGCCGGTGTTGCCCTGCGTGCGCCCGTCGAGCAGGCGGCCGGCCGTCACATGGCGATCGACGCGGCGACGCGCGCCAGCCTCGAACTGCACCAGACCCAGCGCGGCCAGCAACGCGGCTCCCTGCGCCAGGTGATCGACCTGACGGTCACCGCCCCCGGCTCGCGCCTCCTTTCGGCCCGCCTCGCCGCGCCCCTTGCCGATGCCGCAGCAATCAACCAGCGGCTCGACGCAGTGGCGCTTCTGGCCAACGACACGCTCCTGACCGGGCGTCTGCGCACCGATCTCAAGGCGGTGCCGGACCTGGCGCGTGCCCTGACCCGCCTGGCGCTCGACCGTGGTGGCCCGCGCGATCTTGCCGCGATCGGCAAGGCCGTTGCCGCCGCCTCGGCCCTATCGGGACATTTTGCCCGTCTGGAGGAGCTGCCTGCCGTGCTCGAGCGCCTGGGCGACACCCTCGCCTGTGCCCCCCTCCCCCTCGCAGGGCAACTGGCGGCAGCGTTGGACGATGACCTGCCGCTCCTCCACCGCGATGGCGGCTTCGTGCGCAAGGGATTTGACCAGAAGCTCGATGACGAGCAGGCGCTGGCCAGCGAAACCCGCGCCGTGGTGGCGGCGCTCCAGGCCAGGCTGATCGAGGAGACCGACGTCCGTTCGCTCAAGATCCGGCACAATGGCGTGCTCGGCTATTTCGTCGAAGTGCCCGCCGGCCACGGTGGCAAGCTGCTCGAGGAGCCGCATCGCCAGAGCTTCATTCACCGGCAGACCATGGCTAATGCCATGCGCTTCACCACGACCGAATTGGCCGAACTGGAGGAGCGGATCGCCCGTGCCCACGAGGCGGCGCTCGAAATCGAGCTGGCGATCTTCGCCCAGCTACGAACGGAAGCGCTCTCGCGCACCACCGAATTGCGCGACCTGGCCGATGCCATGGCGGAGCTCGACGTCACCACAGCGCTGGCGCATCTGGCCGCCACCAGGCGCTACACCCGGCCTGAGATCGACAACTCGCTGGCCTTCCAAATCGTCGATGGCCGCCATCCCGTGGTCGAGGACATGGTGATGAGCCAAGGGCAGAGCTTTGTCGCCAACGACGCCGACCTCTCCGGCGACGACGCAGCAGGCGGTGGCGCACTCTGGCTGGTCACCGGCCCCAATATGGGGGGTAAATCCACCTTCCTCCGGCAAAATGCCCTGATCGCCATCCTGGCCCAGATCGGCAGCTTCGTTCCCGCAACTTCCGCCCATATCGGCGTCGTCGATCGTGTCTTCTCCCGTGTCGGCGCCAGCGACGACATCGCCCACGGGCGCTCCACCTTCATGGTCGAAATGGTGGAGACCGCGGCGATCCTCAACCGCGCCACCCGCCGTTCGCTGGTCGTGCTCGACGAAATCGGCCGTGGTACCGCGACCTTTGACGGGCTGTCCATTGCCTGGGCCGCCGTCGAGGCCCTCCATGACACCACCGGCTGCCGCGCGTTGTTCGCCACCCACTTCCACGAGCTGACGAGCCTCGCCAAGACGCTCTCGCGCGTCAGCAACGTCACCATGAAGGTGCGCGAATGGGAGGGCGAGGTGGTCTTCCTCCATGAAGTGGGCCCCGGCGCCGCCGATCGCTCCTACGGCATCCAGGTGGCGCGGCTTGCCGGCCTGCCCGAGCCGGTGCTGCAGCGCGCTCGCCAGGTTTTGACCGTGCTCGAAAAGCGTTCGGCGGGCACCGCCTCTTCCAGCCAGAAAGCCAGCGTGCTAGACGATCTGCCACTCTTTGCTCATCAACCGGCTTCACCGCCCGTTGAGAAAGACCCGGTACACTTGGCGCTCGATGCCGTCCGTCCCGACGAGATGACCCCCAAACAAGCGATCGAAGCGCTCTACGAGTTGAAGAAAATCCGCGATGACGCTCGCCGAAGCTGAGCCAAAGCTGCGAAAACCTCTGTTTGCGTGCAAGTCCGCCGAGACGATCCTCGCCGAGCTTGATGCCGCTATCGGGGATGAGGCGCCCAAGTCCGCCGCCGCACGCGCCCTGGTTCTGGCCCATATCCGCCAGTGCCTGGCCGGCGCGCGCAAGGGCGCCGAGGCGGAGCTTCTCGCCACCGGCAAGGGCACGCGCTGCGCCCAGAACCTGTCTGCCGCGCAGGACGAAATCATCACCGCCGTCCATATGTTCGCCACCCGCCGGGTCTACCCGGTGGACAACCCGTCCGGCGCGGAAGCCATCGCCCTCTCGGCCGTCGGCGGCTATGGCCGCGGCACCCTGGCCCCCGGGTCGGACATCGACCTCCTCTTCATCCTGCCCTACAAGCAGACGCCCTGGGGCGAGCAGGTCACCGAATATATCCTCTACATGCTCTGGGACCTCGGCCAGAAGGTCGGCCATGCCGTCCGGTCTGTCGACGAATCCCTGCGCATGGCCAAGGCCGACATGACGGTGCGCACGGCAACGCTCGAGGCGCGTTTCCTGACCGGCGACAAGGCGCTCTTCGATAGCCTGGTGCATCGCTTCGAAACCGAGATCATGCCGCGCACCGGCCCCGAATTCATCGCCGCCAAGATGGCCGAGCGCGACGAGCGCCACAAGCAGATGGGCAATACCCGCTATGTGGTCGAGCCCAATATCAAGGACGGCAAGGGCGGCTTGCGCGATCTCAACACCCTGTTCTGGATCGGCAAGTACTTCTACCACCTCAAGACCTCGCAGGAACTGGTGGGCCGCGGCGTCCTCAGCGCCAGCGAATACCGCCTCTTCTCGCGCGCCGAGGATTTCTTGTGGGCGGTGCGCTGCCATCTCCATTTCGTCACCGGCCGCGCCGAGGAAAAGCTGACCTTTGACGTGCAGCCCGAGCTGGCCCAGCGCATGGGCTATGCCGAGCGCGTCGGCATGCTGGGCGTCGAGCGCTTCATGAAGCGCTACTTCCTGGTCGCCAAGGATGTGGGCGACCTCACCCGCATCATCTGTGCTTCACTCGAATTCAACCACGCCAAGGACTTGGACCTGGTAGGCAGGGTGCTGGCGCCGTTCCGGCAGGGCAAGAGCAAGATCAAGGGCGAGACCGATTTCGTCCTCGATACCGGCCGGCTCAACATTGCCGCCCCGGACGTCTTCGAAAAAGATCCGGTCAATCTGATCCGCATCTTCCGCGTGGCGGGACGCGAACAGCTGCTGTTCCATCCCGATGCGATCAAGGTCATCACCCGCTCGCTACGCCTGATCGACAACAAGCTGCGCCACGACCGCAAGGCCAACGACTATTTCCTCTCCATCCTGACCGATCCGCAATCGGTGGAACGCATCCTGCGCCAGATGAACGAGTCGGGTGTGCTGGGCCGCTTCGTGCCCGATTTCGGCAAGATCGTCGCGCTGATGCAGTTCAACATGTACCACCACTATACGGTGGACGAGCACCTGATCCGCTCGGTCGGCGTCATGGCCGACATCGCCAATGGCGGGTTGCGCGACCAGCTGCCGCTGACGCACGAACTGCTGCCCCAGCTTAACGACACGCGCCTCCTCTATGTGGCGCTGTTCCTCCACGATATCGCCAAGGGCCGTCCGGAAGACCATTCCGTCGCCGGCATGAAGATCGCCCGCCGCCTCTGCCCGCGCTTTGGCCTGTCGCCGGCCGAGACCGATACCGTAGCCTGGCTGATCGAGCATCACCTCCTGATGAGCGAAATCGCCCAGGCGCGCGATATCCAGGATCCAGAAACCGCCAAGGCCTTTGCGGACGTGGTGCAATCGCCGCAGCGCCTGGCGCTGCTGATGATCCTCACTGCCTGCGATATTCGCGCGGTGGGCCCCGGCGTCTGGACCGGCTGGAAAGGCTCGCTTCTGCGGGCGCTCTATTACGCCACCGAGCCGCTCCTTTCGGGCGGCCACTCGCAGTGGTCGCAATCTGACCGCATCGACTATGCCCGCGAACAGCTCGGCAAGGCGCTCGCCGCCTGGTCGCCGGAGGAGATCGCGACCTATACCGCCCGCCATTACGACCATTATTGGCTGCGCGCCGAGCCGGAACTGCAGGTCGAGCATGCCCGCATGATCCGCAATGCCGATCGGGCCGGTGAAGGCTTTGCTGGCTCGATCCGCATCAAGAGCTTCGAGGGCATTACGGAAGTCTCGTTCTACACGCCCGACCACCCGCGCCTCCTGTCGCTGATCGCCGGCGCCTGCACCATGCAGGATGCCTCCATTATCGGCGCGCAGATCTTTTCGACCCGCGATGGGCATGCCATCGATACCTTCCGCCTCCGCCGCGCCTTCACCTCCGATGAGGACGAAAAGGTCCGCGCCACCCGCATCATCGATACGGTAAAGCAGCTGCTCCAGGGCAAAAGGCAGATCCTGATCGATCTGGGCAAGGAATCGCGCCACAACAAGCGCCTTAAACCCTTTGCCCTGCCGGCGCAGGTCTCGGTGTCGAACGCCCTCTCGGAAAAATTCACCGTCATCGAGGTTTCCGGCCTCGATCGCATGGGCCTTCTCCACTCGCTGACCCACCAGATCTCGGACCTAAATCTCACCATCGGCTCGGCCCATATCGGCACCTATGGCGAAAAGGCGGTGGACGTCTTCTACGTCACCGACCTCACTGGCCAGAAGATCATGAGCAAGCCGCGTCAGCGCAAGATCCACGACGCGCTGATGGACGTGTTCCACCCCGTGCCGTTGGCCAAGGTGGCCAATGGGTAGCCACGTCCTCGTGCCTCGAGGGTCGCTGCGCTTCCGCCTCCCCCCGGGGGCTACTGCAAGTACCGTAGCTAGAGTAGCCCTCATGGTGAGGTGCTTTGCGCAGCAAAGCCTCGAACCACGCGGGCGTGGCACCATTTCATGAGCCTCTACCGCAACTTCCTCTCCGTCGGTGGGCTGACCCTGGTTTCCCGCATCGCCGGCTTTTTCCGCGATGCCCTGATGGCAGCCGTGCTCGGCATCGGCCCGGCGGCCGACGCCTTCAACGCCGCCTTCCGCTTCCCCAACCTGTTCCGCCGTCTCTTCGCCGAAGGCGCCTTCAACACCGCCTTCGTGCCCATGTTCGCGACCGCGCTCGAGCGCGATGGCGTCGATTCTGCCCGCGCCTTGGCCGGGCGCATCATGAGCTGGCTCGTTGCCACCATCCTGGTCGTGACCATCCTGGCCGAAATCTTCATGCCGCAGATCATGCGGGTATTCGTGCCCGGCTTCGTCGATGATCAAGCCAAATTCGAGCTGACCGTGTTCCTGTCGCGGATCATGTTCCCCTATCTCGCCTGCATGTCGCTGATGGCCGCCTATGGGGGCATTCTCAACGCGCTGGACCGCTATTTCGCCACCGCCTTTGCCCCGGTCCTCCTCAACATCGTCAACATCGCCGCCCTGGTGCCGCTGCTGATCCTGGCGGTCGACAGTCCGGCCGAGATCACCTTCTGGCTGGCCATCGCCGCCATGGCGGGCGGCATCGCGCAGCTCCTGCTGGTCTACCTCGCCATTCGCCGCGCCGGCGTGCTGCCGCGCCTGGCTCTGCCCCGGCTCGATGGCGAGGTGAAGCGCTTCTGGATCCTCGCCATTCCCGCGATCATTGCCGGCGGCATCACCCAGATCAACATCCTGGTCGGTACGGTAATCGCTTCGGGAAGCGACAGCGTCATCTCGATCATCTACAACGCCGACCGGCTCTACCAGCTGCCGCTGGGCATCATCGGCATCGCTATTGGCACCGTGCTCCTGCCCGAACTCTCCCGCCATATCGGCGCCGGGCGTGAGATCGAGGCCCGCCAGAGCCAGGGGCAGTCGCTGCTCCTTTCCATGCTGTTTTCCCTGCCCGCCGCCGCCGCGCTGATCGCCATCCCCGAGCCCATCGTCCGCGTCCTGTTCGAGCGCGGCGCCTTCGACGCGCAGGCAACTGCAGCCGTCGCGCAGACCCTGATCGGCTTCGCCGTCGGCCTCCCGGCCTTTGTGTTGATCCGGGTGCTGCAGCCGGGCTTCTTCTCGCGCAAGGATACGCGAACGCCAACCATAATGGCCGGTGTCTCGGTCGTGGCCAATATCGCGCTGTCGCTGCTGCTGTTCCCGAGCTTCCAATCGCTCGGCATTGCGCTCGCCACCTCCATCTCGGCCTGGATCAACGTCCTTTGCCTGGGCGTTCTCCTGGCGCGGCGCGGCTACTTCGCCCTGACCGGCCCTGAACTGCGCAAGCATGCCCTGGTGCTCGGCAGCAGTGCCGCGATGGGGGCGGCCCTCTTCCTCCTCGCCAGCCGGGCCGGGGCGATCTTTGCCCCCGGCGCGCCGCTCCTCCTCCAGATCGCTGCGCTGTTCAGCATCTGCCTCTATGGCACGGTGGTCTATTTCGCACTGGTGCACTTCACGGGCGCGCAGCCCCTGGGGCAGTTGCTCGGCCGGCTGCGCCGCCGCCGGAACTAGCCGGTTCCCATCCGCTTCGGCGCACTATAGAACTCACCCAAAACACCGCTACCGAACGGCCAGCCATGTCTTTCACTCCCCGCGTCTTTTCCGGTATCAAGCCCTCGGGCGATCTGCATCTGGGCAACTATCTCGGCGCCATCCGCCGCTTCGTGCCGCTGCAGGATACGCATGAGACCATCTATTGCGTGGTCGACATGCATGCCATCACCGTCTGGCAGGACCCAGAGGATCTCAAGCGCTGGACCTACGAGATCGCCGCCGCCTATATCGCCGCTGGTGTCGATCCCAAGAAATCGATCATCTTCAACCAGTCGCAGGTGGTGGAGCACGCCGAACTCAGCTGGATCTTCAACTGCGTGGCGCGCATGGGCTGGATGGCCCGCATGACCCAGTTCAAGGACAAGGCCGGCGAAAACAGCGAGCAGGTCTCGCTGGGCCTCTTTGCCTATCCATCGCTGATGGCGGCCGATATCCTCCTCTACAAGGCCACCGGCGTGCCGGTCGGCGAGGACCAGATGCAGCATCTGGAGCTGACGCGCGACATCGCGCGCAAGTTCAACCACGACTTCAAGAAGCAGATCAAATCGCTCGGCAACAAGGGCGACTTCTTCCCTATCACCGAAACGCTCGCCACCGGCCCGGCCATGCGCGTCAAGTCGCTCAAGGACGGCTCCAAGAAAATGAGCAAGTCCGACGCGTCCGATCTCTCGACCATCTACATGATGGACGATGCCGACCTGATCGCCAAAAAGATCAAGCGCGCCACCACCGATGCCGATGCCCTGCCCTCCGAGGCCGCGGGCCTCTCCGGTCGCCTCGAGGCCGAAAACCTCGTCGGCATCTATGCGGCGTTGAGCAACCGCTCCGTCGACGACGTCCTGGGCGAGTTCGGCGGCCAGGGCTGGGGCGTGTTCAAGCCCGCTCTGGCCGACCTTGCCGTCGCCAAGCTCTCCCCGATCGCCGAGGAGATGAAGCGGCTGGTGGCCGATCGCGGCGAGATGGATTCAATCCTGCGCGACGGTGCCGAACGCGCACGCGCCATCGCCCAGCCCATCATGGCCGACATCCGCGATATCGTCGGCTTCGTCCGGTAGAGCGAGGCAGGCCATGTACGACACCGAATACAAGCGCAAATTCCTCGTCCTGATCGACGAGACTCCCGAATGCGAACGCGCGCTGACCTTTGCCGCCTATCGCGTCAAGCGCACCGGCGGCACCGTGGTGCTGATGAGCGTGATCCCCAAGCCCGAATTCATCGGCATGGGCGTCGAAGACGTCCTGCGCGCCGAGGCGGTGGAAGAAGCCGAGCGCTACCTCGACGCGCGCCTGGCGCGCATCCGGGACATCGGCGATGTGCGCGCCGAATCGGTGATCCGCGAAGGCGAAGGACCCGAGGAGATCGAGCGCGTCATTGCCGCCGATCCCGGTATTGCCATCCTGGTCCTCGCCGCATCGACGTCTAACGAAGGTCCAGGTCCCCTGGTCAACTACTTTGCCAGCCGCGCCAACGCGCTGCCCATCCCGCTGACTGTAGTTCCGGGCCGCATGAGCGACGAAGAGATCATCGCGGTCTGCTGAGCGTGCCGCAGGCAAAATCGCGCCGGTGGCGCGATTTTAGCGAAGCAGGCCATGAAGGCTAAGCCTGAATGGCCCGGACCCGCCGCATACCTGATCTACTTTCAGGCTGTTCTAGGACGCTTAGTCATTCCCTATCCCGCCGCTTCCTTGCGCTTGAGAAGCCCATCATTGAGGAATGTGCCGAAGGGAAAGAACGACGCCAGGGTGGTGCGCGTCCATTCCGAGGCCGTGAAGCCGCGGCCCCAAAGGCAGATCACCATCGCCAGGATGTAGGTGATGAAGGCTATGCCGTGGAGCATGCCCAACGGCGGCACCAGGGCGGGATTGCCGAACCAGTACTTGGCGGGCATGGCCACCAGAAACAGCAGCAGCGTGGTGCAGCCTTCGACAATGCCGACATATCTGAATGTCTTGATCATGTTATGTGACTAGCGCATGCAAGCCCCGCGCTCCAATGAGGCGGAAGGTCGCAAAAGCCGCTTGCACCTGCGGCAGGAAAGACTATTTTAGAAACGTTCTAATTGCTCAAGGCGCCCCGATGTTCATCCAGACCGAAGCCACACCGAACCCAGCGACCTTGAAGTTCCTGCCCGGCCGCGACGTGCTCCAGGGTGAACCGCGCGACTTCCGTGGCCCCGAAGCGGCGGCCAATTCGCCGCTGGCACAGGGTCTCTTCGCCATTTCTGGCGTGACCGGCGTGTTCCTGGGCTCCGACTTCATCTCGGTCACCAAGGACGACACCAATTGGGCCCATATCAAGCCAGCCATCCTTGGCGTCATCATGGACCATTTCCTCTCCGGCAAGCCGGTGATCGTCGAGGGCGGCGTGGATGTGGCCAATTTCGATGAGGTCGACGAATTCTTCGATGAAGAAGACGGCGAAACCGTCGAGGTGATCAAGGAACTGCTGGCGACCCGCGTCCGCCCGGCGGTGGCGATGGATGGCGGCGACATCATCTTCAAGGGCTTCAAGGAAGGCACTGTCTTCCTCCACATGCAGGGCGCCTGCTCGGGCTGCCCCTCCTCGACCGCTACGCTCAAGAGCGGCATCGAGAACCTGCTCCGCCATTTCGTCCCCGGCGTCGAAGCCGTTCAGCAAGTTTGAGCGCGCGAAAATCACGCCAGTGGCGTGAGTTTGGCGCTCAAAGCCACGAGGGCTACGCCCTAATGGCAGCGCGCCACCAGTTAAGCAGCAAGCCGGGGGCTCAGTGGGAAACCGCTGGGCCCTTAGTTTTTCCTGCTGGCCATGCGATGCCGTTCAACCCACCAGCCGTCACCCTCGGGCTTGACCCGAGGGCGTTGCACTTGCAGGCGTCGCAGTAAGTTCAGAGCCTCGGGTCAAGCCAGAGGGTGACGATCGGAATTTCTCATGGCCGTGGATGTAGCCATGCCCGACAGCCCATGTCGCCCCAATTCCTCACTCCGCCGCCGCCTTTTGTTCCGGCGTGCGCTGATCCGTGATCGCCAGCGGCTCAACCGCCTCTTCGCGTTTGCGGCGGATGCGCAAGCGCTTAATTCGGCGGCTGTCGGCGGCAAGGATCTCGAACTCGAAGCCTTCGAGCTTGCTGACCTTTTCGCCGCGCTTGGGCACGTGGCCGGCTAGGTCGAACACCAACCCGCCAATCGTGTCGACGTCTTCCGCATAGTCGCCCGGGTCGAATTCAGGCCCGATCAACTTCTGCACGTCGCTGAGCTCGGCCCTGGCGTCGGCGATATAGGTATCGGCACCAACCTTGCGGATCAGCGAAGCGGCGAGCTCATCATGCTCGTCCTCGATCTCGCCGACCACGGCCTCGAGCAGGTCTTCGATGGTCACCAGCCCGTCGGTGCCGCCATATTCGTCGATGACAATGGCCATATGGACGCGCGAGGCGCGCATGGACTGGAGGAGATCGCCCACCGGCATGAAGGTGGGCACGAACATCGCGTCGCGGGTAATGTCGAGCTTGATGATCTTCTGCTTGAGCACGGTCGACATCAGCTTGACCGGCACTTCCTTTTCGGGATCGGTGACCGGGTCGGTGATCTTGGCCAGCGCGTCCTTGACGTGGATGAAGCCCAGGATGTTGTCGAGATTGTCGTCGTAGACCGGGAGGCGCGAATGGCGGACCTGGCGGAACTTGGCGATCAGCGTCCCCAGATTGACGTCGGCCTCGATAGCCTGGATGTCGGATCGCTCCACCATCACGTCGGCAACCGACACATTGGAGAGCTTGAGCACGTTCTGGAGGATCGTGCGTTCGCTTTCCGAAAAATCCGCCGTTTCGGCACTGCCCTGCTCTTCGAGAGCGACCTGCAGGTCGTCGCGCAGGGAAACCGTGCTGCGGGCCAGCATGGCCCGGATGCGGTTCAGGATGGACGGCCCCCGTCCAAGAACGGAGGCGGGACTAGAAGGAGGCTCGGGATTGGGAGGGGCCAGCGGGCCCGTACTGTCGCTGTCGTTCATCTGCTGCGCCACCCGGAGGCGGCATCTATCCTCTAAGGAGAAATCGTAGGGTCAATATAGGACCGCCGCGCTAATCGGCATAGGGGTCCTCTACCCCCAATGTGGCCAATATGCGGGTCTCGAGGCCCTCCATCTCGGCGGCCTCCTCATCGGTGAGGTGGTCATAGCCCAGGATATGGAGAAAGCCGTGCACCACAAGGTGGGTGAAATGCGCCTCGAAGCTCACGCCCTGTTCCTCGGCTTCCCGGATCAGCGTTTCCCGCGCCAGGGTAATGTCGCCCAAGATACCCACCACAGGTCCGAAGGGCTCGATCTGCGGAAAGCTCAGGACGTTGGTCGAGCTGTCCTTGCCGCGCCACTGGCGGTTGAGTTCATGCTGCTCCTCATCATTGGTGAGGAGGATCGACAACTCGGCCGCCCCTTTGACTTTGGGCTTGGCAAGCGCAAGCGCGGCTCGGACGGCCTCTTCGGCCCGCGCCTCGAGGTTTTCGGGCCAGGCCTCGTCATTGACGATGACGGCAATTTCAATGGGGGACGTCGTTTCTGCCATCGATCTCTGAATTCTTCTACGGTGTCATCCCGGCGAAGGCCGGGATCCATAACCGTAACTAGCCGCAACACCCGGCGGGGAGGAGGTCACCGCATGGATTCCGGCCTTCGCCGGAATGACATCGCGGGTTGTCACCCTCACACTCGCGGAGCAACGCCAAGCGTACGGGCAAGACCTTCCGTCTCGCGATCCTTCTCGGCCAGCCGCCGGGCACTGTCGGCTTCATAGGCCCGCACGATGCGGCCGACCAGAGCATGGCGCACCACATCCTTGTCGTTGAAGCGCGATATATGCACGCCTTCGACGCCATCCAGCAATTGCACGGCTTCCACCAGCCCCGACTTCTCGCCACGGGGCAGGTCGACCTGGGTCGGGTCGCCGGTGACGATCATCTTGGAGTTCTCGCCCAGGCGGGTCAGAAACATCTTCATCTGCATCGAGGTGGTGTTTTGCGCCTCGTCGAGGATCACCACGGCATTGGCCAGCGTCCGGCCGCGCATGAAGGCCAGCGGCGCCACTTCGATAATGCCCGATGTGATGCAGCGCTCGACATTTTCGGGCTTCATCATGTCGTAAAGCGCGTCATAGAGCGGACGAAGGTAGGGGTCGACCTTCTCCTTCATGTCGCCGGGCAGGAAACCCAGGCGTTCGCCGGCTTCCACCGCCGGACGCGACAGGATGATGCGGTTGATGTCGCCGCGTTCGAGAAGCGAGGCGGCATGCGCGACGGCAAGATAGGTCTTGCCCGTACCGGCCGGGCCAACGCCGAACACCAGTTCGCTCCGCTCCATGGCGCGCATATAGGCGTCCTGCGCCGGCGTGCGCGCGACAATGGTGGATTTGCGCGTAGCGATCTGGGCCATGCGCACCTTGCCCTTGCGCTCCAGTGTCGGCAAGGTGAGCTGGGAATCTTCGGTTTCGATCATGCGGATGACGCCATCCACATCCGAAATGTCGACCGTGCGGCCTTCTTCGAGCGATCCATAGAGCGATTCCAGCACGCGCCTTGCCTGGTCCACCGCCGAGGCCGCACCCTTGAGGAGGACGTGGTTCCCGCGCGGCGTAGCCGACACCTTGAGCCGTTGTTCGATCAGGGCAAGGTTCTGGTCGAAATCGCCATAGAGCTGGGCCGCCAAGCGATTATCTTCAAAAGCGAGTTCGAGTTGCGATGCGAGTGCGTTGTCTGCTGTCGGTGACAAATGCCTGCTCAAACTTGTGTGGCTCCCGGAGGGAATGGCGCGGACTGCGCCTGTCGCTGTGAACGACGCTAGGACGATTTGGGTCCCTTGTCTGTAGCAATATTGTGACTGCTGTGGATTGCGGCAAGGGCGGCCTGCCCGCTTGTTGGCGCCGGCGGCAGCGGGGTCGCCCCTGTGGATCGAACAATGCCGCCGCGCGTTGCTCGGCGACGAGGACCGCCCCATGCTGCACACTTCAATGCGCGCGACTGCCATAACCCTGTTGCTGCCCATGGCGGCGATGGCGCAGGACATTGCCTGGACGAGCTATGTGGACCCCGAGTTCCGCTTTTCCGTCGATCTCCCCTTGGGCATGTTCGAGCCGCTCGAGGGCGATGCAGGAGCGGGCATGACCCTGGCTGAGACAGGCGGGCAGGGTCAGCTCAGCATCTATGGCGGCGAAGCGCCGGGCTTGACGCTGGAACAGTTTGCCGAGCGCTTGTCCACCGGCGAGCAGATCCGGACAATCACCTACCAGACCGGCGGCGATTCCTGGTTCGTCCTGTCCGGAGACTATGCACCCGACACGCCGCAAAGCGAGCCTCTGATCTTTTACACCAAGGTCATGCTTGCCGAAGACGGCAACAGCTTCTCCGCTTTCGAGATCAGCTATCCCAAGCGGGATAAATCCCGCTACGACCCTATCGTCGAGCGCATCGAAGACACGATGAGCCGTCCCGGCGCCTCGGGCTGATCAGGCGGCTACCGCCATCTTGAGCCGGCCAACCAGCGAATTGGTGCTGGTGCCGATAATGTCTACCTGGTGGATGGCCCCGATCAGCTCGATTGATCCTTCCAGATGCACTGCCTGCAGGTAAGGCGAGCGCCCCCCGACCTGCCCCGGCATGCGGCCGGGCCGCTCGATCAGCACGGGCAGGGTCTTGCCGACGCAGCTCTGGTGGAAGGCGGCGGTCTGCTGATTGACCAGTTCCTGCAGGCGGTAGAGCCGCTCCGTCTTGACCTCTTCGGCGACCTGATCGCCCAGGTTCGCGCCCGGCGTGCCCGGGCGGGTTGAATATTTGAATGAGTAGGCCGAGGCATAGCCGACGTCGCGGATAATGCGGAGCGTGTCTTCGAAATCCTGGTCGGTCTCGCCGGGGAAACCGACGATGAAGTCGCCCGAAAGCGCCATATCCGGACGCGCCGTCTTGATGCGCTCAATCACGCGCAGGTAGTCGGCGGCGGTGTGGCGACGGTTCATCGCCCGAAGGATCGTGTCCGATCCCGACTGCACCGGCAGGTGGAGATAGGGCATCAGGATGTCGAGGTCGCGATGCGCCGCGATCAGGGCGTCATCCATGTCGCGCGGATGGCTGGTCGTGTAGCGAAGCCGCTCGAGGCCGGGGATTTCCGCCAGTCGGTAGGCGAGTTCGCCCAGGCCCACCACACGGCCGTTGTCGTCGCCATGGTAGGCGTTGACGTTCTGGCCAAGAAGGGTGAGCTCCTTGACGCCCGCATCGACCAGGTTGCGCGCCTCGGCCAGAACCTGCGCCACCGGGCGCGAGACTTCGGCGCCGCGCGTATAGGGAACGACGCAGAACGAGCAGAACTTGTCGCAACCCTCCTGGACGGTCAGGAACGCGGTCAGCCCCCGCTTGATGGTGACTTCCTTTTGCGCCAGGGGCAGGTGGTCGAACTTGTCTTCCTCCGGGAAGTCGGTGTCGATCACCGCCTTCTTGAGCGCCGGGTGCATGTGCCTTTGCGCTTCGGCCTGCGCCAGCATGTCGGGCAGCTTGTGGTAGGCCTGCGGCCCGAACACCATGTCGACCACGGGTGCGCGGCGGGCAATTTCCTCGCCCTCCGCCTGCGCCACGCAGCCGGCAACGCCGATCATCATGTCGCCGCCCAAGGCACGCCGCTCGGTTTGCAGCTCCTTTAGGCGCCCGAGCTCGGAGAACACCTTTTCCGAGGCCTTTTCGCGGATATGGCAGGTATTGAGCAGCACCAGGTCCGCCTGCGTCATGTCCAGCGTGGTCTCGTAGCCATGCGGCGCCAGGGCGTCCATCATGCGGTCGCTGTCATAAACGTTCATCTGGCACCCATAGGTCTTGATGAACAGCTTCTTGGTATTTGAGCGCGTCTCAGTCATGGCCCGCTCTTACCAGACTTCGAGGTGTGCGGCATAGCCGCTGAAAGGCTCCAGTGAAGCCTTTCAAGCCGAGTAGGCCATGAGGCTATGGCCGAATGGCAGGCTTGGACTCAAAGAGCCTGCAACCTTGACTGCGTCCAGCGGGTTTACCGGGAAGACAACGGGAGCTTGCAATGACAGAGACCCACAAGACTGACGATGCAGCCGCCATGAAGGACGGCAAGAAACCCGGCCCCAAGACGTCCCCGGTTCAGGTGCGCGACGCCGGCGAGGAATCGCACGCCGACAAACCGCAAGAGTGGGACCAGCAAGACGAAGCCGTCGATGAAAGCTTCCCGGCCAGCGATCCGCCGGCAAACTACTAAGCGAGCCACTTTGGCGACCTTTAGGCCTTTGCGATTGCCCGCAAAGGCCTAAAGCCGTTATGGTCGCCTCATCGGCGGTGCCGAGCGAATCGCCCGCTGCCACATCGGGTTATCGCCGGCGAGTTGCGGGCGAGTATGACTGAGGCGAGTGACGGCAGCTTGGAACGTCGATTGGGCCGTCGCTCGATTGTGCAATATCTTGTCGCGCTGGCCGTCATCAGCGTCGTGCCCAGCTTCCTGTTCGCCGGCGTTCTGATCCAGCGCTACCAGGCCGCCCAGGAAGAAGTTGTCGAAACCTTTATTGTCGCGACCACCCGCTCCATCATCCAGGCGGTGGAGCGCGAAATTGCGGCCAACACCACGACCCTGCACGTCCTGGCTGGCACCCCTGCACTGATCGAGGGCGATTTCCGCGGCTTCTATAACCGGAGCAAGGCGGCCCTATCCGACACTGAAACGCACCTGTTCATCGTCAACGAGGACATGGCGACCTTCGCCAGCACCCGGGTGCCCTACGATGCCCCGCCCAGCCAAGTGGGCGATAAAGAGGCAGCAACCAGGGCCTTCGAGACCAATTCAGTCGTGGTGACGGATCTCGTCTTTGGCAACATTTCCAAGCAGTGGGTCTACAATATCCTCCTGCCGGTCGACCTCGGCCGCTACGGCAAGAAACTCATCGCCCTCAACCAGCGGGCGCAAAACCTGGCATCCACGCTCTCGGCCAACAGCCTGCCGGCCGGCTGGAACTCGGCACTTCTGGACAATGACGGACGGGTGCTGGCCGCCAGTGCCGGAGTGGCCAATGTCGGGGAGTTCCTCTCCGGCTTCGATCCCATGGCGCAGCGCTTCGCAGTGGGTTGGCAGGAGATCGAAACGACCTCCGGAAGCGCCCTTGGCGTGATCCAGCGGTCCGCCAGCACCGGATGGCGCCTGGTGGCCTGGGCCCCGACCTCGCTCATCACCCAACCCCTGATGACGGCGCTCCTGCTGCTCGTTGCCGGCGGCATCCTTCTGCTCAGCCTGATCGTCGCCGCCATGTTCTGGGTCAGCCGGCTGATCGGCGGCTCGGTCAGCGGTCTGGCCCGCGACGCGCGGCGCATGGGCGCCGGCGAACTCGTGCAAGCCCATTCCTACCCCGTGTCTGAGATTGCCGAAGTGTCCGAAGCCCTGGCGCAAGCATCGCTCAACCGGCAGGAAGCGGAGCGCGAAGTGAATTTCCTCATGCGCGAAGTAGCGCACCGCTCCAAGAACCAGATGACGGTGATCACCGCCATGGCCAAGCAGACCGGGCGAAGCGCCGAGGATGTGCCAAGCTACGTTCAAGCCTTCGAAAAGCGCATCCTGGGTCTCTCGCGCTCGACCGACCTGCTGATGGCCCACGGACGCGAGGGGGTTCTTTTGGGTGAACTGATCGAAAGCCAGATCGCCACCTTCAGCCCCGTAGATCCCGGCCGCGTCCATCTCTGCGGCCCTCAGATCCGCATAAACGCGCAGTCCGCGCAAATCCTAGGTATGGCGCTGCACGAGCTTTCAACCAATGCCGTCAAATACGGTGCCTTCGCCGATGACAGCGGCAAGCTGTCCGTCACCTGGAGCTTGGCCGACGACACGCTCCACCTGGTATGGCTGGAAACCGTAAGCCATCCGGTCGTGTTCGGCGAACGCACTGGCTTTGGCACCACCGTGCTCAAGTCCATGGTCGGCCGTTCGCTGGGCGCCGAGGTCGAGCGGCTCGGCCACGAAAACGGCATCGAATGGCGCTTTGCCATTCCGGCGCAAGCGGTAGACCCCGAACACGGTCTAGGCAGCGCATCGCGGGCGCCGGCAGCCCAATAGCTCTGGCATTGTCGCCACATTTCCACTATAGACGCCGCTGTCATGGCCTCCGGGCCAGGACTTTCATGGCCCCGCCTGGACGACATCCCGGCCGGGGCGACCCAATCCTCCATCAGAAGGGATAGTCCGATGTCGATCACTCCGGAACGCAAAAGCGAACTCATCCAGGAATACGCAACCAAGGCCAACGATACCGGTTCGCCGGAAGTCCAGGTCGCGATCCTCTCCGAGCGCATTGCCAACCTTACCGAACACTTCAAGGGCCACAGCAAGGACAATCACTCCCGCCGCGGCCTGCTGAAGCTGGTATCGACCCGTCGCCGCCTGCTTGACTACGTCAAGAAGGTCGACGAGGCTCGCTACAAGACCCTGATCGAAAAGCTGGGTCTGCGCCGCTAATAGCGCAATTCACTCTTGCGGATGCGGGGCTACCCGCATCCGCCGTCGCCTTGTTCAAGCGCTGCCGAATGGCACTGAGAAGGCGATCAGCGTAGACCGGCGATAGCCGGAGCATGGCAGGATTATTGGCCGCTCCCTCGCCTCACGCTCGCAAAATCAGCTCTTGGTTTTGATCCGTGAGGCGCCCGAACACCACCGGGAGCTGCTTGTTGTCTTGCCCATGTTTCGTCTCCGCCAGATGCAACAGCGCCTCTTTTTGAGCCCGCGTCACACATGGGGTGTGCCGCCGGGTGCGGGCGCACCGGTTTGAGTTCGCGGGGATTGCTACGCCCCCGTGTTCCCGCTCACCGGCAGAATGGAAAGACGATACGATGTCGACGATCAATTTTGACTACCACAAGGTCGAGCTCAACTGGGGCGGTCAGCCCCTGACGCTCGAAACCGGCAAGATGGCCCGCCAGGCCGATGGCGCCGTGCTCGCCACTCTGGGCGAGACCGTGCTGCTGGCCACCGTTGTCAGCGCCAAGTCCGCCAAGCCCGGCCAGGACTTCTTCCCGCTGACCGTCAACTACCAGGAAAAGTACTTCGCTGCCGGCAAGATCCCCGGCGGCTACTTCAAGCGCGAAGGCCGTCCGACTGAGAACGAGACCCTCGTCTCGCGCCTCATCGACCGCCCGATCCGCCCCCTTTTCCCTGAAGGCTACAAGAACGAGACCCAGGTGGTCGTCACCGTTCTCCAGCACGACATGGAAAACAATCCCGACGTTCTCGCCATGGTCGCGGCCTCCGCAGCCCTGACCATTTCGGGCGTCCCCTTCATGGGTCCGATCGGCGCCGCCCGCGTCGGCTATGTCGATGGCCAGTACGTCCTTAATCTCCCCGTCGATCGGCGCTCGGAATCCAAGCTCGATCTCGTCATGGCCGGCACCGAAGACGCCGTGCTGATGGTTGAGTCCGAAGCCAAGGAACTGAGCGAAGAAGTGATGCTCGGCGCCGTGATGTTCGGCCATGCCGAGTCGCGCAAGGTCATCGAAGCCATCATCAAGCTGGCCGAACTGGCCGCCAAGGAGCCGCGTGACTTCCAGGCCCCCGACTACTCGGCGCTTGAAGCCGAAGTGCTCAAGGTTGCCGAGGCTGACCTCCGCGCCGCCTACAAGATCACCAAGAAGGAAGATCGCTACGCCGCGGTCGACGCTGCAAAGAAGGCCGTCAAGGAAGCCTTCGCCGCCAAGATCGAAGCCGGTGAAGTCTCTGCCGAAGACCTCGGCGAAGTGATCCACAACCTCCAGGCCAAGATCGTGCGCTGGAACGTGCTCGACACCGGTCTGCGCATCGACGGTCGTGATCTCAAGACCGTCCGCCCCATCGTTTCGGAAGTCGGCGTTCTCCCCCGCACCCACGGCTCGGCCCTGTTCACCCGCGGTGAAACCCAGGCCCTCGTCGTGGCGACCCTCGGCACCGGCGAAGACGAGCAATTCGTCGACTCGCTGGAAGGCACCCAGAAGCAGAACTTCCTTCTGCACTACAACTTCCCTCCCTATTCGGTGGGTGAAGCTGGCCGCATGGGTTCGCCCGGCCGCCGCGAAATCGGTCATGGCAAGCTCGCCTGGCGCGCCATCAACCCGATCCGTCCTTCGGTCGAGGAATTCCCCTATACGATCCGCATCGTGTCGGAGATCACCGAGTCTAACGGCTCGTCCTCGATGGCGACCGTCTGCGGCACCTCGCTGGCGCTGATGGATGCCGGCGTGCCGCTGGCGCGTCCAGTGGCCGGTATCGCCATGGGCCTGATCCTCGAAGGCGAGAAGTTCGCTGTTCTTAGCGACATTCTCGGTGACGAAGATCACCTCGGCGACATGGACTTCAAGGTGGCCGGCACCGACCAGGGCATCACCTCGCTCCAGATGGATATCAAGATCGCCGGCATTACCGAGGAGATCATGAAGATCGCCCTCGAGCAGGCCAAGGGCGGCCGTATCCACATCCTGGGCGAGATGAACAAGGCGATTTCGGCTTCGCGTGGCGAAGTCGGCGAGTTCGCTCCGCGCATCGAGACCATGAAGATCCCGACCGACAAGATCCGTGAAGTGATCGGCACCGGCGGCAAGGTGATCCGTGAGATCGTCGAAAAGACCGGCGCCAAGATCAACATCGAGGACGACGGCACGATCAAGATTGCGTCTTCCGACGGTTCGCAGATCGAAGCGGCCATCAAGTGGATCCGCTCGATCACCGACGAAGCCGAAGTGGGCGCCATCTACCAGGGCACTGTGGTGAAGACCGCCGATTTCGGCGCCTTCGTCAACTTCTTCGGCGCCAAGGATGGCCTGGTCCATATCAGCCAGCTGGCCGAGCAGCGCGTTGCCAAGACCACCGACGTGGTCAAGGAGGGCGACAAGGTCTGGGTCAAGCTCCTAGGCTTTGACGAACGCGGCAAGGTCCGCCTGTCCATGAAGGTTGTCGATCAGGCAACCGGCAAGGAAATCGTCAAGGGCGAGGAAGCCGCAGCCGAATAGGCTCTGCTGAGAATGCCTGCAGGCCCGGAGCGATCCGGGCCTGCTTTGTTGTTGTGGCTCCGCCGCAACACTCCAAAATCATCACTTTGGTGCGAGGAACCGCTGCGTTGACGCGGTGTTAGGGGAGTGAGGCTTTCCTGCACTAGCGAAGCATTTGCTCACCGCTTAGGTCATTGGCCACCAACAGTATTTCGCGTCACCCCCTGTCCCCAGGATTTGTCTTGCTCTCTCGTCGCTTGTTCATGATTGGCCTGCCTGCTGTGGCACTGGCCGCCTGTTCCTCCACCCGCACGCCGACCGTGCAGGAACCGCAGATCGACCCCTACTATCAGGCCATGTACGGCACGCTGCTGAACGAGAAGTTCCCCGTAGCCGCCATGGACCTGCGCCGTGTGGACCCGCAATACTGGCGCCAGGAAGTGGCCTATGTCACCTCCGAGCGCCCCGGCACCATCGTTGTCGATACGCCCAACCGCTTCCTCTACCTCGTGATGGAAGGCGGTCGCGCCTTGCGTTACGGCGTCGGCGTCGGCAAGACCGAAGCGCTGGTTTTCCGCGGCACAGCCACCATCGGCCGCAAGGCGGAATGGCCGCGCTGGACGCCCACCAAGTCCATGATCGCTCGTGAGCCCGAGCGCTATGGTCCTTATGCCGGCGGTCTTGAAGGCGGCCCAACCAATCCGCTGGGTCCGCGCGCGCTCTACCTCTACAAGAACGGTGCCGACACGCTGTTCCGCCTCCACGGCACGACCGAGCCCTACACCATCGGCACCAACGTCTCTTCGGGCTGCATTCGCCTGATGAACCAGGACATCATCGATCTCTATAACCGCGTGCCGGTCGGCACCCGCGTGACCGTCATCAACTGATCTGGTCCCGGGTCGCTGCCGCGGCAGCGGGGCGCCTTGTTTCGGATTCCGTAGTCACCGAAGCAAAGTTTCCTGCTGCCGCGACAAAGGCCCGGGGGAGAAAACGAAAAGCCCGCTCGGCGACGAGCGGGCTTTTTTCTTGGGCGCAGCAAATTCGATCGTCACCCTCGGGCCTGACCCGAGGGCTCTTCACTTCCCTCAACGCGCAGCAGCACAGAGCCCTCGGGTCGAGCCCGAAGGTGACCAGCGGTGATGCCGCCAGCAAAAAGGGCGCGGTTGATACCGCGCCCTTGGCATTCGATGGTGGAGAAGGGCGCTACAGCGTGCGCTGCACCGTCTCCACGCGGAAGCATTCAATGACGTCGCCGGCGCGCATGTCTTCGTAGTTTTCGAAAGCCATGCCGCATTCCTGACCCATCGGCACTTCCTTGACTTCGTCCTTGAAGCGCTTGAGCGTCTTGAGCTTGCCTTCGTGGATAACGACGTTGTCGCGGATAAGGCGAACGCCCGAACCACGCTCCACGAGGCCCTCGGTGATCCGGCAGCCGGCAACCTTGCCGACCTTGGTGATCTGGAAGACTTCGAGGATCTCGGCATTGCCGATAAAGGTTTCGCGGCGCTCCGGCTTGAGCAGGCCCGACATCGCGTTCTTTACGTCATCCACGAGGTCGTAGATGATGTTGTAGTAGCGGATTTCGATGCCGTCGCGGGTCGCCAGGTCCGTCGCCTGCTTGTTGGCGCGGACGTTGAAGCCGATGACGATGGCGTTCGAAGCCGAGGCCAGGGTGACGTCGGATTCGGTGATGCCGCCCACGCCCGAGAACAGGATCTGCGCCGACACTTCGTCGGTCGAGAGCTTGTTGAGCGAGGCCACGATGGCTTCCACCGAGCCCTGCACGTCGCCCTTGATCACCAGCGGGAACTTGGAGATGCCAGCGGTCTTGAGCTGGTTCATCATCTGCTCGAGGCTGGTTGCACCGCCGCCGGCCGTCTTCTCGCGGATGGCGCGCTGACGGTATTCGGTGACTTCGCGGGCACGGGCTTCGGTCTCGACCACAGAGAAGCGGTCGCCGGCATTGGGCACGCCGGTAAAGCCCAGCACTTCCACCGGAACGGATGGACCGGCCTCCTTGACCTGCTCGCCCTTGTCATTGATCAGGGCGCGCACGCGGGCAAACTCGGTGCCGGCGACCAAAATGTCGCCGACGCGCAGCGTACCGCGCTGCACCAGCACCGTCGCCACCGCACCGCGGCCGCGATCGAGCTTGGCTTCCACCACAAGACCCTCGGCACGGCCGTCACGGGCCACGCGCAGCTCAAGAACTTCGGCCTGCAGCAGGATGGTTTCGAGCAGCTTGTCGAGGCCGTCGCGCGTCTTGGCCGAAACCTCGACGTCGAGCACTTCACCGCCCATCGATTCCACGAACACCTCGTGCTGGAGCAGTTCGGTTCGCACGCGGGTCGGATTGGCTTCCGGCTTGTCCATCTTGTTGATGGCCACGATGATCGGAACACCGGCCGCCTTGGCGTGCTTGATGGATTCGATGGTCTGCGGCATGACGCCGTCGTCGGCCGCCACCACCAGGACAGCAATATCGGTCGCCTGGGCGCCGCGGGCACGCATGGCGGTAAACGCCTCGTGGCCCGGGGTGTCGAGGAAGGTGATCTTGTTGCCGTTCTTTTCGACCTGGTAGGCGCCGATATGCTGGGTAATGCCGCCGGCTTCGCCACTGACGACATTGGCTTCGCGGATCGCGTCGAGCAGCGAGGTCTTGCCGTGGTCGACGTGACCCATGATGGTCACGACCGGCGCACGATCGGTCAGATCCTCGGCCTTGTCGTCGGCCGGAATATCGAACAGGCCTTCTTCCACGTCCGCTTCCGACACGCGCTTGACCGTGTGGCCCAGCTCGGTTGCGATCAGTTCGGCCGTGTCGGCATCCAGCACGTCGTTGATGGTCGCCATCTGCCCCTGCTGCATCAGCATCTTGATGACGGTGACGGAGCGTTCGGCCATGCGGTTGGCCAGTTCCTGGACGGTGATAGCCTCGGGAATGGTCACTTCACGGCTGAGCTTTGGCGCTTCCTGCTGGTTGCGGCCCATCTTCTTGTCGCGGCGGCGGCGCATGGCGGCCAGCGACGGACCGCGATCGCGATCGTTTTCTGTCGTGGCGCTGGAGACCGTCAGTCGACCGCGGGCATTGCTGTCTTCGCCGGCGCGGCGCGTCGGGCGTTCCGGGGTCGCCCGGGAAGCGCGGCGTGCATTTTCCAGTTCGGCTTCCGACGTCGGGCGGACCTGCGGAGCGCCGGTACGGGTGCGGCGGCCATCGGCCTCGCTCGGCGGCGCGGGCGGCACATTGCCGATTGGGGCCATGCCGGCGCCTGGGCGGCGTTCACCGGCCGGACGGCCGGCCGTGCCGGAGGGACGTGCACCGGGACCGCCCGGGCGGGCGCCAGGCTGGCCTGGCTTGATATAGGCATTGGCGCCGCGTTCGCTTTCCGGACGCGTATTGCTTGGACGCTCCGCACGCGGCGGGCGCGGCGGCTGGCCGGGGCGGCCGGCAACCACGCGAACGCTGGACGGACCAGGATTGCGCTGGGAAGCTGGCGTATAGGGTGCGCGCGGCTCTTCAGCGGCCGGAGCGGCCGGAGCGGCAGCAGGGGCTGCCGCCTGCGGCGCTGCAGCGGGAGCTTCGGGGGCCGGAGCGGCGGCAGGGGTCTCAGCCTGGCGGCGTGCCTCTTCGGCCCGTTCGGCCTCCTCGCGGATCTGGCGGCGGCGTGCATCGTCTTCAAGACGGCGCGCTTCTTCGGCCGCAAAGCGGGCCTGATCTTCGGCTGCGCGAGCGCCGGCAAGCGCCAAGGCGCGCTGGCGTGCCTCGGCTTCCGCGGCCGAAAGGCCGAGCGGTGCGCGCTGCTGCTGCGCGGGGCGCCCGGCAGGGGGACGCTGACCCTGCGATGGCGAGCCCGATGCCGGAGCAGGGCGATGCGGAGCGGCGGGCGCATTGGGCTTGGGCACCAGGCGCGTACGCTTCTCGACAACCACCGTCGATCGCGAAGGACCGCGCGACATTCCAGGACGATTGCCCAGGCCTGGGCCGCCCTTCAATGTCAGAGTCTTCTTCGCGCCAGTGTCGTCGGTGCGCTTGTCGTCGTTATCAGCCATGTATCTCGCGTCTTTCGTCGGTGGCCTCGGGCAAAAGGTCACCGTCTACCGCAGCGCGGTCGGTGTCCAAATCCGTCGGTTTGGCAAGGTAAAGGGCCAGTCTACGGGCCTTTTCCACTGCCGCTTGGGCTGCCGCCCCTCTCGTGAGGGCAGCATGTATCACATTTTCCAGTCCAAGTGCCAAACCCATTTGCTCTGAGTTGAGCAATTCGAAATGAGGCACTTCGAAGTCTTCGATTTCTTCTTCCTGCGCCGCGTAATGAAGGGCCTTCAGGGGCCCCACCATCTTGCTGCGACCGTCCTCGGCAGCGTCGGTTGCGGTGATCAGGGCAATCAGGTCACCCGTATCGATCAGTGCCCGGACCTTGGTCGCGCCAAAGGTGAGCTGGCCCGCCTTGCGCGCCATGCTCAAGGCGCTGGAATAGCGCTGCTCGAGCCTGAGCTGCGTCAGGCCAGGAAGGTCCTCGGGCAGCTTGACCTCGGTCTTGAGGCTGCGGGCAAAGACCTTCTTCTTGACCGCCTCGGCGACCAGCGCCTTGTTGAGGCTGATCCAGACGCCGCGGCCCTCGGCCTTGGCCTCCGTATCGGGAACCAATACACCATCCGGCCCGAGAACGAAACGGATCAGCTCTGCCACGGGCTTTTCGGCCCGTGTCAGTGCGCACATCCTGGTCGTTTCTTCGCGCCGGGCCATCTGGTCCCCCGCTCCGAAACGGCCTAAGCCGTTGCCTCTTCGTCGGCGGCTTCTTCGCCTTCAGCAGCCGGCAGGTCTTCCTCGTTGATCCAGCCGGCCTTGATGCGGGCCTGCATGATCATGTCCTCGGCCTCCTCGCGCGACACGGGGAAGTCCTTGAACGTCCCTTCGAAGCGCTTGGTCTCGCCGTCCTTGCGTTCGCTCCAGCCGATGAGGTCGTCGGCGGCACAGCCGGCAAAGTCCTCGACCGTCTTGATGTCGTCCTTGCCCAGGGCCACCAGCATGGAAGCGGTGAGCCCGGCAATGTCATAGAGCTCGTCCTCGACGCCAAGCGCCTTGCGCTCCTCGTCGTGAGCCTTGTCGATGGCAGCCAGGTATTCGGCCGCGCGGTTCTGGATTTCGCCTGCGGTTTCCTCGTCGAAGCCTTCGATCGACGCGATTTCGTTGGCGTCGATATAGGCCAGTTCTTCAACCGTCGAGAACCCTTCGGAAGCCAGTAGTTGGGCAACCATCTCGTCGACGTCAAGGGCCTGCATGAAGAGGGCCGAGCGTTCGGTGAATTCCTTCTGGCGGCGTTCGCTTTCTTCCTGCTCGGTCAGGATATCGATATCCCAGCCGATCAGTTGCGAGGCGAGGCGCACATTCTGCCCACGGCGGCCGATGGCCAGCGACAGCTGCTCGTCCGGCACCACGACTTCGATGCGCTCAGCCTGCTCGTCCAGCACCACCTTGGCCACATCGGCCGGCTGCAATGCGGAGACGACAAGGTCAGCGATCGTGTCGGTCCACGGAATGATATCGATCTTTTCGCCCTGGAGCTCGGCCACCACGGCCTGCACGCGCGAGCCGCGCATACCGACGCAGGCGCCGACCGGATCGATCGATGAATCGTTCGACGTCACCGCGATCTTGGCGCGCGAACCTGGATCACGGGCGATCGAGCGGATGGTGATCACGCCGTCATAGATCTCAGGCACTTCCTGCATGAACAGCTTGGCCATGAACTGCGGATGGGTACGCGACAGGAAGATCTGCGGGCCGCGCTGCTCGCGGCGCACGTCATAGACATAGGCGCGGACACGGTCGCCATAGCGGAACATCTCGCGTGGGATCAGCTCGTCGCGGCGGATGATGGCCTCGCCGCGACCCAGGTCGACGATCACATTGCCGTATTCGACGCGCTTGACCGTTCCGTTGACGATCTCGCCGATGCGGTTGAAATATTCGTCATACATGCGCTCGCGCTCGGCATCGCGCACCTTCTGCACGATCACCTGCTTGGCCGACTGCGCCGCGATTCGACCGAATTCCATCGGCGGCAGCGGCTCGGTCAGGAAGTCGCCGACCTTGGCTTCCGGCGACTTGCGCTGCGCCGTGGTGAGATCGACCTGGCGGGAGGGCTCTTCGACATTGTCGACGATTTCGAGCAGGCGCCACATGCGCGTTTCGCCCGAGCGGGGATTGATCTCCACCTTGATCTCGGTCTCGGCGCCGTAGCGGCCCTTGGCGGCCTTTTCCATGGCGTCCTGCATCGCCTCGATCACGACCATGCGGTCGATCGACTTCTCGCGGGCAACGGCATCTGCGATCTGCAACAGCTCGAGGCGGTTCGCACTAACGGCCATTTAGTTGGACTCCTTGGGGGTATCGGTTGTCGCCGCCGTGTCCTCGACCGTTTCGGTCTCCGGGTCGTCGGTATTGTCGTCGTCGTTATCGGCTTCGGCGTATTCGACCGTTTCGGTCTCTTCGTCGTCGATCGGGTGGGCTTCCTGGTCGAGCCGCGCCTTTTCCATCAAGGCATCGGTCATCACCAGCTTGGCTTCGGCCAGGTTGGCAAAAAGGAGCCGGTGATCCGGGTCGGTGCCGCCCGGCGCATCGGGCAGGGTGATGATCACTGCATCGTCCTCGACGGCCTTGATGAAGCCGCGGAAGCGCTTGCGTCCATTGATCATGTCGCCCAGTTCGATCTTGGCTTCATGGCCGATATAGGCGGCAAAATCACGGCGCCGCACCAGTGGTCGATCGATGCCGGGCGAGGAGACCTCGAGATGGTATTCCCTGTCGATCGGATCTTCCACGTCCAGGACCGGCGACAGGTCCTTGCTCAGGGTCTCGCAGTTGACGATGGTGAAGCGCCCATTGTGGTCTTCCGCCATGATCTGCAGCGTGCAGCCATTTTCCTGGGTGATCTTGACCCGGACCAGGGAAAAGCCGAGCCCGTTGGCCACAGGCTCGACAATGCGGGCAACCCGTGCCTCGAGGCCGGTTTCCTTGATGAAGCGCGGTTCGGTAAGGTCGAAGCTCATCGGTCCCTTAAGTAACAAAAAAGAGCGGGGCCGGGCGGCTCCCACTCTGCAAGGATGCTAGAGATGTTGCCTCTATATAGACCCATCCGGCTGGCCGTGCAAGTCCGGCGGTCCCTGCCCGGCCGCAAGCGCCGAAACGAAAATTTCATCTGCCTGTCGCAATGGTCTGCCAAGCGTAGGGACGCCCCCTTTCGGCCCGGCAGAGATGTGACATCTGGTGCTCCAGCGGCCCGCGCAGCGCTCCCGGAACGGCGTCAAACCCGCGGCCAGCCTGAGCGTCACAGAAGGGTAACCCGGTGGCCTCGGGGAAACCGAATGTCTTTGTAAGCACCTGATTTCCCACGGAAAACCCTCGGGGTGCGCACGCCAAGTTCAAGGGCCTCAACTGCTGATTTCGTGCCTTGCGGGGCAGGCGGCCTGGGATCATTTCCAGGGTGTTCAAACGAAAGGAACACCTGAAATGATCAAGAACACTGTTCTCGCCCTTGTCGCCGCCGCAGCCTTTGCCGGTGTCGCTGCCCCCGCCTTCGCCGCAAACAATGCCTTTGGTGATGACTCTTCGCCCGAGATGCGCGAATTCATCGCCGACTCGGTCGAAACGCAGCTGCGCCAGAAGGGTATTGATGTGAGCGCCGTGGAAGACTGGAACGGCCTCGTCCGCGCCTATGTTACGCTGGAAGACGGTTCGCAGACCATGCAGTTCTTCACCCCCGGCTCACTTGAGCAGGTGACGTTCTAACTGCGTCCCCGGCGCCGCCGTTCGCGGCGGCGCCCGTATCTCTACCGGATGTCGACCAGCTTGACCGCCGGTTCGCCCTCATGGGCATCGAAGCGCGCACGCGCCGCTTCCACCAGAGGCGCGTTGCGCTCGGCGAAGGCCCGTAGCCGGTCGGCAATGTCGAGCAGTTCACGGCCCAATGCCGTCAGTTCGTAATCCACCCTCGGCGGAATGGTCGCAAACATCGTGCGCAGGATGAACCCGTCCCGTTCAAGTTCGCGCAGTGTCGTTGCCAGCGTCTTCTGCGATATGCCGCCCGCGCGCTTGATCTCGTTGAACCGCATCTTCTCGCTGCGCAGCAGGGTGATGACTGTCAGCGTCCATTTCCCCGGCCTCGCCGTCAGCACGTGAAAGTCCAGCTGATTGGACGCGGGAAGAGCGGACATGTGCAAACCTCGATGACGCTGGTCGAGTGTCCGATATGGGGCGCGATTGTGGCAGTTCCAGAGAGCCGCTCCGTTAAACTTCCGCAAGGCGGCGGCCGCACTGTTCGGCGAACCAGGACAGCTAGACGCGCGTGAAGCTGAAATAGAAGCTGATCATGCGCCCTTCCCGCCGTGCCTTCTGCTCGTAGCGGGTCGCTTCCCAGCCTGGGTAGGGCTCGTGCCAGCTGCCCGGCGCCGTCTGGTCGAAGCTGAAGCCAGGTGCCCGCACGATATGGGCCAGGGTCCAGTTGGCATAGTCCTCGATGTCGGTGGCGAAGTGGAAGAGGCCGCCGGGCCTGATCACCCGCGCCAGCTCCTTGAGCGTCGTCGGCGAGACGAAGCGGCGCTTGTGGTGCCGCGTCTTGGGCCAAGGGTCGGGATAGAGCAGGAACACTTCGTCGAGGCTTGCATCGGGCAGCGCCACCAGCAGTTTCAGCGCGTCATCGGTGAAAAGCCGGATATTGCGCAGGTCCTCCGCGGCAATGGTCTGCACCATCTTGCCGATGCCGCCGGTGAACACTTCGCAGCCGATATAGCCCGTCTCGGGATGGCGCGATGCTTCCAGCGCCAGGTGCTCGCCGCCCCCATAACCGATCTCGACAATGATCCGGCTGCTTTCGGGAAAAAGCTGCCTCGGGTCGAGCTTTCCCTCGAGCTTGATCTCCAGCGCGGGCAGCGTTGCATCGAACACCGCCTGCTGGCCGCCATGCAATTTCTTGCCCGAGCGGCGGCCAAAAAAAGCGCGCGCCTCGCCCGAACGGGTCTTGGGGAGTTGATGGTCGGTCAAGGTGGTCCTAGCGAATTTCGACGATACGTGCCTTGCGGTCGATCGCCGATACAATGTCTGGCAAGGCGCGGTCCAGCCTCAATAGCAATTCAGGATTGGAGAGATTTGGCGTCCTGACATGCACGAAGGTCGACAACCAGTAGACCGCGATTGGCAAGGTCGGCGAAGTCCGTGTCTTTGCTGACCACGCAGGCGCCAAGCCTGTTGGCGAGATCGCTGATGGTCAAATCGTCAGCATCAGGACGAAGATGGTCAAAGACATATTAAGCCTCGTGTCCAGCTCTCGATAGATGCTCGGCCAACTGCTTGGAAAGCTGAGCATCGATCAAGAAACGCATTATTCGGCAGCCTGCACCGCTGAATTTTCGGCCGAATGGGCAGCGTAGAGCAAGGCCGCCTTGATATCCTCATGGGTGACCCACGGCAGGGAATCGACGATTGCGTCAGGCGAATCTCCGGCGGCCAAGGCTTCGAGCACATGCGAAACGCCAACTCGCGTTCCGTCGATGCGTGGCTTTCCACCCAGAACACCTGGGGTGGCCACGATGCGCTTGAGCAAGAGCAGATCCTCATCAGTCATGACGGCCTCCCGAGATTCACATCCCAGGAGGTTATACTTCGGGATGCAACCGCGCAAACGCCTCAGCCAACCGCCGCCTTCAGCGCCTTGACCAGGTCAGTCTTTTCCCAGCTGAACGATCCGTCTCGGCCGGCCTTGCGGCCAAAGTGGCCGTAAGCCGATGTCTTGGCATAGATGGGCTTGTTGAGATCGAGATGCGTGCGGATGCCGCGCGGCGTCAGGTCCATGACCTTGCCCAGGGCCGATTCCACAGTGGCCTCGTCCACCTTGCCGGTGCCGTGGAGATCCACATAGATCGAGAGCGGCTGCGCCACGCCGATGGCATAGCTGAGCTGGATCGTGGCGCGATCGGCAAGGCCGGCTGCAACGACGTTCTTGGCCAGGTATCGCGCGGCATAGGCGGCCGAACGGTCGACCTTGGTTGGGTCCTTGCCCGAAAAGGCGCCGCCACCATGCGGGGCTGCGCCGCCATAGGTATCGACAATGATCTTGCGGCCGGTCAGGCCTGCATCGCCATCGGGACCACCGACCACGAACTTGCCGGTCGGATTGACGTGCCAGACGGTGTTCTCGTCGATCCAGCCTTCCGGCAGCGCCTGCCGGATATAAGGCTCGACGATCTTGCGCACGTCGGCCGAGGTCAGCGTGTGGTCAAGATGCTGGGTGGACAGCACGATCTGCGTCACGCCAACCGGCTTGCCATCTTCATAGCGCACGGTGACCTGCGACTTGGCATCGGGACCCAGCACCTTGGCGGGGCCGCTGCCTTCCTTGCGCGCCTGCGTCAGCACGTCGAGGATCTTGTGTGCGTAGTAGATCGGCGCCGGCAGCAGTTCCGGGGTTTCCCGCGCCGCATAGCCGAACATGATGCCCTGGTCGCCCGCGCCGACATCCTTGTTGCCGGCCTCGTCAACGCCCTGGGCGATGTCGGCCGACTGGCCATGGAGCAGCACGTCGATCTTGCAGGTCTTCCAGTGAAAGCCCGTCTGCTCGTAGCCGATGGCCCGGATGGCCTTGCGTGCCGCCGACTTGAACTTGGACGGATTGACCACCGGGGCACCGGCCGCATCGAGCACCACCTGCCCGTCCTTGCCCTTCTTGAGCAGCGACTCCGGCACGCGAACTTCGCCCGCAATCACCACGCGGTTGGTGGTTGCCAGCGTCTCGCAGGCGATGCGCACCTGGGCCGGGTCCATGCCGGCCTTCTTGGCCTCGCGGAACACCAGGTCGACGATTTCATCGGAGATGCGGTCGCAGACCTTGTCCGGGTGACCCTCGGAAACCGATTCCGAGGTGAAGAGGTAAGAAGAACGGGCCAACGATATCCCCTGAACCTGCCATGCGGCATAAGCCGATTGTGACGGGTTGTGACACCGCGCTCCGGCACGGTCAAGAAGGATATAAAGAAAGCTTGATATCCCACCCGGACGCTCTGGAGCATAGCATTCCGCCCGCCGCGTTCCGGATCAGCGCGGGCGTCTCCGGCCGCCGCCGCGGGAAACCACGAGGGAGATCAGCACCCCCGCCACCAGGGCGATCAGCAGGGGCCAGTGCCGCACCTGCGCGAACACCGTTGGTGACAGGCGGGTATGCGGCCGGGCGTCGAGCGCAGCCATTTGCCCCGGTGCGATGGCGGCAGTGATCCGCCCCACCGGATCGGTGGCAAAGGTCAGGCCGGTATTGGCCGCGCGGATCAGGCTCAGGCCCTCTTCCACGGCGCGGATGCGGGCATGATGGGCATGCTGCGCCGGGCCGATCGAGCCGTCGAACCAGGCATCGTTGGTGATGTTGAGGAGGTATTGGGCACCCGCCGTGTCGCCAAGGTCTCCCGAGAACAGGATTTCGTAGCAGATCAGCGCCAGAAACATCGGTGTGCCGGACAGGCTCATCAGCCGGCGCCGGCCATCGCCATGCGCCCAGCCCTCGCTGCCGGGCACGAACTGCCGGATGCCGACCTTGGCCAGGGTCTCGCCAAAGGGCAGGAACTCGCCAAAGGGCACGAGATGCGCCTTGTCATAGGAGGCGACGACCTCGCCGTTGGTGTCGATGGCGAGGAGCGAATTGAACGGAGGCCCGGTGGCGGCGGTCGCGCCGGGCTCGTATTGCTGGCGCGGTGCCCCGGTCAGCAGGGTCGTCGTTTCCGGCAGCAGCCGCGCAATGCGGGCCAGAGCTTCCGGATAGGTTGCGAGGTAGAAGGGCAGCGACGATTCCGGCCACACCAGATGCGTCACGTCGGCCAGGCCCTGGTCGGCGGGATCCATGCGCATATCCGAAAGCATCAGCAGGCGGTCGATCAGCGCCACCGGATCGACATTGCCGAAGTCGGAATGCTCGTAGACCATGGGCTGCACCAGTCGCATAGCGACGTCGGTGCGCTCGGTGGAGATCGTGCCGGCAAGGCGATTGTAGCCATAGCCCAGCTGCGCAGCGATAACGCCGATGGCCAAAAAGAATGGCAAGAGGCGGCGGCTGAGGCTGCGCCCATCGGCCGGCCAGATCAGCGCCGGCGTCATCGCCACCAGGGCCGCCACCAGCGTCAGGCCATAGACCCCGATGATCGCCGTGATCTGCATCATCTCGTCATTGGGCGTGAGCGCATAGCCGAGGAGATCGAAGGGAAACCCTGTCAGCACATGGCCGCGCGCCCATTCGGCCATGGTGACGAACGTCGCCAGCGTGACGATCCGCCAGGGACCATGGCTCCAGAGGAGATGGGCGAGGGCGCTTGCCACGCCCCAGAAAAAGGCGATCAGCGCCGCGAGGGCCAGGATGGCAAAGGGCATCAGCACCAGCATCATGCCGCCATCGACGAAAAAGGCGCTACCCAGCCAATGGAACGCGACGGTGAAATAGCCCCAGCCGAAGGCAAAGCCGATCGCAAAGGCCGGTCCGAACAGCCGGTGCCAGCCGCGCAGGCGCTCGGCACCATCGAGGCACCAGACCCAGATCGGGAAGGCAACAAACAGCGCCGGAACCACAAACAGGGGCGGCACGGCAAGGCCCGCAAGCGCACCGGCGGCCACCAGCAGGTGGAAGCGCCGCCAGCCATGGCTCAGCATGGCGGTTTCAGCCAGCCAGGTCACGTCAGCATTCGGGGCGAATCAAAACCATGCCGCAAGCTGGCGCCCGGGGCGGGGTGCGTCAAGGCAATGGGGCGCTTGTGATCCGCCCCGGACGAGGGTGCCGGGCACTCGACACCAGGCGGAGCGGGCGCTAGAGCGGAGGCATGACCATAACCCTTGCCATCGACACCGCTGCCCCACGCCTGCAACTCGGACTGTTGATGGCAAACGGCCAGGTCGATGTCTCCGTGGACGAAATCGCCACCGGTCATGCCGAACTGATCTTCGGGCGGATCGCCGCCCTGCTCTCCCGCAATGGCCTGGCCTATGCCGACCTGCAGCGCGTGGTCACCACAACCGGCCCTGGCTCCTTCACCGGCTTGCGCATTGGGCTCTCCGCCGCCCGCGGCATTGGCCTTGCGCGCAATATCCCCGTTGTCGGCCTCTCCAGCCTCGTCGCCCTCTCCCTATCCGCCCAGGGTCCGGCAACCGTGCTGCTCGATGCAAGGCGCGGCGAAGCCTACCTCCAGACCTTTTCAGGCCCGGGAGCGGCACTGGAGCCAGGCGCGCTTTTGCCGATGGAAACGGCACGCGCATCCATTCTGCCGGGCTCGACCCTGCTCGAGTCGCCCTTTGTCGATATCGCGCTGGTGACCCGGCATGGCGCCCGGCGCGATCCTGCAGACAATCCGCCTGAGCCCAACTATATCCGCGATGCCGACGCCAAGCCGCAAACTGCTGCGCGCATCGAAAGGCTCGGGTCATGATCAAGCTCTGGATGGCGCCGGCCGGCTTGCATATCGAGCCCGGCCGGGTGTTGGACGCCAAGGAACTGGCGCGCATCCATGCGCTTGGCTTCTACCGCGGCTGGCCCGCGAGCGAGTTTGAGACCTTTCTTGCCGATCGCGACACCCCCATCTACGTCGCCTGCGACGCCAAGCGGCGCATTGCCGGCTTCGCGCTGATCCGCGTCGTCGCCGACGAGGCCGAATTGCTGACCATTGCCGTTGACCCTAAATGGCGGGGCAAGGGATTGGGAACGGCGCTGCTCAAGGCCGTGTTCGAGGACTTGCTCGCCACCCCGGCGCGGCGCATGTTCCTCGAGGTCAGCGAGGACAACGCGGCTGCCATCAAGCTCTATGGGCGCGAGGGCTTTGAGACGATTTCGACCCGCAAGGGCTACTACGCCAAGCCCGACGGCTCTCAGGCCACGGCGCTTGTGATGGCGCGTGATCTTGATTAACTGGGTTTTTCCGCAGCGTCAGGAGTGGGGCAGGTGAGCAAGAACCATACGGACCCGACCCTGGAAGAGGCTTGCGTTGCCAAGGGCATGCGCATGACCGACCAGCGCCGCGTCATCGCCCAGGTCATCGAAGCGGCCAGTGACCATCCCGATGTCGAAGAACTCTATCGCCGCGCCTCGGCGGTCGATGAGCGCATTTCGTTATCAACCGTGTATCGCACGGTTAACCTTTTCGAAGAGGCTGGACTCGTCACCAAGCACGATTTCAAGGACGGCCGCGCCCGCTTTGAACTGATCCCGGACGAACACCACGACCACCTGATCGACATCCGCTCCGGCACGGTGATCGAATTCCGCAACGAGGAAATCGAGGCCATTCAGGAGGTTATTGCCAAGCGGCTCGGCTATCGCCTGGTGGATCACCGCCTCGAACTCTATGCCGTTCCGATCGAGGCCACCGACCGGTCCAAGAAATAGCCTAGGACAGCTTGTCGCCATCGAGCCGCGCCTTGAGGCGCGCAATGATATCGGCCGCTTTCAGCATCATGGCCATGTCGACATCGCCGTCGCTGGCATTGTTTTCGACATCCGCCCAAACAGGGATGGCAAGCTCATGCGTCTGCTGCTGCCCGCCCAGCGTTTCTGAAAGAACGGCACGGACGTGGCCCGTCATCCGCCCGGCAAGGCGCGGATGCGCCTGCTTGTCGCTGACGCTGATATCGATTAGCTGCAAACTCATTCTGGCCCCTATGGAGCCCCCGGCCAAAGGCTAGTCCGGCATGGTTGCCGAGGCGTTAACAAGCGCCCCGGGCACGGGTTCTCCACAAGCGCCAATGATTTGGCCGCAAGAGAGTTCCAGAAGAAGCTAAACTTTTACGCGGTGCTCCACCCGGCCGGCATCGCCGAAGATCGCCAGGTAGCGCGCGATTTCTTCCGGTGTCCCCGTGGCCTTGGCAGGGTTGTCGGAAAGCTTGACCGCCGGGCGCCCATCGGCCTCGCTGACCTTGGCGACGATGGAGATGGGGTCAAGACCCGGATTGGCGCCTTCGGGCGCACAGCCTTCGAAGTCATTGGTGAGGTTGGTGCCCCAGCCAAAGGCCATGCGCACCTTGCCGTCGAAATGGAGATAGGCCTCTTCGATCATGTCGACGTCGAGCCCGTCCGAAAAGATCAGGAGCTTTTCGCGCGGGTCGCGGCCGCGTTGCTTCCACCAGGCGATGATGCGCTCGCCGCCCTCGATGGCCGGCGCCGAGTCGGGACGAAAGCCGGTCCAGTCCGCCACCCAATCGGGTGCCGCCCGCAGGAAGCTGTCGGTGCCGAAGGCATCGGGCAGGACGATCTTGAGATTGCCGCCGTAATAGCTCTCCCAATCCTGCAGCACCTGGTAGGGCGCGGCGCGCAAGGCATCGTCGGTCTTGGCCAAGGCCGCCAGCACCATGGGCAATTCATGGGCATTGGTGCCCAGGGCCTCGAGGTCGTTGTCCATCGCCAGCTTGACATTGCTGGTGCCGGTAAAGGCTTCCCCGATGCCCTCCTTGAGCGCCTCGACGCACCAGCGCTGCCAGAGGAAACTGTGGCGCCGCCGCGTGCCGAAGTCGGAAATCTTGAGATCGGGCAGCTTCTGCAGCCGCTCCACCTTGTCCCACATCTTGGTCTTGGCGCGGGCATAGAGAACGTCGAGCGTGAAGGGGCCGTAATCCTTCATGGCAGCCCGGCTGCGCAACTCGTTGATGATGGCGAGGGCCGGAATTTCCCACATCGTGGTTTCGAGCCAGAGCCCGGGGAATTCCAGCACGAACTGTCCGTCGCGCTTTTCGAGGCGGTAGTCGGGCAGGTGGAAATCTTCCAGCCACTTGAGAAAGGCCGGTTCGAAGATCTGCTTGCTGCCGTAGAAGCTGTTACCGGCCAGCCAGATCATTTCCTTCTTGGTGAAGCGGAGCGTGCGCACATGGTCGAGCTGCGCCCGCAGCTCCTCGATGTCGATCTCCTCGGCCAGCTTGACCGACTTGGTGCGGTTGATCAGCGAGAAGGTCGCATTGACCCGGGGATAAAGGCCCCAGATCATCTGAAGCATCAAAAGCTTGTAGAAGTCGGTGTCCAGCAGGCTCCGCACGATCGGGTCGAGCTTCCAGGTGTGGTTATACACCCGCCGGGCAATATCGGTATAAGTCGCCATCGAGCTCCCCTCTTCGCGGCAAGCGTTCTACTCTTCGACAGCCGCGATGGAAAGGCGGCGCGGACCGATCTGGTTCGGTTGCCGTGTCTTACGCGCGCGCCAGCTGGAACTGCTCGAAGCGGCCAAGCGCCTCCTCGACGGCGATACTGCCCCTGGCGCCAGCCTCCTCCAATGCTGTCCACTGCTGGACCAGCAGCTTTCCCGCCTGCCGGTCGGTCTTGAGGTCGAGGACGGCAACGATCCGGTCGCCCATGAGAACGGGAAGGGCAAAGTAGCCGAAACGGCGCTTGGCCGCAGGGATATAAGCTTCGAACACATGCTCGTAGCCGAAGAACAGCTTGAGGCGCTTGCGCTGGATGATCAGCGGATCGAAGGGCGAAAGGATGTGGGCGAGCCCCGGTGCTTCGCCCCGCTCGGCCTTGAGGGTTTCGGGCTCGGCCCAATGCGGCACCGCTTCGGCGCCCTCGATGCTGACCGGCACCAGGCGCTTGCGCCGGACGCGGCTTTCGATCAGCGCCTTCACCTCCCCCTTGCTCGGCGCATCGAGGTGGCAGATGGAGTCGAGGCTGACCACGCCTTGGGCGCGCAATGCCCGGTCGAGCTTGTATTCAACGATCTGGCGGGGGGTGGCGGGCTTGGGCATGGCGCCGAAATGCCGGCCCATGAGATCATAGGTCTTGACCATGCCCTGCCGCGCACTGATCGTCACCAAACCTTGGTAGAACATCATCTCGAGCACACGTTTGCTCGGCTTGCGGCTGGCCCAAGGATGGTTCTTGTCCACCAGCTCGTCGTCGCCGATGTCGCGGATGGAAAGCGGCCCCTCGCTCTTGAGCCGCTTGAGCATCTTGCTCACTTCTTCCGGTGTCACCGAGCCGAACCAGCGGCTTGGCGTCTCCCGATACTGCTTCATGGCGGGGAGGAAAAACCGCAGGTCGGCACGCGCTACGTAGCTCAGCGCGTGCGTCCAATATTCGAAGATCGATTTGTCGGTGGCCTGCGCCTGGCTCAGGTCGGCGCGCCGATAGTCCGGTATGCGCGACCACAGAATATGATGGTGGCAGCGCTCGATGACGTTGATCGTATCGATCTGCACATAGCCAAGGTGCGCGATCGCCGCCACGGCCGCCGCTGCGCCGCTGCCGAATGGCGCAGGGCTATCCAGCCTCTGCGCCCGGATCCAGATGTGGCGGGCGTTTTGCTGGCTGATGCTGATGGGTGCTTTGGGCAAGGAAGGGTCCGAATCTGGAGCCGCGGCAGCATGGGCAGCACCTGCGGCAGCGTCAATCGGGCTTGGGCAGACGGAACCAGCCGCCCTCGATCAGGCTGCGGTCGCCATGGCGGGTCAACCGGCTTCGCAGCTGATCCAGTTCGGCCTCGCCAAGGTCGCCGCTGCCGGTGATCTGCACCCATGCGTCGAGGTAGTCCTGAGGTGCATAGACGTGGCCGAAACCGATGGGAGAGGTCTGCGCCAGGGCCATGTCCAGCGCCAGCTGGAGAAAAGTCACTACCGGATACCAGTCGAGCAAGGGCGATATGCCCTCGGCCCGTGATCCGTTCAGCCACGGTGGCTCCTGATAGAGTACGGAGGGCTCGAAGAACACGATGGGATCGGTCGGATATTGGAGAAAGAGGGTCCGCAGCGGCCCCCACGCTTTGCGGTTGGCCACCATGTCGCCATGGCCGTTGGAAAAACGGACCACCGTGCCATCGCCGATCTCGGGCCGCCACCAGGGCGAGGCCGGATCGCGGCTTTCGGTGACGCTCCGCCAGGTGGCGCTGGCAAAGGGCGTGCCCACGAACAGCGCCCCCTGGAACGGATCGGCCAGGATGTCATAGGGTGAGCTCGAAGCGGCCGAGCTATAGGCGCCCAGGCTTAGGCCATGAAGGTAGAGTTGCGGCCGCTGGTCATGCGGCATGCTGGTCCAGCGCTCATAGACCGTCTGGAACAGCGCCCGCCCCGTCTCCACCCCCACATTGGGCTCCGACACCAGCGACAGCCAGCTGGTCAGGTAAGAATACTGCACGGCAACGCTGGCCACGTCGCCGCCATGCAGGAACTCCAGCGTATCGATGGCGGCCGGCTCAACCCAGCCGGTGCCCACCGGCATGACCAGGACGAGGACGGAGCGCTCGAAGGCGCCGACGCGGTCCATCTCGGCCAAGGCCAAGGCAGCGCGGTCGGCGGCGGTCTCGGCGGAGCGGAGCCCGACATAGACCCGCAGCGGCTCCATTGCAGGCCGCCCGGTCATTTCGGCGATTTCGGCAGCAGTCGGGCCGGACTGCACATAGATGCGGGCATCGAGGCCGATCGTGTCCCAATCGATCAACGATGCCGCACTGCCCGAGCGCCAGGGATCGATCGGCGCCTCCTCGTAGCTGCCGGCCAGGCGATCCAGGTTGCCGTAGAAGCGGTCGGCGGCAAACAGCAGCCCGCGCGCCACCACGCCTTCGGCAATGGTGGAGGCCAGGATGCCCACCGCAAGAATGGCGCCCACGAAGGCCACGCGGCGCGGGATGATCCGCCGCAGCCAGGCCGAGACCACGAGGACGCCGCGGACGATCAGCGTGCCCAGGCCGATCAGGATGCTTGCCGGCAACACCGCAATGGCCGCAACAAACCAGGGCTGCCGCGCTTCCACGGGCGGGGCGCCCATGCCCACGCGAATGGAATTTTGCCATCCCGTCGAAAACCACAAAAAGGCCACGGCCATGACGAGGCAGGCCAGCACTGTGAGGCGACCGATCCATTTGGCAAGGTTCGGATTGGGCCAGGCAAGTTCGAGGTAATCCCATAGCCACTCGAGAAAGACGCCAATGCCATAGCCGGCCGCAAAGGCGCAGCCGCACAAGATGCCTTGCGTCGTGAAATGGCGTGGGATCAGCGACGGCGTCAGCGAAAGGGCAAAGAACAACAGGCCAAGGAGCCACCCGCCGGTCGACAGGCGATCGAGCTGGCGCCAGACCAGGGTGTGAAGCGGGGTGCGCGCGGTCATCGGAGCATGGAGCTTGCCAGCATCATCGCGGCCCAGATGGCCCCTCCCGCAATGGCCAGGCCGACAAGCGAAATAAGTGCCCCCAGAAGCACGCCCAAGCCGTCGTGATTGATGCGCGAGACGCAGATCACCGCAATGCCCGTATTGGGCACGGCATTGATGAAGGGGATGGGCAGCACCATGGGCAGGCTGACCAAAAGGATAAAGATTGCGGTCGGCAACTGCATATGCGGGCCGGCCAGCACCTGCAGGCGCGGCCGCGACACCTTGCCAATCAGCGACGCAAACCACTGCATCTGCCGCAGCATCCGATCAAGGAGCCGGCGGGACAGGACGCGCCGCCCGATCCAGCCGCCCAGGCGCAAGGGCCGGCCGATGAGCGTGGCGATGGTGACGCTGATTATGGTGAGCGCAATGGTTCCGCCATAGCCCGGTGGACCGGGGATCATGTTGAGCACGCTGAGGACCAGGATCACCAGCGGATAGGAGGCGGCACCCAAAAGGGCAACCAGTCCTCCTGCAGTCATGCCCTCGCTCTGGCGCACGGCGTGCCCGATCGCTTCTATGCTGGATTCAACGGGTGTCACTGGACCTTGGAACTGCGGCAAGTCGGTTCAGGGACCCTAGCGGCCTTTTGCCGGAACACAAGCGGCGTCCATGGTTTGGCTTGAGTTAACCCTGCAGGGTGAAGGGGAACGCTGGGCGAAGGCAGGGGTTGGTTCGGGGTAAAGGAGATCACTCATGACCAAGCATCTTCCTCCCATTCCGCCACAGAATCGCAGCACCAAGGGACCGGGCGATACGGCATCTCTCGACCCAAACGCGGCCAATACCGGCGCCGTCCATGGCGGCGAGCGCAACCTGGCGCAGCAGGGCCGTCAGGGCAATTCCAAGCAGAATACGACCCACCAGGGCTACCAGCAGGATAGGTGATCCATGTCGACCTCAGACAAGACCGAAGCGAGCAATCGCCATCATGGCGGTCCGGGAAGCAGCCACCAGCGGCCTGATCTTCCCGATCCCACGCAAGGGCGCGGTCCTGAACCCGGCCAACCGACCAATGGGCGGCAGTCCGATGTTTCGGGCGGCGGCGGGGTGCGCGACAGCCACCACACGCACAATGCGCGCGACAAGGGCGGCAACAGCTAGCACCGTGATAGCATGATGTGAGCATATCGGCGTCACCGGCGAGCCAAAGTGCTAATGCCGGGGCGCTCCGGAAGCTGCCAAGATCAACGACGCAGAAGAGGAATTGGTGGAGCCAAGCGGGATCGAACCGCTGACCTCTTGCATGCCATGCAAGCGCTCTCCCAGCTGAGCTATGGCCCCATTCCATTGGGTGGTTCGGCGGGCTACCCGTCCGAAGCGAGGCGGAACCTATTGGATGATTCCGCGTGGCGCAAGTGCCTAAATGACACTTTTTCGTCTGTCCGGCTGAATGCTTCAGCCGGACAGAAGTTCAAGCAAAATCAACGATCTTCGTCGCCGCCGACATCGAAGCCGAGCTCGTCGTCCTCGTCTTCGTCCTCTTCGAGGAACACATCTGCCTCGTCGTCGCCGAGGTCTTCATCGACTTCGACATCCTCGACATCTGGAATGTCTTCGTCGTCACCGGCCTCTTCGGCGTCGGCATCTTCGAGCGACACGATCTCGGGTGCCGCTGCATCCTCGACCTCGTCTTCGATCTCCTCTTCGTCATCCTCGGCATCCGCCTTGCGGGCCGTCGCCGGGGAAGGCTTACCGGCCAGCACCTGCTCGAAATAGGAGCGCGGATAGCTCTTGCCGGTATAGGGCGAGACGATGGGGTCCTGGTTCAGGTCGTAGAACTTCTTGCCCGTCTCTGGATCGGTACGTTTGGTGCCGCGTTCGGAACTGGCCATCGATGTTCCTCGTAAGGTTTTGTGGGGCTTTGCGCACCCCGGTTCGGTCAGTCGGGTTATGGACAAACCCGGCCCCTGTCAAACCGAAAATGTGGAGAGCCGCCTCCCGGTTGCCTGCCGCCATGGCATTGCGGCCGAAGGCCGTGCTACAGCGGCTCCCATGATGGAGCAGCCTGCGGCAGATACCCCTTCCGATCCCGTGCCATTGGCAAGCAGCGGCGCCGCGCCGCTCACGGGTCGCTTCCCCACGCCGGGGGACAAGGCCACGTCGCATCGTGCCCTTGCCATTGCTGCATTGACCGTTGGACAAACAACCATCGAAGGTCTGCTCGAAGCCGAGGATGTCGCGGCCACCATTGCAGCACTGCGCCAGCTCGGCGTACGCATCGAATCGGAAGGTGCGCGCTGTGAAGTCCACGGCCTGGGTGTGCTTGGCTTGTTGCCGCCCCAGGCGCCACTTCATCTCGGCAATTCCGGTACGGGCCTGCGCCTGTTGCTCGGCATGCTTGCCCCATACGACTTTCCTGTCACCTTCGATGGCGGACCAACCCTGGCGCGGCGCCCGCTCCGCCCCCTGATCGACGCCTTGGCGCCAATCGGCTTTGCCAGCGAGGAAACGCAGGACGGCCATTTACCGGTGACACGGTGCGGACCGGCCTTGCCCCGCCCGTTTCATCACGTCATGGCCGCGTCCTCCGACCAGATCAAGGGCGCGCTGCTGCTGGCAGCGGCCCAGATCGCCGGCACCAGCACCATTGTGGAGCCGGTTGCCACCAGCGATGCGACGGAACGTCTGCTGGCCGACTTCGGCGCTGCCATTTCGACAGTGCCAGACGAGCGGGGTGGCAGCACGATCACCATCTCCGGCCTGGCCGAATTGCGCCCACACCACGTTATTGTGCCTGGGGACCCGTCCTCTGCCGGCTATGCTATTGTCGGTGCGCTGACCGTTCCCGGCTCCGACCTTGTGGTCGAGAATGTGCTGATCAACCCCAGCCGCACCGGGCTCATCGATACGCTGCTGCACATGGGCGGCGATATCCAGTTTACCAACCAGCGCGAGATCGGCGGTGAACCGGTTGCGGACCTCAGGGTCCGCTCCTCCCGGCTCAAGGGCATCCACGTCGGTGCCGAACACGCGGCCGCCATGCTTGACGACATCCCGGTCCTGGCCATGGCCGCCGCCTACGCCCATGGCGCGACCGTGGTCGAGGGGTTGGCCGATCTGCGGTTGCAGGAATGCGATCGCCTGGCGGCAACGGCGGCAGGCCTGGCGGCAAACCGGGTTACGGTGGCCGAAGGTGACACGACGCTCACCATCGGTGGCGGCGAGGGACGGGTGGACGGCGGCGGCCTGGTGCAGAGCCGCTCGGACCACCGCATCGCCATGAGCTTCCTCGTGCTGGGGCTGGCCAGCAAACAGCGCGTGACGGTAGATGACACCCGCCCCATTGCTGCAAGCTTCCCCGGCTTTGTTGCGGGAATGACGGCGGCCGGTGCACGCTTTGAAACGGTAAAGGCAAAACGATTATGATCATCGCCGTGGACGGTCCGGCAGCTTCGGGCAAGGGAACGCTGGCATCAGGCCTGGCCCGTCACTACAACTTGCCCTATCTCGATACCGGGCTGCTTTATCGCGCTGTGGGTCGTGCCGTTGAGGCCTACGAGGATCATCCAGAATTCGAGCAGCGCGCCATTGCTGCCGCGCAGTTGCTCGACGAGAGTGATCTCGAGCCCGAATTCCTCCAGTCCGCTAAGATCGGCGGCCTTGCCAGCAAGGTAGCGGTGATCGGGCCGGTGCGCTCGGCCCTTTTCGACTACCAGCGGGAATTTGCCACCCAGGACGGGGGCGCCGTGCTCGACGGGCGCGACATCGGCACCAAGATTGCGCCCGAAGCAGATGTGAAGCTCTTCATCCAGGCCGACAGCAAAGCCCGCATGGAGCGCCGGGCGCGCCAGTTCGAGGCGCGGGGGCAGGTGGTTGACCGCTATGCACTTTATCACCAGATAGAAGAGCGGGATGCGCGCGATATGCTCAATCCCCATGGCGGCTTCTATAAAGCGGACGACGCGCACTTGCTCGACACCACGCTTCTCGATATAGAGGCCGCACTCCGCGCAGCCATCGCGATCGTCGATGGGACCATGGCAGGCAAGGCAGGGCTCTGAGAGCTCAAATCCAACCTTGACTGCCCCGGCCCCGGCGTTCAACGGCGAGGCCAGCGGCAAAATATCCAAATCAACGTTTCGATCGGGCGCTCGCGCGCCGGCATTTCCGTTTGGGAAGTGGCGGGTTTCCGGTCTTCAACCTCAAGCCCCCGGTGCAACGGAGAAGATATTTGGCACAGCAAACTGTGACGAAAGAAGACTTTGAATCGCTGTTGATGGACAGCTTCGTTGATAACGAGCCCTTGGAAGGCGCCGTCGTCAAGGGCACCGTCGTTGCGATCGAAAAGGATCTCGCGATCATCGACGTCGGTCTCAAGACCGAAGGCCGCATCGCGCTCAAGGAATTCGGCCAGGCCGGCCGTGACGGCACCATCCAGGTCGGCTCGATCGTTGAGGTCTATGTTGACCGCGTCGAAAACGCCGCTGGCGAAGCCGTTCTGTCGCGCGAGAAGGCTCGCCGCGAAGAGAGCTGGGTCAAGCTCGAAGAAATGTACAACAACAATGAGCGCGTTGAAGGCACCATCTTCAACCAGGTCAAGGGTGGTTTCACCGTCGACCTCGAAGGCGCCATTGCCTTCCTGCCGCGCTCGCAGGTGGACATCCGCCCGATCCGCGATATCGCACCGCTCATGAACGTGCTGCAGCCGTTCCAGATTCTCAAGATGGACAAGCGTCGCGGCAATATCGTCGTGTCGCGCCGTGCCATCCTCGAAGAGTCGCGTGCCGAACAGCGTTCGGAAATCGTCCAGCAGCTCGAAGAAGGCCAGGTTGTCGACGGCGTGGTCAAGAACATCACCGACTACGGTGCGTTCGTTGATCTCGGCGGCATCGACGGTCTGCTCCACGTCACCGACATTGCTTGGCGCCGCGTCAACCATCCGTCGGAAGTGCTCACGATCGGCGAGACCATCAAGGTCCAGATCGTTCGCATCAATCACGAGTCGCACCGCATCTCGCTCGGCATGAAGCAGCTGCAGGCCGATCCGTGGGATGGCATCGAAGCCAAGTACCCGATCGAAGCCAAGTTCACCGGCCGCGTCACCAACATCACCGACTACGGTGCATTCGTTGAGCTCGAGCCCGGCATCGAAGGCCTGATCCACGTCTCGGAAATGAGCTGGACCAAGAAGAACGTGCACCCCGGCAAGATCGTCTCGACCTCCCAGGAAGTCGAAGTGGTCGTGCTCGAAGTCGATCCCGACAAGCGCCGCATTTCGCTCGGTCTCAAGCAGACCCTGGCGAATCCGTGGGAATCGTTTGCCGAGAAGTTCCCGGTCGGCTCCACTATCGAAGGCGAAGTCAAGAACAAGACCGAATTCGGCCTGTTCATCGGCCTCGACGGCGATGTGGACGGCATGGTTCACCTCTCCGACCTCGACTGGCAGAAGTCGGGCGAAGTGGCCCTTGAAGACTACAACCGCGGTGACATGGTTACGGCCAAGGTCCTCGACGTTGACGTCGAAAAGGAACGCATCTCGCTGGGCATCAAGCAGCTGGCGACCGGCGAAACCACTTCGTCTGCTTCGGGCGACGCTGGCGATGCCGGCGGCATCCGCAAGGGTGGCGTCGTGACCGGCACGGTTATCGAAGTCAACGATGGGGGCATCGAAGTCCGCATCGCCGACACCGAGATGACGGCCTTCATCCGCCGCGCCGATCTGTCGCGTGACCGCAACGACCAGCGTCCCGAGCGCTTCAGCAAGGGCGAAAAGGTCGACGCACGTGTGACCCAGTACGATCGCAAGACCTCGCGCATCCAGCTCTCGATCAAGGCGCTGGAAATCGCCGAGGAAAAGGAAGCTGTTGCCAACTACGGTTCGTCCGACTCGGGCGCATCGCTGGGCGACATCCTGGGCGCAGCGCTCAAGGACCGCGAAACCAAGTAATAGGTGACGCCAAACTAGTCTGGCCCGCGCCTTGGTGGCGCGGGCCTTTTGCCGTCCAAGAACCACATGAGAAAAACCATGCACTGGCGGGCCATGACCACGCTTGACCTGCCGGCGGTCGAGACGATCGCTGCTGCCGTGCACCCGGCTTTTCCCGAAGATCTGGCGGTATTCGTCGAACGCCTTGCGCTCTACCCAGAGGGGGCACGGTTCCTCGAAATGAACGGCCAGCCGGCAGGTTACGCGGTCGCCCATCCATGGCGCGACGGCACATTGCCCAACCTCAATGCCCTCCTTGGTGCTCTGCCGGAGGCCGCAGACACGTTCTACCTCCACGACCTTGCCTTGGTGAACGGGGCGCGCGGCACCGGGGCGGCGGCCATGATCGTGGGCGAAATGCTGCGCCATGCACGACTTGCCGGTTTCGGCCAGATGAGTCTTGTGGCGGTGAACGGCTCGCTTCCCTTCTGGTACAAGCACGGCTTTCGGGCCGTCGTCGCACCGGCACTGGCCGACAAACTCGAAAGCTACGAGCCGGCCGCGAGGCTGATGTCGCGCAGCCTCGGTTAGGTACGAGATGCTTGACGGCTTCGGCCAGCGCTGGGGATAAGCAACGCGTCCCAGCGAGGCCGCCATGACCGACCAGAATGCCAATCCCGTTTCGCCGCATGACCGCATTGCTGCCGAGCGCTATCGCCGTTCGCGCGGGCTCTGGCGCGTGGCCGCCTTTGTCGCCCTGGCGCTGGCCATTGTTTTCGCGCTGGGTCGCTTTGCCCTGCCGGAAACTGTGGGAGACCATATCGCGCGTGTGGTGATCGATGGCACCATTGCCTCCGACCCGGACCGGCTGGAAATGCTGGCGGACCTCGCCGAAGACGAAACCGTCAAGGCCGTCATCATCGCCATCAATTCGCCCGGAGGCACGACGGCGGGCGGCGAGGAGCTCTACGAGGCGCTGGGCCAGCTGCGCGCCGCCAAGCCGACTGTGGCGGTGATCAAGGAAGTGGGGGCCTCTGCCGCCTATATGACGGCCATTGCAACCGACCACATCTTTGCCCGACGCCTCTCCATCGTGGGCTCCATCGGCGTGCTCTACCAGCATGTGAACGCCGGCAAGCTGTTGGACACGATCGGTGTCGATCTCGACAAGGTCGCGTCGGGCCCGCTCAAGGCCGAGCCTGACTTCGACGAGCCGCTCGAGGGTGCGCCGCGCGCCTCCATTGCCGCCCTGGTCGACGATAGTTTCCAGTGGTTCGTCGATGTCGTTGCCGAACGCCGGAGCCTCGATCGGCCGGCAGCCTTGGCCCTGGCCGACGGCCGCATTCTCAGCGGTCGCGTAGCACTGGAAGCAGGTCTGATCGACGCCATCGGCGGCGAGCGCGAGGCACTGGATTGGCTGGCACAGGAGCATGGGTTGGCGGCCGATCTCGAGGTAGCCACCGTCTGGCCCGAGCCCGAGCAGGGCTTCAGCCTCCTCGACGTGCTGCTGGGTGGCCAGGCGCGGGCCATGCTCGGCCTGCCCGAGGGCCCTATCACGCTTGACGGGCTGGTTTCGCTTTGGCAGGTTGGCGCCCACTCCTGATCGGGGGAGCTGGGTGTGCCGCAACTGGAGCCGGGGATGATCAAGTCGGAACTCGTCGAGAAACTCGCGGCGGAAAATCCGCATCTGTTCCAGCGTGATATCGAAAATATCGTCAACGCCATCCTCGACGAGATCGGGGAAGCCATGGCCCGCGGTGACCGTGTCGAACTGCGCGGTTTCGGCGCCTTTTCGGTCAAGAACCGCCCGGCGCGTGTCGGACGGAACCCGCGGACGGGCGAGCAGGTTGATGTCGGCGAGAAGTATGTGCCGCAGTTCAAGGCCGGCAAGGAAATTCGCGAGCGGCTCAACCGCTCGTAACGGAGCAAGGGCTCCATAGGCGCTGGACACATGATCAACAAAATCATCGGTTGGCTGGTGCTGGTGCCGCTGTGCCTGGGGCTGATCCTTTTCGCGCTGGCCAATCGGCATTTCGTCGCGGTCAACTTCAATCCCTTTACCGCATCCGACGCGGTGGCAACGCCGGGTTATGGCGTGCCGCTCTTTGTCGTGCTGTTCACCGTTTTGCTGATCGGGGTGCTTCTGGGCGGCATCGCCACCTGGTTCTCGCAGGCGCGGCATCGCCGCGGCGAAAAGCATTGGCGCCGCGAAGCCTTTCAGCTCAACAAGGAGCTGGAAGCCCTCCGCCGCAACCAGAGCCAGGTCGCCTCTGGTTCGCAAGGCGAAGTCGACGACCTGCTGGAGCTGCGCTGAGCCATCGAAATGGTTGAACCAGTCACGATCAAGATCTGCGGGATCAAGACCCTCGAGCTGCTCGATGTCGCCATTGACGCTGGCGCCGACATGGTGGGCTTTGTCCATTTCATGCGGTCGCCACGTCATGTCAGCATCGAAGATGTCGCGACGCTGATTTCCGCAGCGCGCGGCCGCGTCGAAACCTGCGTCCTGCTGGTTAATCCCGACAATAGCTGCGTTGCCGAAGTGGCGGCGCTGGGGCCGGACTTCATTCAGCTCCATGGACCGGAATCGCCGCATCGGGTGGAAACCATCCGTGCCGAGGCTGGTGTGGAAATCATCAAGGCTGTGCCCATCGGCTCGGCCGAGGATGTGGCGCATGTCCAGTCCTTTGCCGAAGTCGCCGACCGCATCCTGCTCGACGCCAAGCCGCCCAAGGGGGCCGATCGCCCCGGCGGTCTCGGCGATACCTTCGACTGGAACCTGCTCAAGGGACTCGATCCTTCCATTCCCTTCATGCTGTCGGGCGGGCTGACGCCGCAGACGGTGGCCGAAGCCATCCGGACGGTGCGGCCATTCGGCGTCGACGTCTCTTCGGGCGTGGAGACGGCACCGGGCGTCAAGGACAAGCGGCTGATCGAAGCCTTCATCCGCAATGCCAGGGTTGCCGGTTAGCAGTTGCCTTCGACCCTGCGCCCATCCTATTGAAACCTGACGCTGGAGCCGGGTGGACTTCGCCTGTCTCCTGCGGCCGATGAGGTCCTCCCCCTGGGCTTCGTGAGAGGACAAACCATGGATACCACCGGCATCAACTCCCTGCGCAATGGTCCCGACGAGGAGGGGCGCTTTGGCATCTATGGAGGCCGTTTCGTTGCCGAAACCCTGATGCCCCTGGTGCTCGATCTCGAGCGAGAATATCGCGCTGCTAAGCTTGATCCGGCCTATCTCGGTGAACTGAAGACGCTGGCGACCCACTATACCGGCCGCCCAAGTCCACTCTACTTTGCCGAACGGCTGACCCAGCACCTGGGTGGGGCCAAGGTATGGTTCAAGCGCGAAGAGCTCAACCATACCGGCTCGCACAAGATCAACAATTGCCTGGGGCAGATCCTCCTCGCCAAGCGCATGGGCAAGACGCGCGTGATCGCCGAGACCGGGGCGGGCCAGCACGGCGTCGCCACGGCGACCGTTTGCGCCAAGTTCGACCTGCCTTGCACCATCTTCATGGGCGCAACCGACGTGGAACGGCAAAAGCCGAACGTCCTTCGCATGAAGATGCTGGGGGCCGAAGTGCGGCCGGTCACCGCCGGGGCCGGCACGCTCAAGGATGCCATGAACGAGGCGCTGCGTGACTGGGTCACCAACGTGGATTCGACCTATTACCTGATCGGCACGGCCGCGGGTCCGCATCCCTATCCGGAAATGGTGCGCGACTTCCAATCGGTGATCGGCACCGAATTGCGCGAACAGTTTCTCCAAAGCGAGGGAAAGCTTCCGGACGCCGTGGTCGCCTGTGTGGGCGGCGGCTCCAACGCCATCGGCACCTTCCATGCCTTCCTCGATGACCCTGACGTGGCCATCTATGGTGCCGAGGCAGGTGGGCACGGTATCGACACCGAAAACGGCCACGCCGCGTCGATGACGGGCGGGCGGCCGGGCGTCTTGCACGGCAATCGCACCTATTTGCTGCAGGATCGCGATGGACAGATTCTCGAGGGTCACTCCATCTCTGCCGGCCTCGACTATCCCGGCGTCGGCCCTGAACACGCCTTTCTCCACGACAGCAAGCGCGTGACCTATGCGCCCATCACCGACCAGGAGGCGCTGGAGGCCTTCCAGCTCTGCACCCGCATGGAAGGCATCATCCCGGCCCTTGAATCCGCCCATGGCCTGGCGCAGCTGGTGAAGGTCGCGCCCACCATGGGCAAGGACCAGTCGATCGTGCTGTGCCTGTCCGGGCGCGGCGACAAGGACGTGGAAAGCGTCGGCAACTATCTGGGACTGCTCTAGACCATGTCGCGTATTGAAAAGCGTTTCGCCGAGCTCAAGGCTGCTGGTCGTCCGGCTCTCGTCACTTATGTCATGGCGGGCGATCCCGATCTCGCCACCAGCCAGGCGATCCTCGAGACCCTGCCGCAGGCGGGGTCCGACATCATCGAGTTCGGCATGCCTTTTTCCGATCCAATGGCCGACGGTGTCGCCATTCAGCTCGGAGCGCAGCGTGCACTCGCCGGGGGCATGACGCTGCGCGGCGTGCTCGGCATGGTGGAGGATTTCCGCCGCAAGGACGAGACCACTCCCATCGTGCTGATGGGCTACTACAATCCCATCTATATCTTCGGCGTGGACAAGTTCATCGCTGCCGCCAAGGATGCGGGTGTCGACGGGCTGATTGTCGTCGACCTGCCGCCCGAGGAAGATGATGAACTCTGCATTCCGGCGCTGGCCGCTGGCATCAACTTCATTCGCCTGACCACACCCACCACCGATGACCGGCGGCTGCCGGCCGTGCTCAAGAATACCTCCGGCTTCGTGTACTACGTCTCGATGACCGGCGTCACCGGCGCTGCCATCAAGTCGCGAGGGGCGGTGGGCGAGGCAGTCGAGCGCATCAAGTCCCACACCGACCTGCCGGTGGCGGTGGGCTTCGGCATCAAGACCGCCGAGGACGCTGCAGATATTGGCCGCCATGCGGATGGCATCGTGGTGGGAACCGTTTTGGTCGATGCCATCGCCAAGACGCTTGTCGACAACAAACCGACTGAGCGCACGGTTGCCGCCGTGCGCGAACTGGTGGCCGACCTTGCTGGTGGGGTACGACGCGCGCGGGCATAACTGCCCCGCGTCCCTTTGCCCAAGCGGTTGGGCCTGATAAGAATTGCCACAATTGACCACTAGGTGACGCTCAGTCCCCTCGCGAGGCTCGCTATGAACTGGATCGATAACTTCGTCCGCCCCAAAATTCGCTCGTTCCTCAACACGAAGCGCGAAACGCCCGAGAACCTTTGGGTCAAGGATCCGGAATCGGGCGAGATGGTGTTCTATCGCGATCTCGAAGCCAACCAGTGGGTGGTGCCCAATTCGGGCTACCACATGAAGATCAAGCCGGTCGACCGTTTGAAGTCCTTTCTGGACGAAGGCGAATATGAATTGGTGCCAGTGCCGCCGGTGGCCGTGGATCCGCTCAAGTTCCGTGACCAGAAGCGCTACCCCGACCGCCTGCGCGAAAACCGTGCCAAGACCGGCTTCGATGATTCCGTGATCGTTGCCACCGGCAAGCTCTATGCGCGCGACATCACCGTTGCCATTCAGGACTTCGACTTCATGGGCGGCTCGCTCGGCATGGCTGCAGGGCAGGGCATCATCACCGGCCTCGAGACGGCCGCCAACCGCAAGACGCCTTTCGTGCTGTTTGTCGCCTCGGGCGGCGCGCGCATGCAGGAGGGGGTCCTCAGCCTCATGCAGATGCCACGCACCACTGTCGCGGTGCTGCGCCTGCGGGAGGCCGGCCTGCCCTTCTTCGTCGTGCTGACCAATCCCACGACCGGCGGCGTCACGGCGTCCTACGCTATGCTGGGTGATGTGCATCTGGCAGAACCCGGTGCGCAGATCGGCTTTGCCGGCGCACGCGTCATCGAGCAGACCATCCGCGAGAAGCTTCCCAAGGGCTTCCAGCGCTCTGAATATCTCTATGAGCATGGAATGGTCGACATGGTCGTGCACCGCCACAACTTGCGCTCCACCATTGGCTCGCTTGCCACAATCCTGACCAAGGCCGAGCCTTCGGATGTGCTGACCAGCACCGCTCCGGCCATCGCCGCGCGGGCAAGCCTGCGGGATGCGGCGGTGGCGGCCGAAGGCGACGACTCCGACGATCTGGTTTCGCCGCCCGCCGCCGTGCATGCCGAGTAGCGTCTTTACGCGCATTTAAGGACAGCTCGCCTAAATTTGCGGCAGTTGCAGGTGGCCGGTGATTCCGGCTGCCCTGCTGTGTCGAGGTGAGCCCCATGTTCAAGTTTTCCATGCCGATCGCCCGCAAGCTGCCCCTGGCTTTGCTCGGTTCGGCCTTGCTGGTCAGTGTCGGTGTGGGGCTGGGAAGCTACTTCATCGGCAGCCAGGCGCTTCGTAGCGCCGCCGAAACCAACCTGATGACCATGGCCAGCGAACGGGCCGCCGCTGTCTCGACCTATCTCAAGGCAGTGGAGGACGACCTTGTCGCCACGTCCCGTTCCGAAGCCACCGTGCAGGCGTTGCGCGACTTCGGCGGCGCCTGGCTGAGCTTCAAGGTCGACCCCACGGCCGAAGTGCGTAAGCTCTATGTCGACGACAATCCCGACAAGACCGATCTTGCCGCGCTGGCGACGCTGGGCACGACTGGCACCTATGACGTGACACATACCCGCTTCCATCCGGGTTATCGCGCGCAGATCGGGGCGCGGGGCTATCGCGATCTCTACCTTTTCGACCTCAAGGGCTTCATGGTCTATTCGGTCAACAAGGCCGAGGACTTCGGCACGAGCTTTGCCGAAGGCGGGCCTCTAGCGACATCGAGCTTGGGTGAGGTTTTCCGGCAGGCCGTGGCCATCGAAAACCCTGACGATATTGTCTTTGCCGACTTCGCCGCATATGCCGGCGCAGGCGGATTGCCAGCGAGCTTCTTTGCCAAACCGGTTTTCAATGCACAGGGCCGCAAGGTCGGCGTCCTCGCCATCCAGCTGCCGTCCGAACGGCTCGATGCGGTGGTGGGCAACCGCACCGGCCTCGGCGAAACCGGCGAAGTGCTGGTTGTCGGGCCAGACGGGCTCCTGCGCACTGACTCGACCTTCACGGCGGACAATGATGCTCTCCTGACGAGCTTTGCCGGCCCCATGCTGGATGCTGCCCTGGCCGGCACGGCGGCCAAGGGGGAAACCACCCAATATCGCGCAACCGACATGCTGGTGGCGGCTGCGCCGATTACCACCCGCGGCCAGAATTGGGCGGCCGTGACGGTGATGAGCACCGACGAGATACTCGCGCCCGTCGTCAACATGCGCAACATGATGCTGGTGATCGGAACGGTGCTTCTGGGTGTCGTCGGCGCGCTGGGCCTGCTGATCTCGCGCTCCATCACCAAGCCAATCACGCGCCTCACCGGCACCATGGAGGCGCTGGCGCAGGGCGACCTTGATGTCGACGTGCGCGGCGCCGACCGCAGTGACGAAGTGGGCGCCATGGCCCGGGCCGTGGAAGTATTCCGCGAAAACGCCCAGCGCATTGCGCAGATGACCGAGGCCGAAGCGGCACAGGTTCTGGCCAACCAGGCGGAACGCAGCCGCATGATGGAATCGCTGCAGCGCGCCTTTGGCGACGTGGTTGATGCCGCTATCGCCGGCGACTTCAGCCGCCGCGTCGATGCCCACTTCCCTGACGCCGAGCTCAATGCGCTGGCCCATTCGGTCAACTCCCTAGTCGAGACGGTGGACCGCGGCCTCTCCGAAACTGGTTCGGTTCTGGCGGCGCTCGCCGATACCAACCTGACGCAGCGGGTGCGGGGCGAGTATGAAGGTGCTTTCGCCCGGCTCAAAGACGACACCAACGCCGTGGCTGAAAAGCTCAACGAGATCGTGGGGCAGCTCCGCTCGACCTCGGGTGCGCTCAAGACGGCGACCGGTGAGATCCTCTCGGGCGCCAATGACCTATCCGAACGCACCACGCGGCAGGCGGCAACCATCGAGGAGACCTCGGCGGTGATGGAGAAGTTGGCCAATACCGTGCTCGACAATGCCCGCAAGGCCGAGGTCGCCAGCGCCCAGGCCAAGTCGGTCTCGGTAGCTGCGGAACAAGGCGGCCAGGTCATGGCCGAGGCAACCGACGCCATGGACCGGATCACCGCGTCCTCGGGCAAGATTTCCAACATCATCGGCCTGATCGACGACATCGCTTTCCAGACCAATCTTCTTGCGCTCAACGCCTCGGTGGAAGCGGCGCGTGCTGGCGATGCCGGCAAGGGCTTTGCCGTGGTCGCGGTGGAAGTGCGGCGCCTGGCGCAATCGGCAGCCAGTGCATCGGCGGACGTCAAGGTGCTGATCGAGCAGTCGGCCAACGAGGTCAAGGGCGGCAGCAAGCTCGTAGCCGAAGCCGCGTCCAAGCTGACCGGCATGCTCGATGCCATCCGCGAGAACACCGCGGCTCTCGAAGCGATTTCGCGGGATAGCCGCGCCCAAGCCAGCGGCATCGACGAGGTCAATGTCGCCGTGCGGCAGATGGACGAGATGACCCAGCACAATGCCGCGCTGGTGGAAGAAACTAATGCCGCCATCGAACAGACCGAGGCGCAGGCCAGCGAACTCGACCGCATCGTGGAGATCTTCACCATCGACGCCGCGCCTACGAAAATCTCGGCCTCCAAGCCGGCGGCGGCGCCGGCGCAGGGTGTGCGCGGCATGCAGGACAAGCTAAAGTCCGTGGCCGTGACATATCTGCGGCGCGGCAACACGGCGGCGGCCGTGGACAAGGATTGGGAAGAGTTTTGACCGTTTCCACCACCGTCACCTCGGGCTTGACCCGAGGGCACTTCACTTCATTCGAGCCTCGGCAAGTATAGAGCCCTCGGGTCGAGCCCGAGGGTGACGGGCGGCGGATGGGTGGACCATTGAAGCCTGCGCCCTTCGGCGCTAACTCAGTGGCTTCTCCTGACCGGACCGAGCCATGTCGCGCACCGATGCCATTCTCGAGCGGCTGTCGCAGCTGCATCCCAAGCTGATCGATCTCAGTCTCGATCGCATGCTGCCGCTCCTTGATCAGCTGGGCAACCCGCACGATCATCTGCCGCCGGTGATCCATGTCGCCGGCACCAATGCCAAGGGTTCGACTATTGCCTATCTGCGCGCCTTTCTCGAGGCGGCGGGGAAGCGGGTGCATGTCTATAATTCCCCGCATCTGGTGCGCTTCAACGAGCGCATAAGGCTGGCCGGCAAGCTTGTGGGCACGCGGCGGCTGAACGCGGCCCTGGAGCGGGTCGAACAGGCCAATGCGGGCCGGCCGATCACCTTTTTCGAGATCACCACTGTCACTGCCTTCCTCCTGTTCGCTGAAACGGCAGCCGATTACCTCCTGCTCGAAACCGGGATGGGCGGCACCTATGACACCACCAATGTGGTCAAGCACCCGCTCGGTACCATCATCACCCCCATCGACCTCGACCATCAGGCCTTTCTCGGCAATACCGTGGCCGAGATTGCCGTCAGCAAGGCCGGCATCTTCAAGCGCGGCAGCAAGGCCGTGGTCGGCTTGCAGCGCGATAAAGCCCGCCCGGTGCTGGAGCGTGCTGCACGCAAGCTTGGTATAGCACCGCTGTGGCAGGGGGAGGATTTCCACGGCGCCAGCCAGGATGGGCGGCTGGTCTACCAGGACGAGAACGGCTTGCTTGACCTGCCGCCGCCGGCGCTCTTGGGCGTGCACCAGTTCGACAATGCAGCGCTTGCCATTGCGGCCGCGCGGCACTTCGGCCTGCCTGTAAATGAGGAGGCGATCGCACGCGGCCTGCGCCATGTCAGCTGGCCGGCGCGGATGACGCGGCTGCAGACCGGCCCGCTCCGCGACCTCCTGGAGCCGGGGGCTGAACTCTGGCTGGACGGCATCCACAATGCCCATGGGGCTGCCGCCGTGGCAGCGACCCTGCGGGAGCTCGACCGCGCGCGTCCGGCGCCGCTGGTGCTGATCCTGGGCATGATGAACACACGGGCGCCGGCCGATGTGCTGGCGCCCTTTTTCGGCATGGCGGAACAGGTGTTCACCGTCACCATTCCCGGCGAGAGCAATGCCCACAAGGCCGATTTCATTGCCGCCGAGGCGAGGAAGGTTGGTTTCAAGGCGCGACCGATGCGGTCGGTGGCGGCGGCGCTCAAGGCTGCGGCGGGAATCGTGGATGTGCGGGTGCTGATCTGTGGCTCGCTCTATCTGGCGGGGGATGTGCTGGCGCGGAACCGGACCTTGCCTGAGTGACGAAATCCCCACCTAACCTCCCCCTGGTAGGGGGAGGGACCGACCGGAGGGTGTGGGACGGTGGTGCCGCAAGCACGATCTGCTCCTCCCCCTTCAGGAGGAGGTTGGGTGGGGGCTAGTATCTCCCCTGTTCGCTCCCCACGAAGGGGTCGACCGGGCTGGTGCCTGAAAAGGGCTGGCGGCCCATGAGGCATTCGAGCACGGCGGCCTGCATGGCTTCGCTCGAGCCATAGGCGTTGACTAAGGCAGGGACGCGCGGGGCGTCGTGGAGGTAGTAGGGGTAGCCCAAGGAGAGCATCAGCACCGGCATGTCGTGCCAGAAGCGCTGCATGGCGCCAAAGACCGAGCCGGTAAGCTTGTGCCAGTCAAGGAAGATGCGGCTGCGCGTCAGCAGCGTTTCCTCGGCAAAAAGGTAGAGCACGAGGTCGAAGTCGCGCGGATTGATGTCCATGCCAGGAGCAAAGACCGTGACCTCGAAGCCTTCGCGCGCCAGGTGGTCCGGCAGGCTCAACGGCAGGGGATGCGGCACGAAGGGCAGGATGACGCCACCCGAATAGACGAGAACGCTCTTGGTCTTGTCTGGCGAAAGGGGCAGGATGTTACGCACGTCCTTGACCAGGGTGGGCACGCGGGCGCTGACCTGCCGCGCCACCAGTTCACTTTCCTGGCTGGCAACGAGCCGAGCTGCGGCGTCGAGGCTTGGCTCCGGCCGGTCCTTGTGGAGGCCGAGCGCTGCCTTGAGGGCCAGCACACGCGTCACGGCGTCGTCCACCCGCTGCTGCGACAGGCGTCCGTCGGCCACGGCCTTGACCAGGCGCATCAGGTCGCCATTGGGATCGTCGCTAAAGAGGATGACGTCGCAGCCGGATATGATGATCTCGGGCAGCACCTCGTCGCGCGTGCCCCAGTCGTTGAGCCCGGCCATGGGCGTGGCATCGGAAACGATGAGCCCATTGAAGCCCAGCTCGCGCCGCAGCAGATCCTGGTTGAGGATGCGGCTGATGGAGGCGGGGCGATAGGCCTCGGCGCCGGCATCAGGATCAAGCGCCAGCGCGAAGGCCGGCAGCGCGATATGGGCGGACATGACGCTGAGGACGCCGCTGGCAATGGCCTTGCGGTAGAGGCGGCCGAAGGTTGATTCCCACTCCGCCATGGAGAGGGGATTGACGGTGGTGACGAGGTGCTGGTCCCGGTCGTCATAGCCTTCGCCGGGCCAGTGCTTGACCGTGGCGGCGACGCCATTGTCCTGGAACGCGGCGATCTGCGCCATGGCATGGCGCTCCACCTTGTCGATGTCGCTGCCATAGGAACGGGTGCCCACGATGGCCGAGCGCCAGGCGATGTTGAGGTCGATGACGGGAGTGAAGCTCCAGTTGAGGCCCACGGCAGCCGCTTCGCGCGCCATGATGGTGGAGATGGCCGTGGTGGCCTCCACGTCATCGACGGCGGCGAGGCCGAGCGGATTGGGCACGCTGGTGCCAAAGGGCAGGCTCATGCGGCTGCCTTCAAGATCGGCACTGATCAGCAGCGGGATGGCACTGAGGGTCGCGATGTCGCGCACGAGGTTGATCTCGGTGAAGAGATCGTCGGAATAGACGCGGGTAATGCCGCCAGGGCGGAAGCTGCGCACCGTTTCCGCCGTCTCTTCCGGAGTGCCGCGCGCCAGGAGCACAAAAAGCTGCGCCAGCTTGTCGCGCGGGCTGAGGGCATCGCGGGTCTCCCCGACCCAGGCAATTGCCGCGTCATCGAGGTGGAAGGGGGCGGCGGAAAGGTCGATCTGTGCCAAAAGGCGTCCTCCGAAACGTTTCTTGTTTTGGCTCTTGTAGCAAAGCTGTGGCGCAATTGCAGCCAAGGGCGTGCCAAAGCGCCGGCGGCCGCGGCCACCGGTTGGAACAACGAAGCGGACCCCGAGGCTGCAACCGCCTCTGAGTTTGTTTGTAGTGAGACGGCAGCCGCCTCGGGGTCACCGATTTTACGTCGGATCACGGGACTCGCGCCGCCCCAACGCTCGCGGGGTCAGCGGCCCATGTCTCGGCGCGAGCAAGGCCACGATCTTGCCCCCCTCGTTCGGCGTCTCCCTGGCTGCTGGTCGCTGCACCACCGCTCGCATTCCGGGTCGATGGGGGGAGTATGCGCCGGGGTGGAGGGGGCGGGGATAAGTTTGTGACGAGGAACCCGCAACGCCTCAGTCGACACCCTCCCCCTTGCGGGGAGGGATCAAGGGTGGGGGAGGTTTAGCCACAATATGGGGGCTCTCAACACCGCCTCCCATCCTCCCCCGTCAAAGGGGAGGTGCCGCGCAATGGGTGAGGTGAGATAGTGCCCTAAACAAAACACCGCCGGAGCGTCCGGCGGTGTTGAATTCCTGAGCCTACTTGACGTCTAGGCGGCGTGGCCTTCAAGCCATTTGGTGAGGCCGGCCTTGGGAGTGCCTGCGCCGATCTTCATGTCGGCGGCTTCGCCGCCCTTGAACAGGATCATGGTCGGGATCGAGCGAACGCCATACTTGACCGTGGTCGAGGGGTTCTCGTCGATGTTGAGCTTGACGATCTTGACCTTGCCGGCCAGTTCGCTCGAGAGCTCGTCGAGCACAGGTGCGATCGCGCGGCATGGCCCGCACCACTCTGCCCAGAAGTCCACGAGGACTGGCTCTTTGGAGTTGAGGACTTCCTCGCCGAAGTTGGCGTCGGAAACGTGAGTCGTCATGTTTGATTGCCTTTGGGTTGAAAGCGGCGGTCTCTGTGCGCCTAAAGCTGGGGAGAGTCCAGCCCAGGGGCAAGTTCCCTCACCGCATGGTGAAGCCCCTTGTCGCTGCCGCCAGCAGGTCAGGCGGGAGAAACATCAATGATTCCAGTTGTGTCCATAAGATCGCCGCACGCACGGCCTGTCCCGGGAAAAGCTGACCTGCAACCAATGCATATAATCCCAGCTGGGTTAGATAGTTCCCGGCGACACCCCCCGGTTCGGCGGGCACTGCGGCGTCGGACTTGTAGTCGACCACCGTTACCCCTGCTTCGTCAACCACCATGCGATCCATGCGGCCGCTTAGCGTTATCGGCACGCCATCGCGTTCGGCCGGCAGGCGGAACAGCACTTCCGGGCGGCTGTTGGCGCCAAAAAAGGGCGATAGTTCCGGCCGTTCGAGAATGGAGATCGCTTTCTTGCCGAGCCGCTCGTACTGGTCCTCATGGCCGGGGAGGAGCGCTGCGAGGGCCTTGGGCACGACGGTGGGCCAGAGGCGCCGTTCCACCCGGCCCAGATGCTGCAGCAGGGCATGGAGCGCAATGCCCTCGCGCCGCGCCGCATCGGCTTCCCGCAGCTGCTCGGCCAGGCTGTCGAGCGCGAGCAGCGGCATGACGGGGCGGCTGGCATGGGAGGGCGACACCACCTCGCGGGTGAGGGGGCGCGGCGCCGGCGGGAGGGTCAGGGGGTTACGCAAAGCCGTGGCGTGCTCCCGGCCGTTCCGCATCACCGGCGCCGCCGGGACGCGCTCGCGCGGGTAGATCAGCGCCATTTCGCTGCCGTTGTCGTCGATCCGGCTTTCCGCCAGGGGGCGGAGCGTGGTCTCGATCGCCTCGTACCAGCTGCCGGCCAGCTGCGTGCTGCGGTCGGTGCCCGGGGTGAGGGCGCCAGTGACATAGAGCTCGTCCTCGGCGCGGGTCATGCCGACATAAAGCCGCCGCCAGTATTCGGCGCTGAGATTGCCGTCGATCTCCTGCTTGTGCGGCAGGGTCTCGCCGACATGCCACTTGGTGCCCGGCGCATGCATCAGGAGCGGACCGGGATGCTCGGTGAGGACATAGACCGGCTTGCCGATCTGCTGGGCGATCGGTTTCTTGCTGGCATCGGCCAGGATGACGATGGGCGCTTCGAGCCCCTTGGCGCCGTGGACGGTCATGACCCGCACGCCGGACCCCGATTCGGCGAGCTCCCGCTTGACCGATACCGAGCGCTGCCGCAGCTCGACCACGAAGCCCTGGAGCGACGGCTGCGGCCGCTGTTCGTGATCGAGCGCCAGCGACAGCAATTCGGCAAAAACATCGTCGACCTCTTCGCCAAGGCGCGCATGGAAGCGCCGGAGCCCGCCCTCGGCATAGAGCACCTGCGCGAGGAATTCGAACGGCCGCTCGAAATCCAGCGCTCCATGCCAGCGGGTCAGCCGGTCGGCCGCCTCGCGGCAGGAGGGCGTGACGCAGCCAAGGAGCGCCTGCCACAGCGTTTCGCCCGGGGCGCGCGGCTGCGCCAGGGTGAACAGGTCGTCTTCGCTGATGTCAAACAGCGGCGAGCGCAGGAGTGCGGCCAACTGGAGGTCGTCGGCGGTGTTGAGGAGGACATCGCAGAGGGCGAGGAGGTCCATCACTGCGATATGGCCGGTGACGTCGAGCCGGTCGGCGCCGGGCGTGGGCAGGTTGTGGAGGCGGAGGGCACGGATGATTTCGCTGAACAGCGGCCCGCGTGTCTGCACCAGGATCAGGACGTCGTCGGCCGTGACGGCGCGGCCGCGGCCGGTCAGCGGCCGAGCCTGGTCGACCCAGGAGCGGATTTCGCCGGCAATGCGCATGGCCACCTGGCGCTGGGCGGTCTGCTCGGTTTCGAGCGCGGTGGTGGGCCAATCGCCGCCGGGCGGCACGCCCGCCGCCTGCTGCACCGGCGGCCACAGCGTCACGCTGCCGCCCGTCATGGTGCGGGCGGTGTTGTGAAGGACCTTGTCCTCTTCCATCAGCGCCGCGCGGATATGCTCGGCATCGCTGACGAGGTCCACCGCGGCAAGGATTTCGGGCAGGGTGCGGAAGCTGGTGTGGAGCGGCAGGCGGGTGAAGGGCTTGCCGACATTGGCCGCCAGCCGCTGGTAGTCGCGGCCGGTTTCCCCGAAGAGGCGCGGCTCGGCGCCCTGGAAGGAATAGATCGACTGCTTCTGGTCGCCCACGGCAAAGAGCGAACGCGGCCGTTCCACCGCACCCGCACCGCTGAAGAATTCCTCGGTGATGGCGCGGACCACCCGCCACTGCTCGCCGTTGGTGTCCTGCGATTCATCGACCAGGATGTGGTCGATGCCCGCGTCGAGCTTGTAGCGCACCCAGTCGGCACTTTCGGCCTCGAACAGCGTCGCCAGGCGCGACACAAGGTCGTCGAAATCAAGGAGCGAGCGCCGGCGCTTGCTGGTTTCGTAGCGCCCGGCAATGGCCGCGACGATGTCGAGCACCGCCTCGCTGCGCGCCACCATCTGGGCGGCGCGGCGCTCGGCGGCGAGGCCTGCAAGGCGCTCCGCTTCGGCGAGGAGCTGCTCGGCCAGCGCCGGATCGGCGCTGGTGATGGCCTTGACCGGAAACCTGAAGGGGACCGTGTCATCGGCCGTGAGGAAGGCGCGCATCCAGCCCTGCGGCGCGGGTGCGGCAGGATCGAGGGCCGACAGCTTGTCCTCAAGGCTCCGGTTGCCGCCCCTGGGCGGGCAGATGGCGAAGAGGCGCGTGAGCTCGGCGGGACCGACGAGGCGTTCGGCAAGGATGGCGTCGTCGAGTTCGGCCAGCGACCGCGTCACGCCCAGGAGGCGGCGGAGGTTTCGCTTGCTCGCCGCCTGGTCGGCGAGGACGGCCTTGAGCTTGCGCCCATCGCCCAGAGCCGCCTCGATGGCGTCGCGGATCTGGCTGTCGCTCAGCGTCTCGAACAGGGTTTCGACCGCGCCCTCGACGCCGAGGCCCTCGGCCAGCACCGCTTCGCGGGCGGTCAGCAGCATCTGGAGCTGCTCCTCGTCCTCGATTACCGAAAAATCGAAGGGCACCCGCGCCTCGAGCGGGAATCGATGCAGCACCGATTCGCAAAAGGCGTGGATGGTGACGATCTTGAGCCCGCCGGGGGTCTCGAGGGCACGGGCGAAAAGCGTGCGGGCGCGCTCGTGCATTTCAGGAGCAAGGTGGCCGCCTTCGAGCTCGCGCAGCACCTCGTCTAGCTTCTCGGCCTCCATCACCGCCCACTTGGCCAGGGCATCGGCGACGCGGCGGCGCATTTCGGCGGCAGCGGCCTTGGTATAGGTCAGGCAGAGGATGGATTCCGGCCGCACCCCCGCCAGGAGGAGCCGCAGCACCCTTCGGGTGAGCACATAGGTCTTGCCCGAGCCGGCATTGGCCGAAACCCAGATCGACCAGCCCGGATGGGCGGCGCGCGCCTGGTTGTCGGCCGTGTCGAAGGGGACCTGGAGCTTGCCGCGTTCGCCGCTCATGGCTCGCCCTCTTCGCCATCGGACACCGTCCATTCCGCCACCCGCGCCAGGTGGTCATAGGCGCCGGCAAAGCGCTGGCCCTTGAGCGGCAGGAGCCGCGACGGCATGGCCACGGCGCCGTTGAACAGGAAGTGAACCACATGCCCCTGCATGCGGCGCGACAGCTCGTCGGCCGCCGCCATCAGGTCGAAGCCGTCGGCGGGGACGAAGTCCTTGGGCACGAAGGCGTCCGGACCCAGGCCGATCTTGATATAGGTCAGCCGCGACGTGTCGGCGGGAGCGATGCCCTGGAGCGCCCCGGCCCGGCCCATCTGCGCTTCGAGCAGCAGCTGCGGCACCTCGAAGGCCTGCATGGCGCCCTTGCTCGGCACCGTGCCGGTCTTGAAATCGATCATTTCGAGCGTCCCGTCGGCCATTTCGTCGACGCGGTCGGCACGGCCGGTGAGGATGAAGTCTTCGGCGAGCTTGAGGGTCCAGCGCCCGCTGATCTCGGCATGGCGCTTCCGGACGAGCGGATTGCGCCCGCGCTCATAGAGGAGGAACTGTTCCGCCGCGGTGGTGAAGCGGCGCAGCCAGATGTCGCGCCGGTCGGCGATACCGGCGAGGCCGGCAAATTTCCCGGTGGCGATGGCCTGCAATTGCGCCAAGGCATCGGGCGCCATGAAGTCGTGGTTGTCGATCACGAATTGGGCAAAGATGTCGTGCGTGATGGTGCCGCGTTCACGGGCATCGGGGGCGAGGCCCAGCGGGTCGAGCGGGCGCAGGCCCAGGACGTGGCGGGCATAAAGGTCGTAGGGCGACCGCATCAGCGTTTCGATCTCGGTGATCGAGAGGCGCCGCGGACGGAGCGCGGCCGGAGGCGAAGGCAGCGGTCGCGTCGCGGGCGTGACTGCCGTCACGGCATCGATGCGGCGGGCCTGATCCAGCCACGCCCGTCCCTTGTCCCGCCAGCGCCGGGCTGCTTCGCCGCCGGCAAAAGCGTCCAGCCGCTGCACCAGCCGCGAGGCAATGGCCGGACTGGCGCCGACGCGGTCGGCATAACTGACGATCACGTCCCCATTGCCCATAGCCTGGGCAAAGTCATGCGCTGCCTGCCCCTGCCGCCGTTCGGGCGGCTCCAGCCCGGCCGCCAACCGCATGCCCCGGCTGAGCCAGGGGCCCGGGTCGGCGGCCTCGGGCCACTTGTCTTCGTTGAGCCCGGCCAGGATCAGGAGGTCAGGATTTTGCAGCCGCGCCTCCAGCTGACCCCAGATGGCGATATCGTCGCGCCGCAGGCCATGGGTGCGCACCTGAACGCCCAGCATCAAGGCCGCCAGCACGCCCTCGAGCTGCTGCGGCGCAAAGGGCTGGCCGCCATCCCCCTGCTCCGCCACCTCTGCAGCCCAGGCCTCCATCTCCGGCCGCCCTGGCAACTCGGCGCCGTCGGCAAAGGCGATGAAGGCCGTATGAAGCGCAGCCACGAAGGTATGCGCCTCGATCTCGGGCTTTTTTAGGAGATCCAGCAGCGGCGCCAGCGCTCTATCAACTTGGTCGAGCAAGCCCGAAATGGCCGTGCCATCGGCTTGCGTCAGCTGCCGCGCCGGATGGAGCAGGCGTTTTTCCAGGCTGGCCGCAAGCATGCTGCGCAAGCTGTCGAGCCCCGGTCCGGGACGCTGCCCGCGCAGGAGGCCCAGTTCCAGCGCGTCGGTGAGGGCTGTCACCGTAGGCCGCTCAAGCCCGAAGCGGACGGCGCGATTGCGCAATATGGAGACAAGGTCCACCGCGCTGCACTGGTTGACGGCGAGCGCCAGGATCTGGCGCAGCAGCCGTCCTGCGGGCGACTGGAACAGGGGCGCGCCCGCCGAGTCGTCGACCAGGACGTCAAAGCGGCGGAGCTCGGCGGCGATGCGCCGGGCGAGGTTCCGGTCCGGCGTAACGACGCCGACGCTGCGGCCGTCTTCAAGGGCCTGCCGGGCGGCGAGGGCAATGGCGCGAGCTTCCTCGTCCTCGTTGCGAGCCTGGATCACGGCAAGCCCGTCGCTTGCCGAATCGAGATCGGCTGCCGACATGCGCAGCTCGGCCCAGCGCGCCGTGTCCTTAGTTAGGGCCAAGGCCCGGCTGACCATGGTGGTCCGCGGCGACTCGGCGGGCACCAGTTCGATGACGTCGCCCACGCCGGCGTCGAGCCGCCGCAAGAGCTTGGCAAGCCCATATTGCGGATGCCCATGCGGGTTGTGGCTGTCGTCGAGCAGCGCCGCGTGATCGGCACTGGTCATGCGGCAGTCGAAGCCGGGCAGCACCAGGCTGCCGCGCGGCAATCCCTGGATGGCCTTGAGCAGGCGGGCGGTTGCCGCAATCGAGCCGGTGGAGCCGGCGGCAATCACCGGCCGGTCGCCGTAGACCAGCGGAGCGGCCATAGCCTGGCGATCGAGCCGCTGGCCCCGCAGCGCGGCGGCGTCGGCACGATGGCGACTGGCCAGGTGCGCCGGCCAGTACTGGAGAGCGATATCGAGGAAACGCAAAGTCTGCTGCCAATAGGCACCAAGGTTGCTGTCGAGTTCGGGGATGATGGCGCGAATATCGGCGGCGCTGCGCTCCTCGATCAGGAGGTCATCGATCAGGCTACCCAGCGACTCGGCCATGCCGAGGATTTCCCCGGCCGTGGGCGGAGTGGAAAAGGCCTCGCGTCCTGCCGGACTATGGGCCCAGGCATGGACCAGCCGCGACAGCACGAGCCGGCGCTCGAGCGGGGTTGCCGCCGGCAGGGGCGTCGGCGCATCGAAGGGCGGCAGGAACGGCTCCTCGTCCTCGGCTTCGCCGCCAAAGGTGCGAATATCTGGGAGCATCAGCTGGCCCAGCCGCCCGAATTCATCGGCCAGCGCCACCCGCGCCCTGCGGGTCGGCACAATGATGGTGACATCGCTGAGCCAGAAGGGCTGCGAACGGTCCCAGTCACCCAGGAGGGTGCCATCGACCACCTTTTCCGCCAGCACCTGGAGGAAGCGCGCATGCGGCGCAATGGAATAAAGCGTCATGCGACGAGCCGCTGCTCGGCCAGGGCGAGCGACGCCTGGTCGCGGACGGCAAACCAGGGTGCATCCAGCACCACGCCATGGAGACGCTCGGCCTCCAGCACCGTGTCGAATAGTGCATCAAGGCCAAAGGCGCCTTCGGGCGCGGCACGGAAGCGCGCTTTGCCGAGGAGTGCCGCGCCGGCATAAAGGACCGGGGCACCATAATCGCGCGTGATCATACCATCCGGGGCCAGGCAAAAATCATGACTGCGGCGCACACCCACCGCCTGATGGGAATGCACGCAGAGGAGAACGATAGCATCATCGGCCACAGGCGTGGACAACATGCGTCTGAGCGGCCTGTCCTTGCCCGCTTGCCAGACACTTGTGGTCTCGAGGACAAAGAACGGATCGGAATGGAGCATGGGCAGGGCCTGGCGTACCCCGCCGCCGCTGCCCAGCGGCTGCTCCTCGCGGCTGACTTTGACCAGGCCGCCGAAATGGGCCAGGACCGCATGCTCGCCTGCCATGCCATTGGCCACGAAATGGATGGCGCCTTCCGCCCGGGCATTGGCCATGACGCGCTCGACCAGCGGCAGCCCCGCGACCGGCTCCAGCGCCAATGTATTGCCGGCGGTCAGCAGCATCACATCGGGGAACCGCGTCGCGCTCATGGGCGGTCGATGTGACCGAGGTCACGCTCGGGGTCGATGCGGTCGCGCACCAGCTGCTTAAGCTGCTTGACGTCGGGGAAGCCGCCGTCGCGCTTGCGCTCCCACACTATCTCGCCATCGAGGGTGATCTCGAAGACGCCACCCGTTGAGGGGACCAGCGTCACCGCGCCCATTTCGAGGCTAAAGGTGGAGAGCACTTCCTGCGCCATCCAGGCGGACCGCAGGAGCCAGTTGCACTGCGTACAATAGGTGATGGCGAGCACCGGCTTGGTCAAGGATGGCCCCGTTGGCAAAGAACGACCGCGAGTCTAGCGCGCATGCGGGGCAAAGCAAAGCCGCCCGGCGCGAACCGGGCGGCGTGTAAGTTGCGGTGGGCTTACTGGACCCAGATCACCGTGCGGGTATCGGCATCGACCAGGGCCGGGCGCTCGCCGTAATAGACATAGCCATAGCGCGAATCGGGGATGGTCGAGATCGTGGTGCCGTCGGGGAGGACCTGGCCGACCACGATGTCGCCGGTGGCATCGATCGGGTCGACTGGATTGGCCAGCACATAGTCGGCGCTGGCCTGCGGCACCAGGTAACCGGGCGACTGCACCAGGGCGCGGGTCTCGAGATCCACGATCCAGACGCGGTCATTGGCATAGACATAGCCATAGGCCTCGTCACCCTGGATCGGGTAGACATTGACCTCGGCCGGCAGGACATAGCCGACATCGGTCGCGCCCTGGATATAGATCGGCTCCACCGGATTAGCGGTGGCATATTCGACCGATGCAGCCTCGATGCCGGCCGTGGCGCCCAGCGTCGCGCCGGCAAAACCGCCGACCACGGCGCCGATCGGGCCGCCCAGGAGCCCACCCACCACGGCACCGGTGGCACCGCCACCCGAAGCACCGACCACGGCACCGGCCGCCTCGCTGCTGCTGTTGGATTCTACGCCGACTACGGTGTCCTGGGCATAAGCCGGAACGGCAGCGGCGAGCGAAAGCGCGGCCACGGAGGCCATAAGGATCTTCTTCATTGGTTTTATTCCTTGTTTGAGCAGGCGCTGTGGCCTGCCTTGCGGAAGCGCGCCGGGAGACGCGCAGTGAACCGCCCCGTGCCCCAACAACGGGGGCCCTGGAGGATCGTTCCGCCCGGCCAAGGATGCCGGATGGGCAGTGTTGCCCTTTTGCCGCTTAGCTGGCGGCGACGCGCAGGTCGGTCTCGCTGACGATGCGCTGGTGCGTTTCGGTGGCGGACTGGACGCGATACTGCACCGCATGCCCCTCGAAGGGGAGGAGCGACACAATGGTGCATTCGCCCGCCTTGCGGCTCGAAACGCCGCGATTGGGCAGGAGATCGAGCTTCTGGCCGATTTTGTATTTATGCATGGAAACTCCGCTTTTGGGGAGGACGTGCCCCAGTTGCGGTTCTCTAGCACGTTCCGCCCACAAGCGGGGCGGGAATCGTCCGGCCCCGTCAGCCGACCAGCTGGCCCCATTCCTGGCGCCAGTCGCCATCCTCGACGATCACGGCGATGCGCTTGAGCCCGGCCTCGAGGCGGAGCTGTTCGGCAGCCTTGAGCGCCTGCGGCACGGGGAGCGGAAAATCGGCAATCACTTCCACAGCCGCCACATCGGCCACGGTGCGGCCCAGCGCCTTGCGGACCGTAACAATCACTGCATCGCGCGGCTGCCGCTCATCCGCCCGCAGACGTTCCAACTGAGTACCGATCATCGATCCCCCCAAGAATCATGGTCAACAAAGGGTTAGCGCAGCGTCTTGGTTCCATCACAAATGTCGGGCGCGCAGCCGGAAAGCCCGGTAAACCCTGAGGTTTCCGGTTGAGAGAAGGTGGACCCCGAGACGGCTTTCGCCTCTGGTGAATTTGATAGTGAGACGATCGCCGCCTCGGGGCGTCCGGTTTTATGCCGGACACGGGACTCGCGTGGTCTCCAACGCTCGCGGAGACCACGGCCCATGCCTCGACCCGCCCTGGCTGACGTTGCCATGCGCCCGGCCCATTCACCACCACTGTCGTCTGCAGGCCACCGTGTGGGATGGATGGGAGGAGTTTACGTGAGATTGCGCAGCCGGGGATAAGTTTCTCCCGCCATCGGATTGCTGCCCGGTTCGGCCGGAGGCCTGCCCTGCCGCGCCGCGCGGCCGGCGGCAAAGCCCTGCTCATACTGCCCGCCATAAAGCTGCTCCATGCGCTTGAACACGCGCTGCCGCATCTCGTCGGTGACTTTCGTGCCCATCTCCGCCCCGACCGGCTGCGGATGAAGGCGCATCACCGGCAGGCGCGACTTCTCGAGCCGCCAGCACCGGCATTTCTGCGCCGGGTCCCAAAGGGTAAAGCGCGTCTCGAAATGCTCGAGCCAGGCCAGCGCCTGCCCCAGCTGCACCAGGAGCCCGGCCAGCTCGGGCGCCGCGACCGGCAAACGATTGCCGCCACCAAACGGCGCGCAATCGCTGAGCAGTGCCTCGGCGGTGATGCGGATCGGCTCCGACACCGGGGCAGTGGGGCGCCTGGCGGCCAGCGCCGCAACGTCCTTGTGAAGCGCCGAAAGCTTCAGCCACAGCGCCTCGTGGCGCTCGGCAAGGGCTTGGGAAAGGGTGGCGGGCATGATGGCTCCTGTGCGGCATGTGCGGACAGGAGAGGATAAGCGCGGGTGGTGGGGGCGGGGATTAGTTTTGATAACTGCAAACAATAGTGACCGGCAGGCGGCTCAGTGCTTTTTCTTCTTGCTGCGCTAACGAAAAACCCGAAAATTCAGCAAAAGAAGTGAGGATGTGATTCTTGAGCGTCTACGATAGTAAGCCGGAAAGGTTTCTCGAGTTGCTTGGGTCAGGAAGTGCGTCAGAATTCCTTTCACAATACTACTGCGCAGGTTTCGACGCAGGCGCTTGGCGGTGTGATGAGTTCGCTTTTCACCTTGCTGAGTGGCTCCCCGACTACGCTCTTAGAGAAGATGAGCTAGCAGTACATCACGGCAACGCGCTACTTAAGCACAATCAGGCTGCTGTACGCGTTTACACCAGTGAAAAATATGAAAACCGCGGTGAAGTGGGTGAGATCGCACTTCACGCCATATGTCGTGATTTTTTCGAGACAGTGCCAATCAGTCCGCGGGTTTTCTACAAATCCGCTTCCAACGACGTCATCAAAGCATTCGATATGGTCCACGCGCGCTTTCCGTCGCATGGTAAAATCGAGATTTGGTTAGGGGAGTCGAAGCTTTACAAAGATCCAAAAAAGGCGATTTCCGACGCGATCAATTCTGTCTCTAAGCATGTTGATGCCGGTTTCTTGAAAAACGAGAAGATACTGCTCGGTCCACAAATACCAAAAAGCACTCCGCATTCCGATGAGGTGTCAAAGCTGTTCAGTAAGAACGGCAAAATCGATGACTTTCTGTCGGCCGCGGTATTCCCGATCGGTGTTTTCTGCGAGAGCAAGGCTGCCGCGACCGCTGCTGCGGCCGATGCGGCCTATGTAACTAGTGCCAGAGCGGAGTTGGACGCTATGTCGAACGCTGTCATGCACTCCGAACTTGCTGACAAGATCCGGCTAGCCGTCATCTATATTCCGATTCCTAAAAAGGCTGACATCGTCAAAGCTTTCGACAAAAGGTTGAAGGGATTGCAATGAGCATCGCCAATATAGATTGGCCCGCGGTACGCCGGCTGCGTGGGATAGAGCTGAAGGGTGAGGTCTTCAGCATCATCTCAGAAGCATCTAGGGCAGTGCAAACTCTGCAAGCAGACGATCCTGACCTTCTAGCGGTTGTGCCGCGTCTAGCTGAGCTAATTGATGAACGACCAGAATTGCAGGGGTACCGCGAGATCCATAGCAGTTTAGCGCGTGCTGTTGGCCTTTGGAACTACATAGATCAGGAGATTGCTGACAAACGTGACCGGTTCATCGCGGCTTCGTCAAATGTTGAGAGACTAGGCCTCTCGCTTCACCGGGAGCAGGTGGCAGCGCTAAATTCGTTACTGAGCGGTAGGAACCTTATTCTGAGTGCGCCAACGAGTTTTGGAAAAAGTATCTTAGTTGATGCTTTGATATTGAGTGGAAAATTCAATCGCGTAGCGATTGTACTGCCTACTATTGCGCTTTTAGACGAGTTTCGGCGTAGAATAACGAAACGCTTTGGCGACGAATACGACGTCCTCATGCATCATTCCGAGAAAGCTACGCGTCAGAAGGTGGTATATCTAGGCACTCAAGAGAGGCTTATCAATCGTACAGACCTTGGATCCCTCGACATCGTGGTTGTAGATGAATTTTATAAACTTGATCCGTCCAGAAGAGATGACAGAAGTATAACACTAAACGCTGCAGTTTATCGCCTCTTAAGCCATGCACGTCAGTTCTTCTTCTTAGGGCCTAACATCGATAATGTCACGCTGGCTAGCGACACCAGATGGCGCTTTGAGTTTTTGCGAACTAGGTTCTCGACCGTAGCGGTGGACACAATAAACCTGGGCTCCGTTCCTGATAAAGATCAGCGACTTAAGAAAGAAGCGTTCGAGCCTAAGAATTGGCCAGCTCTGATCTTCGTGTCTGCTCCCGACCGTGCAAATGCCTTGGCGGCTGAGTTGACTCCCGCAGATAGTGACTTGGACGGTGGCCGTGATCTAGCCTCATGGATGGGCGAGAACTTCGGCACAAGATGGCCCTTAATAAAGGCGGTGGCTGCGGGAATCGGGGTCCATCATGGACGGATACCAAAAGCGTTGGCGTCCAAATTCATCAGGCTGTTCAACGACGGAGATCTTCCAGTTCTTCTTTGTACGTCAACCTTGATTGAAGGCGTGAACACGGCGGCTAAATCCGTGATGATCTATGATAAGAAGATAGATGGTCGACCCTACGACTTTTTTACTTTCTCTAATATCCGGGGGAGAGCAGGCAGACTTGGTCAGCACCATGTTGGCCAAGTGTACCTCTTCCACAAGCCACCGGAGGAGGCTGACGTTGACGTCGATGCTCCATTGTTCGGAGATTGGGAGGAGGCTCCAGACGATTATGTCATACATATCGAAGAACAGGATAGTAGCCCTGCTATCGATAGCAGAGTCGAAGAGCTCTCTAGCCGATCTGGCCTGAGCATAGACAGCCTTAGGCGGTTCTCCAGTATCGGAGTGGATGTTCTTATCGAGTTGCGAGGTATGGTCGCCGCCCGGTTGAGGCGCGGCGTCCCGCTTTCGTGGCAGAATTGGCCGGAATACAAAGACGTTGAAGCAGTTTGCGAGGTAATTTCCCACTTCAAAAAGCCCCAAGACATGGGACGTGGGAGTTACAAACAAGTCGCGAAGTACCTTGCTGAACTCCGTTCAGCTCCCACGCTGAAGGCATTTTTCCATTGGCACTTTCAAAATTACAAGGGGGACGAAGAGAGAGTTGACGGGGTATTCAAGTTCCTTAGAGCTGTAGAGTATAGTCTTCCCGAGTTTTTCGCCGCTGTAGAGGCGATGACAAATGTGGCAGGGGGTTCAGCAAACTACGGCTTGTACCTCGCACAGATGCCACGATGGTTTAGAGCTGACGCTTTAAAGATGCTTGAGGAGCAAGGGGTACCGATGCAAATCTCGGAGCGCTTCTTAGCTAAAGACGATACAGTAAAGTCGTTAGGTGAACGACTCACTAGGCTTGCCGCGGCTCAAAGTGCAAGCCTGACTTCATTCGAGCGCGAGTGGATACTCCAAGCTCTGCCCTAGCATGCCCTACCGCCGTACCATTACCGAAATCTCAGCCAAGCTCGTCTGCTCCAGTCCTAGCTCGAACGGCACCGTATCTCGCCCCTCCAGCCGCAGCACCTCGCCCTTGGCGCGTTCGGTGATGGGGGCGGAAGTAGAATTCGACCGAGGCGCATTCCCAGCCGTCGCCCTCAGAACCCGTGACCGGGTTGTAGGTGTAAGGGCCGTAGTTGAAGCACGTCTTGCCGTCTTCCACCTTCCAGCTATTAGGCCGGGTAATCGGTTACCAGTTGATGGAGCTGGTCCTCTCACCCGGGGCCGCGCGCCGAGCCCCGGATCAAGCCTGAGGGCTGACTTTCCTGGATCAACGAGGTGAAGGAGGCATACTCGCGCCGCAACCACAGGGTCATTCCGGCGGAGGCCGGAATCCAGGCGGTGAGGTGGCCGAGGGCGCGACGGTCGGGGAGGGATGCGGATATGGATCCCGGCCTGCGCCGGGATGACATCGCGGTGGGGGCGCTGGTGGGTGGGCTCGTTTGCGGCGATGGCTTGGGCGAAGTGTAGAGCCCTCGGGTCAGGCCCGAGGGTGACGGGCGGTGGGTAATGTGGATGGGCATCCGGCCTGCGGCGGGATGACATCGCGGTGTGGGGGCGCTTGTGGGTGGGGCTCCACCCCTTCCCGGCCTCCTCACCTAAATCGCTCCACAGGAGCGGTCTTCCCTGCGGGACGGCTCGGAGCCCCCACCCCGCCTCCCCCTGGTAAGGGGGAGGAGTTCGGTCGGTGGGTGGGCGAGATGGTGCCACGGGCAGGATCGGCTCCTCCCCCGTCATGGGGAGGGTGGGTGGGGGTGTGTGGAGAAGGCCGCCTCATCCGGCGCTGCGCGCCGACCTCTCCCCCGAAGGGAGAGGTGAAGAGGGGATTGTGCCTGGGGCGCGTTCACCGGGTGCCCGCTGCCTGCGGCAGCGACCCGGCGACTAAACTACCGTCGCGCCACTGGCGCGCCGGTTTGGCGCTTGCGCCAATCGCTTAGTCGTCCCCCATCTTCAGCGCCTTGATGAACGCCTCTTGCGGGATCTCGACGCTGCCGAACTGGCGCATGCGCTTCTTGCCGGCTTTCTGCTTTTCCAGGAGCTTGCGTTTGCGCGTCGCGTCGCCGCCATAGCACTTGGCGGTCACGTCCTTGCGCATGGCGCGGACGGTCTCGCGGGCGATGATCTTGCCGCCGATGGCGGCCTGGATCGGGATCACGAAGAGATGGGGCGGGATCAGCTCCTTGAGCTTTTCGCACATGACGCGGCCGCGCGATTCCGCCACCGTGCGGTGCACCAGCATGGAGAGGGCGTCGACGGGTTCGGCATTGACCAGGATCGAGAGCTTGACCAGGTCGCCGGCGCGGTGCTCGTCGAGATGGTAGTCGAAGCTCGCGTAACCCTTGGAAATGGACTTCAGCCGGTCATAGAAATCGAACACGACCTCGTTGAGCGGCAGGTCATATTCCACCATGGCGCGCTGGCCGACATAGCTCAGATTCCGCTGGATGCCGCGGCGGTCTTGGCAGAGCTTGAGGATCGCGCCCAGATATTCGTCGGGCGTGAGGATGGTCGCCTTGATCCAGGGCTCGCGGATTTCCTCGATCTTCATCACGTCCGGCAGGTCGGCCGGATTGTGGAGGTGGATGGTCTCGCCATTGGTGAGCAGCACCTCGTAGACCACCGAAGGGGCTGTGGCGATGAGGTCCAGGTCGAACTCGCGCGACAGGCGCTCCTGGATGATTTCGAGATGGAGCAAGCCCAGAAAGCCGCAGCGGAAGCCGAAGCCCAATGCAGCGCTGGTTTCCATTTCGAAGGAGAACGAGGCGTCGTTGAGGCGGAGTTTGCCCATGGCGGCGCGCAGTTCGTCGAAATCGGAGGCGTCCACGGGGAAGAGGCCGCAGAACACCACCGGCTGGGCCGGGCGGAAGCCGGGCAGGGCGGCGGCGGTGGGCTTTTTGTCCTCGGTGATGGTGTCGCCGACATTGGTATCGGCCACTTCCTTGATCGAGGCGGTAAAGACGCCGAGCTCGCCGGGGGTGAGTTCCTTGACTTCGACGAGCTTGGGCGTCTGCACGGCGACGCGGTCGAGCTCGTAGACGGCGCCCGAGGCCATCATGCGGATCTTCTGGCCCTTTTTCATCACGCCATCGATGATGCGGACGAGGACCACGACGCCGAGATAAGTGTCGTACCAGGAATCGACGAGCAGGGCCTTGAGCGGCGCGTCGATCTCGCCCTTGGGGGCGGGCAGGCGGTGGACGATTGCCTCCAGCACGCCCTCGATATTGAGGCCGGTCTTGGCCGAGATTTCCACCGCTTCCGAGGCGTCGATGCCGATCACGTCCTCGATCTGGGTTTTGACGCGCGGAATGTCGGCAGCGGGGAGGTCGACCTTGTTGAGGACGGGGACGATCTCGTGATTGGCGTCGAGCGCGTGGTAGACATTGGCCAGCGTCTGCGCTTCGACGCCCTGCGAGGCGTCGACCACAAGGAGCGAACCTTCGACGGCCGCCATGCTCCGGGAGACTTCATAGGCGAAGTCGACATGGCCAGGCGTGTCGATGAGGTTAAGGACGTAGGTCTCCCCGTCCTGCGCCTTGTAGTTGAGGCGCACGGTCTGCGCCTTAATGGTGATGCCGCGTTCGCGCTCGATATCCATCGAATCGAGCACCTGCTCCTTCATCTCGCGCAGGTCGAGCCCGCCCGTGGTCTGGATCAGCCGATCGGCCAGGGTGGACTTGCCATGGTCGATGTGGGCCACGATGGAAAAGTTGCGGATGTGGGAAAGCGGCGTTGTCATGCGGCGCTGATATCAGATGCGGTGGGGGTGAGAAAGATGGTTTCCGACGGGTTAAGGGCGCGCAGGGTGGGGTCTTTTGCCGTGTTCGGGCATTGTAGCGGCATGCGCACGCTCTTGACCTCGATCGCCCTCCTCCCCCTGCTGCTGGCCGGCCCGGCGCAGGCGCAGGATTTGCTGAAGCCGCTCGATGACCTGGTGGACCAGTTCACGGCCCCGCCGGACGAGGAGGAGGCGGCGCCGGTGCCGCGACCGCGGCCGCCCGACGTGCCGGTGGTGCCCGGCGTTGCGGCGCCCGCGGAGGAGAAGGAGGTGGCGGTGGAGGATGGCGACCGCGTCTACCAGGCGGCGTGCCCGGCGGTGGTGATGGGGCTGGTGGAAGCCGAAATGGCGCCGCCGCTGAGCGATGGTGTGTGCGGCGAACGCTCGCCGCTAGTGGTGACGGCGGTGCTGAGCCATGGCCGCATGGTGCCGCTATCGGCGCCGGTGACCACCAATTGCCAGCTGGCGACGCAACTGCCCGAATGGCTGGAGACTGTGGACGGCTATGCCGAGGCGGCGCTGGGCAGCCGGTTGGCGACGGTCGAGACCGGCACCAGCTATATGTGCCGCGCGACGCGGGGCGGTGCGGCGGACCGGCTGTCGGAGCACAGTTTCGCCAATGCCGTGGATGTGGTGGGCTTTACCCTCGAGGACGGGCAGCGGGTGGCGGTCGAGAGTGGCTGGCCCGATGCCGGGGCGCCGGCGGGACGGCTGCTGCGGCTGGCCCATGATGCGGCCTGTTCGGGCTTCATGACCGTGCTCGGGCCGGAGGCGAATGCGGAGCACGCCGATCACCTTCATCTCGACATGGGGTGCCATGGCGAGAGCTGCGCGGCGCGGATTTGTGAGTAGGGGAGGAGTTTTAAGTCGACTCCGTCCCCCTTGCGGGGAGGGATCAAGGTTGGGGGAGGTTTAGCCCGGTACATTGGGGCTCTCGCCCCCCACCCTGCTCGATGACGGACTTAGCGAAGAGCTAAGTCCTATCTCGCTTCCCTCCCCGCAAGGGGGAGGGAAGTCGACTGCGAGTACAGTGAACTTTATTGTGCCGCGGGCGCTGCGGCGGCGGCAGGCGCAGCGGCGGCAGGTGCTGCAGCCGCTGGTGCTGTGGCCTGGGCCTTGTAGATGGCGGTGACGGCGTCGACGCCGATGCGGTCGGGGCTGCCTTCGGCGCAGTCGGGGGAGGTGGTTTCGACGTCGGCCTTGACGCGGTCAAAGGCAGAGCTGGCGGTGGCGGCGTCCATGCCCAGCGCGGTTTCGAGGCGCTGGCGGTCGGCGGCCATGCCGTCGCGGACACCTTGTTCCAGTTCGACGGCGCAGATCTCGATAACGGCCTGCGTGGCATAGAAGCCGGTCAGCATGTCGGTCTGCTTGGGATTGACGGGGCGGGTTGCGGCCGGGTCGACGACGATATCGGCCGAGGCGGCGGGCGCGGCCGGCGCCGCTTCCTGGGCCACGGCGACACTGGAAAGCAGGGCAAAGGCGGCCAGCGCGGCGAGGGATCGGGTCATCGGGTGCTCCTTGAAGGGCAGTTTTCTTGCGTTCTCCCTCTTCAAAGGCCCGATTGTGGCTTCAGCACGGCGCGTGGTCTGAAACCGGATGGTGTGCTGGCAGGTCCGCCCAGTCGCGCAGGCTCATGTCCTCGGGGGCAAGCGTGGGACGCTCGCTGCGGAAGAGCTGGGCGACAAGGCGGGAGATGATGCCGATGAGACTAGACATTTTGTGACCCTCCTTTCGGGGTGTGATTGCGGTACACCTCATCTATGCGCCTGCCTGCAAGGTGCCACAATGGACAAGGTCGCAGCGCCATTGTAGAAAATCTATATGGCCTCACCCTTTCCCATTCCGCTCAATGCCCTGCGCGCCATAGAGATCGTGGCACGCCGGGGTGCCCTGGCGCCCGCAGCCGAGGAGCTCGGCGTCACCGTCGGGGCGGTCAGCCAGCATCTGCGCCGGGCCGAGGAGCGGCTGGGGATCGAACTGTTCGAGCGAACGCCCTCCGGTTTGCGACCGCTGCCGGCGCTCAAGGCCGTGCTGCCGCAACTGACCGCCGGCTTCAGTGCCCTCCAGGATGGGCTGGCGGGCCTCAGGGGCACCGACGAGGGCACGCTGAACCTGACGGTGGGCAGCGTGTTCGCCTCGCGCTGGCTGATCTGGCGCATCAACAAGTTCACGGCGCTCCACCCCGATATCGAGGTGCGGCTCAACGTGACCGGGACCATGCTGGACCTGACGCGGCCCGACCTCGATTGCGGCATACGCTATGGCAGGGGCGAGTGGCCCGGGCTCAATGCCGAGCTGATCGGCGGCCGGGCTTACCAGCCGGTTTGCGCGCCACCGGTGGCCAAGCTCCTCCGCAGGCCGGAAGACCTCGCCCGCGTGCCGGTGATCCAGGACGAAACCACGATGCTAAGCTGGGATGCCTGGCGTGCCGAGGTGGGTCTCGATGCCGCCATCAGGCTCACGGGCCCCACCTATTCGGATGCCTCGCTGGCGGTGGATGCGGCGATTTCGGAGCAGGGCGTGCTGATGGCCGCCGACATGATGAGCGCCGATGCGGTGAGCGACGGGCGACTGGTGCGGCCCTTCAACCATCCGGTGGAGGGGCCGCAGGGTTATTTTCTGGTGACGGCGCAGGGGCGGCGCGAAACGCGCAAGCTGCGCCTGTTTCGCGAATGGCTGCGGGCCGAGGTCCCTGCCAGCGCCGAGGGTTATGTCCACCAGAGCCGCGCCAAATAACAATGGCCCGGCACATTGCCGGGCCACCTTCGATATTTGCCGCTGAAGCGCGAGGCGTCAGCTGACGGTTGGAGCCACGAACAGCGTCAGCGTACCACCCTGGATGGTGGCACCGATCACCTCGTCCACTGGGATGGCTGCATCCTCCAGAACGCCCGAGATGGCATTGTTGTTTTCAATGGCCGACTGGATGGTGGATGCTTGCGGATCGATGAGGTTGCGTTCGCAGCCATCGATGCGCACCAGTTCCAGGCTGCTGGCCTGGGCAATGGAAGCAGGGGTCACCGTTTCGCCATTGGCCAGGGCCAGGATGCCGATATCGCAGTCGAGCTCGGCGATGATGAGGCCGGTTCCGGCCTGACCAGAAGCCGCGGCGCCGGCTGCAGCACCCGCCGTGCCATCGGTGTTAACGGCCACGTCCGAGCCGCCGCTACCGGAGCCGCTAGTGCCGCCAGCGCCGTCAGTGCCGCCGCCGGTGTTGGTTCCGGTGCCGCTACCACCGGTTCCACCGGTGCCTGAGCCGCCTGTTCCGCTGCCGCCGGTATCACCACCCGTACCGCCGGTGCCGCCGGTCCCACCGCCTGTGCCGCCTGTGCCGCCAGTCCCGCCGGTGCCACCGGTTCCAGTGCCGCCGTCCGTGCCACCGGTGCCATCACCGGCACCAAGACCGATATTGACGTCTGCCAGGTCGGCAACGCTGACATCGGCCAGCGTGCCGTCGTCGGCAAGGAGGCGAACTTCGATGGCAGTGGCAAGTTCGTCAGGCAACAGGTCGACGTCAATCTCGGCGAGCTCGTCCCGGCTCAGGAGATCGAGATCGATATTGGCCAGGTCGTCGACGCTGACATCGGCGAGGTTGCCGTCGTCGGCCAGGAGCCGCAGGGTGGCGCGCGTCTGCTGTGCAGGCGGGAGGAGATCGAGGTCGAGCTCGGCAAGCTCCTCGTTGCTCAGCACATCGAGGTCCACATCAGCCAGTTCGCCGATTTCGGCATCGGCGAGGTTGCCGTTGTCGCCGCCGAGGCGGATCTGCACCTCTTGCCTGAGGTCTTCCGGCAGGAGGTCGAGATTGATTTCGGCCAGCTGCTCGTCGCTCAAGGCTTCGATGTCGAGATCGGCCAGGTCACCAAGGCCGGCAACCAGCGCTGGATCGTCGCTGCCCAGGAGGCGCAGCTGTGCGTCGGTGCGCAGGGCCTCGGGCAAAAGGTCGAGGTTGATCTCGGCCAATTCCTCGTCGCTGAGGAGGTCGATGTCGAGGGTCGCCAAATCCTCGGCGGTGAGATCGGCCAAGTTGCCGTTGTCACCGAGCAGGGCCAGCCGCACCGTGTCCTCAAGAACCAGCACCTCGGTGGCGCCGTTCTCGGCGATCTGCAGGGCGATCACGTCCTCAAGGGCGATGCCCTCATTGCCGAGGATCGCGTTCAGAATGCTGCTGTCGCCCAGGGCGTCGAGCAGCTCGGTGCGGCCTTCGCCGCCCAGCTCCAGCTCGGCTTGGAGCGTGGCGAGTTCCTCGGTGCCGAGAAGATCGGCAACGCTGCTGATCGAGACGCTGCGGTCATCGATCGTAGCGTCGAGGTCAATATCGGCCAGATGGGGATTGTTGACCAGGTCCAGCAGCGCGGTCAGGCGCGGTTCGCCACCCGGCAGGGCGGCAATGCGCACATTGCCGGTGATCAGCTGCGAGCCGGAAGAGGAGGAGGGGGCCGGAGCGGTTGAACCGACATTGACGTCGACCAGATTGCCGCCGGCTGAGCCGGTATTGGTGTTGTTGAGCACGTCAAGGTCGATCAGGCTGCCGCCATTGGGGCCGATGGCGCCCGTGGTGCCCACATCGACGTCAAGGAGGCTGCCATTGCTGGAGTCGGTCGAGCCGCCGACATCGACATCCACCAGGTTGCTCGAAGAGCCGGAACTGCCTGCACCGACGCCGACATCGACCAGGGAGCCGTCGCTGCTGCCCACGCCGGCATCGACATTGATGCCGTCGTCGCCGCCGACATGGACGCCGGCATCCACGAGGCCGCCTTCGCCGCCAACGTTCACGTCGACGCCGATGCCGCTGTCGCCGCCCAGATTGACGTCAAGTCCAAGACCCTGCGCGTGGCTGAGCTGGGTGCCCGAGAGAAGCGCGGCGGCCAGAGCTGCTGCAGAAATGTAAGAAGTCTTATGCATTGTCCACTCCTTGAACCAAGTGGAGGGCCAACGCATAAGCAACAAGTTCGTGCCCGACAGAAGACCCGATGGTTAACGTATTTTTACCATCGGGAGATCAGTTTTTTGTTATATAAGTGGAACTACGTAGACAGGCGAATACTGCTCTAGCGCAGCCAGCCACTGGGACGTGGATGCAGATCCATTTGCCCCTCAGCAGTCGCCGCGTCAATGGCGGCAATCTCTTCTGCGGAAAGCTCGAGGTTATTGAGGACGCCCAGATTGTCATTGAGCTGATCGAGATTGCGAACCCCGATCAGCGCCGAGGTCATTTCCGGCCGCCGCAGCACCCAGCTCAGTGCCAGCTGCACCATGGACTGGCCGCGGGCGCGGGCGATCTCGCCCACTTTCTCGACTGCCGCGAGGACGCGTGGCTCGATATGGCTGGCGCGCAACGTGCCGTTCGGATTGCCGCCGCGCGTCCCCTCCGTGCCGCCGGCATTATACTTGCCGGAAAGGACGCCCTGCGCCAGCGGCGAGAAGGCGATCATGCCGATCCCCAGTTCGCCGCAGGCGTCGATCGTCCCGTCATTTTCGATCCAGCGGTTGATCATGGAATAGCTGGGCTGATGGATGGTGGTGGCGACGCCCATTTCCGTAAGGATCCGGTAGGCCTCGCGGGTTTCCTTTTCCGGATAGGAAGAGATGCCAACATAGAGCGCCTTGCCCGAGCGGACGGCATGGGCGAGCGCCCCCATGGTTTCCTCGAGCGGCGTTTCGGGATCGAAGCGGTGGGAATAAAAGATGTCGACATAGTCGAGCCCCATGCGTTGGAGCGACTGGTCGAGGCTGGCCAGCAGATACTTACGCGATCCGAAATCGCCATAGGGGCCGGGCCACATCGTGTAGCCCGCCTTGGTGGAAATGATCAGCTCGTCGCGATAGGGGCGGAAGTCGCGCGCCATGACCTGGCCGAACAGCTCTTCGGAGGCGCCGGCGGGCGGGCCGTAATTGTTGGCGAGGTCGAAGTGGGTGATGCCCTGGTCAAAGGCATAGCCCAGGATTTCCATGGCCGAGGGATAGTCGCGCGTGCCGCCGAAATTCTGCCAGAGGCCGAGGCTGACCACCGGGAGCTTGAGGCCGGAGCGGCCCGAGCGGCGGTATTGCATCGTGTCGTAGCGCGACGTATCGGCCCGATAGGTCATGGTTGTCTCCCAAAGATTTGCGATTTGGCGGCGCGTGACGCTCGGCGCCGCGAATGGTATGAGCGGGCCGATGAGCCCGCAAGAATCCGCTATGACCCGCAATCTGCCCCAGAGCCAGCTGCCATACAAGGTGATGGCGATCTATAAATTCGCCGACTTGCCCGATGCCGAAGCGATCCAGCCGGAGCTAGCAAAATTCTGCTGTGCACGCGACATCCGGGGCACGCTGATCCTGGCGCCAGAAGGCATCAACGGCACGGTGGCGGGCACCGGGGAGGCGATCGACGCACTGGCCGAGTTCTTGTTCAAAGGCGCGCTGTTCGGCGGGCGCCTGGCCGGCGCCGAGGTCAAGTATTCGACGGCCAGCGACATGCCGTTCCTCCGCATGAAGGTGCGGCTCAAGTCCGAGATTGTGACCCTGCGCGCGCCCGAGGCAAATCCGGCGAGGCAGGTCGGCACCTATGTCGAGCCCGAGGATTGGAACGCCTTGATCGAGCGCAACGACGTGGTGCTGGTCGATACGCGCAACGATTATGAAGTTGGACTGGGGACGTTCCAGCGCGCGCTGGACCCGGCGACCAAGAGCTTCACCGAGTTCAAGGATTATGTGGCCGAGCATCTCGATCCCAAGCGGGACAAGAAGGTGGCCATGTTCTGCACCGGCGGCATCCGCTGCGAAAAGGCCTCGAGCTATCTGCTGAGCCAGGGCTTCGAGGAGGTGTTTCACTTGAAAGGTGGCATTCTCAAATATCTCGAAGTGGTGCCCGAGGCGGAGAGCCGCTTTGCCGGCGAGTGCTTCGTGTTCGACGAGCGGGTGTCGGTGGGCCATGGGCTGGTCGAGGGCGACGCCACGCTCTGCCGCGCCTGCCGCCATCCGCTGACGGCAGGGGATCGCCTTTCGCCCGACTACCACGAGGGGGTATCGTGCCCCCATTGCGTGGGCGAAAGCGACAAGCACCAGGCGGCGGCTGAACGGCAGCGGCAGATGGACCTGGCGCGGCAGCGGGGTCTGGCGCATCTGGGCGATGACGCGGCGCGGCTGGCCGCGGAACGCAAGGCCGAAAAGCGCCGGCTGGCCGAAGCATCGCGCGAGCGCAACAAGGCTTGATCCCTTGATGGGCGCTGCGGGGAGGCAGCGGAGACATGGCAGACTACGACTTCATCATTGCCGGCGGCGGCTCGGCGGCAACGGTTGCCGCCATGCGCCTGGTGCGCGACTTCGGCTTCTCGGTGCTCCTCCTGGAGCGCGGCCCGGCGCAGACCAACCGGATCATGCGCATGCCGGCCGGCTACATGAAATACCTGGCGCGCGACACTTTCCTTGAAATGCACCAGACGGTGCCGCAGCCACAGCTGGGCGGCCGCGCCCCGATCGTGCCGGTGGGCAAGGTGCTGGGCGGCGGCAGCGCGGTCAACGCCATGGTCTATATGCGCGGCCAGCGCGAGGATTATGACGGCTGGGCGGCGGGGCTGGGGAATGGGGGTGAGTGGTCCTACGCGGACATGCTGCCCCATTTTACCGCGATGGAAAGCAATGCGCGGTTCAATAACGAATACCACGGCATGGGTGGCGCGCTGCGCGTGTCGGAACCGGCGCATGTCTCGCCCGCGACGGAGGATTTCCTCCTGGCAGCCCAAGGGCTGGGGCACCCGTTCAATCCCGATTTCAACGGTGCGCGCCAGAACGGCGTCGGCATCATGCAGCACACCTATGGGCAGTGGGGGCGCTACCGGGAGCGCTCTGACGGGAAGACCGCGTTTCTCGATCCGCTGGCGGGGGATCGGCGGCTGACGGTGATCACCGATGCGCGGGTCGACCAGATTGTGGTGGAGGCGGGCCGCGCCGTTGGCGTTCGTTACAGCAAGGATGGCACAACCCATGAAGTGCGCGCCGGGCGGGAAGTGCTGGTGGCGGCGGGCACCTATAACAGCGCCAAGCTGATGATGCTGAGCGGCATCGGACCGGCGGCGCATCTGCGCGAGCACGGCATCGACGTCGTCGCCGACATAGCCGGCGTGGGGCAGAACCTCCAGGACCACCACGAAGTGCCGGTGATCGCCACCACCAGGGGTCCGTCGGGCTATTTCGGCCAGGACCGGGGCTGGAACATGCTGCGCAATGGGCTCCAGTATCTGCTGTTCAACTCGGGGCCGGTGACCACGACCGGCATCGAGGCCTGCCTGTTCTTCGATCCCGATGGCGGTGAGCGGCCGACCATCCAGCTCTATTGCGCGCCCATCGTTTATCTCGACCGCGATGTCAGCGCCGCCAAGCCGACCTGGGGCGTGACCTTTACCTCATGCCTGCTTCGCCCCAGGGCGCGTGGCTCGGTCAAACTCCGCTCCGCCGATCCGGCAGCGCAGCCGCTGGTCGACTGCAATTTCTTCGGCGATCCCGATGACCTGCGGCTGACGGTCAAGGCGCTGGCAACGGCGCGCAAACTGCTCGAAACCGAACCGTTCCGGGGCAAGATCGCCGAGGAACTCCTGCCCGGCGCGCAGGTGATGAACGACCCGCAAGCGCTGGAGCGCTATTGCGGGCAGACGGTTAAGACCAACTACCACCCGGTGGGCACGTTGCGCATGGGCGCGGGCGGCGACCCCTCCGCCGTGGTTGACCCGGAACTGCGCGTGCGCGGCGTCGATGGTCTCAGGGTCATCGACTGCTCGATCATGCCGGCCATCGTCTCGGGCAACACCAATGCCCCGGCCATGGCTATCGGCTCCAAGGCCGCAACGCTGATCGGGGCGGCTTACAGTTAAGCGCTGCCGATGAGGATACCGGCGGCGAAGACGAGGGAGCCGCCGAGGACGACCTGGAGGACGGCGCGCCAGAACGGGGTCTGCATGTAGCGGTTCTGGATAAAGGCGATGGCCCAGAGTTCGAGGAGGACGACGACCACGGCCACGGTGGTGGCGAGGGTGAAGTCGGCGATAAGGTAGGGCAGGGCATGGCCGAGGCCACCCAGGGCCGTCATGATGCCCGCGGCCAGGCCCCGCTTCAGGGGTGAGCCGCGGCCGGTAAGCTTGCCATCGTCGGAGGCCGCCTCGGTGAAACCCATGGAAATGCCGGCGCCGATGGCGGCGGCAAGGCCCACCAGAAAGGTCTGGTGCGTGTCACCAGTGGCAAAGGCGGCGGCAAAGACCGGAGCCAGGGTCGAAACCGAGCCATCCATCAGCCCTGCAAGGCCCGGCTGCACATAGGTGAGGACGAACTGGCGATGCGAGGCGGCCTTTTCGGTGTCGCGGCCCTCGGCACCCAGCTGGAGGGCGTCGATGCCGTCGGCGGCGTCGGCATGCTTGCGCTCCTGCGCGGCAAGGTCGCCCAGAAGCTTGCGGATGGGGGCGTCGGTCACCTGCTTGGCCGCTTCCATATAGAAGCGATAGGCGCCCTCCTCCATTTCCCAAACCTGCTGGCGCACGGTTTCAAGCGACAGCGTCTTAAGGAGCCAGACCGGCTTGCGGGTGAGAAAGCCCTTCACATGCTCGCGCCGGATGGGGACGAGCCGGGTGCCGAAACGGGCGACATAGAGGTCGAGGAGGCGGCGCCGGTGCTCGTCTTCTTCGGCGGCCATGCCTTCAAAGAGGGCGGCCGAGCCGGGATAGGTTTCGGCCAGCGCGGTGGCGAAGGCGGAATAGATGCGGCCATCCTCTTCTTCCGCCGCGATGGCGAGCGACAGAATCTCCCGCTCGGACAGACTGGAAAAGGCGCGACGGCTGTCGGGGAGAAAGGAGAGCATGGCTGTACCTTGGAATGGTTCTAAGCTGAAGATTAGAATGGTTCTAAGGTTCAGGCAAGGGCGGGTGCGGCGGTTGGCGGACAGGGTTGGAGGTGAGGTGGAACGGGAGTGGAGCGAAGGCTCCCCTCCCCCTTGAGGGGAGGGGTTGGGGGTGGGGGTTCTGGACGATCCCCAATTCCGAATCTCGTGGTGACGCCGGAACCCCCACCCTCGTTCCCTCCCCTCAAGGGGGAGGGAGGCGCAGGAGCCGATGGTTTCTCGGCCTTCAGCGAGATGCCCTCAAGCCAGCAGGGATCGCTGGGCGTTGATGTCGGCGATGGCATGGGTCGATGGTTCGATGGAACGGGAGTGGAGCGACGGCTCCCCTCCCCCTTGAGGGGAGGGGTGGGGGGTGGGGGTTCTGGACGGCCCTCAATTCCGAATCTCGTTGTGACGCCGGGACCCCCACCCTCGGTCCCTCCCCCTCGAGGGGGAGGGAGGCGCACGAGTTGAGGGTCCTGGGCCTTCAGGCAGGTGGCCTCAAGCCAGCATGGATTGCTGGGCGTTGATGCCGGCCATGGCGCCGGTATAGGCGGCGATGGTGAGGGAGGCCATAGGGGAGGCGAGGTCGCCGGCGGCGAAGATGCCGTCGACCGAGGTCTTGTGCTTTTCGTCGACCTTGAGGGCTATGCCGAAGGGCGTTTCCACCGTTTCGAGGCCGAGTTGCTCATGGAGATTCGACGACGGCTTGATCTGCGGATGGGCAAAGAGCGCGTCGAGCGGAGTGACCCTGCCGTCTTCGGTAGTGACCGAAGAGAGCTGCCCGTCCTGGTGCTGGATCGAGGCGACCTTGCCTTCCACGACCTTTATCCCGCGCTTGTCGAGCTTGCCGCGCTCGATCTCGGGTACGTCATGGCCATCGGTGAAGAGGGTGATCTGGTCGGTCCAGTCGCCATAGAGCAGGGTAGCGTGGAGCGACATGGGCGTGGAATAGACGAGGCCCCAGCTTTTGCCGGCATATTCATAGCCGTGGCAATAGGGGCAGTGGATCACCGACTTGCCCCAGCTTTCGGCAAAGCCCGGAATGGGCGGGAACTGGTCGGCAATGCCATAGCTCAGGAGCAGCCGGCGCGCCTTGCGCCTTTCCCCGTCATCGGTTTCGACGGTGAAATCGTCCTGTGCCCCGGAGAGCTTGAGGGCGCGCGCCTGGACGAAGCGCACCGTGTCATAGGGTTCGAGCTGTTGGCGCGCATCAGCGAGGATTTCGCTGGGCGGCTTGCCATCATGGCCGAGAAGGCCGTGGGCGTTGCTGGCATAGCGGTTGCGGGGGCTGCCGGTATCGAGAATGGTGACCTTGCGGCGCGCGCGCCCGAGATTGAGCGCGGCGGCGAGACCGGCAAAGCTGCCGCCGATGATGATGACGTCATCCATGGTGATGTGTTCCAGAAGGGGCGTGAAGAGGATTGGGCTTGGCCTGGTCGGCGATGTCCTCGAGGGAGACACGCGCCAGCCGGGCGGCCAGAAGGGCTTCGGCATCGGCGAGAAAATCGCCCATGACCGAATTGACGGTGCGGACGATGCCGCAGGCGATGTCGCCAGGGTCGCTTTCGGTGCGGATCAGGAGGCTCTCCCCCATTGCCGCATAGACCTGCTGCAGGGTGATGTCGCGTGCCGGGCGAAGGAGGCGCCAGCCGCCGTCATGCCCTTTGGAGGAGCCAACGATGCCGGCCTCCCGCAGTTCCCCCAGCACCCGGCGCACAACCACGGGGTTGGTCATGAGGCAGGTGGCAAGGGTCGTGGAGGTAATGGCTTCGTCCGGCTGCTTGTGGAGATGGACAAGGGCATGCAGGGCAAGGGAGAGGCGGCTTGAGCGTTTCATGTAACTATATTTGTTACATATGTTGCGCGTGTCAACCCTGATCCGCCTTCTTGCTTTCGTCACGACGAGGCGGTGCTATGCTGCGCCGGACCGGAGGGATGACGATGAAGACGCTGCTTGCCGCATTGCTTGTGACCCTGGCCTCCGCTTCGGCGGCCCTGGCCTTCGACAGCAGAACTGAAGACCTCGTTGGTCGCTACAAGGCGGGCAAGCTGGTCAGAATCGCCGATGTGCAGCAGTTGATGGAGGGCAGTGCCCGCTGGTGCTACTTCCGCGACAGCGACAGCTGCGCCTGGACCGACATTTATCTCGAGGTTGGTGCCGACGAAGCCGTATTCGAAATCGGCAATGCCTGGGATGAGCGGACCGACATCGCCTATGTCGATCAGGGTATTTTCGAAGGTGACATGATCTGCCAGCGCGGCTTCGACTGGATTCCTTCGGTGCGCGCGACGCGGCGGGGCGACGGCAGCGTCATCGGCGGGCGGGAGTTGCATAACCTCAAGGCGGTGATCCGCGACGGGCAGGGTGATATCGAGGAGAAGGACGATTGCTTCGACTATCTCTTCGTGGGCGCAGACGAGGAGAATGCGACGATAACCGTGCTGCAGCGGCAATATATCGGCGGAGAGTATGATCCGCCCAGCGACGTCGAAGTGACTGTCCTCTTTGACCAGGACGATGCCGACGCGCTGACCTTGCGCTGGTAGCGGCGCCTGCCCCCGAGCACTCCCGAGGGCAGTGTGCGCCGGGGGCTAGAGCGCGCGGCCGAGCGGTTCCGGCCGCTCGACCGGCGTAACGATGTCTACCGTGCGACCCTCGCGCGACGCGACTTCAAAGGCTTCCATGACCTCGAGCACATGGAGCGCCAGATCGCCATTGGCGCGGTGTGGCCGGTTGTCGAGGATGGCCTGGGCCATGTCGGCAACGCCCAGCGAACGGTAATTGCCATCGGCGTAGGGCTGGGTGACCGGAACCGGGGTCCAGCTCTGGTCGCGGCCGCGCTGGCGGAGCTCGACCTCGCCACCAAAGAAGTTCGGGTCAGGGACGATCAGCGTCGCGTCGGTGCCATAGAGTTCGAGCGGCACGTGGCGTTGCGCCGCGACGTCGAAGCTGAGGCCGACCTGGACGATGGCGCCATTGGCAAAACCCAGCGCGCCGGTGACATGGGTATCGACCCGGACCGGCATGATCTCGCCCTTCTTGGGCTCGGAGGTGACGGGGCGCTCAGTGCGCAGGCGCGAGGCCATGGCCGAGACGCGTGCCACCGGGCCCAGGAGATTGACCAGATCGGTAATGTAATAGGGTCCCATATCGAGCACCGGCCCGCCGCCAATGTCGTAATAGAAGGCGGGGTCGGGGTGCCAGGATTCGTGGCCCGGGCACTGGAAAAAGGCGGTGCCGCCCACGATCTGCCCGAGCTGGCCGCTATCGACCACCCGGCGCGCCTCCTGGTGCGAACCGCCCAGGAACGTGTCGGGCGCCGAACCGATACGGAGGCCTGCGGCCCTGGCGGCATCGAGGAGCTTGCGCCCCTCGGCGAAATTGATGCCGAGGGGCTTTTCCGAATAGACGTGCTTGCCGGCTGCCAGCGCGCGCAGGCCCACCTCCACATGGGCGCGCGGGATGGTGAGGTTGACCACGAGCGCGATCTCGGGATCGGCCAGCATATTGTCGATGCTGGTGGCGCGGAGGCCGAACTCGGCGGCCCGCGCTTCGGCCGCTTCCGGCCGCATGTCGGCCAGCGCCTTGACGTCAAGCACGGGGAAACCGGGCAAGCCATCGCGCCCGAGCATGGCCCGCAGATAGGCCGAAGAAATATTGCCGGTGCCGATAATGCCGACACCGAGACGCTGGGTGGTCATGCGCGTCCATCCTCCCTGAGTTACGTAGCGCAGACTAACCGCAGCGGAGGTCGCAGCGCCAGACCGTGGGGGGAAATGTTTGCGTTAGCCGAGCGTCGCCAGAAAAGCCGGGTCGGGTTCGATGGGCGTGATGATGTCGAGGAGAATGCCGTTGGGATCGGCGGCAATGAAGTGGCGCTGGCCGAAGATCTCGTCACGCAGCGGCTGGGCCATCGTAACGCCGCGTAACTGCAAACGCTCGTATTCGGCAGCGGCATCTTCGACGTAAAAGCTCAGGATGACGTTGCAACTGGGGCCGCGGCCGGCGGCGGGAATGGTGTCGTGATCCTGCTCGATCAGCGCTATCTCGAAGGGGTGGTCGCCCTGGGCGCGCAACTGCACATACCAGTCGCTGTTGAAGATGCGGGTGAAACCCAGGACATCTTCATAGAAGCGGGCGGTGCTCTCGACCTCATGGACCTGGATGAGGGGGTATAGGCTCGTCGTGCGCATGGGAACTCCTTGCAGCTTCTGGCCTCAGGATACATACTGCATGTATCATGATTTACATCTAACATACAGGCAGAATGTATGCAAGTAACATCAGTGCGACGGAGTCAAGGTGAGCGGCGGGAGCAGACGCAGCGGCAATTGCTGTCAGCGGCACGAACGCTGTTTGCGGCCAAGGGCTATGCCGCGACGGGCACGCCGGAAATCGTTGCGGCGGCGGGCGTTACCCGTGGCGCGCTCTACCACCATTTCCGCGACAAGCTGGCCCTCTTCACCGCGGTGGTGGAAGAGGAGCATGCGCTGATCGCGCTCCGCATCAACGGGGCAGCCGAGAGCGTCGACGAACCGGGGCCGATCAAGGCGCTGATGGCGGGTTGCGACGCCTTTCTCGACAGCATGCAGGACCCGGGCCGGCGGCGCATCCTCCTGGTGGATGCGCCTGCCGTGCTTGGACGCGACGTACTCGACGCCATCGACGGGCGGCATGGCAAGAACACGCTGATCTGCGGGCTGCGCGATGCCATGGAGGCGGGCGCCATCAAGCGCCTGCCGGTGGAGGTTCTCGCCAATCTTTTCGGCGCCCTGTTTGACCGGGCCGCACTGGCGGCGCCCGAGGAGCTGGCCGACTACCGCAAGAGCATCAAGATGCTGATCCGCGGGCTCAAGGCTTGAGGTTTTTCGCTTCCAGCGTCCGGACACGCGTGGCCAGCTCCTGGATGGCCGCAATCATGGGCGCGATGAAGCTCTCGTAGCGCAAGCCCTGCCCGCTTGCCGCATCGGCAGGATCGGCCAGCACATGCCCGCCGAACGAGCGGCCGCCGAGGGCACGCTGCACCTGCTGGGCAACGAGGCCGTACTGGGTTTCGGCACTGCCCTCGCGCCAGCGGAAGCGTACGGGCTCCAGTGCGAGGATAAAGTCGAGGCCGAGATCGGCTGGCGCGATGTCGCATTTCTCCCGCGCGTCGGAGGTCGAGATCGTGCCGGTGGCGGACCAGATGGCGCTCCAGCGGGCGCCGGGTCCGCCTAGAGGGACAGTGTTGTCGGTGCTGGGGCGCAAGCCTGTGACGGTTGTGGCGCCCGTGGCCGGGTCGACGCTCAGGGCTGCCAGCCAGTTGGAACCGTCGGGGCTGACCTTGAGCCGCCACTGGTCGTCACCGGCGAGGCCCATTTCGGCGCGCCCCGACCAGTTGCTCTGGAACAGGAGGCTCGCCGTTTCGCCGGTACCAGCCTTGTTGATCTTGAGCTGGTGGCCGTGCCCGTCATGGGTGAAGAGGCTGGCGGCCGAGGCGACGGTGAGGCGGTTGGTGGTGTCGGCGCTGGCATGGATGCCCAGCTGATCGAGGCCCGAGCCAAGCGACGCCAAGGGCCGCCAGGCGCTGTCGTCGAACACATGGAGCGTGCGGTCGGCGCGGCAGAAGACCTGCCAGCCCGGCGCCGGATCGTGGAACTGCCAGGCGCCGGACTGATAAGTGGCGATCTCGTCGGCGTGCCCGGCCCAGACGCCTGTGGCGCCGGCGGGGACCAGCCAGGCCTCGCCCTCGAGCGGCAGGGCGGGCGGCGTGGTGATCGCACGGCTTTCCACCACCGGCTGCACCAGCGCGTCGAGCGCCTGGATGGCCTCGTTATGCGTGACATGCTTTTGCGCCTGGCTGGGCATGATGAAGGGGAGGGAAAGGCGGGGCGTGTGGTCCATGGGGTTCTCCTTGTGGGGAGGAGTATCCCGCCGGACAGAGGGGGTGGGGATAAGTGGGGTGGAGCTTAGCCCCTCCCCCTTGAGGGGAGGGGTTGGGGTGGGGGTTCAGGAGCCATGCTGAACTCGATGGTATTGGCGCGCTCAGAACCCCCACCCTTGATCCCTCCCCTCAAGGGGAGGGAGCCGACTGAGGCGTCGGCGCTAAGTTACAACCACGGTCGGCCGCCGCAGCGTCGTCGCCACGAAGGTCACGACAAAAGTCGCGCTCATCAGGAGGACGATGGTGGGGGCGGGGGCGGAGTCGACGAAGAAGCTGAGATAGATGCCGCCCAGCGAGCAGAGCACTGACACGGCGACGGCGATGGCCATCATCGGCGCGAAGCGCTTGCTCCAGAGATAGGCGATGGCGCCGGGGGCAACGAGAAGGGCGATGACGAGGACGATGCCGACGGCGGTCAGCGCGGCGACGATGGTGAGCGACAGGAGGGCAAGCAAGCCATAGTGCAGCCAGCGTACCGGCAGGCCGATGGCCCCGGCCTGCTGCGGATCGAAGGTGAAAAGGAGGAGGTCCCGCCATTTGGCGAGGACGATCAAGCTGACGGCGAGGGCGATGAGGCCCGTCTGCCAGAGATCGGCGGCCGAAACGCCCAGGATATCGCCAAAGAGGATGTGGTCGAGATGCACATCGGTCTGGATCGAGGTGTAGAGGACGATACCGAGGCCGAAGAGGCCCGAAAACACCACGCCCATCACCGTATCTTCCTTGATGCGCGAGTTTTCGCGCAGGAAGCCCACCGAGAGGGCGCAGCCCATGCCGGCGGCAAAGGCGCCGATGCCGAGCGGCAGGCCGATGATATAGGCCAGCACCACGCCAGGCAGCACAGCATGGGAAATGGCGTCGCCCATCAGCGACCAGCCCTTGAGCACAAGGAAGCAGGAGAGGAGCGCCGTCGGCACCGCGACCATGACGGCGATCAGCATGGCCTGCGTCATGAAGGGGAAGCTGAAGGGCCAGAAGGCGTAGGTAAAGAACTCGCTCATGCGGCGATCTCCGCCCGGGCCTTGCGCCGTGCCGCCAGCATACCGTGCTTGGGGGCAAAGAAGAAGGCGAGGAGGAAGACGATCGTCTGCAGCACCACGATCACCCCGCCGGTGGCCCCATCGAGAAAGAAGCTGAGATAGGCGCCAACGAGCGAGGACAACGTTCCCACGGCAATGGCGATCAGGATCAGGCGCGGAAAACGGTCGGACAGGAGATAGGCGGTGGCGCCGGGCGTCACCACCATGGCGATGACGAGAAAGGCGCCCACCGTCTGCATGGCGGCAACGGTGCAGGCGGCAAGGAGGGTGAAGAACACGGCGCGCAGGAGCGGCGGGTTGAGCCCGATAGAGCGGGCATGGGATTCATCGAAGAAGGTGACCATCAGGTCCTTCCAGATGAACAGCATGACAAGGAGCGTTACCGCGGCAATGATCACCAGCTGCAGCGTGTCCTCCGGCGTGACCGCGAGGATATTGCCCATAACGATAGTCTGGATGTTGACCGAGGTGGGCGAGAGCGAAATCATGAACAGGCCCAGGCCGAAAAAGGCGGTAAAGATCAGCCCGATCACCGCATCTTCCTTGAGCTTGGTGCGCTGGGTCAGAAACAGCATGGCCACGGCCGCCAGACCGCCGGAAAAGAAGGCGCCCACCGAAAAGGGCAGGCCCAGCATATAGGCGCCGGCGACACCGGGAACGATGGAATGGGAGAGGGCGTCGCCGATCAGCGACCAGCCCTTGAGCATGAGATAGGCGGAAAGAAAGGCGCAGACGCCGCCCACCAGGGCGGAAACCCAGATGGCGTTGATCATGTAGCCATAGGAAAAGGGCAGCAGCAGCGTTTCCATCATGGCAGGATCACTCGTCCACGCGGTCGGACTGCTTGTGGCTCATCTTGCCCTTCTCGCCATACATGACCAGCGGGCGCTCGTCGTCGGTGAGGACTGAAAGGTGGCGCGGATCGTCGTCGTCATGGAGGCCCGCGCCGGCAAGGACGAAGTGGCGCAGGGCGCCGCCAAAGGTCTGTTCCAGCCATTCGCGGGTGAAGATTTCTTCCGTCGGCCCTGAGGCGAGCACTGTCCCCTTGACCAGAACGGTGCGGTCGCAGAATTCGGGCACGGAACCGAGATTGTGAGTCGAGACCAGCATGACCTTGCCCTCGCTGCGCAGCGCGCGCAGCAGGTCGACAATGGCATCCTCGGTCTTGACGTCGACGCCGGTAAAGGGCTCGTCGAGCAGGATGACCTGCCCCTCCTGCGCCAGTGCGCGGGCGAGGAAGACGCGCTTCTTCTGGCCGCCCGACAGCTCGCCGATCTGCCGCTTGCGGAACGGGAGCATGTTGACCCGCTCGAGCGCCGAGGTGACCATGTCGTGGTCGACCCGGCGCGGGCGGCGCAGCATGCCCATATGGCCATAGCGCCCCATCATCACCACGTCTTCGACAAGGACGGGAAAGTTCCAGTCGACGTCTTCCGATTGCGGCACATAGGCGACGAGATTGCGCTTGAGCGCCTGCTTGCCCTGGACGCCCAGGATTTCAACCGAGCCACCGGAGAGCGGCACGAAGCCCATGATGGCCTTGAACAGGGTCGACTTGCCCGAGCCGTTCACCCCCACCAGCGCGGTGATGGAGCCGCGCGGAATGGAAAAGCTGGCATGCTTGATGGCGGTGGTGCCGTTGCGATAGGCAACGGTGATATCGCGGACCTCAAGGCCCGGCGCGTCGCCGGAGGCACGCTGTATACCGGCTGCGCCAAGGGAAAAGCCGGTATTGTTCATGGCATCAGCCCTTCCACCAGCGTCGACGTCGTCACCCGCAGGAGATCGAGATAGGTTGGCACCGGCCCGTCGGCTTCGCTGAGGGAGTCGACATAAAGCACGCCGCCATAGCGGATGCCGGTTTCGCGCGCCACCTGCTCGGCGGGCTTGGGGGAAATGGTGGATTCCGAAAAGATCGCCGGCACGGCATTGGCGCGCACCTGGTCGATCACCTGCCGCACCTGCTGCGGCGTCCCTTGCTGGTCGGCATTGATCGGCCAGAGGTAGAGCTCTTTGAGCCCGAAATCGCGCGCTAGGTAACTGAACGCGCCTTCCGAACTGGCAAGCCAGCGCCGCTCGGCCGGAATGGCATCAAGCGCAGCGCGGGTCGGCGCGACAGTGGCCGTGATGGCCGCGGCATAGGCCTCGGCATTGCTCGTGTAGGTCGCCTCATTGGCCGGATCGGCCGCTACCAACGCCTTGCGGATGTTTTCGACATAGATCAGCGCATCGCTGGGCGACATCCAGGCATGGGGATTGGGCTTGCCCTCATAGGGTCCGGCGCCGATGCCGATGGGCTCGATGCCATCGGTAACGACCACCGAGGGCACATCGCCCAGATTGGCGAGGAACTGCTCGAACCATTGCTCGAGATTGAGCCCGTTCCAAAGGATCAGGTCGGCATCTTGGGCCGCGATCAGGTCGCCCGGCGTCGGCTGGTAGTTGTGGATCTCGGCGCCCGGCTTGGTGATCGACACCACCTCGGCCGCATCGCCGGCGAGGTTGCGGGCCATGTCGGCAATGATGGTGAAGGTGGTCACCACCTTGAGCCGCTCCTGCGCGGCGGCAGGCAGTAAGGATACAAGAGCGAACAGCAGGAGAGCGGGCAGAAGACGACGATGCATCGAGAACTCCAGGCAGACCCAGCAACAGCTAATGCAGTTGCAAATCGTTCGCAATAGCAAACACAGCTGCCCTGGAATGGTTCTGGAAGGCAAAGGTTGCAGTTGTGCAGAGAGGATTTGGCCGCTGCCTGGCTCCCAGCAGGCACATTGAACCGCTCAGACCTGGAAAGCAGCCCTTCCGATGCGGGCGAAGATGTGCCGCCCAATGGCGGCACGAAGATCATGCAGTTGCGTAGCGCGGGGCCGGGGAGCCATTCTGCGTGCCGGCAAAAAGCCTCTGGCGCGCTGCGTCATAGTCCGCCCAGAGGTTCAGGTCGTGTACCGAAGGAAGGGTCACGTCTTCGCCCCGGTCGAGGCCGGAAAGTGCTGCGTCTACCAGCTGCTCGGCACTCATGAACACGCGCGGGTCGAAGTCGTCGATGGAGAGGCCGGCAGACTCATAGAATTCGGTGATTGTCCCGGCCGGCAAGACCGCCTGAACAAGGACACCGTCCGCCTTCACCTCCTGCTGGACGCCACGGCTGAAGGTGAGCACGAAGGCCTTGGTGGCGCTGTAGAGCGATGTCAAAGGCAGGGCATGGAAGGCAAGGACCGAGGCGACATTGACGATCGCACCCAACTTGCGGGCCCGCATGCCGGGAAGGGCGGCGCGGGTGAGGCGCATCAAGGCGGCGACGTTGAGCGTCAGGGTCGCCGCCGCGTCCGCGTCGGACATGTCGCTGGTCGAGGCGCTGGGCCCCATGCCGGCATTGTTGACAAGGAGGTCAATCGATTCCTGACGCAGCACATGCTCGATCTGCGCAATATCCGCCTCAGCCGTGAGGTCGGCGGCGATGGTGCGCACTGAGGCGGACCGGGCCTGCCCCAGCTTTTCGGCGAGGCTGGCCAGGCGGTCGGCGCGGCGGGCGACGAGAACCAGATTATAGCCGCGGGCAGCCAGGCGCTCGGCATAAACAGCGCCGATGCCGGAGGAGGCGCCGGTGATGAGGGCAGTCTTGGAAGAGGACATGATCAGCTCCTTTAGTTGAGTGCTCAACTAATTGGAGAAGGGGCGCGGCCTTGTCAATGGTGATGTACTCAACTATTTTGCGGGAGGAGGTCAAGATGGCAGTCGATCCGACGGTCGCAGCAGACAGCGTGGAACCCTATGATCAGCTCAACTGCACGCATACGGCACTGCGCCAGGCGTCGCGGCAGCTGACGCAGATCTATGACGATGCCATTGCGCCCAGTGGCCTGACCTCGGCGCAGGCCATGGTGGTGTCCCGGATCGATGAACTCGGCGGCGCGCCCAGTGGCAAGGGGCCGTCCTTGCAGACCCTCGCGAGGCGCCTGTCGATCCAGATCTCGGCCTTGACCCATGCGCTCAAGCCCTTGGTGCGCGATGGGGTGGTGGAAATTCATGCCGATGCAGACGACCGGCGCACCAAACGTGCGGTGCTGACGCCACAGGGCATGAAGCAGACGCAGCAGATGTATACGTTGTGGACCACTGTGAATGCCCGCATGGATGCGGCGCTCGGAGAAGGTACCGCACAAGAGCTTCGGGCCCTCTCGCGCCGCGTCGCCTCGCCGGAGTTCCTCGCAGCCATGACCTCTTCGAACGAAGACCGGCCGGGGAGCTGATAGCCGCTGCAGACCATGGCACACCGCAAGGTCACGCGGGCGCGGGCGCAACCGAATAGGTCAGGCTGACGCTCAGCAGCTGCTTTCCCAGATGATCTCTGATGTTGATGGAGAGGATGGGCGCAGGTGTCGAGACACGCAGGATATCGCGGGCCAGGTCCCCGAGTGCCTGCCGTGCTTCTGACTCGGCCGCAGGGAGGTCCGGTAATTCGGACCCCTCGTCGTCCTCGACGATCATCCTGCCGTCGTCCACATCGAAGTAAAAGCGGGGCATAAGCAATCCTTTTGAGGAGAATACTCCGGCAGGCGGGAATGTGCCTGCTCCTAATCTATGTTGTGGCTTATCGATGTTGATGGGTTTAACGTAGGTCATCGTTCGCAAGGCTTTGCCAGGGCGCGAACGGCTGAGAGAAGCGCGATTGCTCTTGCCCCAACGGGAGGAGCATCATGACTTCCAACACGGTTCGACCCCTTATCGCCAAGCTTGAAAACTATGGTCCCCTCTCTGCCGAGGAGCGGCAGGTACTGGACGCTGCAGTGTCCGGGGTGCGCGAGATTGCGACCGGCGCCGACATGGTATCGGAGGGGTCCTCGCCCGATCACAGCACGCTGCTGCTCGGCGGCTTTGCCGGCCGGTACAACATCACCCGCGAAGGGGCCCGGCAGATCACGTCGCTGCATGTGCCCGGCGACTTTGTCGACCTCCATTGCTACCTGATGAAGCCCATGGACCACAGCATCGTGGCGCTGACCACCTGCAAGGTCGCCATGGTTCCCCACGACGTGCTGGGCGTGATCTTCGATACGCAACCGAGATTGTCCCGCCTGTTCTGGCTCAACACCTTGATCGACGGGGCGACCCACCGTCGCTGGTCCATCGGGCTGGGCAGCCTTCTGGCGCATCAGCACCTCGCCCATCTCATCTGCGAGCTCTACCGTCGCATGGAGCAGATCGGCCGCACTGAAGACGGCAGTTTCCACATGCCGCTGACCCAGCTGCTGCTGAGCGAATGCCTGGCCCTCTCTCCCGTGCATACGAACCGGGTGGTGAAGATGCTGCGGGGCGAACAGGTCATCCGCTGGGAGCGCGACCTGATCACCATCACCGACTGGGACCGGTTGGCCGATATCGGCGAATTCGAAGCAACCTATCTCCGGATTCCACCCGCCGAGGTGGCAGCACCATAGGCGCCCGCTGTTTCGGTGCGGACTGAAATATTCAGCAGCAGTTTTTGCGATCTTAACCTTTGCAAATGCCGGGGCCCCGGTTTCCTGCCAGACCAGACTCAGATCTGGAGGCTACCATGATTGAAGTCACGCCCGGGCTTGCTCGCACCATCGATGACGCGATCGCCGAAAACTTGCAGGCAACCAGCAGTCCGCACGCCGTTGTTTCCGTTCACGGCGTCGCACAAGCGGTAATGTATGCATCGGGTGCTTCGGCAGACGACCTGCCGGCGATCCTGCACCTGGTTTGCCAGCGCAGCATCTATCGTGGACATGTTCTGGCATTTGCCGGCCACTCGTCCAGCGAACCGCATTGACCTTCTTCGCCTGCGGTGAGGAGTTCACTGCCGCCTGGAGCAATGAGCTCTGAGCATGGAAGCTGCTGACAAGGGCTGTCATTCTGCCGGGCTAGCAGCCTGCCTGCTTGATCGTCGGAATTCCAGATGTCGCGTGACCCACACCTGAGCCCTGGCGCGGACCGAAAGGGACAGGACCCAGACAGGATCGAATCCGTCCGCAACCTGGGTCCGGCCACTGCGCGTATGCTGGCCGAAATCGGCATCGAGACAGCCGCCGAACTGCGCCGGGTCGGTTCGGTCGCGGCCTACTGGCGCTTGAAGTTCCGCTTCGGGCGCGCCGTCACCGCCATTGCCCTTTACGCCATGGAAGCGGGCTTGCGCGGCCTCGACTGGCGCGCGCTCGACGCCGAAAGCAGAAGGGCACTCCTCGCAGCGGCGCATGGCAATGGGGAGCCCTGAGACCTCGCTTTTGGCTTGCCACCGATGCCCATGCCCGTCATGAGCGAAAGGGAGGCACGAGGTGTGGAGCCAGATGGTGATCAATCAGGCGGTGAGAACCGATATCGACAATGCCGTCCTCTGCTGGCTGGCCAGCGTCGACGCCGATGGCATGCCCAATGTTTCGCCCAAGGAAATCTTCGCGCCGCTCGGGGATGAAAGGCTGGTCATCGCCGACATCGCCTCGCCGCGCAGTGTCGCCAATCTGCGCGCGCATCCAAAGGTCTGCGTGAGTTTCGTGGATGTGTTCCGCCAGCGCGGCTTCAAGCTCTATGGCACCGCCCGCATCGGCCTGCCCGACGCGCCGGACTTCCAGGAAGGCGCCGCGCGGCTGGCTTCAATCGCGGGGCCCGACTTTCCCATCCGCCATGTGATCGAAGTGACGGTCAGCAAGATCAACCGCATCTGGGCGCCGAGCTACGGCCTATTTCCCGATCGCAGCGAGGACGAACGCATGCAGACCGCCTATGCGGCCTATGGCGTCCACCCGCGCGACGAGGACCTTGAGCGCTAAGGCTTTGGAACGTCCTTTATATCTGGACCAAAGATAAAATATTTAAACGCCCAAGAATACTGCTCCACAGAACGCAAATAAGTTGCAGTTAAAACCCTTTGTTTACCATGATGCTTCACTTCTAGGCACACGCTTCGCTTGAATGCTTCTGGGGGTTTTCGTGAAATTTCAACTTGTCGCGCTGCTGACCGCAGCACTCTTGTCCCCTGCTGCATTGCAGGCCCAGGAAACAACCTTCCAAAATGCCGACAAGTCGGTGACGCTCAGTGGCGGCCTCGGCGTTCTGGCGATCGAAAGCCGAGAATATGTCTTCTCCAGCAGCGGCGGGTCCGACTACCTCAGCCTGTTGATCTGGCAATCTGCGGCACCGCTGCTGAGCGCATCCCTCGACGTCGAGTTGCCTGAGGATTGGTCGATCATTGCCGATGCTGCAGTCGCCGTGTCGGGCGACAGCTACATGGAAGACTATGACTGGTTTCCAGCTTACCTGGTCGGCCCGCCAAACATGAACAACTGGACGCACCAGTCCAAGCACCCCAACACCAACCTCGACTGGTACTTCAACGGCTCCCTGCATGCCGCCTACAAGGTGAAGCTGGAAAGTGGCACGACGATCCAGTTGCGCGGCGGCTTGGAATATACGGACGTGCAGTGGACAGCCAGCGGCGGCTCGGCCATCTATAGCGTTGGCGGCTTCCGCAATGTCTCGGGCAACTTCCCTCCAGGCCGGGCGATCACCTACCGCCAGCAATTTCCGGCCTTGGTCACCGGCGTGAATGCCATTTTCGACCGGGGCGACTGGGTGTTCGATTTTGGTGCCAAAGTCGGCGTCACTTTCAGTGCCAAGGCCACCGACGATCACTGGCTGCGTGACCTGCGCTTTGCCGAAGACGTCTATATGGCACCGCTGGTGGGACTGTCTGGAAGCGCAACGCGCAAGATTTCCGACAACCTCGATGTGGTGCTGAGCGCAAAGATGGATCGGATCTTTCTGGGGCGCTCCAACACCAACTATTTCAGCATCCCGACCGGTGCCCCGCTGGGTAGCTCGGTCAACGCATCGGGTGCCGACCTTCTGAGCGGCGCTCTCAAGGTGAGCCTGAAGGGCTCGTTCTAGTTCTCTGATGCAACGCGGATGGGCTGGCCTTCACGTGGCCAGCCTCTTCGCATCCGGCTACGCCTTCACCTATCCAAACCGGTAGTGCAGCCGGACGCAGCCGCGGTCCATCGCCTTGGCCGAAATCAAGGTCGGTGAGGCGCGGAAGCCGGTTGGGGGGAAGAGGGGCGTGCCGCCGCCCAGGAGTTCGGGCATGAGGTAGATCTCGATTTCGTCGAGGGCGCCGCGTTCCATGAAGGTCATCTGGAGGCGCGCGCCGCCGAGCATCCAGACGGGGCCGCCCGGGTCCTCGCGCAGTTGCCGGATTAGCGCGTCGACATTGCCGGTGGTGGTCAACGGCCCGAGTGGCGCCTCGATGGGCGAGGAGGTGACGACAAAGACACGCTTGTCCCCATAGGCCCAGGGCGCGCCGTTCTCGACTAGCCAGCCATAGGTGGCGCGGCCCATGACCACCGTGTCGACCGTCTCGATGAAGCGGTCATAGTGGTGCTCGCCGAAATCCATGTCGTTGTAGCGGAACAGCCAGTCGAGTTTGTCGTCGCGGTCTGCGATAAAGAGGTCGAGGCTGGCGGCGATATAGCCGACGATCTTTGCCATGGGCGGTCTCCTTGGAATGGAGCGCGCTCTTCGGCGGCCTGCATGTCAGGATGTGTCAGCAGCGTCGCAACCCACTTCCGGGTCAAGCACAGAATAGGCTGGCGCGGCGGCAGGTAATCTGGAAATGTGTTTTAACCGCGTGGGTTAACCTCTGGGAGGGGGCATGAAGGCGCCGGGGCTGTCGCTGAGCCAGAGGCTGCTGCTGCTGACGGCGGTGGCCTTGTTGCCGTCGCTGGCCATTCTGGGCTTCAACGAACTATCGCTGCGCCGCACCCGGATCGCCGAAATCCACGACTACGCCTTGCGCATGAGCGAACTGGCGTCGCTGGAAATGGAGCGCCTGCTGACCGGCGCGGGCGCGCTGATGGTGGCCGTGGCCAGCGCGCCGGTCGAGCTCGGACCGGGCAGCGAATGCGCGACCTATCTCAACCACCTGACCAGCGCTCTTCCGCAACTGACCCTGATCGATATCACCGACATTGACGGTCGCTCGCTCTGTGCCAACCGGGCCGCACCCGGGGACCTTGCTCCCGAGCTGAGCGCCAGTGTGCGCGCGGCACTGGCGGAGAGGTTTTTCGCTGTCGGAGAATATTCCGAACTTAGTGCTGGTCCCGCCCTGCTCATGGGCACGCGAAGAACCGATGACTCGGGGATGATCACTGGTTACGTCATTGCGGCCGTTGGCCTCGATTATCTCGGGGGCATGCTCAAGGAACGCTCCTTCCCGCAGGGCAGTGCCCTGACCATTGCCGACCGCAATGGCGTGATCCTGGCGCGCGAGCCGTTTCCAGAGGATTTGGTCGGCACCCGCGTGCCCGAAGCCTTCTTGCCGCGCGTCCAGGGCACCGAGTCGGGCACCATGCAGGTCGTGAGCCAGGACGGCACGGAGCGGGTTCTCGGCTATCAACCGGCAAGCAAGCCGCTCGGCCTTTACGTCAGTGCCGGCACGGGCGTGGCCGACGCCATGGCGACGGTCAACGAATCCTCCATCCGCAGCCTTCTGCTGGCGGGCGTAGGCGGCTTGCTCGCGCTGCTGCTGGCCTTGAGCTTCGGGCGGCGCTTCATCCGGCTGCCGGTGCTGCGGCTGCTCCAGACCATCAAGGCGTGGCGGCAGGGTGACCAGACGGCGCGCACCGGCATGCAGCCCGGCCCCGCCGAGTTCCACCAGGTGGGACATGCCATCGACGAGCTCCTCGACGAACTCGAACAAAGGCAGGCAGCGCAGCAGGAGGCCGAGCAGCACCGTGACCTCCTGGCGCGCGAACTCGATCACCGCATCAAGAACCTGCTTGCCACCGTCCAAGCGGTGGCGCGGCAGAGCTTTCGCAATGCCAACCTGCCCAGGGATGCGCTCGATGCCTTCTATGGGCGCCTGTCGGTTATGGCCGATGCGCATAAGCTCCTGACGGCGCAAAAGAGCGAGAGCGCTTCGGTCGAGGCGGTGGTGCGCACGGCGGTTACGCCCTTTTATGGCGTCGAGCAGCAGCGCTTCTCCCTGGCGGGGCCGGAGGTGGAGCTGCATGCCAAGGCGGCGCTGTCGCTGGCCATGGCGCTGCACGAGCTCTGCACCAATGCCAGCAAATATGGCGCGCTGACCAGCGAGGGCGGCCGTGTCGATATCGGCTGGGCGCTGACCGAAGGGCACAAGCTGATCCTGACCTGGCGCGAAAGTGGCGGGCCCGCCGTGACCCCGCCATCGGAAAAGGGCTTCGGCTCGCGCATGATCGAGCGGGCGCTGGCGGCCGACCTGGGCGCCACGGTCAGCTTCGACTTCGCGCCCACGGGGCTGACCTGCACCATCATTGCGGCGGAAACGGCCCTGCTGGGCCGCCAGGTGACCGGCGCAGGGCCGTTCCAGCCGGTGCCGGCAGTGCTGGATCGCAGCTGAGGTTAGTTGTCGTTGACGCGCCGGCGATATTCGCTGGCGGCATAAAGCACTACCAGCGCGAAGACCACGCCGATCGCCACCTGCGGCCAGTCGATGACGCTGGCGAGGTCGGCGGCATAGGCAAGGCCCGAGGACACGTCGACCTGGAGCGGATTGCCGGCAATCCAGCTGTCCACCAGCCGCGATTCCGGCATCTGCGCGCGATAGGTCAGGTAATCCCAGGTGCGGGTGGCAAAGGGATGAAGGCCCCCCAGCGTCACCCATTCCAGCGTCGAGGCGAGGGCCGGCAGGAGCAGCGAACCCGGAATGGCCCAGCGGCCGACCACCGTCGCCATGGCGCCCACGAGCGCCATGAAGGGCAGGTACCAGAGGAGCCCCGCCACCAGCTGCACCAGCTCGATCAGGGCGACGTTCCAGAACACTTCCCAAAGCCCGGCTAAGCCGAAGCCGGTCGGGATGCCGCTGACCAGCATGGTGACCTGTGCGGTGGCCAGCATCAGAACGGTGCTGAGCAGCACAACGGCAAAGACGGCGCCGGGCAAGACCGTGACCGCAGCGGCGAGCTTGGACAGCAGCACCTTGAAGTCGCTGACCGGCATCGATTTCCAGAACAGCATGGCATTGTTGCGCTTGTCGGCGGCGAAGCCGTCGGCGCAGTAGAAAAAGAGCACGGCCAGGAGATAGAGCCCCCAGGAGACGCCAAGGAACAACGAACCCCAGAAGGGAATGGCCAGCGGAAGGACATTGAGCATGTCCCCGGTGATACGCGTATCCACCCGGCCCACGGTGAAGGCGAGGATGGTGACGCCCAGGATTATGGCGACGAGGATCAGCGGGCCGAAGAGGAACGCGCCCTTGTGTTCGATGAGCTCGCGATGAACGAGCGCGAAGAAGGCCTTCATCGCGTGGTCTCCGCATTGGCGGTGGGTCGCTGCATCAGCGCGACGAAGAGGTCGCTGAGCGTGGGGGTGGAAAGCCGGCCATAGGGCTCGAGCAGGGCACGGTCGACGCCGTCAAAGATCATCACCGTCTGTCCGAAGCGGGTTTCCTCGTAGACCGGGTTGTGCCGGCGCGCCTCGGCCTGCAGTTCGGGCTCGTTGACCACCAGCTGGGTGAACTTGTCGTTCACCGTCTCCATCTGCATGTGGAGGATCAGCTCGCCGTCGCGGATGAACATGATGTCGGACAGCATGAACTCGATCTCGTCCACCTGGTGGGTGGTGATCAGCAGCGTCCGCTCCTCGGTCATGTAGTCTTCCAGCAGCCGCCGGTAGAAGCGCTTGCGATAGGTGATGTCGAGGCCAAGCGTCGGCTCGTCGAGCACGAGGAGCTTGGCATCGATGGCCATGACCACCGCCAGGTGCAGCTGGGCGATCATGCCCTTGCTCAGGTGCTTGACCTTCATCTCGGGCTTGATGTCGGTGCCCTCGAGGAAGGCGCGGGCCTTGTCCTGCGAGAAGTTGGGATGGATGTTGCTCAGCAGCGCGAAGAGCTCGCGGACCCGCAGAAAGCGCGGCAGGCTCGCCACGTCGGAGATGAAGGCAACGTTTTCCATGAGCTTGGCGCGCTTGGCGAAGGGATCCTCGCCCAGGACGCGGATCGTGCCCTCGCAAGAGGTCAGGCCCAGCATGGCGTTGAGCGTCGTGGTCTTGCCGGCGCCATTGTGGCCGATCAGCCCATAGATGCGGCCCGGCGGGATGTCGAAGTCGAGCCCGTGGAGGATTTCCTTGCGGCCGAACTTCTTGCGCAGGCCGCGTGCCGAAACGATGGGCGCCAGGGCGGAGGTGTCGGAGGCGGAAAGGTCAGTCATGGCTCGGCTCCTGGCCGTTCGAAGGAGGGGAAAGCAGCGTCTTGAGGTCGAGCTCGAGCGCCCGGATCTGGGCGGCGATGCGCGGCCAGTCCTCGCGCAGGAACTTGTCGCGCTCATGCGCCAGCAATTGCGTGCGCGCCCCGGTTTTCACAAACATGCCCAGCCCCCTTCGTTTTTCGATGACGCCGACATCGACCAGGGCCTCGAAGGCCTTGGTGACGGTCAGCGGATTGACCGATAGTTCGGCCGCGATCTGGCGGACCGACGGCAGAGCCTCGCCTTCGCCCACCGCTCCCCGCAGGATCATTTCGGTGAGCCTCTGCCGGATCTGTACAAAGATCGGCTGGCTGGAGTGGAAGTCATCCATGTCTCATGCCTTAGTAGTGTAGTAGTGATGTAGCACACTATAGGATTGCGTCAAGCGGGATTTACGAGCGCTTTCCTTGCGCAGGGCAGAAGGCTAGAAGGCGGCATGGCCCGCTCCTTTCTTTTCGCGCAAGATTCCGGCGACGCCGCCACCACGCGGCTGATCGCAACGGCGGCCCGGGTCACCGGCTTCATGAAGGGCGAGCCCGGCAGCGCTCGGCAGGAGGATTATCGGCCCGGCGGCGACAATGGCGCCTTCCTTGCCGAATTGCATGGGGCACTGCGCACGACCTGCTCAAAGGCGGGAGCCGCCTTCTATGCCGTGCGACTCTGGACCAACCTCATCTGGCAACCAGCCTACCTGGCCGTGATCTCCGTTCATTTTGAAGGGGCGGTGCCTGACCTAACGCAGCTGAGCCAGAAGCGGCGCGGCATCTATGTGGATGGCTATCGCCTAGCGGCGGGCAAGCCGATTACGGGCGAGACCGAGGCGTTGATCGAAGAGGCAAGCCAGCAGATCAAGGCCATGACCGCGACCATGCTTGAAGAGGTCAATCGCGAGCTGCGGCTCAAACCCCTACCGGCGCGGCGCCTGCTTGCCGATCGCATGCTGAGCCTGATGGTCTGGCTCAGCCAGCACCGGCGCGACCTTTCCAGCGAAACCATCGAGCGCTATGCGGCGCTATGGCTGGCGGCGCTGGAGCTCACGGGGCAGGGCATGCTGGAGCCTGTCGCCGGCCCGGCCGGCGAGCGGCTGCTGATCGTCAAGCGCAAGGGCTGCTGCCTCGACTACCGCATCGACCCCGACCGCCTCTGCGCCAGCTGCCCCAAGCAGGACAACGAGGTGCGCGTGGCGCGGCAGACCGCCAATGCCTGGGCGGAGTTGGGGTAGGGATCGACTAGCCACCGCGTCATTCCCGCGAAGGCGGGAATCTCCCTTTTGCAGTGGCCGTCAAAGGAAGGGGGATCCCCGCCTTCGCGGGGATGACGCTGTGGGTGGCATGAATTGCTGCCACGGCCGCGTGGTTCGATGGTCGCTACGCGCCCGCCTCACCATGACACGGGCACGCCCGCCCTAGTCGAACACCTCGTCCGGATACACGCCCCAGAGTTCGTCCTGGTGCAGGTAGCCCGAATAGGTGTTGCGCTGGCCCGGGCCGCTGGCGCTGACTTCGCACCAGGTGCCGTCGCATTGCTTGACGGTGACCTTGAGGCCCGGCCCCAGGCGGGCGCGCACTGCCGCGCCCTCGGACTGGTCGGCCAGCAGGGGCACTTCGCCATTGGCGATGATGGGCGTCACATAGGCGGCGCGCGTGCCGGTCAGCAGGTTCTGGTGGATCCAGCCCTCCTCGCCATCGGCGTCGCGAATCTTGCGCCAGGTATCGAACTCCTGGAAGATTTCGACCGGTATGCCCGATTTGAGATAGGTCCAGGCGATGTCATAGCGCTCGCCCGGGCCCACGCGCACGTTGATCGGCTCCGAGCGGGTCGAGGCAAAGCGCGGCAGCGGCAGGCCGCTCGGATTGTTGGCCTGGGCAAGGGCGGGCGGCACCAGCGCCGCCACGAGCAGCGCGAGGAGAGTAAGCAGGCCGAAGCAATGGCGGAGGAGTCTAGGCGTCACAGTCTCGTCAAACTTGACTTTGCAGGGAAATGGAATTGCCCTATCACTAGTCAATGATCATTAATGGGCGCTGAAGGATGGCGTTTTCCCCAAGCCCCGCGCCGCTCTGTTCCGGAACATATGCCCAGCCAGAAACCCCAAATCCTCGTGACCAGGCGCCTGCCTGAGACCATCGAGACGCGCATGGCGACGCTGTTCGATACCCATGTGAACGAGGGCGACATCACGCTGACAGGCGAGGACATTCTCGAGGGGTTGGGGGGCAAGGATGTGCTGGTCTCGTCCATCACCGACCGCATCGATGCCGAGCTGATTGCGCGCCTGCCGAAGAGCGTGCGGCTGATCGCCCAGTTCGGCAATGGTGTGGACAATATCGACGTCGAGGCGGCCTGGGCCGCGGGATTGACGGTGACCAATACGCCCTCGGTCCTGACCGAGGATACGGCCGACATGGCCATGGCCCTGATGCTGGCCTTGCCGCGCCGGCTGGTCGAGGGCACGCAGATGCTGGTGCGCGATGGCGCCTGGGCCGGCTGGTCCCCGACCTCGATGCTCGGCCATCGCCTGCGCGGCAAGGCCCTCGGCATTGTCGGCATGGGGCGTATCGGCACCGCCGTCGCGCACCGCGCCAAGGCCTTCGGGCTTCAGATTCATTATTTTTCCCGCAACCAGCGGCCGCTGGCGGTCGAGATGCCGCTCGAGGCCACCTATTGGGCCGATCTCGACCAGATGATCGAGGCGGTGGATATCGTCTCGCTCCATACGCCACATACGCGCGAAACCTTCCACATTCTTTCGGCCGATCGGCTGCGCCGCATGAAGGCGGGGAGCTTCGTGGTCAATGTCAGCCGTCCCGAGCTTCTGGACGAGACGGCGCTGCTGGACCAGATCGAGTGCGGCCACCTGAGCGGCGCCGCGCTGGACGTGTTCGAGAACCGCAACGGCATCGATGCGCGCCTCCTGGCGCTGGCGGAAAGCAACCGCATCGTCCTCACCGCCCACATGGCTTCGGCGACGCTGGAGGCGCGCGTCGAGATGGGGGAGACGGTGATCGTCAATATCCGCGCCTTCATGGACGGGCACCAGCCGCCGCACCGGGTGCTGCCCGAGAGCCTCCATGGCGGGCGCAGCAGTCCCCGCCCCTGATCCCGGCCGATTGACGGCGCGGCAGGGACGGCCTATTTGCCTCCAATGAGCAAAGACAACAAACCGACCGGCCCTTCGCAGCGCATGTTGCGCGTCGGCGAACTGGTGCGCCATGCGCTTGCCGCCATGTTTGCCCGTGGCGATGTCGAGGACGACGCGCTGCGCGGCTCGGTGATCACCGTGCCCGAAGTGCGCATGACGCCCGATCTCAAGATCGCCAATGCCTATGTGATGCCCCTGGGCGGCCTCCATGCCGAGGAAGTCGTGGCGGCGCTCAACCGCCACCGCAAGTTCATCCGCGGCCGCGTGGCGCCGCAGATCAACATGAAATACGCCCCCGAAATCCGCTTCTATGTCGACGACACCTTCGAGGAAGCCAGCCGCATCGACGCGCTGCTGCGTTCCGAAAAGGTGCAGCGCGACCTTGATGACGAGGACGGCGACGACGCGTGAACCAGCCCAAGCGACTGAAGCGCGCCATTGCCGGCTGGGTGGTGCTCAACAAGCCCTATGAGATGACCTCCACCCAGGCCGTGGGCAAGGTGCGCTGGCTGTTTGGCGCCGCCAAAGCGGGCCATGCCGGCACGCTCGACCCGCTGGCCACCGGCATCCTCCCCATTGCCCTGGGCGAAGCCACCAAGGCGGTGCCGCAGGTGCAGGACGGGGAAAAGCGCTATCGCTTTGCCATCAGCTGGGGCAGCGCCACCACCACCGATGACCGCGAGGGCGAGGTGATCGCCCGCTCCGATGTGCGGCCCGAGCGCGAAGCCCTGGAGGCTGTGCTGCCGCAGTTCATTGGCACGATCCTGCAGCGACCGCCGATCTTTTCCGCCCTCAAGATCGATGGCGAACGCGCCTATGACCTCGCCCGTGCCGGGGAAGCGGTGGACCTGCCCCCGCGCGAGATCGACGTGGACGATATCGTCCTGCTCGAACACGGCGCCGAGCAGTCGGTGCTCGAAGTCACCTGCGGCAAGGGCACCTATGTGCGCTCGCTGGCCCGCGACATTGCCGAGGCGCTCGGCACACGCGGCCATGTGGCGACCCTCCATCGCGCCGCCGTCGGGCCCTTCCATGACGGGGATGCCGTGACCATCGACCAGCTCGAAGCGCTGGCGCTGGAGGCGCGCGACGCTTTGCTCAAGCCGGTGGCTGCCGGCTTTGCCGACCTGCCCGAAATCCGCCTCGACCCGCAGCAGGCCACGGCCGTCCGCCATGGCAATGCCGTTCTCCTCACCGGAGCCGGTGCGCCCATTTCGCTCGACGAATGCTGGGCCAGCTTCCGCGGCGAGGTCGTCGCCACCGGCTGGGTGGAATTCGGCCAGTTCCGCTGCCGGCGGGTATTCAACTAGATCGCGTTGCCTTCCGCGTCGAACAGATGCAGCCGCGCCGGGTCGGCATAGGCGGTGACCATGGAGCCCAACTCCACGTGGCGCTGGCCTTCGAGGACGATGTTGAGCGCCTGCCCGTCGCTGGTGGTCGCATAAACCACAGTCTGGCCGCCGAGGTTTTCCACCAGGTCCACCCGTACCTCGGCCAGCTTGATGCCGGTGCCTTCCTGCAGCGTGATGTGTTCGGGCCGCACGCCCAGCGTCCTGGCGCCAGCGATGGTGCGGCTGAGCGGCAGGGTGAGACCGGCCACGGCAAGGCCGCCTGGCTGTTCGCCCGCCTGGAGGAAGTTCATCTTGGGCGAGCCGATGAAGCCGGCCACGAAGAGGTTGCGCGGATTGTTGTAGAGCTCGAGCGGCGCGCCAGCCTGCTCGATCACGCCTAAGCGCAGCACCACGATCTTGTCGGCCATGGTCATGGCTTCCACCTGATCGTGCGTTACATAGATCATGGTATTGCCGAGGTCGTTGTGGAGCTTGGCGATCTCGACGCGCATCTGCACGCGCAGCTCGGCATCGAGGTTGGACAAGGGCTCGTCGAAGAGGAAGATCTTGGGCTCGCGCACGATGGCGCGGCCGATGGCGACGCGCTGCCTTTGCCCGCCGGAAAGCTGCTTGGGCTTGCGCTGCAGCAGCGGCACGATCTGGAGGATTTCGGCGGCGCGTTGCACCCGCCGCTTGATCTCTTCCTTGGGCGCCTTGGCCGTTTCAAGCCCGAAGGCCAGGTTCTGGTAGACCGACATATGCGGGTAGAGCGCATAGGACTGGAACACCATGGCGATGCCGCGCCGCGCGGCGGGCACATCGTTCATGCGCTGCCCGTCGATCAGCAGGTCGCCACCCGTGATGGGTTCCAGCCCGGCAATCATGCGCAGCAGGGTGGACTTGCCGCAGCCCGAGGGGCCGACAAAGACGGTGAACTCACCCGGATCGATATCGAGATCGATGCTGTGGATGACCTCGACATCGCCATAGGCTTTGATGAGCTTGCGGAGCTGGATGTTGGTCGCCATGAAGAACTCCTATGCCGTCTGAAACTGCGGCGGCACCCAGCTCTGGTAGCGCGGGTGGTCGGTTTGAATGGGCAGGGCCACGTCCTGGTGCGTGGTCGACGAATGGTAGAAGGCCGTGACGATCTCGAGCGCGCGGCGCGAATCCGCGCTGGTAACCGGCAATGGCGCCTTGCCCACCAGCGCATCGTGGAAGCGCGCCATCTGGGTCTGGAAGCGCGACGGGATATGCTCCCAGTTTTCCAGTAGCGCATCGATCTTTTGTTGCGTTTCAGTATTGCGCGCCGTGATGGTCCACGGCTTGTCGCCGGGATTATAGGCGGCGTGGTCGCTCTCGAAGCTCACATTTTCGAAGGCGAAGCGCAGTCGCGTCATGTTGCCTGCCGATCCTAGGGTGGCGGTAAAGCTCCCCAGGGCGCCATTCTCGAGTTCAAGGCTGGCGGTGACGCAGTCCTCCACTTCGATGGCGTTGACGCGGGTGGCGACGCGGCCGAACAGGCGCTTAACGTCACCCATAAGGTAGGTGAAAAGGTCGTGCTGGTGGATGGCGTGGGTCATCAACACGCCGCCCAGCTCCGTGGCCCATTTGCCGCGCCACGGCACGGCGTAGTAGTCAGGGCCGCGCTCCCACAGCGTTTCAACCGTGCCGATATAGGGCTTGCCGGCGATGCCGGCATCGATGATCGCCTTGGCCTGCGCGATGCCGTCGCCGAAGCGATACTGGAACACCGGCATCAGCATGCCGCGGCTCCGCTTTTCTTCGGCCATCACCTCGTCGACTTGCGACAGCGAGCCGACCAGCGGCTTCTCGCAAATCACATGCTTGCCCGCCTTGAGCGCGGCCATCACCATGGGATGGTGCAGCATGGGGGGCGTGCAGATGTCGATGATGTCGATGTCGTCCATGCGGAGGACGTCGTCGAAATCGGTGACCTGCCGCTCGACATCGAATTCCTCGGCAATCGGCGCCATGCGCTCGCGGTTGAGGTCGCAGAGCGCCTTGACCTTGAACCCGTCGCTGTTGGGCAGATAGCCCTCGACGATGTGGGAGCGGCCGATGCCGACTCCGATCACGGCAACGTTGAAGACCTTTTTCATTGCGCCCACTCCGTTCCCTGTTCGGCCAGCTGCTGTGCGGTCAGCGCCAGCTTCATGGCGTTGAAGCACCGCTCCTGCGGCATGGCCGTTTCGGTGCGGTTGCGCACGTCGTCGAGGAACTGCCGGCCGAAGGGCCGGTCCACTGCAGAGCAGTCGATATGGCGCGGGCCGTCCTTGTTGACGATGAACAGGTGATCGGTGCCCGGCCGCCCGGCAATGTCGATATATTTGCGCAGCTCGATATAGCCCTCGGTGCCCAGGATCGTCAGCCGCCCGTCGCCCCAGGTGGGCAAGCCTTCGGGCGTGAACCAGTCGACACGAATATAGCCCGAGGTTTCGGCGGTACGGAGGTGGACATCGCCCACATCCTGCAGGCCCGGCCGGTCGGGATTGCCGCGGTTGGCGACGGTGGCGGATACCACCTCGGCATCCATCGCATCGGAAAAGAACAGGAACTGCTCGAACTGGTGCGAGGCGATATCGCAAAGGATGCCGCCATAGCGCTGGCGATCAAAGAACCAGTCCGGGCGCTGGTTGTTGCGGATGGCATGGGGGCCAAGACCCACCGTATTGATGACCTTGCCGATGGCCCCCTGCGCGATAAGGTTGCCCGCCTCCACCGTGGCGCGCACCTCGAAATGCTCGGAATAGAGCACCGAATAGATGCGTCCGGTTTCCCGCTGCACGCGCTTGAGCTCATCGAGCTGGGCAAAGGTCGTCATGCCGGGTTTGTCGGTCAGTACGTCCTTACCGTGCTGCATGGCGGCAATGGAAATGGCGGCGCGATCGGCGGGAATGGCCGACGTCAGGATGACAGCGATGGCGGGGTCTTCAAGGATCGCGCGCGGATCGTTGACGCGCCTGGCCTGCGGATACTTGGCGCCGAAGGCTGAAGCCAGGTCATCCTCGACGGCGTAAAAGGCGGTGAACTGCGCCTCGGCATCAAGCAGGCAATCGACCTGGCCGTAGATATGACTGTGATTGATGCCGATGGCGGCGAAGTGGATGGTCATGGTCGTCCCTGCGGGAAACTGGATGTTCGGCTCCCCTCCCCCTTGCGGGGAGGGGTTGGGGGTGGGGGTCGATGGGTTTGGCCTTGAACGCCCCCCACCCCAGCTCTGCTACGGCCCTGCGGGCCTAGCGTCGCTACCCTCCCCGCAAGGGGGAGGGAGAGCAGACTGGATGACCGGTGGATCACCGCTTCATCCCCGTCGTCGCGATGCCTTCGATAAGCAGCCGCTGGAAGAACAGGAAGAACAGGAAGATCGGCACAAGGCTAAGGACGCTCATGGCAAAGAGGGCGCCATAGTCGCTTTCGCCGGTGGAGTCGGTGAAGGTGCGCAGGCCCAGCATCACCGTGTAGCTCTTCATTTCGCTGAGATAGATCAGCGGGCCGAAGAAATCGTCCCAGGTCCAGATGAAGGTAAAGATCGCAGCCGTCGCCAGCACGGGCATGGAGAGCGGCATGATGATCTTCCAGTAGATGCGCCAGGGCGAGCAGCCGTCCATCTGCGCGGCCTCGTCGAGCTCGCGCGGCAGGCCGCGGAAGAACTGCACCATCAGGAAGATGAAGAAGCCGTCGGCGGCGAGGAACTTGGGCACGACCAGCGGCAGGAAGGTATTGACCCAGCCGAGCTTGAGGAACAGCACATATTGGGGGATCAGCGTCACCTGGTAGGGCAGCATGAGCGTCATCAGCATCATGGCAAACCAGAAGTTCTTGCCTCGAAAGTTCAGGCGGGCAAAGGCGAAGGCCGCCATGGAACAGGCCAGCACATTGCCGCAAACACTCAGGATCGAGATGATGAACGAGTTGGTGAAGAAGACGCCAAAGCTCGTCCGCAAGCCGTTCCAGCCGCGCACATAGGCGTCAAGGCTCCATTCCGACGGCCAGATGCTGGCCGAGGTGAAGATCTCGTTTTCCGGACGGACGGAGGCGGCCAGCATCCAGAGGAGCGGATAAAGCATCAGCACCGACACCGCGAGCAGGGCGGCATGGGCCAGAACCGAGAGGAGGCGCCGCTGCGTGGGCGACAGGCGGCGTTCGCCGACGACGGTCAGCTTGGCGGGAGCATCAGTCATCGTAGTGCACCCAGTATTTCGACGTGAGGAAGGAGAAGGCCGTGAAGAGGCCCACCAGGGCCAGCAACACCCAGGCCAGCGCCGAGGCATAGCCCATGCGAAAGAAGCCGAAGGCCTCCTGGTAGAGGTAGAGCGTATAGAACAGCGTCGAGTTGATCGGATTGCCGGTACCGCCCGAGATGATGAAGGCGGGCGTGAAGCTCTTGAAGGCCTCGATGGTCTGGATGATGGCGTTGAAGAAGACCACCGGCGTCAGCAGCGGCAGCGTGATCTTGCGGAACTGGCGCCAGCGGCCGGCGCCGTCGAGCGAGGCTGCCTCATACATGTCCTGCGGGATCTGGCGGAGCCCGGCGAGGAAAATGATCATTGGCGAGCCGAACTGCCAGACGGCGAGGATGATGATTGTCCAGAGTGAATATTGCGGGGTCGAGATCCAGCTCGGTCCAACGATGCCGAAGATGGCCAGGAAGTCGTTGACCAGCCCGTCACGGGCAAAGATCTGCTGCCAGAGGATGGCGATGGCGACCGAGGCGCCCAGCAGCGACGGCAGGTAGAACAGCGCGCGATAAAGCGGCAGGCCGCGCATGCCGCGGTTAAGCAGGAGCGCCACCCCGAGGGCAAAGGCAAGCTTGAGCGGCACCGAGAAGATGACGAACATCATGGTCACGCGCATGGACGCCCAGAATTTGGGGTCATTGGTGAACATGCGGATGTAGTTGTTGGCCCCAACCCATTCCGGGCTGGTCAGGAGGTCGAAGTCGGTGAAGCTAAGATAGAAGGACGAGATGATCGGGCCGATGGTCAGGCCGAAGAAGCCGATCAGCCAGGGCAGGAGGAAGAGGTAGCCCGGCGCGTCGTTCTGCCAGAGGCGGGACCAGAAGGAAGGTCGCGTGGACGCGTCGTGTTCGGACGCCCCCAATGTCGTGGTGCTCATGGCCATGGTCGGGCGGTACTCCTAGTGGGGCGGGAGGTGGCGCATGGCCACCTCCCGGGGAGTGCAGAAGGCTTGCCGATCAGGCGGCGCGTTCGAGGATTGCCTTGGCTTCAGCCACGAAATAGGCCGCGCCGTCTTCGGCCGAGCGTGCGCCGAAACCGACTTCCTGGCCCACGGTGCGAAGCAGAGACAGGTCGATTTCACCGGCAGCGGCCGGCGGCGGCGGCGGGAGCGGCCCAAGCAGGTCGCCCAGGTTGGACACGAAGTTGAGCGCGATCTGGTTCTGCTCGTTGAGCAGCGGCGCCACAACGTCGCGCATGGCCGGAAGGCAAGGAATGCCGCGTTCCACGTCGAGGACCTTGGCTGCTTCCGGGTCCGAGATGAAGAAGTTGATGAATTCGGCCGCCGCTTCCTTGTTGGCGGACGAGCCGGCAACCGAGAAGAACATCGACGGCTTGCGGAAGTGACCGCCGCCCTGGCCTGCCGCGATGCGCGGATAGCCGACCATGTCGATCTTGTCCTGCATCAGGGCCTGGAAGGCCACCAGCTGGTTAGAATTGGCCGGGATCATCGCGGCCTTGCCCGAAACGATCATGGTCGATTCCAGAGGACCCGTATCGAGCGCCTGTTCGTCCGCCGACACGCAGATGCCGGCTTCGCGCAGGCCGTTCCAGAGCTGGAACCACTCGGTCATGTCGGCTTCGTCGAGGCCGAGCTGGCCGTCGGCGGTATAGAGTTCCTTGCCCTTCTGGCGGATCCAGTTGTTGAGCATCGGCTCGGAATAGGAGCCGTCGGCGATCAGCTTCATGCCGCCGCGGATGTTGGCGGCCTTGAAGGCTTCGCCCATGGTGCGAAGGTCGTCAAAGGTCCAGTCGTTGGTCGGCGGGGTGACGCCGGCTTCCTCGAAGGCCGTGGTGTTGACCAGCATGGCCACCGAATTGGCGCCGAGCGAAATGCCGTAGAGCTTGCCGTTGACCTTGCCGCCTTCGAGCTGGTCCTGGTCGAAATCGGCGAGCTGGAGCTGGGTGCCGACATAGTCGTCCAGCGGCGCGATGGCGTTGCGGTTGGCGTATTCAACGATATAGCGGTAGTCCATCTGGATGACGTCGGGCGCATTGCCGCCGGCGGTCTGCGTCGCAAGCTTGGCCCAGTAATCGTTCCAGGCGAGGAATTCGCCCTGGACATCGGTGCCCTTGGCTTCCTTGTAGAGGTCGGTGACGGCATAGGTGCGGTCGGCGCGCGGCTGGCCACCCCAGAAGATCAGGCGGAGACTGCTGGCCTGCGCCCAGGCCGCGTTGATGCCGGCGGCGCCGGCAGCAAGCAGCGCCGTGCTGCCCAAAAGAAACGAACGGCGGTCGATACGGAACGTCATGATTGTCCTCCCATGGATACGATTTGCCGGTCTGCGCGGCAGGGTCTCCAGCAGCCTCCCCGCCGCTAAATAACCAACTGGTTACAAGAGTGTGTCAGACGGCGGCCTCTGTCAAGCGACCTCTGCACGTCTTGTATGGAAGGAGCCTCGCAAGGGGCGTGCACGGTGTCAACACAGTGACAGCAGTTTGTGCGCAGATGGATAGCTAAAGCGGCTTGGTGCGGAGGTAGTCGAGCACCATCTGCACGGCCTGTCCCTCCCGCTCCTGCACCATGTCGATGCGGCTGAGGTCGCGGGCAAAGATCACCGACAGGGTCGCCATGTTGGACACATAGAAAAAGCCCAGCGCCGCGATGGAAATATAGAGCTGCACCGGGTCCACGTCGCGCCGGAAGATGCCGGCGTCGGCGCCGCGGTCGACAATGGTCTTGATCTGCCCCACAAGCGGGGAGTGGAGCGCCTGTATATCGGGCAAAGTCTTGAGAAAACGCGCGTTTTCGATGTTCTCGGTGCCAAGGAGACGCGGAAACCAGGGATTGGCGAGGAAGTGGCGGAAGGTGAAGCGCACCAGCCGGTCCATCGCATCGACAGGTCCGAACTGGTCGAGGCTGAGCGCGCGCTCGCCCCGCCGGATTTCCTGGTAGGCATCCAGCAACACGGCCCGGTAGAGGTCCTCCTTGTTGCCGAAATAGTGATAGAGCAGCCTTTTATTGGCACCCGCCAAGGCCGCGATGGCATCCACCCGCGCGCCCTCGAAGCCGCGCTCGGCAAACTCTGCCCGCCCCGCCACGAGAATGGCGGCCTTGGTCTTTTCCGAATTGCGCGTCCGCTTGGGCGGCGCCTCAGCCTTGGGCTGGCGCGCCGGTGCCGTTGCGGTGGAAGAGGGATCTGACACGCCTGGATACTGCCGGAATGGAAAGGAGAATGGTGAGAAGAACGATCAGGCAGATAACAGCGCTGATCGGACGGGTAAAGAACGGGCTCGGATCGCCATTGGTCAGCTGCAAGCCGCGGCGGAGATTGAGATCGAGGAGATCGCCGAGAACAATGCCGAGCACCAGCGGCGCCATCGGATACTTCATTTCGCGCAGGATGAAGCCGACGACGCCAAAGATCAGCATCACATAGACGTCGAACATGCGCTGGGTGATGGCAAAGGAGCCCACCACGCAAAGCACGTAGATCACCGCCATCAGCCGTTCGCGCGGCACCGACAGCACCTTAATGAAGAGCTTGGTCAGCGACAGGCCGAAGATGAGGTTGGCCAGCGTCGCCAGCACCAGCATGGCCACGACCTGGTAGAGAAAGACAGGATTCTCCACCATCAGCATGGGGCCCGGCCGGATGCCGTGGATATACATGGCCGCGATCAGGACCGCTGCGGCCGCCGAACCCGGCAAAGCCAGCGTCAGCGTCGGGATCATGGCGGCCGAGACAACGGCATTGTCGCCGGTTTCCGCGGCGATCAGCCCTTCCTGCGAACCCTTGCCGAACTCTTCGGGATGCTTGCTGGCCCGCTTGGCTGCAGCATAGGACGTCCAGGAGCCCACATCCTCGCCCACGCCGGGAATGATGCCGACAAAGGTGCCGATGATCCCCGAGCGGATAATGGTGCGCCAGTATTGAAAGATCTCGCGGAAGGTCGGCACCACGCGGTCGTTGACCTCCGCGATCTGCGTCACCGCCTTGCGCTTCATGGCGGAGAGAATTTCCGCCAGGCCGAAGGCGCCGACCATGGCCGGGATCAGGTCCACTCCGCCACCCAGCGCCGGCATGCCGAAGGTGAAGCGCTGGTGGGCATGGAGCGTTTCCATGCCGATCATGGCAACGAGAAGCCCCAGAATGCCAGCGATATAGCCCTTGAGCGGGGTATCGCTGCCGCTCATCTGCCCGGAAATCACCACGCCGAACAGAGCCAGCCAGAAGAATTCATAGGAGCCGAATTTCAATGCGGCTTCGGAGAGAACCGGCGCAATGATGGCCAGGAAGAAGATGCCGACCATGGTGCCCAGGGTCGACGAGGTGGTCGCCAGCCCCATGGCGAGCCCGGCCCTGCCTTGTTGCGCCAAAGGATGCCCATCCAGCGTTGCCGCGGCATTGGCCGGGGTCCCCGGGATGTTGAGCAGGATCGCCGTGCGCGACCCGCCATAGATCGAGCCTAGATAGACGCACATCAACGTCAGGATCGCCTGATCGGGCGTCATCTTGTAGGTCAGCGTCACAAGGAGCGCCACGCCCATCGTGGCCGTCAACCCGGGCAGAATGCCGACGACGAGGCCAAGCAGGGTCGCCCACACCACGTTGAACAGCGAAGCGGGGGTGAGGAAATGCCCTATGCCCTGGCCGAGCAACACGAGACCGTCAAACATGGATTGCTCCTAGAGCGCTTTGGGCAAAAGTGGCCGCCACTTTTGCGGTGCGAAAGCGCGACCAACAAAGATTCACGGCAGGCGAACCAGAAAGATGCGTTCGAACACGAAATAGATGCCGCCTCCGCCCACGATGGCGATGATGGCAGCCCAGACCAGCGAGCTCAGCGGCGTCACCGGCTGCCCGTCGATCAGCCAAAGTTCGAAGACGACGATGAAGCTGAAGATGAACAGCATGGCCGCCGCCCAGAACGGCAGCCAGCCGACCAGCACCAGCGTATGGAGCAGCGCCAGCGCCAGTACCGCACCGACGCGCCGTGCCGCCTTGCCGGTCACGGCCTTGCCGAGCGCCGACCAGCCGCCCTTGGCTGGAAGGCGCCAGGACCGCCAGGCGAGCAGCCCGCCACAGAGCGTCAGCGCTGCGCTCAAGGCGATGGGCACGAGGCCCGGAATGGTGGAGGGGTGGATCCGGCGCGCCTCGAGCCGCGGCATGGTCCAGGACAGGTAGAACAGCACGAGGCCCAGCGCCACCAGCAGCAGGGCCGTCAGCAGATCCGCCCGCGCGCGCGTGGCGGTTTCGTCGGCGTGTTCTTGCATGGAGGCTCCTTCAAGTTGCGGAAATCCGGGCTTCCGGACCCCCACCTAACCTCCCCCAGGAGGGGGGCCGCGCGGTGGGTGAGGCACGATCGTGCCCCAGGCCCGATCTGCTCCTCCCCCTTCAGGGGGAGGGTGGGTGGGGGTTCTGTCTCGAACACAGAACCCCCTGTTGGATCACTGCGCCCCGATTTCCGTCCGCGTTTCGCAGTCGATGCCGATGGTGGAGGGATCGGTGACCGCCTCGCCGCGCTCCACGGCATCGCAGGCTTCGAGGATCACCACCGGCATGGCCAGTGCCCGGGCCTCGGCACCGAAGGAGGGTGCGAACACCGCGCCGAAGGTTTCGGCATAGGTCTTGATCTCGGGCGAGGTCGCGATCTTTTCGGCCCAGATCTTGTCGAGCGTCGCCAGCACCTCCTCGGGCACGCCGACCGGCACGAAAATGCCGAAATAGTCGGGAGCCAGTTCCATGTCCGGCAGCCATTCGGTGATCGGTGGGATGGGGTCGACGCCATCGAGCACCAGCGGCTTGTCCGACAGCACGGCCAGTGCGCGCAGCCGGCCGCCGCGGATCAGCTCGGTCTGCTCCACCGCCAGCTGGGTCGTCACCATGGCTTCGCCGGACGCGGCGGCAATGGCTGCCGGCCCGCCGCCGTCATAGGTAACCATGTTGAAGGGGAAGTTCTCGGCTGCGCCGCTTAAGGCGCCGATCGCCGTCCCGCCAGAGGAGGTGATGCCGGCCGTGGCGACACTGATCTCGTTGCCGCGCGTCTTGAACGCTTCCAGCAACTGGCCGAAGTCCTGGAACTCGCTGTCGGCCGGTACGCTGACCACGGGCACATTGGCCACCGACAGGTAGATGTGCCAGTCGTCGATGTCGGTGCCTTCGAGGAGGCCGGTCACTGCGTATGTGGCGTTGTTGGCGATGGCATTGGCCGTCCAGGTATAGCCATCGCGCGGGGCGTTGAGCACTTCCTGCGTGCCGATGGCGCCGGAAGCGCCCGGCTGGTTGACCACGACCACGTCGACACCCAGCGCCTCGGCCAGGATCGGAGCGGTAACGCGAGCAATCTGGTCGGTCGAACCGCCGGCGCCCCAAGGCACGATCAGGTTGATCGGCCGGTCGGGCTGCCAGTCCTGCGCCATGGCCAAGGATGTTCCCAGCAGCAGCGCCGATGCGCCGCCGGCCAGGATAAACAGGTTTCGTCTGTCCATCGACTTCCTCCCTTATGTGGGCGGTCCGGATATTTCCGTGACCACTGTGGGACAGACTGCGGGCGCCTGCCGGCGCTGTCAACCATGAAGTAACTACGTGGTTCTGCTTCGAAGGAGGTCGCAAGGAGCAGGTGGGCCTGCTTTTGTTGAAGTCTTGCACCGGCAGACCGTGCCAGCGTTGTCCCGGCTTGACGTCATCACAAAGCTGCGCTAGCTAAGTAACCAATCAGTTACACGCACAAAGCGGCTTGGGAGGGGAAACGAATGGCAGATCAACGGCTTGGCCTCATCATGCACGGGGTCACCGGGCGCATGGGTTACAACCAGCATCTGGTGCGCTCCATCCTGGCGATTCGCGATCAGGGCGGGGTGGTGCTGAGCAATGGCGACCGGCTAGTGGTCGACCCAATCATTGTGGGTCGCGACGCCGAAAAGATCGAGCGGCTGGCCAAAAAGCACGACATCAAGCGCTGGAGCAGCGACCTCGATGCCGCCCTGAGCAATCCCGAGGACACGGTGTTCTTCGATGCCGGCACGACGCTGATGCGGGCCTCGCTGCTGGAAAAGGCACTGGCAGCGGGCAAGCATGTCTATTGCGAGAAGCCGACCTCGGACTCGCTGGAGGTGGCGCTCAACCTCGCCAAGACCGCCCGCGCCTCGGGCCTCAAGCATGGCGTGGTGCAGGACAAGCTCTTCCTGCCCGGCCTGCTCAAGCTCAAGATGCTGCGGGACTCGGGGTTTTTCGGCAAGATCCTCTCGGTGCGAGGCGAGTTCGGCTACTGGGTGTTCGAGGGCGACTGGCAGCCGGCGCAGCGCCCCTCCTGGAATTACCGCAAGGGTGACGGTGGCGGCATCATCCTCGATATGCTCTGCCACTGGCGCTATGTGCTCGATAACCTCTTCGGCGAGGTGCAGGCCGTATCGTGCCTGGGCGCCACCCATATTCCCGAGCGCGTCGACGAGAAGGGGCACCGCTTCCAGGCCGATACCGATGACGCAGCCTATGCCACCTTCGAATTGGAAGGTGGCGTCGTGGCGCAGATCAATTCGAGCTGGACCACCCGCGTCCGCCGTGATGACCTCGTGACCTTCCATGTCGACGGTACGCATGGCTCGGCCGTGGCGGGCCTGCACAAATGCTGGACCCAGCATCGGGTGAACACGCCCAAACCGGTCTGGAACCCCGACCAGCCGCAAACCATGAACTTCTTTGCCGATTGGGAAGAAGTGCCCGACAATTGGCCGGCGCAGAACGGCTTCAAGGCGCAGTGGGAAATGTTCCTCCGGCACGTGGCCGAAGACGCACCGTGGCCCTATGGTCTGGAAGCCGGCGCCAAGGGCGTGCAACTGGCCGAACTCGGACTCAAGAGCTGGGCCGAACGCCGCTGGCTCGATGTGCCCAAGCTCGAGTTCTGACACGCGTCGTGTGTGTCACTTTCTAACCCACCCACGGCGTTACCCGGCCTTGAGCCGTGGCCCATCTTGAGATGCATCGCTTCCTTCCACCGCGTCATTCCCGCGAAAGCGGGAATCTCACTGCACCGCTAGGGGGATCCCCGCTTTCGCGGGGATGACGCTGAGTTCTTGAAGGCCTTCGGAGGCAAGACAATGCCCACCATCAACCTGCCCAACCCTGACCGGTCGATCACGCCCTACACCTTGACCGGCGATCCCATTCCGCTGGTCCGCTTCAAGGCCTCGGATTTTCCGCGCATCGCCTATGCCGCCGCGCATGTGGTTGCCGACCCTCTGGCCAGCAACGATCCCTGGCTGACACCGGCCATAGACTGGGACACGACGCTCGCCTTCCGGCATCGCCTCTGGGACCTTGGCCTGGGCGTGGCCGAAGCCATGGACACGGCGCAGCGCGGCATGGGCCTTGGCTGGGCGGAGGCGCAGGACCTGATCCGCCGGTCGCAGGCCGAGGCCAGAACGCGTGACGATGCGCTGATCGCCTATGGCGCGGGCACCGATCATCTCGCGCCCGGGCCCGACGTCACCATCGACCAGATCATCAAGGCCTATGAGGAGCAGGTGGGCTTTATGGAAGGGGAAGGCGGCCGCGTCATCCTGATGGCCTCGCGCGCCCTGGCCCACGCAGCCAGGTCGCCCGACGACTATGCCCGCGTCTATGGCCATATACTCGGCCAGGTGAAGCAGCCGGTGATCATGCACTGGCTGGGTGAAATGTTCGATCCGGCGCTCCAGGGCTATTGGGGCAGTATCGATCATGACGCGGCCATGGATACCTGCCTCGACGTCATCGCCGCCCATTCGGACAAGGTCGACGGCATCAAGATTTCCCTCCTTTCGGCGGAAAAAGAAATTGCCATGCGGCGCCGGCTGCCGCCCTCGGTCAAGATGTATACCGGCGACGACTTCAACTATGCCGAACTGATCGCGGGCGATGCGCAGGGCTATTCCCACGCTCTCCTGGGCATCTTTGACGCTATTGCGCCTGCCGCCTCCGCGGGCCTTGCGGCACTGGGCAAGGGCGACGAGGCCGGGTTCTTCGCACTGCTCGAACCAACCGTTCCGCTCAGCCGGCACATCTTTGCCGCGCCCACCCGCTTCTACAAGACGGGCGTCGTGTTCCTCGCCTATCTCAACGGGCTGCAGGACCATTTCCAGATGATTGGCGGCCAGCAGTCGACCCGCTCGCTGCAGCACCTCAGCGAACTGTTCCGCCTCGCCGACAAGGCGCGCGTGCTCAGTGACCCCGACTATGCCGTCAATCGCATGGAAGCCGTGCTCAACGTGAACGGAGTGCTGGGATGACCGAACGCGCCATCTCCCTCAATCTCGCGACCACCCGCCAGCAATGGGGCTTCGCTGAAGCCGTGGACGGCTGCTTGCGGCACGGCATCACCGCCATCTCGCCCTGGCGCGACCAGATCGCGGCCATTGGGCTCGACGAGGCGGCGCGCATTGTCAAAGCCAACAAGCTTCAGGTCACCGGCGTGTGCCGCGGGGGCATGTTTCCGGCGGAAACGGCCGAGGGGCGGCAGCGCAACATCGACGACAACCTCCGCGCCATCGATGAAGCGGCAGCGCTCAACGCCGATTGCCTGGTCCTGGTGGTCGGCGGACTGCCGGGGTCATCCAAGGATCTGCCCGGAGCGCGGCAGATGGTGACCGACGGCATCGCCGCCATGCTGCCCCACGCCAAGGCGTCCAGGGTCAAGATTGCCATCGAGCCGCTGCACCCCATGTATGCAGCGGATCGGGCCTGCGTGAACACGATCGACGAGGCGCTCGACATCTGCGAGCAGCTGGGAGAAACGGTGGGCGTCGCTATCGACGTCTACCATGTCTGGTGGGACCCAAGGCTCGCGCAGGCCATTGCCCGCGCCGGACGCATGAAGCGCATCTTTGCCCACCATATCTGCGATTGGCTGGTGCCGACCAGGGACATGCTGCTCGATCGCGGCATGATGGGCGACGGCGTCATCGACCTGCCCGCGATCCGCCGCATGATCGAGGAGGCGGGTTTCTTCGGGCCGCAGGAAGTCGAGATCTTTTCGCAGGATAATTGGTGGAAACGTGCGGGCGATGAAGTTCTCAAGGTGATCAAGGAGCGGGTGGCGACGGTCTGCTGAGCTTTCTGGCCATCAGCCAGGTCAGAACCAGGAGCGGCAGGAGCATGGCGAAGGCCATGCGGATCCCTAGGCCCTGCGCCACGGCACCGATCAGCACCGGTGCGCCCAGATTGACGAACTGGAAGATCAGCGTCGTCGCCGCGACGTTCTGCGATGCCGGCCGGTCGCCTAGGCGTGCCGCCGCCGACAGCATCAGCGGGTAGAGCACGCAGATGCCAAAGCCCACGAGGGCAAAGCCGACAAGGGCAAAGCCCGCATTGGGCGAGAGCACCAGCAGCATCAGCCCGCCCATGGCAATGGACGCAAGGACGCGGGCGACCCGCACCGGTCCGAAGCGGTCGATCCACCGATCGGCAACCAGTCGCCCCAGCGCCATGGTGACAAGCAGCGCCGGCAGCGCTAGCGATTCGATCCAGGCAGCCACTTCGAAACTGTCGCGCAGGAAGATGATCGACCAGGCGCGCGCCGCCCCTTCGGTCAAACCAGCCCCGAGGCCGAAGGCCACAAGCCCCATCGTCGCCAGCGTCGGCCAGGCAAGGCGCTTGCCCGTGTTCTCCCCGGCATGCGGACGCGGCGGGGTGACGGGCATGGGCAGGACCACGGCGAACAGCAGCGCAATGACGACCGGGGCCAATGCCCAGAGGTGGATGGCCGGCGACACATGAAGGCCGCGCAGGGCCACGCCCAGGAGCGAGGTGGCGAGAAAACCCACGCTCCAGGCGCCGTGGCAGGTATTCATCACTCGCATGCCGGTGGCCGCCTCGATGCGGTCGGCTTCCACATTGATGGCGATATTGGTGAGCGAGAAGCCCACGCCGTTGAGCGCCATCAGGGCAAACATGGCAAGGGCGCTGGGGACGACGGTGATCAGCGCCGCAGTGATGCAGACCAGCGGCAAGAGCACGAGCAGCACGGCCCTTGTGCCGAAGCGTTCGATGATGCGGCTGGAAAAGAGAAACATGCCCAGGCCGCCGAGCGGCTGTCCGATCAGCACAAGCCCGAGCTGCGCCTCGCTGAGGCCGAGGGCGAGCTGGATATCGGGCACGCGGGTATGGATGGCGCCGAGTGCCAGGGCATGAACGAAGAACAGCGCGATGACGCGCCAGCGCAGCCAGGTGTCGTTGGTCACCTTGGGCCGGGATCCATCAGAACATGGATGCGGTCGGCCCCCAGGCGCGCCAGCTTGAGCATCAGCGCCTTGCGCCGCGCGCCCACCAGTGGGGTGAGGGGGCTGTCGCGCAGGATGGCGCCGTCATGGCCGTCGGCAACGATCAGCCCCTCGCTTTCGGGGAAGATGCCGGCGTCCAGCTCGGGCGGCTTGGCGAAAAAGAAGCGGTCGGAAAAGTCGCGATATTCGTGCCACTTACGGTCGACTTGGAAGTCGATCAGGCTCGACTTGATCTCGACGATCCAGATCTCGCCCTTGGGCCCGACGCCGAGCACATCGGCGCGGCGGCCGCTCTGGAGCGTCACTTCGGCAAAGCAGGCCATGTCATAGGTCTCGCGCAAGAGCCGCATCACGCCCCGCTGCACGCGGAGCGCGGTCGGCGACTGCCGAAGATCGACAATGGGGCCGAGATCGGACATGGCTCAGCCCTTGAGCGAAACCGCTTCCGGAGTCAGCGCAGGCTCCTCAATCTTGCGGCGGCCCAAGGCGAAGCTCGACGCCCAAAGGCCAGCCAGCAACAGGGGCAGGCAGATGAGGTAGGAATTGCGGATGCCCAGATATTCCGCGACGAAGCCGAGGAGCGGTGGCGCCATGAAGAAGACCACAAAGCTCACCTGGCCAAGCGCCGCAACATTGACGGCAGCCGGACGGTCAGTGCGCTGGGCCGCGGCCGACACCGCAAGCGGATAAACCGCCGAGCATCCGATGCCCATGAGGGCAAAGCCCGCCAGCGCTACGGCGGGCGCGGGCGCATAGCCGACCAGCAGGACGCCGATGCTGGCAAGGCTCAGCAGCACCATTGCCACATTACGCGGGCCGAAGCGTGCCACGACCGGATCGGCGCCGAGGCGCATCGCGGCCATGAAGAAGGCAAAGAGCGTCAGGCCCATGCCGCCGACAAAGGGCTCAACGGCAAAGACGTCGCGCATATAGATGGCCGACCAGTCGATGCCGGCACCTTCGACGAGGAAGGCCGCAAAGCCGATGAGGCAGAGGGGCAAGAGGCCAAGATGGGGAAAGGCAATCCGATGGGTGGTCTCGCTCGCCGTGCGCTGGGGCGCCGGTGCCGGCCTGATCCCGGAGATCATATAGCCGCCGACGGCAACGACGATCGCGGCAATCAGTGCTAGGTGGGCCTCGACCGAAAGCCCCGATTGCCGGATGCCGGCGCCGGCCAGAGCCGTCACGAAGAAGCCCACGCTCCAAAAGCCGTGGGCCCGGTTCATGAACCGGCCGCCCGTGTGCATTTCCAGCCGATCGATCTCGACATTGAGGTTGATCTCGAGCGCGCCGGATAGCAAACCGGTCACGAACAGGACGCAGAATACGGCAGGCGCTACGCCAAGCCAGGGGATTGTGGCGAAGAGGAGGGCCGGTCCAAGCACCGTGACGAAGGCGGTGGTGCGTACGCCGATCTTTTCGATCACCGAGGCGCCAAAGGTCAGCGAGATCAGCGAGCCGATCGACATGCCGATCATGGTGAGGCCAAGCTGGCTTTCGCTGACACCCAGATGGGTCTGGATATCGGGCAAACGTGCCATCAGTGCGCCGGTGGTCAGCGCGAAGAGGAAGAAACAGGCATAGAGCCGGTGTTGCGGCGCAATTTTCATGGCGTGACCAATCGGGTGGCGCGGCGGGGCGCCAGAACGTGGGCAGTAGCAAAACCGAGCAGCACCAGGGGGAAGCCCAAGCCAAAGGTCCAGCGGATGCCGAAATGCTCGGCCACAAAGCCAAGAAGCGGTGGCCCGAGCAGGAAGGCAGTGAAAGAGATCTGCGCCAGTGCCGCGACATTGAGCGCGGCGGGGCGGTCGGTCAGCTGCGCGGCGGCCGACATGGCCAGGGGGAAGAGCGCGCTCGAGCCGATGCCGATCAGCACGAAGCCGAGATAGGCGAAGGCGGCAGTGGGCGCAAAGAAGGTGAGGAGCGACCCGCAGGCAAGGATGGCAAGGAGCGCGCGGGCGACGGTCACCGGGCTATGGCGATCCACAAAGCCATCGGCAAAGAAACGCGTCACGGCCATGGAACCGGCCACCGTCGCCACGGCAATGCCGGACCAGAACGGTTCGGCGGCAAAGATGTCGCGCATATAGATGGCCGACCAATCGATGCCAGCGCCTTCGAGCACCATGGCGGCAAGGCAAACGCTCACCAGCGACAGGATGGGCAGGGTGGGGCGGGCAAAGCGCGGCGCCTCGTCGGCTGTCGCCGGGATGCGGTGCTCGGCCGGCTGGAAGCGCCCCAGAACAAAGAGTGTTGCCACAAGGATGACTGGGATCATCAGCATCAAGTGCCAATGCGGATCGAGGCCGGTCTGGGCGATGGCGGAACCCAGGAGGCCCGCGGCGAAGAAGCCAAGGCTCCAAAAGCCATGGGCCCGGTTCATGATGCGCTTGCCGATAGCATGCTCGACCCGGTCGGCCTCGATATTAATGATGATCTCGATGGCGCCGATCATCAGCCCAACCGGTGCCAGCAGGAGGAAAAAGGCCAGCGGCGACTGCGCCCAGGCGGCGATGGCATAAAAGACCGACAGGAGTGGAATGGCGCAAAGCAGCGTGCGGCGATAGCCGATGGCTTCGATGATGCGGCCTGAAAAGGTGAGCGAGACGAGCGTACCGCAGGCCGAACCTATAAGCGCCAGGCCGAGGGCTCCTTCGCCGACGCCCATGGCCTCCTGGATGGCGGGCAGGCGCGGAAAGAGGCTCCCCATGCAGAAGGAATAGATGAAGAAGGCCCCAAACACCCGGAAGTGGGGGGGCATCTCGATGCCGAATCTCATGCTGCGTCTCGCGAACTTTGTGCGGCGAAACTATGCGAGATTACCCAGCGGGCAAAGGGCAGGTGCAAACGTTTTCGAACAATTCTTGCAACGTTGCATTTGGGCCGCTGCCCTAGTGATGGGGCTGCTCGCCGCGAAACAGCGCGGACCACTGCGCCATAAGGCTGACGATACGGTCGCCCACTAGCCGCACCGCCGGATCGTGCCGCTCCTCGTGGTGGCTCACCAGCCACTGATCGGTTTCGAGTTCCCTGATCACCGGCGCGACCCGCACGAGGCGCGGATCGCTATCGCCGACAAAGCAGGGAAAGACCGACATGCCGGCGCCGTTGACGACCAGTTCGCGCACGCTCATGGCGTCATGGCCGCGCACCGCGATGCGATCGGCATGGCGCGCCTCGAGCCAGCGCGCGGAATGAGTGTGCCCGCCTTCGCCGGCAACGCCTACGAAATATCCCGCCTTGACCCCGTTGACGAGGTTCACACCTGAATAGAGGCCATAAGCCACCTTGCCGATCAGCCGTCCAGCAAGCCACTGCTCGGTAGGCCTTTGGTTGCGGATGCCGAGATCGGCATTGCGCCGTCCGATGTCTACACGCTGGTTGGCGGTAACCAGTTCGAGGCCGAACCGGTCCTCCACCGTCCAGATCTCGCCGATATGGCCGGCAACGAAGGCCGAGGTCCAGGAGCCGGCCGACAGGCGCACCACCCGCGTGCCAATGGCGCCCTCCTTCCAGCGGCGCAACGATAGCATGGCCGCCTCGACGTCCTCGGCGCGGGCCAGCAGGTCCTCGCCCGATTGAGTGAGGCGGTAGCCGGTCTGGCTGCGATGAAACAGCGGCTCGCCCACCTGCTTTTCGAGCGCGTTGATGCGGCGGCCGAGTGTGGCAGCACTCAACCCACTCTTGCCAGTTGCGGCACTGAGCCCCCCAAGCCTTGCCACATCGAGAAACAGCCGCAGGTCATCCCAACTGAAGTCCATTTTTCATTTCTGCAAAGATCATTGCAATCACGACTATAGAGAACTCGCTCAAAAGGCTGCAACTATCAGCGTGCCGCGGCGAAGAAGGTGCGGCGCAAGACAGATCAACCACCAGAAATGAAATGAAGCCGCTTCGGCGGCGAGAGCGGAGTTTTGCTTCGCGAAAGGAGCAGCCATGTTTAAGACATTGATCCCAGCCGTTCTAGCGTGGTGGCGGCGCGATATGGCCGTCCAGCGGCTCTCTGCGCTGGACGATCGCCTGCTGCAGGACATGGGCGTTGTGCGCGAGGAGATCTCGCAGCGTGTTGCAGGCCTGGAGCGGGCGGAACAAGCTGATGCCGGCACCACAGTAGCGGAGAGCCGCTCTGCACCAGCTTCAAAGGCGCAGGCCTTCGAGGGCGCCGTCTGCTGAGATCGGAACCGGTCACACTTTCGTTGCAACCGCTGCATAGCCTTTGGGCCAAGGCAGAGGAGGTGTGCCATGCGTCGGCAGCTTTTCGCAGCAGCAGTTGTGCTTGTGGCGCTTTCGGGTGCCGCAGGCGCCAAGGAGCAGGAACTCAACGGTGTCGTCATCGACGTGCCGCGCGGCTGGAAGGTGGAGCGCGGCGAGGCCGGTTCGCTGCTCTTGCAGCAGGAATTCCCCGAGACCGACGATGAAGAACGTGGTGCCGCCCTGATCCAGCTCGTGGCACCACGTGCCGTCGAGGGCACTTTGCTCCAGGGCGTTGCCACCATGGTTGGCGCCATTCCCGAACTGGCGGAGGAGGATACGACCACCGAAGGCGAAGGGGTGACCAGCAACGGCTATGACATGGTGGTGCAATATCGTTGCTGTGGCCGCGTGCAGGACATCCAGGCGAGCCTCACGACTGTGGCGGTTGGCGACAGCGGCAAGCAGGCCTTTCTCCAGCTCCTGACCATGAACCTCCACGACGAGCGTGAGGACGAGGTGGACGCCGAGTTTGCCAAGATGGTGCGCACTATGCGTCTCAAGGAGGAGGACGCGCCCTTTGCGGTTGCGTCGCGCGAGGGCGATGGCGGGCTTGAAGGCGCCTATACGTTTCTGCGCACCGGTCTCATGCCCAACGTCTTTGGCGGCATGGACTTTACCGCCGACAGCGAAGTGGTCGTATTCGACCCCTCGGGCCTCTTCAGCGACACCATACCTGCCGGCGACATGAGCGACTTCTGTGCGGAACATCCGGAGGATTGCGGCACCTATCGCGTGAGCGGCGGTGGCTTCTGGGGCGGACAGCGGCAGATCGAGCTGCGGCGAGTGGCCGACGCGTTCGGCCGCTTTGAAGTCGAAACCATGCCGCTCGAGATCGGCAAGGATAGCCTCACCATCGGCGAGGACGTTCATGCCAAAGTGCCGCCCTTTCCCGCCGATACCAAGTTCGATGGCGAATGGCGTTACTTCTTTGCCTCCTCCGGCATGTCGGCCAGCGGCTCGGGCAGTATAGCGGTGGAGCGGTTTCTGCGGTTGCGCCCCGATGGCACCTACCAGCGCGACGGTTTCGTTGGAGCCAGCAGCAGCATGGATACCGGCGGCGGCACCAACGGTGTCACGACCAGCAACCAGAGACCATCAACTGCGGGGCGTTATCGCGTCGAGGGGTACAAGCTTATACTGGCGGGAGACGACGGGTCCGAGGAGGTGATGAGCATCTTCGCCCCGGATAAGGGCTCCGACGAGCTGCTGGTGATCGACGGCAGCAACTATCTCAAGCAGGATTAGCCAGAACAAAGAAAAGGCCACCCTGAGGTGGCCTTTTCAGCGGGGGAGAAGAGGGGGCTCAGCTCTGCGCCAGGCAGACGGAGGTCGTCCCGCGGTTGCGAAAGCCCAGCGCTGTAGCTGCGGCTTTGCTGAGGTCAATGATGCGCTTGCCGTGGAAGGGGCCCCGATCATTGATGGTCACCTGCACCTCTTTACCGGTGTTTTGATCCACAACGGTGACCTTGGTGCCAAAGGGTAGTGAACGATGCGCCGCCGTCATGGCGTTCTCGTTGAAGATTTCTCCCGATGCGGCCCGCTTGCCATTAAAGCCAGGGCCATACCAGGAAGCGCCGCCGCATTGAGCATAGGCTGCAGTGGAAAAGGAAAGAAGGGCTGCAGCAACTGCGACGACGGAAACGGCTTTCTTGATCAAACTTCCAACTCACTTCAGTTAAGGTGAGAGGATGATTAAGGGGCATGACCGGCCACAATGTGCCCGCGTCGGGCAAGACTGGGATCAACAGGGGCTCTGTTGCACGATTGCCTCAGGTTTTCTCCTGTTGCTTGCGGAAGCCAAACCCAAAGATCAACCGCACTACTGGAATGTTGGCCTAAAGGACCGGGCAGCAACAACCGATAGAAGCCGTCATCGCCGGCCTTGTTAGAATGATATTGCGTCAAAGAATGCCTGGAACGGGTTCCATTTATTTCACCCACAAATCCGTGATCGTGAAGGGTTCCGGCGGAAATTGGGATCCCTTTATGGGACAGCAGCGGTCAAGATGGCGCGAATGTGGCAGGTTTCGCCTTCGCGTCAGGGTGTTCCTCAAGCCATCCAGATTTGAATACCCCGCCTCCGACTTTGGTGGCTTGGGGTGATGCCTAGCGTTCGCTAGGCTCCTGGCAATTCTTAAAAGGAGCAGATCATGAAAGCGCTGGCCGCACCTCATTCTCAAAACTCTCTCGCCGACGTCGTACTGCTGCAGCGGCTTGAGGGCCTGGTGGCCCTGGCGGGCGCGGTTGCCGCCTATGGCTGGCTCGGCCAGTCCTGGATCGTCTTCGCCCTGCTGTTTATGGCGCCTGACCTGTTCATGCTTGGCTATCTGGGCGGCAAGAGCACGGGCGCACTGGTCTACAACCTTGGCCACACCTATGCCGTGCCGGCCGTGCTGGTGCTGATCGGCCTCGCGGGTGGTGGCACATGGCTCTTCGGTCTGGCTACCATCTGGATCGCCCATATCGGCTTCGACCGCATGCTGGGCTACGGCCTCAAGCTCGGCGACTTCAAGCAAACCCATCTCAGCCGCTCCTGATCAGGATTTCGGACGCGGCGTTAAACCAAAGAGAAAAAGCTGTTCAAGGTACCGCGCGGCATCCTCGAACCGCCCCTCGCCGCCACGGCCCGGTCCCAGCACGGCCCGCACCTGCACGTCGAAATCGGCATAGTGCTGGGTGGTCGCCCAGATCGAAAAGATCAGGTGATAGGGGTCGGTGCGGGCGAGCTTGCCCTGGTCCATCCAGGTCAGCAGCACCTTGGCCTTTTCATCCACCAATGCCTTGAGATCCACCTCGATCATCTCGCGAATGCGCGGCGCGCCCTGCAGCATCTCATTGGCAAAAAGGCGCGACTCGCGCGGGAAGTCCCGCGCCATTTCGAGCTTGCGCCGAATATAGGAGCGGATCTCGGGGAAGGGGTCGCCGTTCTCGTCCATTTCTCGCAAGGGGGCCAGCCAGGTGACCAGCAGCTCGCTCATCAGGCGGCGGTGGATGTCTTCCTTGCGCGGGAAGTAATAAAGGAGGTTGGGCTTGCTCATGCCCGCCTGGGCGGCGATCTGGTCGATCGTGGCGCCGCGAAAGCCGTGGAGCGAGAACACCTCCAGCGCCGCTTCCAGGATGATGTCCTGCTTCTCGCGCTGGATCCGCGTCAGAGGACGGTTCTCGTCCTTTTGCCTCGCGCCAGAGGCTTCGGTGGCTTCGGCGGCATTGAGTTTTGGGAACGGCATTTTCGCCTTGCGGGAAAGTTTGGGAGTGCTAACATTTTTCCAACTGGTCAAAATTTTGGGGACCTGGACGGCCTGCCGTCAAGAGCCAAAACAGTGGCCGGCACAGAAACAAGGGGAGCGCAGGTTTCGTGTCCAATTCCAATGCCGTGGTGCCGAACGACCTGAGCGCCTTCTGGATGCCCTTTACGGCCAACCGGCAGTTCAAGAAGTCGCCGCGCATGTTCGTGGCCGCCAAGGACATGCACTATACGACGTCTGACGGGCGCCAGGTGCTGGATGGAACGGCTGGTCTTTGGTGCGTCAATGCGGGCCATGCCCGCCCCAAGATCGTCGAAGCCATCGCCAGCCAGGCGGCGGAGCTCGACTATGCACCCGCCTTCCAAATGGGTCACCCGAAGGCCTTCGAACTCGCCAACCGCATCGTCGACATCGCGCCCAAGGGCCTCGATCATGTGCTGTTCACCAATTCGGGTTCGGAATCGGTCGAGACCGCGCTCAAGGTCGCCCTCGCCTATCACCGGGTGAAGGGCGAGGGCAGCCGTACCCGGTTGATCGGCCGCGAGCGCGCCTATCATGGCGTCAACTTCGGCGGCATCTCGGTGGGCGGCATCGTCACCAACCGCAAGATGTTCGGTACGCTGCTGAGCGGCGTCGACCACATGCCGCATACCCACAATCTCAAGCAGAACGCCTTCAGCAAGGGCCTGCCCCAGCATGGCGTCGACCTGGCCGACGAGCTGGAGCGCATCGTTACGCTCCATGACGCCTCGACCATTGCGGCCGTGATCGTCGAGCCGGTGGCCGGTTCAACCGGCGTGCTGATCCCGCCGGCGGGCTATCTGCAGCGCCTGCGCGACATCACCAAGAAGCACGGCATCCTCCTGATCTTCGACGAAGTCATCACCGGATTTGGTCGCCTGGGCACGCCGTTCGGCGCCGATTACTTCGGCGTGACGCCCGACATCATGGTCACCGCCAAGGGGCTGACCAATGGCGTCATTCCCATGGGCGCGGTTTTGGTCTCCGCCGAAATCCACGATGCCTTCATGGGTGGGCCCGAGCACGTCATCGAGTTCTTCCACGGCTATACCTATTCGGGCAATCCGATCGCCTCGGCCGCGGGCCTGGCAACGCTCGAAACCTACAAGGACGAGGGCCTGCTGACGCGCGGCGCTGAACTGGCGCCCTATTTCGAGGAGGCGCTCCACTCCCTGAAGGGCCTGCCCCACGTCATCGACATCCGCAATATCGGCCTCGTGGGCGCCATCGAGCTCGAGCCCGTGGCGGGCCAGCCCGCTAAGCGGGCCTTCTCCGCCTTCCTCAAGGCGTTCGAATCCGGCCTCCTGATCCGCACCACCGGCGACATCATCGCGCTGTCCCCACCACTGATCGTGGAAAAGACCCATATCGACCAGATCGTCGGCACGCTGGGCGACATCCTCAAGACGCTTGATTAGAATGGAACAAAAATTCTATATCTTTGCAGATAGAATGATTGTTCCCGTAAGGAGGTCTTGATGCAGGTCATCGAAAACGCCGTTGCCGGCAAGCGCTACGTCTCCAGCGGAAGGCGCGTTCCCGTGTTCAACCCGGCAACGGGTGAGCAGTCGGCGGAACTGCCGCTGTCGACGCTGAGCGAACTCAACGATGCGGTCGCATCCGCCAAGAAGGCGCAGGTTGCCTGGGGCAATACGCCGCCAATGAAGCGCGCCCGCATCATGTTCCGCTTCAAGGCGCTGCTCGATCAGTATGCCGATGACCTGGCGCGCGAGATCTCCAAGGAACACGGCAAGGTGCATGACGATGCGCTGGGCGAAGTCGCCCGTGGCATCGACTGCGTCGACTTTGCCTGCGGCATTCCGCAACTGCTCAAGGGCGAGTTCTCGCGCAATGTCGGTCCCTCGATCGATACCTATTCCGACCGCCAGCCGCTGGGTGTCGTCGCCGGCATCACGCCGTTCAACTTCCCGGCCATGGTGCCGATGTGGATGTATCCGGCCGCCATCGCCTGCGGCAACAGCTTCATCCTCAAGCCGTCCGAGCGTGATCCGTCTGCCTCCATGCTGGCCTGGAACCTCTTCATGGAGGCCGGCCTGCCCGAGGGCGTGCTCAACATCGTCCATGGCGACAAGGAAATGGTCGACGGCATTCTCGACCATCCCGACATCAAGGCGGTGAGCTTTGTCGGTTCGACCCCGATCGCCGAATATGTCTATGGCCGTGGCACGGCCGCAGGCAAGCGCGTGCAGGCCCTGGGCGGCGCCAAGAACCACATGGTGGTGCTTCCCGATGCCGATCTCGATCAAGTGGCCGATGCGTTAATGGGCGCCGGTTACGGTTCTGCCGGCGAGCGCTGCATGGCCATCTCGGTGGCCGTACCGGTCGGCAGGGAGACCGGCGACAGGCTGGTCGCCAAGCTCAAGCCACGGGTGGAATCGCTCAAGATCGGCCCCGCCACCGACAAGGATGCCGAAATGGGTCCGGTCGTCACCAAGATGCACCGCGACAAGATCGTGGGCTATATCGATTCTGGCGTGGAGCAGGGCGCCGAGCTCGTGGTCGATGGCCGCGGCTTCACCCTCCAGGGCTATGAAAACGGCTACTATGTCGGCGGAACCTTGTTCGACAACGTCACGCCCGACATGACCATCTACAAGGAAGAGATCTTCGGTCCCGTCCTTTCGGTGGTGCGCGCCGATGACTACGCCTCGGCCGTCAAGCTCATCAACGACCACGAATACGGCAACGGCACCGCCATCTTCACCCGCGACGGCGACGCCGCCCGCGAATTTGCCGACAAGATCGAAGTGGGCATGGTGGGCATCAACGTGCCGATCCCCGTGCCGGTGGCCTACCACTCCTTCGGTGGCTGGAAGCGATCGCTGTTTGGCGATCACGCCATCTACGGGCCCGAAGGCGTGCACTTCTATACCCGCCTCAAGACCGTCACCACCCGCTGGCCCGCCGGCATCAAGGGTGGCGCGGAATTCTCGTTCCCGACCAACAAATAGGACGATAGCCCACATGCCTGCCCCAGGAGAAAACCTTCGCGTCAATGGTGATCGGCTCTGGGACAGCTTGATGGAGATGGCACAGATTGGCCCCGGCATTGCCGGGGGCAACAACCGCCAGACGCTGACCGATGCCGATAAGGAAGGGCGCGAACTCTTCCAGCGCTGGTGCGAAGAGGCCGGGCTTTCCATGGGCGTCGACCGCATGGGCACCATGTTCATGACCCGGCAAGGCACCGATCCCGACGCGCTGCCGGTCTATATCGGCTCCCATCTCGACACGCAGCCCACCGGCGGCAAGTATGACGGCGTGCTGGGTGTGCTCGCGGGCCTGGAAGTCGTCCGCTCCCTGAACGACCTAGGCATCAAGACCCGCCACCCCATTGTCGTCACCAACTGGACCAACGAGGAGGGCGCCCGTTTTGCGCCCGCCATGCTGGCCTCGGGCGTCTTTGCCGGCGTGATCCCGCTCGAACACGCCTATGCGCGCACCGATCTTGAAGGAAAGCGCTTTGGTGACGAGCTCGAGCGCATCGGCTGGGTGGGTGAAGAAGAGGTTGGCGCGCGCAAGATGCACGCCTATTTCGAGTACCATATCGAGCAGGGCCCGATCCTCGAGGCCGAAGACAGGCAGATCGGCGTGGTCACCCACTGCCAGGGCCTGTGGTGGCTCGAATTCACCCTTTCCGGCAGGGAGGCCCATACCGGTTCGACGCCCATGACCATGCGCGTCAATGCCGGCCTTGCCATGGCCCGCATCATGGAAATGGTGCAGGCGGTGGCAATGGAGGCCCAGCCCGGCGCCGTGGGCGGCGTCGGCCAGGTCAAGTTCGCCCCCAATTCCCGCAACGTACTCCCGGGCACCGTCATCTTCACCGTCGACATTCGCTCGCCAGATCAGGCCAAGCTCGATGGCATGCGCGCCACCATCGAGAAGCGGGCGGCCGATATCTGCGCCGACCTCGGCGTCGGCTGCGCCGTCGATGCCGTCGGGCATTTCGACCCGGTGACATTCGACCCAACCCTCGTGGGGCGCGTTCGCGCCGCTGCCGAAAAGCTCGGCTACTCGCACATGAACATTATATCCGGCGCCGGCCACGACGCCTGCTGGGCCGCCAAGGTCGCGCCAAGTACGATGATCATGTGCCCCTGTGTGGGTGGGCTGAGCCACAATGAGGCGGAAGAGATTTCGCGAGAATGGGCCAGTGCAGGGGCGGACGTCTTGTTCCACGCGGTGGTTGAGACGGCGGAGATTGTGGAGTGACGGAGAACACCGACGCCGTTCTTACCTCGCCCCTCCGGGGAGAGGTCGCCGCGCAGCGGCGGGTGAGGGGCTCGAAGGCGTCCGAGACCGCTGTCGCTCGTGCACGAGCACTTCGTCGCAACGAGACCGACGCAGAGCACGTGCTTTGGCAGATGCTGCGCAATCGCCAGATCGGCGGGAAAAAGTTCGTCCGGCAGTATCCCATCGAGCCATTTTTCGTAGACTTCGCCTGCCGAGAAGTGATGCTCGTCATCGAAGTGGACGGTGGTCAGCACGCAGAGAGTAGATCTGATGCGGTCCGGACCAAGCATCTTAACGCCAGAGGCTACTCTGTCCTCCGCTTCTGGAACAGCGATGTGCTGAGCAATCGCGAGGGGTGCTGGCACGCGATCCATTCGACGCTTCAAGGCAACCCCTCACCCGACCTCCGCTTCGCTCCGGCCACCCTCTCCCCGGAGGGGCGAGGGAAGGAAGCACCCCGCGACAAAGGGAAAACACCATGACCAAAGTCATCAAGAACGGCACCGTCGTCACGGCCGATCTCACCTACAGGGCCGATGTCCTGATCGATGGCGACACCATCGTCGAGATCGGGCAGAACCTTTCCGGTGACGAGGTCCTCGACGCCACCGGTTGCTACGTCATGCCCGGTGGCATCGATCCCCATACCCACCTTGAAATGCCCTTCATGGGCACCTATTCGGCCGACGATTTCGAAAGCGGCACCCGCGCCGGTCTCGCCGGCGGCACCACCATGGTGGTCGATTTCTGCCTGCCCAATCCCGGCCAGTCACTCCTCGAAGCCCTCCAGATGTGGGACAACAAGACGGGCAAGGCGTCGGCCGATTATAGCTTCCACATGGCCATCACCTGGTGGGACGAACAGGTCTGGCGCGAAATGGCCGAGGTGGTCGATCGCGGCATCACCTCGTTCAAGCACTTCATGGCCTATAAGGGCTCGCTGATGGTCAATGACGACGAGATGTTCTCCTCGTTCCAGCGCTGCGCCGATCTCGGCGCGCTGCCGCTGGTCCATGCCGAGAATGGCGACATCGTCGCCGCCATGACGCAAAAGCTCCTGGCCGAAGGCAATAATGGTCCGGAGGGTCATGCCTATTCGCGACCGCCGGAGGTCGAAGGGGAGGCCACCAACCGCGCCATCATGATTGCCGACATGGCCGGCGTTCCCCTTTATGTGGTGCATGTCTCGGCCGAGCAATCGCACGAAGCCATCCGCCGGGCCCGCGCCAAGGGCATGCGGGTCTATGGCGAGCCGCTGATCCAGCACCTGACGCTGGACGAAAGCGAATATTTCAACCAGGACTGGGACCACGCCGCGCGCCGCGTGATGTCGCCCCCCTTCCGCAACAAGCAGCACCAAGATTCGCTTTGGGCGGGTCTGCAGTCCGGATCGCTTTCGGCGGTGGCCACCGACCATTGTGCCTTCACCACCGAGCAGAAGCGCACCGGAAGGGGCAATTTCAGCAAGATCCCCAATGGTACGGGTGGCCTCGAGGATCGCCTGTCCGTGCTCTGGACCGCCGGGGTGAACACCGGGCGCCTCACCATGAACGAGTTCGTGGCGGTAACCTCGACCAACATCGCCAAGATCCTCAACATGTATCCCAAAAAGGGTGCCGTGCTGGTGGGTGCCGATGCCGACCTCATCGTCTGGGACCCCCAGCGCAAGAAGACCATTTCGGCGCAGGGCCAGCAGTCGGTCATCGACTACAATGTCTTCGAAGGCTTCGAGGTGACGGGCCTGCCGCGCTTTGTCCTCAGCCGCGGCAAGGTTTCGATCGTGGAGAACGAGGTCAAGGCCGAGCCCGGCCATGGCAAGTTCGTCGCGCGCGAAGCGAAAAATCCGGTGAACCGCGCCCTGTCGCAGTGGAAAGAACTGGTGGCACCGCGCAGAATCGAACGCTCCGGCATTCCGGCCACTGGCGTATAGCATCGGCAGTGTGATCAAAACGGAGGCAGGTGCCGCGAGGAGGCAGGCTGATCGGGCGTTGAACCGGCAGGTCTGAGAGACGGCACGATGCTTGCATTTGCAAGGAGAGACGGTGGGAAGGGGCACGCTCCCTCCCCGCCGCGGTTGAAAGAGGGGGCACCAGCCTTTGTCCGTGACGTCGCCAAGCCAAGCTGCCGCCGCCAACCAGGGCGCGCATGCGGTGGTTTCCGCCCAGCATCTGGGCCTCACTTTCCCAACCAATGACGGCGATGTCGTCGCGCTGAGCGATGTCAATCTGACCATCGAGCGGGGCGAGTTCGTTTCCTTTATCGGCCCCTCGGGCTGCGGCAAGACCACTTTCCTCCGCGCCATCGCCGATCTGGAGCAGCCCACCTCGGGTACCCTGACCATCAATGGGCAGACACCGTCTGAGGCGCGCAAGGACCGGGCCTATGGCTATGTGTTCCAGGCGCCGGCGCTCTATCCCTGGCGCACCATCGAGAAGAACATCGCGCTGCCGCTCGAGATCATGGGCTATTCGGCCAGCCAGCAGGCCGAGCGGATTGCGCGCACCATGGGCCTGGTCAACCTTTCCGGCTTCGAGAAGAAGTACCCCTGGCAGCTCTCGGGCGGCATGCAGCAGCGTGCCTCCATCGCCCGCGCCCTAGCCTTCGACGCCGACCTTCTCCTCATGGACGAACCCTTCGGCGCGCTGGATGAAATCGTGCGCGACCATCTCAATTCCGAACTGCTCAAGCTCTGGGCCCGCACGCAAAAGACCATCTGCTTTGTGACGCACTCCATTCCCGAGGCGGTCTACCTCTCGACCAAAATCGTCGTGATGTCGCCGCGGCCAGGCCGGGTCACCGATGTGATCGAAAGCAACCTGCCGCGCGAACGGCCGCTGGACATTCGCGAGACGCCAGAATTCCTCGCCATCGCCGCGCGCGTGCGGGATGGGCTGAGGGCTGGGCATAGCTATGAGGAGCATATGTGATGCGGCTGGATCTGACGGCTCCAGCGCATCCCTCCCCCTTGAGGGGAGGGACCGAGGGTGGGGGTTCTGGCCCCTTCCTACGTTCTAATTTTAGGGAGGTTTTAGAACCCCCACCCCAACCCCTCCCCTCAAGGGGGAGGGGCTCGGCACCTGTGCACGGGGCGGCGTCATGACCCGCATCCTTCCCATCCTCGCCGTCCTTCTTGCCCTTATCATCTTCTGGTACGCCGCGGCGATCTGGATGAACGCGCCCTGGCAGAACCAGCTCAATACCCGCGCCGAGCTCAGCGTGCCCTTGACCGACTTCGCCCTCCAAACCTGGGCGCAGGACCGGCCGGTGCTGCCGGCGCCGCATCAGGTGGTGGGCGAAATCTGGAATGCGACGGTGGCGCTGGAACTCACCTCCAAGCGCTCGCTGGCCTATCATGGCTGGATCACGCTCTCCTCGACCCTGCTCGGCTTTGTGCTCGGCACGGCGCTGGGCATCCTCCTTGCCGTGGTTATCGTCCACAACGAGGCGGCCAATCGGTCGCTGATGCCCTGGATCATCGCCTCGCAGACCATCCCGATCCTGGCCATTGCGCCCATGGTGGTGGTGGGACTGGGCTCGGTGGGCATCACCGGCACGGTGCCGCGGGCGCTGATCTCGATGTATCTGAGCTTCTTTCCGGTCGTGGTTGGCATGGTCAAGGGCCTCCGATCACCCGAGGCCATCCAACTCGACCTGATGCGCACCTATGACGCGACGCCGTGGCAGACCTTCTGGAAGCTGCGCTGGCCGGCGGCGATGCCGATCCTTTTTGCCTCCATGAAGGTGGGCATTGCCATTTCCCTGATCGGGGCCGTGGTCAGCGAGCTGAGCAATGCCGCCGGCGGTGGGCTGGGCGTGCGGCTCCTGACCGGCTCCTATAACGGCCAGACGATCCAGATCTGGGCGGCGCTCTTTATCGCGGCAGCGCTTGCGGCCGTGCTGGTGATGCTTGTCGGGGCGGCAGAGCGCTTGGTCAACAGGCGCATGGGGGTACGGCCGGCATGACGCAGCTGCAACATTACCTGGCTCTGGTTGCCGGCGGACTAGCCGCCGCAGCGCTTGCCTTTTCGCTGGTCACGCCGTTGGACCAGGCGCTGCTGCTCAAGGCCTTCCTGCTGCTCGGCGCCTTGTCACTGATCCGCTTTGTCATCCCCCTTGGCCTCTGGGTCGATGGTGCCCTCGCCCTCTTGGGTGCGGTGGCGCTGCTGACCAGCGTCGACATTTTCGCACCAGCGCCACCCTTTTTCTGGATGGCGCTGGTCGTGGCCTGGCTCTTTGCTTGGCTGTTCGTGGAGCGGCTGAGCCGGGCCCTCGCGCCCCGCCTGGGCGACAATGCCGGCTTGGGGCTGCTGATCCCCCTCACCTTTGGCCTCGCCCTGCTGGTGATCTGGGAAGTGGTGACACGCGGCGCCGATGTGCCGCCGGTCCTCCTGCCCGCGCCTTCGGCTATTGGCGCGCAGCTGACCAATTCGGCGCCGATCCTTTGGGCCGATTTCGTCCAGACCTTTATCAAGTCGGTGCTGCCCGGCTTTGCCATCGGTTGCCTGTCGGGGCTCGTGGTGGCGATCCTGGTCGACCGCTCGCCCTTTCTCAAGGCGGGGCTCCTGCCGATCGGCAATTTCATGTCGGCGCTGCCGATCATCGGCATCGCCCCGATCATGGTCATGTGGTTCGGCTTCGACTGGCAATCCAAGGCTGCCGTCGTCGTCGCCATGACCTTCTTTCCCATGCTGGTCAACACGGTGGCGGGGCTCAATGCCGCCTCCGCCATCGATCGCGACCTCATGCGCACCTATGCTGCCGATTACTGGCAGACACTCTTGAAGCTCAGGCTCCCCGCTGCGGGCCCCTTCATCTTCAACGCCCTCAAGATCAACTCGACTTTGGCCCTGATCGGCGCAATCGTAGCGGAATTCTTCGGGACACCCATTGTGGGCATGGGGTTCCGGATATCGACCGGGGTGGGGCGTCTTGCCATCGACCTGGTCTGGGCGGAGATCGCTGTTGCTGCGATCGCGGGGTCCGCCTTCTACGGGGTGATCGCCCTCATCGAAAGGGGAGTCACCTTCTGGCATCCGTCCGTCCGTGGTGGACGGGCGTAACAGGGAAAAGGGAACGAGAAATGAACAAGTATCTTGGAGGTTTGCTGGTCAGCGCCCTGGCGCTGTCGGCCGCTCCCGCCATGGCGCAGGACGCGCTGACCTTGCAGCTCAAATGGGTGACGCAGGCGCAGTTCGCCGGCTACCTCGTGGCCGAGAGCAAGGGCTTCTATGACGAGGAGAACCTCGACATCACCATCCTGCCGGGCGGGCCGAACATTGCCCCCGAGCAGGTGATTGCCGGCGGCGGCGCCGATATCATCGTCACCTGGATGGCGGCCGGGCTTGCCGCGCGCGACAGCGGCGTGCCGCTGGTCAACATTGCCCAGCCCTTCAAGCGCTCGGGCCTGATGATGATCTGCCCGTCCGAAAAGGAGATCAAGACCGTCGCCGACTTCCCCGGCCATACGCTGGGCGTCTGGTTCTTCGGCAACGAATATCCGTTCTTTGCCTGGATGAACAAGGAAGGCATCCCCACCGACGGCTCGGAAAGCGGCGTCACCGTCCTGCAGCAGAGCTTCGACATCCAGCCCATGATCCAGGGCCAGGCCGATTGCATCTCCGTCATGACCTACAACGAATACGGCCAGGCGCTCGATGCCGGCTATGGCCCGGAAAACCTGACCATCTTCAACTATACCGAGATGGGCAATGACCTCCTCGAAGACGGCCTCTATGTCATGGAGGAAACGCTCGAGGATCCGGCCAAGGTGGACGCCTATACCCGCTTTGTCCGAGCATCGATGAAGGGCTGGGAATATGCAGCGGCCAATCCCGAAGAAGCGGCCCAGATCGTGGTCGACATGGACGATACGGGTGCGGCAACGCTCGAGCACCAGCTCTACATGACCGGTGAAGTGGCCAAGCTTGTCGACCCTGCCGATCCGGCGCTCGACATGGCCACCTACGAGCGCACGGTCAAGGCGCTGCTGGACCAGAAGATCATCAAGGCAGAGCCGGAAGGCGCCTATACAACTGTGGTTACCGACGGCCTCTAAGGCCTGAGGGAGATCGTCAGAGGCGGGGCTCGGCCCCGCCTTTTTCGTTGGCGGGAGCTGTTCACCACAGTTTGCGCATAATTGATGCAACCCCGGAACGATTCAGCTTGCCCCTTTGTTGATTGAGCATTGCGTCAACCAAGAAGAAGGCACATTCCAATGAACTCCATCATCTATATCGTCGGCCTCATCGTTATCGTCATGGCGATCCTGTCGTTCATCGGTCTCGCCTAACGGTTTCCCTGGCAAGAGCAACAGCAACACTTCAGGAGCCGCAAACATGACTATTGATGCGCCCGTGGGCGTCGTCGTCACCGACCCGTCTGCCAACAATCGCGACCAGTCCTCCTACGTCGATTGGCCGGCCATCATCGCCGGCATCATCCTTGCTTCGGCCATCAGCGTCGTGCTGATCAGCTTCGGCTCGGCCGTTGGCCTCAACTTCCTCGAATTCGGCTATGGCGATGGTCCCAATCCGATCTTTGTTGGCATTGCTGCCGCAACCTGGTTCCTTTGGGTCCAGATTTCGAGCTTCATGGCCGGTGGCTACCTGACGGGCCGGCTGCGCCGCCGTTATTTCGACGCCACCGAAGATGAAAGCGACCTGCGCGATGGCGCTCATGGCCTTCTGGTCTGGGCCGGCTCGGTGATCCTCGGCACGGTGATTGCCGTCAGCGGCCTGGGTGCTGCAGCCAACACGGTCGGCTCCATTGCTTCCACCGCGACCACCGCCGCGTCCAACGCTACCGAAGGTGCGGCCGACGCCGTCGATCCGAACGCCTACTTCATCGACACCATGTTCCGCTCCAACCAGCCTGCCGCAAACTCGGAAGATGCCCGTGGCGAAGCCAGCCGCATCTTTGCCCAGGCTGCGCTCAGCGATGGCACCGTTGCCGATGCCGACCGCACCTATCTGGCCAGCGTCGTGGCCGCCAATACCGGCCTGACGCCCGAAGAGTCCCAAGCGCGCGTCGACCAGACCATCCAGAGCGTGCAGGAAGCCCGCGACCAGGCTGCCGAAGCCGCCCGCATTGCCCGCAACACGGCGATCATCGGCGCCTTCCTCCTTGCTGCCTCGCTGCTGGCCTCGGCCATCGGTGCCTTCTGGGCAGCCCAGAAGGGCGGCAATCATCGCGACAAGAACACGGTCTTTGCCGGCGCCTTCCGCCGCTTCTAACCGCTTGAAAGGAAACTTACCATGCTACGTGGTCTTGGACTCTGGCTCCTCGGCGTGCCGATCTGGCTGATCATCATCATCGTGCTCTTCCTCCGCTAGAAGAGCCAAGGGCGGGACCCCGGTCCCGCCCTTTTTGTTGATCGAGTGTGGGACCGCGGTCTCGCCCTTATAGTTGGACATGTCGAAACGGCTCCCCTCGCTTCGTCTGGGATGGGTAGAACAGGAGAGCGCCATGCCCATCACTTTATCGAGCGACGGAACGCCCATCGGTTATGAAAGCCGGGGCACCGGCCCTGCCATCATCTTTATTGCAGGTGCAACGCAATATCGGCTCGTAGACCAAACGTCTGGCACAATGGCCGACGACCTGGCCGACCGATTTACGGTAATCCAGTATGACCGCCGTGGCCGCGGCGAATCCGGGAATGCTTCGCCCTATACCGTGCAGCGCGAGGTCGAGGACCTCGAGGCGCTGATCGAGGTGGCCGGAGGCCGTGCGGGACTGTTCGGCATGTCTTCCGGAGCGCTCCTGGCGCTGGAAGCGGGCGCGTCCCTCAGGGACAAGGTGAGCGCAATCGTGCTCTATGAGCCGCCGGTCGATCCTCAGCAAAGCTCGGAAGCCTGCTGGGCACAATGTGACCAGATGGCGACCCTCGCCGCGTCGGGACGAGGGGAAGAGATGATGGTCAACTTCATGTCTGGGGTCGGCATGCCGGCTGAAGCGCTTGCGGCCTTCCGGCAAAGTCCGCAATGGCCCGCCTATGCGGCAGTGGGCCCGACCTTGGCGCACGATTTCCGCATCATGGCCGAAGCAACCGACGGCAACCGACAACCGTCGCGGTGGATGGACATCACCATGCCGGTACTTGTGGTCAACGGCGACAACAGCTTTCCCTTCATCGACGCGGGCGCTGCCTGGGTCGCAGCCGGTCTGCCCAATGCTTCCCGGCAGGTGCTGTCAGGACAGGATCATCGCTTTGATCCCCATGTCCTGGCGCCGATCCTGGCCAAGTTCTTCGCACAAACGAACTAGTCTGCCGGAGCAGGAGTCCGGCAGGCTAGAGGGAAAATACATCAGCTCGGCTGCAGTCAGTCTTCCAGCTCGTCGGAGACATCGGTGTCCGGGCGGTCGCCGCCCGATGCTAGTTCCTCGTGCCACTCACCCTTGCTGTCCTGGTACTGGATGGCTTCGCTTTCCCCGCCCAGCTGCTGGCGCTGTGCCGCAGCGACGGCAGCGTCGTGAGCCGCCTGGTGGGTGGGATAGGTCTCGGAGAAGACGTCTCCGACCTTGTAGGCAAAGCCGCCGTCATGTTCGACGACATCATAGGTAACGTGGGCCATGTGCTGTTCTCCTTCCTCCTGAAAACCCCGGCGGGCGCGAGAGGTTGCCGGCGTTGCGCGGGAGACCTAGATCAGGGGCGCAACAGCCGGGGGCAAGCGTGACAGATCAGGACCAGGGTACGCGCGTCGCCCTCAAGCTCGACATCGTGGTTATCGGCGCAGGACAAGCGGGGCTGAGCGCTGCCTATCATCTCAAGCAGCTTGGCCTGGTGCCGCGACGCGATTTCCTGGTGCTCGACCGGGCGCCCGAGCCGGGTGGCGCCTGGCAATATCGCTGGCCTTCGCTGACGCTCTCCACCGTCAACCGCGTGCATGACCTGCCCGGCATGAGCTTTGCCGCAATTGCTGGAGGTGACGACACAGTTCGTGCCTCGGTCGCCGTGCCGCAATACTTTGCCGCCTATGAGGCTCATTTCGGGCTCGACGTGCTCCGCCCCGCAACGGTCAAGGTCGTGTGCGACCGCGGTGAGCGGCTGCGGGTGGAAAGCGACCGCGGCGTCTTTTCGGCGCTTGGGGTGATCAATGCCACCGGAACCTGGGAGAAACCCTTTATCCCTGACATTGCGGGCCGTGCGCTCTTCGCTGGCCGGCAGCTGCACACGCACGACTTCCGCAGGGCAGAAGATTTCGCCGGCCAGCATGTGCTGGTCGTCGGGGGCGGAATCTCCGCCATCCAGCTGCTGGACCAAGTCTCGGCGGTGACGCGCACGACCTGGGTGACGCGGACGCCGCCCCGCTTCCGCGAAGGACCCTTCGATGAGGAGGCGGGCCGGGCGGCGGTGAAGCTGGTGGAGGATCGTGTCCGCGCCGGGCTGCCGCCCAACTCTGTCGTCTCGGTCACCGGACTGCCGCTGACGCCGACAATCCGGGCGATGCAAGAGCGCGGCGTGCTCGAACGGCAGGAGATGTTCGACGAGATCACGGCCCATGGCGTTCGCTGGGCCGATGGCCGGTCGCTCGACGTCGACGTCATCTTGTGGTGCACGGGCTTCCGCTCGGCACTCGACCACCTGGCCCCGCTGCAACTGCGGGAAGACTCGGGCGGTATCACCATGACCGGCCGGCTGGCGACGCAGGTGGCGCGTGACCCGCGCCTGCATCTCGTTGGCTATGGCCCCTCGGCCTCCACGATTGGCGCCAATCGCGCCGGTGCTGCCGCGGCACGGGAGCTGACCCGCCATCTCGGCATCGGCTAGGCTCTGCATGTCGATCAATCCGGCGGCTGCTCGTCGTGAGGTCAGCACCGTCAGTTGGAGGAGCTCAGGATGCCCGTCACCATCACGGCCTTTGCCGATTCTCCCGACGAGGGGCAGGGCATGGCCCGGGACATGCGCGTGCGCTGGGCGCTGGAAGAGGTTGGCCAGCCCTATGAGGTCGAGCTCCTCTCCTTCAGCCAGATGAAGAAGGCGCCGCATCTGGCGCGACAACCCTTCGGCCAGATTCCCAGCTATGAGGAGGACGGACTGGTGCTCTTCGAATCGGCCGCCATCGTCCTCCACATCGCCCAGCGCCACCGTGGCCTGCTGCCGGACGAGCAGAACGCCCGAGCCCGGGCGATTGCCTGGATGTTTGCCGCCGTCGGTACGGTGGAGCCGCCCATTGTCGATCTCGAAGTGGCCGAATTGGTGGAAAGGGACGAGTCCTGGTCCGATGCCCGCCTCCCTCTCGTTAAGGATCGCATTCGCGGGCGGCTTGACCAGCTCGTTGCGAGCCTGGGGGACCGCGATTGGCTCGAACACGCGTTTTCGGCCGCAGATCTGGTAATGGTGCATGTGCTGCGCCGGCTGGAGGGTTCCGGCATTCTGGAGGAATACAGCACCCTCTGCCGCTATATCGACCGCGCCAAGGCACGCCCCGCCCACCAGCGTGCCTTTGCCGCGCAGCTGGCCGTCTTCAACAATCGGCAGCAGGGCTGAAAAACGAAAGGCCGGACTTGCGTCCGGCCTTTTGATCGTTTCTTCCGGAAGGAAGATTGGAGCGGGCGATGGGATTCGAACCCACGACCCTAACCTTGGCAAGGTTATGCTCTACCCCTGAGCTACACCCGCGCTCCGTTTGCCGCCACCGCCTTGGCAGTGCGTCGACGCGGGCCTATATGCCCAATCGAAACCCCGATTGCAACCCACAATTTGACAGCATCGTCATCTTGGTGCCGCCTTGTGGATAGAGGGGCTTGTCACGTCACCGGTTGCGGGCGCAAGAAGGTCCGCAAATATCCCGGTTTGCTTGGTTTGAAGGGTCTCGTTTATGTCCACTCCGTTCAACGGCGTCGCCGCTGCCACTCCCTCCGCACCGCCGGCAGGGGCGCTGATCAAGGATTCCACCGATCAGGCCTTTAAGGCCGACGTGATCGATGCGTCGCTCGAAACGCCGGTGCTGGTCGATTTCTGGGCGCCCTGGTGCGGCCCCTGCCGCCAGCTGACGCCGGCGCTGGAAAAGGTGGTCAATGAAAAGGCCGGTGCCATCCGCCTGATCAAGATCAATATCGACGAGAATCCCCAGATCGCCGGTCAGTTGGGCATCCAGTCCATCCCGGCTGTGTTCGCCTTTGCCGGCGGCCGCCCGGTGGATGGCTTCATGGGTGCTATGCCGGAAGGCGAGGTGCGCCGCTTTGCCGACAAGGTCATCGCCGCCGGTCCCACGCCACAGCCAGCGCAGGGCTCCATGGAGTCCCAAATCGCAGAAGCGGTTGCCGCCGCCGAACAGGCATTCGGCGAGGGCGATCTCGGCCGTGCGGCACAGATTTTCGGCATGGTCATCCAGCATCAGCCTGACCACGCGGCATCGCTGATCGGCCTCGCCAAGGTTTACCTTGCGGCCGGCGAAGCCGAGCAGGCGCAGGCAACGCTGGACATGGTTCCCGAAGCCGAGCGCAAGGGCGATGCCTACAACACCCTGGCCAATTCCATTCGCCTTCTGGGCGAAGCGGCAGGCCTGAGTGAGTCGGCGGCGCTCGAAGCCGCCGTCGCCAGCAATCCCGACGACCACCAGGCCCGCTACGACCTGGCCCTGGCGCTCAATGCCGAGGGCAAGAAGGTCGAGGCCGCCGAGGCGCTGATCGCCATCTTCAAGCGCGACCGCACCTGGAACGAGGATGGCGCGCGCAAGAAGCTGCTCGAATTCTTCGACGCCTGGGGTCCGCGCGATCCCGCCACCAACAAGGGTCGCCGTCTCCTGTCGGCTGCCCTGTTCTCGTAAAGGAGTGCACCATGCCCAGGCGCCCCACGAGCCCGGATGATCTGCCCAAGTCGGTTCCCCTTTTTCCGCTGTCGGGCGCGCTGCTGCTGCCGTTCTCGCATCGCCCGCTCAACATCTTCGAGCCGCGCTATATCGAGCTCGTCGATGCCGCCTTGCGGGGCGACCGGCTGATCGGGCTGATCCAGCCCGAGGACACATCCGAGGAAAGCCCGCAGGGTCGCAGCCCCCTGCAGTCGGTGGGTTGCCTCGGGCGCCTGACCCATTTCGAGGAAAGCGGCGAAGGCCGCTATTTCATCATCCTCGAAGGGGTGACGCGGTTCCGCCTCCAGCATGAACTGACTGTGATGACGCCCTATCGGCAGGGCGTCATCTCGGCTGGAGGCTATGCCAGCGACTTCACCCGCAATTTCGGTGAGGAGGCGGTGGACCGCGACCGCTTCGTCAAGATGATGCGTGACTATGCCGAGTTCGCCAGCATCGAGCTCAACTGGGACGAGATCGAGCGGACTGGAACGGCGGAGTTGGTCAACTTCTGCTGCATGGTGGGGCCCTATGGCCCGGCCGACAAGCAACTGCTGCTCGAGGCGCAGACGCTGGAACAGCGGGCGGAAACGCTGATCGCCATGACCGAATACGAGATTGCGCGCGGGGCCGGCGGCGCCTCGCCGCTCAACTGATCGTGGAGAGTGCACCTTCGGCCGACCCGCGGCACGTCTTCGACGTCAAGACGCTCGAAATGCTGGTCTGCCCGCTGACCAAGACACGGCTGACGCTATCCGCCGACAAGAGCGAACTGATCTCGATCGCCGCCCGGCTGGCCTTTCCCATTGTCAACGGCGTGCCGCTGCTGAGCCTTGACGAGGCACGAAGCGTCGATCTCGACGCTTTGCGGCAACTGCCCGAGCTCAAGGGCGGCGGCCGCTAGATCGGCAGGCCGCTGAGCAGCTTTGGACCGGAGCTGCCGAGACCCGAGGCGGTGCGGATCAGTGCGGCCTTGAGCGGAGCGGCGCGATCCACCAGCCCAAGGCCGACGTCCCGCACGGCGCGAACGGGCGCTACGTCATTGGAGAACAGGCGATTGAGCGTGTCGGTCATCGCCGCCATGGCGGTGGTATCGAGCCGGCGCCACGCCTGGTAACGGGCAAGAACGTCGTCGCTGCCGTGGTCGAGGCCCAGCCGGATGGCTTCCACCACCACTTCGGCCAGCGCCGCCACGTCCTTGAGCCCGAGGTTGAGGCCCTGTCCGGCAATAGGATGCACCACATGGGCGGCATCCCCCACCAGGGCCAGCCGCGGTGCGACGAAGTCGCGCGCGATCTGGAGGCGCAGCGGAAAGCCCTGCAGCTTTTCCTCGATGCTGACGGCGCCCAGGGTCGACCCCATCGCCGCCTCGATCTCTTGCGCCAGGGCTGCGTCGTCCATGGCGAGGAACCGTCCGGCATCTTCGCTGCGCTCGGTCCAGACGAGGGACGATCGATTGCCGGGCAGGGGCAGGGAAGCAAAGGGGCCGGCGGGGCGGAAATGCTCGTAGGCGACGCCGTCATGCGCCAGTTCGTGTGCGATGGTGGTGACGAGGCCGGTCTGCCGATAGTCGTGGCCGGTGACGCCGATCCCGGCCATGCCGCGCAGCGCCGATTGCCCGCCATCGGCCGCGACCACCAGCGGCGCCTCGAGTACGCGTCCATCGCCCAGCGTCAGGCGGCCCAGGCCATCGCCCGCTGCAAACGCGGTAAAGGTTGCGGGGGCGATCACCTCGACCTGCGGGCTGACGGCGTCGAGCAGCGCCTGCGCGCTGACGCTGTTGGGCACCATGTGAGCAAAGGGCTCACCCGGAGCCACATCGCCTTCGAAGCTCAAGAATAGCGGGCGGGAAATGTCGCCCTGTCCGGAATCGGTGATGCGCATGGCATTGATGGGCTGGCTCGCCGCCGCCATGGACGGCCAGACGCCCAGGGCCTCGAAGATGCGCCGCACGCCCGCCGCGATGGCGGAGGCGCGATTGTCGCGCGGCACCGAGAGCGGCCGCCGGTCCACCAGGCCGATGCGGATGCCGCGGGCCGATTGCACCAGCGCCAGTGCCAGCGTCAGCCCCACATGGCCGCCGCCCACGATGATGACGTCAAACCGATCAGCCTGTTTGTCCATGCGAAACTCCTTGCGTCATTTGCGCCGCAACAGGTCACCGAGGCAAGCGCACGAAACGCCGCGGGCGCTGCCTAGATTGTAGGCAATGGGGAGCAGCGCTGCACAAAATCGCGACAGAGCCTCTCCGGGGGCTGCTGCTTTTTGCGACGAGTGCAGAATAAGTTATTGAATAGAAAGGAAAATTGTAGATCCGCGCAAACTGGCACGGCGCTTGAGTCTAACAAGCCATTCCAGACCGCGCCGAAAACGCAAAGGGGCAAACATGAAACTGGTGATCGCAATCATAAAGCCGTCACGCCTCGAAGAGGTTCGCCAAGCACTCAACACGCTCGATGTCCATGGCATGACCGTGACCGAAGTGAAGGGCTATGGCCGCCAGAAGGGGCACTCGGAAATCTACCGTGGCACCGAATATGCAGTGCACTTCCTGCCCAAGCTCAAGATCGAAATCGCCGTCGATGACGCGCTGGCCGATGCGGTCAGCAATGCCATTCGCGACGCGGCCCAGACCGGCCGCATCGGCGACGGCAAAATCTTCGTGCTCGATCTGCTTGCGGTCACCCGTATCCGCACCGGTGAAACCGGCGCTTCCGCCCTCTAAGCGTCTCAGGGAGACAAGAATGAAGACGTCAAAAATCCTGGGGAGCGCTGCACTGGCTTCCCTCCTGCTGGCGCTGCCGGCCTTTGCACAGGACGCGGCCCAGCCCATCGCCGAAGCCGGCGCCTCGGTTGCCGAAGCGGTTGAGGAAGTTGCCGCCGTGGTCGACAAGGGCGACACGGCGTTCATGCTGGTTTGCACCATGCTGGTCATTTTCATGACCGTGCCGGGCCTGGCGCTGTTTTATGGCGGGCTGGTTCGCGCCAAGAACATCCTGTCGGTCCTGACGCAGGTGTTCCTCGGCTTCTCGATGATTTCGATCCTCTGGGTCACCTATGGCTATTCGCTGGCCTTTGCCGGCCCGACAGAGGGCGGTCTTTCGGCATTTATCGGTGACTTCTCCAAGTTCTTCCTCTCTGGCGTGACGCTGGAATCGACGGCCGCCACTTTCTCGGCCGGTTTCGAACTGCCCGAAATGGTCTTCGTTGCCTTCCAGATGACCTTTGCCTGCATCACCGCCAGCCTCATCATCGGCGGCATTGCCGAGCGCATGAAGTTCGGCGCCGTGATGGCGTTCCTGGCCATCTGGTTCACCTTCTCCTACCTGCCGATCGCCCACATGGTCTGGTCGGGCCCCGGTCTCCTCTTCGGCATGGGTGCCTATGACTTTGCCGGCGGCACCGTGGTTCACATCAACTCGGGTGTTGCGGCCCTCGTCGCCGCCATTCTCCTGGGCCGCCGCATCGGCTACCAGCGCGAGCCGATTGCGCCGCACAACCTGGTCTGGACCTATGCCGGTACTGGCCTGCTGTGGTTCGGCTGGTTCGGCTTCAATGCCGGCTCCAACCTCGAAGCCAATAGCCTGACCGCCGTTGCCCTGATCAACACCGTGCTTGCGCCGGCTGCCGGTGCCCTGGCCTGGGCCTTGGGCGAAAAGATCACCCGCGGCCATGCCTCGGCACTGGGGGCCGTTTCGGGCGCCGTTGCCGGCCTCGTGGCCATCACCCCCGCTGCCGGCTTTGCCGGCATCGGCGGCGCCATCGTCCTTGGTGCCATCGCTGGCGTGGTCTGTCTCTGGGCCGTGGTCAACCTCAAGCCGATGCTCAAGTATGACGATTCGTTGGACGTGTTCGGCATCCACGGCGTCGGCGGCATCGTCGGTGCCCTGGGCACCGCCATTGTCGCGGCACCGGGCCTCGGTGGTTATCCGCTCGGCGATGCGGCTGCCTACTCCATCGGCGGCCAGTTCATGGTGCAGCTCACCGGCGTCGTCATCGCCATCGTCTGGTCGGCGGTCGTGGCCCTGGTCGCCATGCTGATCGTCAAAGCGATCTTCGGTGGGGCCCGCGTATCCGAATCGGCCGAAAGCGACGGTCTCGATCTCTCGTCGCACGGCGAACGCGCGTACAACTAAGAAAAGCGTCGGGCGGCAGCTTGCTGCCGCCCGGCTCTGCCACTCGAGCATAGCTCTCATGGCCTTTTCGCCTTCGATCGCTCCACCGGAGCGATCGATCCTGACGGAACGGCTCAAAGTTGATCGTGGCGTGCGGCCTGTGTTCCTCTTGGCCCGCCACAGAGGCTTCCCACTCGCAAACCGCATGGGCCGCACTCCACGATCAATTCCGAACATTCCCGCAGGCGCGCGCCTCCCTTGCGACCCTGCGGCTGACTGGCCCGCCTCCGTGGCGGGCCTTTTCTTTGCACGAAGCCGGAGTGGAGCCCCTCGGCCATGGTTAGCCTTGGGTTAACCCCACCCGGCTAGATTGAACTCAATGTGGGCCCGGTCTCCGGCCGGGCAGTGTTTGAGTTCGCCCATGCCCAGTTCACCCTCCCCAGTTCTCGACGAAATCCGCACGGTGCCGCAGCGCGGTACGCGCAGTCCGGCCGCAGCGCGCAAGGCCCTGCCGGCGCCGCCGCCCGCCCTGTCGATTCGGATACCGGTGCGCGTCGCAGGCATGATTCTGCTGGGCGTCGTGGCTATCTGCCTTGCTTCCCTCGCCTCCTGGTCGGTGGACGACCCGAGCTTTTCCTATGCCACCTCCAAGGTTCCGGCCAATTGGCTGGGCTTCCCCGGCGCGGCCATTGCGGACATCCTGTTCCAGGTCTTTGGCCTCTCGGCTCTGGCGCTTCTGGTGCCACCGGCGCTTTGGGGCTGGTCGCTGGTGCGCCGCCGCATGCCCACCCGTCTGGGCCTCCGCTTCATCGGCTGGCTCGCCGCCACTGTTCTTGTTGCGGGCGTCCTGTCCTTTGTCGCCATGCCCGCCACCTGGCCGCTGCCGACCGGCCTCGGTGGTCTTGTCGGCAACGGCTTCACCGCCTTGGCCAGCCTGGTTACTGGCGAGGCGCCGCAGGCGGTGACCTCGATCCTCTTTGCCATCATCATTTCGATCCCCGCCCTTGCCACCTTCTGGATCGCCATGGGCCTCGGCCAGTCCGTGCCCACCGACCCGCGCAAGAAGGTTGCAGGTGCCGGCAAGGGTGCCGCCGCCGCCGCATCGGACGACGACGAGCCCGAAACCAACCCCCTGCTCGACGTGGCGCTCGGTGCGCTCGTTCATATGGGCTATTCCGTGCGCACCGCCTTCCGCCGGGCGCGCGCCAGCCATGCCGAACGCCATGCCGCCGAACAGGCGAGCTGGCGCGACGAGGAGGTCGAGCCCAGCCTCGACGGGCATGCACCCGTGGTGGAGCGCCGCGAACCCGTGGTCGCACCCGCCACCCGCCGGATCCACGCGCCGGTCGAACCCCAGTTCCAGGCCGAGCCGAGCTTTGCCCAGGCGCCGGTGGAGTCCGAGATCTCCCCGCGCATCAATGCGCGTCCCAGCTACGACGAAACCGAACTCGACTATCCTGACGAGGTTGAGGACGACGTTCCCTTCGTGCCCGATCTTCCGGCGCCGGTGGTCAACCACCAGCAGCGCGGCGACTCGCGCTTCCATCCTGTCGATCCGGCCAAGCCGCGCGTCGTGGCGCCGCCAGCCGCACGTCCCGCCCAGGGCCAGCGCATGATGCGCGAGGCGCAGGCCTCGTTCCTCGACGAGCCCGGCGGGTTCGAACTGCCACCGCTGACGCTGCTTTCCGAGCCCAGGCATACCGGCCCCTCGCCCGAGCACGCACCCGAGCGCCTTGAGGAAATGGCGCGCCAGCTCGAGGGCGTGCTCGAGGACTTCGGGGTCAAGGGTGACATCATCAATGTCCGGCCCGGCCCGGTCGTGACCCTGTTCGAGCTCGAACCCGCACCCGGCATCAAGTCGAGCCGCGTGATCTCGCTGGCCGACGATATTGCCCGCTCGATGTCGGCCATCTCCGCCCGCGTTGCGGTCGTCCCGGGCCGCAACGCCATCGGCATCGAACTGCCCAACAGCAATCGCGAAACCGTCTATTTCCGCGAGATGCTGGCCTCGTCCGACTTCGAGAAGATGAAGGGCAAGCTGCCGATCTGCCTCGGCAAGACCATTGGTGGCGAGCCGGTCATCGCCGACCTCGCGCGCATGCCGCACCTCCTCATCGCCGGTACCACCGGCTCGGGCAAGTCGGTGGGCATCAACACCTTCATCCTGTCGCTGCTCTACCAGATGACCCCCGAGCAGTGCCGCATGATCATGATCGATCCCAAGATGCTGGAACTGTCGATCTATGACGGCATCCCGCACCTGCTGACCCCCGTCGTCACTGATCCGCACAAGGCGGTTGTGGCGCTCAAATGGGCGGTGCGCGAGATGGAAGATCGCTATCGCAAGATGAGCAAGATCGGCGTCCGCAACATCGACGGCTTCAACCAGCGCGTCACCGAATCCAAGGCCAAGGGCGAGGTCATCACCCGCACGGTGCAGACCGGCTTTGACCGCGAAACCGGTGAGGCGATCTTTGAGTCGGAAGAGTTTGATCTCGAGCCGCTGCCCTATATTGTCGTCATCGTCGACGAAATGGCCGACCTGATGATGGTGGCAGGCAAGGATATCGAAGGCGCCATCCAGCGCCTCGCACAGATGGCCCGTGCCGCCGGTATCCACATGATCACCGCCACCCAGCGTCCGTCGGTGGACGTGATCACCGGCACGATCAAGGCCAACTTCCCGACCCGCATCTCCTTCATGGTGACGAGCAAGATCGACTCGCGCACTATTCTGGGCGAACAGGGCGCCGAGCAGCTCTTGGGCAATGGCGACATGCTCTACATGGCCTCGGGCGGTCGCACCAAGCGCCTCCACGGCCCGTTTGTGGCCGACTCCGAAGTGGAAGCCGTCGTCAATCACCTCAAGTCGCAGGGCGCGCCCGATTACCTCGACTCGGTCACCGAGGAAGAGGATGGCGAGTTCGGCGGCGACAGTGGCGGAAGCGCTGGCGGCGACGGCTATGCTGGTTCGGGCGACGAACTCTACGACAAGGCCGTCCATATCGTCCTCACCGACAAGAAGGCCTCGACCTCCTATGTGCAGCGGCGCCTGGGCATCGGCTACAACAAGGCGGCAACGCTGATCGAGCGCATGGAAAATGAAGGCGTCATCTCAGCCGCCAACCATGCCGGTAAGCGTGAAATCCTCGTCGGCAACAATGCCGATGGGTACTAACAGGCCCTAGGTGATCAGGATCAAGAACCCCGGCCCTGTGCCGGGGTTTTGTTTCAGCCGCTAGTCGCCGTTCTCGGGGCAACTTAACTCACCCACATCCATATCGATGTGACGAGGCCCGGGAGGAAAATTACCCTCGAGATCGACTAATCTGACCTCAAGGGTACAGCCGCCACCGCGCACTTCGAAATGATCGGGAGCGACATCTGGATGCTGTCTATGGCATTGGGTGCAAGGGCGTTCACCACGTCGGGTTCGTTGAGAATAGCGATAAGTTCTGCCTGCCGCTGATAGTGCGGCGGCAAGGCTGCCAGCACCGAACTGGTGGCAAATAGCGATAGACTGGCGGCGACGGCAAACTTGCGCATCTCGAGCTCTCCGGGACGGGTCAAAAGAAAAGCATGCTTTCTCCCTTGGCGCCAAGCCGCTGCGGAACCACCTGTTGCCGCAATTGCTTTCTAGGCTAGCTTCTAAGTCAACCAATGTGTGGGAACATAAGTCCATGATTCGTCGCCATGCTCTTCTGCTCGGCTTTTCTGCGGCCTTTGCCCTGAGCATGCCGGCCTGGGCGCTGGATCGGGCGCTGACGCCCGAGGAACAGCAGCTGATTGCCGATATCGGGACGCACAACTCGGCGATCCGCACCATGGTGGGCCGGTTCCTCCAGATCGACACCAATGGCGGCCGCACGGAAGGCACGTTCTTTCTCGAGCGCCCCGACAAGATCGCCTTCCGCTACGCACCGCCCAGTCGTGAGGAAATCGTTTCGGTCGGCCGCGGCTTTTATGTGCTGAACCGCCGCGACGAGACCTATTACGCCTATCCGCAGGACACGATCCCGCTGCGCCAGTTCCTGGGCTCGGAGATCAACCTGCTCAATGCCAATGTGGTCGATGTGACGACCTCGGATGGCTATATCTCGATCACCGTCATCGACGAGACCGTCGCCGGCACGGTCCAGGTGTCGCTGATCTTCGATACCGACACCAAGGAACTCTCGCAGTGGAGCCTGGTGGAGCCCAGCGGCGCAGAGCTGACCTTCTCGCTCTACGACGTGGAGAAGGGCGTCGAAATCCCGCGCGCCTTCTTCTCGATCCCCGCGACCTTCAAGCCGCTCGAACAGTAGGGCGCTCGATCATCGGAATCGAAACGGCCGTCCCTTAGGGTGCGGCCGTTTTGCTTGTGACATGGGCTCAGCGGCCCAAGGCGTAAATGGCGACCAAACCTGCCACACCCACCAGGATGCGCCACCAGGCGAAGGGGGCAAAGCCATATTTGCTGACAAAGCCCAGGAGGTAGCGGACCACCAGGGCTCCCACCACGAAGGCGGCGGCAAAGCCGATGGCGACGTTGAGAGCAATGGAGCCATCAATGAGGTCGCGGCTCTTGTAAAGGTCGTAGCCGAAGGCGCCAACCATGATGGGCAGGGCGATAAAGAAGGTGAATTCGGCCGCCGCCCTCTTGGAGGCGCCAAACAGCATGCCGCCCACCACCGTCGAGCCGGACCGCGACACGCCGGGGACAAGGCTCAGCATCTGGAAGAGCCCGACAATGAAAGCCAGGTGCCAGGGAAACTGGTAGATGTCGTCATAGCGCGGCTGGAGCGGCAAGCGGTCGACGATGAGGAGGATCACGCCGCCGACCAGCAGGGTCCAGCAGATCAGCTGCGCCGACTCCCAAAGGTCGCCCTGGATGAAGTCGCGCAGCAGCACACCGGCCGCTACGGCGGGGAAACAGGCCAGGACGACGCTGAGCGCGAACTGCCAGGCATAGCGCTTGCCGGTCAAAGCGTCGCGGATCAACAGGCCCAACTTGGCGAAGTAGACGGTGATTACCGCCAGGATCGCACCGAGCTGAATCAGCACGATAAAGGTCGCCGGCTGGGTCAGGCCGAAGAAATGTCCCGCCAGCAGCAGATGGCCGGTGGAACTGACCGGCAGGAATTCGGTAAGGCCTTCGAGAATTCCAAGGATCAGCGGCACAAAAAGACCTTGATCGGCGTTCATTTGATCCCCTAATTCAGTCCATCGGGCCTGTGGTGCCGGCAAGCTCTAGCGTGGTTCGCTACACGCGCCAAGCAGCGGCCGCAAAAACAACGAGCGTCAAACATGCCGAGCCTCATCCATCATCCCCTGGACCCTTCCTCGCGCCTTATTCGCCTCATGTGCGCCGAATATGGCGTGCCGCTGGACATGCAGGAGATCAAGCCCTGGCTGCGCGAGCCTGAACTGCTCGAGATCAATCCCGCGGCCACCCTGCCCATCATGATCGGCGAGAGCGACCAGCCCATCATCGGGGTGCTTGCCGCCATCCATACGGTGGAAGATCTCTACACGCCCAGCATCGTTGCCGGCCTCGTGCCGCCCGATCCCGGTCCCCGGGCGGAGATGTGGCGGCTGCTGGAGTGGGTGATCGTCAAGCTCAATGACGAAGTCACCCGCTATGTGCTGGAAGAAAAGATCATCAAGCGCGACCACAAGGGTGCCACGCCCGACCCCGCCGTGCTGCGGGTCGCCAAGACCAACCTCAACGAGCACATGCTCTATTTCAACTGGCTGTTTGCCACCCGCTCCTGGTTGGCCGGCGACATCCTGACCCTCGCTGATTTCGCGCTGGCGGCGCACTTTTCGACGCTCGACTACTTGGGCGACATCGACTGGGGCAAGGCGGGCGAAACGCGCGACTGGTATTCCCGCATAAAGTCCCGCCCGGCCTTCCGCACCCTCCTCAACGACCGCGTCGTCGCCCTGCCGCCGCAGAAGGGCTATGCCGATCTGGATTTTTAGCAACGTCTGCGCGTCCCGCGCTGACCGTCACCCTCGGGCTTGACCCGAGGGCTCTTCACTTGCTGCATGCCTAGAAAGTATAGTGCCCTCGGGTCGAGCCCGAAGGTGACCCTTAGTGCTTGGGAAGAACCCGTGCTCGACTCCGACAATCCAGATCCAGGAAAGCTCGTCGCCGAGCTCAAGGCGCGTGCCGTTGCGCTTGGCTTTGACAGCTTCGGCATAGCGCCCGCCGACGCGCGGCCTGACCTGCCCGAGAAGCTCAATGCGGCGCTGGCTTCGGGCTGGCATGCGGACATGGAATGGATGGAGGAGACGGCCGAGCGGCGCGGCAGCCCAAAGGGCATGTGGCCCGAGGCGCGGTCGGTGATCGTCCTTGGCATCAACTATGGGCCGGAAACCGATCCGCTTGCCATATTGGAAGAGCGCTCCCTGGGCTCGATCTCGGTCTATGCCCGAAACCGCGACTACCACGAGATCATCAAGGGCAAGCTCAAGGAACTGGCGGGCCTGCTGGCCCGTCGATCAGGCGCCGAGGTCAAGGTCTTCGTCGATACTGCGCCCCTCATGGAAAAGCCCTTGGCCGAAGCGGCAGGGCTTGGCTGGCAGGGCAAGCATTCGGTGCTGGTCAGCCGCCACTTCGGGTCCTGGCTGTTTCTGGGTGCCATCCTCACCTCGGCCGAGCTTCCAGCCGATGCAGCGCATGTGGAAAGCTGCGGCTCGTGCACGCGTTGCCTGGACGTCTGCCCCACCAATGCCTTTCCCGGCCCGTTCCGGCTCGATGCGCGCCGCTGCCTGGCCTATCTGACGGTGGAGCACAAGGGCTCCATCCCCGTCGAGTTTCGCGCACCCATGGGCAACCGCATCTATGGCTGCGACGATTGCCTTGCCGTTTGCCCCTGGAACAAGTTTGCTTCGGTTAGCCGCGAGGCCAAGCTGCGGGCGCGACCGGAACTGGAGAGGCCGCGATTGGCCGAGCTCGTGCAACTGGAAGATGCCGGCTTTCGCACCGTGTTCGCCGGTTCGCCGATCAAGCGCATCGGCCATGCCCGCTTCCTGCGCAATGTACTGATCGCCGTCGGCAATTCCGCCGATCCTTCGCTTGTGCCGCTGGTCGAGGCGCGGCTCGGCTCCGATGACCCCATCGTGCGGGGGGCGGCAGTCTGGGCCCTGCGGCGCCTTGCGCCGGAGCGCGCAGAGGAGGTGGGCCTTGCCTATCGGGCGCGGGAAAGCAATAGCTCGGTGCTGGCGGAATGGACCGGGGAGATTGCATGAGCGCCTTTTTCTTTGGGCTGGGCTATTCGTCCACCGCCGCCGCTGAATGGATGCTGCGCGAAAAGCAGTTTGTCGGGATCGGCGGCACGGTCCGGACTGCGGAAAAGGCGGCAGCACTTCGAGCCCGCGGCCTCCGGGCCCATGTCTTTGACGGCACCAAACCGGGATCAACGCTTGCACCGGACCTGCGGCAGGCCAGCCACGTCATTTTCTCCATCGCACCCGCCGGCGATGGCGACCCGGCGCTGTTCCACCACCGCGCCGATCTCGACGCTTCCGAGAGGCTCGAATGGCTCTGCTATTACTCTACGGTCGGAGTCTATGGTGACTTCGGCGGCGCCTGGATCGATGAATCGGCGCCACTGGTGCCGCGCAACGAGCGCTCCGACCGGCGTGTTCTTGCCGAACAGGCCTGGCGCGACTACGCCGCCGAACGCGGCGTGCCGCTGGCCATCCTGCGCCTTGCCGGCATTTACGGCCCCGGCCGCTCCACCTTCGATAAGCTCCAGGACGGAACTGCCCGGCGCGTCGTCAAACCAGGTCAGGTGTTCAACCGCATCCATGTCGAGGACATCGCCCGCATCACCGCCCTTGCCGCGGCGGCCCGGCTGGACGGAACCTTCAACCTCGCCGATGACGAACCGGCGCCGCCCCAGGATCTGGTGACCTATGCCGCGGGACTGATGGGGGTTGAACCCCCGCCCAAAATTCCGTTTTCCGAGGCCGAGTTCACGCCGATGCAGCGGAGCTTCTATGCCGACAACAAGCGCGTTTCCAACGCGGCCATCAAGCAGGCGCTCGGGATCGAACTGCTCTACCCCAACTACCGCGTCAGCCTCGACGCCATCTGGGAGATCATGAAGTGACCGGCCTGCATCCTGCCAAATCTGCCCCCGAACCCATCGTGCTCGCCGGGCGCTTCGTCCGGCTCGAGCCGCTGGCCGCAGCCCATGCCCGGGACATCTTCGAAATCTCGACCATGCCCGGCGGCGCCGAGCGCTATCGCTGGCTGTTCAGCACGGCGCCGCAGACGCTGGAGGAAGTCGAGTCCCGGATCGCTGGCGCCACCTGGGGCGAAAACCGCTACGTCGCGGTCGTCGACCAGAAGAGCGGCAAGGCGGTGGGCCAGCAGGGCTGGATGCGCATCCGCCCCGAACATGGCTCGATCGAGATCGGCGGCGTCTATTGGGGCCTGCCCATGGCGCGCACGCCGCTCGCGACCGAAGCCCTCTATCTGTTCGCCCGCCATGCCTTCGACGATCTCGGCTACCGGCGCTTCGAATGGAAGTGCAACGATCGCAACGAGCCTTCCAAGGCCGCCGCCCGGCGCTTCGGCTTCACCTATGAGGGCCTGTTCCGGCAGGACATGATCCTCAAGGGCGAGTCGCGCGACACCGCATGGTTCTCGATCATCGACAGCGAGTGGCCGGCGCTGCGGGCCGAATACGAACGCTGGCTCGATCCCGCCAATTTCGACGCCGACGGGACGCAAAGGACCAAGCTCTCGACGCGCTAGGGGGCGAGCTGCCGCAGCACGGCATCCTTGAGCCGCAGGAGGTCCTCCTCGCGGCTCAGGCGGTGATCGCCGTCAGGGATCAGCGTCAGCGTTACCGGATCGTGGAGGATGTGCGTCACGAGCTTGATCGCATGAGCCTGCGGCACGTCGGGGTCCTTGCCGCCCTGCAGGATGGTCACGGGGCAGCCGGTCTCGATGACATTGCCGAACATGAGGTGCTTCTGCCCGTCCTCGATCAGCCTGCGCGTGATGCGGTAGGGCGTCTCCGAATACTGGCTGGGCTGGTCGATATAGCCCTGGTTCTGCAACTGCTCATGCTCCGCCGCCGTGAAGCCGGGCAGCATCAGGTCATGCGTCATGTCGGTGGCAGGGGCAATCAGCACCAGGGCATGCGCCGGGCTGCCGCGTCCCAGCAGCTTGCGGGCCAGCAGCAGCGCGATCCAGCCGCCCATGGAGGAGCCGACGATGATCTGCGGTCCCGAAGTCGAGGCGAGTACCGCTTCGGCTTCCTCGAGCCACCGGCTGATCGTGCCCTCGTCGAAGCTGCCGCCCGACGCGCCATGGCCGGAATAGTCGAAGCGCGTGACCATGAGTCCCTGTTCGGCGCCCAGGCTATCGAGCGCCATGGCCTTGCTTCCCATCATGTCCGAGCGGAACCCTCCCAGCCACAGGATCCCCGGCATGCGTCCGTGGCGCTGCTCCACCGCAATGGGGCGTGCAGCTGCTCCGGATCCAACGGTGATTTGGAAGCGTTCTGGCTGGGTTGAGGTCATCTGGTCCTGTAGAGAAGGGGGGTTGATCCATCGGGTTCGGTGGAAGCCCATTTACGAAGGGCGTTCCAATGCTGCAACAGCCCGGATTTTCTGGCGTTCAGCAGTTGACTTATCGGTCGCGTAACACGATTTTATGGCCGATTTCACCACTTGGCTAAATTACACAAGGATCCTTTGCCATTCGTCGTCCAATGAGACCAGTCGCGCCCCAGAAAGATGGGCCGCTCTCGAACGAAGATATCACCAGCCCCGATGTCCAGCTCATCGATGCTGAAGGCGAGAACCGCGGGGTGGTCCGCACCCGCGAGGCTCTTGCAGAAGCGCAGGAACAGGGGCTCGACCTCGTCCTGATCTCTCCCAACGCCGTGCCGCCCGTCGCCAAGATGCTCGACCTCGGCCGCTTCAAATACGCCGCGCAGAAAAAAGCTGCCGAGGCGCGCAAGAAGCAGAAGGTGATCGAGGTCAAGGAAGTCCAGATGCGTCCCAATATCGATACGCACGACTACGAGACCAAGATGAAGGCGGTGCACCGCTTTCTCGACGACGGCGATCGCGTCAAGGTAACGCTGCGCTTCCGCGGTCGCGAAATGGCGCACCAGGATCTGGGCATGCAGCTTTTGCTCAAGGTTCGCGAGCAGACGGAAGCCATTGCCAAGGTCGAGTCGCAGCCGCGCTCGGAAGGCCGACAGATGGTCATGGTCCTGGCGCCCAAGTAAGGGCGGCGGCGCTACGGAATGCTAAGAAGCGGGTCGAAAGGCCCGCTTTTCTTTGGCCCTTTTGCAGGCACAAGCAGCAGGCGCGGGTCTTGCCGGCAAAGAAATCTGGTGGCGCTATGTCGAAATCGGGCCGTGCCGACCGTCGTATAAGTGCCAAGTTCCTGGCATCACCATCTGCCCTGGAGACATTTCTATGCGCTACTTCATGAGTATCATTCCGCCTGCCGACCTCAAGCCAGAACAGATCCCCCGGGGTCTGATGGACGCCATGGGTCCCTGGATGGAGAAGCGCCTGGGCGATGGTTCGCTCGTTTCCACCGGCGGGCTCAAGCCAGCGTCCGAAGGCAAGCGCCTAGTGGGTTCCACGGGCGAGATCGTGATCACCGACGGTCCCTTCGCCGAGGCCAAGGAACTGATCGGCGGCTATGCCGTGTTCGAGGCGCACGACATGCAGGCGGCAACCGCACTTGCCGGCGAGTTTCTGCAGCTGCACATCGACAATGGCCTGCGCGATGTCGCCCTCGAGTTGCGAGAAATCGCCGGCGGCGCGAACTACTAGCCTGACCTGGCGGCAATTCCATTGAAGCTTGCTTCAGCGGGTCGCCGCCGCATCCACTTCCGCGGTATAGGGAATGGCGGGCTGCGCGCCCGGCTTGAGGCAGGCAAGGCTTGCTGCAGTCGCGGCGCGGCGCATGGCGGCTTCAAGATCAAGTCCGGCATCGAGGCCGGCAGCAAGATAGCCGCAGAATGTGTCGCCCGCGCCCACCGTGTCGACAGGCGCGATGGGGAGTGCAGGCACGACGATCACCTTGCCCTCCGCCGTCACGGCGCGCGCGCCGGCACCCCCCAGCGTCACGATGATGGTCTGTTGTTCGGTCTTTGCCCAGTCCAGCATCGCCCGCTCGATCTGGTCGTCAGCGCAACCGCTGAGCAGGGCGAACTCAATTTCGTTAGCGATGACGATGTCGGCCTTGGCCGCAACGGCGGCGGTGGTTTCAAGAAAGGGGGCCGTGTTGAGGATGGCGGTCATGCCCTTCTCCCGCGCCAACTCAAGCGCCCGTTCGGTCGCGGCCTGCGGAATCTCCTGCTGCACCAGCAGTACGCCACCGGAAACCGCGGACAATGCCTCTTCAGCGTCGGCCGGGCTTACCGTGCCGTTTGCCCCCGGCAGCACGGCGATGACATTCTCGCCGTGGCTGTCGACAAAGATCATGGCAATGCCGGTGGGCTCATCGACCGTCTTGACCGCAGAGAGATCGACCCCATCCTGACGTAGGAGGGCGAGCGCCAGATCGGCGAAGGCATCCTGCCCTACGGCAGAGACATGGCGGACGCTGCCGCCAGCGCGCCGCGCAGCCAGCGCCTGGTTGGCGCCTTTGCCCCCTGCAGCCATCGAAAAGGTGCCGCCGGCAACCGTCTCGCCCGGCCGCGGCAAGCGGCTGACCGTGCCCACCTGGTCGAGATTGGTGGAGCCGAATACAGTGATCATCGGAGCATCTTCTCCATGGTGTTCCAGTTGCGCATGGTGCCGGTATTGTCCTTGCTTAAGCGCTTGTAGAGCGGCGCCAGCACCTCCTCCACATGTTCGGTATAGCGGCCATTGCTTTGCCGATAGCCCGCCAGGTAGAGCTCCCGCGGGTCGATGCGGAGGATTTCGGTATCGCCCGGCCTGCCGTCGAGCGCGACGTCGTTCGGCAGAGCATGCTCGAAAAGGATCACATGCCGGGTGAGCTCGGCCCCGGGATTGAGGCTGCCGAAAGGATGGGCGGCCAGCATGGCCTCTACCTCATCCAAGCTCCGCAGGATCACGGTGACCGGAAAGCCGAAGCGCTCGGCGATCAATTCCTCTAACCGTGCCTTGACCGCGTCGGGCGCCTCTTCGGCGGAAAAGCGCACATTGCCGCTGGCAAGGACGGTCTTGATCTCCCCGAATCCTGCCGCTTCCATTGCGGCCTGGAGTTCGGCCATCTTCATCTGCCGCTTGCCGACATTGACGCCGCAGAGAAAGGCGCACCAGACCTGACTCATGCCTTGCCCTTGCCCTGTGGATAGATGGTTTCGCCCCGGGCCAGCATCTCCACAAAGCCTGCGATCTTCCTGGCGCGCGCTTCCGGCGTCTTGAGTGAAATGGTCCGGAACGTCAGGGCGAAGCGGTTCTGTGCGCTGAGGCTTTCATAGTTGGCCTTCGCCACGGGATTCGCGTTTATCGCCTGGAGCAAGTCCTCGGGCGCCTCCATTGTCGTCGCATAGGCCGCATCCCAGCGCCCATCGGCCTTGGCAGCCTCGACATGGCGCAGGCCATGTTCGGTCATCTTACCTTCGGCGATCAGCCGGGCGACGTTGTCGCGGTTGATCTGGCTCCAGACGCTTTTGGCCTTGCGGTGGGTATAGCGCTGGACGAAGCTTTCATCGTCCCAGCTCTTCTTGATGGCGTCGATCCAGCCCCAGCACAGCACCACATCGATGGCTTCGACAGGCGTGATGGTCTTCTTGCCCGTCGCCTTCTTGAAGATGCGGATCCAGACCTCGTCGACCTTGTCGTGGTTCTCGGCAAGCCACTGGTAGAATTCCTCCCGGTCGGGAAACTCCTTCACCTTGGCAGGATCCACCACGACGGGAGCCACGGCTAATGTTCCGACAAGGTTGGTTTGAGGAGGATCCCTTCGAGCTTGGGATCGAGCAACTCGGCTGCCGGCAGCTGGATGCCGAATGTGCCGCTGAGCACGTCCCGCAGTTCGTCGACGCTGCTCAGCGTCAGGGTCTCCGGAGCCTCGCCGGTCACATGGGTGGTGAGGCGGTTGTCCCAAAGCTTGAGGCGCTTGCCGGGTGAGGCAAGGGCCACGCGCAGTTCCTGCACGAAGGGGGAATCGGGGCGCGCCGACAACGCGAGGTTGATGCTGGCAAAGTCCTCGGCGCTCTTTTCAACCGTGTCGAACCGGTAGAGTGCCTTCCACGCGTCGCCCGCGCGCGTTTCCAGCAGCCAGTCCTGTTGGCCGCCAGTGAGCCGGTAGATGTCGTGTGGCGTCGTTTGTTCGCTGTCGGCACGCAGTTTCAGTGGTGACGACGGTGTGGAGCCGCCAAAGCCGGCATCCACTAGGTAGGTCGTTCCGGTGATATCGACCAGCAACAGCATGTGGGTCGCCTCGGCCGGGTCCGGATCATTCCGCAAGACGCGGGCGGCGAGATTGCGGACGGGGTAGTCGAGCTCGCGCAGCACGGCTCCTAGAAGGAGGTTGTGCTCGAAACAGTAGCCGCCGCGTTGTTCCGCAAGGAGCTTCTTTTCAATGGCCTTGAGGTCCAGGTCCACCGGCAGGCCCAGAAACGGATTGAGGTTCTCGAAGGGAATGGCTGCCACATGCAGCCCCAGGATCGTTTCAAGCGTCGCCAAGGTCGGGGCGATTGATCCGGCAAAGCCGATCCGCTCGAAATAGGCGTTTACATTGACCTTTTGGCTCATTGGCCACCCATCAAGCTGTTGTCACTAAGGCTGCAATATGGGTGATGCGAGCGCATCTGTCACCGCCAGGATGGTGGCGCGATAGAGGTTACGCCTGCGCCTTGCGTACGCGGATCACCACGTCGACATGGCTGACCTTCATGCCCTCGGGCGCGTCGGGCAGGGCCGCGAACTCGACTGATGAGGCCGGGATGTCGATCATGCGCTGCTCGTCTTCCACATAGAAGTGGTGATGGTCGGACGTGTCGGTATCGAAATAGGAACGCGAGGCATCGACGGCCACTTCGCGAAGCAGGCCCGCCTCGTGGAACTGATGCAGCGTGTTGTAGATGGTGGCCAGCGACACGCCGACCTTGGCTTCCGTTGCTTCCCCATGCAGCTGTTCGGCGCTGACATGGCGGTGCGGACCACCAAACAGCAGTTCGGCCAGCGCCACGCGCTGGCGTGTCGGGCGAAGGCCGGCCATGCGCAATACGGCCGTCAGGCAGGGCTTGCGGGAGGGCAGGGCACGAGTGGTGGGAAGTCGATCGGTCATTGGGTCCTTGAAGACGAAAGGGCCGGAACGTGAAGGCTTCCTTATAAACAGCGCACCCTTTTCACACAAGCGGCAGCAGCGCCGCGTGCTTGACCCTCTCCGCCCGCGCCTATACGAGACCAGAGGAAGGGTTAATGAGGTTTGTGGCCATGGCCGACCGGCAAAGTACATTCAACTACGAAGAGCTGCTGGCCCACGGCCGCGGCGAACTGCCGGGCCAGGGCGATGCCCGCCTGCCGGCCCCGCCCATGCTGATGTTCAACCGCATCACCCATATTTCGGAAACCGGCGGCGCCTATAGCAAGGGCGAGGTCCGCGCCGAGCTCGACGTGGATCCGAGCCTCTGGTTTTTCCAGTGCCACTTTGTCGGCGATCCGGTCATGCCCGGCTGCCTCGGCCTCGATGCAATCTGGCAGATGACCGGCTTCTTTCTCAGCTGGATCGGTCAGCCCGGTCGCGGCCGCGCCCTGGGCGGCGAGATCAAGTTCACCGGCCAGGTAACCAACGACGTCAAGCTCGTGGAATACGGCATCGACCTCAAGCGCGTGATGAAAGGCCGGCTGACCCTGGGCATTGCAGATGGCTGGGTCAAGGCTGACGGAAAGGTGATCTACGAAGCCAAGGATTTGCGCGTTGGCCTGTTTACCGATACGCAGATGATTGCGCAGAAAAGTGGCGCACCGGCTTAGTTTAGCCATCCGCAACGCACATATGAGAGACGCCTTCCCAAGGCGTCCGAGAGACTGAAGCGAGGATATGCATGAGACGAGTTGTCGTAACCGGCATGGGCATCATTTCCTCGATCGGCAACTCGCTGGACGAAGTGACCGCAAGCCTGCGTGCCGCCAAGCCAGGGATCATCGCCGCACCCGACTATGCCGAACTGGGCTTCCGCTCACAGGTCAAGGGCGATCCCATCATCGACCCGTTCGAGGTGCTGGATCGCCGCGTCACTCGTTTCATGGGCAAGGGTGCGGCCTGGAACTACCTCGCCATGCAGCAGGCCATCGCCGATGCAGGGCTCGAGCCGGGTGACGTGTCCAATCCGATGACGGGCATCGTCATGGGTTCGGGCGGGGCTTCGACCCGCACCATCGTCGAAGCCGCCGACATCACCCGCAAGAATACCAGCCCCAAGCGCATCGGGCCGCTGGCCGTGCCCAAGGCCATGGGCTCGACGGCCTCGGCGACGCTGGCCACGCCCTTTGGCATCAAGGGCATCAACTATACGATCACCGCCGCCTGCGCGACCTCCAAGCATTGCATCGGCAATGCCATGGAGCAGATCATGCTGGGCAAGCAGGACATCGTCTTTGCCGGCGGCCATGAAGATCTCGACTGGACCCTCAGCGACCTCTTCGACGCCATGGGCGCCATGAGTTCGGACTTCAACGAGACGCCGGAAAAGGCTTCGCGCTGCTATGACGCCAACCGCGATGGCTTCGTGATTTCGGGCGGCGCTGGCGTGCTGGTGCTGGAAGAATACGACCATGCCAAGGCGCGCGGCGCCAAGATCTGGGCCGAGCTGATCGGCTATGGCGCCACGTCCGACGGTCTCGACATGGTCGCCCCTTCGGGCGAGGGCGCCGAGCGCTGCATGCGCATGGCGCTGCAGAACGTCCGCCAGAAGGTCGACTACATCAACCCGCACGCCACTTCGACGCCCGTTGGCGATGCCAAGGAGATCGAGGCGCTGCGCGCCGTCTTCGGCAACGAGGACAAGTGCCCGCCCATTTCGGCCACCAAGTCGCTGACCGGCCATTCGCAGGGCGCCACGGGCGTTCATGAGTCGATCTATTCGATCCTGATGATGAAGCATCGCTTCATCGCCGAAAGCGCCAATATCGAGACGCTGGATCCCGCCTTCGAGGACATGCCGATCCTGCGCCAGCGCCGCGACGATGTGGATCTGGGCGTCGTGCTCTCCAACTCGTTCGGCTTTGGCGGCACCAATGCCGCCCTGGTGTTCAAGCACCCGGACGCCTAGTGCGGCTTAGGAATTCCACAGATCGTCCCCCTCGGGCTCGACCCGAGGGGGACGGCTGGTGAGTGGGGCGTTTTGGTTCGAGGCTGAACACAGCGCGTTCAGTACGAAAACTCGCTGAACCGCGCATCTTTGCCGTCATAGGTAAGGACGCGCCCGATCAGGGGCGTGCCGATGCCGGTGATCAGCTTGATGGCTTCGCTGGCCATGAGGGTGCCGATCACCCCGGTTAGCGGGCCCAATATGCCCGTCGCTTCGCAACTGGGCAGGTCTCCGTCATCGGCCTCGGCCGGATAAAGGTCGGCAAAGCGCGGACCTCCCGGCGCAAAGACCGTGACCTGGCCGTCAAACATCGAAACGGCGCCGGAGACCAGGGGTAGCCCCGGCGCCTCGGCCGCCTCGGCTATAAGACGCCGTGTTGCGAGATTATCCGTGCCATCCAGCACCAGATCATAGCCTTCAATGATGGCGGCAACGTTGTGCGCTTCGATCCGCTCAGCATGGGTGACCACCGTCACATGCGGGTTGAGCTGGCGGGCGAACCGGGCGGCGCTCTCCACCTTCGGCAGGCCGGGCTCACTGTGGATGACCTGCCGATGGAGGTTGGACAACGAGACCGCATCGTGATCGGCGATGCCCAGCGTGCCGACGCCTGCTCCGGCCAGATAGGCGATGATGGGACTTCCCAACCCGCCGGCACCGACCACTAGAACCCGTGCCCGCTTCAGCGCCTGTTGACCCGTGCCACCCATGCCCTTGAGGGTCAGGTGCCGCGCATAGCGGCGTGTCTCATCGGGGGAAAGCGGGCCGCTCGTCACCGCGGGCTCCACGCTAGCGGCCGGTTGAGCCATGGCCGCCCTCGCCGCGGACGGTGGCGTCCAGCTCGGTGACTTCCACCAGCGTCACGGCGCTGACCGGTGCCACCACCATCTGCGCGATGCGCTCGCCACGCCGAAGGGTGAAGGTCTCCCTGCCGTGATTGATCAGGAGCACCATGACCTCGCCGCGGTAGTCGGCGTCCACCGTGCCCGGGCTGTTGAGCACGGTGATGCCGTGCCGCGCGGCGAGGCCGGAACGCGGCCGCACCTGCGCCTCGAAGCCCTCCGGCAGGGCAATGGCAAGACCCGTCGGAATCTTGGCGTAGTCACCCGGGGCGATGTCCAGTACCTCGTCCGGTTCCAGCGCCGCGGCAAGGTCGAGCCCCGCCGCACCGGCAGTCTGCTGGCGGGGCAGGGGCAGGCCCTTGCCATGCGGGAGCCAGAGGAGTTTGACCTGGACACTCATGGCGCCTGCACCACGGCAAAATACTGCGCGGGCAAGTTTTCGTTCTCGGTGAGCACATCGCGGAGCAAGATGCGCTGTTCCGCCTTTTTGCCGTTGGCACTTTCCACCATGTTGGTCCGGATGACCGCGCCCCCCGAGACCTGGAGAGTGACGGAGGCCTGAGCAAGAAGCGCCGGTAGCGAGGCCTGCATCTCCTCGTCCAGCTTGCGCCTTTGCTGCGCGACCACGGCGCGTAGAGCTGAGATCGGCAGGCTCACCCGCACTTGGCCTGCTTCCCCGGCCACGAGCTCCAGCCTTCGCCCCTCTGGTCCTCGGCTCAGCATCGCCAGATCACCGGTCTCCTCAAGAACGCAGGTGGCGCTGCCGTCCGCTTTTTCGGTTAACTGACCCCTCTGGCAGAACAACGGAGCTGGCGCCGCTTGTTTTTGCGCCTTGGCTTCCGCCGCCGCTGCAGCCTGGCGCAGCTTGATCATTCCGTAAACCTCGGCCCCGACCGCCTGCGTGATGATGACATGAGCCGTTTCGGCATCCAAGACGTCGACCTGGACGCGGGCATCGACGCAGCCGCCCAAAGTGATCAACAACACCGTGCCCGCGATGAGCTTTCCCCACAGCGCCATGGTCAGCCCAGCATCTCCCACAAGACAACCAGCAGCGTGACGGCAGCCAGCGCCATGAGGCCAATCTGCGCGCGCCGCATCCAGGGATCGCGCGGCCGAGCCTTTTCGACATTGTACTGGGCCAATGCCAGTTCGGCCTGTGCTGCGATCACCGGCAGGCGGCCCGCGGCGTTGGCAATGGCGGTAAAATGCTCCTTGAGGTCCTCGATCCGCCCTAATGGCCCCGCCTCCTTGCGCAGCCAATCGCCTACCACCGGCTCGGCCACAGTCCAGATATCGAGGTTGGGATCCAGCGAACGCGCCACCCCTTCGACCAGAACCATGGACTTCTGCAGCAAGACCAGTTCCGGTCGGGTCTGCATGGAAAAGAGCTCGGTGATGGTGAAGAGCTGCCCCAGGACCTTGGCCATGGAAATGTCGCTGGCGGTCCTTCCATGCAGCGGCTCGCCGATCGACCGTATCGCCAAGGCGAAATCGTCCACCGACTGCTCCTTGGGAACATAGCCGATCTCGAAATGCCGCTCCGCCACCAGCCGGTAATTGCGGGTGATGAAGCCATAGAGGATGTCGGCCAGGAACCGGCGCTCACGGCGGTTGATGCGGCCCATGATGCCGAAATCGACCGCGATCACGTCGCCGCTCACCCGGTCGGCAAAAAGGTTGCCCGGATGCATGTCGGCATGAAAGAAGCCGTCGCGAATGGCGTGGCGCAAGAAGCTCTGCATGAGCTTGCGGGCCAATTCGGGCCGGTTCACTCCTGCAGCGTCGAGCGCTGCCAAGTCGCGGATCGGAATGCCCTCGACCCAGGTCGTGGTCAGCACATTCTGCGCCACCTGGTCCCAATGGACCGCGGGGATGATGAAGCCAGTATCATCCTTGATGTTCTCGGCCATTTCCGAGATTGCCGCGGCTTCGAGCCGCAGGTCGAGCTCGAGCCGGGCCGAGCGATCCAGCGTCTGGACCACTTCGGTCGGCCTGAGGCGGCGGGTGGAGCGGACAAAGCCCTCCGCCAGGCGTGCCGCGGCATAAAAGCTCTCGATATCGGCCATGAAGCGCGCTTCGACGCCGGGCCGCAGCACCTTGACCGCCACGGTCTTGATGCCACCGCTGGCCGGCCGCAGCCGCGCCCGATGCACCTGCGCGATCGACGCGGCGGCCACAGGCGGCGACAGTTCCGTCAATTCTGCTGCCTTCGGTCCCAGCGCCGATGATAGGATGGCGGGCACCAGTGCAGGATCGAACGGTTCCATCCGATCCTGCAGCCCGGCGAGGTCGCTGGCAACCTGCGGGCCCACGACGTCCGGGCGGGTCGCCAGCGTCTGGCCAAACTTCACATAGGTTGGGCCTAGCCGGTTCAACGCCTTGTTGAGCCGTTCGACGTGACCGGTGCGGCGCACGCTCGGCCGCTCCACCAGCCGCCCGAGCCAGAGGCCAAACCGTAGCGGCGCCAGCGCCGGCGGCAGGTTCTGAACAATCGACAGCGCGCCCTCGCGCGCCAGGACATAGCCGGCGCGAGCCAGCCGGAAATAGGCACCAAGTACCATGGGCTAGAACTTCCACCCCGAAAACAGCGTGGCGATATTGCCGGTGAAGCTCTGGTGCTTCACGCGCCGGAAGCCGGCCTGCCCGAGCATGGAAGAAAAGGCCTGCGGACCGGGAAACTTGCGGATGGACTCGATGAAGTATTGGTAGGGCTGCGCGTCGCCGGTCACCACCCGTCCCATCGGCGGGATCACTCGGTCCGAATAAAGCTGGTAGATGGCGTCGAGGCCGGGTACGTCTACCTGGCTGAATTCGAGCACCAGGATGCGCCCACCGCGCTTCAACACCCGATGGGCCTCGTCCAATGCCTTCTGTACGCGCGGCACGTTGCGAATGCCGAAGGCAATTGTATAGGCGTCGAAGCTCCCGTCCTCGAATGGCAGTTCCTCGGCATTGGCTTCCAGGAAGCTGACCTGTGACGGGTAGCGCCACGTCTTGGCCCGTTCGGCGCCCACGCGCAGCATGTCCGCGTTGATGTCGGACACTACCACTTCGGCATAGCCCACCGAGCGGTCGACGATGCGCTGGCCGATATCTCCCGTGCCACCCGCCATGTCGAGCACGCGATAGGGCCGCGTGCCGCTCCTGGGCGGCGCCAGTTCGCTGACCATGGCATCCTTCCACAGGCGGTGAACCCCGGCGCTCATCAGGTCGTTCATCAGGTCGTAGCGGTCGGCCACATCGTGGAAGACCTTGTCCACCAGCCCCTGCTTGTCCTCCATGGCCACGGTCTGCTCGCCGAAATGAGTGGTCTCGCGCGCTTCAGTCATGGCAATGCTCGCTAGGTTGATGTGTGGTGCTGCACCATATGCAACCCAATCCGGCTTTGCCATGGCACAAAGCCGCACAGGTAAAGAGACCCCAATGCCCGAACTGCCAGAGGTAGAAACCGTCCGACGTGGGCTCGAGCCCTGGCTGGCCGGTGCCCGTATCGAAAAAGTCACGCTCAACCGCGCCGATCTGCGCTTCGCCTTTCCCCAGGGGCTGGCGGCGGCCATCGAAGGGGCCACCATCACCGCTGTTGGCCGGCGCGCCAAATATCTGCTGATCGCGCTCGACAACGGCAAGACCGTGCTCAGCCATCTGGGCATGACCGGCTCCTGGCGTTTTGCCGAACATGGCATAGACAAGCCGCCGCGCTATTACGAGCCGGGCACCGAGCCCAAGCATGACCACATGGTCTGGGACATCGTTCATCCCGAGCATGGCCAGAGCCACCTGATCTATGCCGATCCGCGCCGCTTCGGCTTCATTGATCTCTATGACGACCCCGATGACAGTCCCTATCTCCAGGGCCTGGGTCCTGAGCCGCTCGGCAACGACTTCAACGCCGCCGAGATGGCCGACAAGTTCAAGGGCAAGAAGGCGCCGATCAAGGCCGCGCTGCTCGACCAGCGGGTGGTGGCGGGGCTGGGCAATATCTATGTCGCCGAAGCGCTCCACCGCAGCCACATCCTGCCCACCGTTTTGGCGGGAACGCTGGTCACCGCCAGGGGCAAGCCCAAGCCGGCGCTCGATGACCTCGCCCATGCCGTGCGGCAGGTGCTGCTTGAGGCCATCGAGGTGGGTGGGTCGACCCTGCGGGACTTCCGCAATGCGGAAGGTGGCTCGGGCTATTTCCAGCACCGCTTTGCCGTTTATGACCGGGAAGGCGAACCCTGCCCGACCCCGCTCTGCACCGGCACCATCGAGCGGATCGTTCAGTCGGGCCGTTCGACCTTCTTTTGTCCGGTGTGCCAGAAGGCGCCCTGAGCGCTGGGCCCCGGAATCCAGTTGACGCTTTCCCGCCTTTCCCCTATAGACCGCGCAACTTGGCGGCAGTCGAAAGCCGCCGATTTCATTTTATCTCCGGACGTCTGCGACTTTCGTGCGCTATCGGCCGGTTGGACGCCAAGAGGACCGTTATGGCCAATACGCCTTCAGCCAAAAAGGCTACCCGCAAGATTGCTGCCCGCACCGCGATCAACAAGTCGCGCCGTTCGCGCGTGCGCACCTTCATCCGCAAGGTTGAAGAAGCCATCACTGCCGGCGATCACAAGGTCGCCATGGAAGCGCTCAACGCTGCTGCTCCCGAGATCAACCGCGCTGCCTCCAAGGGCATCGTTCATGCCAATCTGGCAGCCCGCAAGATCTCGCGCCTCAACAGCCGCGTAAAGGCTCTCAGCGCCTGATCGGGCAACGTTCGGCACCTCTTCCTTGGGGTGCCGCTGGAAACGAATAACGGGCTCCGTCAGGGGCCCGTTTTGTTTCTCCAGCAGGGCAAGGTTTTTCCGGGTGCGACAGTTTTGTGTCGCTCTGGCGACAAAGGCGCCAAGCCGCTGTCTCGTGGGATCAGGAAGAAAACCTTGAGGTTCCACAAGCCTTTGTGATGCTCGAGAAGGGCTCGGCACAGAGCTGCTGAAGCTGCGGCAGGCAAGACTCGGGGCCGGGCGGAAATAATATTTTTACGATTTGGCGACGGCCCGCTGAGCGATTCTGCATTGAGTCACAGAGCCTTGCTTTGAGCGCCTTCGGGGCGCCTGCGGAGGGCAAAAACACAAGCTCAGAGTCAAGCCCCCATTTTGCAGATTCCACGGTTGCAGCACCAAAACCGACCCTCTAAAGTAATCCGGTCAGCAGCGGAAAGGGCCCCGCAAGAGAGGGTTCGACCAGGCTGGCAGGGTACTAAATCAGGGCGTAGTTTTCGGCTTCCGGGCGTCTCGTTCGAGAAGCTGTATCGGTGAAGGTTGTGTTGGCAGCACGTTTGGCAGTCGGTCTCCAAAGGGTCGGCAGGGTATAGTTCAAAGCCTTCGGTCGAGACTGGCCGGGTTCACGACAAGATTGAGCAGATAGCCGGTGGCCTGCCACCGGAGAGAAGATTTGTGCCCGCTTTCGGTGGGCATGAGGGCGAAGCTTTGGCCGGGGCGGCCGGGCAGATTGACACATTGCGGCTTTGCGGGCCGCGCGTAGAAATTGGGGCAACAGATGATGCGACAGGCAACCGCCGGTGGAGACGATTGGGCCCAGCCCGGTTCCTCCTCCACCACTTCCACCACCAAAGGCGACCTTCCTGTCATGATCAGTTCCGACTCTGCCGAAAGCCAGCGCGACCTCTGGAACCGGGTTCGGGCGCGCCTCAAGGCCGGTGTCGGCGAAGATGTGTTTGCCTCCTGGTTCGCCCGCCTTGAGCTCGAGGAACTGGTCGATGATGTCGTCCACCTGTCGGCGCCCACGCGTTTCCTTTGTTCTTGGGTGCAGAGCAACTATGCCGATCGTATCCTCGAAGCCTTCCGTGCCGATGACGAGGATGTCGCCCGCATCCAGGTGACCCTTCGCGTTAATGGCCAGGCCCGTCCCCGCCTTGCCCCCGTTGCCGCAGAACCCGCTGCCGCCCCCGCTGAAGCCGCGTCCCCCGCGCCCGCTCCGGCCCCCGTGCAGCTGACACAGCCCCGCCTGGTGCGCGACAATTCCGCCGCCAAGGGCGATGCGCTGGCCGGCAGCGCCATCGATCCGCGCATGACATTCGACACCTTTGTGGCCGGCGAGGCCAACGAGATGGCGCTCGGCGTGGCGCGGCAGATCGCCAATGCCGCCGCCAACAACACCGTGACCTTCAATCCGGTCTATATCCATTCAACCGTCGGTCTCGGTAAGTCGCACCTGCTCAATGCCATCGCCCATGCGGTGCAATCGGCGGATCCGACCAAGAACATCGTCTACCTGACCGCCGACCACTTCATGTACCATTTCATCACCGCCGTGCAGCGCCAGTCGGCGCTCGGCTTCAAGGAATGGCTGCGCCGTGTCGACCTGCTCCTCATCGACGACATGCAGTTCCTCCAGGGCAAGTCGGCGACCGAATTCGGCCATACGCTGGGCACGCTCCTGACCGGTGCCAAGCAGGTGGTCGTGGCCGGCGACGCCCCGCCGCGCGATCTTGAAATGATCGACGAGCGCATCCGCTCGCGCCTTTCCGGCGGCCTTGTCGTGCCGATCTCCGGTTTTGATCTCGAACTGCGCAAGTCCATCGTGCAGCGCCGGGCCGATCAGGCGACTGCCCGCTATGGCATGCATTTCCCGGCGCCCGTCATCGATTATGTCGCCCGTGCCGTGATCAGCCATGGCCGCGACCTCGATGGCGCCGTCAATCGCCTCGTCGCCGCCAACCAGCTGACCGGTGAGCTCATCACCGTCCCCCTCGCCGAAAAGACCCTGGGCGACCTCATCCGCACCCATGATGCGCGCCGCGTGCGCATCGAGGACATCCTCAAGATGGTGTCGCGTCACTACAAGGTGCCGCGCAACGAACTCCTCTCGGCCCGCCGCTCGCGCGATGTGGTGCGTCCGCGCCAGATCGCCATGTTCCTGGCCAAGGCCCTGACCTCCCGCTCCCTGCCCGAGATCGGCCGTCGCTTCGGCGGACGCGACCACACCACCGTCCTCCATTCTGTCCGCAAGGTCGAGCAGATGATCAAGGACGACGTGGAACTGGCGCAGGAAATCGAGCTGCTCAAGCGCATGCTTGAGGAGTAGGCTACTCCCTCCGTTCTGAACGCTGCTTGTATTGCGGATCGGTATGACGGCCGGCATAGGCTTCATCGAGTTCGTCGATGATCGCCTCGCCGTCGCTGGGCGCAACGCGTTTCAGGATTTCGTCGAGCTTGGCCTCCATGCGATCCTCGCCTTCCTTGGATTGCGGCGATCCCACATGCAGCAGCAGCGCGAGGCCCGCAACCTGCCAGATCAGCTGCAGGAATTCGGACTGCCAGTTCTCGAACGTGTCGCGCAGCATCTCGATCACGTAGGAACCAGCTTCCGGCGCCTGCCCATGGGTCGCGGCTTCCTCGGCAAAGGCGAACCAGCCGAACAGCCAATGGCCCACCAGCGAGATGATGAAAAATCCGGCGGTGACCCAGGCAAAGCTGTAGCGGCTCCAGATTGAATGTCCCGGCATGTCGGCATCCTCTACTTGTTTAAAGCCGAACGCCTGCGCCAACCACCCGGTTGCCGGGTGCAACCTTGTGCAAAGCCGGGCTGCGACACCGCTCGCCCTTGCCTTTTGGCTACCGAATTGTAAATGTCCAACCCCGGCCGGACGGGGCTTTCGGCCCCTGTTCGCGGTCGCGTAGTGCCAGGGAAGTTGTCGCATGAAAGTCACGCTCGAACGCAACCATCTGCTCAAGTCGCTGAGCCATGTGCATCGTGTCGTGGAGCGGCGCAACACATACCCGATCCTGGCCAACGTCTTGTTCAAGGCGAGTGACGACAAGGTCGAGCTGCGCGCCACCGACCTCGACATCGAGGTCACCGAAAGCGTGCCGGCCATGGTCGCGACGCCCGGCACCACGACCGTTCCGGCGCACACGCTCTATGAAATCGTGCGCAAGCTGGCCGATGGCGCCGAGGTGCGGCTCGAGACCGATGGCGGCGAGAACATGGTGCTGACCTCCGGCCGCTCGCGCTTCAATCTCGCCTGCCTCAATCCCGATAGCTTCCCCGATCTGAAGTCGGGCAGCTTCGGCCATGAATTCACCATGCCCGCGGCCTCCTTCCGTGAGCTGATCGAGCGCACCCAGTTCGCCATCAGCAACGAGGAAACCCGCTACTATCTCAACGGCATCTATTTCCACACCGTGGACGTGAGCAATGCCGGCACCGTGCTGCGCGCCGTGGCCACCGACGGTCACCGCATGGCGCGCGCCGAGATCGAGGCGCCGGCCGGTGCCAAGGGCATGCCGGGCATCATCGTGCCCAAGAAGACGGTGGGGGAGGTGCAAAAGCTCCTTGATGGCGCCGATGGCGACGTGACCGTCGAAGTCAGCGAAACCAAGATCCGCTTTGCCGTCGGTTCGGTCGTGCTCCTGAGCAAGCTGATCGAGGGGACCTTCCCCGATTATGACCGGGTGACGCCCAAGAACAACGACAAGCAGATGAACGTCGATCGCCAGAGCTTTGCGACGGCGGTTGACCGCGTCTCCACCATTGCCTCCGATCGTGGCGGCAAGGCCGTCAAGCTCCAGGCCCGCGATGGTCTGCTCGAGCTCTCGGTCACCAACCCGGACCACGGCACGGCCAGCGAAGAACTGCCGGTTGAATTCGACACCGACGGCTTCGAGATCGGATTCAACGCGCGCTACCTGCTCGACATCATCAGCCAGATCCGCTCCGACAGCGCCGTCTTCATGTTCAACGACGCCGGCTCGCCGACCCTGGTCAAGGACGAAGGCGAAACCCGCGCCCTCTACGTCCTGATGCCGATGCGCGTGTAAGGGGCTCCTTGTTCGCCGCAAACTCCATCGTCGCCCTCGGGCCTGACCCGAGGGCTCTTCACTTGCCGATGCCTGCGAAGTGCAACACCCTCGGGTCGATCCCGAGGCTGACGCGCGGTGGGTCAGGCAGCATGGCGGAAAGACTTTGACACCCCGCCACCTCTCCCGCCTCCGCCTCACTGCCTTCCGCAACTATGCGGCAGCAGCGCTTGATCTCGATGCGCGCCACGTGGTCCTCACCGGGCCCAACGGCGCCGGCAAGACCAATCTGCTGGAGGCCGTTTCCGTCCTCTCCCCTGGACGGGGCTTGCGCGGCGCCAGCTTCGAGACGCTGCAGCTGCAGGGCAGTGACCTGCCCTGGGCCGTTGCCGCCAGTGTCGAAACCGATGACGGTCCCTCTGATATCGGCACCGGCGCTGCGCCCGATGGCGGGCGGCGCGTGCGCATCAATGGCGCCAATGCCCGTTCCATCGAGGCGATGAGCGATTACCTGCGCGTGCTGTGGCTGACCCCAGCCATGGATGGTCTGTTTTCAGGCCCGGCCAGCGACCGCCGCCGCTTTCTTGACCGGCTGGTAACGACGCTGATCCCCACCCATTCCGCCTCCGTGGGCGACTATGAAAAGGCCATGCGGCAGCGCAATCGGCTGCTCGAGGACGGGGGCGACCCTGCCTGGCTTGGCGCCATCGAAGCGCAACTGGCGGAGCTGGGTGCCTCGATCCACCTGGCGCGCACCGATAGCCTCCAGCACCTGCAGGCGCTGATCGAGCAAAGCGTCGAGGACGGCAGCTTCCCGGCCGCCCATCTGGCGCTGACGCCGCTGTTTGAATCCGCTGCAGAGCCGCAAAGCGCTGCGGCGCTGGAATCGGCTCTCACAGAGCTGTGGCGGGGGTCCCGTGGGGTTGATCGCGCCGCCGGACGCACCATATCTGGTCCACACCGTGTCGACCTCGACGTCACCTACCGCCAGAAGGCCATGCCGGCAGCCCTCGGCTCCACCGGAGAGCAGAAGGCGCTGTTGATCGGGCTGATCCTTGCCCATGCCCGTCTGGTCAAGCTCAGGACCGGCATCACGCCGTTTCTGCTCCTCGACGAGATCGCGGCTCATCTCGATCCGGACCGCCGGCGGGCGCTGTTTTCCGCCCTCGATGGCTTGGGCACGCAGTGCTTCCTCACCGGCACCGACCGGCTGCTGTTCGAGGCGCTGGGGGATCGGGCACAGACGGTGACGGTCAAGGACGGGCGGCTGCAAAAGGACTGAGGCACGGTCCACGGTTGCCTGCTGCAGACCAAGGCTGCAATCCCCTGCAAAACCGGCGCAAACGCCCATTTTGCTTGGGGTTGAGCACCCCATCCGCTAGAACGAAACCTACTCGAAACGACTGATTCGGACCCCATGACCGATAACGAAAATTCCGTTCCCAACGAATACGGTGCCGACAGCATCAAGGTGCTCAAGGGCCTCGACGCGGTGCGCAAGCGCCCCGGCATGTATATCGGTGATACGGATGACGGTTCGGGCCTCCATCACATGGTCTACGAGGTGGTGGATAACGCCATCGACGAGGCCCTGGCCGGCCATGCCGACCTCGTGACGGTGACGCTCAATCCGGATGGCTCCTGCTCGGTCAACGACAATGGTCGCGGCATTCCCACCGACATCCACAAGGAAGAGGGCGTCTCGGCGGCCGAGGTCATCATGACCCAGCTCCATGCCGGCGGTAAGTTCGACCAGAACAGCTACAAGGTCTCCGGCGGCCTCCACGGCGTGGGCGTCTCGGTCGTCAACGCCCTCTCGGTCTGGCTGCGCCTCAATATCCGCCGCGACGGCAAGATTCACGAGATGGAATTTGCCCATGGCGACGCCGTGGCGCCGCTCAAGGTCGTGGGCGAATACAAGGAAGACAGAAAGCCCGGCACCTATGAAGGCCGCTCCGGCTCGGAAATCACCTTCCTGCCGTCGTCCGATACCTTCACCATGGTGGAGTTCGATTTTAAGACGCTGGAACACCGCCTGCGCGAACTCGCCTTCCTGAACTCGGGCGTTCGCATCCTGCTGCGTGACCTGCGTCATCCCGAGCCCATCGAAACCGAACTCTTCTACGAAGGCGGCCTCGAAGCCTTCGTGCAGTATCTCGACAAGTCCAAGGCGCCTGTGGTCGACAGGCCCATCACCATGATCAGCGAAAAGGACGGCATCACCGTCGAAGTGGCGCTGCAGTGGAATGACAGCTACCACGAGAACGTTCTCTGCTTCACCAACAACATTCCCCAGCGCGACGGCGGTACCCACCTGGCCGGCCTGCGCGGCGCCCTGACGCGCCAGGTTGTCGGCTATGCGGAAGCCAGCGGCATCGCGAAAAAGGAAAAGGTGACGCTGACTGGTGACGACACCCGCGAAGGCCTGACCTGCGTCCTCTCGGTCAAGGTGCCCGATCCGAAATTCTCCTCGCAGACCAAGGACAAGCTGGTGTCCTCCGAAGTCCGGCCTGTCGTCGAGAACATCGTCAACGACAAGCTCGGCCAGTGGTTCGAGGAGCACCCCAACGAGGCCAAGGTCATCGTCGGCAAGGTGGCTGAGGCTGCCGCTGCCCGCGAGGCTGCTCGCAAGGCGCGCGAACTCACGCGTCGCAAGGGCGCGCTGGAAATCTCCTCGCTGCCCGGCAAGCTCGCCGATTGCCAGGAGCGCGATCCGGCCAAGTCGGAAATCTTCATCGTGGAAGGCGACTCCGCCGGTGGTTCGGCCAAGCAGGGGCGCGACCGCTCCAACCAGGCCGTGCTGCCGCTGCGCGGCAAGATCCTCAATGTCGAGCGCGCGCGCTTTGATCGCATGATCTCATCCGACCAGGTCGGTACGCTGATCACGGCGCTGGGCACCGGCATCGGCCGCGAGGAGTTCAACGCCGACAAGCTCCGCTACCACAAGATCATCATCATGACCGACGCGGACGTGGACGGCGCCCACATTCGCACGCTCCTGCTGACCTTCTTCTACCGGCAGACGCCCGAACTGCTGGAGCGCGGTCACGTCTATATCGCCCAGCCACCGCTCTACAAAGCCATGCGTGGCCGGTCCGAACAGTATCTCAAGGACGAAGACGCGCTGATCGATTACCTGATCGAGGCAGGGCTCGACGATGCGGTCTTCACCACCCGCGATGGTCACCAGCATGCCGGCGCCGATCTCCAGGGCATCGTGCAGCAGGCCCGCCAGATCGTTGCGGCCATCGAAAACCTCAACACCCGTTACAGCCGCAGCCTGGTCGAACAGGCGGCAATCGTCGGCGGCCTCGATCCCGATGGTCTCAACAATCCTGACAAGATCGGCGAGGTGATGGCTCGCGTGGCCAACCGGCTCGACCGCATTTCGGACGAATGGGAGCAGGGCTGGTCCGGCGAAATCACCGATACCGATGACCTCGCCTTCTCGCGCACCGTCCGCGGCGTGGCCGAAAAGCACCTGCTGGACAAGGCATTGCTCCAGAGCGCCGACGCCCGCAAGCTCCGGCAGATGGCCGAGCGGCTTGACGAGATCTATGGTGGCGTGCCGACGCTCACCCGCAAGGGCGAGACCATCAACATCTATGGTCCCTCGAGCCTCTTCAAAGCGGTGACCGATGCCGGCCGCAAGGGCGTGTCGCTCCAGCGCTACAAGGGCCTGGGTGAAATGAACGCCTCCCAGCTCTGGGAAACGACGCTCGATCCCAACGCGCGTACCCTGCTCAAGGTCGAGATCAACCAGAGCGACGAAGCCGACCAGATCTTCACCGCCCTGATGGGGGACCTCGTCGAACCCCGTCGCGACTTCATCCAGGACAATGCCCTCAGCGTCAGCAACCTGGACGTCTGATCTTTACGGACCGGTGGCTATGCCGCCGGTCTGATCTACGGGGAGCTCGAGCTTAGTGCTTGAGCTCTTTCTCGACCGCCTTTCGGGAGTTGCCGACCTCCTTCACTGCCGCCTTGACCTCGCCTTTGCTGGCACCGGTCTTATCGGCTTCATAGCGAACCTCATGGTCCTGTCCGGCGGCGACCTTGGCGCGGTCCTGGGCACGGCCCCGTGATGTATGGGTGTTCGTTGCCATTTGAATCTCCTTTGCTGTTGTTTGTCTCAACGTCGCCAGGAGTCAGCAGGTTCATTCGGTTGTTCAGCGGCAGGAACGATGCGTTCTGCTTCTCTGGCTTTTTCTGACCAGTCCGGCATCATAGCTATCGGGCAGTCCTTCGCACCGGGGGACGCAACGCGCAGGTTCATCCATGAAAAAGATCGGGTTTCTGTCCTTCGGCCACTGGTCGCCCTCACCGCAATCGGGCACGCGCTCGGCCGGCGACGCCCTGCTGCAGTCCATCGACCTGGCAGTCGCTGCCGAGGAACTGGGAGCCGATGGCGCCTATTTCCGCGTGCATCACTTTGCCCGCCAGCTGGCCTCTCCCTTTCCGCTCTTGGCCGCCGCAGGCGCCAAGACCAAGCGCATCGAGCTCGGCACGGCCGTCATCGACATGCGCTACGAAAACCCGCTCTACATGGCTGAGGATGCCGGCGCTGCCGATCTGATCAGCGGAGGCCGCCTGCAGCTGGGCATCAGCCGCGGCTCGCCCGAGCAGGTGATCGATGGCTTCCGCTATTTCGGCTACAATCCGCCCGAGGGGCAGACCGATCAGGACATGGCGCGCGAGCAGACCAAGGTGTTCCTTGAAGTGCTCAAGGGCAATGGCTTTGCCGAACCCAATCCGCGCCCGATGTTCCCCAATCCGCCGGGCAAGTTGCGGCTCGAGCCGCATTCGCCGGGCCTGCGCGAGCGCATTTGGTGGGGTGCCGCCAGCGATGCCACGGCCGTCTGGGCTGCACAGATGGGCATGCATCTGCAATCCTCGACGCTCAAGTTCGACGAATCCGGCAAGCCGTTCCATATCCAGCAGGCCGAGCAGATCCGCGCCTACCGCGCCGCCTGGAAAGAGGCCGGGCACGCGCACGAGCCGCGCGTTTCAGTCAGCCGTTCGATCTTTGCCCTCGTCAATGACATGGACCGTGCCTATTTCGGCGCCGGCCGCAAGGAAGAAGACCAGTTCGGCTATATCGAGCCGGAAAAGCGCGCTGTGTTCGGCCGCGGCTATACGGGTGAGCCCGACAAGCTGATCGAGGAGCTGCGGCAGGACGAGGCAATCGCCGAAGCCGATACGCTCCTGCTGACCGTGCCCAACCAGCTTGGCGTCGACTACAATGCCCACGTCATCGAGAGCATCCTCAAACTGGTCGCCCCGGCTCTGGGCTGGCGCTAGCTGAAAGCTAGGGCAGCCGGTAATCCGACTGCTCGCAGCCGTTGGCCCGCCAATAGCGGTCAACCGGCGTGAACGCGCCGGTTGCTGCCATTTCGATCCGTGCTGCGAAGGCCATGGCCCGGCACTCGTCGGGCCCGGCCACCACATGCACCATCTCATGCAGAATGGTCAGCTGGCGCAAGGCGTCTGCGCCACGCGAGAAGAATTGGGGGCAGAGCACCAGCCGCACCGCCCCGTTCTCCGGCGGTATGCGGACAAAGGCGGCAAACTGACCGCACGAGCCGGTGGCGCTGTCGCGCCGCTCGATTTCGACGGTTATGGTGCCACCCCAATAGCCGGATTGAAACCGCTGCAGGCTGAGCGCATCGCGATAGGCGGCAACGTCAACCCCGAACTCTGCCGAGAGCGTCGGCAGCGCCTCTTCGAAGGTCGTGAGTGCACTATTCAACGCCTGCTCCACTGTTCTCTGCTCTTGGGCAAGGGCAGGTGCCGCAAGCGTGAAGAGAATTATGGCAGCAATGGCGCGACGCATGGGACCTCCCGGTTTGCCCGCGCGACATAATCGAGCCGACGTGGCAAGGGCAAGGCATGGCTTGTGACGGGAGGGCAACACTGCGCGGGAACCGGAAGTCCCCACATAAACCGGCCACAATTTCCCCTGAGAAGCGGCTCGTGATCGCACGGGAAAGCGCTTCGGCAGCAATGTCGCGCCCGCATGACGGTCAAGCCGCCTTAACCAGTCGCTAACCTCTTGTTCCCCGACGCAGCGGAACAGGGTAGAAGCGGGCACGAGGCACCACTTCTAGGGTATGCTTGATGGATTTTCGCATTTCCGCTGACGATCGCGTAGGCAATCAGCCATCCAGGGCTTCCAAGCCCAAGGCACGGTCGCGCGGCAAGAGCGGAGACCGTGTGGAGCCCACGCTCGGCCAGTCCATGGGCTTTTCGGTCGCCGATGAGCGGCCCTCGCGCAGCACCAAGGGCACTGGCGGTGGCGGCAAGCCGCCAAAGCCGTCGCGCCGCGGCAAGGCTCAGCCGAAAAAGCGCCGGTCCCGTTCCGGTGGCTTCCTCATGGGCCTCCTTTGGTGGGGCTTTGTGGCCTGCCTCTGGGTGGGCATCGCCGGCATTGGCGTCATCGTCTACTACGGCGCGCAACTGCCCTCGTCCAACACCTGGGCCATTCCCGACCGGCCGCCCAATATCCGCATCCTGGCCTCCGACGGCAGCCTGATTTCCAATCGTGGCGCCACCGGCGGCGAAGCCATCACCTATCGTGAACTGCCCTACTACGTTCCGGCGGCCATCATCGCCTCGGAAGACCGCCGCTTCATGAGTCATTTCGGCGTCGATCCGCTGGGCCTGATCTCCGTCGCCATCGAAACCGTGCAGGCTGGCGACGTCACTCGCGGCGCATCCACGATCACCCAGCAGGTCGCCAAGAACCTCTTCCTGACCCCCGACCAGACGATCGCCCGCAAGATCCAGGAAATGATCCTCGCGGTATGGCTGGAGCAGAACTACACCAAGGAAGAAATCCTCGAGCTCTATATGAACCGCGTCTATTTCGGCGCCGGCGCAACGGGTATCGAGGCTGCGGCACAGACCTATTTCGGCGTCTCCGCGCGCAATCTGTCGCTGGGCCAGGCCGCCATGCTGGCCGGCATCCTTCCGGCACCGTCGGCTTACAATCCGAAGAGCAATCCGGAACGCGCCATCGAACGGCAGCGTCTGTCCCTCGCGGCCATGGCGCGCGACGGCTTCATCACCCAGGAAGAGGCCGAAGCCGCCCAGATCGATCCCAACCAAACCGTGCGCACCCGCGTGGCCGGTTCGGAATCCTATGTGGCCGACTGGGTCGAGTCGCTGATGACCTCCTATATCGGCGAGATCAAGACCGACGTGGTGGTGCAGACCACCATCGATTTCAAGCTGCAAAAGGACGCCGAGTTCATCGTCAAGGAAGCGGTGGCCAATGAGGGTCCGAACCGCGGCTTCAGCCAGGGCGCGCTTGTTGCCATGGATGTGGACGGCACCGTGCGCGCTATGGTGGGCGGCGTCGACTACCAGGCCAGCCAGTATAACCGCGCCGTCACCGCCAAGCGCCAGCCTGGCTCGACCTTCAAGCCCTTCGTCTACATGGCCGCCATGGAAAAGGGCTACACGCCCGATACCCTGGCAGAAGATGCGCAGTTCGAATACCAGGGCTGGAGCCCGCGCAACGCTTCCGGCAAATATGCCGGCACGGTGACGCTGCGTCAGGGCCTAGCCTATTCGCTCAACACCATCGCGGCGCGCCTCGCCATCGACGTGACGCCCGAAGCGGTGATCGACGTGGCGACGCGCATGGGCATTTCCTCGCCCCTTACCCCGGTGCCCTCCATCGCCCTGGGCACCCAGGAGGTGAACCTCCTTGAGCTGACCTCGGCCTATGCGCCCTTCGCCAATGGCGGCATGGGAGTGATCCCCAATGTGATCACCTCCATTCAGTCCAAGGACGGCGAAATCCTCTACCAGGCGTCTGATGCCGGCCCGGGCCGCGTGGTCGATCCAACCGTGCTGGCGCAGATGAACGACATGCTGGAAACCGCCGTTGAGGTCGGCACCGGCAAGGGCGCCAACCTTGGCGGCTGGGAATTCGGCGGCAAGACTGGCACCTCGCAGAATGCCCGCGACGCCCTCTTTGTCGGCTACACCGCCGCCATGGTCACCGGCGTCTGGCTCGGCAACGACAACGACACCAAGACCACCTTGTCGGGCGGCAACGTTCCGGCCTCGATCTGGTCGGAATTCATGACCAAGGCACATGAGGGCAAGCAGATCGCCTCCATTCCGGGCGGCAGCTATGAGGGCCAGCTTGTGTCCCAGCCGGTGCTCGATCCGGCGACGGGCCAGGCGGTCATCGACCCGGCCACCGGTCAGCCGATGACGCAATATGTCGACGCCGGTACCGGCCAACCCGTCCAGACCATGACCGATCCGGCCACAGGGCAGTTGATGCAGCTCGATCCAGCCACCGGGCAGTATGTTCCGGCCACGGCCATGTCGGCCAACCAGCCGATCCAGACCGGCCAGATGGTTGACCCGGCCACGGGCCTCCCAGTCGGCGGTCAGCAGATCGACCCCGCCACGGGCCTTCCCGTCGCTGGCCAGCAGATCGACCCGGCTACGGGCATGCCCGTCGGCAATACGGGTGGCGGCATGCTGGTCGATGCCAATGGCGTACAGATCGATCCGGCGACGGGCCTGCCTGTGGGTCAGGTCGTGGGTGGAAACCAGGTCGTTCAGCCGCAGGCTGTCGATCCGGTCACCGGCTTCCCGCTGCAGCCGCAGAGCAATGGCGTCGGTCAGGCACCTATCGACCCGGCGACCGGCCTTCCGATGAACCTGGTGGTCGATCCGGCGACGGGTCAGCAGGTCTGGGTGCCCAGCGCCCCGGCCCAGCAGCAGCCTCAGGTCATCCAGCCGCAGCAGATCCAGCCGCCGGCCAATCTCGGGGAAACCGTGCCGATCCAGAACGAGCGCTCGCAGCGTACGCTGATGGACCTGATCTTCGGCGACCAGCAGAACTGAGGGCGTCAGCGCCCTCGGACCACGCTGACCGCGGGCGTTTAGCCGCCATGCGCCATAAGCTGGCGGCCATGCGCCTTGAGCCAGGCGCGCCCGCGCTCCATCTCGGGCAGGGTGCGCTTCACCGTGGCCCAGAAGGCCGCCGAGTGGTTCATCTCCACCAGATGCGCCACTTCATGGGCCGCCACATAGTCGAGCACGAAGGGCGGCGCCAAAATCAGCCGCCAGTTGTAGTTGATGTTGCCGCTCGATGAGCACGAGCCCCAGCGGCTGGCCTGGCTGCGCATCCGCACGGCCTTGACGGCCACGCCCAGCCGCCCGGCATGAAAAGCGGTCCGCTGTTCCAGGTCCGCCTGAGCTTCGCTCTTGAACCAGTCCACCAGCCGCCGCGCCTGGTGAGCCGCTTCGCCTGGCACAAGGATGACCCTCTCGCCATCGAGCTCTGCCAGCTCGACGCGGCCGCGCACCTTTCCCGTGGCAACGATGCGATGGTCCACCCCACGCAGCGGCACCACTCCGTCATGGGCAAAGCTCGCTGCAGCCGGCGCGCGTTTGATCCGCGCCGCCAGCCAGCCGCGGTGACGGTGGAGAAAGGCCTCCGCTTCCGCCCACTTGCCGTGCGGCGGCAGCGTCAACACCGGTCCCGTCGCCGGCAGGGAGAGCCGATAGCTCTTGGAGCGCGCATTGACCTTGACGGCGATGCTGACCGTCGTGCCATCGATCTCCAACGCGGTGCTGGTCGGGATCTTTGGCCTAGTGCGGAAGAAGAGATTCATGGCCGCAATACTAGCGTGATTCCGCTAGCCCTGCCTCCCGGTCAGGTACCTGCACAGCCGATACAAAAAAGGCGCCCCTTGCGGGGCGCCAGTACAGTCGTCGAAACGACCGGCTTCAGGAGGATTTGGTCAGGCGGGAGCGGCTTAGCCGTTGTTGCTCCAGCCATTGTTCTGGTCGCCATAGCCTTGGCGGGAACCGCGGCGTTCGTTCATGAAGCGATCGAACTCTTCGCGATCCTTGGCCTTGTTGAGGTTGGCCATGTATTCGTGGAAGGCGTCGATCTCGGCGTCGAGACGGGCGCGCTCTTCCTCGAGGCGCTTGAGTTGTTCGGCGCGGTATTCGTCAAAGGCTGCATTGCCGCTCGAGTTCATGCCATAGCTCCGGTTGTTCCAGTTGCGCTGTGCACCCTTGTTGGACGTGCACCAGGCTTTGCCCTTGTTCCAGTAGGCCTGCGCCTTTTCGGGCGAGCCGCCGAACTTTTCACCCCAGAGGATGTAGCCGAGCACGGCCAGGCCAAGCGGCCAGAAAAGAATAAAGCCCAGGACCATGAGGGCGATGGTCAGGGGCGACCATTGAGGCTTGATGATTGCTGTGTTCATTTCGGTTGGAGTCTCCCAGTCACGATAGGCAATACGTGGCCCATGCCCGGACGGGATCAATCCTGTGCCTGTCGATTTTGTGATCTTGAAATGCCGATCCTGCCTTACTATGGCGGGCGGCGATCCTGCCGCGAAAGCCCCGTAATATGCTCACCACTCCGGCCGACGGCCTGCCCTTGCCTACGACCTGGCGGCCGCTGCGCCTGCAGACCCTGGTGCTGATCCGCTGGCTGGCCGTGATCGGGCAGGCTATCGGCGTGCTCTTCGTCGCCTTTGGCCTCGGCTTCCCGCTGCCGCTGCTCGAATGTCTGGCGCTGATTGCCCTCTCTGCCGTCCTCAACATCGTGCTGGTGCTGCGGTTCGGTGCCACCCATCGCCCCAGTGCCGTCCTCGCCGCAGGGCAGGTCGCCTTCGACCTCTGCCAGCTCGGCGGTCTTCTGGCGCTGACCGGGGGCCTCCAGAACCCCTTCTCGCTGCTCTTGCTCGCCCCCGTCTCGGTGTCGGCCACGACCCTGCCGCAACGGTCCACCGTCATAATCGCGCTTCTCGCGGCAGTAATCGCATCGCTCCTCGCCGTCTGGCACCTGCCGCTGCCCTGGGCGCCTGACGACCGCATCGTATTCAACCGCATCTATGTGATCGGCATCTGGGTTTCGATCATCTGCGGCGTGGTGTTCATCTCCGCCTATACGATGCGGGTGGCGCACGATGCCCGCCAGATCGCCGACGCGCTGGCCGCGACCGAACTGGCGCTGGCGCAACGCGAACGGCTCTCCGCCCTCGACGGCCTCGCCGCCGCCGCCGCCCACGAGCTGGGAACGCCGCTTTCCACCATCGCCCTTGCCGCCAAGGAAATGCGCGCGGAGGCGGAGCCGGGCAGCGACCTGGCGGGAGACGTCGAACTGATCATCGCTCAGGCCGCGCGCTGCCGCGCCATCCTCGCCAAGCTGCGCAACCTCGGCAATGAAGGCGGCGACCCCTTTGCCGCCGTGCCCCTGACCGATCTCCTGGCCGAAGTGGCGCGTCCCCATGAGGGCCACGGCAAGGTGATCCTCTTTTATTCCGAACCCAGCGACGGCCTGCCGCCGGTGATCCAGCGCAGCGTCGGCCTGCTCTATGGCCTCGGAAACCTCATCGAAAACGCCAGCGACTTCGCCCGCTCAACGGTGGAGGTGGAGTCGAACTGGACGCCAAGCGAGGTCACGGTGACGATCACCGACGATGGCCCGGGCTTTGCCCCCGAGCTCATCGCCCGCCTTGGCGAACCCTACCTCACCAGCCGCCCGCGCGATCCCCATGGCCCGGATGCCAACAAGCCCGGTGGGCTGGGCCTTGGTGTCTTCATCGCCAAGACCCTCCTCGAGCGCACCGGCGCCCGCCTAGCCTTCGACAATGTCGCCGACGATGGTCACGCTCGTGTCCGCATTGTCTGGCCGCGCGCTGCCGTGGAAGTGGAACCCACCATCTAGCGTCGCGACAAAGCATCGCGTAGCGCCGAATTTTTTGACGTTTGCCCCGCAAAGCCCTACATGACAGGCATGAGCACGATCGAAGATCTCCTGGCCACCGACCCCAGTCTCTTGCTGGTAGACGATGACGCGGCCTTCCTCCAGCGCCTCGAACGCGCCATGGCGCGCCGCGGCTTCGATGTCCGGATCGCCGGCTCGGTTGCCGAGGGCCTCGCAGCGGTGAGCGAAAAGCCACCCGCCTACGCTGTGGTGGATCTGCGTCTCGAAGACGGCAATGGCCTGGAAGTGGTCTCGGCCCTTCACACCAAGCGCCCCGATGCTCGCGCCGTCGTGCTGACCGGCTATGGCAATATCGCTACGGCGGTAACCGCTGTGAAGCTTGGCGCCATCGACTATCTCAGCAAGCCTGCCGACGCCGACGACGTCATCAATGCATTGCTGGCCACGGGCGAGGAAAAGCCCGAGCCCCCAGAAAACCCCATGTCCGCCGATCGCGTGCGCTGGGAGCATATCCAGCGCGTCTATGAGCTCTGCGACCGCAACGTCTCCGAGACGGCCCGGCGGCTCAACATGCATCGGCGCACGCTGCAGCGAATTCTCGCCAAGCGCGCGCCGCGTTGATCGCGCCGTAGCTTAGCTACGGGTATAGGTGATCGTCTGGCAGAGGATTGCGCGGCAACCCTGGATGTCGATCGTGTCGGGGCTGGTTTGCGTCACCGTTGCTTCCGCGCTGATGCCACCCGCTTCCAGAGCACCCTTCCATTCGTTCGGGCCGGTTGCCGCGGCCTGCATCACCTGCTTGCCGACAAAGGCCAGGTTCTCCTCGGTGGCGGAGTCGCCCTTGAGCACGTCCAGCGTCCCGCAAAGCGCAGTGCCGTCGCCGCAGAGCGAGAAGGTAAAGGTCGTGCCCCACTGATCGACGAACGTGCCGTTCGGATCAAAGGTGCCGCTGGCCTCCTGCGCCTGGAGCGGAATGGCCGCGCCCGCGATAAGGGTGCCGATAACAAGAGTTTTCTTCCAGAAATGCATGGGATTCTCCATTCGCAACAACGTCCGCCCCACGCAGCCGCTCGATTAAGGTGTTTGACGCTGACCCAAACGCGCCGCCTCGGAGGCGGTTGCGTTCGGCCCGGAACTATCTAGCGCCGGAATGTGGCAGCAATCTCGATATGGGTGGATTGGGTGAACTGGTCCACTGCCACCAGGTCGCTCATCGCATAGCCACTGCCCACCAGAGTGGCGGCGTCGCGCGCAAAGGTGCGCGCATCGCAGGCTACCATCACCACCGTCTTGATCTTGGATTTGGCCAGCTCCCGCACCTGCGCCTCGGCGCCGGCACGGGGCGGGTCGAGCACGACCGCCTCGAAAGGCAGCTCGAACTGGGTCAATGGATCGCGGAACAGGTCGCGTGCCTTGGCCGAAACCTCGCGAATGCCCTTGGCGAAGCGCCGTGCCTTGTCCAGCGCGGCAATACCGGCCTTGTCGCTGTCTGCTGCAAAGACCGGCCGCTGCTCCGCCAGCCGCAGGGCAAAGGGACCGACGCCGCAGAAGAGGTCGGCCACGGTCTTGGCCTTGCCGACCGCCGCGGTCACATACTCGGCCAGCGCCAGTTCCGCCGCCTCCGTGGCCTGAAGGAAGCTGCCGATTGGCAGCTCCACCTGCGCCCGGCCCATGGCAACGATCGGCGGCTGCGCCTGCAGCACCATTTCGCCGTTGAGCGATAGACGCGCCAATCCGAACCGCGCGGCAAGCGGCGCCACGCGATCAGCCCGCGCCTGCTTCTTTTCGGTGCGAATGGCCACGTCGAGCCCGCTCAGCGTGGCCGTGAAGCTGACATCCGCCTCACCAACGGCCTGCATCACTGCGCGCGTGATGTCGGGCGCGCGCCGCAAAGCCGGCACGAGGATCGGGCAGGCATCGATGTCATACACCTGATGGCTGCGCAGGCGCATATAGCCCGCGCCCTCGCGCCGGGCGTGGAGCGTCGCCCGCCGCCGCCCGTCCCCCGACGCATCGATGAACCGGCTAACCTTGGTCTCGATGCCGGCAAAATGCAGCGGCGTTTCAACCAGGGCGGTCTTGAACGCCTCGTAGCTTGGCCGGTCCATATGCTGCAACTGACAGCCGCCACAGGCACCGAAATGCGGGCAGAACGGCTTGATGCGCTGCGCCGATTCCTGCCGCAGCGCCAGCAGCGTTCCCCGGTCGCCCTCCACTGCAATGTCGACTTCCTCTCCCGGCAGCGCCAGTGGGACGAAGACCTTGCGATCGTCGATTTCGGCAACGCCCTCGCCCTTGTGGCCGAGCGCGGTGATGGTGGTGGTGATGGTCATGGATGTCCGGGGCTTGCTGGCCCTGCACTAGCGCGTTTCGGGCTGGAGGTCACCCTCCGACAGGGCGAACCACTAGCGGCTCGCCCATTCCAGCAGACTGGCGAGGCTGACGAATGGCACGCCCGCATGTTCCGTGAGGCCCAAGGCGCAGGTCGAGACGGTGGAGACACCCAGTTCACACCCGTCGGGAACGTCGTTGCCCACCCGCCGCAAGGCATGGGCATTGAGTTCGGGAACAAAGAGCCCCTTGTCGCCGGCATAGCCGCAGCAGGTGATCGAGGAGAGGACAGCAACCTTCTCTGCGCATGCAGCGGCAATCGCTTCGGTCGCCGGCTGCTCTAACAGCCGCTGTGCCGAACAATTATGGTGCGCCGCCACAACCGGCAACTTCTGGGTGATGAGGAGGCGTGGCAGCACTTCGGCAAGGAGGAACTGCGCAGAATCGGCAACCGCCGCATCACCCGGAAACTCCCGCAGGTGCTTGGCGCAGGTCGAGGCATCGGTCACGACCTTGAGCTGCCCCGCCTCGGTCAGCGTCGAGAGCTCGCGCTTGAGCGCCTTGCCGACTTCGGCCGCCTGTTCCGGAAAGCCCTTGGACTGGAAGGGCTGACCGCAGCATTGGCCGGCAAGGCGCTCGGGCAGCACGACCTCGAACCCCGCCCGCTCCAGCAGCGCCAGCATGGCCGACGGCGTGTCGAGAAGCCCATGCCGCGTCTGGGGCGCCCCAAACATGCGGCTCGGGCAGGCGGGGAAATAGACGACCGTTTGGCGGCGCCTCTCGGATTTGTCTCTGTGCACTGCAGGCGCGCCCGGGCCGCGGTGCAGGGCACGCGAGACCCGGGGCATCCGCTTGTTGGTGACGCGCCGCGCCGTATCGGTGATCGCCTCGACAACCGGCGCCGGAATGACCGCGCGCGCGGCATCGGCCACGGCAAGGCCGCCACGCATGGCGCGCTCGAACGTGCCGCGATGGTCGGCAGCAAGGCGCGCCACCGATTGGGCCGTGCCGCCACGGCGGCGTGCGCGTTCCCCCATGATCATGGTGCCCGTTTCGATCCCGACGGGGCAGCGGAGGGCGCATAGGTTGCAGGCGGCGCAGGTGTCCATGCCGGCATATCGGAAATCGGCATCGAGCCTGGCGAGCCGCGCCGGGTCCTCGCCCGTTTCGCGCAGGCGCGAGCGCTCCCGCGTCACGGCGATGCGCTGGCGCGGCGTCAGCGTCATGTGGTGGCTGGGGCAGGCAGGCTCGCAGAAGCCGCATTCGATGCAGAGGTCGACCACCTCGTCGCTGAGCGGCATCAGCTTGAGGTTCTTGACGTGAACCTTGGGGTCGTCGTTGAGCAGCACGCCGGGATTGAGCAGGCGCTCGGGATCGAACAGGGCCTTGATGCGGTGCATGATCGCATAGGCCTGCGATCCCCATTCCGCTTCGACAAAGGGCGCAATGGCGCGGCCGGTGCCGTGTTCGGCCTTAAGCGAACCGCCGTAGCGGCCCGAGACGAGTGCGCTCAGGGCCTGGTTGAACAGGTCGAACTTCTCGGCAGCGCCGGGTTTGGAAAAATCGTCGCCCATTTGGAAATGGAGATTGCCGGCAAGCGCATGCCCGAAGATGACGGCGTCGAGGTAGCCGTGATCGTCGAGCATGGTGCGCAGGTCGACCACGAAGTCGGCGAGCTTTTCGATCGGCGCAGCCACGTCTTCGGTCAGCATGATGCTGCCCTTGGGGCGGGCGGCACCGGCCGAGGTGAAAAAGCCCTTGCGGATATCCCACAGCGCCTGGCTGCGCTGCTGATCAGTGGAAAGATCGATATGGGTCGCACCGTGACGGGCAAGCAGGTCCGCTGTCTTGGCAACTTCGACGGCGAGCTTGGCGGCATCGGGCGCCGTGACGTCGATCAGCACGGCCGGTGAATCGGCGGTCAGCCAGGGGAGGAGCGGCGCCATGGGGGTAAGGTGTTCCACCGTCGCGAGCGCCCGGCGCTCGATATATTCGGCAGCGGTGACCCCGGTCGTCACCTGCACGCCGCCATTGGCCATCTCGATGATCGCCGTTCCCGCCGATTGCGGATCGGGGAAGGGGACAAGGCCCGTCGCCTTGAAGGGGTGCTCGGGCACCGTGTTGTAGGTCACCTCCGACACAAAGCCGAGCGTGCCTTCCGAGCCCACCATCAGGTGGATCAAGATGTCGAGCGGGTCATGGTAGTCGACCAGCGCATTGAGCGAATAGCCGACGGTGTTCTTGATCCGGTACTTGTGGCGAATGAGAGCCACGAGATCCCGGTCGGCCATGACCTCGTGGTGCAGCTGGTGCAGCGCATCCAACATCCCGCCATGGGTCACGCGAAAGGCGTCCCGGCTCGCCGCGTCGCCGGAATCGAGCATTGTGCCATCCGCCAGCACGATGCGCAGGCGCGCCATCGTGTGATAGGTGTTCTGCGCCACGCCGCAGCACATGCCCGACGAGTTGTTGTTGACCACGCCGCCGATCTTGCAGGTGGCCTGCGAGGCCGGATCGGGCCCGATCTTCTTGTTGAACGGTTTGAGCGCCCGGTTCGCCTCAGCCACGATGATGGCCGGGCCCAACGTGATCTGCCCGGCCCCGGGATGGATTTCGAGCTTGCGCCAGCCATCGCCCAGCACCGCCAGCACGCCATCGGTCACCGCCTGGCCCGACAGCGATGTGCCGGCAGCCCGGAAGGTGACCGGAAGGCCTTCGGCGCGCCCCGCCTGGAACACCAGGCGGACATCGTCCTCGGAATTGACAAAAACCACGACAGCGGGGATCAGCCGGTAGGAGCTGGCATCGCCGCTCCAGGCATAGGTCATCAACGGATCGGTATGGATGGCCCCACGGACCCGGCCCTTGAGGCGGGCGGCGACGCGCTCGCCGGCCTGGAGGCGATCAGGCGATGGCGCCTTGGGCTGGGTCGAGGTGAGGACGGCTTGCTGCATGCCCTCACGCTAACATGTTAGTTCCTGACGAAAAAGGCCGGCTTGCTGGCAAGCCGGCCTCGTGCGCCTCACATCCCGGTGTCAGATGTCGACATCGTCCTCGCCCAGAGCCTCGATCTCGGCCGCCGCGCGATGGAGGATGTCGGCGGCGTGACGCTGCTGCTCCTCGCTGCCATGCCGCGCCTTCTTGATCGCCGCTTTCAGCGCCCGGCGTGCCTCGTTGAGTTCGGGCACCACGTCCTTGAGATCGCGGTCGCCATCAGGCCGGCCGCCCCAGCCGGGGCTGAAGCCACGATGCGGCGGGCAATTGCCGAGGTCATCGCTTGCGCCATGCTCACGGCCGCCAAAGGGCCAGTCGGCACGGGCGAATTCGCGGAAGCGGTTCATCTGTTCGCCGGCCTTGGCGAGAAAGGACAGGGTGGACTCAATGGCTTCCCGATTGTCGCTGAGGTGGGTTCGGCCAGCATCGGTGATGGTGTAGAGCTTCTTGTTACCGTCCGCCTGCGAGGTCACGTAGCCCGCCTCCTCGAGGAAGGTCAGCGCCGGATAAACGATGCCTGGGCTTGGCGTGTAGAAGCCGCCCGATTTTTCTTCGATGGCCTTGATCAGGTCATAACCGTGGCGCGGCTGCTGCTCGATCAGAAAGAGCGCCACCAGCCGCAGGTCGCCCGAGGCCAGCATGCGGCCGATCCGGAAATTGCCGCCCATATTGCCCCAGCCTTCGCCGCTCTCGAGGCCGGCTGCAAATCGTCCCCAGCCCTTGCGTGCCATGGCCTCGATGCGCCGCCAGTTGGCTTCGTCCTGCCAGTTGCCCATGATGTGTCTCCGATATGTCTTGCGTGTCACTGGCTCAAGAGATGGGCGCCGCTTGGGCGATTACAAGATATATCGCACGATAGTTTAGCGCGCGCCGTCATCAACATCTGCAACTAACCTCGTGGCCTGCGCGTTGACCTCGCGGAGCATTCCATCCTGAGGAGGAGATGATGGCCCAACGAAACACCGACCCGCCGAAAACGGATAAGCCCGCCAAGCCACGTGGGCCTGTCGGGCTTCTGCTTTATGGCGCGCTCACCATTCTAGGCGGGCTCGCGCTGGTCTTTGCGGCTGAGTAGCGGACGCTAGAGCACCGGCGAGGGTGCGTCGTCACGGTCGAACTGGCCGTGCTTGCGGAAGCGGTACATATAGGTCGGCAGGATCGTATCCATGCCCGTCGGTGTGATGCCGAACGCCTTGAACGTGCGCTTCTCCTTGGTGGCGAGGTCCGACACCACATTGTCGACATGCAGCAGCTCCACCTGATCGCCGGTGATCAGCGGTTTGATCGGCAGGATCGACATGGGCAGTGCCATCAGCTTGGCCATGCCGGCCGGGATGGGCAGCATGGGCTTGTTGCGGCCCGCCTCGCGCTGCACGCGCAGCATGATGTCCTTGTAGGTCTCGATGTCCGGCCCGCCCAGCTCATAAATCCTGCCGGTCTTGACCTGCTCTTCGGCAGCCAGGACGAAGGCTTCCGCAACATCGCGCACATAGACCGGCTGGAAGCGGGTGCTGCCGCCAATCAGCGGCAGGACGGGGAAGACGCGGGCGAGAACGCCCATCAGGTTGAAGAAGCCGTCGCCCGGCCCGAACATGATCGAAGGCCGCATGATCACCGCCTCCGGGAAAGCTTCCATCACGGCCGCCTCGCCGTCGAGCTTGCTCGACGCATATTCGCTGACGCCAGCGGCAACATCCACTCCAAGCGCCGACATATGCACCAGCGACGTCGCGCCCGCAGCCTTTGCGGCTACCGTGATATTGCGCGCACCGTCCACATGCACGGCGCGGAAGCTCTGCGCCCCGCGCGACTGGCCCACGCCCACGAGGTTGATCACGATGCCCGCGCCGCGTACCGCGCGCTCGACCGAGGCAGCATTGCGGACATTGGCCTGGATCGGCTGGATCTGCCCGACGCTGCCGAACATCTTGACGTGCCCGGCAAGCTCGGGACGGCGCACCGCCACGCGGACCCGGTGCCCGTGCCGCGCCAGCATCTGCACGATCTGCGTGCCGACAAAGCCCGCGCCGCCAAAGATGGTGACGAGTTGGGGATCGATACGGTCCATGGTCATGCTCCGGCGCAAGGCTGCTCAACACGCCGCTTCTATCGCAGGGGCCGCGCCGCTGTCGAGGGCTCCGGCCAGTGTTTTGGCTTGACTCTGCTGCCGCTATGTTCTTGATTTGTTCAAAGTTAGTGCAGGGAGAGAGTTATGCCTGAAGCCCAGACCTATCGCGGCCAATGCCATTGCGGCGCCGTGCAATACGACGTTTCAACCGCGCTCGATGGCATGGGCGACTGCAACTGCTCCCGCTGCCGCCGCCTCGGCTGGGTGCTGCAACCGGCGCCCGCCAGCCAGTTTCAGCTGCTGAGCGGCGCGGATAACCTCACCACCTACCGCTTCAACACCCACAATATCGAGCACCTGTTCTGCAAGACCTGTGGCGTCGAATCCTTCGCCCGCGGCAATGACGGCAAGGGCAACGACATGGTGATGATCAACGTCAATTGCCTCGAGCCGCCGGTAGCGGTGGACCGCAGCGCGATCCAGCATTGGGACGGTGCCAACTGGTAGCGCGACAGCCTTCGTGCAAAACCTCTCACAAGCGCATTGACATGGGGCCCCGCTCCCCCTAGTTACACCACCGCTTGCCCAGATGGCGGAATTGGTAGACGCGCACGGTTCAGGTCCGTGTACCGCAAGGTGTGGAGGTTCGAGTCCTCTTCTGGGCACCAGAATTAGAACCCCGGTCATGACAGCAGTCGTGGCCGGGGTTTTGCTTTTCCGCCTGAAGCATGTTGCGCCGCACTGCCTTCCCTTGGCCCCTTTGCTGTGCCATCAACGCCTGACATCGATTTCTTGCGAGTGTTTCATGGCCATCCGACTGCACCGCGGCGACCTGCCGGACCTTAGCCGTTACGGCCGCGAAGTGGCGATCGATACCGAAACCATGGGCCTCGACCCACACCGCGACCGGCTCTGCGTCATCCAGCTCTCGCCCGGCGACGGCAGTGCCGACATCGTGCAACTGCCGCAAGGGGTCAACGAGGCCCCCAACCTGGTCAAGCTCCTGGGCGACCAGTCCGTCACCAAGATTTTCCACTATGCGCGCTTCGATGTGGCCGCGCTCAAGAACCGCTTCGGCGTCGTCACCGGCCCCATCTACTGCACCAAGATCGCCTCCAAGCTGGTGCGCACCTATACCGACCGCCATGGCCTCAAGGATCTGGCGCGTGAGCTGCTCAACGTCGACCTGTCCAAGCAGCAGCAGAGTTCCGACTGGGGCGCCGACAAGCTCAGCGACGCCCAGCTCGACTATGCCGCCTCCGACGTGCTCTACCTTCACGATCTCAAGCGCCATCTCGACCGCATGCTGCAGCGCGAAGGTCGCACCGAGCTGGCCCGGCAATGTTTCGATTTCCTCGCCACCCGCTGCGAACTCGATCTCCTGGGCTGGAACGAGGTCGATATTTTTGCCCATAGCTAATCCATGACCTTCCAGGCCAATGCCGGCGAACGCCTCGCGACCTACCAGCGTCTCCAGCGGCGCAACCGCGTCGTGGCCATCTTGCGCATCGGCGTTCCGGCGCTGGGCGTGGTGGCGCTCGTTGGCCTCCTGGGCCAGATTTACCTCTCGAGCTTGTCGAGCCGTTTCAGCATCGGCCAGGTCTCGGTGACGCGCGAGGGCATCAGCGTCGATGCGCCCGAATATAGCGGTCTCCTGGAAGACGGCACCGCCTACCGCGTCTCGGCCACGGCCGCCCGCGCTGCCGCCGATGCAACCGACAAGATCGGCCTCGATGCCGCAAGGCTCGTGATGACCCGCGCCGACGGTGTCGTCACCACGGTCAAAGCCGAAATGGCCGTGCTCGACACCACCGGCGAACTGGTGGTGATCGAGGACGTGGCCCATGTCGCCACATCCGAGGGAACCCGCGGCGTCATTGCCGATTCCGTGTTCGACTATCAGACGCAGACGCTGAAAGGGGAGGGCGCCGTCACCATCGACTATGCCGATGGTACCCACCTCGACGCCGAAGGCCTGACCTATGACGCCAAAACCATGATCTGGACATTTACGCGCGCGGTCGTCACTTTGCCCGAGACGCCTGGAGCGGACACCTCAGAGAAGCCAACCCCATGATCAAGCGCCTGCTGCTGCTCGTCGCCTTCGGCCTTTTCGCCTTGCCCGCTGCGGCGCAGCAGCCGGTCGAGATCACGGCCGATCTCTTCACGGTGGACGAAACCACTAGCGAAGCGGTGTTCACCGGCAATGTCGTCGTGGTTCACCCCACGGTCAAGGTCTGGGCCGAAAAGGTCGTCGCCATCTATGGCGAAGAGGGCACGACCGACATCGAGAGCTTCGTTGCCACCGGTTCTGTGCGCCTCGTCACCGACGAGCAGGACGCCACTGGCGACCAGGCGGTGTTCACCCCCGGCGACCAGATGCTGCGCCTCACCGGCAATGTCAAAGTGGTGAACTCCGGCGGCACGGTAGATGCGGGCGAACTGGTGGTGAACCTTGAAACCAATGTTTCCACCTTCACCAGCAGCGGTGGCGGCCGGGTCACGGGCGTCTTCACCTCGCAATGAACGAAGCGCCCAAAAAGCCGCGCATCGACCAGACCGGATGGCTGGTCGCGCATAACCTTGCCAAGAGCTTCGGCAAGCGGGTCGTCGTGCGCGACGTGTCCATCGCCGTGCGCCGCGGCGAGGCCGTGGGCCTGCTCGGCCCCAATGGCGCGGGCAAGACCACGGTCTTCACCATGATCATGGGCCTGATCAAGCCCGACCAGGGCATGATCAGCCTCGATGGCCGCGACATAACCCGCCTGCCGCTGTTCCAGCGCGGGCAGCTCGGCATCGGCTATCTGCCGCAGGAACCGTCCATCTTCCGCGGGCTCAGCGTCACCGGCAACATCATGGCCGTGCTCGAAAATCACGTGAAGGGCAGGGCGGCGCGTGAGGCACGGCTCCGGTCGCTGCTCGAGGAATTTTCTATCCAGCACATCGCCAGCTCCAACGCCCTGGCTCTGTCGGGCGGCGAGCGGCGGCGCGTCGAGATCGCCCGCGCCCTCGCGGCCGATCCGGCCTTCATGCTGCTCGACGAGCCCTTTGCCGGCGTCGACCCGATCGCGGTCAACGAGGTCAAGGGCCTGGTGCACCAGCTTACCCGCCGCGGCATCGGCGTGCTGATCACCGATCACGCGGTGCGCGAGACGCTGGGCCTCGTCGACCGTGCCTATGTGATCCATGGCGGCAAGGTGATGATCCAGGGCAAGCCCGAAACCATCAGTGCCGATCCCGATGCAAGGCGGGTCTATCTCGGCGAGAGCTTCGAGCTGTAGCGCGTCTGCAGCACTTGGCACGGAACTTGCCTTCCGCCTTGCCCGCTGCCCGAAAATACGGCATGAAAGCGCGAAACTGATTTCGAGGTTCGCGACCAATGGCCCTTTCGCCGCGTCTGGAATTTCGTCAGGCCCAGAGCCTGACGCTGACGCCGCAACTGATGCAGTCCATCCGGCTGCTGCAGCTGAGCCATCTCGAACTCAACGACTTCGTCGAAGCCGAACTGCTGCGCAACCCGCTCCTCGAACGGGAGGATGGCGGCGAGCCTGGCGAGGCCGAGGCGCCCGAGCCGGCCGAAGGCAGCCAGGACCTCAGCGCCTTCGAGGATACGGTGGAGCGCTCCGAACGCATCCAGGATGCCGCCTCCATTGCCGATGGCTATGACACCGCCGTCGACAACGTCTTTCCCGACCACGCGGCGCAGGACCAGCTGAACCCTCAGTCGCGGCTCGACCGCAACGGCGCCAGTGCCACGGGCGAAGCGCCCGACATCGAGCAATATGTTGCCTCGCGGCCCCTGCTGAGCGAGCACCTGGAGAACCAGGCCAACATGCTGCTGCGCACCCAGGCCGACCGGCTGATAGCGCGCCACCTCATCGATGGCCTCAACGAGGCCGGCTACCTGACCCTGGATCTGGACGCATTGGCCGAACAGCTCGGAGCCGAGCGCGCCGATATCTATGCCGTGCTCGAGGCCGTGCAGGGTTGCGACCCCGTCGGCGTGTTCGCGCAGTCCGTGCCTGAATGCCTCGCCCTGCAGCTGCGCGACCGTGACCGCCTCGACCCGATGATGATGCGGCTGCTCGACCACCTCCATCTCTTGGCCGAGCACGACATGCCTGGGCTGATGCGCGCGGTAGGCTGCGACCGGGAGGATCTCCTCGACATGCTGGCCGAACTGCGCCAGCTCGATCCAAAGCCCGGCCTGGCCTTCGACTCGGGTCCGGTGGAAACGGTCGTGCCCGACGTCTTCGTCCGCCGCGGCCCCGATGGCGCCTGGCAGATCGAGCTCAACAGCGAAACCCTGCCGCGTGTCCTGGTCAACCGCGTCTACTACGCCACCGTCACCAAAAAGACGCGCAACGCCGCCGAAAAGAGCTTCCTGTCGGACTGCCTCGCCACGGCCAACTGGCTCACCAAGAGCCTCGATCAGCGCGCGCAGACCATCGTCAAGGTAGCCGCCGAAATCGTGCGCCAGCAGGATGGTTTCCTGACCCACGGCATCGCCCACCTCAAGCCCATGACGCTCAAGATGGTTGCCGAGACCATCGAGATGCATGAATCGACCGTCAGCCGCGTCACCACCAACAAATACCTGGCGACGCCGCGCGGCCTCTTCGAGATGAAGTACTTCTTCACCACCGCCATTGCCTCCAGCGACGGCAGCGGCGATCACTCTGCCGAAGCGGTCCGCCACCGCATCCGCCAGCTGATCGAAGGCGAAACGGCCAAGGAAATCCTGAGCGACGACACCATCGCCGAGATGCTCAAGAAGGAGCAGGGCATCGACGTCGCCCGCCGCACGGTGGCCAAGTACCGCGAAGCCATGAACATCCCCTCCTCCGTCATCCGCCGCCGCCAGAAGAAAGACTTCGAAGCGGCCGCAGGCAAAATCACGCCAGTGGCGTGATTTTAGCTGAGAAGGCCATGAGGGCTACGCCCGAATGGCAAAAGCGGCTCGTCCGACAGTCGTCTCAGCTCGAATGCCCCCACCCCGCCCCCTCACCCAGACGGCCATTGTGTGGCCAATCCAACCGATAAACGAACCGTGGCGCGCAGTTGAGCATTGTATCGTAGACGCGGCTGGGTCTAGCATCGGCACTGTTCCATGCATCGGCATGGGCAGGCGTGATCCCGGAGGCCGGGAACGGCTTACGTGATCCTCGCGTCGAACCAGAACGACACAAGGAAAGAGGAAGCCATGACTTTACGCATTTCGGGAAAGAACATGGACGTTGGCGACGCCTTGCGCGGCAAGGCGGAGGAACACTTTGCCACCGTTGTCGGCAAGTATTTCGACGGCGGCTATGACGGGCACCTGACCCTCACGCCCGATGGTACCGGCTTCAGCGCCGATTGTGTCGTCCACCTCGATTCCGGCGTGGTTCTCCAGGCTTCGGCGCAGGGTGGTGATGCCACCAGCGCCTATGAACTGATGGCCAACAACATCGAAAAGCGCCTGCGCCGCTACAACCGCAAGCTCCGGCAGCGCCCGCGCGGCATCGACGCCGTGACCCCCGATGCCGTGCCCGCCCAATATACGGTGTTTGGCGCCGGCACCGAGCTGGACGAACTCGATGAGGACTATGCGCCGCCCGTTATCGCCGAGACCACCAAGAACCTGCGCCAGCTGTCGGTGGAAGAGGCGGTGATGGAGCTCGACCTCTCCGGCGGGCAGGTGGTGATGTTCCGTCATGCTGGACATGGCGGCCTGAATGTGGTTTACCGCCGCTCGGACGGCAATATTGGCTGGATCGATCCGGCCCTTGGGAGCAATTGATCGGCTTCCGCGCCGCTGCAAGCGAAGTTGATCCAAGGCAGACTGTATGGAATTGGCCGATATCCTGGCTGAGCGCGCCGTGCTTTTTTGCACGGGCGTAAAGACAAAACGCCAGTTGTTTGAAGAACTCTCGACCCGTGCCTCAGAAATCAGTGGTCTGGATACCTCCGATATTCTCGGAGCCATCACCAGCCGTGAAGAGCTGGGGTCGACTGGCTTGGGTAATGGCATCGCCATTCCGCACGGCAAGGTGGTCGGCCTCAAGTCTGTCATGGCCATGTTTGCCCGGCTGGATCAGCCCATCGAGTTCGATGCGGTGGACGACCAGCCGGTGGACCTGGTGGTTCTCCTGCTGGCACCCGTCGGCGCCGGTGCCGACCATCTCAAGGCGCTGTCCAAGGTGGCGCGGCTGCTGCGGACGGAGTCGGTGGTCAGCCTCCTGCGCTACAACGATGATCCGGCAGAACTTCACGCCATCCTGACGGCGCCCGACGAGGCCACCAACGCAGCCTGACGGCAGAAACAAAAACCCCCGGCTCGGCCGGGGGTTTTTCTTGGGGGGTGCAACCTGGATTAATGGAGGGTCGCCAGACCCAGATTCTTGTCGCCGAGCCAGTCGAGTACGCCATCCTCGCTGTCGGTTACCAGCAGCGGGGTGCCGTCAGCCGACATTACCAGCTGGTAGTCGCTGAAATGGTCGAACTCGGCGTCGGTGATCATGGTGCTCAGGATCGCGCCGCTGATCGGCCGCACATAGGCGACTGCGTCCCCGCCAAGTGCGGCGAACTGCGCACGGGTCAGGAGCTTCAGCGGGCTGTTCAAAGCGTCGGCCGCGGCGGTGTCGTTGCGTTTTTCATACATGTGTCGGCCCTTTCCTTATACGGAGCGGATTTCGATACGTCGGGCGATCTTGGGCGTCCGTGGGCGCTCTACAGCAACAACGAGCATACCGTGCCCTAAAGTTGCATCCTTCACGATCATGCCATCGGCAAGGAGGAAGCTGCGCTGAAACTGCCGCGCCGCAATGCCCCGGTGGAGAAACTCCTTGCCGGGGTCGTCCTTCTGTTTGCCGCGGACCACGATCGTGTTGTCCTCGGCCACCACGTCGAGTTCGCTGGCAGCGAAACCCGCCACGGCGATGGAGATCAGGAAGCGCTCGGTGCCTTCGGCATCGACCATGCGCTCGATATTGTAGGGCGGGTAGCCGTCGGCGCTCTTGCTGAGCCGATCGACACGCTCCTCGAAGGCATCGAAGCCGAGGAGAAATGGGGCGGAAAACACCGAAATACGCGACATCCACACCGTCCTTGAGTATCAAGCAACGTATCGGCGCCGACCCTGAAATAGGCATCGGGCGCCTTGCAGCAGATATGGGACAGCGGGCTGTTCCGTTCAAGAGCAGGGGACCATGGATCAGACTATCGCCATCGTCACGCCGGCCTTTGCCGCGCAGAGCACCATCGTTCCAACCGTCAGGAGCGTCCTGGCCCAGACCTATCCCCACTGGGAGCTCTGGCTGGTGGCCGATGATGGCTTTAACTACGAGGCCCTGCTGGCCGCAGCCGGCATCGTCGACCGGCGCATCCATTTCGCCGAGAGCGGCGGCGTCGGCCGCGGCGTCTGCCACACGCGCAATGTCGCGCTTGAGCTCAGCCAGACGCCTTTCGCCGCAACGCTGGATGCCGATGATCGCTTCAAGCCGCGCAAGCTGGAACTGGCCGTGGCGGCCCTTGCCGATCATCCCATCGTCTCGACGGCGCTCGACGTCATGAGCGAGGACTTCACCCATGTCCGCCACGTCGGCCATGGTGACAACCAGGTGCTGACATCTGGCACGCATAAGTGGGTCAATCTGTCCATGGATTCCATGATCGTCTGGGACCGCCGCCGCGCCGACGGCCGCTACGATCCGGCCATGCGCAACATGAACGACCTCGAATTCCTGCTGCAGCTCTTCCGCACCGTACCGGCATCCCGTCACCTCGGCACGCCGCTGCATGATTATATCAAGCGCTCCCAATCGCTCAGCAACGGCGATGACGTCACCGCCCGCATGATCGCCTCCAAGACCGAAATCCTCCGCCGCCTCGACACCGGCCACTACGGTCTCCCAGGCCAGGAAGCCGAGGGCGTCGCCGCCTTCCTCCGCATTTCCCTCGAAGCCGAAACCCGCTACGGCGCCGCCCTGGCCGAGCAGCCCAATCTCCTGTTCGAGGATCATCTCGAACCCATGCTGGCTGCTGCAGGCGCAATAAAATAGTTGAGGCCTTGGAAATCGGTGCGGCACAACCCTTTGATCCGCATTGTGAAAAGCTGATGACGAAGCTGTTGACCACTGCTTAACGCCGCGCCGCTAGCCAGCCCCAAGGCAGGTACAGCGAGGTCATCATGAGATTGTCCCGGATCAGCATTGCAGGTCGCATCTATCTGGCCTTTGGCAGCCTTATCTGGCTCATGGCCGTCCTTGTCGCGCTTGCCGTGGGCGGCATTCAGATTGTCGCGGCGAACTTCACCCAGTTTCGCCAAAGCGCTGAAGTCGCCGCTGCGGCCGGTGCCCATGGCAGCGCACTCGCCGATGCACGCCTAGCCGTCGCCATCTATGGTCAGGAGCCCGGTGCCGAGCGCTCCAGCCGCGCACTGGCGCTAGTCGAGGCGCTCGGGACAGGTGTTTCCGGCAGCGATACCGATCGATACCGAGCTGCCATCAACGCCATGATCGCCCTTGATGGCGAAGTGACCAACCTCACGGCGACGCTTGATCAGGCTGGGGTCAGCGCCACCGACACCTTGAACGCTCTTATTACCCAGACCTCCCAATCGAGCGGCCTAAACGCCAAGGCAGCTGCCATTTCCGGCCTGGCCATGCAGAACCTGCTGCAGATGCGCCTCGCCGTCGGCGCCCTGCTGGACATGCCCTCCGCCGAGAACCACGGCGCCATTGTGCAGTTGCGCGATGCCACGGGTGCGACCCGGGCCGAGCTGCGCCGCACCTTCTTCAAGACCGATGATGTCGCCCGTGTGGATGCCGTCCTTGCCCAACTCGATGACGTCGCGGTGGCCGTCGACCAGCTCCATGAAAAACTGACCGAACGGCTTGTCCTGGGCGATGCCGCCCACGCAGCCGATCTCGCGCTGGCAGAGGCCCTCGACCGGCAGGCTACTGGCGCCCTTGGGCAACAGGCGCGGCTTGGCGAGCTGGCTTCGGCCCAGGTGGCGCAGCTTAGCCTCGGCGCGCTTCTGGCCGGCGGCCTTGCCTTGACGCTGGGCCTTGCCCTTGCTTTCGTCACGGCCCGCTGGCTATCGCAGTCCATCCGCGTCATCGCCCAAGCCATGCAATCCATGGCGGCGGGCGATTTCGACACCAGCCTCGCCGGCGCGGATCGCGACACCGAGCTTGGCCGCATCGCCAGTGCACTCGATGTCTTTGGTGCCAACGGTCGTCAGTTGCGCGACGACACCGCACGGCGTGAAGCCGAGCTGGCGCGAGCTGCCGAGCTCTCGGCATGGCGCGAACTGCTGCAGCGCGACCTCCATGCGCTGGTCGCCGCAGCCGCCGAAGGTGATTTCACCCAGCGTCTCGACCGCGACTACGGCCTCCCCGAACTCAACGAACTCGCCAGCGGCCTCAACGATCTGCTGGCAGCGGTCTCCCGTGGCGTCGACGACGCAGGCGCGGTTCTGGCCGGCCTTGCCGAAGCCGATCTCCGCCAGCGCCTGCATGGTCACAACCGGGGCGCCTTCGGCCGCCTGCAGAACGATATCAACCGGCTGGCCGACGGATTGACCGAGACCATGGGCCGCCTCGCCAACTCCTCGAGCGCACTGCATCGCGCCACCGGCGAGATTTTGTCGGGCGCCAATGATCTTTCCGCCCGCACGGGCAAGCAGATCGCGGCTATCGAAGCCACCGCCACCGCCATTGAAAGGTTCTTTGCCGACCTTTCCGGCAATGCGGCAGTAGCCGGTGCGGTCGCCTCCAGCGCGCAGCACTCGGCTGAACTCGCTCATGATGGTCAAACCGTTATGCACCGCATGACAGCGGCCATGGACGGCATCGCAGCCGCGTCGGCACGCATTGCCACGACAACGCGGCTGATCGAGGACATTGCCTTCCAGACCAACCTTCTGGCGCTTAATGCCTCGGTGGAAGCGGCTCGCGCCGGGGAGGCGGGCAAGGGCTTCGCTGTGGTTGCCGTCGAGGTACGGCGACTGGCGCAATCCACGGCCCAGGCGTCTGCCGACATTAAGGCCATGGTTGCCGAAGCCGAAACGGTCGTGGGCGGCGGCACCCGCCTTGCCCAGGATGCTGCGCGCACCCTGACGGCCATTCACGATGCCGTTCAGGCAGACAACGCGCGCATGCAGGAGATCGCCGCCTCCAGCCAGCGCCAATCCGATACGGTCGGCGCCGTCGCCCATGCCATGCGGCAGATGGATGAGATCGCCCAGGACAATGCTGCGCTGGTTGAAGAGATCAACGCCGCCATTGCCCAGACCCAGGCACAGGCCAGCGAGCTCGACGCTATCGTAGGTGTCTATTCCCGCAAGGATGAGCCCTCCGGACTCCGTCGCGCCAGCTGAGGGGGGCTCGGAGGGACTTGCCACCCCGCCGGATTCCTCCTATAGACGCGGCTTCTCCGGACCGCCCGGCCAAAAGGCATGCCGTGGCGGTTCTTGAATGCGATGGGCCTCAATCCATCCGATCTACTCTAAAGGACCCGCAAAATGCCCAAGATGAAGACGAAGTCTGGCGCCAAGAAGCGCTTCAGCTTCACCGCGACCGGTCGTGTCAAGGCAGGCGTTGCCGGCAAGCGCCACCGCCTGATCAACCACAACGCCAAGTACATCCGCACCAACCGCGGCACCAAGATCCTGTCCAAGGGCGACGAGGGTCTGGTGAAGTGGTACATGCCGTACAACCGCTAAGCTGGAAGGACACTGAACAATGGCACGCGTTAAACGTGGCGTAACCGCCCACGCCCGTCACAAGAAGGTCTTGAAGGCCGCCGAGGGCTATTATGGCCGTCGTAAATCTACCATCCGTATCGCCAAGCAGGCCGTCGAAAAGGCCGGCCAGTACGCTTACCGCGATCGTCGCGTCAAGAAGCGCAACTTCCGCGCTCTGTGGATCCAGCGTATCAACGCAGCTGTGCGTGACTATGGCCTCACCTATGGCCGATTTATCGACGGCCTCAGCAAGGCTGAGGTTGCCGTTGACCGCAAGGTGCTGAGCGATCTCGCGATCACCCAGCCCGAAGCGTTCGGCGCGCTGGTCGCAAAGGCCAAGGCAGCACTGGCTTATCTCGAGGGGGTCGAGAAGACGACCCACGAGCGCGTCACCGCCGCCTAACACTCCCCAGCTCTGCTGAGGCCAAATCGACGCCTTGCACCGTCCCGAAAGGGCTGGCGCAGGGCGTTTTCTTTTGCATGTCGCAGAACGTCGGCTCCCCTCCCCCTTGAGGGGAGGGGCGGGGGTGGGGGTCCCTTGTGGCCCACACAACCACCCCACCCTCGATCCCTCCCCTCAAGGGGGAGGGAAGGTCGACTTCAACATCAGAGCTCGCATTTTTGGCTGACTCCCTGCCTTCAAAATGCTCTAACCGCCGCACTTGTCCGAGTTGAGAAACAGCATGTCCCTCGATACGCAGATCGCCACCCTCCGCACCGAGCTTTCCGCAGCCATTGCCGCCGCTGCCGATGAAGCCGCGCTTGATGCCGTGCGCGTTGCGGCCCTGGGCAAGAAGGGCAGCGTCTCCGCGCTCCTGGCGTCCCTCGGTTCCATGGCGCCCGAAGAGCGCAAGAGCGCCGGTCCCGCCATCAACGGCCTTAAGGGCGAAATCGCCGCCCTGATCGAAGGCAAGAGCGCCGAGCTCAAATCCGCCGCTCTCGACGCGCGCCTCAAGGCCGAAACCGTCGACATCACTCTGCCGCTGCAGGCAGGGCCCACTGCGCGCGGGCGCATCCACCCCATCTCGCAGACCATCGACGAAATCACCGCCATCTTTTCCGACATGGGTTTCTCCATCGCCGAAGGTCCGGATATCGAGACCGACTATTTCAACTTCACGGCGCTGAACTTCCCCGAAGGCCATCCAGCGCGCGAAATGCATGACACCTTCTTCATGAAGCCCGGTCCGGACGGGGTGAAGAAAGTGCTGCGCACCCACACCTCGCCGGTGCAGATGCGCGTCATGCAAAAGACCAACGAGAAGCCCGCTGCGGCCTACCTTACCCCCGCCATGGATCCGCCGATCCGCGTGGTTATGCCCGGCCGCACCTATCGCAATGACTCAGACCAGACCCACACCCCGATGTTCCATCAGGTCGAGGGTCTTGTCATCGACAAATCCAGCCATATCGGCCAGCTGCGCTGGGTGCTGGAGGAGTTTCTGAAAGCCTATTTCGAGGTGCCCAACGTCACTTTGCGCTTCCGTCCAAGCTTTTTCCCCTTCACCGAGCCCTCGATGGAAGTGGACGTCCAGTGCGATCGCTCCGGTTCCGAGGTCAAGATCGGCGAGGGCAATGACTGGCTTGAAATCCTGGGCTGCGGCATGGTCCATCCCAACGTCATCCGCAATGCCGGGCTCGATCCCGACGTTTACCAGGGCTTCGCCTGGGGCATGGGCATCGACCGGATCGCCATGCTCAAATACGGCATGCCGGACCTCCGCGCCTTCTTTGACGCCGACCAGCGCTGGCTCGACCACTACGGCTTCCGCCCCCTCGACTTGCCGACGCTGTTTGGCGGATTGAGCAGCTAAAAACCATGGCCGCCCTGCCGCCCCAATACCAGAACGCCATCCAGTTCAGCTTCGGCGACTCGCCGGAACTGGCTGATGAGCTGCTGCGTCTGGTGCTTGCCGGCCGCAAGACTGCCTCCTGCGGTGACCTCCGTCAGTTCAGTTCCAGCAAGGAGCCGCTGCCGGAAGTCGGCCGCCGCGACGTGGTGCTCGACGGCGCCGGCGAGCCCGCCTGCGTGATCGAAACCCTCTCTGTCGAAATCAAGCGCTTCGACGATGTCGATCCTAGCTTCACCGACCGGGAAGGCGAGGGGCCCTATAGCAACTGGCGCGAGGGACATGAGCGCTATTTCGCCCGCAATGGCGGCTTCTCTCCCGACATGGACGTCGTGTGCGAGACCTTCCGTCTCGTCGAAGTGCTCCCCGCCGGGCGCGCCGTCTATAACGAGGTGGCCAAGCCGATCTTTGTGGTTACCGATATCGAGTCCGACGGTCCGACGCCGCTGCACAATTCAATGCTGAGCTTCGCCTCGGTCGCCATCGAGGCCGATGGCACCCGGCATGGCACCTTCGAAGCCCAACTTCTCCAGCGCCCCGATCGCACCACCAACGAGCAGACGATGGCGTGGTGGCAGACCCAGCCCGAAGCCTGGGCCGCCGCGACCGCCGATGCCGAAGACCCTGCCGTGGTCATGCCGCGCTATGCCGATTGGGTCGAGGCGCTGCCCGGTCCCAAGGTCTTTGTCGCCGCGCCCATGGTTTTCGATGGGCTCTGGATGGACCATTATCTCGACCAGTTCGCCGGCACCCGCGCCCTCAGCGGTCCCTTCAAGGGCCGCCAGATCTTCCGCGGCGGCGGCATCTGCCTTTATACTATGGCCGGAACCCTGCGCGGCGCCCCCTATCTCGATTGGGGCATGAGCAAGCTGCCGGCAGAATTCTACGGCCACGTCGCCCATACCCACCGCGCTATCGATGACGCCCAAGGCTTTGCCAATGTCCTCGTCGAACTATTCAAGCTTTCCCGCGCGCTGCCGCCCATAATCGGCACTGCCGCCGACTTCCGCTAAAGGCCCGACACAATGAAATTCACCCTCGAATGGCTCCAGGATCACCTCGACACCGATGCATCGGTCGATGAGATCGCCACGACCCTGACCACCGTTGGCCTCGAAGTGGAAGGCGTGGAAAACCAGGGCAAGGCGCTGGAAGCCTTTGTCACGGCTCATATCGTCTCCGCCGAGCAGCACCCGAACGCCGACAAGCTGCGCGTCTGCAAGGTCGATGCCGGCACGGGCGAACTGACCGACGTTGTCTGTGGCGCCCCCAATGCCCGCACGGGCCTGAAATCGGTCTTTGCCTTCCCCGGCACCTATATTCCGGGCAAGGACATGACCATCGGCAAGGGCAATATTCGTGGGCAAGTGTCGAACGGCATGCTCTGCTCCAATGCCGAGCTCGAGCTCAGCAACGACCATGACGGCATCATCGAACTGCCCGAAGATGCGCCGGTCGGCATGAAGTATGTGGACTATGCCAAGATCAATGGCGTGGTCTTCGACATTTCCATCACGCCCAATCGCGGCGATGCGACCGGTGTCTATGGCGTGGCGCGCGACCTCGCCGCCTTTGGCCTCGGTACCCTCAAACAGACCGACATGTCGCCCGTTCCCTCTGTCGGCCCAAGCCCGATCGCGCCCCTGCCGCACCAGTTCGCCGCCGATGAGCCCAAGGCCGTTCGCAAGTTCGCCGGCCGCTATTTCCGCAACATCAAGAACGGTCCGTCTCCGGCCTGGCTGCAGCAGCGCCTGCGCGCCGTGGGCCTGCGTCCCATCAACGCCATCGTCGATATCACCAATCTGGTGTCGCTCGGCTGGGGCCGGCCGCTCCATGCCTATGACGCTGACAAGATCGTCGGCCAGCCCGTTCTGCGCAATGCGCGCAACGAGCCGTTCGACGCACTCGACAACAAGATCTACACGCTGGACGAGACCATGACGGTGATCGCCGACGAGCAGGGGCCGCTCTGCCTTGGCGGCGTCATGGGCGGCATCCGCTCGGGCGTAACCGAAAGCACGACCAACGTCCTGATGGAATGCGCCTCCTGGGATCCCGAGCTCATCGCCCGCACCGGCCGCAAGACGGGGATCGTGTCGGACGCCCGCTACCGCCTGGAGCGCCATGTCGATCCCGCGCTGACCGAGCCCGGCCTCGAACTCGCCACCCGCCTGGTGCTCGAGCTCTGCGGTGGCGAACCGATGGAGCCGGTGATTTCGGGCGAAGACATGTTCCCCAACACCGTGATCGACTTCCCCCTTGGCGAGGTCAAGCGCCTCACCGGCCTCGATGTCGAGCCCATGGTGGCCACGGCCATCCTGTCCCGCTTGGGTTTCGAGATGACTGGCAAGGGCGACCAGTTCAGCGTCAACGTGCCGTCCTGGCGCCCCGACGTGACGCAAAAGGCTGACCTTGTGGAAGAAGTCATGCGCATGGTCGGCGTCGACAATGTTCCCGTCGAGCCGCTGCCGCGCCTCTCCCACGTGGCGCCGCGCATGCTGTCGACCATCCAGAACCGCCGCCGCATCGCCCGCCGGGCGCTCGCCGCCCGCGGCTTGGACGAGGCTGTGACCTGGAGCTTCATCTCCCACGATGAGGCCACCCGCTTTGGCGGTGGGGGCGAAGCGCTGCAGCTGGCCAATGCCATCGCCTCCGACATGACCGACATGCGCCCCTCGCTCTTGCCTGGCCTCCTTGCCGCTGCCCGCCGCAACGGCAATCGCGGCACCGCTGATCTCGCCCTGTTCGAGGTCGGCCAGGTCTTCCTCAGCGATACGCCCGACGGTCAGCACACCTATGCCACCGGCATTCGAACCGGTACGGCCAAGCTCGAGGGCGCCGGCCGCCACTGGTCCGGCAAGCCGGAAAGCGTCGGCGTGTTCGACGCCAAGGCCGATCTCGCCGCGGTGCTCGATGCACTGGGCTATGACATCGACAAGGTCCAGGTCGTTGCTGAACCCGCACCCTGGTCGCATCCCGGCCGCGGCGGGTGCGTCCGCCAGGGCCCCAAGGCCCTCGCCTGGTTCGGTGAGCTCCACCCGGCTTGGGCGGCCGAGCTCGACCTTGACGGTCCCGTCGCCGCCTTCGAGCTCGACCTTGATGCGCTGCCCGAACCACGCAAGAAGGCCACCCGCACCAAACCGGCTCTGGACCTCTCGACCCTGATGCCCCTGTCGCGCGACTTCGCCTTTGTGGTCGATAAGTCCGTCACGGCGGGCGCCATCCTCAAGGCCGCTCGCGGTGCCGACAAGGCGCTGATCAAGGACGTGACGGTTTTCGACGTCTTCGAGGGCAGCCATGTGGGCGAGGGCAAGAAGTCGGTCGCCATTGAGGTCACCATTCAGCCCTCCGACAAGACGTTGACCGAGGAAGAGATCGACAAGATCTCCGCCAGTGTCATCGCCGCCGTGACCAAGACTTCCGGCGGGGTGCTACGAGCCTGATCGGGGTGCCTCATCCTGAGCCCGTCGCAGCCTCATCTTGAGCCTGTCGAACCTCATCCTGAGCCTGTCGAAGGACGAGGCGTGGCACCACCGTGTCACGCCCTCCTGCTTCGACAGGCCCCCCATGAGCCCTGCGGAAAATCCATTCCCAAAATCGCACCCTTTGCTCTAGTCTCCCGCCAAACCTTTGCTTGGGAGACCGGAGCCTCATGAAGCTGAACACATTCCTTGCCGTCGCCGCAGCCGTCTCGGCGCTGAACTTGCCGGCCACCGCGCAAGACGCTCTGCCCGATCTGGCGGGCCGCGAAATCGTCGCCGTCACTGAAAATGCCTATGTGCCGCTGAACTTCGCCGACCCCGAAACCGGCGAAGGCATCGGCTTCGAATACGACCTGTTCAACGAGATCGCCGAGCGCCTCAACGCCACCGTCAAATGGGAGCTCACGAGCTGGGACGTGATGATCCAGGCCGTGCGTGACGGGCAGTTCGATGTCGGCATGGATGGCATCACCATCAATGACGAACGCAAGGAACAGGTCGCCTTCTCTGATAGCTACCTGACCTCCGAACAGCTGATGCTGGTCCGTGCCGACGAGACGCGCTTCACTGACGCCCAAAGCTTTGCCACCAATGCAGAACTGCTGGTCGGGGCCCAGGCCGGCACCACCAATTTCTATGTTGCCGTCTACAATGTTCTCGATGGCGATGAAGCCAATCCGCGCATCAAGCTCTTCGACACCTTCGGCGCCTCCGTCCAGGCTCTGCAGGCCGGTGACGTCGACACCGTGCTGATGGATCAGACCTCGGCCAATGGCTATATCGGCGCCAATCCCGGCGCCTTCAAAACCGTCGGCACGCCGCTCGGGTCGGAAGATTTCGGCTTCATCCTGCCCCCCGATTCCGACCTCGTCGAACCCATCAACGCTGCCCTGGCGCAGATCAAGGCCGACGGCACCATGGAACAGCTGCAGCAGAAGTGGTTCTACGAGTACAACGCCGCGCAATAAGGCGCTGAACTCTCAGCCTGCTCCCTCCCCCTTGCGGGGAGGGTAGCGTCGCCCGGCCCGTTTGGGCCGCGGCAAAGCTAGGGTGGGGGTGCGAGCGCCCGGACATTCGAACCCACCCACCCCCACCCTTGATCCCTCCCCGCAAGGGGGAGGGAGTCGACTGATGCGTCGGCAGATGGAAATATGACCTACATCCCTCGCAAACCGACCATCTTCAGCAACACCCCCTGGTGGCTGCTGGCCATCGCGCTCCTGTTCGTCCTCGGCCTCTGGGCCATCACCGCCGACGGCACCTACAGCAAGATCTTCCGGGCGCTTTCCGGCGGCATTGTCACCACGCTCTGGGTCACCCTTGTCGCCTTCGCTTCCGCCACCCTGCTCGGCCTCCTCGTGGCCATCGCCCGCACGTCGCGCCACCGCGTCCTGCGCGAAGCCGCGACCTTCTATGTCGAGATCATTCGCGGCATACCCGTCCTGGTGTTTCTGTTTTACGTCGCCTTTGTCGGCGCGCCGGCGCTGGTGGTCGCGGCGAACTGGCTGCTCCAGCCCTTCGACACGGTCATCACCGTCCGCCAGTTCGATTTCGTCTGGCGGGCAATCCTCGCGCTCACCGTCTGCTATTCCGCCTTCATCGCTGAAATCTTCCGCGCCGGCATCGAGTCGGTCGACCATGGGCAGATCGAAGCGGCCCATGCTCTGGGTCTCTCGCGCTGGAAGTGCTTCCGCCTCGTCACCTTCCCCCAAGCCTTGCGCAACATCCTGCCACCCCTGGCCAATGACTTCGTCTCCATGGTCAAGGATTCCGCCCTGGTCTCGGCACTGGGCGTCCAGGACATTACCCAGCTGGGCAAGGTCTATTCCTCCGGCACGTTCCTGTTCTTCGAAACCTACAATGTCGTGGCCTTCCTCTACCTTTCCATGACCATTTCCCTCTCTCTCCTGGTCCGCCTTCTGGAAAGGCGTCTGCGCGAAAAGAACCGGTGATCCCTTGTGCTGCTGCCGAGGGCGGGCCATCTGTTGGCTGAACCGACTAGGAGCCTGCCTCATGAAGCGCCTCGCCGCCCTCGCCTTGACCGCCGCGGTCGCCCTTACCCTTGCTGCCTGTGGCGATAGCCGGGAAGTGGGCAATGTCGGGGTCGATTGGACCGGCAACGACATCGCCATCGACGCCATGGCCGATCCGGAAGTGGAGGGCGTCACCTGCCACCTGGCCTATTTCAACCGCTCCTTCATCGACCGCATCAGCCAGGGCAACTGGTTCGAGGACCCGTCCTATTCGGCGCTCGACTGTTCGGTGACCGGCCCCATCACCATCGGCGATATCTCGACCGGCGGTGGCGGCGAGGAAATCTTCCGCGAGGGCCGTTCGCTGATCTGGAAGTCGCTGCGGGTCTCGCGCATCTACGACGCGGCCAACAATTCGCTGATCTACCTGGCTCATGCGCGTCAGATCCAGCAGGGCTCCGGCAAGATGAGCCTCTCGGTCATTCCCCTTGCAGGTGAACAGGTGACCTGGACCAACGGCCAGCCAGCCGCGCGCTAGGCGTTTTGCTGCATCTGCCGCCCGCCGTGGAACGTCATGGCGCTTTCCCCGGGCGGAAGATAAAAGCGTTTCATTCGTCGCCCGTGCTTTTAAGGCCAAGGGCGACGATATTCTTGAGCAGAACAAGTGGGCCCATGGCCCGGCAATGAACAGGCAGGAACATGTCCATTCTGATTGGCGACACCGCTCCCGATTTCACCCTCGATTCCACCGAAGGCCCGATCCACTTCCACGACTATATCGAAGGCTCGTGGGCCGTCCTGTTCAGCCACCCTAAGAACTTCACGCCCGTCTGCACCACCGAGCTCGGCTACACCGCCAAGCTCAAGCCCGAATTCGAGAAGCGCGGCGTCAAGGTGCTGGGCCTCTCCGTCGACAGACTCGAGGACCATGGCGGCTGGGCCAAGGATATCGAGGAAACGCAGGGCACGGCGCTCAACTTCCCGCTCCTCGCCGACACCCAGGGCGAGGTCGCCCGCCTCTACGACATGATCCATCCCAATGCCGACAATACGCTGACCGTTCGCTCGGTCTTCGTCATCGGTCCCGACAAGAAGGTGAAGCTCAAGATCGAATATCCGGCCTCCACCGGCCGCAACTTCGATGAAGTGCTGCGCGTCATCGACTCCCTGCAGCTGACGGCGAAATATTCGGTCGCGACCCCGGTCAACTGGAAGGACGGCGAAGACGTCATCATCGCCTCTTCCGTCTCGGCCGAAGCGGCCAAGGAGAAGTTCCCGGGCGGCTGGAAGGAACCCAAGCCCTACCTCCGCATTGTTCCCCAGCCCCGCGCGTAACGATCGCGCACTCGTTTTCTCCCTGACGAACTGGGCGGTGGTTGCGGCCACCGCCCTTTTTCTTGCCCTCTATCCGGCAGCAAAGCTCGACGCGGCATCCTGCGGGCGGATCATTCCCACCATGCGCCAGGCCGCCAGCAGCGCCAGGGCCGCCATGACAACGCCCAGGACATAGACCGGCACTACGGCGAGCTTCACCTCCGCGGCACTTGCCGCCGCCGCCATCCCGGCCGCATTGGCAGCCACGCCCGCTAGAGCCGCGCCGATGGCATTGCCCGCCGATTGCGTCGTCGGCATCAGTGCCGACGTACGGTCGCGCTCCGCATCGCTGGCCGCTTCCATCATGGTCAAGTTGAGATAGCCGTTGCAGGTCCCGAACCCGGCGCCGATGACCAATTGGCCAAGCACGGCGACGATCACCTGGTCCAGCTGCAATCCAACCAGCACCAGCAGCAATCCCGACCCGATCAGTAGCGGCCCGGTGCGGATCAGCACCTTGCGCGTTTCCTTGCTGCGCACATTGGCCACCGTTACCGCCGATAGGCTCCAGGCGACCGCCAGCACCGCCGCCAGTGCCCCGGCGGCCGTCGGGCCATAGTTCCACATTTCCTGCACCACCAGCACCAGGTAGACGGCGGAACCGGCACCTGCGACGTTGATCAAGAGCACCATCCACAAGCCGGTTCCCACCACCGAAATAGGCCGGAACGCGTCGGGCGGCATCAGCCGGTCGCGCGCCTTTCCATCAAGCCACACCGCGCCCGTGAGCAACAGGGCAGCCCCGGCCAGCAAGAGCGTTGCCGGCAGCGGTGCGACCACGCCTGCCAGCGCCACCAGCATGATGGCCACGCCAATCACCAAGAGGCGCAGCCCCGGAAAGGTCACGACCGCGCGGTCGGTGGGCGAATGCGCCGGCACCTTGGCCATCACCATGACTGAAAAGATCAGCACCAGCGGTACATTGACGAGGAAGGCAGCGCGCCAGGATACCAGTTCGGTCAGCAGTCCAGCCGCCGCTGGCCCGCCAAACGCAGCGACTGCCCAGATCATGGCCTGCAGCCCGAACACCTTGGGCACCAGCCGCGACGGGAACAGCTCGGGAATGAGCGCAAAGCAGATCGCCGAGACCACGCCTTCCCCCAGCCCCTGCAGCGCCCGGCCCAGCAGCACCTGCTCCATCGACCCCGCCGTAGCCGCAATCACCGTACCGAGGAGAAACACGCCGGCCGAAGCCAGCAGCGCCGTCCGCGCCCCCAGCCGCTGCTTGAGCAGCGCCGCGCCCGAACCGCCGACGATGGCAAACACCAGAAACAGCGTTAGTGCCCAGGAGATCAGCGCCACACCGCCCATTTCCTGCACCGCGGTGGGCAGTGAGATCGAGGCGAGAAAGGCATTGAAGGCTAGGAGCGCCACGCCCAGGCACAGGATCAGGGTCACCGTCGCATAGCGCGGCGTGAAAATCTCGGCCCAGCGGCCCTCAACCTGATCCGACATGGCTTCACCTCAAATAAACAAGAAGAAGCTTGTTATATTGCCGCAAGGCACAAGGCAATTGCCTGTTTGCTGGGCAGGCTGCTGAGGTGTCGCTCAAACCTCATCTTAACGCGCCCGGGCCATGGTGCGACCCAGCGCAACCAAGGACCATGAAGTGCCCGCCCTCGCCCGCCGTTCCGGTCCTAACCTCAACCGCGTTGCAGCGATCTTTGCGGTTGCCGTCGTTACCATCGTCACGCGCAGCGTCATGGGGCAGGGGAGCCGGCCCTTCTTTGGCGATACCGATGATGCCATGCGCATGGTCATGGTGCGCGACTTCATCTCAGGCCAGAACTGGTTTGATCTGAGCGCCCATCGCCTCAACACGCCCTGGGGTGCCGAACTGCACTGGTCGCGGCTGGTTGACCTGCCGGTCGGCGCCATTGTCTTGCTGTTTACCCCGCTGCTGAGCGAAACCGGCGCCATGACGGCTGCCGGCTATGTCTGGCCCATGCTGCTCCTGGCGCTGCTGCTCTGGGTCAGCGCTGCCTTGGCCAATCGCCTCGTCGGTCCTGAAGGCGTCTTGCCGGCGGTGGTCCTGCCCGTCCTCAATCCCGCCATCGTAGCGGAATTCACCCCCGGCCGCGTCGACCACCACAATGTCATCATTCTCCTCACGCTGACGCTGCTTTGGACCACGGTAGAGGCGCTACAACGCCCGCGCTTCGCCATTCTCGCGGGCATCATCGCTGCCACGGCCCTGGCAATCGCCACCGAGTCGCTGCCGCCGGTCGCCGCCGCCATTTTGGTCATGGGCCTCCTCTGGGTGATCGATCCGGCCCGTGCCGGCGCAATGCGCGGCTTCGGCCTTGCCTTGGGCACAGCGTCGCTGCTGCATCTGGCGCTGTTCCGCCCACCCGCGCGTTGGCTCGAGGCCGCCTGCGATGTTCTCTCTCCCTTCTATGTCGGCATTGCCCTGGTCGTGGCCGTGGTCTTCACCCTCGCCAGCACGCTGCCGCTTGCCAAGGCCTGGCAACGGCTGGGTCTCCTTGCCGTGCTGGGTTTTATGGGGCTCGCTCTGATGCTCCGGCTTTATCCCGAGTGCCTCGGCGGTCCCTATGGCGAACTCGACCCGTGGCTGCAGCAGAACTGGATTGGGGGCATCTTCGAAGCGCGCCCCTGGCTCGTGACGCTGAACGAACTGCCCGGCTATGCCGTTGCCGTCGGCATTCCAGTGCTGGTCGCGCTCATCACTGTCGGCGTCCGCCTCTGGCGCGTGCGGGACGATCGTGAAGGCTGGGCCGTGCTGCTGGTCTTCCTTCTCCTGACCTCCGTCGTCATGCTGGTGCAGGTGCGCGGCGCCCGCCTGGCCGTCATGCCTGCCACGCCCGCCGCCGCCTGGCTCATCGTCTCCGCTCGCCGGCGCTATCTCAGCCGCCCCCGATGGCCACAGATCCTCGCCCTCGTTTCGAGCTGGCTGGTCTTCGCAGGCGTCGTCCTCTCCCTCCTCGTTAGCCTCATAGTCGAGCGCTTCCCCAGCCATGCCCAATATGTCGCGCAGGTGCAGGGTGACAAGGACCAGTGTCTCCTGCCATCAGCCTTTGCCGACCTTGCCGCCCTGCCACCGGAGCGGATCATGTCGCCAATCGACTTGGGAGCGCATCTCTTGCTTGAAACCCCGCATGAAGTGGTCTCCGCGCCCTATCACCGCAATGAGCGCGGCGTGCGCGACACCTTCCGTTTCTTCAACGACCCCATCGACACGGCGCGGCAAATCCTCAGCGAGCGCGGCATTGGCCTCGTCGTCATCTGCCCTGCCATGCCGGAAGTCCAGGGGCTTCCCAGCCAGACCGCCGACAGCTTCGCGACGCTCCGCCGCGAGGGGCGGCTGCCCGACTGGCTCAGCAATGTCAGCCTCCCCGGCAGCCCATTCGAGGTCTACGCCGTCCTCCCGCAGTGATAGCGATGCGCTAAAGCCCCAATTGGCTCCGCAGGCGCCGGCTGAGCTTGCCCGCCACCAGCCGGTGCGCCTCGCGCAAATAGGCCTTGACCTCTTCACCGCTGAGCGGGCTTTCGGCGGATATGGCCACCCACCCGGGGCGGGCGAAATAGGGCGCCGGTCTGATGCCCGGCAACTCGGTCAGGAGCTCATAGGCCATGTCCGACACCTTGAGCCAGACCTCGCCGGGGTCGCGGTCGAGCAGCGCAAAGATCTTGCCACCCACCTTGGCAACCGAATCATCGCGCCATTGCCGCACCAGCGTCGCCTGCGGCAGCGACAAAACGAAAGCCTCGAAGCCCGCACGCCGCATGACGGGTGGATAGGTGACGCTCATCATGGCCTCACAAGAAAACGCCGGCCCGAAGAACCGGACCGGCGTTCATTATCTGCTAGGGAGCTCGCTTGCTATTCCGCAGCGACGCCGACGCCGATCGGGCAACTGACGCCCGTACCCTGCAGCCCGCAATAGCCGCGCGGATTCTTGGCCAGGTACTGCTGGTGATAGGTTTCGGCAAAGAAGAACTCGCCGGCCGGCGCGATTTCCGTCGTGATTTCTCCGAGGCCACGCTGGCGCAAGGCTGCCTGGTAGCTGTCACGGCTCCGCTGCGCGATCGCCAGTTGTTCGCCTGTGGTCGTATAGATGGCCGAGCGATACTGCGTGCCCACGTCATTGCCCTGCCGCATTCCTTCGGTCGGGTTATGCTCTTCCCAGAAGGTCTTGAGCAGCGTCTCGAGGCTGATCCGGCGCGGATCGAAGACCACCTTGACCGCTTCGGTATGCCCCGTCTGGCCCGAGCATACTTCCTCGTAGGTCGGGTTGGGCGTCGAGCCGCCCTGGTAGCCCACGGCAGTGACGATGACGCCCGGCAACTGCCAGAACAGGCGTTCCGCACCCCAGAAGCAACCAAGGCCGAGATAGATCGTCTCGCTGCCCTCGGGATAGGGGCCCTTGAGGCTCTGCCCATTCACGAAATGCTCGCTGGCAACGCTCATCGGCGTCGCGCGGCCGGGCAGGGCCTGTTCGGCGGTGGGAATGGTTGTTGGCTTGGATTTGAAGAACATGTCGTATCTTCCTTTCGACCACCTATTCGTGCCCGAGGGCGCGGCGGTTACATCAGATCTGGTCGGCGCGCAGATAGCGCTCGCGGCGCGGCGTGCGTCCCGCCAGCGCCAGGACGATGCCGAGCACGCCGAAGACGGAAAAGGCTGGATATTGCAGCACGGCCTTGAGGGCGGCATCCAGCAGCTGGGCAAAGAACCGGCTCTCGAAAAACGCCTCCACGCCCTGGAGGCTGGGCGGGTGCACCGAGGTCCAGAGGTCGGCCAGGCTGGTAAACACCACCGCATTGGCGCCCAGCGATTTCGTGCCGTCCACAACAAGCAGGACCAGCGCCAGGCCGATCAGCCAGGTGCCGGCAATTCTCAAGATCAGCCGCATTCCCATTCCCTGTGCTCCTCGGAACAAGTCGGGATCAAGCCGGCCGTTCCCCTCGCGCACGGCTTCTTTTGTCGCATGTGTCCGCCCTGCCTCACAAGGGCGTAACACGGCCGCCAAAAACATTCGTCATCAGCGTGTCGTGATCCCTTGCGCCCGAAGCGATGATAAGTATATTGCGCCTCGCTCGCGCCCGGCTCACCAGCCGGCTCCTCCGGTGCTTCCAGCCGGAGTTTAGGCGATGCGGAGAGATGGCCGAGTGGTCGAAGGCGCACGCCTGGAAAGTGTGTAGGCGGGGAACCGTCTCAAGGGTTCGAATCCCTTTCTCTCCGCCACCTTATTCAGCATGACCATTGATTTTGCTTCGAAACAGATGTGTCGATAGGGCTGGTGTGTGCTTTAGTGTGCACTTCAACTGTTGGGTCAATGGACACACTCCCAACATGCGGATGTGAAGATGCTCACCTAAGCTGCGGTTTGGAGCGAATTCGCATCTTGCTGGTGTTCGGGCTAGTCCGGCCAGAATGGCTTCGCGGAAGCAGGCTCACGGAGTGTGAAGGCAGCAATTTGAACCGCCCATTGGACTCACTGTGGCGTTCAGGATTGGCAGTTTCACCGACAGCGAAGGTATTATAAACCGCCGATAGTAGATCTAAGGGCGCCGGCTGTTGCCGAGCAAACCGCAACGATCTAAATTCACTTAAGCGGAGGCGCTTTCCAAGCCGACTTCCACAAAGCTATGCTTTGCGAGCCTGCCGGGTACACCGACCCCCGGGCCTCCGCTTACCTATCCTCGACGCGGCACGATTGTGGGTGATGCCCATGTGCTACGTACACAAATGTTGACCCACAGGTGTGTTCCTAGTCGCTACTCAGGCAGGAAACTGGGCTTGGGATTGATCTATCTTGTTTGGGGCCGTAGCGGTCAGGCAGCTTTAGGCGATGGCGTTCGGAAGCAGACACCGCCACCTTTGGACCCGCCAACCACTTTGGGGCCGGGAGCGGACTGGCAGCTTTCACGCGGCGACTACGGGATAGCTGCCGTTGAGCGGGGATACGACAGAGGCAGATGTCGATTCCATTCCGGTCATTTGGGGGCGTCGTCAGCGGCCCCAAAAGCTGTCGTATAGAAGGCGCGAGAAGCCCTGCCTAAGATGACTTAGATACAGGTACAAACCGATGAACCACTCAAGCACCGGTGTGTCCGACGGCACGGGTGAGATCCGTCACTATGCAGATAACAGTTGGTTGCGGACAGTGGTGTGAAGGTCACCCCAGCATTCAGCTTCCTTCCCATGTGCAAAGCGGTATTGAACGAGCTCTTGTATCCGAATCTTGCGCCCAGTCGGAGGTAATCCTCGGAAGGTGCCCGTGTGAGTTCCGTCGCCCCAAAGGCGCGCAGCCAACCAGGCGCCCTCCAGGACAATGTGCTGCAAGCTCCATCGATAGTCGGAGAACGCAGAGACAACCTCGTGACATCCTGCGATGTGGTTCGCCAGCCCTTCGGTTGAACCGCCAACATTCTCAGCCACGAACTCCCCCAGTTCATCGAACCAGTGTTGATTACAGCGGTCGAGATACCGTCGGTATAGAGCCATCTGGTGTTGTCGGTCCATCGAACGTCCATCTTCTTTCAGGTCGCAGGGTTCCCTAAGGCGGGAGGGAGCTACTCGGCCTTACGTCGCGCTTGGTTCGACTCCCGGCGCTAGAACAGGGCACAGCCCGTGCCAGCCTGACTATGGATGGACTTGCACACATATCTGGTTGCTAGCAGTCGAACAGCCCAGAGGGGTCGGCCACTAAGATAGCAGCAGTCGCTTCAGCATGCCCAGGTAGTTAGAGGGAAATTCAGCTGCGCTTGATCGTGACCCTGGAATGATCGACGACATAACCGTGGTGCCCAGCAGAGGGCTCACCAGAAAACTTGGATCATATTCTCTCGCTGCGGGTCGAAATTCACCGCGTTCACACCCTCGGTCGATCACCATACGGAGAATGGCAAAGACCGGTTCCGCGAAGTTTCTTTCGTATGTCTCGAGCAGGCCCCGGAAGGTGTTAGCTTCGGAAAGCAGGAAGCGGACAATTTGGTGCGAGTAGCGGTCCTCGATGGTCATCTGGCAAATATCGGTTACAAACTGCTCTAAAACACCCAGCGCAGAAACGTCATCCAATGCCTGCTCGTACACGCTAATGTCGACAACAGGCTGGGAAAGCTCCGTTACCATCGTCTCGAACAGGTGCTCTTTGTCCTTGTAGTAGACATAGATCGTGCCCTTGGTGACGCCGACCCGGGCGGCCACGTCTTCGAGGCGTGTTGCGGCATAACCCCGCAGAACAAACTCCTCGAATGCAGCCTCAAGGATCTCTCTTGGTCTCGCCTCCTTCTGGAGCGCCCTTACGCCTTTGCTCATTTTTCCCTCACATGCCACTGACCATCTCTGCCGTCCATCGCCACGGCAGATCAAGCTCACATTTCCATTGACTGACCAGTCAGTCAATGTATCTATCGGGTTGCTGCGGGTATCTAGCTCATGCGCCAGATCCCTACCGTCCTTTCAGATTTGCAAAACGGAACTCGCCTTATGGTCCTAAACACCAGCTCCAACGCGCCAGAAGAACAAGAAGAAGCACCGAACGAATTTGTTATTCATCGCCGAACTGCACTGATCGGGCTGCTAGGTACAATCCTCACGCCCGTCAGCGGCCTCCTTTCTCCGGCTTTTGCAGCCACGGTCGAGGAATCTGCACGGATTGGCGATGTCTTGGAGAATATCCCGGACATGTGCCGTGTTACGACGGCCACCATCGAGGGGCCTTACTACATCGACAAGGAAATCGTACGGTCAGACATCCGCGACGATCAGCCCGGCGTGCCGTTGGAAATCGAACTGCGGCTGGTCAACGCAAATGCGGGCTGCGGCCCGATCGCAGGGGCGGCAATTTCCATCTGGCACTGCAACGCTGATGGTGAATACAGCGGCTATCTGGGCAATGATCCGAGCCAGTTCCCCGATGTGGGCGCTGCCGATGCTACGGGCCACGTTCAACAGCAGGGCCCCGAGCGGTTTCTGCGCGGCGTTCAGACCACAGACGCGGACGGCAAGGTCAGGTTCCGCACCATCGTGCCCGGTTGGTATACGCCTCGTGCGGTGCACATCCACGTTCGTGCATTCCTGAGCGAAAGCGACATGATCACCACGCAGCTGTATTTTCCGCAGGCAGTAATCAACACGGTGCACTCGACGCAGGACCCCTACAAGGCACGCGGCGTCTCTATTTACACCAACGAGAACGACATCCTGATCAATCCTCAGGAGATCATGAAGGTCACGGTCAACGAGGACGGTTCGCTCCTTGCGACCATGACCTTGGGTGCCGGCAACGTCTGATGCAAAGCTAGGGGCCGGTGTTCATCCACCGGCCCCTTCTCTGTCTACCTCCGCATCGAGCGGAAAGGTCCGTTACGTGCTGAGCGCTACTTGAGCGCCCGAGCCACGCTCTCAGCAAGCGGTGTTGTTCCCCTGCCAATCAGAGCCGAGAGCTGGCGACTGTCATCAAAGAGGGCACCATTTGCAGCTGCCACATCGCATCCCGCCAGCATCGAGGCAAATGCTTCAGGGATGCCGAAGTTGATAAGCGCTGCCGCGTAGTCAGACTCTGGCATATCCTTGTACGGGATCTCGCGACCGGTCTGCCGGGAGATCTCGGCAGCGAGGTCCGCCAGGGTCCAACCTTCATCTCCGGCCAATTCGTACCGCTTTCCGTCGTGCCCGGAGCTGGTCACCACTACGGCAGCAGCTTCTGCATAGTCCTCACGGGTCGCTCCGGAAATTTTGCCATCGCGGGCACTTCCAATCACTGCTCCTGCCGATACTGCACCAGGGATCGAAGCCGCGTAATTTTCGGTATACCAGCCGTTGCGCAGGACTGCGTGTGGAATGCCAGATGCATCCAGCAGGGCCTCCGTCGCCCTATGCTCTTCACCAATGCCGAGCGGCGTCGTGTCAGCATGCAGCAGACTTGTATAGGCGATAAACTTCACGCCCGCAGCCTTGGCGGCCTCTACGACATTCTTGTGCTGGAGGACGCGCTGACCAACCTCGCTTGACGAGATAAACAGCAGCGTGTCCACACCGGCCAAGGCTTGGACCAGGATGTCCGGCTTGGTGTAATCGGCCTGGCGGACGGCAACTCCGAGGTCCGCTGCCTTGTCAGGGGTGCGTGCCAAGGCGATGATGTCGTCTGCCCCAACGCGCTCTTTGAGCTTCTCTATCGCAAGCCGACCGAGTTGGCCTGTGGCTCCTGTAACGGCGATCTTCATCTTGTTTCCTTGTTGTTGAGGTGAGAGGAGCCATTCCCCTGGCGTAGAGCAGGGGAATGGAAGCAGGGTCCAAGTGCAGTTTAGGCGGCTATACCGGACGGCAAGACACTAACTGCAAGCGCCTTAGGCGGCGGTGGGCACGTCTCCGAAACGGAAGCTGGACGCGGTGATACCGCCGAACAGATCGCTCTGGTGGTAGACGGCTGCCCCAGGTTCGCCTTCCGAGGCACCGACCACCACCATGAGCGGGATGAGATGATCTTCCTCCGGATGGGCGGCCCGAGCCATGGGCGCCTGTTCCCAGTCGACGAGCTTTGCGGTCCGCTCCTCAGGCTGGGCGGAGATCAGGGTCTCATGAAGCCAGGCATCGAAAATGCGCGAGGGCTCAACCGCTGAAGTGCCCCGCATTTCCCGCATATTGTGGTAGCTGAGACCGCTGCCGATAATGAGCACGCCCTCGTCACGCAGCGGAGCGAGCAAACGCCCCAGCTTCAAATGGAGTTCGGGGTCGTAGCTGCGGTCGATGGAAAGCTGAACCAGCGGAATATCCTCTTCTGGATAGAGAGGCTTCATCATGCTGAACGTGCCGTGGTCATAACCCCGCTCTGGATCAAGCCGAGCCGGAATGCCACCTTCTTGCAGCAGCTTCCGGACGCGCTCGGCCAATTCTGGCGAGCCGGGCGCCTTGTACTTGATCTCGTAGGTGTGCGGCGGAAAGCCGGAATAGTCGTAGACCATGCCGGGCTGCTCGCCGGAGGAGATGGCGAAGCCGTTCTCCTCCCAGTGGCCCGAGATGACGAGCACGGCACGTGGCACTTCGCCAAGCTCGCGGCGGATGTCCTTGAGCGACTGCTCGAGCTGGTTGAAGGCCTGCCGGAACGGGCCATCGAGATAGGGCCAGGGACCGCCACCGTGGCTAAGGAAGTATGTGGGAAGACGTGTGGTCATTTGATTGTCCAATTCTGTTAGGCCGGGCTCTTGCCCAGGGCGGCAATCAGGTGCGCCGTCGTTTTCTTTACGACGTCGGGAAGCACCTTCGGCGCGACTTCCGTATTCACCTCGAAGTCGTGGTCAGCACCGGGCACGCAGACGTAGTCGACCTGGTTGCCCAAACCTTTGATCTTGGCCACGAAGCGTTCGATGTGGGGGCGCAGCGAGTCATGTTCCGCTCCAAAGATGAGGAGCGGCGGCAATGAAGCCAGTTCCTCGCCGGCCAGACCCGGCGAGGCCAACGTTTCGGTGCGCCGTGCAGCGTCAGGGAAATAGGACTGCAGCAGCCGAGCCATACCCGGGCCCACGAACGGCTTAGGAATATCGGAAACGTAGCTCTCCGGTGCCGGCGTGACGTCGACTGCAGGCACAAAAAGTACACCCGTATGCACATGCGGGCCGCCCTTTTCGCGAGCTTGCTCAAGCACACCCAAAGCCAGGTTGCCGCCTGCACTGGTGCCGCTGATGGTGATGCGCCCGCTGTCCCAGCCTTGCTCAGCGCCCGACGCTGCCACCCATCGAAGAACGTCGAAGCATTCTTCGTGAGCGTGCGGATAGTGCACCTTGGGAGCGCGTGAGTAGTCGACGTTCACCACCACAGCACCGACTTCGCCAGCTATGGCTTTGACCAGATGGTCATCCTGATGGGGAGCGCCGATCAGGAAAGCACCGCCGTGGATGTTGATGTGGACCGGAGACTTCCGCCCGGCTGCGAGTGGCGCACCTTCCGCCGGCCGCCAGATGAAGCACTTTATGCGGCCATGTCGTGTCGGCACGTCCACGGCTTCTGGCCTACCGACCGTACGGCTGGTGAATGATAGCTCGGGCGCTTTGATGAGAGCGGTGGCGACATTGGAAAATAGCCAGGCCTTAATACCGATAACGAGGTCTTCAAACATGGCAAGCGTCTCCGATCTTCAAAGAAGCCGCACCCCTCGCGGGGTGCGGAGCGGCGCGAATTCGATCAGCTGCGTGGAGCGATCGGGGCCTTCTTGGTACGGCCCCAGATCACGAAGATCGAGAGGGCAAGCAGCAGCAGGTTGACCGGCAGGGTCATGGCCGTTTCGCCACGCGAGGCATGCAGGACGATGGCTGCCACCTGAACGATAGAGAGACCAATCGCAGCGGCGGGGGTCAGACGCGGAAGGATGCGGGTGACGGAAGGAAGGATCAGGCCGACTGCACCAAGGATTTCTGCCAGGCCGACGAAGCGGATGAACATTTCCGGCATGGTCGGAACGTAGGTCATCATCGCGCCAAGTGCGTCGATGGGCGTGAACAGCTTGGTGGCGCCAGCGGCGAGGTAGGCCAGAGCGAGCAGGATCTGGGCGACCCACAGGCCGATATTGATCCAATTGCGCTTCGGCGCGGACAAGGTTTCGGTGGTCATTTTATAGTCTCCGTGCGCCTCAGCGCTTGAATGGTGAAGGACAGGGCGGCGGTGTGCCGCCCTGAGGAGGATCGTTAGCGAACCAGCTTGAAGCCGATGTTGGGGCCATGGCCGAACATGAAGCCGAGCTGGATCTGGAGGAATGCCATTGGCTCAAGCAGGCGGGCGTTGGCGAGCGGCCCGGCGTCGACCGCATCGAGACCATTGCCCTTCGCAAGTTCGATCACGGTGTTCTTGGCTTCGGTGTCGTCGCCAGCAATGAACGCGGTGAGCTGCGTGCCGGTGTTCTGCCCGGTCTCCATGGCGCTGGAGAACACAGTGTTGAAGCCCTTCACCACCTTGGCGTTCGGAAGCTTCTTCTGCAGTTCTTCGGCGCCGCTGGTGGTGTGGCCAAGAGCCAGCTTAAAGTCAGGGGTAAGGGCATTGGTTACGTCAACCACGACCTTGCCGTCTGCAGCATTGCCGATGGTCGCGGCAACCTGTTCGAGAGCACCGAAGGGCACGGCAAGAACGATCACTTCGCCCGAAGCGGCTAGTTCCTTGATGCGGGCCTGGTCATTGCCAACGGTGGAAACCGTGTGACCGGCCTTCTCGAAGCCACGGGCCAGGGCGCTGCCGACATTGCCGTCGCCGATAACAGAAATACGCATTTTGAAGTCTCCGTATGAAAGTTGAGTGTTAGACGAGTTCGGGTTCGTACTTGGCGATAAGGGCGCGGACGTCCAATCGCTTCTGCAGTCGCATCAGATCTTCCACGGTCTTGGTTGGGTCGAAGATCGGGCCCCAGTAGGAGGGGTCACGGTCCCATGCCAGCTCGATGCCGATGCCGTCCGGGTCGTCGAGGTAGACCGCTTCATGGGTATAGTGGTCGGAAGCGCCCGTGATCGGCCAACCAGCATCAACGACACGCTTGATTGTCTTGGCGAGGCCTTCCTCGGTCGGGAAGTTCAGGGCGAAGTGGTAAAGACCGGGCCGGCGAACGCCGTCGTTCTTCATCCCCTTGGTGCCCCAGGTGTTGAGGCCGATGTGGTGGTGATAGCCATCCACGCTGAGGAAGGCACCTTCATCGCCCATGAAGCGGACGAGATTGAAACCAAGGATGTCGCGGTAGAAGGTGACGGAGCGCTGCAGGTCCGTGACGTGGAGATGGACATGGCCCAGGCGCGTGCCGTTCGGCGCAATCTGATCGGTCATATCGATCCCCTTACTTCTGCTCGTTAATGCCGTAGACGAGCCCGTCCGGTGCCCGGAAGTGCCGGAAGGCATACTTCAGCTCAGGGAAGCGATTGATCTCGCCGAGCAGCTCGTTGCCGGCGGCTGCAAGTTCCTTGGATGCCGCTTCGACGTCATCGACACGCCAGCCGTAGGCCAGGTTACCGTTGTAGCCGTAGGGAGGAACGGTCGCTGGCGTGTAGATCTCGTACATGCTGCCATTGGGCATGCTGAGCGCGATCATCTGGTCCATCTCCATGAAAATGGTGAGACCGAGCGTGTTGATGGCAAAATCGCGCTGGGCAGCGAACTTTTCCGGCGGGACGACGACAGCGTGCCAGGTAATGCCTTCGACCTTCATGATGCTTTTCCTTGTTGCGGGTGCGGCAACCGCTCCCTGTTGACGAGGAAGATATGCGGCGCCTCGGTTGCAACACAGGGATAAAGAGTAGAAGGTCTTGATCGGATTTTTTGATGGAGTTCTGGATTGGACCACATCGGTGAGGGCGTCACGCTCGACCAGCTCGACATCTTCGTGGCTGTGGTGGACCAAGGCAGCTTCTCTGCCGCTGCCCGGGCGATGAAGCGGGCACAATCGGCAATTACCTATGGTGTGCAGGGACTGGAGTTGCAGATCGGGACGGAGTTGTTCGACCGGTCAACCTATCGGCCGACGCTTACGGCTGCTGGGGTCGCGCTCCTGCCTCGCGCACGAAGAGTTCTTGAGGCGGCAGCGACGTTCCGGAAGCAGGCGACGAACTTCCTCGTGGGTATTGAAACGCGTTTACCTATCGTTGTGGACGTCTATGTCCCTCACGCGTTGATCGTCGACGCGCTCAAAGCCTTTCGCGACATGTTTCCTCTGGTCGACATTTCGGTCATGCGCCAAACGATGGAGGCGACCCTCCGTTCACTTCGGGAAGGGACAGCTGCATTGGGGGTCATTGTCGATCCGCCTGGGCTCTCTACACTTGATGATCTCGAACGCCAGGTGTGCGGCGAAGTGCACGGAGTGCCCGTGGCGGCGCCCGAGCACCCGCTCGCCCAGCTGAATGGACCGATCACCGAGGAGCAGCTTAGGGACCACATGCAGGTTTTGCTCTCGTCGGATCCAGGTGCAACGGGCACCAACGATCTTGGTGCTCACAGCATCAATCGGTGGAGGGTGAACGATCTCGAACTGCGCTACAGGATGATCCGAGAAGGTCTTGGCTGGGGCTCGATGCCTGCGCACATGGTTGAAGCAGACATCGAAAAAGGAACTCTTGTTGTGCTGCCGCTGGACCAGAGTGACCCGGCCAACCTGGTACGAAGGGTTCCCCTGAGTGCCGCACATCTCAAGACCAAGCCATTGGGACCTGCCGGTCGGTGGCTGGTGTCCCAGATTTCGAAAGCCGACCGCCTGGAGACACCGCACCTGGATCGGGGAGAGAGAGGCTCAGCTCTATCTAGCAAAATAGATCGCGAATGAGACCAAGTTGCGTGTCATGGCTGCTACTACTGCTCGGCATTCAGGAAAAGCATCAGTGGCCTATCCAGCCTCAGATTGCGTTGCTCCCGCCGGTTCAGTGATGTGGCTGATCGCAGTAGGGCCGCAGGGCTAGCGAATGGCTGCAACGACCCGATTCCGGCCTGTCTTCTTCGCTTCGTAAAGCGCTGCGTCGGCTGCGGCAGTGAGATCTTCAAGCGCGGTGTAGCTTAGGTCGTCAGTCACAGCTATCCCGATGCTTATCGTCAGATTATGCGTCACAGTGGACCGCTGATTTGACAAACGCAGCGCCTCAACGTTTTGACGAATACGCTCTGCAATCTTCTCGGCTTCCTCGGTAGCTACATCGGTCAGAACGACGATGAACTCCTCGCCGCCATAGCGGGCAACAAGGTCCAGTTCTGATCTGACGCTTTGCTTTAGGGCTTTGGCCACTTCGATCAGAGCGCGGTCACCAGCACCGTGGCCGCATGTGTCGTTCAGTGCTTTGAAATGATCGATATCGCACATCAGCACGGCTAAACGGCTTATGGGGCGACCCTTGCCATGGAGTAGTCTGCCGATGACCTCTTCCATGTGCCGCCTGTTCGCCAAGCCCGTAAGCGGATCCGTTCGAGCGAGTTCGTCAAGTAGGGCGTTCGACCGAGCAAGTTCCTCCAAGGTGCGGGCGTTGCGCAGCTCAAGCAGAAACGAACGTTGAGCCAGGATCGTCATTGTTCTGCGAGCCACCACCATAGAGATCACTCCGCTTGCAAAGAACAGAAACGCTGAGATAACCGCAGGTGTGCTCACGACGGGAATGGACAGCTGGAACATCAGATAAAAGATCAATCCAAACGCCGAGATGGTTTGAGATACCCATGCGGGAACGTTGAAAATGATGATCGCCGCGACTGCTACAAACAGCATGATGCTGAGGTAGCGCTCCTGGAACTCTCCACCTGCCGACACTCCCATCAGTGACACTGACAAGAGGATGACCAAGATGCCCAAAGCGAGGGATCCATTCAGTAGCGCTGTGGAACGTCGTGCCGACCAGGCAAGGTAAACGACACCTGCTGCAGGTGGGATCATAAGAGCGGGCAACAGCATGCCATACGAGACCTGCTTCGGGAGGAGCAACAGGTTCGCACTCATGGCGAGCGCGTCCAACAACACCACCCAAACCATCCAGGAACGTACGATTTTTGAGGTTTGCTTGAACGACCGCTGGTGAAATGCTTCCGCAAGTACACCACGTAGCTTGATGTCTCGAGTACGCCCTTTGAGAAGACGTTCGACCTCACCTATAGCCTCAGGGTTCAAGGACCTTAGAGTAAGGCCTATCTCGTTGGGAGCCTCGCCCATAGTCAAATCACCGGCGCCTTCGGTGCGGCAGCTCCAAGAGAAGTCGCTGGAAACCTGGGTTAAGCATTGTGCCACAACGGCTACATTGAGGCCTAGTTGCGCCTGCCGATATCGAAGGCGAATAAGTTGCTAACAGGTTGTGAAATTCTTCAGTCTGTACGCGTGAGCCTCCCGAGCGGTCCGCTGCCCAAACGTTGAAAGCAGTTCGGCTGCTTCTGGTCCCCATGAACAGCCAGGACAAAAGGGTCTGACACCCATGCAATCACAGCCATTTGCGGAGAGTGACTTTGGTGCCAAGGCCGTCATTCGTCTTCTTGCTCGGTCTGTGGCCGGCGCTTTTCAAGCCGCGTGTCTCCCGAGTGAATATTCTTTGCAACCGCCCCTAACCTCGCCGTCCGTCGTCAAGCTTGCGCATTTCACTTGTTTAGCATACAAGCAAGTATAAGGAGTAGCCCAACATGCAAGCGATCATCGTAAAAGAGTTTGGTTCGGCCGATCAGCTGTCCCTTGGGGCAATACCTGACCTCGTGCCCGGTGAAGGTGAAGTTGTGATCCAGGTGGAGGCAGCTGGGGTAGGTCTTGTAGACGTTTTGCAGCGACAGGGTTTCTTAGGCGTATCAGCGCCTGGATACATCCCGGGGGTAGAGGTTGCCGGCCGCGTGATGGCTGTTGGTCCAAGCGTAGACGAGCACCTGAAAGGGCAACGGGTATTTGCCATGGGGCAAGGCGGCTATGCCCAGCAGTTTCTCGCCAATGCCAAAGAGCTTGTCCCGCTTCCGGAGCAGGTGTCTTCGGAGACGGCAGTGAGTCTGGGGGTAAACGCTCTAGTAGCCAGCTTCAGTATCACGCGAGCCAGACTTGAGGCCGGTGAACGCCTGCTGGTGCGAGGTGCCAGCGGCGGGATCGGCGCCATGGTGGCTCAATTGGCTGTGCGAAGAGGTGCGGTGGTCACCGCCGTGACAAGCCCGGGGATGGCTGACAGCGTTGCGGCCTTGGGTGTGCAGCACGTGGTTCGTCGCGGCACCGACTCGCAGCCTAAAGGTCCCTTCGATGTGATAATTGACCCCGTGGCGGGCGAGGCCACGTTGGCTTTCATTGAGACGCTTGCCTTCAACGGACGTTATATTGTGAACGGCGCAGCTGCCGGTTTTCCTCCTGCTGCCATCAGCCAGGTTCTGCTGCAGGGCTTTACCAAATCACCAACCTATTCGCTCCTGAGCCTGGACTCTGTGCCGCAGGAGGAGAAGCTTGCGGAGGTGACAGCGCTGTTTGCTCAAGCAGCTCGCGGTGAGCTCAAAGCGCCCATTGCACAGATCTTGCCGTTGCGTGAGGCGGCTGAGGCTCACAGGATGCTCGAGGCAGGTGGATTTTTTGGTAAGGTGGTCCTCAAGCCATAAGCGCAACACGGAACTAGCGAGCACACGATGACAGAGAGCCAGACGCGGCGGACCCAGGAGGAACGTCGGGAGGAATCCGAACAGCGCATGCTGGCCGCTGGTGTGCGTCTGGTGGCTCAGCTCGGACCCGAAAAACTAACGCTGACCGATGTCGGCAAGATCGCGGGCTACAGCCGCGGACTGCCCGCGCACCATTTTGGTTCGCGGGAAAACTACCTCAAGGCGCTCGCCTCCTACGTGGCGATCGAGTTCGACAAGACGCTTCAGGAAGTTGATCAAGTGTCTGGGCTGGAGGCGGTGCTTGAGATCACGCGCGCGGTGCTGGACCAGCTCAGAGCAGACCCCACACGTGGTCTTGCAACACACATCGTCCTGGCCGACCCCAAGCGTGATCGTGCCCTGTCGGGAGACATCGCAGAGTTGCGAGATAAAACCCTGGCGCTTCTGTCCCACCACATTGCTGAAGGTATCAAGTCGGGCGAAATTCGGTCCACTGTCGAGCCAGACTATGCCTGCCTGCTTATCGCAGCCGGTATTTGCGGGCTGATCGATAGTCTTCTAGCCGACGTTGGGTTCAACATCGCTGCGGCGGGGGAGCAACTGCTTGAGCTGATCCAGCATGCGCTTTCAGCAAATCTCACAGGAAGTAAGCCCTAAGTCGCAAGAGTTGCC
>NZ_DATCMJ010000007.1:0-2725 GCF_036563435.1 Devosia sp.
CCTTGTCGCAGGCAACGGTGGGCGAATGCCTGGCCATTACGCCAGTTCACGCCAACCGCGCCGTGCAAAAACTCAGAGCGCGCGGGGAGATCAGTTGGGAGCGGGACCTCGTTACGATCAAGGACTGGGACGGCCTCGTCCGAGCAGCTGAGTTTGATCCCACCTACCTTCGTATGCCGAAGACAGCCCGCGCATCACGGAGCTAGAATTCGGACATCGCAGGAAGACGTGCTCTTTTGCTGAGCAGCGAAAAGGTCGTTGGCTTGACTACCGTTGCTGGCGCTCAAGGTCGAGATAGGTGTCGTCGAACTGGCCGACGCGCTGTAAGGTCTTCCAGTCGAGAATTGTCACGATCCCGTCCTCCCATCTCACCAGATGCCGGCGGCGCAGTTCCTGCACCATTCTGTTTACATGCACTCCAGACAGGCCCAAGGCATCAGCAAGCGCGTTCTGGGTGATGTCGAAGGGAAAGCTGGCATCGTTTTGCACAAGACCCACGACCCGTGCCCGCACGAAGTGCTCGCAGAAGAGATGAGCGATGTGACCTAAAGCCGGCATGCGACCCATAGCCACGAGCCATTGGCGGTGAATGGCACCGTCCAGAATCGTTGAGAGCCAAAGCATGCGGGTGAGGTGAGGCAGTCGTTCTGTGATCTCCAGGAGCTTGGCGTGGGGGAACTCGACGGCCACTACATCGGTCACAGCAGAGACCCCATGGTCTAGCTTAGATAAAAGCAGGGAGTGCAGATCGACGAAGTCACCGAGGATGTGGAACGCGGTGATTTGCTGCTCGCCCATCTCCAATATATTGTGCCGCGCCGCCATGCCGCTTGCCATGAGTAGGCTGCTCTTGGGCCTTGCGTGCTGCTCTATAATTGGCTGTCCTGCAGCGAAATACTTCAACGGGCCGGCCGCGGCTTGAATTGTTTCACGTTCCTCTTGTGCTACATGGTCGCGCCAATCAAGGCGCTTGAGCAATGCCTCGACGGCTGTAGTCTGTAAATCCTGTTGTCTGTCCATTTGCCATGCCGAAATTAGTCGCCCGAGGAAACCAACCTGCCAGCAGCGGGTTGCATGATCCCGCTAAGGCGAGGTCTATCTGGTACACAGAAACCTACGGAGCATTGAGTTCACCGCCTGCTAGCCCACTGATGGCGCGCGCAGAGGAGACGGTCGGCTGCCACTCCGAAGTTGAAGTGGGGCAGGAGACGGCAGTCGACCCCTGGAGCGCACCCCATTTTGACCGGACAGGCGGCATAGCTGATAAGGCATAGGCATGCGCCTATGAGTACGACTATGTCCAAGAGTTCCGACGAGCCGCTTCGGCGGGTCGAAGTCATCACCTCCGTTCAGCGCCGGCGACGCTGGTCAGTGGCCGAAAAGGTTCGGCTGGTTGAGGAAGCCATGCAGCCGGGTATGAGCGTTTCCTACGTTGCACGACGCGCCGGCATTTCCCCTTCGCAGCTCTTTGCCTGGAAGCGTCGCATGCTCGAAGGCGGCCATGCGGCCGTTCAGGCTGATGAAGATGTTGTGGGCGCTTCCCAGGTCCGCGACCTGGAGAAGCGCGTGCGCGATCTTGAGCGCATGCTCGGCAAAAAGACCATGGAGGCCGAGATCCTCAAGGAAGCCCTTGATCTGGCTCGCCCAAAAAAACGGACACCGCCATTGCTGTCATGGAGCGATCCAGAGGGCGGTTTCCAATGAGCACCGTTGCCAAGGTTCTGGGCGTGTCCCGGTCGAACCTGATAGAGCGCACCAACAAGCCTTTCAAGCCTCGCGGAGCTTACCGCAAGCCGAAAGACGTCGCCCTATTTGCCGAGCTGCGCCCAATCGTCGATCTGCGGCCACCTACGGATATCGCCGGCTGACGGCGCTGCTGAACCGACAGCGGCGCAAAGAGGACAAGCCCACCATCAACGCCAAGCGCGTGCTCAGGGTCATGCAGCAGAACGGCCTCACCCTTCAAAAGCATACCGCATTGCGACCCTCCCGTGCCCATGAAGGCGTCGTTATTGCCCTGCGCTCCAACATCCGTTGGTGCTCTGACCATCTGGAGATCCACGCTCGCAACGGCGAGGTCGTTCGCATCGTGTTCGTCATCGATGCGTGCGACCGTGAGATCATCGCCTGGTCGGCAGTCTCCAATGCCGGCATCTCCGGCGAGATGGTCTGTGACCTCATGATCGCGGCAGTTGAACGCCGCTTCCATAGCCTCAAGGTTCCGCACCAACTGGAATGGCTGTCCGATAACGGCAGTGCCTATATCGCCCGGCAGACGGCCCAAGTGGCTGCTGCCCTTGGTATTATCCTGCGCTTCACCCCAGTGCGGAGCCCACAGAGCAACGGCATGTCCGAGGCCTTCGTCAAAACCCTGAAGCGGGACCATGCTTCGACCGCCATCCTCCCAGACGCCGACACCATCCAAGCCTTGCTGCCCCGATGGATCGACGACTACTGTGAGGTCCACCCGCACTCCGGGCTCAAGTTCCGCTCACCGCGCGAGTTCCTGCGCCTCAGTGCTTAAACCCAACCGCCGCCTGTCCGGTGAAACGGGGTCCACTCCAACCCCATCTTTGCCATTGCACTACGTGAGCCGAATGCCTGTAATCGGACGAGCGCAGCATAGCATCCGATACGTGAGGCGCTCGCTTTCAGATCAGGTCGCCGGCCCGTTCAACAACGTCACTGTGCCGTTCCTCCAGCCGCTTGAAGTGGAGGTACTCGG
>NZ_DATCMJ010000020.1:0-114282 GCF_036563435.1 Devosia sp.
CTGCAGGCGACAGTGGCGGGAGTGGGCCGGGCGCATGGCAACGTCAGCCAGGGCGGGTCGAGGCATGGGCCGGAATCTCTGCGAGCGTTGGAGATCCCGCGAGTCCCGTGTCCGGCATAAAACCGGACGTCCCGAGACGGCAATCGTCTCACACTAAATCATCTCAAGAGGCGAAAGCCGTCTCGGGATCCGCTTCGCAGCTGCTCTGCGAAGCAGATGAAAGGCTCCGGTGGAGCCTTTCAAGGCAAGAAGGCCATGAGAGCTATGCTCGCATGGCGTCACAACCGCGTTCGAGGCGGCGTTTTGTCGTGGCGTGATGGAACCTTCGGAATCGGCCGCGTATTAACCCAATCGCCACAATGTGCCTTTACGGAGCGCCCAAAGGGCCGCAGGTCTTGCCCTTGTAACGCCCCAATGCCGGACATACATTCGGCACATGCGGCGCGCCTTCTGGTGCCGCTTTCTCCGGGACAGGATTGATGAACGGAAACTTCCGCAACTTCGCCATCTGGCTGGTCATACTCTTCATGCTGATGGGCCTGTTCCAGGTCTTTCAGTCGTCCAGCCGGTCTATTTCGGTTGCTGACAAAAGCTATTCGCAGTTCGTCAACGATGTCGAAGCCGGCAGCGTCACCAGCGTGACCATCACCGATGACGTCGTTTCCGGTACGCTGCGCGACGGCACGCGGTTTGAAACGGTGCTGCCCGCCGGTGCCGACGTCATCACGCGCCTCGAAGAAAAGAACGTCTCGATCACGGCGCAGGCGCCGGAATCGAGCCCGTTCTGGTCCATCCTCCTCTCCTCCTGGCTGCCCTTCATCGTCATCATCGGCGTCTGGTTCTTCTTTATACGCCAGATGCAGGGCGGTGGCCGTGGCGGCGCCATGGGCTTTGGCAAGTCGCGCGCCAAGCTCCTGACCGAAACGCATGGCAAGGTGACGTTCGAGGACGTCGCCGGCGTGGACGAAGCCAAGCAGGACTTGGAGGAAATCGTCGAATTTCTGCGCGATCCCGGCAAGTTCCAGCGCCTCGGCGGCCGTATTCCGCGCGGTGTGCTACTGGTCGGCCCTCCGGGTACCGGTAAGACGCTCCTTGCCCGTTCGGTCGCCGGCGAAGCCAACGTTCCCTTCTTCACGATTTCTGGTTCCGACTTCGTGGAAATGTTCGTCGGCGTCGGCGCCTCGCGTGTCCGCGACATGTTCGAGCAGGCCAAGAAGAACGCCCCTTGCATCATCTTCATCGACGAAATCGACGCCGTCGGCCGCCAGCGTGGCGCAGGTCTGGGCGGCGGTAACGACGAACGCGAACAGACCCTCAACCAGCTCCTGGTCGAAATGGACGGCTTCGAGGCCAATGAAGGCATCATCCTCATTGCCGCGACCAACCGTCCGGACGTCCTTGACCCCGCGCTCTTGCGTCCCGGCCGCTTCGACCGCCAGGTCGTCGTGCCAAACCCCGACGTCTCGGGTCGCGAAAAGGTGCTCAAGGTCCATGTGCGCAAGGTGCCGCTGGCACCCGACGTTGACCTCAAGGTCCTCGCCCGCGGTACGCCCGGTTTCTCCGGCGCCGATCTCATGAACCTCGTCAACGAGGCGGCCCTGATGGCGGCGCGGCGCAACAAGCGCTTCGTCACCCACCAGGAATTCGAAGACGCCAAGGACAAGATCATGATGGGCGCCGAGCGCCGCACCATGGCCATGTCCGAGGACGAAAAGAAGCTGACCGCCTACCATGAAGCCGGCCACGCCATTATCGCCCTCAAGGTCGCCGGCATCGACCCGATCCACAAGGCCACCATTATCCCGCGCGGCCGTGCGCTGGGCATGGTGATGACGCTGCCCGAAAGCGACAGCTATTCGTTCAGCCGTGAAAAGGCCCTGGCCCGCCTCACCATGCTGTTCGGCGGCCGCGAGGCCGAGATCATCAAGTTCGGTCCGGAAAAGGTGACCTCGGGCGCCTCGGGCGACATCCAGATGGCGACCAACCTCGCCCGCTCCATGGTCATGGAATGGGGCATGAGCGAAAAGCTCGGTCGCGTGCGCTACAAGAGCAATGACCAGGAAGTGTTTCTGGGCCATTCGGTGACGCAGTCGCAGCACATGTCGGACGACACGGCGCGCATCATCGATCAGGAAGTGCGCAAGCTGATCGAGGACGGGGAGGCCTCCGCCAAGGAGATCCTCACCACCTACCACGACCAGTGGGAAGCCATTGCCCAGGCGCTGCTGGAATACGAAACCCTGACCGGCGACGAGCTCCGCGCCCTGATGGATGGCGTGCAGCCGATCCGCCCGGACGATAACGGGCCCACCACCAAGGCCAGCGGCGTGCCGTCCGCCGGCAAGTCGGGCAAGAAGCGCCCCGATGCGCCGCCCGAGCCGGGTCTCGAACCGCAGCCCAACAGCTGAGGCAAACAATCGGAGGGTCGCCCGCAAGGCGGCCCTTTTGCCTTTCCCCATTTTCCGCTATGCCGCAAAAAGTGGTATTATCCGGACCGCAGACGGTCTGAGACGGGACAGCGCAGAATGGCACGCAAGTATTTCGGCACCGACGGTATCCGTGGCCTTGCCAATGGCGAAAAGCTGACTCCCGAACTGGCCCTCAAGGTGGGCATGGCCGCCGGCCAGAAATTCGTGCGTGGCGACCACCGCAACCGCGTCGTCATCGGCAAGGATACCCGGCGTTCCGGCTATATGCTGGAACAGGCGCTGACCGCCGGCTTCACCGCCGTTGGCATGGATGTCTATCTCCTCGGGCCCATGCCGACCCCCGCCGTCGCCATGCTGACCCGTTCCCTGCGCGCCGACCTCGGCGTCATGATCTCGGCCTCGCACAACCCTTACGAAGACAACGGCATCAAGCTGTTCCGCCCCGACGGCTACAAGCTCAGCGACGACGTAGAGCGTGAGATCGAGGAACTGATCGACAGCGATATGTCTAAGTCACTGGCGCATGGCCGCGCCATCGGCCGCGCCCATCGTGACGAAGAGGCGCGCACCCGCTATATCGAATATGCCAAGCGCACCCTGCCGCGGAACACCGACCTGTCAGGCCTGCGCGTCGTGCTCGACTGCGCCAATGGCGCGGCCTACAAGGTCGCTCCGGTCGCACTCTGGGAGCTGGGCGCTGAGGTCTTCACCATCGGCGACCGTCCCGATGGCTTCAACATCAATGACAAGGTGGGCTCCACCGCGCCGGACGCCGTGTCGGCCAAGGTCAAGGAAGTGCGCGCCGATATCGGCATCGCGCTCGACGGCGATGCCGACCGCGTCATCATCATCGATGAAAAGGGCGAGGTGGTCGATGGCGACCAATTCATGGCCGTGATCGCCCAGAGCTGGATGGAGCGGGAAATGCTTCAGGGCGGCGGCATCGTCGCCACCGTCATGTCCAATCTGGGTCTCGAGCGCTATCTGACCTCGCTGGGCCTGACGCTCGAGCGCACCCAGGTGGGTGACCGCTATGTGCTCGAAGCCATGCGCGCCAAGGGCTTCAATGTAGGTGGGGAGCAGTCCGGCCACATTATCCTTTCGGACTTCACCACGACGGGCGATGGCCTTGTGGCGGCCCTGCAGTTGCTATCGGTGCTCAAGCAGCAGGACCGGAGCGTCTCGGAAATCTGTTCCCGCTTCACCAAGGTTCCGCAGCTCCTGCGCAGCGTCAAGTTCAAGGCGGGCAAGCCGCTCGAGCACAAGCTGGTCATTCAGGCCATCGCCGATGCAGAGGCCATGCTGGGGGCAGGGGGGCGCCTGGTCGTCCGCGCCTCCGGCACCGAGCCGGTCATCCGCGTCATGGGTGAGGCGGACGATGCCACGCTGGTTTCCACCGTCGTTGCCCAAGTTGAGGCCGCTATTCGGGATGTCGCCTAGCCGGAACAACTTGCGTTTACTTGCTGTTAACGATAGGCGTCAGCCAGCAATTGTTAGGGTTAAGACGTAGGGTTAAGCCTGCTTTAAGGAAAATGTTCAATATTGGGCTTAATCGACTGGTGTCGTGGCAACCCAAGGACGTTTTTCATGCGCAAGCTAATTGCAGCAATTATGGTGGCAGGAGCCACGCTGGTCGCCGGCGCGGCAGTCGCCGCCGATTTCCCCGAATATCCCCCGATCATCGAGATCCCCGATGTGGATTACGGCGTACAGGGCTCCTTCTATCTCCGCGGCAGCGCCGCCGGTAACCTGCTCTGGGCGCGCAACCAGAACTTCTTCTGCCCGCCCGCCGGTGGGTGCGCTCCCGTCGGCACCGTCGTCACTGAATCTGCCACCGCAAACGGCTACGGCTACAGCTTCGGCGGCGGCTTCGGCTACGAAACCGGCACCGGCGTCCGTGCCGACGTCACGGTCGACCACACCTACAATTCCGGTCTCGCCAACTCCCGCGGTCAGCAGCTCAACCTGCGTTCGACGGTTGCTCTCGCCAACGTCTACTACGACTTCGGCTTCAGCGACTACGGTTCCGCCCAGGGTGGCTTCGGCGCCTATGTCGGTGCCGGCCTTGGTGGCGCCTACAACTGGCTCGAAAGCCGTGGTCCTTTCACCGGCTACGATCCCGATGGCGGTTCCTTCACGGCCGCGGGTGCGCTGATGACCGGCGTCACCTACGACATGGGCGCAATGGTCGCCGATCTGGGCTACCGCATGATCTACATGCCGCAGTTCAGCAATGGCAGCAATGCTCTCGGCGTGACACAGGGCCCCTACTTCATCAACGACAACTTCATCCACGAAGTGCGCGGTACCCTCCGCTACCGCTTCAACTAATCCCCGGTCACTCTCCGTCGACTATAATCGGCGCTCCACATGGGGCGCCGATTTGCTTTGGGCGGATGACCGGCAACGTCGTCTCCCTCGTGTGCGTTGCTGAAGGGGAGACATGCCATGACCAAGCCCGCCTTTGTGCCGCCCATGGAAGCCAAAGCCGTCGAGGACTTTCCCAGCGACAGCGGATGGCAGTTCGAACCCAAGTGGGATGGCTTTCGCTGTATTGCTGTCAAACAGGGCGGCTCGGCTGACCTCTGGGCTAAGTCGGGCAAGCCGCTAGGGCGCTACTTCCCGGAAATCGTCGATCTGGTCCGAGCGCTTCCCGGAGAGAGCGTGATGCTCGATGGCGAACTCATCATCCCACTCGACGGCGCCGCCTCATTCGACGCGCTGCAAAACCGCCTCCATCCCGCTGAGAGCCGGGTGCGCAAGTTGTCGGCGGAAACACCGGCACTTCTGATTACCTTCGATCTTCTTCATCTCGACGGCACCAACTATCTTGATGAACCGCTCTCCCGCCGCCGCGAAGAGCTCGAACGCTATATGGCAGGCGTTTCAGATCCCCGCTTGCGCCTCTCGCCGGTCAGCACGGATCCTGCTGTGGCGCGTCAATGGTTCGAGGACATCAGTACCGAACTTGATGGCGTCATCGCCAAGCGCCTCGATGAGCCTTACGCCAGCGGCGAACGCGCCATGCGCAAGATCAAGCGCATCCGGTCGGCCGACTGCGTGGTCGGCGGCTTCCGCTATGGCACGGGCTCGGAGCAGGTTGGTTCGCTCCTGCTGGGGCTCTACAACGGCGAGGGCAAGCTCGACCATGTCGGCTTCACCTCCGCCATTGCGGCCAAGGACAAGCCCGAACTTACCCGCAAGCTCGAGGCGCTCAAGGGCGGCACCGGCTTTACCGGCAATGCCCCGGGTGGTCCCAGCCGCTGGTCCACGGAGCGATCGGCCGAATGGGTGCCGCTCCGCCCCGACCTGGTGGTTGAGGTCCTTTACGACCAAGTCACCAGCGGCCGCTTCCGCCATGGTACCCGCCTCCACCGCTGGCGCCCGGACAAGGCGCCCGAGCAGTGCACCTTCGACCAGATGGCCCAGCCCGCAGCGCCGGATGAGGTTATCGGGGCAGTCCTTTCTGCACCACCACGCCAAAAGACTCATTGACGGCGTCGGTCTATCGGGCGTATTCCCCGCCTCAGGACATCTTGCCCTAACGCAAGACGCATAGACCTGGGAGGGTCGCTGAAGATGGCTGCAATGCCCCTGACCGCGCCGGCGGTGAAACCGGCTAATCCGAATTTTTCGTCGGGCCCCTGTGCCAAGCGTCCTGGCTGGACGGTTGAAGCGCTTAGCAATGCGCTGGTCGGCCGTTCGCATCGCTCAAAGCCCGGCAAGGCCCGCATTCAGCGCGCCATCGACCTGACGCGTGAACTGCTCGAAGTTCCCGCCGACTACCGCATCGGCATTGTCCCTGCATCCGATACGGGTGCCGTCGAGATGGCTCTCTGGAGCATGCTGGGGGCCCGCGGCGTCGACATGCTCGCCTGGGAGAGCTTCGGCGAAGGCTGGGTCACCGACGTTCAAAAGCAGCTCAAGCTTGATGACGTCCGCATCATCAAGGCGCCCTATGGCGAGTTGCCCGACCTTGCTCAGGTCGATTTCGCCCGCGACGTGGTCTTCACCTGGAACGGCACAACCTCGGGCGTCCGGGTCGCCGATGCCGAATGGATTGCGGCTGACCGTGAAGGCCTCACCATCTGCGACGCGACCTCGGCCGCCTTTGCGCAGAAGCTCGACTTCGCCAAGCTCGACGTGGTGACCTTCTCCTGGCAGAAGGCGCTGGGTGGGGAGGCCGCCCATGGCGTGCTGATCCTGTCGCCGCGCGCCGTCGAGCGGCTCGAAACCTTCAAGCCCGACCGTCCGCTGCCCAAGATTTTCTGTCTGACCAAGGGCGGCAAGCTGCTCGAGGAAGTGTTCGAGGCCGCAACCATCAATACGCCCTCGATGATCTGCATCGAAGACGCCATCGATGCCATGGAATGGGGCAAGTCCCTGGGTGGCCTTCAGGCCATGCAGGCGCGTGCCGATGCCAACTTCAAGGTGCTGGCCGATTGGGTCGCCAAGACCGACTGGGTTGAATTCCTCGCCAAGGATCCGGCCACGCGCTCCAACACTTCGGTCTGCCTGTCCATCGTCGATCCGGCGATCACTGCGCTCGACGACGCCAAGCAGGCCGCCTTTGCCAAGGCGATCGTTGCACGGCTCGACAAGGCGGGCGTTGCCTATGACATCGGCGCCTACAAGGACGCCCCGTCCGGTCTGCGTATCTGGGCCGGCTCCACGGTCGAGACTGCCGATCTCGCGGCGCTGACGCCCTGGCTCGACTACGCCTTTGCCGAAGAGCTCAAGGCCGCAGCCTAATTTCCGGCACCCCCACCCAACCTCCCCCTCTAGGGGGAGGGGCTGATCGAGTTGGCGGCCCAATATTGCCCAAGCTCGGAGCCACTCCTCCCCCTCCCAGGGGGAGGCCGGGTGGGGGTTCTCACCCCAACACAGATGCAAAGGGAATACCCCATGCCTAAGGTTCTCGTTTCCGATAAGCTCAGCCCCACCGCCGTCCAGATCTTCAAGGACAATGGCGTCGAGGTCGACTACCTGCCCGATCTGGGCAAGGACAAGGACAAGCTGTTCGAAGTCATCGGCCAGTATGATGGCCTTGCTATTCGCTCGGCCACCAAGGTCACCGAAAAGATCATTTCGGCGGCGACCAATCTCAAGGTGATCGGCCGCGCTGGTATCGGTGTCGACAATGTCGACATTCCGGCCGCGACCAAGAAGGGCATCATCGTGATGAACACGCCCTTCGGCAATTCGATCACCACGGCCGAGCATGCCATTGCCATGATGTTCGCTCTCGCCCGCCAGTTGCCTGAGGCCGACGCCTCCACCCGTGCCTCGAAGTGGGAAAAGAACCGCTTCATGGGTGTCGAAGTCACCAACAAGGTGCTCGGCCTGATCGGCGCCGGCAATATCGGCTCGATCGTTGCCGACCGTGCCCTCGGCCTCAAGATGAAGGTCGTCGCCTTCGATCCATTCCTGACGCCGGAACGCGCCCAGACCATGGGTGTCGAAAAGGTGGAGCTCGACGAACTGCTAGCGCGTGCCGACTTCATCACGCTCCATACGCCGCTGATCGACGCCACCCGCAACATCCTCAATGCCGAGACCCTGGCCAAGACCAAGAAGGGCGTGCGCATCATCAACTGCGCCCGTGGCGGGTTGATCGATGAAGCCGCGCTCTACGACGCGCTCAAGTCCGGCCAGGTGGCCGGTGCCGCGCTCGACGTGTTCCTGGAAGAACCGGCGCAGAACAACCCGCTATTCGAACTGCCCAACGTCATCTGCACGCCCCATCTTGGCGCCTCGACAACCGAAGCGCAGGAAAATGTCGCGCTGCAGGTCGCCGAACAGATCTCGGCCTATCTGATGACAGGCGAAATCACCAATGCGCTGAACTTCCCATCGATCTCGGCCGAAGAGGCCCCGATCCTGACGCCATGGGTCAAGCTTGCCGAGCAGCTGGGCTCGTTTGCCGGCCAGCTGACGGACACCGCGATCACCGGCATCACGCTTGAATTCGAAGGGACCGTGGCGCAGCTCAACACCCGTCCGATGGTTGCTGCCGCCATCAATGGTGTGCTCAAGCCCTCGCTAGGTGACATCAACATGGTCTCGGCGCCCCAGATCGCCAAGGATCGCGGGATCGCTGTGGAAACGACCACGCGCGACCAGCAGGGCGCCTATGAAGGCTATATCCGCCTGACCGTCACTACCGAGCAGAACGAACGGGCCGTTGCTGGAACGCTGTTTGCCAATGGCAAGTCGCGCGTCATCCAGGTCAAGGACATCAACATGGAAGCCGAACTGGCGCCCTCGATGCTCTATGTGACCAATGAAGATAAGCCGGGCCATATCGGCCGCCTCGGGTCGCTGCTTGGCAAGCAGGGTATCAACATCGCCAACTTCAATCTCGGCCGCGCCGAAATCGGCGGCGACGCCATCGCGCTGGTTTCCATTGACGGAACGCTGACCGAAGAGCAACTCGGCGAGATCACCAAGCTCGAGGGCGTCAAGCAGGCCAAGGCACTGCGCTTTTAACGCTGCGCCGTGGCGGGAACGGAGGCCTGGCAGCGCCCATCGCTGTCAGACCTCCTCCAGTTATAGCGGGGTGGTTACAGCTCATCTATCAGATTCATGGCCATTTGGCGCGCGATTTCAAGGAATTCGCTGGGCTGGTACACTTCTGCTTTCTCACTGTCGAAGACTACGCCACTGACTTCCGGCGCTAAGCGCTTGGCCGATCGCGGTGGTTAGTTGGGGCTCGTTGATTGGCCGGGAGACGCTGCGCGTAAGTCTTGAAGTGTTGTGGCACTATCTGGCCGATAAAGATCACCAGTGCACATCCAAGTGGCGTGCCGATCTCGTTGACCAGCATTCCAACCATCTGCGGCAATGCGAAAACCTGGTCAGCAGCCCGCAGCGTTTGGCCAGTCAATGCCACCAGCCCTCCGCCAAAAACGATGCCGGTGATGGCGCCGGCCAGCAGATAAGGAGGGGCCCGGCTGACCTCCCTTTCGGCGAGCACCGTAAGTGTCCAGGCAAGCAGTCCATATTCAACCGCCCGGATCAGTCCAACGGTTGCAAGTGGCACGACCACTGGCTGCTCCATGGCATCGATCAGCGTCAGCGTTGATTTTTGTGCTGCCTTGGCCACCGCTAACCCTGCCGGAGCAAAGACCAAGCCCATGAGGCCGGCGAGAGCCTTGCGCGCCTTGCCGATCGCGACCCCAATTGACACGCCGATGCAGACGAACAGAGCCCAGGTAACGCTCTGCACTAGGTCGGCAAGGGCACCTATGCCCGGCAGGCTACCGCCACCGAGTAACCGTGCGAAGATCACCAGTGCTTGCATCACCAGGCCAAGCAGGATTGCCAGTAGAGCGATGCGGGCGATCATCCGAATGCTCAGCTGCGAATGCCGCGCAGCCTGGTGATCACCAGTCGTAGTTTCCCCATTGTGGCTCATGGTCGAATCCCCCGAAGAAGGACAGACAGGCACTAAGAAGACTAAGCCACTGATCATAGCCCCAAGGCCATTGCCTTGGAAGGTGCTTGGCGCACGGGGAAATACTGGCCTCGTCAAGGGCGAAGCCGCACCAGGTTCGACCAAATCAGCTGAGATGGGTTTTTCGGTGCCGCGCTGCCCACTCAGCAAGGACGATGCCGCCAATGATGATGGCCGCGGCAAGATAGTGGTACAGCTCGAGCCGCTCTCCCAGGATCAACACCGAACCCATTGCACCGAATACAGGAATGAGATTGTGGCTCGGGGCCGCACGATTGGGGCCGACGAGGTCCACGCCGCGGGCATAGAAGACTTGGCTGAACATCGATGGGAACACCATGACATAGGCGAGGACTGCCCAGACTTTTGGAGACATGGACGGAATGGTGGCATAGCTCGCAAGTCCAGGACCGAGCAACTGCAGCATGACGAGGCCGGTCAAAGCGGCACCAAGGAAGGCAACCCCCATAAAGCTCATCATGTGGATCTGGGGTCGAAATCGGAGGGCCAGCGTATAGCCGGTATAGGTCAGGCAGGCCAAAAGGACGAAGCCGTCACCCACGTTAATGTCGAGGGTCAGAATACGGCCGAGGTCGCCGTGGGTTGCCGTCAGCATGACGCCGGAAATTGCGATCACTACTCCGAGGATCTGCAGAATGGTGGCGCGCACGCGAAAGACGATGAAGTTGGCAAGGAGAATCATCATCGGCAGGGCGCCGGTCTCGATGGAGGAATTGACGGCGGTCGTGGTCGTCAGTCCCACATAGAGCAGGACATTGTATAGGGCATAGCCGAGTGCGCCGAAGCCCATAACCAGTGGCCACGTGCGCCGGATGGTAGACCAATCCCGCTGCATGTAGCGCCAGGAGAAGGGAAGGATGAACAGCGTCGCGCCCACGCAACGCGCTGAAAGCAGCAGGAAAGGATCGATTTCTCCAACCACCAGTTTTGCCGCGACGACATTGCCGCCCCAAAAGAGCGGCGCTAGCAGCAGGAGCAAATAGGGCTGGTCGAGCAGTCGGGCATAAATGCCGCGATTTTCATGGTCTAGCGGCTTTGTCATCGTGGCCTGGGTGATGTAAGGACAATCGGACTTAGCAGTTATTCGGCCGCCGGCAAAACCTGCCAAAGGAAGCCGGGGGGACGGACGTCCAAACATCAGTTCGGGTGCGGCACGCAGGCCGGCCCCAATCGGACATATCCGGAGAAGGTTGTTTCATGGCTAATGTGGTTGTCGTCGGCTCGCAGTGGGGCGACGAGGGCAAGGGCAAGATCGTCGACTGGCTGAGCGAGCGCGCCGATGTGGTGGTGCGCTACCATGGCGGCCACAATGCCGGCCACACACTGGTCATTGACGGTGTGAGCTACAAGCTGGCGCTGCTGCCATCTGGCCTAGTGCAGGGCAAGCTCTCCGTCATCGGCAATGGCGTCGTCGTCGATCCGCATCATTTCGTTGAGGAAATGGCCAAGCTGCGCGGGCAGGGGGTGAAGATTACTCCCGAAATCCTGCGCATTGCCGACAATGCTCCGCTGATCCTGTCGCTGCATCGCGAACTCGATGCCATCCGCGAAGATAGCAATTCCGGGCTCAAGATCGGCACCACCAAGCGCGGCATCGGGCCAGCCTATGAAGACAAGGTCGGCCGCCGCGCGATCCGCCTGATCGATCTTGCCGAACCCGACACCTTGATGGTCAAGATCGAGCGGCTCCTTGGCCATCACAATGCGCTCCGCCGTGGCATGGGCCTGGTCGAAATCGAAGCGCAGAAAATCTTTGACGAGCTAACGGCCGTTGCCGCCGAAATTTTGCCCTTCATGGACCAGGTCTGGAAGGTGCTAGACGACAAGCGCAAAGCCGGCGCCCGCATCCTTTTCGAAGGAGCGCAGGGCGCTCTGCTCGACAACGATCACGGCACCTATCCTTTTGTTACGTCCTCCAATACCGTTGCCGGCCAGGCTGCTGCCGGTTCAGGGCTGGGGCCCACCGCGATCGGCTATGTGCTGGGCATTACCAAGGCCTATACGACCCGCGTCGGCGAAGGCCCCTTCCCGTGCGAACTCGACGACGAGATCGGCAAGCATCTGGCGACCGTTGGCCGCGAAGTGGGGGTCAATACCGGACGTCCACGCCGGTGCGGCTGGTTTGATGCGGTGTTGGTGCGCCAGACGGTCAAGACCTCCGGTATCACCGGCATCGCTCTCACCAAACTCGATGTGCTCGACGGGCTCAAGGAGATCAAGGTCTGTGTCGGCTACGAGCTTGATGGCTCACGTATCGATTACTTGCCGGCCTCAATGGGGGCACAGGCGCGGGTTAAGCCGATCTACGAGACCTTGGAAGGGTGGTCGCAAACCACGGCCGGCGCGCGCAGCTGGGCAGACCTGCCGGCGCAGGCGATCAAGTATGTCCGCTATATCGAGGAGCAGATCGGCGCACCGGTGGCCATGCTCTCCACCTCACCGGAGCGGCTCGATACCATCCTTGTCGTTGACCCATTCCAAGACTGAGTTTTTTTGTTACAACGTGTCGCTGCAATTGTGAGTACCAACTAACCAATGGCGGACTACAAGGAGCTGTTGCGCCGGGCCATCTCGGCGCTTCCGGAAAACAATGGGGCCGCCCGCCGGGCAGTCTACGAGAAGGCGCGCTCGGCTCTTGTCGGGCAGTTGCGCGCCATCAATCCGCCATTGCCGGCCCGCGACATCACCCAGCACCGCCTGCAGCTCGAAGATTGCATCCGCCAGGTGGAGCAGGAGGCAAGCGAAGCCATCATTTCGCTTGGGCGCGACAGCGTCGCTCCGCCGCGCACGCCTGCGGCTCCGCCCGTCGTGCGACCAGTCGCCGAGGCCATGCCGCTCCGGCCGGCCGAGCTGCCTAAGTCCGAAGAGACACCTCAATCGGCGGAGACTCCGCTGAACGAAGTGGAAGAACCCGAAGTCGAGCAGCCGGAGGAGGCCGCGGAACCAGCTGAAGCTCCCGAGCCCGAGGCACCTGCCCGCAATGTGATGTCCATCGAGGACATAATCGCGCAGGCCGCCGAGACATCCGGGGCTCCGGTTAGGTTGGTCAAGAACGAGCCTGCTGCGCCAAAGCCGGAAGCCGTGCGCGAGGGGCCGACCCTGCCGTCCATCGTAGCCCGCGCAGAGGCGGCCAAGACGGGTCCCACGTCACCCCTTATTCCACCCGCCAATGTACGGACGATCGAGCCCGCTCGCATGCCGAGCTTTGAGCCGCGCCGGGAAGCTGCGGGGCCTCTCGCCGCCAACGCTATGGTCGAGCCGCTGCGCACCACGATGCGGGCTGAACCTGCCGTCGGCAATGCCGCCACGGCACGCCAGCAGGTGATTGCACCGATCGCCGTCTCTGGTGCCCTGCCGGTAGACAAGGCGCTTTCGACCATCCGCGAAGTCGAGGTAGAGCGGGACGCCAGCGAAGCCGAGGGCGCTATAGAACGCGCCATCGAAACCCTCGACCGCGAAGCACGCGGAGAGGCTACACCCCTGCTGCCGCTGCGCGATGAAAACAGCTTCGCCGCGGCTGCCCCTGCCGAAGCCGTCGATGACGCAGCTCCTGCCGATCCCGGGACGCAGCGCAGCGGCACCGGACTGACCATATTCCTTGTTGTCTTCGCCATTCTCCTGGCTGGGGTTGGTGGCGCCGGCTTCTGGGCGTGGCGCGAAGGTTATGTCGACCTCGACCAGATGTTTGGCCAGGCGCAGGCGCCGGTGACCGAAACGGCAGACGCCGCGCCGGCCACGCCGACGCTTGATCCGGTCCAAAATACCGAAGGCGCGGCCGGGCCGGGCAACACGTCTCCGGACGCCAACCCGACCATCACCGATCCGGAGCTTAGTGGGCTCTCCGCAGACGAGCGCCTGGAGCCGACGCCGGAGCCTGTGACGCCTAACGGCAGCGAAACGGTACTGCCCGATATTGGCACGGGCGGGGAAAAGACCGAAGAGCGCCTGCCTGGCATCGAGGCGCCGGCCGAAGTCGCAGCGGATGATCCTGCGGCTTCCGTCGACCCGGCTGTGCTTGCGGGCAGCCAGTCGCTGCTGCTGGAAGCGAGCCAGGATGGCACCACGGGCGCCGTACCCTTCTCGGGCACCGTGGAGTGGAGCGAAGGCGAGGACGAGCTTGGCCTGCCCACCCTCAAGGGCAGCGCCAGCATTCCTGCGCGCAATCTCGGTGTCGATATCACCATCCGCAAGAATTCCGATCCGAGCCTTCCAGCCAGCCACCTGATGGAAGTGGATTTCGAGGTCTCCGATACGTTTATCGGCGGCACGATTGCCAATCTTCCGGGCGTGCTGCTCAAGGACGAGGAACTGGTGCCTGGGACGGCCCTGGTCGGGGCGTCGGCGCGGGTTGTGGGCAACTCCTTCCTGTTTGCACTCAGTGCGACGCCGGCTGATGCAACAACCAATACAGATCTGCTCCGGACCCGGCGCTGGATGGATCTGGCGGTGGTTTATGGCACCGGACGCAACGCCATCATTACCCTCGAAAAGGACGATGCGGCGCAGACACTGTTCGAGAAGGTCTTTACCGCCTGGGCCCAGTAGAACCCAGGAAAACAAGTTTAACCCCCGGCATCGTGCCGGGGGTTTTTATTTGCGGTCACGCCAGCAGCAACTGTCCGGCATCGAGCACATAAAGCCGGCTCGCCAGGGCAGCGACGTCGTCGGCATGGTGACTGACCAGGATCGTGTGCCAGCCGTGCCCTTTAGTCAGCGTGCCGACGAGGTCGCGGATGACGTGGCGGGTTTCGTCGTCCAGGGCCGAGAAGGGCTCGTCGAGAAGGAGGATTGGGCGGGCGCGAAGCAGGGTGCGGGCGAGCGCCACGCGCTGCTTTTGTCCACCCGACAGGGTACTCGCCAGCTGGCGTCCGACACCTTCGAGGCCGACTTCCCCCAGCGCCGCAGCGATCCTGTCGGCTGCCTCGTCGCGACTGGTATTGCGCGGCAGGCCGAGTGCCACATTCTGCGCGGCGCTGAGGTGTTCAAAGAGGCTTTCGGACTGGAGAAGCAGGGACAGCGGCCGCCGCTCGGGCGGCAGGGGCACGAGGTTTGCGCCGTCGAGCTCGATCGTGCCGGACAGTGGGGCGAGAAACCCGCCAAGGAGGTCGAGCAGGGTGGACTTGCCCGAGCCGCTGGGGCCGGAAATGGCGGTCACTTCACCCGCCTCAGCCTCAAGGGAGAAGGTGTAGGGCTGATGCTGGCCGGGATGGGCGAAGGTCAGGTGGTCAACGCGCAGCATTGGCGGTTCTTTCGAGAAGCTTGGGCAGGCCGACAAAAACGATGATGGTGCCGAGAAGGAGAATGGCGGCGATGGCGGCGGCATCGTTCCCCCGATAGGAGCCGAGCGCCCGGAACATCATCAGCGGCAGGGTCTGGAAATCCTGCGTGCCAAAAAGCGCGATGACACCCAGGTCTCCCAGCGAGAAGCAGAAGGAGAGGGCAAGGGTGACGCCGATGTCGCGGCCGAGCAGGGGATATTCCACCAAGGCGAACTGCTGCCAGCCCGAGAGGCCCAGCGAACGGATCAGCTTGCCGCGGCTGCGGGCGATGGCTTCAAGCGGCGGGCCGAGCGTTGCCATGGCAAAGGGCAGCGCCAGGAGGCTGTTGCCAAGGACGACGACAAAGGGGGCAGCCATCTCGGTGGGCAGGCCCAGGCGGCGCACAAGGAGAAAGAAGCCCAGCGACAGGACCACTGCGGGAACCGCAAGGTAGGCAAAGGCTGGAACGCCCAGGAGTGTGCGCATGGGGCCACGGCCGCTCGCGCCCCGGCCCAGGGCCAGGGCGAGTGCAAGCCCAAGCGTCAGAAGGGCCGATGCCGAACCAATCACCAAGCTGCTGAGGGCTGCCCACCAGAAGGCGGGTCGGGCGACCACGGCACCGATGCCAGCGCCCAGGCCGTCGACCAAGACGGAAAGCAGCGGCAGGAGGAAGCCGACGAAGCAGATTGCCAGCACCAGCCACTGGAGGAGCCGCGCGCTCCGCGCGTCCTGCCAGACCGGCGGGCGGGAACTGCCGAAGTTTGCCGGGATGGGGGCAAGTGCGGAGGCGGCAAGGATGACCAGCGAACAGACAGCAATTTGCGTCGCGGCCAGGTTGACCGCGCCGACCAGGCCGAAATCCTGCCGGACGGCGGCATAAATGGCCACTTCCAGCGTCTGGTTGGCAGGCCCGCCGCCCAGCATCAGGACGATGGGGAAGCTGGTGAAAGCGAGAAGAAAGATGATGGCCCCGACGCCGGGCACGGTGCCGCGCAGGGCAGGCCAGTCAAGGAGGAGGAAGCGCTGCCAGGGTGACAGGCCAAGCGACTGGCCGATCTTGAGTCGCGCTTCCGGGATGGCATCGAGCCGCGCCAGCATGATGCGCGCCGCAAAGGCGCCGTCGAGCACGACATGAGCAAGGAGGATGCCGGAAAGGCCGAAAGCCGGATTGCCGAGCGCGGTGCCGAAGAGCCACTCGCTCAGTTGATTGATCCAGCCATTGCGGCCCCAGAGGGAGAGGAGGCCGAAGGCCACGACCATGCCCGGGGTGACGATGGCGGAGGCGAAAAGGGCAACCACGAAGTCGCGGCCGGGGAACCGGAGCCGGTTCAAGGCCCAGGCGAGGGCGCCGCCCACCAGCAGGGACAGAATGGTCGTTAGGCCGGCCTGCAGCGCGGTCATGCGCAGCAGGTGAAGGACGTCGACCCGGGAGCCGGCGCTGCCTTGGGTGGCGGCGGCGAGAATGGACCACAGGACGAGGGCGATCAGCGTGGCTACGGCTGCGGCCAGGGTGCAGGCGGCTGCGACGCGGAGGGGGCGGTGGGGAAGGGTCAGCACGGGCAGTGTTCCAGGCTCCGACCGTCACCCTCGGGCCTGACCCGAGGGGACTGTACTTGACCGGCGCTCCACAGGGGAAGACCCCTCGGGTCGAGCCCGAGGGTGACGATCGCGGTTGAGATGGACACGTCCGCTTTCTCTCCCGACCTCTACTGAATCGCTGCCAGCATTTCGTCGATCCAGGCTTGGCGGTTGGCGGCGATTTCCTCGTCGGTAAAGCCCAGCGTCTTTTTGGGCTGCGGCAGGGTGGCGAAGGCCGGGTCCTGTGCATCGCCCAGATCGGTCACCGGGAACATCCAGTTGGTGTGCGAAATGGTGTTCTGCGCATCGCTCGACAGGAGATATTCGAGGAACTGGCGGGCCAGTTCAGGCTGATCGGAGGACTTGAGGATGCCGGCCACTTCGATCTGGGGATAGTGGCCTTCGGTGAAGAGGGCTGCCTTGATGGTTTCGTCGCCGTCCTCGATGATGTGGTAGGAGGGCGACGTCGTGTAGCTCAGCGTCATGTCGGCTTCGCCCGAAAGGAAGAGGTCGTAGCTCTCGCTCCAGTCGCGGGTGACGGTGAGGATATGGGGCTTGAGCCCCTGCCAGATCTCGGCGGCCCGATCGCCATAGGCGGCCTTGATCCAGAGAACGAGGCCAAAGCCGGGCGTGGCCGAGCGCGGATCCTGGATGGTGATCTTGATCTCGTCGGGGAGGGCGATCAGCTCCTCGAAGGACGTGGGCGGCGTCTCCATGGTGTCGGTGTCGTACATCATGGCGAAGTGAGCATAGTCGAAGGGCACGAATTGTTCGTCCGTCCACGCGCCGGGCAGGGCGAGATCGGTCAGCTCCAGCCCGTGATCGGCAAAGAGCCCGGTCTCGCGCGCTTCACCGGCCACGGCCGTGTCGAGACCCAGGATGATGTCGGCCTCGGTCGTGTCGCCTTCGAGCTGCGCGCGGCGCAGGGTGCCGATGGAACTGTCGGCGGCGATCCATTCCACAGTGCAGCCACCGCAGATCGCCTCGAAGCCGGCCTTGAGCTGCGGGCCCGGGCCCCATTCGGCGGCAAAGCCGTCATAGGTATAGATGGTGAGCTGGGGCGCATCCTGCGCCAGAGCGGGGAAGGCAAGCAGTCCGGAAAGGACCGCAAGCGCGAGACGGGTGGATTTGACCATGGGTCATCCCTTCAGGTGGTTTGCGGCCATGAGTGAAGGGGCAGGTGTCAATGGTGGGAACGTCGAGACGCTCTTGCCATCTCGAACTTCCTCCGCCAGCATGACCTGGTTCAGGTTCAATGGGTAACTCTCAGCTCCGGAAAACTCCGGAACACCCCAGCGAGACGCCCCACATCTAATGAGAGCTTTGTCGCAGTGCAAGACACTTCCGTGCCCCGGGCGGACGCGCCCATAGTTGTATGCAACGGGCCGCTGGCCATTGTCGGCGGCGGCGCCGTGGACCCGGCGCTGCTGCTGGAGCTGGCCGGGCGTGGTGTGACCCTGGTCGGCGCCGATGGGGGTGCGGATGCGATGGGGGCGGCGGGCCTCGTGCCGGCGGCGATCATCGGCGACCTCGATTCGCTCGAGGATCGTGCGGGCTGGGAACAGCGGACGCGGGTGATCCATATTCCCGAGCAGATCACGACGGACTTCCAGAAGGCGCTCTATTCGACCCAGGCGCCGGTGACGCTGGCGCTGGGCATGACAGGCAAGCGGCTCGACCATACGCTGGCGGCGCTGAGTGCCGTTCTCCAATATGCGCCCAAGCGCAAGCTCCTTCTCGTGGACGAGGTGGACGTGGCACTGGCCGTGATCGGACCCATCCGCTTCGATGCCGGTCTGCGCGAGCGCGTCTCGATCCATCCGCTGCTGCCGATCCGCTTCCGTTCTTCGACGGGTTTGTTCTATCCGATGGATGGGCACACGCTGGCTCCGGGCGGGCTGATCGGCACGTCCAACGAGGGGACCGGCGGCCTGGTGGAGGTGGTGCCGGAAGACGAAACGCCATGGCTGCTGATCCTCCGCAAGGAACGGCTGTGGGACTTGGTTGGGGCGTGCGGAAGCGCCGCCTGAACGCGGTTTTCGATTGCTTCGCAGACCGGCTGCGAAGGCGGATCCCGAGACGGCTTTCGCCTCTGTGGGATTATAGTGTGAGACGATTGCCGTCTCGGGACGTCCGGTTTTACGCCGGACACGGGACTCGCGGGATCTCCAACGCTCGCAGAGATACCGGCCCATGCCTCGACCCGCCCTGGCTGACGTTGCCATGCGCCCGGCCCACTCCCGCCACTGTCGCCTGCAGGCCGCCTGCGCGGGGTGGATGGGGGGAGGATATGCTGGGAAGGAGGGGGTGGGGATAAGTTTGTTTGGGCGGTGACGCATTCAACAGCTGAACGTCACCCTCGGGCTTGATCCAAGGGAGCTTTGCTTCAACTCGCGCTCCGCAAGTGCAGGGCCCTCGGGTCAGGCCCGAGGGTGACGGCTGGTGGGTGGGGTGAGGATGGTGGGTAAGCCGGTCGATGGTGGCTAAACCACGCCCCCTCCCGTCCTCCCCCTTAAGGGGGAGGTGCCGTGCGGTGTTTGTGGCTCTATCTCGCGCCATCCACAGAACGAGCTTCCCTCCCCCTTGAGGGGAGGGAGTGAGGGTGGGGGTTCCGGCAGATTGACTGACGCCTGAGCGGGTGGATAGCGCAGAACCCCCACCCTTGATCCCTCCCCTCAAGGGGGAGGGAGACGACTGCGAATCCGGCGCAACAAAAAAGGCGGGCTTGCGCCCGCCTTTTTTGTTTTCTCCGTCGCCCAGCTAGTGCGCTGCGGCGGCTTCCTTGACGGCGTCCTGGACTTTTTCGAAGGCGCGGACTTCGATCTGGCGGATGCGTTCGCGGCTGACGTCGTATTGCTGGGCCAGTTCTTCCAGCGTTGCCGGGTTTTCCTGGAGGCGGCGGGCGTGGAAGATGGCGCGTTCGCGGTCGTTCAGGACATCCATGGCATTGGTCAGAAGACCCATGCGTTCGGTATATTCCTCGCTTTCGCCCAGGGTGGTTTCAGCGCTGGGCGTGTCGTCGACCAGCCAGTCCTGCCACTCGGACGTGCCTTCATCGGCGCGCATGGGCGAGTTGAGCGAGGCGTCGCCGGAGAGGCGCGCATTCATCGACACGACATCGTCCTCGGTGACGTTGAGCGTCGTGGCGATTTGCTTGATCTGGTCGGGATGGAGCGAACCATCGTCCAGAGCGGCAATCTGGCCCTTGACCTTGCGCAGATTAAAGAACAGGCGTTTCTGGGCGGCGGTGGTGCCGATCTTGACCAGCGACCATGACCGCAGAACGTATTCCTGGATGGCTGCGCGGATCCACCACATGGCATAGGTGGCGAGGCGAAAGCCCTTTTCGGGCTCGAAGCGCTTGACGGCATGCATGAGGCCGACATTGCCTTCCGAGATCACCTCGGAAATGGGCAGGCCGTAGCCGCGATAGCCCATAGCGATCTTGGCAACGAGGCGGAGATGGGAGGTGATCAGCTTCTGCGCTGCCGCCGGATCGGTATGTTCCTTGTAGCGCTTGGCGAGCATGTATTCTTCATCCGGTTCCAGCATGGGGAACTTGCGGATTTCCTGAAGATAACGGCTCAAGCCACCTTCGGCTGAAAGCACCGGCAAATTTGTCTGGGCCATGGACGCACCCCTTTCTCAATCCCCCGCATTGCGCGGGCAGAAATGTGCCTGACGCGATGGCCGTAAACGGCCCATCGGCAAACGACGATGAATATATAGGACGCAATCTGGCGAATGTAAGAGCAAGAACGCGCCAAAACGTTACAAATGCGAAAGGGTTCCAGCCCTTGCATTGCGGTCCACAGATATTACGCGTGGGCAGGGACCGGGGTTCAATCACCATGCGGTGAATCGGTGCGTGGCGCTACCGGGCGAAGGCCTTGTCGTGGTTCTGGAGGGCGTCGTCGAGCGCCTGCAGATCGGGGGGCAGGTCGGCTTCGAAGAACATTTCTTCGCCCGTCACCGGATGTTCGAAACCGAGCTCGGCGGCGTGGAGCGCCTGGCGGCCCAAGGCGAGGATCGGCTGGGCCACGTCGGCGGGCAGGCGGTTGATCTTGGTGGCGTAGCCCGAGGCATAGACGGTGTCGGCGACCAGGGGATGGCCGATATGGGCCATGTGGACGCGGATCTGGTGGGTGCGGCCGGTTTCGAGATGGCACTGGACGCGCGTGATGTCCCAACCCTCGCCGCCGAAGCGGGCTTCGACGAAGTAGTGGGTGATGGCCTCGCGGCCATCCCGGCGCACGGCCTGCTTGAGGCGATTGTTCTGGTCGCGGCCCAGCGGCGCGTCGACCGTGCCCTTGGCGGTTTCGGTGGAGCCCCAGACATAGGCGAGATAGGCGCGGTGGAGCGGGCCGGTGCGGCCATGGTCGGCGAACTGGGCCGACAGGTGCTTGTGCGCCGTTTCGGTCTTGGCAGCGACCATGACACCGGAGGTGTCGCGATCGAGCCGGTGAACGATGCCGGGGCGCTTGACGCCGCCGATGCCCTGGAGGCTATCGCCGCAATGGAAGAGGAGGGCGTTGACCAGGGTGCGGTCGGGCGAGCCCGGCGCGGGATGGACCACCATGCCGACGGGCTTGTTGACGACGATGAGCTGGTCGTCCTCGAACAGGATATCGAGCGGAATGTCCTGCGGCTGCGGGTCGGCATCTTCGGGGGGCGGGGCGAGAAGAGTGATTGTCTCGCCTGCCGTTAGCCGGTATTTGGGCTCGCTGACGGTCTTGCCATCGATGCTGACGGCGCCTTCGAGGATCAGGTCCTTGATGCGGTTGCGGCTCAGCACGGTATGCACCCGGGCCAGCGTGGCATCGAGCCGCCCGCCGGCCATCTCGGCATCGACCACGACTTCGACTTCGTCGCCCTCGAAATCTGCAACGGTATTTTCAGCCATGAGTGATCCTGACGAGAGAGAGCAAAAGCCCGAGGCGCCACTGTCGCCCGAGGCACTCGCCGCTTTGGCGAAGGCGCGCCGCTCGTTTGCGATCTCGATGGGCACCCTGTTGCTGGGCTTTATGGCGATTGCCTTCGCCCTTGTCTATCGCGTGATGCGCGACCAGCCACCGCCGACCGTGGCGGCCGAGGTTTCAGTGCCGGCAGGGGCGGAGATCGTCTCGGCCTTGGTCAGCGACGGGCAGGTCAACGTAACCTACCGGCTGGAGGGGGCCACGGTGCTGACGCTTTATGATGGACGGACGGGCGAGAAGCTGCGGGACGTGGTGATCGGGGAGTAGGGGATCTTCCGATCGTCAGCCTTGGGCTTGATGCGAGAGTTCTGTGCTTACGCGGGCATTGTCCAGTGAAGAGCCCTCGGGTCAGGCCCGAGGGTGACGGCTGGTGGGCAGTCAGCGGCCTTGGATTTCGCGGAGGGCGGTCATGCGGTCCGAGACGGAGCCGCCCTTGCGCTGGCCCTTGGCGGGGGTGGCGGGCAGGTGGTCGCTGCCGACGCCGTCATCGGCAAAGCGCTGCACGCGGTCAAAGAGGCTTTCTTCCACCCCGACCGGCACCTCGCCGTCGCGATCCACGGCATAGACCAGCCGGCTGACGCTGGCGGCGATGTCGTTGAGGCGTTCGCGCAGATGCGCTTCCTCCATGCGCTCGGTGTCCCAATCGGCGAGGATGGCGGACTCGACGCCGCTCACCTTGCCGCGGAGCTGTTCGAGTTCGGCTTCAAGGCTCAGCTTTTCGGCAAGGAGTTGCTCGGCCCGGCCATTGCTGCGCTCCACCGTCTGGCTTGTTTCGGCCAGAAGGGCGGTGAGGCGGCTCTCGGCGCTGGCGATGCGGGCTTCGGCGGCAACGAGGCTCTCGCTGTCGCTGCTGCTCTGGTCGGCTTGCTTGGCCAGCGCCTCGCGCATGGCGGCGATGGCGGCGGTGACTTCGGCGCTGCGGCGGTCGGAGGTTTCAAGGCGCGCAACCAGGCTGCGGGCCTGCTCTTCAAGAAAGGTCGAGCGCTTGTGTTCGATGGCCAAGGCCGTGCTCAGCTTGGCCACGTCCTCGTCATAGTCGCCGGTCAGCGCCAGCTCGTCGCTGCCCTGGGGAATGGTGCTGCGCAGGGTCTGGCGCAGTTTTTCGAGCTCTTCGTTGCGGGTGCCGAGTTCCCTGTCGCGCATGCGCAGGCGCTGGGCGAGGTCGGTGGCTTCGCGCTCGAGCTCGGTGGTGCGGGCGCGCAGTTCCGCCTCGCGCGCCTCGAGTTCGCGGACGATGGAGAGATGCTGATCGCGCTCGGCCTTGAGCGTGCCGAGTTCGGCGCGCTTCTGGTTGACGTCTCCCAGCTGCTCGGCCAGCCGCTTGCGCAGCTGCTCCACATTCATTTCGAGACGGCGGGTGGAGAGGGCGAATTCGGCGCGCAGCTGGTCCTTGTCGGCACGAAACTCGGCCATGGTGATGGGCGTGGCGGCCTCGATGCGGCGCTTGGTCAGGCGCACGGCCCGCTTCCACACGGCGGGGAGGAGGATCAGCGCCACGAGGCCCGCCACGAGGAGGCCAAGCGCGAAATACATGATGTTCTCGATGACCATTGCCCAACTCCGGCGCTCCGCACGCGCAAGGCATACGGGCAGTTCTGTTCTGGCACCAGCCCGGGCGGCTGACCAGATTTGCTCCCGGTTAACCCTAACGCGTTGCGCGCCCGGCGTCACCCGCAGGGTAATTCCCCAGTGGGTGGTGAGTTGCCAAGGCGTGACGGCCCGGCCGCACGGGCCAGGCAGCAAGGCAGAACGGCTCCGTCAGCACCTATTGGCGCGAGAAGCGGAGACGGGCGATTTCGTCGTAGTCGGCCTGCTCGGCCTTGAGCTGGTCGGCGGCTTCGCGCTGATGCTCGCGCTGGTCGAGCAGCTCGACCTTCTTGAGGTCTTCGAGCGCCTCGGCCAGGGCGTCCTGGGCGGCCTCGAGCTTGCCGCGCATGTCGCTGGCGGAGGCCAGGAGGTTGTCGCGGCGGGTCATGGCCGCCTTGGCAAAGGTCGAATAGGCGAAGTGGGCGACATCGGAAATGCCGGTCTTGGTCTGCTCGATCTCGATCTGCTGGTCGAGTTCGGACGCCATGCGCTCGAAGTCGTTGATCATCATCTCGATCTGGGCGACCTGACGGCGCTTCTCGTCCACCTGGAACTTCTTGAGCCGGATGAGGCTCTCGCTGCGCGATTTCAAGACCTGTACTCCTTACACACCAAGTCAGTTCCGGGGCGGAGTCCGCCCCATCAGCCTGCCGCGCCCGCCTGCTCCACGATGGCCCTGAGCATTTCATAGCCCTCGGCAATCGATGTCGTATCTTCCCGGCTCTGACTTAGAAAAGCCTCAAGTGCCGGGTTGATGGCGATCGCGCGGTCCACTTTCGGATCTGACCCTTTCCGGTAAGCCCCCAGCCGGATCAGCTCCTCCATGTCCGCAAAAATGGACATGAGCTCGCGCGCCTTGGCCAGGACAGGCCGAAAATCGGCCGGAACACACCCTGGCATGGTGCGCGAGATGGACCGGAGCACGTTGACCGCCGGGTAACGACCCCTTTCGGCAATCCCGCGCTCCATCACAATATGCCCATCGAGAATGCCGCGCACGGCATCGGCAATAGGCTCATTGTGATCATCACCTTCCACCAAAACGGTAAATAGTCCGGTAATGGAACCGGTCGAAGGCGTTCCAGGTCCGGCGCGCTCGAGCAGGCGTGGCAATTCGGTGAAAACGGTGGGCGGATAGCCCTTGGCGGTGGGTGGTTCGCCGATGGCAAGGCCAATCTCGCGCTGCGCCATGGCGAAGCGGGTGAGGGAGTCCATCATGCAGAGGACGCGTTTGCCCTGGTCGCGGAAGAACTCGGAAAGCGCCAGCGACATATAGGCGGCCTGTCGGCGCATCAGGGCGGCCTCATCGGAGGTGGCGACTACGACCACGGCGCGGCGCAGGCCTTCCTCGCCCAGATACTCCTGGATGAATTCGTGCACCTCGCGCCCGCGCTCACCGATGAGGCCGATGACGGAAACGTCGACATCAGTATTGCGGGCCAGCATGGACATCAGCACCGACTTGCCGACGCCCGAGCCGGCAAAGATGCCCATGCGCTGGCCTTCGCAAAGGGTGGTGAAGGTGTTGAGGCAGCGGACGCCGAGGTTGAGCGGATCGCCGACACGCACGCGGTCATGCGCGAGGAGCGGATCCTGGCGGAGGGGGAAGGGCCTGGCGCCGCGTTGGAGGGGGCCAAGGCCGTCGATGGGTTCGCCATTGGCGTTGATGACGCGGCCGAGCCAGGCCTCGGATGGAAAGACCGAGCCGTCATTGCGCTGGAACACGGCCTTGCAGCCGAGGCGGACGCCGCCGAGCTGGCCGAAAGGCAGGCAGAGGGCGTGACCATCCTTGAAGCCGATGATTTCGGCCGCCAGCTGTTCGTCGTTGACGGTCTCGATCTGCACGCGGCCGCCGACACGCAGCTCACGCACCGGGCCGACGATCTCGATCAGCAGGCCCTGCACTGATTTGACCCGGCCGAACACCTCGACATCGTCGATTGCGTCAATAGCAGAGATCAGTGCCTTCATGCTGCTGTCATGTTCCGTTCGTTCGAGCGGCCGGTATGGTTTCCGCAAGGCTCGATTCGTCACCCTCGCCGAATCACAGGGTAACGCATTGTTAAGCAAATGGCGCTATTTCACGGTTTGGGCCGGTCTGTCCGCAGCATTGCGTAGATCATCCGGCAAACCCCTGACATCGCCACAATTGCCCGAGTCGAAAGAGTCGCTTAGAGCGGCTTCTTAAACCATTTTCTTAAGAAAAATACGTTCAATTAACCTAAAGATTTCAATCACTTAAACTTAATTCATCCTAACGCTGTTTGCGTATTGCCCAAGTGAATTAAACTTTGTTAACTATTTGGGCTTAGGGTTCAGTCATATCCAGTAGGGTTGGCGTGGGCAGCCAGGTCCACGGTTCCAGCAGGAACGAAATGACAAGGGGAATATAATGCGGGTACTCCTTATTGAGGACGACAGCGCTACAGCGCAGAGCATCGAGCTGATGCTCAAGTCCGAAAGCTTCAACGTCTACACCACCGATCTCGGTGAAGAGGGCGTCGATCTCGGCAAACTCTATGACTACGACATCATCCTGCTCGACCTCAACCTGCCCGACATGAGCGGTTACGAGGTGCTGCGCACACTGCGCGTCGCCAAGGTGCAGACGCCGATCCTGATCCTTTCCGGCCTTGCCGGCATCGAGGACAAGGTGCGCGGTCTCGGCTTCGGTGCCGACGACTACATGACCAAGCCCTTCCACAAGGACGAACTCGTGGCCCGCATCCACGCCATCGTCCGCCGCTCCAAGGGCCACGCCCAGTCGGTCATCCAGACCGGCGACCTGACCGTGAACCTCGACACCAAGACCGTTGAAGTGCAGACCCAGCGGGTGCACCTCACGGGCAAGGAATACCAGATGCTCGAGCTGCTCTCCCTCCGCAAGGGGACCACGCTCACCAAGGAAATGTTCCTCAACCACCTTTATGGCGGCATGGATGAGCCCGAGCTCAAGATCATCGACGTGTTCATCTGCAAGCTGCGCAAGAAGCTTTCGGTGGCCACCGGCGGCAAGAACTACATCGAGACCGTCTGGGGCCGTGGCTATGTGCTGCGCGAGCCCGATGCCGATGAAGGCTATAGCGAGAACGTCGCCTAAAGCCGGCGCTTCCCCCGCTCCCCATCAGCCCCGCGCAAGCCATTGCGCGGGGCTTTGTTTTGCCGGCGCCTGGGCGGCAGCCAAGTTCAGGAACATCGGTGCCTCGTCCGCGTTGTCGAGCTGGGACACTGTGTTGGGAGCTCTGCCATGTCGAACCTGTCGCAACGCCTGCGCGAGCCGCTGGTGCTGATGCTTCTGATCCTTGCCGTGGTCGGCTGGGTGTCGTTCATTTCCATGTGGATCAACGCGTCCAACCAGGCTGGGCAGGACCAGCAGACGATCGCGGCGCTGACCGCCGAGCGCGACGACGTCGCCGGCCAGCTGGCGGAGCGGGAAGAGGCGCAGGGCGCGCTGGAAGAGACGCAGGCGCAATTGACCAAGGCGCAGCGCGATCTCGCCGCTGCAACGGCGACGGCGCAGACCGTCAACAATGACCTCGCCGCCCGGCGCGAAGAACTCGATACCGCAACGGCCGATCTCGAAGCCCGGCGGACGGAAGCGAGTGCGGCACAACAGCAGGCGGAAGAAGCGCAGGCGCGCGTCGATACGCTTGCAAGCGAAGAACAGGACCTCACCGCCCAGATCGACACGGCCAACCAGCAGCTGACCGATATTGGCGCGCGCCTCGCCGAGGCCCGCAACCAGGAGGCGGCCTCCAGCAACAGCGTGGCGCAATTGAGCAACGAGGCTGCGAGCGCGACCGCAGCGCTTGCCGACACGCAGTCGCAACTGCAGACGGCGCGCGAGCAGCTTACCGCCATCCAGACCCAGATCGCCGATCTCACGGCGCAGAGCGAGACAGCGGGTGCCGATCTGCAGGCGCTGCAGGGCCAGGTGGCCGACCTCACCGCCCGCCGCGACGAGCTGAACGAAGCGGTCGTGGGCTATGAAACGCAGCGCAAAGAGTTGCAGCCGCAGGTCGACCAGCTGGCGCAGACGCTTGCCACGCGCGCCGAGGAACTGGCTGCGCTGGAAGAGCGCATCGCTGCGGCCAACCAGCAGTCCGACGCCGCGGCGCAGATCGGGCGTTTCTCCGTTGCGGGGGAAGGTGAGGCGCAGGGGCTGACCCTGGCGCTGGAGCAGGATGGCAGCTTTGCCCTTACCGGCCGCAACGGTCGTGCGGTGTCCGGCCGCTATGAGCTCAGCGATACCGACCTGGTGCTTTCGGAGGCCAGTGGCTCGATCGGCAATGCCAGTTTCCCGATGACCTGCCCGGTGGAGCGCAATGCCGGTGGCTTCACCATCGGCAATGCCGAGGGCTGTGCCCTGTCGGGCCTGCAGTTCGAACGCGCTCCCTGAGAAGCAGATTGTTCGCACCCCCGTCGAAAGCGGCGGGGGTGGCTCGTCGCCAAGTCAGGACCGCGGTTATAACCGCGCTTGATAGGAGACCCAAATGATCCGCATCGCGACCTTCGCCGCAGCCCTGCTGATGGCCAGCCCGGCCTTTGCCCAGTCAGAACCCCAAGGCCAGACCGTCACGGTCAATGGCATGGAGATGTATTACGAGGTGTCGGGCGAGGGCGAGCCGCTGATCGTCTTGCACGGCGCCTATATGAACATCCCCGCCATGGGCGGCATCATTCCCAGACTGGCCGAGACCCACAAGGTCTACGCCCTGGAGTTCCAGGGACATGGCCGCACCAACGACATCGACCGGCCGATCACCTATCCCAACCTGGCCGATGATGTTGCAGCCTTCATGGATGCAGTGGACTTGGAGAAGGCCGACGTCTTCGGCTACTCGATGGGCGCCGGCGCGGGCCTGCAGCTGGCCATTCGCCACACCGACAAGGTCGACCAGCTGATCGCCGCCTCCGTGTCCTATGACGTGGAGGGATGGCAGCCCGCGATGGTCGAGATGATCCCCTCCATGAGCCCCGAAATGTTTGTCGGCACGCCCATGGAAGATGCCTTTCGGGAGCTGGCGGTCGACAAGGAGGGTTTTCCGGCGCTGGTGGAAAAGCTCATCGCCCTCGAACATGAGCCGCAGGCCTGGGGCGACGATGTCGCCAGGCTCGAGACGCCGGTGCTGATCATTGCCGGCGATGCCGATGCCATGACGCTTGAGCATGCGGTGGCCATGTTCCGCCTCCTGGGCGGCGGCGTCATGGGTGACATGGGGCAGCCGCTGCCGGCGTCGCGGCTGGCGATCCTGCCGGCGACCTCGCATACGGCGGTGATCAACCAGGTCGATCTTCTGCACGCCTTTATCGAGCCGTTCCTTGAGGGCGAGACGCCCAAGGGCATGTTCTGACACGAGACGATTGCTCATGACGGCGGATGCTGCTTTGTTTCGCCGTCATGAATTCCGAGTCTGAAACGCATCGCGCCATCACCGCCGTCTGGAAGAACGAGCAGCCGCGGCTGATCGCCAGCCTGACGCGTATGATGCGCGACATCTCGATGGCCGAAGAACTGGCGCAGGATGCGCTGGTGACGGCGCTCAGGAAATGGCCGGAAACCGGGGTGCCGAGCAATCCCGGCGCCTGGCTGATGCAGACGGCCAAGCGCCGCGCCATCGACTATTTCCGCCACCGCAAGATGGCGGCGAGCAAGCTCGAAGAGGTCGGCCGCATCATCAAGGATGACGCGCCGGACGTACAGACGGCCGCGATCGAGGCGCTGGATGACGATGTCGGCGACGACCTGCTGCGCCTGATCTTTACCGCCTGTCACCCGATCCTGCCTGCGGAGTCGCGCGTGGCGCTGACCCTGCGGCTGCTGGGCGGACTGACGACGGAGGAGATTGCCCGCGCCTTCCTGGCGGCGGAGCCGACCATCGGGCAGCGCATCGTGCGGGCCAAGCGGACGATCGCCGAGGCCGGCATTCCCTTCGAGGTGCCGCGCGGTGCGGCGCGGGCGGAGCGGCTGAGCTCGGTTCTGGGTGTGCTCTACCTCATCTTCAACGAGGGCTATTCGGCCACGGCGGGCGATGACCTGATCCGGCCGCAGCTTTGCGACGAGGCGATCCGGCTCTGCCGTATCCTGGCGCAGCTGTCGCCGCAGGACACCGAAGTGCATGCGCTCCTTGCCCTGATGGAACTGCAGGCCTCGCGCACCGCGGCGCGAACGGCCAAGGACGGGGCGCCGGTGCTCCTCTTGGAGCAGGACAGGACGCTCTGGGACCGCGAGCTGATCCGCCATGGGCTCACGGCCCTGCAGCAGGCGGTGGATTTGGGTGGCGAGGACGAGCCCTATGCGCTGCAGGCGGCGATCGCGGCCTGCCATGCACGGGCGGAGCGGGCGGAAGACACCGACTGGCAGCGCATCGCGGCGCTTTATGCGCGTCTCAGCGCCGTCGCGCCGTCGCCGGTGGTGGAGCTCAACCGGGCCGTGGCCGTGTCCATGGCGGAGGGGCCGGCTGCGGCGCTGCCGCTGATCGATGCCATTCGCGAGAGCCCGGCGCTCAAGAACTACCACCTGCTCTACGGCGTGCGCGGGGATCTCTTGAGCAAGCTCGGTCGGCATACCGAGGCGACGCTGGAATTCCGCCGTGCGGCCGATCTCACGCGCAATGCGCGTGAAAAGGCCTATCTGATCGGCAGGGCGGGCGAGGGCGCCTAGGCGGCGATGCTGCGCTGCTCGAACTTGGCTTCGAGGATGGTGCGGTCGAAGGGCTTCATCATGTAGTCGCTGGCACCGGCCTTGAGGGCCATGGCGATGGCGCCGATGTCGTTTTCGACGGTGCAATAGACGATGTGCGGCTTGTCGCCGCCCACATAGGCGCGCAGGAGCTTGAGGAATTCGAGCCCACTCATGATGGGCATGTTCCAGTCGAGGAGGATGGCGTCCGGCATTTCCTGCCGGCACTTGTCGAAGGCGTCCTGCCCGTCTTCGGCTTCCTCGACGATATAGTCCATGTCTTCGAGAATGCGTCGTGCGACTTTGCGCACGACGCTGGAGTCATCGACAATGAGGCAGGACTTCATGTCCGAGAGCTCCGCAGAGGCTGACGCGCGACCCTAGTCTAGCTCAGCACATCCTAGGAAATGGTTAGCATCAAGCCTGTGTTTCAGTCTCGGAAGAGGAAGGCTCTTCCGTGGGAGCGGTTTCGGCCGGAGCCGCCTCGGCCGCCTTGGGCTTGGCGGTGAAGAAGAACATGTCGTTTTCGAGCCCGATATCGAGCTCCATGTCCGTCATGCGCGCCAGGAGGCCGGTATAGAAGGGCTGGATGCCGCGGGCATCGACGGCGCCTTCCTCGGGCATGCCCGAAAGAAGGCCGGCGGCGCCGGAGGGGACCAGGGTCTTCTGCCGCTTTTCGGGATCGCTCTTGGAGGTGAACTCGAAGCGCTCACTGCCGGCGTCACCCAGGATGCTGGCCGTGACCTGGCCGCCGCGCGGCACCGACATGGCGGCGATCAGCAGCATGTTCATGAAGAGCTTGGCCTTGTGCTTGGGCAAAAGGATCAGCGGGACGTTCCATTCGAGATCGGCCTTTTCGATCTCGAACAGGATGCGGGCGACGCGTTCGCATTCGCGCGTGTCGATATCGGTGCCCGAGGTCGAGGACGCGCCATAGGCCAGGCGGGCGAATTCGAGCTTGGCGCGGCTCTGCTTGGCGGCGCTGGCGATAAGGTCACGCGCGCCCTCGGCCATGTCGCCCTGGTTGGGATCGGCCAGCACTTCGAGCCCGTTGCCGATGGCGCCAATGGGATTGATCAGGTCGTGGCAGACCCGGGAGCACAGCATGGCGGCCAGATCGGTTGCCTTGAGCTCGATGATGTCCATGCCGGCAGTCTCCAGAAGAATCAAAACGCCACGACCTTAGTGGCTACATGGTAAATTGCCCATGAACTTGGTCCGGGCCGTGACGGCGCTCAGTTGATCGACAGCCCCTTGGCCAGTTCGGGCCAGCGCGCCTCGGCGGCAATAGCGGCTTCGTCGGGCGCCTGGAGAAAAGCTTCGCGGCCGGCGGCGGAATAGAAGAGATAGAGCCGCTGCTTGAAGACGGCGTAGAATTGCGGATCGCTGTCGGAGACATAGCCGCGAGCAACGCCCATGGCGCCGTGGCCGCCGAACTGGGGGGCGTAGATTTCCGGTGCCGACTTGAAGATGTCGCGGTTGGCCGCGGTGGCGAAATGCCAGGCGACATTGTTCCAGACATATTCGAACTGCGGGCGGCCGCGCAGCGGCTCGGGCTCGGTGAAATAGCTTACCGGATCCCAACCGTAGATGCCGATGCCAGTCAGCGGATCGGTGACGTAAAGCGTGACCACCGACTGCGCGCAAGCGGGGACGACGGCAGCCGGAACCATGCCGGAAAGCGGCAAAACAAAGGCAAGCATGGTTAAGATTTGTTTAGAGCTTTGCTTCATCATCGACGGGAATGATCGGTGGGACCACGGGGCTTCGGCCCCTGGCACAGTAGGGGTTCAGCCCTAACGGTGTCGTTAACACCCCCCGCTCATCGTGGGAGATTTCGATGATCAAGCGCCTTGCCCTCCTGTTCACCCTGCTTGCCGCCCTTCTGGCACCTGCCGGCATGGCGCAGGCGCAGGGCTCGCTCAGCGACAGCTTCTCTGGAGAAGAGTTGGTCGAGGATGGCCGCGCATTCTTCGGCTCCACCTCCCAGGGCTTGGCCTCCATCGTGGAGCGCGCCGTCAGCGAATTTGGCCTGCCCAATGGCTACATCCTGGGCGAGGATGCCGGCGGGGCCCTATTCGCCGGAGCACGCTATGGCGAAGGCATTTTGCACACCCGCAATGCCGGCCAATACAACGTCTACTGGCAGGGTCCGTCCATCGGCTTCGACATCGGTGGCGACGGCTCCAAGGTGATGATGCTGGTCTACAACCTCAACCAGATTCAGGACGTGCTCGGCCGCTATGCCGGCGTTGATGGCTCCGCCTATGTGCTGGGCGGCTTCGGCATGACGGTGATTAAGCGGCGCAATGTGGTGATTGTCCCGATCCGCTCGGGCGTCGGCGCGCGGCTGGGCATCAATATCGGCTATCTCAACTTCACCAACCAGCCCACCTGGAACCCCTTCTGACGATTTTTATCGCTTCGAGGATCGCCTCCGGGCGGCTAACGTTAGCTGTCTCGGAGGAACGCAATGTCCAGTCAGCATTTCGTCGTCGCCGCCCAGGATCGGGCCTGGCACTATAGTTACAAGGGCGACATCATCGGGCCCTATACGAGCCGCGAAGAGGCGGTCGCCGCAGCCATCGAAGAAGCCAGCAACCTCGATGACGACGATGTGGAAGTCGTGGTGCGTGACGCGGACCTTCGCACGGAAACGGTGTGGCGGCCGAACCAGCCGAAGCCCTGAACATCAGTGAGCCGCGCAAGACTGAGCTGCGCGGCCTTTGCTGTCTAAACCTTACTGCATCAGCACCATGCGCTGCGCGGCCCGATCGGTGGCGTAGGTGGCCGGATCATAGGCCTGCTGGTTTTCCAGCTGTTCGCGCGAGGCGTTGATGAAGAGGTAGCGGTTGCCGAACGTGTCGGACGAGAAGCTGAGATTGTCGAAGGCGACAGCCACCGGCTTGGCGCCGAGACCGAGGAAACCGCCGACATCGACGATTACCGCGTCGAAGCTGCCGTCAGGATTGGTGACGATGTCGCCGATCGTGCCGATCTGCTCGTCATTGATGCCATAGACGCCAATGCCGCGCAGGTCTTCGGCGGTGAGGCCGGTTTCATCGAATTCGGTGAAGCCGCTGCGGTCCATCGGCGTGGCGATGGGCGGGCGCTCCGGCTGGTCGGTGGTGAGCGCAGGGTCGACGGGTGCGGCATTGGGGTCGCCTTCCACCATCTGCTCTTCTTCCTGCTCGGGCGTCAGGGCCGGCTCGCCGGTTACTTCCTCGCTGTCGCCCCAGATGAAGGCAGGTGCCTGGGTCAGGGCTTCGGCAGTCGTCTCAAGCACCCAGCGGCGCGAGCCATCTTCGCGGGCGGCCCATTCGAGCTGCGCGAAGTCGACGGCAACGTCCTTTTCCCCGACGCCCAAAAAGCCGCCGACGCCAATCACCACGACAGAAATGCCCTGGCCGGAGGTCACGACCATGTCGTTGATCGTGCCGATTTCCTCGGCGTCATCGCCGGTGGAGCTGAAGACGGTCTGGCCCAGGAGCTGGGTAACGAGCACATCCTCGCCGCTTGTGGCATAGCCCTCGGTCAAAACGGTGGGAGGCGTAAGGCCGCTCTGCTCGAGTTCACTGGGCGCCGTCCCGGTGGCGGGTGCCTGGGCATTGGCGGTAGTGGCCAGCAGAAAGGCGAAGAGGGGCAGCGAGACGAGGTGGCGAGGCATGGCAAACTCCGACTACGAAAAAGGGCCGGCCCTGAGGCCAGCCCTTCCTTGAAACAATCCTGAGCGGATTAGTTGGTGGCAGGCGCAGCGGCCGGATCAGCCGGGGCCATTGCACCGCCGTCAGCCGGAGCCATCGCGTCGCCTTCAGCGGCGGCATCGCCTTCATCGGCCGGTTCGTCTTCTTCCCAAACGAATTCGGGAGCGCCGTTAAGGGCTTCGGCAGTGGTTTCCACAACCCAGCGCTCGGTGTTGTCAGCAGCGATCACGAACTGCAGGGCGTCATAGGGAACGGCAACCGACTTTTCGCCGATGCCGAGGAAGCCGCCAACGCCGATCACGACGGCAGCAATGCTGCCCTGCTCGTCGAACACAAGGTCGGTGACATTGCCGATTTCTTCGGCGTCATCGCCAGCCGAGGAGTAGACGGGCTGATCGATCAGCTCGGAAGCAAGGTTGTCGCTATCCACGGCGGTGTAGCCCTGGGCCATTTCAAAGGTCTGCGGCATGGCAGCGCCTGGCTGGGCTTCAACCGGAGCCGGAGCTTCAGCAGTCGGGGCTGGAGCAGTCGGGGCAGCTTCCGTGGTGGTCGCGCCAGCAGCGGGAGCTGCTGCATCACCAGCAGGGGCTTCAGAACCGGCAGGAGCATCGGTGCTCTGAACAGGCGTAGCGTCCTGTGCCATAGCGCCAGTGGTCATCAGGGCTGCAAGGGCCGTAGTGGCCAGAAGGGTGCGGATCATAGTAGGCTCCGTTTGTTCATTGTTGAAAGTGAACGGGCCGTGCGGTGCAAAACTTGCCGGTAGAGTACCGTGCGGCCCATTGATGTCTCGACAACGCCGAGACTGAGCCAGATGTTCCGAACCGATTGTCGCAGATTGGAAGGCCGGCTCGCGCGAACGCGGCCGGCCCTGTCCGCCTCCCTGGCGGTTGTTTTAACCGGGGAGCCGCTTCGCACGCGGCGCGCAGGCTCCCTGACGAAGCAGACTTTAGCGACGCGGACGGGGCAGGGCAGCCGCCAACGGGGAAGAGCCTTAAGAAGGCGCTAACTGGTTAACAGCGACGGCCATAAAGGAGAGCGTTGCCGGGGCCGACTGCGGGCTCTCACACGTCATAGCTGCGCATGGCGCGGTGCGGCATGCCGCCGTCGATGAATTCCGGGCCGAAGGCGACAAAGCCGAGCTTTTCATACATGCCCAGCTTGTCCGATTGCGCCGTGAGGTAGAAGCGGTCGCGCCCCTTGGCCTTCGCATGATCCATAGCCGCGTTGATCAGGGTGCGGGCAATGCCGTGGCCGCGAAACAGCTGGCGGACGGCTACGCGGCCGATCTTGACGTGTTCGGGCTTGTCGATGAGGCGCAAGGTGCCCACGACCTCGCCCATGGCAATGGCGACGAAATGGGTCGCCGTCAGGTCGTCGGCGTCGTTTTCTTCCTCTTCGGGCACTTTCTGCTCCCAGACGAAGACTTCGCGCCGCAGGGCAAAGGCGGCGTTGCACAAAGTGGAGAAGGGCGGAACGATAAGGACGGTGATCTGCATGGATTTCCAATAGCCACTCCGCGCCGCGGTGTCATCGGCTGTTGCCAGCTTGCCGACGTCCGCCTTTTGGGCGCAGATAAGTCATGGCCACCAAGTTCACCACCGTCGACGCCTATGTCGCCGCCCTACCGGACGGGGTGGCCGAGATTTTTCAGGCGCTGCGCGAGACCGTGCTGCGGTTGGCACCCGATGCGGACGAAGCGGTGAAATACGACATGCCGACCTGGCGGCTCAAGGACACCTACATCGTCTATGCCGCCGCCTGGAAACGTCATATCGGGCTCTACCCGGTCTATCGCGGCGATGCCGCGTTCGAAGCCATGGTCGGCCCCTATCGGGACAAGAAGGACACGGTGAAGTTCGTCTACAGCAAGCCCATGCCGTGGGACGTACTGGAGCGGATCATCACAACGCGGCTTGCGGAGCTGGAGACACGACCATGACCTTTGCGTCTTCGTTTTATACGGACTGTTCGCAGCAGCCATTCGCAGCCGGGTGACCAGCCAGAAGGCAATCATGCTATGGATGCGGCGCACCTTCGCCGGCGCCCTTGTGCTGCTCGGCGCCAAGCTGGCATTCACGGAGCGTTAGACCATGGCCGACCTATCAAGCTTTCCCCTCACCAAGATCTGGCCGCCGGCCAATCCCGAGGTGATCCAGCTTTATTCCTTCCCCACGCCCAATGGCGTCAAAGCCTCGATCATGCTGGAGGAGACCGGCCTTCCCTATGAGGCCCATGCCGTCAACATCATGAAAAACGAGACCTGGGGCCCCGAATACCTCCAGCTCAACCCAAATGGCAAGATCCCGGCGATTATCGATCCCAACGGCCCGGGCGGCAAGCCGCTGGCGCTGTTCGAGTCGGGCGCCATCCTGATCTACCTGGCCGAAAAGAGCGGCAAGTTCCTCTCGGCCGACCCGGCCAAGCGCTACGAGACCATTGCCTGGGTGATGTTCCAGATGGCGTCCATTGGCCCGATGTTCGGCCAGCTTGGCTTCTTCCACAAGTTTGCCGGCAAGGACTATGACGACAAGCGGCCGCGCGACCGCTACGCCACCGAATCCAAGCGCCTCCTGGGCGTGCTGGAAACACGCCTCGAAGGGCGCGACTGGCTCGTGGACGACTATTCCATTGCCGATATCGCGACCCTGGGCTGGGTGCGTAACCTGGTCGGCTTCTATGGCGCGGCCGAGATCGTCGACTATGCCAGCCTCAAGAATGTGCCGGCCTGGCTGGAGCGCGGCCTCGCCCGGCCAGCCGTGCAGCGCGGGCTCGAAATTCCAGCGCGGCCCTAGGCAACCGCACTCCTCCGCTCGGCATTGATTTCTTGTAGAGCGGAGGAGACCGACATGCATACGCCACACGAAAACGACATTCGCGACCGTGCCTATGCCCTCTGGCAGGAGGCTGGGTCGCCCGAAGGACGGGAAGAGGAATTCTGGCACCGCGCCGAGCGCGAGCTCAGCGAGGAAAGCGGCCTCGACACGTCCGACCTGGCCAGCGGCGTCACGCAGCCGCTGCCTCCGGCCGGCATCCTGACGCACTAGGACGGCAGGAGCAAAGCTTCGGCGACGCGCAGATATTGGCGACCCAGTGCCGCGTCGCCGATTTCGAGCAACAGGAGCCCGGTCGACACACGCTCGATAAAGGCCCATTGCCAGATGGGCTCGGCCGGCACCTGGGTATATTGCGTCATCAGCCGCACGCGGCTGCGGGCGAGGTTATAGGCATTGCGGCCGTCGAGCCCCTCGTTCCAGGCGCGCAGCAGCACACCCAGGTCATAGGCCGGTTCGATGGCGAGGCCATCGGGGTCGACGAACTTAAAGCGGACCGGGTCGGTGCCGGGCACCATAAGGGTGTTGGCCGGATGCGGATCGCCATGGGCGAGAACCGTGCCTTCCGGGCGGTAGAGACGCGCCCGCTCCTGGCAATAGAGCAGGGCCGTGTCGATCGCGGCTGAGGGGCAGGGTTGGCCCGTCCGGTGCCACATGGCCACGATGTCGGCGCCCAGGAGGTTGGCCTTTTCGGCGCCGGTCATGAAGGTCGCGTTGAGGGGCACGGGGTGCCAGGCTTCGAGCAGGGTGGCGCACATGATGTCCACCTGCTGGCTATAGGGCAGGCCGAGGGTCGCAAGACTGGGCCCGAGTTTTTCCAGCAGAAGGGCGTTGCGTTCGCCGTCCACGCGCAGGAGGCGGGCATAGCCCTTGCCGTCGGCGCGGCGGAGGACCTCGGCCTCATGCCGGCCCAGCCTGCTGCCGGGACTGCCCACCTTGATGACCGACTTGTTGCCGGCTCCGTCGCGCGCCTCGGCCACGAAGGCGGCGCTGCCGCCCTCGAGCGAGGTGCCGATGCGGATGGCCCAGTCGTGTTCGAGGGAGGCGAGGATGGCGTCGAGATCGGCCAGCCAGGCTGCTCCTTCCGGGCCTCCGGACAGGGCGCGGCGGCGGGCCGGTTCGGACAGGGCAAACCGGCCGCCGCTGTTCATGGTCAGATGCTCCCTACCGTCTTGAGGCGGATGCGGGGATGGACCTCGTTCTGGCTCATGACCACGGTCTGGGGCCGGAAGCGCTCGATGATGGAGCGAACGTGGGGGCGGATGGAGGGCGAGGTGATCAGCACCGGCAGTTCGCCCTGCTGGGCGGCGCGCTCATAGCCCTGCTGAATGCCGGCGATGAACTGCTGCAGCTTGGACGGCGCCATGGCGAGGTGCCGGTTCTCGCCGTCGCCGACCATGGCTTCGGCGAAGTCGCGTTCCCAGGCCGGCGACAGGGTCAGGAGCGGCAGGTTGCCGTCGCGGTTGAGGTTGGCGGCACAGATCTGGCGGGCGAGGCGCGAGCGGACATGCTCGGCGATCATCTGCACGGTGCGACCAGGACCGGCCACTTCGGCAATGCCTTCGAGGATGGTGGACAGGTCGCGGATGGAGATGCGTTCGCTCAGTAGCGCCTGCAGCACGCGCTGGACGCCGGAGACCGAGATCAGGCCGGGGACGATATCTTCCACCAGCTTCTGCTGCTCTTTGGGCAGGCCCGAAAGGAGCGACTGCACATTGGCATAGCTCAGGAGGTCGGAGACATTGGCCTTGAGCACTTCGGTCAGGTGGGTCGAGATCACCGTCGAGGGATCGATGATGGAAAGGCCGCGCAGTTCGGCCTCGTCGCGCAGGGCGGGCTCGATCCAGGTGGCGGGGAGACCGAAGGTCGGCTCGGTGGTGTGGGTGCCCGGCAGGTCGATCTGGTTGCCATAGGGATCCATGACCATGAGCTGGTTGGCATAGATCTCGCCGGCGCCCGCTTCGACTTCCTTGATGCGGACCTTATAGACGTTGGGCTCGAGCTGCATGTTGTCGAGGATGCGCACGGGCGGCATGACAAAGCCTAGTTCCACCGCCAGCTGGCGGCGCAGGGCCTTGATCTGCTCGGTCAGGCGATCGGAGCCGTTCTCGTCTTCCTTGACCAAGGCGAGGAGGCCGTAGCCGAGCTCGAGCTTGAGTTCGTCGATCTTGAGCGAGTCGGTGATCGGGGCTTCGCTGTTGGCGGCGGGTGCACCCGGTGCGCCGGGCATGCCGGGTTGCGCCTGGGCCTTTTGCAGCTGCTGGACGGTCTCGTCGGCGGTGCGGGCATCCTTGGCCTGGGCGGCACGCCAGCCTACATAGCCGACGCCGCCGGCCAGCGCCAGGAAGGGGACCATCGGCATGCCGGGCAGGAAGGCCAGGGCGCCCATCACGGCCGAGGACATGCCGAGCGCGCGTGGATAGCCAGTGAACTGGGCGGAAAGCGCCTTGTCGGCCGAGCCGGTGACGCCGGACTTGGAGACGAGGATACCGGCAGCGGTGGAGACGATCAGCGCCGGAATCTGCGAGACGAGGCCGTCGCCGATGGTGAGGAGCGTATAGACGTTGCCCGCTTCCTGGAAGCTCAGGCCCTCCTGCATCATGCCGATCAGCATGCCGGCCGAAACGTTGATGAAGGTGATGATGAGGCCGGCAATGGCGTCGCCGCGCACGAATTTGGAGGCACCGTCCATGTTACCGAAGAAGGCCGATTCGCCCTCGAGCTCGGCGCGACGTTTCTTGGCCATGTCTTCGTCGATAAGGCCGGCCGACAGGTCGGCGTCGATGGCCATCTGCTTGCCGGGCATGGCGTCGAGGCTGAAGCGGGCGGCGACTTCGGCGATACGGCCCGAGCCCTTGGTGATGACGATGAAGTTCACGATCACGAGGATGATGAAGATCACCGTGCCGATGATGAAATTGCCGCGGGTGATGAAGTTGCCGAAGGCCTCGATGACGTGACCGGCGGCATGAGCGCCGTTGTGCCCCTCGCCCAGGATCAGGCGGGTGGTCGCCAGGTTCATGCCGAGGCGCAGCATGGTGGCAATCAGCAGGACGGTCGGGAAGGACGAGAATTCCAGCGGCTTCTGGATAAAGAGCGAGGTCATGAGGATCATGACCGAGAAGACGATGGAGATGGCCAGCAGGATGTCGACCAGCAGCGGCGGCAGCGGCACGATCAGGATGACGATCAGGCCCATGACGCCCGCGGCCAGGGCGATATCGCCCGAGCGCAGGAGGTCGATCACCGAAGCGGGGGTCGGGACTTTGAACGCGCGGCCGGTGGGCAGGTCGGTCATCAGATGTTGGCACCGAGGTCAGGTATGCGCCTCCCTCCCCCTTGCGGGGAGGGAATGAGGGTGGGGGTGGCTTGGCGGTTTACTGATGGACCCCCACCCCCGGCCCCTCCCCGCAAGGGGGAGGGGAGGGTAGGAGCCGCTCGCTCGGGAACCAGCCAGAGCATCATCACGCCACGTGCCGGCGTTCGCCGGGTTCGGGCACGTGGGTGCCTTCGTCGGCATATTGGTTGAGCTTGTTGCGCAGCGTGCGGATGGAGATGCCCAGGATATTGGCGGCGTGGGTGCGGTTGCCGAAGGTGTGGTCGAGCGTGTCGAGGATCAGGTCACGCTCCACATCGGCCACCGTGCGGCCGACCAGGGCGGCCGACATGGTCTGCGCGGTCTGGGCAAGCTGGGCCGAGAGCGAGTTGGTCGTGGCGGCTTCGGTGAGCCCCATGCCGTCGGGCAGGACGATGGCATCCGGGCCGATGACGTCGCCCGAGGACAGGAGCACGGCGCGGTGCAGCGTGTTCTCGAGCTCGCGCACGTTGCCGGGCCAGGGCGCCTTGAGGAGGGCGGCGCGGGCGTCACCGGAGAGTTCGCGCGGCGGCAGGCCATTGGCCTTGCTGTACTTGGCAACGAAGTGTTCCGACAGCGCGGCGATGTCGCCCGGCCGGTCGCGCAGGGCAGGGAGCTTGAGGTTGACGACGTTGAGGCGGAACAGGAGGTCTTCGCGGAAGCTTCCTTCGCGCACGGCCTCGTTGAGGTTGCGGTTGGAGGTGGCGAGGATGCGGATGTCCACCGGCACCGGCTTGCCGCCGCCGACGCGGTCGATCACCCGCTCCTGGATGGCGCGCAGGAGCTTGGCCTGGAGGCGGATGTCCATTTCCGAGATTTCGTCGAGCAAGAGCGTGCCGCCCGAGGCTTCCTCGAACTTGCCGATGCGGCGGGCGACGGCGCCGGTAAAGGCGCCCTTCTCGTGGCCGAAGAGTTCCGATTCCAGCAGGGCTTCGGGGATGGCGGCGCAGTTGACCGAGATGAAGGGCTTGGCGGCGCGCTTGGAACGGGCGTGGACGTATTTGGCGATCACTTCCTTGCCGGTGCCCGACTCGCCGGTGATCAGGATCGAGGCATCGGAGCCGGCGATCTGATCGGCCATCTTGACCACGCGTTCCATGGCCGGGTCGCGGAACTGGAAGTCCGACGACTCGCGGGTCACGGCGGCGATAACCGCGGCGATCAGCTCGGCATCAGGGGGCAGGGGGATGTATTCCTTAGCCCCGGCACGGATGGCGTTAACGGCAGCGGCGGCATTGGCCTCGACGCCGCAGGCGACCACGGGAATGGCGATGCGCTCGGCTTCGAGGCCGGCGATCAGGCCGGCAATGTCCATGACCACGTCGCAGAGGAGCAGATCGGCGCCGCGGCCGGCGCGCAGGGCGGCAAGGGCTATTTCGACCGATGGGGCATGGGCGACCTTGGCCCCGCCATTCATGGCCATCTTGGTGGCTTCGCTGAGCTGGCCCTCGAGGGCTCCGATGATGAGCAGGCGCATCTAGGGCTCCCTTATTGCGGCTTGATGATTTCGGTCATGGTGACGCCGAGCTTGTTTTCCACGAGCACGATTTCACCGCGCGCCACGAGGCGCTCGTTGATGAAGATTTCGACGGCTTCGCCGACCTGGCGATCGAGCTCGATCACCGTGCCGGTATCCATGCGCAGGAGCGAGGAGACCGGCATCTTGGTGCGGCCCAGGACGACCGAGACACGCACGGGAACCTCGAACACCGCTTCGAGGTCGGCAGCGCTGCGTTCGACATGGGCTTCGGGGCCCTCGCTGCGGCCGGGGGCGAGCATCTCCTCGAAGGAGATTTCGTCGGCATTGGGATCGGAAGCGCTCAATGGCCGCTCTCCTGTTGTGTGGCGCGGCCGCTCCTGGCGGAGAGGTAGGCCGAAATCTTGTTGTCGATGTCCTTGGAGACGGCGCCGATGTCGCGCACGAGGCCGCCGTCGACCCATTCGAGCCGGCCGTCACCCAGGCGCAGGTCGGGCTCGCCCATCACCACGAGGCGTCCCGCAAAGCCCGAGGTCTGCATATGGGCGGTGGCAATGTCGCGGATGGCATCGGCAATGGCGGGATTGCAGCGCACCACCAGGTGCGGCACGCCGCTCAGGCTCTGCATGCATTCGCCGATCAGCGCATCGAGCTCGACCGTCGGATAGCGGGCGAGGAGGTGCAAAGCGAGCTTGCGGCCGATGCTGGCGGCCAGTTCCACCGCCTCGCGCCGCAGTTCAGCAGTCGCGTCGTCAAAAGCGGCAGCCATTTCGGCCGACTGGGTCGCCAGCGTACCGGCCGCGGCGGCCAGGGTCTGGGCGGCGACGGCAGCGCTGTTGCGTTCCCCGGCGGCCACGCCCTCGGCATAGGCTTCTTCGCGGGCCTGGGCGACCAGCTGGGCCACGAGGTCCTCGGGGACCATGGGAATGGGCGGCGCGGCCGCCACGGCAGGCGTCGGCGACGGGCGGCTGCCCAGGTCCAGATCGAAGGTGAAGCGGGCCGGTTGTGCCATCACGCCACCATCTGGTCGTCGGCGCGGGACTTGAGGATGATGATTTCACCCTTGGCCGCCAGGTCCTTGGCGGTCGAGACCATGCGGCCCTGCGCTTCGTCCACGTCCTTGAGCCGGACCGGCCCCATGGCCTCCATGTCGTCCTGGAGCAGCTTGGCGGTGCGGCCGGACATGTTCTTGAAGAAGGTTTCCTTGACCGTGTCGTTAGCACCCTTGAGCGAGAGGGCGAGGTCCTTCTTGTCCATCTTGGTGAGCAGCGTCTGGATGGCCGAGGCCTCGAGCTTGGCCAGGTCCTCGAAGGTGAACATCAGCGCCTTGATGCGCTCGGCGTCGTCGCGGTTGTGCTCTTCCAGCGTCGTGATGAAGCGCGCCTCGGTCTGGCGGTCGAAGCTATTGAAGATTTCGGCCATCTGCTCATGGCTGTCGCGGCGCTTGGAGTGGTTGAGCGTCGACATGAATTCGGTGCGCAGGGTGTTCTCGATCTTTTCGAGGATCTCCTTTTGCACGGGGTCGAGGCCCAGCATGCGCTGCACCACGTCCATGGCAAGTTCTTCGGGCAGGACGGCGAGCACCTGCGACGCGTGGTCGGTGGCGATCTTGCTCAGCACCACGGCAATGGTCTGGGGATATTCGTTCTTGAGGTAAGCGGCGAGCACGTCGGCCTGCACATTGGAGAGCTTTTCCCACATGTTGCGGCCGGCCGGGCCGCGGATTTCTTCCATGATGGAATCCACCTTGTCCTGCGGCAGGAAGCTCAGCAGAAGGCGTTCGGTGGAGTCGGTATTGCCCGAGAGCGAACCGTTGGATGAAATGGTGGTGACGAACTCAATCATGAGATCGTCGAGCATTTCCTGGGTGATCGGGCCCAGCTTCACCATGGCGCGCGACAGCTGCTTGACCTCGAGTTCGTCGAGCTCGTCGAATATGGGCTTGCCATAGGCCGGGCCAAGCGCCAGCAGGAGCGCGGCCGCCTTTTCGTCGCCGGTCAGGACGCGATGGTCGGCGCCAGCGCCGACGATCAGTTGCTTGGCATTGGTCTGGTCGGAAGCGGGGGGCTGGGTGACGAGTGACATGGCGCTTACGCAGCGTTACCGAGCCAGTCGCGCACGATCAGTGCGGCCTGACGGGGATTTTCTTCAACAAGGGTGCCCACGGTCTTGAGGGTCTGGAGCTGGGTTTCGCCCATGGACTTGGCATTGGCGACCCAGGCCGGAGTCTTGTCGGCGGGTTCCTCCTCCTCGATCTCGGCGATCACCTGACCATCGGCGGCAAGGACGCCGTGGTGGCCCAGTTCAGCGGCCGAGGGCAGGGCCAGCGGCTGGGTTTCGGGGGTGATCACCTTCTTGATCAGCGGGCGCATGACGAAGAAGACCAGGGCCAAGGCGATCAGCAGGGTCACGGCCATTTCGGCGCCGTTCATCAGGTCGTCGCGGGTGAAGTCGAGCAGCCCGCCGGCGGCGTCGGTGCCGGTGGGGGCCAGTTCGGGCCGCTCGGCAAACTGCATGTTGACCACTTCGACGCTGTCGCCGCGGGTTTCCGAATAGCCGACGGCGGAGCGCACCAGCGTCAGAATCTGCGCGATCTCGTCGGCCGTGCGCGGCGTATAGGTGGCGGTGCCCGAGGCGTCGGTCGCGTAGGATCCGTCGACGACCACGGCCACGGAAAGGCGCTTGACCGAGCCCGCTTCGGTGACGGCGGTCTGGGTGGTCTTGCTGATCTCGTAATTGGTGACTTCCTCGCTGGTCGTACCCTGTTCGGTGGCGCCGCCGGCGCCGTTGTTCTGCGAGGCGCCGGGCAGTTCATTGGCGACCGTGACCTGGCCATCGGCGCCGGCAGTGATGTTTTCGCTTTCGCGGACCTGGCTGGAGCGAACGACCTGGGATTCGGGGTCGAAGCGTTCTTCGGTAGTGGTGGAGCGGTTGAAGTCGATCTCGGCCGAGACCTCGACACGGGCGCGGCCGGGGCCGACCACATTGGCCAGCATGTCCTCGACGCGGGTGCGGAGGCGGTTCTCGTAGCCCAGGGTACGCTCGGCAGCGTCGCCTGCCAGCGCACCTTCGGCCTCGTCGCCGGTGCCGGAGGCGAGGAGATTGCCCTGGTCGTCGACGATGGAGACGCGCGAGGGGGTGAGCCCCTCGATGGCGGAGGCGACCAGGTGCTGGATGGAGCGGATTTCGCCGGTGGCGAGCTGGCCGCGGACGGAAAGAACGATGGAGGCCGATGGTTCGGTCCGTTCGCGGCGGAACAGCTCGCGCTCGGGCAGCACGAGGTGGACGCGGGCCGACTTGATGCGGTTGAGCGAGGTGATGGTGCGGGCCAGTTCGCCCTCGAGTGCGCGGACGTTGTTGAGGTTCTGCACGAAGCTTGTTGCGCCCAGCGTCGACTGCTGGTCGAAAATCTCGTAGCCGACTTGGCCGCGCTGCGGCAGGCCGGAGCCGGCCAGCGTCATGCGCGTCGTGGTGATCTGGTCGCGCGGGATCAGGATGGTTTCGCCCTCGCCGCGAAGCTCGTAGGGTACGTTGAGCGACTGCAGCTCGGTGATGATGGCCGAGGAATCCTCAAGGCTGAGGCCGGTATAGAGCGGCGCCATGTTGGGCGTCTGTGAGCGGGTGATCAGGAAGGCGAAAAAGCCCAGCATCAGCACGGCAACAACCGCCATCGCTGCCAGCCGGGGCAGTCCTATGCGGTTGATCAACTGGGAGAAGTTTTCCACGCCGATACTCAATTCGAAGCTCGACCATGCCGACGCAGATGCACGTAGAGGCCGCTGGGCAAAAATTACCTAGCTGATGGTAAACAATGTCTTAACTCCCGGTTGCAGTTTGCAAATTCGGGCAGAAAATGCCGGGTCAAGGTTCAGGAAGGATGAAGCCGATGGTCAAGGTGCTGGGACGGATCACGTCCATCAATGTGCGCAAGGTGCTGTGGGCGCTGGACGAGCTGGGCGTCGCCTATGAGCGCGAGGATTGGGGCGTGCCGGTGCGCGACCCAAAAGTGCCCGAGTTCCTGGCGCTCAACCCCAATGGGCAGGTGCCGGTTTTCGTCGAGTACGACGGCAGCGTGCTGTGGGAGAGCAACGGGCTCCTGGTCTACCTGGCGCAGACCCGGGGCGGGCTGCTGCCGAAGGAGCGCCGGGCGCTGGGGCTGGCGCTGCAGTGGCTGGGCTGGCAGGCTGCGGAACTCAATCCGTCCTGGAACTATGTCGTGCCCGGTCTCTTGCGCAAGATGCCGGGCTATGACGATCCGCGAAAGATCGCAGAGGCGATTGGGCGCTGGACCGGGACGATGGTGATCCTCGACGGCGAACTCCAGAAGGGAAGGCCGTTCCTGGCGGGTGACGAATTCTCCATTGCCGACATCGCCATCGGGCTCTCGTGCCACCGCTGGTACAGAACGCCGTTCGAGAAGCGGGCGTTTCCGGCCGTGGAGGAATACTACAACCGGCTCAAGGAAAGGGCGGCGGGAGCGCGCTGGATGCCGGAGGACATCGGATAGACGGGCAAGTAAAAACCCGCCGGATCGCTCCGGCGGGTCTGTTTTGCACTATGGGAGAGCTTAGCCTTCCCGGTAATGCTGGATCCATGTGGTCCGCAGACCTGCAAGGCCGTGTTTGTCGATGGCGGCCTGCCAGTTAAGGAATTCATCGACGCTCAGGGTGTAGCGGTCGCAGGCCTCTTCGAGGCTGAGCAGCCCGCCGCGTACGGCAGCGACGACTTCGGCTTTGCGGCGGATGACCCACCTCCGGGTATTTGCCGGGGGAAGATCTGCAATCGTGAGCGGACTACCGTCCGGTCCGATAACGTACTTAACGCGTGGACGCATTTGTACGGTCATTTTACTCTCTACTCAAACCTGACCATATGAGGAGAGACTAGGCCAACGGCCTTAAAATTCAGCTAAGGGGAAACTTACAACAGGTTAAGAATGATCTTGGATTTCAATGGATTGATTCAGGATCAGGGGCGGCGAGTGGGGTGGTGCCGCGGCGCCTGAAAGGCACGGCGGCTTCCCGCAGGCGGGGATGATCCTTGCTTCTTCCTGCGCCCTAAAGGTGGATTCCCGCTTTCGCGGGAATGACGCGGTGGATGAGGTTGGAGGCGGTCGATCACTGAAGGCCCCCGCCTTCGACTCCTTCCCGCAAGGGGGAGGGAGGCGATGGGGCGACCGGCTGTGCTTACGCGTCGTCTTCGTCGGGGGCTGGCTTGGCAGTGACGTCGGGGATGCGGACGTCGGTGACGTCGGTGATCGCGACGCGGCGAGTGCCGACGGTGAGCAGCGGAACGTCGCCGGTGAAGTCCACGGCGGTGACGATGCCGATCGAGGCGGTGCTGATCTTGACCGTCTGGCCGTTAGAGTCCTTGCCCTGGATGTCGATGGTGTAGACGCCATTGGGCTTCATGTTGCCATCGGAGCCCTTGCCGTCCCAGCGGAAAGTGCCGGGGCCGGCCTCGAGCGGGCCGGTCTGGTTGTAGACGATCTGGCCCTTGCTGTCCTTGATGGTGATGGTCGCGTTGGCGGCCTTGGCATCGGCGCTATAGGCCCAGAAGGCGGCATTGGTGCCGGTCAGCTCCCCGGTCTTGCCCGAGGAGGTCACTTCCTTGCCGATATAGGAAACGGCGTCGGACTTGGCCGTGTTCTGGCCGGACAGCATCAGGGTTTCGAGGAACTCGTTGGTCTTGAGCTGCTGCTCGACGCCGGTGAACTGCACCAGCTGCTGGGTGAACTGGTTGGTATCGAGCGGATCGAGCGGGTTCTGGTTCTTGAGCTGGGTGGTCAGGATCGACAGGAAGGTGTCAAAATTGTCGGCAATGGTCGACCGCGAGGACGCCATCTGGCTTGTGCTGGTTCCGGAAACACCGCTTACGGCCATGATCCCTGCTCCTTAGGCGATGATGTTGACGCCGCTGGCGCTGAGGCTGCCGCGGTAGAGATTGACGGTGGGGAGCGGCACTTCCTCCGCTTCGGCGAAGTCGCCGAAGAGCGGATTGCGCTCGTTGCCCTGCTGGTTCTGGCCATTGCCGCCGAAGGGGTTCTGCTTCAGCGAAAATTCGAGATTGGTCTTGCTGCCGTCGAGGCCAGCCTGCTGCAGGGCGCGTTCCAGCGCACGCTGGTCGCGCTGCATCAGGTCCAGCGTTTCGGCCTTCTCGACGGTGAGGCGCGCATTGACCTGCCCGGCGGCATCGATATCGAGCCGCACGTCGATGCGCCCAAGCTCGGCCGGATCGAGGCGGATCTGGAAGCGGGTATTGCCGTCATTGACCTGCCGCGCCAGTTCAAAGGCGATCTGGGGCAGGTTGAGCTGCTGCTGGCTGGTCTGGTAGCCGGCCTGGACGACGCGCGGGGCTGCGACCACTTCGGCCCGCGCGGCGGGCAGGGGCTGTGTCGTGGCCGCCGTTTCGGGCTGCTGATCAGTGGTCGTCGCGGCAATACCGGCCGCCGGCTTGTCCGCGTTCTTGCCCTTGTCCTGATCGGCGTCGGGCCTGGCGTCCTTGTCGACCGGCTTGGCCGCTTCGGCCTTGGGCGCGTCTTCCGCCGGCTTGCTGTCCGTGGCGGGTTCGAGTTCGAGCTCCGTTGCTGGCACGGCTTCCGTCTTGCCGGTGATGGCGGCTTCGGTCAGCTTCAGCTCGGGCTTGGCGAGGACGGGCGCGGCGTCTGCGGCGATAGCCGGTTTGGCGGCGGCGTCCAGCGCTGCCTGAAGGCTGGCATCGCCGCTGATGTTCTTTTGCATCTCGGCAAGGAGGTCAGGGTCGGCCTCGCCATTGTTGAGCGCGCTCAACAGAGCCGCCAGCTTGTCACCGACGGACTTGATCTGCGCCGCGAAGGCTTCCGACGCGTCTGCAGGAGCGTCGATTTCGCCGACCAGGGGACCGAAGGCATTCACCAGCTTGGCGGCAAGGCTCCCATCGTTGCTGGCGCTCCCTTTGGCGAGCGCGGCCAGTTCATCGGCCGTGGGCATGTCGCCGAGATCGATGCCGAGCGCCTGGGCCAGGTCGCTTAGCAGGGCGTCGAGTTCCTCGATGGCTGCCGGATCGAGCGGTTCACCGGCAGCGAGCTTGTCCTTAAGCGCGGCAAGGCCTTCCACGAGCTGGGTCAGCTTTGGCTTCGCCGTTTCGGCGGGGACGAGGGTGACGGGCGCATCGACGGGCACGGCGACGGCATCTGCCTCCGCCAGATCCCTTTCCTCTTCCGGCTCGAAGCCGGTCGACATCTCGACCTCGTCGTTGGCCGGCCGGGGCCGGGCGGAGGCCTGAGGCGCCTCCGGCTGCGGCTCGGGCTCACGCGTTTCAGTCGCGCCGAGCAGCGCGGCAAACACGTCCTCGCCCCCATCCTTGACGGAGGGGCCGAAGGTCTTGCTGGTGCTGGCGCCGGCAGTGCCGGTAATGACGGTCAGGGGTGATGCCACGGGAGCGGCCTCGCAAGTTACACTAATCCGCCATGGGCAATGCAAGGCGGGTGCCAGTTTCTTCATGGAAGGAAATGGTCTGCTTGATCAGCGGCTTAGCGGAGAAGTTGTCGTGGTGATCGCGGCCACCTATCCGCGGCGCCGGGCAAGAACAGCCGCGAGGGGGCAGATTTTGCCGGGTTCCGGTCCCGATGGTTGCGGGCGGCGCAGGATGGGCGTAAAAGCCGGGCTCTATAGTCGTCCGCTGGCCCTTGACCCCAACCGGATACGGAACATGTTGAACTCGCTTGATATTGCCAAGCGTCCTGAAGACACGCGCGTTGTCGTTGCGATGTCGGGGGGCGTGGATTCCTCGGTCGTGGCGGGCCTCCTGGCTGGCCAAGGCTATGACGTTGTCGGCGTCACCCTCCAGCTCTACGACCATGGCGAGGCTACCCATCGCAAGGGCGCCTGCTGTGCGGGGCAGGACATTCACGATGCCCGCCGCGTGGCGGCGGCGCTCGGTATACCCCACTATGTGCTGGACTATGAAGAGCGCTTCAAGCGCTCGGTGATCGCGCCCTTTGCCAATGCCTACCAGCAGGGCGAAACGCCCGTGCCCTGCATTGCCTGCAATCAGTCAGTCAAGTTCGTCGACCTCATGGAAGTGGCGCGCGACCTCGGTGCCGATGTGCTGGCGACGGGGCATTACGTGCAGTCGCGGCTGGGCGAGAACGGGCGCCGGCAGCTGTTCCGCCCGGTCGATGGCGACCGCGACCAGACCTATTTCCTGTTTGCCACCACGCAGGACCAGCTCGATTTCCTCCGCTTCCCCCTGGGAGGCATGAGCAAGCCGGAAGTGCGGGAGCTGGCGCGCGAAATGGGGCTCGAGATCGCCGAAAAGCATGACTCGCAGGACATTTGCTTCGTGCCGCAGGGCAAGTATGCCGACATCATCCGCAAGATGTATCCCGAAGCGCTGGCGCAGGGCGAGATCGTTCATCTCGACGGGCGGGTCCTTGGCACCCATGACGGGATCGTCAATTACACGATCGGGCAGCGCAAAGGCCTCGGCGTCGCCGCCGGCGAGCCGCTCTATGTAGTCAAGCTCGAACACAGAACCGGCCGCGTCATCGTCGGACCCCGCGAGGCGCTCAAGACCCATACCGTGCGCCTGCGCGACGTCAATTGGCTGGGGGCAAAGCCGCTGCGCGAACTCAGCGCCGGCAATGGCGCTCCCGTTGAGGTCAAGGTGCGCTCCACCCGCGGGCCGCAGCCGGCGGTGATCCAGATGCAGGGCGACGAGGTCTTCGTAACGCTGGTTTCGGGTGAATACGGCATCTCGCCGGGCCAAGCCTGCGTGTTCTATGCCGACGATACGGCGACGTCGGAGGTCTGGGGCGGCGGCTTCATCGCCGAAGCGGTGCCGCAGGTGTTTGCGGCTTGACACAGATCGTCACCCTGGGGCTTGAGCCCGAGGGAACTGCACTAAGTGAAGAGCCCTCGGGTCAAGCCCGAGGGTGACGTGCGGTGGGTGAGGAACTCTTATTGGGTTGTTGCCGGCGCGGTGCTGGTCGCCTCGGCATTGGCCTCGCGCAGGGCCTGGTAGGCGTTGATGCCGCCCAGGGCCGTAGAGAGGGCGATAATGATGACCAGTACGCCCAGCGCCAGGATCAGCACGCGGCCGCGGTTCAGCTTGAATGGGCTTTGTTCCGGTTCATCCATGACGGCCTCGATAAATTCTGCGCAACCCACCCAAGGAGGGGGTGAGCAGGATCGTCCTAGCACTAGAATGGCCACCGAAGTAAGGCTGGGCGAGTGTATGGATCCATGCTGGGACTGACTGCCGCATCTCCGCCCGACCCGGCGCAAGCATTGACGCGGGCGCTGGTGGCGCGCGCGCAGAATGGCGACGCCGAGGCGTTCGGCGAATTGGTCGAGGACCACTACGACCTGATCCACCGAACCGCCTGGAAATGGTGCGGCAACCGCGCCGATGCCGAGGATATCGCGCAGGAGGTCTGCATCAAGCTCGGCGCGGCCCTTGCCGGGTTCGATGGACGCAGCGCCTTTTCCTCCTGGGTCTACCGCATCACGCTCAATGCCGTGCGCGACATGCAGCGGGCGGGAAAGCGCCGCGGCCGCCACGCGGAGGCCTATCGCGACATCCGTCCCGAGGACCAGCCGGCCGAGCAGGAGGAGGCTGCCACCAGCCGCCAGCTCTGGGCGGCGGTGCGGGCGCTGCCGGAAAAGCAGCGCGACGCGGTGCTGCTGGTCTATGCCGAGGAGTTGAGCCATGCCGCGGCGGCCGAGATCATGGGCATAAGGGAAGCCACGGTGTCCTGGCATGTGCATGAAGCACGCAAGACCCTGAGGGGGCTGCTATGAGCAAGAACGACATGCCCGATCCATTCGACCAGCTCCGGAGCGCCCAAGCGCCGCAACCGCGCGCCGAAGCGCGGCAACGGGCGCTGGCTGCGGCCAGGAATGCCTTCGAGGAAGCTCAGAAAAAAACAATGGCACCGCCCCAAGGAACGCATGCGGGCCAGCGTCTCACGTCCATCATCACCTCCTGGACAAGGAACACGATCATGGACATGCGCATACCCCTCGGCACCATGGCCATCGCGCTGGTCGCGCTGCCGCTCGGCTACCAGCTTTATTCTACCACCTCGATGACGCCGGCGGAGATCGCGGCGGAGGCACCGGCCCGCCGGGAGGCCGCCGCGCCGAACCAGACGGTCGCCGACACCGCAGAATTGGATGCGGCAGCCGACGCCGTCGCCATGCCCGAGCCCGTTCCGGCGCCGGTTGCGCCCGCACCCAGCATGGCGGCCGCTCCGGTACCTTCGGGGGCGCTGATGGAAAGCGAGAGCTTCGCGCCGCCGCCCATGTTGAGCCAGGCACCGCAAGAAAGCGGCGACAGCTTCACAAGCTTCGACGAGCAGCGGCTCAAGGCCGTGGTGGACGAGCCTGTCTCGACCTTCTCCATCGATGTCGACACCGCCAGCTACAGCTATACGCGGCGCATGCTCGAGGACGGGCTGCTGCCAGAGCCCGATGCGGTGCGCATCGAGGAGCTGATCAACTATTTCCCCTATGACTATCCGACGGCCGAAAGCGCCGAACAGCCGTTCCGGCCGACACTGGCCGTCTACCCGACGCCGTGGAACCCGCAGACGCAGATTCTGCAGATCGGCATCAAGGGCTATGTGCCGGAGCCGAGCGTGGACCGGCCCAGCAACCTCGTGTTCCTGATCGATACGTCGGGTTCCATGGACGAGCCCGACAAGCTGCCGCTGCTCAAGCGCGCCTTTGCGCTGCTGGTAGACCAGCTCTCCGCCAACGACACGGTGTCGATTGCCGTCTATGCCGGTTCGGCAGGCGTGGTGCTGGAGCCCACGCCGGCGACCGAGAAAGCGCGGATCCTGTCGGCGCTCGACAATCTTGCGGCAGGGAGCAGCACGGCAGGGGCAGAGGGCATCGAGCTCGCCTACCGGCTGGCCGAGCAGGCCAAGGTGGCGGGTGGTACCAACCGGGTGATCCTTGCCACTGACGGCGACTTCAATGTCGGCATCGACGATCCCGAGGCGCTCGCCGACTTCATCAAGGGCAAGCGCGACAGCGGCACTACGCTTTCGGTGCTCGGCTTCGGGCAGGGCAATCTGGACGACGCCACGATGCAGGCGCTGGCGCAGAGCGGCAACGGCAATGCCAGCTATATTTCGAGCTTCCGCGAGGCACAGAAGGTGTTGGTGGAGGAAATGGGCGGCACGCTCGACATGATCGCCAAGGACGTCAAGATCCAGGTCGAGTTCAATCCGGCCGTGGTCAGCGAATACCGGCTGATCGGCTACGAGACGCGCCACCTCGAGCGTGAAGACTTCAACAATGACCGGGTGGATGCCGGCGATATCGGCGCCGGCCACACGGTGACGGCGCTTTACGAGATCACCCCAGCCGGTTCGGAGGGCGCCTTGATCGATCCACTGCGCTATGGGCAGGAAACGCCGGCACAGGCCGACAGCGACGAGATCGGCTTCCTGCGCATGCGCTTCAAGCTGCCCGAGAGCGAGGTCAGCCAGCTGATCGAGCAGGCGGTGACGCCCAGCGTCGTCTATGGCGACATCAGCGAGGCGGGCGAGGACATGCGCTTTGCGGCAGCCGTCGCAGCCTTCGGGCAGAAGCTCAAGGGCAGTGAATATGGCGGGCACATGCCCTGGGACGCGATTGAGGCGCTGGCCCGCTCCGGACGCGGCGCGGATGAAAGCGGCTATCGCGCCGAGTTCATCAACCTCATCGACACGGCATCACTGCTCAAGCCGGATACGGCAACCTATCCGGACACGGCGAGCGACGTATGCCAGGTGCATGGGACGTGCGAATAGCGGGCACCCACAACCGCGATCGTCACCCTCGGTCGATCCCGAGGGTGGCGGCTGGTGGTTTAGCTCAGGATCAGCGGCCAGGCGATGAACTGAGCCACCATAAACGCCGCCACAGCGGCGAACCTGAGATAGTCCAGCGTTGTGGTCGGTACGGGCAGCCAGCGACGCAGCGATCTCAGGAGGACCGTTGCGGAAAAGAACACCAGATAGAGGATGATTGCATAAAAGCCGATGCTCCAGCCGCGAGCATAGGCGTTGTCCGTGCCGGGGATGCCCAGCGTCCACGGCAGGAGGGCCAGGAGGCAGAGGACGGCCAGGAGCCGGGGAACGATGCGAAGGATTGTGGCCATGCCCGAGTGTTGCCGGAGCGCGTGGCGATGGCAAGATGGAGCTTCGTGGTCCGGCGTTCTCGATCGTCACCCTCGGGCTTGACCCGAGGGCTCTACACTTGCGGTGCCTTCGCCAGTTCAGTCCCCTCGGGTCAAGCCCGAGGGTAACGTGCGTTGATGGAAAACCCCTCAAACCAACGGCTTGAGGTTAGCCTCGATGCTGGCGCGGCGGCTTTCGAGGAAGGGGGGCAGGGCCAGCGATTCACCCAGAGTTTCCATCGGTTCGTCAGCGGCAAAGCCGGGAACGTCGGTGGCGATCTCGAACAGGATGCCGTTGGGCTCGCGGAAATAGAGCGAGGTGAAATAGAAGCGCTCCACTTCGCCGCTCGAGCGGATGCCGGCCTTGTTGATGCGCTCGATCCACTGGCGCAACGTGTCCTGGTCCGGCGTGCGGAAGGCGACGTGATGGACGCCACCGGCACCGGGCCGGGCCATGGGCAGGCTGGGATCGACCGCAACATGCAGTTCGGCGCCCGGGCCGCCGGGGCCCATCTCGAAGACATGGGTTTCGGGCGTATGGCTGGTGGCGGCGTATTCACGCACCTTGCGCATGTTGAGCACCTGGGTCAGCACGGCGGCGGTGCGGTCGAGCCGCGGCACCGACAGCGTGATGGGGCCGAGGCCGATGATCTGCCGCTCGGCCGGCACTGGCGACTTAGCCCAGGGCACGACCTTGTTGGCGCTGTCGATCACCATGCGGAAGCGCTGGCCTTCGAAATCCTCGAAATCGAGCGAGAGTTGGCCATTGCGCTCCTTGATGGCGCTGGTGCCGACATTGTTGCCCTGGAGGTGGTTCTTCCACCAGTTGAGCGTGTCCTCGCTGTCGACGCGCAGGCCGGTGCGGCCCACCGTGTGGTTGCCGCGCGATTCCCGGGGGGCATCGAAATCGAAAAAGGTCAGGTCGGCGCCGGGCGAGGCGACGCCGTCGCCATAAAACAGATGGTAGGCGGTAGTGTCGTCCTGGTTCACCGTCTTCTTGATCAGCCGCATGCCCAGCGTGCCGGTATAGAAGGCTAGGTTCTTCTTGGCCTCGGCGGTAACGGCAGTGAGGTGGTGGATGCCTCCGAATTCGAGCGTCATGATCTGTCTCCTGAACGGCGCGGGGTGCCGCGTCTTGTTGGAAACAAGATGTAGAGGATCAGCGCACGGTTGAGGAGGTAGACGGTTCCGACAGATTGGTGCGGATTTTTGAACGATGCTTGGGTGGAGTGCCTCCTCTGTCCGCGCCTGTGGCGCACCCCCACCAACCAGACTAGCCTCCCACCACGTCCTTCCCGCGAAAGCGGGAATCCCCCTGCCACATCGAGGGAGGTTCCCGCCTGCACGGAAATGACGCTCGCGATCTCCCTTCACACTCTACCCCTCGACACCGCGGTCTCGCCATCGCTGCTCGACAACCGCATCACAGGCGGCGCTTCCGTTCGCCCTGATCACAATCTGCTCAGACCTGTCTTTTTGATATGCGTTTACGATCCCGCTGCGTTATCCCTTCACCTGAACGTAAAGGGAACAAACATGGCCGCGCTGACCCTGCGCCGGAAACTTGCTATCCTCTCGGATGCCGCCAAATATGATGCGTCCTGCGCCTCGTCGGGCACGGAAAAGCGCAACAGCGCCGGCACGGGTGGCATCGGCTCCACCGAGGGCAGCGGCATCTGCCATTCCTATGCGCCGGACGGGCGCTGCATTTCGCTGCTCAAGATCCTCCTCACCAATTTCTGCGTCTATGACTGCATCTATTGCGTCAACCGTTCGTCCTCCAACGTCCAGCGCGCCCGCTTCAGCGTGGAGGAAGTGGTCAAGCTGACGCTCGACTTCTACAAGCGCAACTATATCGAGGGGCTGTTTCTCTCCTCGGGCATCATCCGCTCGCCCGACTATACGATGGAGGAACTGGTGCGGGTGGCGCGCTCCCTGCGCGAGGACCACCACTTTGCCGGCTATATCCACCTCAAGGTCATCCCCAATGCAGCGCCGCAACTGCTGGCCGAGGCGGGGCGCTGGGCCGACCGGCTGTCCACCAATATCGAGATGCCCACCGATATCGGTCTCGAAACCCTGGCGCCCGAAAAGAAGCCGAGCGAGATTCGGACCGCCATGGCCAATGTGCGGGGCAAGCTCGACGAAGCGGCGCCCGACAAGAAGGCCAAGGCGGCAAAGCCGAAGTTTGCCCCGGCCGGGCAATCGACCCAGATGATCGTGGGGGCCGACGCCGCCGATGACGGGGCGATCCTCCATCGCGCGGCCGGACTTTATTCGGGCTACAAGCTCCGCCGGGTCTACTATTCCGCCTTCTCGCCCATTCCGGATTCCTCGTCGCGCCTGCCGCTCAGGCCGCCACCGCTGATGCGCGAGCACCGACTCTACCAGGCCGACTGGCTGATCCGCTTCTATGGCTTCGACGTGCCCGAGATCGTCTCGGGCGGCGAGAATGGCCACCTCGACCTTGCCATCGACCCCAAGCTTGCCTGGGCGCTCAAGGCGCGGCAGCGTTTCCCGGTGGACGTCAACCGGGCCGACAAGGAAATGCTGCTGCGCGTGCCCGGGCTTGGCACCAGGAGCGTCGAGCGCATCCTTTCCACGCGGCGGCACCACCGACTGCGACTTGCCGACGTGGCGGCGATTGCCGGCACGGTGGACAAGGTGCGGCCCTTTATCGAGGCCGCCGACTGGACGCCGGGCAGCCTCACCGATGATGCGAGGCTGCGGGCGCGGCTGACGCCAGAGCCGGAACAGTTGAGCCTGTTCTGATGCTGTCGGCGCGCATCAACGGGCTCAACGATTTCGAGGAATGGCGCGCAAAGGCCCGCCAACTGCTGGCGGCCGGAATGCGGCCCGGCGACGTGGTCTGGCGCCTGCCTGGCGACGACAGCGGGCTGTTCGAGGCGGGCGACGACATGCTGCCTTCGGGCGACGTCCCCGTCGGCAATGTGCCGGCCGCCTTTGTCGAGCTGGCCAGGGAAGCGATCAACCACAGCGATCCGGAGCGCTTCGCGGTCCTGTACCGCTTTCTCTGGCGGCTGCTGGAGGACCGGGGGCTGATGCAATCGGCCTCCGACCCGGACCTCAACTGGTTGACGCGCATGGCGAGCGCCGTGCGCCGCGACAGCCACAAGATGAAGGCTTTCGTGCGCTTCAAATCCATCGTCGATGACAGCGGCCTCGAGCGCTATGCCGCCTGGTTCGAACCGGAGCACTTTACGCTGGAGCGGACGGCGCCATTCTTCGTGCGCCGCTTCGACGGCATGATGTGGGCCATCATCACGCCCTATCGCAGCGCTTATTGGGACGGGGAAAGCCTCGCCTTAGGCCCGGGCGGCCAGAAGGGCGACGTGCCCAGCGACGATGCCGTGGAAGCGGACTGGAAGACCTATTTTTCCTCCATCTTCAATCCAGCGCGCCTCAAGGTTTCGATGATGAAATCGGAGATGCCGGTCAAGTATTGGCGCAACCTGCCCGAGGCGGAACTCATTGCTCCTTTGATCCGCAACGCGCGGCAGATGGAGGCCGAGATGATCGAAAGGACCGCAACGCAGCCGCCGTCGCGGCATCTGCGCCAGCAGGCGCGGGAACCGGAGGTGGCCGAGCCCGAGGGTGAGATCCAGAGCCTTGCCGATGCGCGCGCCGCCGTCCAGGGCTGCCGGCGCTGCCCGCTCTATGAACACGCGACGCAGGCAGTGTTTGGCGAAGGCCCGGCCCATGCCGATGTGATGTTTGTGGGCGAGCAGCCGGGGGACCAGGAGGACTTGGCGGGCAAGCCGTTCATCGGTCCGGCCGGCAAGGTGCTCGATGCGGCCGTCGAAAAGGTCGGCATCGACCGCGCCCGCGTCTATGTCACCAATGCGGTCAAGCATTTCAAGTTCGAGCCGCGCGGCAAGCGGCGCATCCACCAGCGGCCCGATGCGGGCGAGGTCTCCGCCTGCAAGTTCTGGCTCAATCTCGAGATCGGCTTCGTCAAGCCCAAGGTCATCGTTGCCCTGGGCGCCACCGCGGCAACCAGCCTCCTGGGCAAGACCGCCACCATCAGCAAGCTGCGCGGTGCACCCATCGAGCTCGAAGACGGCACGGTGCTTTTCGTCACCAACCATCCCTCCTATCTCCTGCGCATTCCGGACGTTGAAGGGAAGGCCCGCGAGCAGCAGAAATTCGAGGACGACCTGATCCTCGTGCGGCAGGCCATCGCCAGCATCGGTACACGGCATTAAAGCCGATGCTAGCGGCTTGACAGCGAAGTGTGCTAAACTTAGTAAGTCGCGTCGCCGGCCAAACCCGGCTGCCCTTGTGGCGGAGTAGCTCAGTTGGTTAGAGCAGCGGAATCATAATCCGTGTGTCCCCAGTTCAAATCTGGGCTTCGCTACCAATAAAAACGCCGGAGACCCGAGGGTTTCCGGCGTTTTCCTTATCCGGGCCACGGGGACAAATCGCCGGCTGGGACAAATCCGGGACAAACCACGGCAATCACGCGATAGCGTTAATGGTTTTCCACAGACCTCCGGCGCCGGCGGACGGGTCTATGTATGTTCCAGGGATTTTACTTCACATCGGGGCTCGGCTGCGCGATGATCCCGGTCGCTGGGGGGATGCCCAGGCCCTATGCGGCCCAGACATCCCTACTCCGACCAGTCGGCGTTCCGGCATAGCGGGGGGACGGGTGATGCTTCCAGGCTGCCCGTCCCGCTGCCAACAACCTACTTATAGCTGATGTGCTCTGGGCCCGCTCGAGTCAGCGCGACTTTTACCCGTGAAATCGTGTTCGATTAACGTTTTGTTAACCCCATGGCTACCTAACCCGCTGGTGTGAAACGATAATCCATGTGTGCAAAAGTTTCGCCGATGGCTGTGCACACTGTGGATAGCGTGGATTAGCCCTGAGTTGGCTTGCCGTTTGTTCTCGTTCCGTTCATGTTGTCCGCATGACGAACAGCCCGCCCAGCTCCTAATTCTACCGTCCAGGAATCGGGCAGGTCGCAAAAGAAGGGTTGCTGCTCGTCTGCAAATGCCACCTGTGCCGGCAGGCTCGAGCTTACCTAGCCACCGATTTGGTCACCATCTACAGCCCGGACACGTTCATCGCCGACCTGTTCGGGGGACGCTGCCCCCGTTGCGGCAAAGCGGATTTCTGGTCAGTGAAGCAGCGCTATCCCACCTCCGACGATGTCGGCATGCTGACAGTGCGACGGCCCGCCGGGGTGAAGCGGACACAGCTGTGGCGGGACGAGTTGTACTCGGCACCGGCGCCCAAGACGGAATGATCAGTCGAGCTCGTGACTCGTGACGAGCTGGCCCCAGGCCGGGTCCCACATTTGCGAGCTCTCGATATCGATCGCGATGCCATGGTATCCATAGTGCCAGGCGTAGTCGTCCGCCAGGCGCAGCGCGTCGGCCATCAGGTGCGGGCCGTCCCACATTTCCGGCAGCTCATACCACTGCGGCAGGGAGATCATGCCGCGGACGATCCCGTCGCCACCGGTGCGGATGATCAGGATGATCGAGCGCTCGTCCGGATCGTCGACGGAGAGGTTATAGATCGGCTTCGGAATACGCGCCGGCTGATGGGGTTCGTAGTCAACCGGCGGCCCTGCAGCAAGGCGGGCCATCAGGTCGGTCAGGTCGTCACTCATGCCCGATTCACTATCACAACGACCGGGCGCAACCGATTCAAATGATTCGAGTTCTCGACTCGTATGAGTACAAGTAGCCCATGGCGGGCGTAAGCCCAGCCACCCGCAAAAAGCGGTCAGCCGCACCGGACTCAGAATCTACCCCTACACTCAAGTTCATCCCTACGATGCAGCCCAAGCTGGTCGACCTGCCGCCCGCCGGCGGCGACTGGCTGCATGAGATCAAGTACGACGGCTATCGGTGTCAGCTGCACGTCGACGGCAGAGCGGTCACCACCTATACCCGCAACGGCCACAACTGGACGGACAAGTTCCAGCCCATCGCTACCGCCGCCCGCGGCATACCCGCCCGCCGCACCATCATCGACGGCGAGATATGCGTCCAGGACGAGCGTGGAGTAACCGACTTCTCCGCGCTGCCGGCAGCGATCAAGTCCCGTCCGGGCGACCTGGTGTTCTTCGCGTTCGACCTGCTGCACCTCGACGGCGAGGACCTTCGCCCGGCGCCCCTCGAGGAACGGCGAGCCAAGCTGCGCCTGTTGGTTTCCCAGGTGCCCGGCAGCCGCATCGTCATGAGCGACGAATACGACGGCGACGGGCAGGCGTTCTTCGACCTGGTGAGCAGCCACGACCTGGAGGGGATGGTCTCGAAGAAGAAAGGCAGCCGGTACTGGTCGGGCGCCAGCGACGCGTGGAAGAAGACGAAATGCTGGACCACGTCGACCATGGCGGTCATCGGTAGCGAGCGCGACAAGGCCGGCGTGCCCTATGCCCTGCTGGCCAACGAGGCGGGCTACCAGGGGACCGCGTTCATCGGACTGCCGGGACGCCTGCGCTCGGCCTTCTGGCGGTACGTGGAGGGGCAGACGGTGACCGAGGCGCCGCTGGTCGGCCTGAAGAAGAAAGCCGCGTGGCTCCGTCCGGGCATGACGGCCAAGGTCCGCTATCTCAAGGGGTCGGACAAGATGCGGCATGCCGTCGTCCAGGGCGTCGAGATCGAGCGCTGACCAACTGTCTCCAATTTGGACATAGTTGATTAAGACGTTAAACCATTGGTTCTGTTCCGATATCAGCCCCACCATACCGCAGAGGCTAAGACGTCTGAATGTGGATCGACAAGAATTCTGAAAATAATCCGTGCGTTTCCGCGTCGTTTTGGAAGCTAAGTCCTCTTAGCTTCGCTTTTCGTGCGCCATAAAACGGATGCCGAAATCACTACGCGTTAAGCGAACGTTAACACGTACTGACCCTCCCGCGACGCTGCCCAGGCTGCTACCGTCCCCGGCGAAACAGGGGGCAAGGCATGTTCGGCGGCAGCAAGATAGAGCGAGAATACAAGGACGTCCTGCAGGGCATTCGCACCGGGAGCCGGCGCGAGCCTCAGCACAACCCTCCGGCGTCGGTCGAGGCGGACGGCACCACGCTGCTCGAACCCCAGCACCGGATCGTGTGGTCGGATTTCGAGAGGTTCGGCGAGATCATCAACACGATGATGCATGGTGGCCCGTTCTCGTTCGAGGAGATGCCGAGGGTCGAGTTCGGGTTCGAGGGTCCGGACTACGGCAGGCACTACCAAATCTACTATAACGCGGTCCAGTGCGGTCGCCTGGTGATCGGCGTCGCCCACCTGCTGCACGCCACCGAAGGGCATGGCGCGGTGGCCGAACTGGATCTCGACTACGCGCAGCTGATGCCCAAGGGCGAGGTCAGGTCTATGCTCCGCACGATGTGGTTCATGTTCGCTAAGGACGAGGATGGCGCCGTGATGCGGGCGAAGGCGGACCTGGAGGTGGTCAAGATCATGACCCGCCACCTCTGGGAAGCGATGAGGCTACCCGACCAAGTTCATAGCCTCGACTGGCGGTTCGAGGGACCTTACGAACACTACAGCCAGTACCTGCAGCCGCGGACGCTGTAGCCAAAGAAAAGGCCCCGTCGCTATGAAGCGCCAGGGCCTTTCTTGTTGCCGATGCTGCGTGGAGGGATCGCGCATCAGCCTGACGCATAGATAGGAGGCAGTTGGCGTGTCGCAAGAACGCTCGCCAACCCGTGATCACATCCCCAGTTTGGGCCTGGGTTCGCCGATCTCGACCACCAGCCCCGGGTCAAAATCGGGGTTCTCGTCCCGCTGCACGCGGGCACGCTTCTCCGGGGGATAGCCCTTCGGATTGCACAGCACCCTTGTCGATCCGATTTCGTAGTCGCAGCTGTCGTGAGTGTGCCCGTGCGCCCAGAGCGCAGGCCCGTGTTTCTCCATCAGCCAGTCGAGGTTGGACGCATAGGCTGCCGACAGCGTCTCGTCCCGGAACCGGTCGGCGACCGAGAGGTTCGACGGCAGGTGATGGGTCACCACCACGGTGGGGCCGTCGTGCTCCTCCGACAACGCCTCGTCCAGCCAAGCGACGGACTGCAGGTGGATCGCCCGGGCGTGCTCTGGTTCGAAAGGAATCGTCGAGAAGTCCCTGGCCTTGATGGTCTGGTGGTCGTTCATGCCCTTGTTCGCGATGTCCATGTAGCGATCAAGCAGCCTCTCGTCGCCCTTCGCGTAGAGATCGTAATCGGTCCAGAGCGTCGCCCCAAGGAAGCGCACGCCGTCGATTTCGACGCCGCTGTTCTCGAGCAGGTGCACGCCGGCGACAGGCGCATATTCGCGCGCCAGGCGGAGCTCGCGCTGGATAGAGCTGCCGTAGAATTCGTGGTTGCCCAGCACCATCACCGCCGGCATGTGCGGCAGGATGTTGGTCTTAATCCAGTCGATCGAGCGGACGGCGCCCTTGGCGATATCGCCGGCGAGGAGGCACACGTCGGCATCGGGGATGTTAGGCGGCTCCCACGGGCCGAACTCAGTGTGCAAGTCGGAGATGGTCCAGATACGCATGGGGGGTCCTGTAGTCTGCCCGAAAATGGGATTGGGTAGAGGACGGGACGAACCCGTCATTACGATGCAGCGGGTGCATAGGCAGCCTATGCACCCGGCGCACTGGGATGATCAGGCGGCGAGGTCCTGGAGGATCTCGCCGATGATGCCCTGGCCGGCGGCAGCCAGATCCTCGGCGGCGATCTTGGCCATCTCGTCAAGCAGCGCCTGTTCGATGTAGACGCAATAGTCGCGCTCGCTAACGAGGTGGGCGTTGGCCTGGTCGATGCTGTGCCCATTCTCGATCAGCACGGCGGCTACAGTACGGGCAAGGTCCCAGCGGGCGGTGGCTGTACGGGTCAGGAACTGCATCGGTCTCTCCATCGATGTGTGGCCAAGAATTGCCCGCCGACATGCAAGCCACAAACTTAGATTTCTTCGTACCGCTCGGGCTGCGGAGGAATGCGGCGGAGACCGATCGCCGCCTGCACGCGAGGCGACAGTTTCCGGCGCCCGCACTGCATGTCGTAGAGCGTGCCGCGGCTGATATCGAGCGCCCGGGCGGCAGCGGCTGCCGACCCGTGCTTCGCGATGAAGGCCGCCAGGCGCCGGTCGGCTTCCAGGGGATGGAGCACGCGCTGCCCGTTTCCGTGGGCGCGGGCGTCCAGGGCGAGGATGGCGTCCTCGATCTGGCGGATCGTGGCCGGATCAGTGTCAGGTGCCCAGGCTATGGAGGGGAGGATTTCCTGGCCGCGCATCAGAACAGGCTCCCCTGGTCAGCCGGCAGGAACGCCTGCTCGATGGCCAGCTGATCGACCTCCGGCACCGGCTTGGGCTTCTTCCGCGTGCCCTGGTCCTCCGAGAACACGGGAAAGGCAAAGCCGCGCTGCATGCTGGTGTCCCGCTTCCAGCCGTGGTCCTTGGGAACAGCATCGGCGGGGATGATGACGCCGAGCTGCTTCCAGCGGCTCCGGGAGAACCAGCGGCTGGCTTCCATGGCCGCCCGGGAGATGTACTTGGGGGCGGTCATCAGTGCACACTCCCGAGTTCGCCTGGGCACGGCTTCCAGTGGGACAGGCCGTCCCGGTCGTCGCGCCAGGTCATCTGATCGTCCATGACCCACATGCCGACCACGCCGGGCACGAACACGTCGTTGGTGGCGGTATTGCTCCAGCGCATGGGGAACGTGCCGACGTCCTCGTGGCGGACGATGATCAGGACGCCGGTGCGCGGCGCGCTGTCGATCGGGAGGAAGGTGTCGTCGATGATCATGATGCAGCCCTCCAAATGGAGTAGCTGACCACCTGCCAGAAGAAGCTGCCGACAACGGCAAGGAAGAACGCCAGAAGCAGACCATCGACGATGAGACCCGCGCGGCGCTGGCGTGGCGTAAGGTTATCGTCCATCACAGTCCTCCCTCGAATTTCGCCGTGCTCTCACTCCTGCAGATGACGCAGACAACATTGGCTGCCGAGCGCGAGAAAAACGGCTTCCCGCAGTGCAGGCAGTCCCGCATCGCCGGCGCCGGCGTGACGCCGTGACCGTGACGGCGTGCCGGAATGACGGGGGCAGGCATACGGGCGGTCGCGGAACCGCGATGACCTATGTGGGAGGCATTGCGGCTCATGCGCGCCTCCTGGAGCGTTGCGCCGGCGGTCCCTTGCGGACACGAGGCAGCCGCTGCTGTTGGGCGCGCCAGTCGAAACCGGCGGGCTTGGGATCGCTGCGGACGATCCCCGCTATTGCCTTTGCTTCGGTGATCGCCCTGGACATGGCGCCGTCGAACACCTCGAAGCTGCCATCCGCGTTCCGGGTCACGACCTGCCCCGCCCCGAAGGTCCGTTGGCGACACCCTCGACGACGTGGGCGTTCTGAGCGAGAAGGGCCAGTAGCTCGGGGATGTGCACGTAGCGCATCTCTGCCCGGGCGAGGACGTAGTGGTAGGGATCGATTTCAGTGAACTCGGTCATGCTGCCGCTCCCTTCACGAAGTAGAAGACCCGGCGGCAGCCGAGCGCGGTCAGAAGGCGGTCGGACGGAGCGCGATTCCCAGCCAACACGTCGCCGACGAAGGGAGCGGAGAAGCTATGGGCTTTCGCCCAGGCAGCCTGGCTACCGGCGGCGGCACAAGCGTCCCAGAGCAAGCGGACGGGGTCTACGCGGTCCGCGGCGCCGGCGTCCTGGTCGACCGGCACCAATTGGAAGCCTACCTTGCGGAAGCCTTCCAGCAGGCTTTCGGCTGCCCATTCCGACCCGTGATAGTCCACCATCTCCAGGGCGGCCATGGCAGCGAGCACATCGTCCGGATGTTCCGCGCACTTGGCGCAGATCTTACGGTCGGTCAGTCCCTCGGGACGGTACTCGCCGCAATTCCGGCAGCGGCCATTGGCATAGTGGTGGACCTTGGGGAACTCGGTCATCACGCTGCTCCTTCCTTCGGCTGCATCCGCTCCAGCGCCTTCACGCACTCCGCGTCGAGTGCGTCCAGCTGGGCGAGGTAGGCATGGAGGGACACCCCCTGGACCGCGATCCAGAGTGTCGGGTTAACGGCGCAGGCAACCGTTGCCTGATGGCGCCATGTGCTGATGTTTCCGCGCATCTGCTTGGCGACGGCGATCTCGGAGGTGAAGTCGGTCATCAGAATGCCTCCCCGTCAGGACCGGTGATGTCGTAGGGGAACACCACGAAGCCGGCCTCGCGAGCAGGACGGGTCCTCCAGGCGTCCACATAGTAACGGCTGCCCTCCTTGGTGACCCGGAACCAGTTGCCACCCTCGGCGCGCAACTTGTCGGCAAGGCTCCTGATGTTGGAGTTATTCTCCCAGTCGCTCTCGCGGACAAAGCACCACTCCTGGTAGTCCGGAGCGGTGCCGGGAATGGCGGCGAAGCGGAGGGCCTGCAGTTCGTCCACGATGGAGAGCAGCATGGCGTTGTAAGCCACCTTCTCCTCGTTGACATGGGCGACGGGAGCGAAGCGCTTCCGTTCGTCCTCGAGGGAGCGGCGCAGCTTGACGAGGTCGAAGTCGGTTACCTTGTCCATCACTTGTCTCCCTTATCGAGCGGGTGTTCCCACCAATCGTCGAACTCGGGCTTGGGCTGGTCCCTGTGGGGCGCGGGCGAGCCGTCGCGATACATCCGGTCGCCTTCCCAGGGGATCATCTGGTCCTGGCCGAGCGGGATCTCCGCCGGACCATCAGGCAGGTCGAGGATGTTGATGACCTGCTGCCCGGGCGCCGGCTCGGTCGTGATCAGTGCCAACCCGTGCATGTCGAGCTCGATGCCATCGATCGCGTGCTGGTAGCCGGCGGCCTCCAGCTTGCCGCGGATCTCGTCATGGGCAGCGCGGGAGATCGCCAGGTAGACGGAGGTGTGGGTGGAGCGGGTCATGATGCACCCCCGAACTTGAGCTTGAGGCGCTCGAATTCGGCCCTGTCACGTTGGTTTTTCTCCTCCCACGCGTCGATAGCGTCGGCAGTCTTGCGAAGGGCGTCCTTCACCTCCACCAGGTGGCGATGGTCGGGGGCGAAGATCACCTCGGTAGTGTGATCCCAACGTGTGCCAAGGAAATCTACGGGCACGCGCAGCGACACCCTTTCGGCTTTCTTGCCCCAGCTGAAAATCGTGCTCGGATCGTCATGGAGCTCCAGCCACTCCTCGGAGGTCTCGTTACCGGTCATCTCTCGGTGGAGCGTGATCGCCGTCACCGAGTGAGACAGGAGCCAGCGAGCGATGTCTTCGGGGGTCTTGTGGTTCCAGACAGGACGTGGCGTTTCCATCAGCGTGCTCCTTCCACGGGTGCTAGCTCGCTCGAGATCTCCGTGCAGAACCCCATCTCCAGCGCTTGGCTGGCGTCCAAGAACGTTTCGTCCAGCATGAGCGCGAGTATCTCGTCCTGGTCCTTTCCCGTCCTCGCCGCGTAGATGTTCGCGATCCTGTCGGACATGAGGTCCAGCTGATCGGCGACGCGCAGGAGCTCCTCCGCGGTGCCATCGACGACGCTTTGGCGCGGCATCACCAGGTGCAGGATCGAGTTCGGGTGCAAGACAATCTCGCTGCCCACCATCGCCACCAGGGAAGCGACCCCGGCAACCATGGCGCCCATCTCGACGCGGATCTTGCCCGGATAGCGGCTGAGGTACGCATGCATCCGCAGCCCGGCCATGGCGTCGCCCCCGGGGGAGTTGATACGGAGGGTGAAGTCCTCGCCACCGAACATGACGAGGCTGCCGTTGGTGTCCGTGAGGCTGTCCGCCATACGGGTGGTGATGGCGCTGGCGATGGTGAAAACGTTGTTGTCCATCAACGTGCTCCCTCGCCGGCGGGTGCATCGACGACGATGACGCCCTCTGCCGTCCAGCCATCCTCGGTCTTCTCGGTGACGGTGAGCTCGGCATTGCCGGGGACGAGGCGGATCGTGCTGGTTGCCTCGTCGAACTCGAAGGAGTCGGGATCGATGTAAGTGACCGGATCGCCGTTGAGGCTCTCCACGTGCTCCCTGACGGTGTCCCAGCCCTTGTCGATCTGCTCCTGCGTCAGAGGCGGGGCCGGTGCGGGCGGCTGCACAGACACGTCGCCCGCCAGTACCGCCAACCCGCGCATCCTGCGGTGCACGCTCCTGAGCCGGCGGACATCCCCGCAGTTGTACTCGACGACCTCGGCGATGCGGCCAGCCTTGACCGCATCCCAGACACCGCTGCCGTCCATGTCGCCCTTGCCGGCGACACCAAGCGCCCTGCACAGGCGGTCGAGGCCGATGCGTCCGGACGGGCCGGCCCACATCTGCATGGTGTCCTGGACCTTGTCGGTGGCGTACTTTGACGCATTGACGGGCCACCATTCCGGCACGGTGACACCAAGGGCGATCGCGCGCTGCCAGATAAAGCGGATATCGAAGTCGGCGAAATGGGCAACGAGGACGGGGGGGACAGCGAACGGCTCGATATCCACGATGTTGGATGCCGGGGGCTCGTACTTGTCTTCGGCGACAGCTTGCTCGTAGGCAGCATGGGCAAGGTTGAACAGGTGATCCTCGATCTCCGCGAAGAATTCGGTCAGCAGCTCGCGTTCGCCGGCGAGGACGGCATCATGAATCGCGTAGCTCTTCTGCGCCGTGAATCCCTCCAGCGCCGTGTTGTGCAGGGCGACGACGGTGTGCTCGTCGAACGCCCACGCAATCGATGCGAGGTGCCCCTGTGCGCCATCGAGAGCCGTCTTGCGGTAGGCTTCCTGGATGTTGTCGTAGACATTGTCGCCGGCGGCAGCGTGGTCTTCAATGGCCTTCGCACGCTTGGCGGCGACGTCGGCTTCGATCTTCTCGAGGTCCTTGAACCGGCCATCGGCCTTGATGCTATCCAGGTTCAGGACGGGTGCCGGGAAGCGTTCGACAATCTCGCCGAACACGCTCGGGTCGGCGGACGGGATGGTCTCGATATCAGCGTAGAGGAAAGGCTTTTCGGTCGTTTTCATGGGTCGGTCTCCGAGCCCTGGGGGCTCACGGGGTGCCGATGGAAGGGTCGGTTGGCAGGGACCCGGTGCGGCGACTAGCGGTTGAACAGGCGGGCCCAGAAGCCGCGGGTCGTGAGAAGGGTGTTCTGGGAAACCAGGCGGTCGTTGGAGAGCTTCGTCTTGATCAGTTCGTCGCGCACCTTGGTGAGCTCCTGCTTGGTGGCAGTCAGCTCCTCGAGGGTCTTCATGTCCTCGGCGGCAAGGCTTTCGGCGTTGGCCTTGGACTGACGGAGGTTCTTCTCCAGCGAGTGAACCTCTGCACCTAGCCGGTTCGCGTTGGCGAGGGTGACGTCGAACCTGCTCTGCATCTTGGCGGCGTCGGACTGCAGCTCGGCGATCTTGGCGAGCGCATCGTCCGCCAGCGCTGCCTTCTCTTGAGCGATCTCGAGCGCCGGCATTAGCTCATCGTAGCGGGCTTTCAGGTCGTTATAGAGCTGTCCCTGGTGGTTGAGATCAGCCTGCAGCTGCTTTGCCTTTTCCGAATAGAGCGTGACGCCGTCACGGCTTTCCTCGAGGGCGGCTTCCAGGCCCTTCACCTTGTCTTCGAGCGTCGTGACGCTGCCTTCCAGCACTTCGATGCGGACCTGTTTGGCGTCGGCAATGTTGGTGAGCTTTTCGATACGGGCGGCGGCGTCCTCGATCTCGGCGGACTGCTCCGCGGTCAGTACGACGGTTTCACCCTTGGCTGCTGCCCGGGCGGCGATGGCGGCCTTGCTGCGGGACGGGCGGGGCTTCTTGGTAGAGGTGGTCTTGTTCATTTTCTGGTCTCCGAGCCGTAGCGGCTCACGGGGGTGAAGGGGGCGGTTGGCAAACCGGTGGGGGCTAGGCGGCTAGATCTTGGGCTTGAGGGTGATCGGGGGAACCGGTGCCCCGGAAGGGACTGCGCCGACCGTCTCGATAACAGCGGCAATCGCACTGGCGGCCTTCACCTCGAGGGCGTGGACAAGCTCGGTCGCGGCGGTCGAGAAGGTGTGCCCGTTGGGCTCGCCGTCATCGCCGTAGAGTTCCACGGAGTGGAACACCATCAGGCGCTGACGCGTCGTCGCGGCGCCCTCGACGGCGAACTCGATCTCGATTTCGATGTCATTGCCTACTGACTCGTGGTGGAAGCCCCAGTTGCCCAGGACCTGCGAGACCACGGTCGCGGCGGTATCGGTTTTCATGTTTTCTCTCCTGCGCCTGTTGTCAGCCCCCGGATCGGCGCAATGGCCGGGGGCAAGGGTGCTAGCGACGCTCGGGTGGTGGCCCGGGCGGAAGGCGCTCGGGGTCGGGCAGCGGGCTCGCGCGCCGGATGAAGATCATGTCGCCGGCGAACAGCTTGAGTGGGCCTTCATGCTCGATGCTCATACGGAAGCGCTTGCCATCCGTGCTCAGCGTGCGGGTCGCGACGCGGACGAGGACCTCCTTGACGCAGTCATCTCCGTCCTCGGGATCGTGCAGGGGAAGAGGCACTTTCCCGCCCGCTACCCAGGCGCGGTAAAGCTTGTTCGCATGCTCATGGCTGACGGCGGCGAGATCGGACTCGGTCACGCCGGTGAAATCCCTGCGCTCGAGGGCGAATGCAACGCGCTGGAAGGATTCGGCCAAGGCGCTCACTTGCGCATCTCCTTCCAGCCGTCGACAAACCAGTGGCTCATCTCGAAACCCTCGCCGGCCACGAAAGCCTCGAACTCGGCGTCGGTCATGGCCTTGATCCGAGCGCGCTCGTCGTCAGCCCTCGCGGGAGCCGGCTTCTCGAAGGGCGACGGAGCACCGAAGGTCCGGCGGACGGTGCGCTTTGCCGGCACGTGGATGGGCAGGTCGGCCAACATCTGCGTCACGAACGCCGTTTCCTTCACAGCGCCGGCATCGACGACGGAATCGTCATCGCGCTCGATCACCTCTGACGGCGGGCGGACGGCGGGGCGGCGGGGTGTACGGAAGGACGGCATGGCTTTTCCTCGTTCGGAAAAATCATCCGGCCGTCCGGTGCCTGAGTCACGCAAAGGGGTAAGCCGAAGTTCCCCACTTTCCGGTTATGTTCCGTGGTGAAGTTCGACGGTGACCAGTGATTTGCTGGGGGTAAAATTTTCCTGGTTAACGCGATTTTCGTGCGTTGCGCTGACTTGCCGGGCCGGTTTGTGGGTTGCCAGCCCGCCGGGTATGAGTCGGGTCTACGGCTTTGTTGGAGGGATTCGAGATGCGGAATTTGTTGGCGGCGCTGGGCCGCATGCTGAGCGCTATGAAGACGGTCTGGGAATGGTGCGGCAAGACCGGCAGGCTGGTGGCGCGCACGGTCGTGGGTACCGTCACCGGTGCTGGCGCGGGGAGTGACGCCGTCACGGTCGACGAGCCGGCGGCTGTCATCCAGGCTGCCGACAACGGCCTTGCAAACCTCCGCCGCCTGGCCGGCGCGATGGCTGCCGACAGGGTGACCGAAGCCGACCTGGCCAACGTTCCCGATGGCAGGATCGAGTGGCTAGCTGCCATGGACAGGGGCATGCTGGCCCGGGTCATGTGCGCGGACGATGCCACCCTGCAGGCGCACCTGCGTGGCCAGCGGTCTATCCGCGGCGTCCTGGCCGCCGATGCTGACAGCGTGCGCGCGTATCGGCAACGGCAGGAGATGTCCGTCGACGTGACGGACGCGGAGCCGGCGCCGGAGATGGCATACGCCGCCTGAGCAGGGATAAGCCGCCCGAAAATAAGAGGCCCGTTGGAGCGATCCAGCGGGCCTCTGTGCTTGTGGGTAGTATTGTCAGGGGGAGAATGACGGGCCGTCGTCGTCGGGCTCGGGCGCCGGCTCCACGGTCTGGCCGGCGGGGATGCCACCGGTCACCGTCATGGACGGCTGCTCCCCATGCTCGTACCCGATCGCACCGCGTGCCGCCGCAGCCTTGCGCAGCGCGGTCATCCGTGACGGCATCACGGCGTCGATATGGGCGGCGAGGGCACGCTCAAAATCGTCGGTGACGTTCCGGCGCCCCACCACGACGTGGGACACCAGGACCTGCGAGACGCCCATGCCAGCCGCCAGGGCGGCGGTGAAACGCTCGCCGTGCAGCGCCTTGCCGATATCTATGACGCGCTGCCGGCGTACTTCCTGCTTGGGCTTGGTAGGGGGGGGCATTGACGGGCCTCGATTTCGGAAGGGGTGCGGACGTTGACGACCGCCCGCTTGGGGGCGGCCTTGGCCCGGACCGCGGCGGCGGTTCCGGGATGGGCGGCGCGGAAGGCGTCGCGCTTGGCGGCGGTGGGGAACACGAGAGGGACCGACTTGCCCGGGCGCGGCGTCCAGGTGGCATGGAACCGGAAGGCCATCACGACAGCTCCCCTGCGCGCGGGACGTAGCGGGTCAGCACAATGTTCCCGTTGCTAGCCGGATCGATGCGATAGATCACGCCTTCGAAAAGTACCGGCATGCCGTGGCGCACGCGGATGTAGGGCTTCGCCTCGCGTGGTTCGGACGTGAGCATGGCTCCCAGCGAGGATATCCAGACAAGAGCGTGACCACGCTCGCGGGCGCGGTCGATGGCGTCGATCGGATCGTGTCCGCTAAGGATCGAGGCACTGACCATCGAATTGATCTTGAAGCCGTGCAGGTCGTTTAGAACGAGGCGCTCGCCGGCGAGCAACTCGGTAGCCAGCACTTCAGCGATGGAGCCGTCGTCAGCGCGGATGCGGGCCAGGACGCCAGGCTCGCGGTCCACGTGGTGGCCGATGCCGGTGGTCTTGAAGATGGTGTCTTTGATCGGATTGCGACGAATGGTCATTCTGGTTCTCCAGAGCCTCACAGGCTCACAAGCGAGAGAAAGGGGTGGCTGGCTTGGTGCCACCCCCGGGGGATCGTGTTACTCGGCTGCCTCGAGCTGGGCCTCGCGCTGCTTGATAGCTACGACAAGATCGCTGACCAGCACGACGTCACGGTCGAATGCCGGGATGTCGATGTATCCGTGGAAGTGCTGGGCGTGGCCGTCCTCGGCATCCACCCAGCGGGCGAAGCGGATCGTGTCGATGTGGTTCTGGCCGAAGTAGTAGCGGTCCTGGTAGCGATACTCCGTGTCGCCGATGACGATGGTGCGCTGCTGATGCGTGGTCTCGCGGTCGAAGCCGCGACCCACGATGCTCCAGCTGCCATGTCCGACAAGCATGTCCTGGCTATCCCAGGAGAACACCAGTTCCTGATCGATAGCGGCACCGCCGAAGGTCGGAAGGTCGGTGGCATCGTAGATCGAGGCAACGTCGGTCCGAGTGGCCTTGGCGTAGGCATCGGCAGCCTCGAGGGCATCCCGTAGCGATACCAGCGACTTGGCGTTCTTGATGTCCGACGCCAGCTCGTCCGACTTGCTGGAAGTCTGGCGCTCGGTCTCCTTGTCGAGGTAGACGATGATCTCTGCGAGAAGCTCGTCGTCATCACCATCGGCGGCGGCGACATACTGGCCGCCGAGGTCGCGCAGGGTGCTGTTGAGGGAACCGTCGCAGCTGATGCTGTTCCAGTCGGAAGGGGTATGACCGGCGGATTCGGCAACGTCGATCAGATCAACGACCAGGCTTTCGATGGCGTCCTGGGCATCCTTGTCTTCGGCGAAGGGCTTCACGACGGTGACGAGGATCTCGCCCCGGCGTTTTCCGCAGGTGTCGGTCAGGGCCTTATAGTCCTTGTAGCCGGCGGCGACGGCCATCTGGTCGAGTGCACCTGCTTCGTCGTCGGCCTTGTAGATGCCGAGATCGACGGAAGAAACGGTGTTGGTGATCTGGAACTTGGTCATGGTAACTCCTGGAGACCGAGGGTCTCGGTGGTGGTACCGGGGCCAGACACCGTGTCTAGCGCTCCCGATGCACTAGAAATAGTACATGCAGGAGCGGGGGTCAATAGGCTTGCACGAAAAATAGTGCAGATTATTCCGGGGCGATGAAATCGGGCGGAACGCCGAAGCGGCGGAATAGCTCGAGCATGCGCGGCAGCCATGGCGGCACCTCTCGCTCGTCCCGCTCATAGCGGCGGAGCAGGGTGACCCCATTATCGACGCTGGCATACCCGCAGGCACGAGCCAGCTGGGACAGCGACAGCCCCAGTTCCTCGCGCTGCGCCTTAAGCTCCTCGCCGGTCAATGGCCGCGCTTCATGAGCTTGAATTCGGCGAGCTTGCGCTTGCCGCGCTCGATCTCGAGCTCGCGCTGCGCGGCGGCCAGGCGCTGCTCCATGGCGACAATGATAGAGTTCTTGCGGTTGATGATCGCCTGCGCCGAGTCAGCGTTGGCCGCGAGCTGGCGGTCGAAGGACCGGATGGCTACGAACTCGACATCGCTGATCATCTGGGCTCTCTCCGTGGCGGTGTCAGGCAGCTATGGCACAAGCTTATTGAGATCGGGCGATCGCCGAAAACGGCATTTTACCTATTCCGTCAGAAAGCGACATCCTCGTCTGAATTTATCCGCGGACCATCGTAGCGGACCGGAACCGGCTCGGGCTCGGGGATGTAGACGACATCGGCGATCGGCGCCGGCAACGGACGACGGGCGGCAGCGCGGAGGTGGCGCGGCCTTGGCGGCTTCTTCTCCCATCCCGGCACGCTCGTCCGCACCGGTGCTATCCAGCGGGTGGACGGCTCCGCCAGGGCGGCGAGTTCGGCAAGCGGCGGGTGCACCACGGTGACGCTGGCGCCGAGGAACCGGCCCCTGGGATGCTTGGGCGTGGCGGTCGTGCGGATCGCCGGCTCGATCACGACTTCCCCCCACGCGGGCAGGTCCTTGTCCAGTTCCGGCAGCACTTCGGTGCGGACCCGGTGAAGCGTCATCCTGTCCGGTGCCCCGACGAGCCGCTTGAGCGCGTCCTCGTTGAGCTTGAGCGTCACCCGGTCCTCTGCCCGGGCGGTGACGGACACCATGAACGGTACGGTGCCCAGCGCGGCGGACATGGCATGCAGATAGGCCTCCACGGAAAAACGGGACTTGGCTTTCTGCAGCAGCACCAAGGGCAGATAGACCACCGGTTGGCCCGGCTCGACCCGCCACGTCTCCACCAGGTCGTCATGGATATGCCAGGTGCGCTTGTCGTCCAGGTTGTGCCGCAGGGGTGCCACCGGTGCCGGGTAGACCTCATGGCCGGTAGTGCGGAAGGTGGACTTGGCCAGCCTTGCCTGCCTTGCGTCCTCCGCGTCGATGCCGTCCCGCCTGATCTGCCCCAGCGCGGAACGCAGGCCGTTGTCCGGTATGCGGAACGCATGTGCCGGGCTGCTCTCCTGCCGGCAGGACGTATTCGCCGCCAGCCACAACGCGGCCACCGCGAACGATACGTCCCTTGCCGACAGGTAGTCGCCCACGACGTGGAAGGTCGCCGCCGCCGGCAACGGCACGGCGAGGTATTCGGGCAAGCAGGGTGGTGTCGTCGTCATGCTGTCTCTCCAGGCCTCCTAGAATGGGGCGGATCCCGGTAAACGGCAATACCTGTTAGGAAGAACCTGTTTTCGTCAGCCCTTTCAATGGCTTGGAGAGGTTTCGTCAGAACTCATGCAGCGAACCTTCGTGTAGGTGTTAGCCTTTAGCTGTTTATAATCAATGGGTTACACGACCAAGTAAGAACTCTCGTGACCCTATAGAAAGAAAGAAGGCGCTCGTGCTCCCTCGCGTGCGGGATCCGGCTATCCAGAATCTTCCCCTGAGTCCGCAGGTAAAGGCTATCCCGTCTGCAGGTGTCCGCCTGGCCTGGGTGACTCTTGCTGCCCTGTGGTAGGCACGTGATAGCCGCAGGGAAGGGTGTAGGTGCTATCCGGCGGGCAGAGGGCAGCAGGCATGGCGGCAGCTTGTGGTGACCGGCGGCAGTCAACGGTAGGCGAGGCGGCAGGGGAAGGCCGGGACGGACGACCCGCTGCGACCCCGCTGGATGGCCACCGGCGGGCCGGAGCGGGAGCGACGGCTATCGGGCAGCAAGGACAGGCTTCGCCCGGTAGGGCGGTTCCGGCGGCCACACGGGCATGGTCGGGCGACAGGACTTGAATAGGCGGGACGACGGGAACGACCTATTCCCCTTGGATGGCCAGATCTTTCTTCGGGGCAGCTAGAGCCGCGTCGCCCTCTCTTGCGCCTCCAACCCTACTTGTCCCTTGCCAGCCGACACGGGATAAGGTGGGGCATGGCCAGACCCGATATCCACGACAGCCCGGCAGCGATCGCCGAGAGAGCCCGACAAGCAGCGGCGGAACGTGCACGCCGGTACCGTGCCGCGAAACGCGAGGAAGGCAAGCCCGATGCCAAGTCGGTCGATGCCGCGCTTTCGGAGGCGGTCAGTTTCCTGTCGTCCGTCGCCGTGCCGGACAACCTCACGTTGTCGATCGCCGAAGTGCACAGGACCGCCGTCATCATCCTCGTCCGCGATGGCGCCAGGAGGTCGTATGCCAGGCAGGCGGTCAGCGCGAGGATGAAGCCGAGGACCATGCACGACGATACGACGACCCTGCCGAGCCGCAGGTTGACCCCCACCACCCGGATCATCGAGCCACCGGTCGGGTCGACCTGGAAGGACACGGAGATCGGTTTCGTGCGTTCCCTGCTGGCCAGGTGGCGTGCCGTGGTCAAGCCGATCCGTTAGCGACACCCCCGTTACCTCCTCATACGCCGTCACTGCACGGCATCACGCGCAACGCATATCCGGCAGCCGCCATTCCCCCGGGAGAAGTCACCCCAACGTCACCTCCGGCAAGCGACCGAACAGGAGGGTCGTACACGGGCACGGGACAGCGGAATGGATACGGTGTCATGGAACGGGGACACGGCAGCATGCGACCCCTAAGCGGAAGGTATATCACAACAGCTGACCGACTGCACCCGACCCCGAAGCTGACATCCCAGCCTTACTAGGATAGCCTTGAAAGCTGCCTTGAAGCGGTGGAGTGGTGGGAGTGGTTCTAAAGCTGAAGCAAGGAAGCCGTTTGGCGCTTCTCATGTCAATTTCGGCATTGATGCTTGGCGGCTGCACTCATCCACCCTTGCCGGAAATCGACCCTGTTCTACTCGCTTCTGATGCGACGATGGTATTGGGTGATGCATCAATCACTGTCCCAGTTGTCGCCATATCGTCGTGGACCGAGCAAGGGGACCTTGTGATCCAGCAATCTCCTGCGGACATTGTGAGTCTATCCTTCAGCGTATACGGCTTCGCCGGAGAAATGGGTAAATCCCTAGAAATATGCCCACTCCTGACGAGGCAATGGTCTAGATCAATTTGCCGGAGTTCCTATACGCCTCTTCTCCAGAGCCTCCCTCACAGGGTGGAGCTAGTGACGCCGGCGGGGTTGTCCGGCCTAAGAAACAACTCCCTCGGTGGCACAAATCAGACCAAGTTCGATGTCGTCAGCATGATTGACTTTGATTCGGATCGGCCCGGCCGAGCCTGTTCGAACCCCACGGAGCCGGGATATTTCACAGGTGCCAAGGGCGGCTATTCCTACTGCTGGGCTGGCTACCAGCTTTCCAACGGTCTTCTTGCGATATGGGAGGGGCGCCAGGACGATGATGTAAAGACTGCTGAGATGATCGAAATCTTCGTTAAGAACGCCCTGGGTCCGAAAGAGAACTTCGCCCTCGTTGAGAGCGCGGCGATTGAGAGGCGGCGATCAAACGCGCCGTGCTTACAGGGGCAGCCCTATGAGCCGGAAATTATGGTGCGGATTAAGGGATCCGACGCATCGGCGAAATGTGTTTCTCCCTAGGGAGCGGCAGTGCCCCTTACGGAACCTTACTTAAGCCTGCTCCATGATCGGAAGTGTGCTAAAGGCCGCGAAGCCGAAAGCCGAAAGAAAGGCGACTGCATAGCGGACATTGCGGCCAAAGTAGTTTTTAGAAAGCTGCATAGCGAGGCGCGGTTCGCGACCCTCAGATTAGGTCCGCTTTTGCCGAGTTTGGCATTGCAAGCCGCCAGTCCCAAATCCACCCTCTAAGGGTCGGTCAGCACCCGACCCCATTCCCGACGTTCTAGGAAGTGTCTATCTTACCCAAAGGCAGACGCTCAGGCAGGCGATGATGGCGCGACGTAAGTCGAATGAGACCCGCGTAGTGGCAGTTCTTCTCTTCTACGCAACCGTAATTGGTGACGTCTTAGGCTCAGATGCAGATCTCTATGATGCATTGGTTGAGCGAATGACTACTGTGCATGTCCAGCAAGGGGCCGGTCTTGCTCCTGATGTGTCAGCTCTGATTTGCCCGGTGGTTACGACCCAACAGCTTCAGCGACTAAGCGACACGCGTCCGGGCGATGTGAAGCCGAACGTTGAATTGTCGGAGAATGCCACCGGATTTCCCCCAGGGACTACTCATTGGCTCGTTAGAGGTAAGTGGCTAGGCGTTTGGGAGCGCATGACATTTGCTATCAACCTGAACGATGAGGGGTTCTGTCAGGCATTCGCTGTCCCACTGGTTGTGGAAGAGCCTAATTTCGACTTTGAACGCACCGGTATTTGATCTCCCCTCTACAAGGGCAATCACCTCAAGGCGCCTGGACCCCCGTATCGCGCCTGTGTGGCAAAGCGGACAGACCAGTCCAAAATCGCTTTAGAGAGTGGCCTTCCGCTACCGCCCAAAGGCGTCGATCAGCACCCAACTCCATTCTGGTCGTGTGAGTCAGTTACAACAATCCTGAAAGCTGCCTGCGTGTGTTGCCTACTCATATCCGCCGACCATCAACAAACCTCTGTCTGGAGCAATTATCGACGTAGAGTTTGTGTCCTGCACAAGGAAGTAGCCTTTCACTTGCCGGTTTAGAATGCTCTCGAAGAGGCCATGCAGATCGGCTTCATCGATGCATTGTACGCTCAACATGAGATCAGCAATCCAACGCCCTTTCGGCTCAAGGTGCCATGGCGTGCCTTGATGCCAAGCCTTGCCTGTTGTTCGTTCCAAGTAGACAGGGCCCCCATCCCGCACTGCAGATGCAAAATCTTCATCAAGGGTGTGGATGACCACAGCACACTCGAACATCTCATCATTAGCATAAAGAACCCCATTGGTTAGGACGCCATGGGGAACGGAATCCTGAAGCTGTTCCTTGGCTAAATCACACCCCGAAAGGAGGACTGCCACTAACAAGAGCAAGGGTAGTTTGGCAGACACGCGGGAATGCCGGATAGAAACATTGACAATCATGCTCGGCTGCTTGCGGATAGTAGGCTGGCAAGGGAAAGCGTCAACTTTACCAGAAGGGCCTTTCAGGACAACTCGGCCTCAGAGTGTCGGCTTATCAACCACCATGCCCGAAAGTCGACAGGCTGAAAACCACCCCCCAGCTGATGATCGGCAGTTGAGCCCATCTCAGTCGCTCCCAATAAGCGACCTGCAGCCCGGAAGCCGTGCTTTGGACCTCACTCAGGTGCGTGAAAACCGGGTCGTTCCCGCCGGCCAAAAGCCATAGATGCACGACTTCACAAGTGGAGCTGAGGCATGAGACTGCTGGACGGAAAAGTGGCGATCATCACGGGCGCAAGCTCAGGCATTGGACAGGCGTCTGCCAAGTTGTTTGCTTCACATGGGGCATCTGTGGTGCTCGTTGCCCGCCGAGAGCAGCCTCTGAACTTAACGGTTGAAGAGATCAGAGACGGTGGCGGCGAGGCTCTCGCCGTTGCAGGCGATGTGAGCGAAGCGCGCACACATCAAGAGGCCGTTGCTGCCGCGCAGGTTACCTTTGGTGGATTGCACATCGCGTTCAACAATGCTGGACTGGTTGGAGCAATGAAGCCTTTGGCCGAGATCGAGCCGGAGCAATGGGCTGACGTAATGGCGGTGAATCTGACTGCGGCTTTCCTAGGTGCCAGGGTTCAAATACCCGCCATGCTGAAGGGCGGCGGCGGAGCACTTATCTTCACAAGTAGCTTCGTTGGCAACAGCGTGGGTTTACCAGGCATGTCACCATACGGAGTCGCCAAAGCAGGTCTGATGGGTCTGGTGCGCGGCATCACCGCAGACTACGCCGCAGCTGGCATTCGAGCGAATGCCCTCCTGCCTGGCGGCACCGCGACCGATATGGCTGGAAACGCTGCCCAACGAGAGTGGGCTGCAGGCCTGCATGCCATGAAGCGGATCGCTCAACCCGACGAAATCGCGCAAGCAGCGCTATTCCTCGCGAGCGACATGTCGAGCTTTGTCACGGGATCGGCGCTTTGGGCAGATGGCGGCAACGCTGCGGTGAAGCTGTAGGTGAGCGTTTTCCTTAAGCCGGCGGTAGGCGAAACGATCTGCCTACCTGCTCGTTGTGCCTCAAAACTAGGAGACACAAATGCTCAAACGCCTGACCGCGATATTTCTTCTAACGCTTGCGCTTGGCTCAACGCTTGCTGCCTGTGACATGGCTCCCGATAAGGACGACGCTGAAGTCGAAGTCGATGACGATTGATCTCCAGGCGATATGCCGTAAGCCTTGCTCTACGTCGCTCAAAGCCAGCCTTTTCGCTTGAAGTAGAGGAACGGCAGAAGGGCAGACAATGCCATCGACATTAGTTTTCTCCCCGACGAGTGGCAGGCGTGGCCGCCGTCGTCTTCGTAGTCAGCATGGCGATCTTCGCCGTCTGGGCGCCCACTTTAGCAAGAAGGAAGGTCCACCGGCACCCAAGGTCCAGGAGTTCTATGCCGCCGGGCAGCTGGCCGACATGGGGCCCGTTAAGGAGCTCATCGAGAGCGTCGGCCTGGTCATGCAGCAGATGGTCCGAACCAATATCGCGCTCGAGGATACGGCCAAGGCGCAGACGCATCTGGCGCATGTGTTCGAAGCTCGCCTCGAGGAGGAGCGGCGCGATCGTGAAACCGCCGAGGAAGTCGCCCGGCAGCTCAAGGAGAAGCGATAAACTGCCGTCTCTGCGGCTATGAGGTTGCTTGGGACGTGCAGCGGAGCATGCACGCGCGCCGCCCGACAGTGTTCCTGCTAACGATGTGCCGGAACGAGGAATGCCGCAATTCGAAACGGTGGCGGGGTCGGAGCTTGAGGTTGTGTCGGAGCCGCTGGCCAGTGTCGAGCGGGGTGTCGGTGCAGTGCCTACTTGCACCACCACTCCTCTCCATCCGGCCACCGTCGAGCCAGCCGCTCACTGATCAGGATGTAACCAACGTCCACCCCATCGATCCGGATCGTGGCCAACCTTCGCCTGCTGCTGGTGCTGTCAAAGCCAAAGCGCTCGATGGTCCATTCATTGTTGTTCAACAGATCAAGCAGTCTAGCGCTGGCCTGATTTGCCAGCCGAACCTCGGCGTCACCGCCGCAAATCGATGATTGAGGCTCCGGCGTATCGAAGGCCTGCAGTCTGATATTCTCACCGTTCAGCCAGAGAGTGTCACCGTCCACAAGGCATGTCTTGTCCGGAGAATTGCGGCGATTGCCGCACATGTCGAGGTGCACCGGTTGTGCAACAGTTGGCACGGAGAGCATGGCGAGAGCTACAGCCGCGGCAATCTATCTTCTCATTTAACCCTCCATGTATTCCAACGTTTGTTGACTCTTATTCTTCTTGCTGCAAGCATCAATTGCTGGGGAGGGGATGTCATGGCAAGTATCAAAACTGTTGCTGCTGTTGCGTTGTTGCTTATGGCGACCATCGCGGCAGCTTCTGCTCAAGGTGACATGGATTGCGGAGACTTCGGTTCATGGGAGGAAGCTCAAGCCTTCTTCGAAGCGAGCGGTCCAGGCGATCCGCACGGCCTTGACCGTGACAATGGCGGCATCGCGTGCGAGAGCTTAAACTAGATCGCCTAATCCAGATCAGGAATGTTCCCATGCTGGAACAGCACCACCGGATCACCAAACACACCGTTGACCATGTCGGCTGAACGGCACCAGGCGATCACACCCTCATAGGTGCCTAGCCCAACCATGCGCCGGGCATCCATCTTTGCCTTGTCCTCAGACTGCATCTCTCGCGGCTCGAATGCCGACCGCAATTCTCCCTCCTCATCCCGAACGAAGGCGAGGAGGACGATCAGCTTGGTTGGCGTGACGCGTTTTTTATCGCTATCCATGCCTTAATGGGTCTTGGTTGATGTGATCTTCTTCCTGCTTGTTCCTATTATGTTCACGGTATAGGAGTCGAGTCTTCCGCAACGGAGGACACCATGAACATTGCCATCAAACTTAGCCCCGCCGAGCGCATCCGCCGCGCCAAAGAGGCCGAACCTTCCACTACCGATGAGCAGCTGCGCGAACGTCTAGGTGTCACTAGCGGCCAGATCAAAGCGGCCATCGCTTACAAGACTGCCCATACGCTACTGCGCCGGTAAGCCTAGGCATGGACGTGCCTCTTCGGCTCAAGTGGCGCAAGGAATCCGACCGCTTTGCCGCTTACCCGCTTAGTATCAATTTGCCTGACCGGGTCGCTTGGATCGCGCCATACACGCCGGTCTACCAGTCTTGGAAGTGGGTGGTGAGCTGGGAGGGCTGGTTCACTCACAGCGGAACGGCATGCGGCAAACAGGAGGCTGCGGATCGCGCGACAGAAGCTTGGTGGCGCCTAGTACAGACTGAGGTGCCACGCGACGTCGACTTTGACGCTACCCGAATTGTGGCTCAGATCGTGGTAAGACCCATTCCGAACAGCCTCTTCGCCGAAGACGGAGCCTTCCTGCAGAAGGTGCAGTGGCATCTGCGAAACGTGTTTCGAGACGAACTAGCCCAAGGGAATGCCCCACCAGCAGTTGCGGATTTGGACGGGATGTTGGAGCGCGAAATAGAGCGCAGGCATGAAGACGGTGAGCTTAAGCGACCAGTCGAATTCACACCTCAAAAGATGCGTCGGCGCAGGCGGTAGCAGGAACTGATTCGCGCCGGCCGAATTGAGTCGGCCATGTTCCTGAGTTCCCCATGGCTGGGCTAAAGCCCGCCACTCGGTCAAAGCGGTCACCCCGCAGGGACTCAGAATCTACCGAAGATTCCACTCTTCAGTTCATTCCTACGATGCAGCCCAAGCTGGTCGAGCAGCCGCCTCTCGGAGATGGCTGGCTGCACGAGATCAAATACGACGGCTACCGCACGCAATTGCACATCGATAGCGGTGCGATTCGGGCGTTCACTAGGAACGGCCACGACTGGACCGACAAGTACCCGAACATCGTGAAAGCCGCGAAGGGCATTCCGGCGCGCCGGGCGATTGTCGACGGCGAGGTCTGCGTTCAGGATGAAGCGGGCGTCACTGACTTCTCCGCTCTGCGACAAGCGCTCAAGGCGCGACCGCAGGACCTCATCTTCTTCGCCTTCGATCTGCTGCACCTCGACGGTGAGGATCTGCGGCCGGCGCCGCTGGAGGAGCGACGGGCAAAGCTGCGCCTGCTGATCTCAAAAGTGCCCGGCAGCCGCATCGTCCTAAGCGATGAGTTCGACGGCGACGGGCAAGCCTTCTTCGACCTGGTGAACGCCCATGGCCTTGAAGGCATGGTCAGCAAGCGCAAGGGTAGCCGGTATTGGTCCGGCCCATCTGAGGCCTGGTACAAGACCAAGTGCTGGACGGTCTCCACACTGCAAGTGATCGGCGTAAAGCGGGACAAGACTGGCGTTCCATACGCGCTTTTGGCCGACGGTGAAGGGTACAAGGGCAGCGCCTTCATCAGCTTGCCAGGCGAGCTCCGGCGAGCATTCTGGCGCTATGTCGAAGGCAGGACTGTTGCCAAGGCGCCGATCATTGGCGTGAATAAGGACGCAGCGTGGCTGCAGCCTGGAATGACTGCCCGCGTCCGTTACCTCAAGGGCGGCGACAAGCTGCGCCATGCTACGGTGCAAGGAATTGAGGTTGAGCGCCAATAGACGAAGGCCCCGGCAGCTTATGAGCGCCAGGGCCTTCTCTTTTCCGGCGCAGCAGGGGGCATTGCGCACCGGACTGATCCCTAAATAGGTTGAGGTGCGCTACCCACAAGGAAGCTCGCGAAGCTGTGTGCAGAATCTATTGAAGCGCTCGGCACGACGGCCATCTTGGGGTGATCTGCGGCCAGTCTGCTGTTGGGCTAGGTGACTGGCATAGCCGTCATGCTACGATTTCGAGCCAAGGCCATCTTTCCTGATAACTCCTTGCCTTCTGAAGGAAGAGATCAGGCCTGGGATTTCTTGGGTTCATCCGCAGCAAGCCAGAAGTCAGGTCGTTCAAGCCATCGGTCGCGTATACTTCTGAGGTCTGAACATCGATTCTGACACAGGTGCCCGAGATCAGATAGAGGTCGATTCCTGACCGCGTCGAGCGAAGTTGCGGACACTCGCCCCCAAAGCGCTGGCCATACCAAAGATGGACCCGAGCTTGATTGCGAACTTCTACGTTCACAGGCAAGTCGGCCGACGCTTCTGACACCTGCCGGATAACGCGATCCTCAGCCTCCCAAGACAGATCCTCATCGTCGAAGTAGAAGACGTCGTAGTCCTTTATGCCCCATTCCGGCGCTCGGCCGGACATCTCGTTCCATACTGTTTGAAACAAGCAGCCTGCGGTCAGGTGGCATTGTCTTAGACCAATCTCCGCAAGTCGAGGAAGCAGCTCCCTGTTGAAAGAGTTGCGCAACACGCTGGCAAAGAATTCACGCTCGTCCATTTCAAGAATGGAGCACGGATGACTGTTCCCAGCAACTGAGCGGAGGCTGCACAAAGTCCGAAAAGCGATCGATAGCCAATTCCGCGACGGTTCAGAATCCCTCGATTCCAACGCGAAGCAGGCGGTGCAATTCCGCATTCGAACCTATTTCTATGCAGGTTGCTGTACCCAGCCCGCTCTCAAGCGCTAGCCTATCTCTTGGCCCGAACACCTCATCATATCGAAGCGTCCAGCGGAGAAGTTGGATACGGATGCCATCCCGACGAAGCACGCGATAGAGCCGCTGCCATACTGGCGGCACCATTCGAATAACAGCGTCAGCCCGATGAACCCGATTTGCATAGGTCCGGCTATTGCCACCCTCGATGATCCACTTTTCTTGGGCCGTCAGGCGTCGCACGCGTGCATCGATATCGTCTGGCGCTCGCTGGTTTCCAAGCGGATCCCATACCTCGTCATCCACTGCATGGATGGGTAACTCGTACCGGCGACCAAGACGTTCAGCGAGCCAGGTCTTGCCTGATCCGGGGCCGCCGATAATCATGATCCTGGTTATAGCCATGGCTCTCACTTAGCACGCGGCGTCATCACTCGTATGTCCGCTCCACGGAAAACCAAAACCAGTGCGATTGGCTGAAACGGGGTCGGAAACGGCCTCAGAGCGAGTTGATCAGCGGCTTCTTGGTGTCTGTGCCTTCATAGCGGCTGCTGTTTACCTCGCGGCCGACGCGGTGAAACTCCAATTGATCGTCCAGATGGTTGTCGAGCAGGATGCGCTTGGCGTCGGTTCCTTGCACCGAGCCGTCGAGCCACGCTGCGTAGTGCTCAGGCTCTAGAATAACCGGCATCCGGCTGTGGATATGGCTGATGTGATCAACGGCCGGAGCGGTTATGATAGTGCAGCTGGTGACGCCCAAGTTATCATTGTGAGCCCACAGGCCAGCAAACGAGAAACCGCGGTGCTCCGGCAGATGCAGCAGCCAAGGGTCCTTCTTGCCGTCCTCTTCATTCGTCGTCCATTCGAAGTAGCCGTCGGCGGGGATTAGGCACCGGCGCGACTTGAATGCCTCTCGAAACGCGGGCGTGCTGTCGGCAGTCTCGATCCGAGCGTTGAACAGCGTGGCTTTGGGCACTTCCTTGGCCCAGAACGGGATCAGCCACCACCGGCCCTTGTTGAGCTCCATGTTCCCAGCTTTGTCTAGGTGCACGAAGTCCACGGTCTGCGTCGGCGCGATGTTGTAGCGCGGCTGCAGGTTAGACGGCGGCGCGTCGTGGATGCTGTAGAGGGCGTGTATCTCCGCCCAGGTCAGCTCGTTAGTGAAGCGGCCGCACATGCTAACGCCCTCTAGAATTGGAGGCTCTTTCGTCGCGCAATGGAGGCAGTTGGCGCAAGGCACTTGCTAGCCATACACACGCAATGGCCGCAACGCAGCCTGGTAGCAACGATACCACGAGTGCGTCCCTCGTCTTGGGAAGAGAGCCCGACAGTGCAATGATCATTATGGCCCCCCAAGCGCAGCCACTCACCGGAGACAGCAAAACCCACCATCTTCGAGAGTTCAGCTTCGTGGCCAGGATGTTCAAAGTGATCGAATGGAAGAACGCCGGCATTCCCCCGACAAGCCATCCCCAAATACCAAAAAATGCAGTAGCTCGCAAAACGGCTCCTGGGATCAAGTGCCATGGAAGCTGGATGCTGAAGCCATGCTGTGTCGCAGCGCTAAAGACTGTCCAAATAAGAATGCTGGCCGTACCGACCAGAGGACCGATGGCGCAGTTTATGACGACGAAGGCTATGTCTCGGTTGAACGTTTGAACCTCAAGCTCTGTAGGCTCAGTATTCATTTTGCGGATCTCGGTCGCGCAGACACACTTTCCGACTGGGTAACGTCGCGCGTACTAGCCGTCTCGTATGAAGCCAAGATGGCGATGCAGATTGCCACGAGGATTGCTACCAGAGGAACGAGGAAGATGAGGCAGCCAACTACCCGCTCACCTGTTCTTCCGGTCATTCCAAGCCTTCCAAGTTAGATAGCTCACCCCACTCGCTCCGCCAGGTCTCACGACGCTGCAGGCCTATGACCACTCTATCGAACGCCCACAAGGCGCAAAGCAGTTCGGCACGATCCAGAGCCTCGGGAACGGAGTAGGGGCCCTCCATGGCAGCCTTGATCTTGTCGCCGCCACCCACCCAGTCGGGCCAGTAGACATTTGCCGTGGGTTCTGACGGCGTCACTCCGGCGGCCGCAAGGGCGGGGCTGTCATCACCAATGCCAACAGTGATCGCGTCTAGCGCAACCTCATCGTCATCGGTGGTCCACGCGTATGGCGTCTTAGATGGAGAAGCGCTCCTGCGGACCCTTGGGGAACCTGATGTTGTAATCGACGCGCTCTTCGATGCTGATGATGTGTTGCGAGACAATAGCGATCTGACCACGAGCCTCCATGAGCCCTTGGTCGCGCAAAAAAGCGGCCCGGTTTAGCACCAGCGACTCAAAATCATGGCGAGCATCGTTCAACTCCTGCAGGGTACGATCGTCCCAGATGTTGATGGCCCGGCCGCCGCGGACATATTCACTCTTTTCTGTAGGCGTTACCTTGATCTCATACCAAGGCATCAGCGCTTGTGACCTTTTCCTGCATCAATCTCGTTGCCGGTCCTCGCCAGCTCGTCGCGGAGGGAGTGAGCCTCCACCTTACCGAAGATTGCGTCAATCGCTTCTCGTGCGGCATCCTCGTCGTTCGGAGTGACGCTGACGCTACTTGAGCCGGTCAGACGTTCTAGGTCTCGAGCACCTGTATCAGGTACGCGGCTTGAGCGAGTGTTCTCTGCCAAGGTCATCTCCTCTCAAGATTCCAGCAAGCGATACCTATCTACTCAGTTCCAGCGCATAGGGCGAACGTAGCGTTGGCTAGCCTGCAAATGAGTTAGCCAATAGAGCCGGACTGTTGTTGATTTTCAATGCCGCTTGCAGGGCGATGGAGGAGGGGACCGGACTCCCCTCCTTCTGCAACCTCAGGGAATTAGAATGCTGAGCCGCCCGCTGATGCCGAATCGAAGAATGTCTGCGACCATTGGCGAACTGAACGGCAGCTGCCGACCCATTTCGGTCATTGGCGGAGGGTCTGTATTTTCCGAAAAGCAGCCGTCGAATGCAGCTTCGCGGCCCAAGCCATGGAGCCATAAAATGTTGCCATTCAGCGACTGTAGAGAAGTAGAAAGTCTAACGAGTGCGCAGAGCTTCAAAAGAAGGTCAAAGCACACGAAATCTTGGTGATGAGGTTCCGAGCGGAATTTCGGCTGCAAAGCGTTGAAGCCTGATGTTGCTGTTCATGAAGTATCCCCCAAAGAACGGATTCGTTGCCGCGCCCAATGCGCGCGCGTTGCCGCCTACACTCCCAGCTTCTATTCTGGGCATGATCAGACCGCGCATGTCCTGGTTCGCAAGGTAGCGGCGAGTTCGCTCCACCAGCGAATGCTTCACATCCTTCGGAAAGGCTCCATCAATTAGGATGGCTTCGAAGTCCACGACCGCGCAGACAGACAAGCTGGCCCTGGCAAGCTCCTGCGCGGTTCGCCCTAGCCAGGGCTCAACGAAACGACCGAAGCGGCCCCAGTCCTGCGGCTCCTTCCATAATTCGAGCGGATCTAGTCCGTTCTCCATCAACCGCTTCTCGAGCAGGTGAATCGAGGCCGTGTCTATCAACTGCTGTGCTTCACCTTGGGGGCCGAAGCTGCGCAAAGATCCAAGGGCACCGGCGTTCCCTTGGTGCCCTTGGTAAACCGAATGGTTCAGAACGATTCCCCCGCCGATGAATGCGCCGACGAAGAAATAGGCGTAGTCGCTAAATTCTTTTCCACGACCATAGATGTGCTCGGCTTGGCAGCCAGCGGTAGCATCGTTAACCACATCCACCGGCAGGCTTGAAAACTTCCCTATCTCAGTCGAGAAATCCACGTCCTTCCATGCGGCGAATTCCTCGGCAGGGGCGCCTACGAGTTCATTCCACTTCCAAAGCTCGAACGGAACTGCGATGCCTATGCCGCAAATGCGTCTACGTTCAGTCTCTGAGCATTTCTCTAAGATCGCGGCGACACCGGAACGAATATAGTCAAATATTTGCCCGGGCAGCGGGTACTTATAGGCCAACTGCTGCTGGTGCAGCACCCGGCCCTTGAAGTCGGCCAGGAGCAGCACGGTACTGCGTCTGCCGATCTTGCATCCAATGGAGAGGACACCTCCATCCGCGAGGTGCATCGGAATAGACGGCTTGCCCACTTTTCCCTTGATCGGAACACCGCGTTCGATGAGCCCTTCGGCCTGCATTTCCCGCAGGATGATCGAGACGGTCTGCGGCGACAAACTCGTGATGCGAGCTAGCTCGCTGCCTGGGGTTGGCCCCAGTCGCTGCAGAAGGGTGAGCAACAACCTTTCGTTGAAGTCGCGCACTCCGCGCTGGTTCACGCCGTTGCTTAAAACTTTGATTTTGCCATCCATGTGGGCACCTTAAAGCGGACCTGAGGACGCGAAAAGGTGCCGCCGCGTGATAAATAAATAAATGCGATTTATATATTGACGCCGCAGACAGGTATGAGCACGATAGTGGCGTCATGCTAGCTGCTGGTGGAAGGGAGGAGCCCGCCCCCAGTCGCTTTCAAGGGAGATCCATCATGAATAAACTGCTTTTGAGCACCGTGCTCTGCTTCGCTGCACTCTCAAGTGGGGCCTTATCCCAAGAGGTGAGCGCGTGCCTCATCACCAAGACCGACACCAACCCCTTCTTCGTCAAGATGAAGGAAGGTGCGCAGGCTCGTGCAGATGAGCTCGGAGTTGCGCTGAAGTCCTATGCCGGCAAGGTCGACGGCGACCACGAAACTCAGGTCGCCGCGATCGAGACCTGCATCGCCGACGGTGCGAAAGGCATTCTGCTCACGGCGTCGGACACTTCGGCAATTGCTCAGTCCGTCCAGCAGGCTCGCGACGCAGGCCTCCTGGTGATCGCGCTCGATACGCCTTTGACCCCTGCCGACGCTGCCGATGCGACCTTCGCAACGGACAACTTCCTGGCCGGCGAACTCATCGGCAAGTGGGCTGCAGGCACGCTGGGAGAAGCGGCCGCCAGCGCGCGGATTGCATTGCTTGACCTCGCCGTCAGCCAGCCGAGCGTGGACGTGCTTCGCGACCAGGGTTTCCTGCAGGGCTTCGGCATCGAACTGGGCGACCCGAACAAATGGGGCGACGAGTCGGACGCGCGCATCGTCGGACATGACGTCACCGGCGGCAGCGAAGAGGGCGGACGCGAAGCGATGGAGAACCTGCTCGCGAAGGATCCCACCGTCAATGTCGTCTACACCATCAACGAACCCGCCGCTGCCGGTGCCTACGAAGCACTGAAGTCCATTGGCCGTGAGAACGACGTCATCATCGTCTCCGTCGATGGCGGCTGCCCAGGTGTGGCAAACGTCAAGGACGGCGTCATCGGAGCGACCTCGCAGCAGTACCCACTGCAGATGGCGGCATTGGGCATCGAAGCGATCAAGGCGTGGGCCGACAGCGGCGAGAAGCCGGCTCCGACTGAAGGCAAGGACTTCTTCGACACCGGTGTCAAGCTCGTGACCGATGCGCCTGTCGAAGGCGTCGAATCTATCGACAGTGAAGAGGGCGCCGAGCTCTGCTGGGGCTAGGGCGTCGATTGACATGGGTGGTGGCGATGCGTCGCCACCACCTGACTGAGGTTGGCAGGAGGAGTGCCTTGACTAACGAAACCGAATTGAAGTTGGCGTCGACGGCGCCTCAAGAGGCAGTGGCTGTGTTCGAACACTCCCGCCTCGATCTCGCAACCCGTCTTCAGCATGCTCTGCATGGCACACCGTCGCTGGTGCCGCTGATTGTGCTCGTAGTCTCAGTGACCGTCTTCGGAGCTCTGCTGGGTCCGAAATTCTTCTCCTCCTTCGCCTTGACCCTGATCCTGCAGCAGGTAGCGATTGTCGGCATTGTGGGAACGGCACAGACTCTGGTCATCCTCACCGCCGGGATCGATCTGTCGGTAGGCGCCATCATGGTGCTCAGCTCTGTCATTATGGGCCAGTTCACGTTCCGCTACGGGCTTCCGCCAGTCGCTGCCATCGCATTGGGCTTGGCTGTGGGCACTCTGGTCGGCTTCGTGAATGGCTGGCTGATAGCGCGGGTCAAGCTGCCGCCCTTCATCGTGACCTTGGGGACTTGGCAGATCGCCTTGGCGACCAACTTCCTCTACTCGGGCAACGAGACAATCCGGGCCCAGGAGATCGAGACTAACGCGCCGCTGCTGCAGTTCTTTGGGGGAACGGTATCGTTCGGCGGGGCCGTGTTCACCTATGGCGTGTTCTTCTTCGTCCTGCTGGTCGTACTTCTGGCATACGTGCTCCGGCACACGGCATGGGGAAGGCACGTCTATGCAGTGGGCGACGATCCCGATGCAGCTGAGCTCGCAGGCGTCAGCACGCGGCGTGTACTGCTCTCCGTCTACATGCTGTCGGGGCTGATCTGCGCCTTTGCCGGCTGGGTTCTCATCGGGCGCATCGGCTCGGTCTCTCCCACATCAGGGCAAACGGCGAACATAGAGAGCATCACTGCCGTCGTGATCGGAGGCATCTCCTTGTTCGGTGGGAGAGGGTCGATCCTCGGCATGCTCTTCGGAGCGCTCATCGTTGGGGTCTTCTCCCTGGGTCTCAGGCTTCTAGGCGCGGACGCTCAATGGACATACCTGCTCATCGGCGCGCTCATCATCGCGGCAGTGGCCGTGGATCAGTGGATCAGGAAGGTCTCTGCGTGATGGAACCTATTCTCAAAGCCCGAGGTCTCTCCAAGAAGTACGGTCGCGTCACTGCAATCGACAACTGCGACTTCGATTTGATGCCCGGTGAAATCCTGGCTGTGATCGGCGACAACGGCGCTGGCAAGTCGTCGCTGATCAAGGCGGTCTCAGGTGCGCTCACACCAGATAGCGGCGAGATCTTCCTAGAAGGGCGCCGAGTGAACTTCTCATCCCCCATCGACGCTCGGCTGGCAGGTATCGAAACGGTTTACCAGACGCTGGCGATGTCGCCAGCGCTCTCGATAGCCGACAACATGTTCATGGGGCGCGAGCTGCTCAAGCCTGGAATCATGGGCAGCCTATTCCGCCAGCTCGACAGGCCACGGATGGAGAGGATCGCGCGCGACAAGCTCACCGAGCTCGGCCTCATGACCATCCAGAACATCAATCAAGCCGTTGAGACGTTGTCAGGCGGGCAGCGACAGGGCGTCGCGGTGGCACGTGCGGCCGCTTTCGGCTCCAAGGTGATCATCCTGGACGAGCCCACAGCGGCCCTTGGGGTGAAGGAGTCGCTCCGAGTGCTGAACCTCATTCAGGACGTCCGGGCTCGGGGCATTCCGATCATCCTCATCAGCCACAACATGCCTCATGTTTTCGAAGTCGCCGATCGCATACACGTGCATCGTCTAGGTCGACGGCTCTGCATCATAGACCCCAAGGATTTCACGATGTCGGACGCCGTTGCGTTCATGACCGGCGCGAAGAACCCGCCAGGAACTGGTTCCGTCGCGGCTTGACCTCCTTCACCCCTCCCTCCCCCTCCTATCTGGAGGCACTTGCGGTCGAGCCTTCGCTCGGCCGCCCTTTTTGTGTCTCACATGAGACACCTATTAGTAACTAAATATGAATTAGATATTTGCAGCAGGGAGTCATGAGGTTCGGGAGGCCAATCATGCTGTTGCGAGTGCGAAGAAGCGTCAGTTTCAAATTTCCTATCGTCAGTCTGGCAGCTACGCTCTGCGTGACCTTGGGCGTGGGAACCGCGAGCTACATAGTCGGCTCCAGTTCGGTGGCGGGCATGATCGCTACACAGTTCTCGGCTGTCGCTCACGATAGAGCGGTCAAAGTCGCCGAGTACATGAAGGGCGTGGAGCGAGACACAGCGGCAATGGCCTCATTCCCGAGCATCGCCACCGCCATCGAGGACTTCGCAACATCCTGGCAGGACGTCCCAGGCGACAAGACGAGCGTTCTGCAGTCTAGCTACATCGCGGAGAATCCGCATCCTGCCAACCAGCGTCACCTGTTGGATTCTCCTGAAACGTTCTTGCGCTACAACTTCGTCCACCGCCGCATCCACCCTGAGCTGCGGGCACTCATGCTGGCGCGCGGCTACGACGACATCTACCTGATAGGACTGGATGGGGCGGTTCTCTACTCCACAGCGAAGCAGGGGGATTTCGCCACACTGCTCGATCCTGCCGGGGAAGCAGGACTAGCGTCTGGGTTCAGGAACGCTCTGGCAGGTGATGCAGCTGGAGCGGTGCATTCCACCGATCTGGTTCGTTCGCCGCTTCTGGAGAACAGGATCGCCGGATACTTCGCGGCTCCGGTCTTCGATGCCGACGGGACCAAAGTGGGAGTTCTTGCGGTTCGAATAGGCGTTCAAGCACTGGCCTCGCTGATGCAGGAGACGGCTGGGTTGGGGGAGACAGGAGAGACGTTCCTGGTCGGCGACGACTACCGGCTGCGCACAGACTCAGCATTTACGCTGGAGGACGACATCTTCGTGACCACGTTCGATAATGCGGTGGTCCAGCAGGCACTAGGAGGAACGGCTGCAGCTGGTACTTCGACCGAGTATCGGGAGATGCCTATGGCAATCACCGTGGAACCGGTGCCGTTCCCTGCGGTCGATTGGGCCGTTGTTGCGGCCGTTTCTCAGGAGGAGGCCTCCGCCCCGATGGTTGGCATGCGGACGGCCATGCTCGCAGTTGGCGGCGTGCTCCTTGCTCTGGCAGGCCTGTTGGTTCTTGGGTTCTCCAGGACGATCACTCGCCCGTTGGTGCAAATCGCCGAGGCGACCGCAGCACTGGCCAAAGGCGATTTCGAGGTCCATGTCTCGGGCGCAGGCCGAGCCGATGAGCTTGGGGAATTGGCGAGAGCGCTCGAAGTGTTCAGAGAGAACGGTAGGCGCATCGAGCACATGACCGAGGCTGAAGCGGCTCGCATCCTTCAGGACGAGCAAGCGCGTGCACACATGATGCGCACTCTCCAGCGATCGTTCGGAGACGTGGTCTCGGCTGCTGCAGCGGGGGATTTTAGCCGCCGCATACACTCCGACTTCCCCGATCAGGAACTGAATTCCCTTGCAGATTCGGTCAACGAGCTCGTGAGCACCGTCCAGCAAGGCCTGTCCGAGACTGCTTCGGTGCTTTCCTCGCTCGCCGAAGCGGACCTCACCAAGCGGATGACCGGAAGCTACAAGGGCGATTTCGCCCGTTTGAAGTCGGACACCAATGCCGTAGCTGACAAGCTCGCGGAGATCGTCTTCCGCCTGAAGCAGTCTTCCTACTCCCTCAAGACAGCAACCGGCGAGATCCTTTCGGGAGCGGAGGATCTGTCCAGCCGAACGGCCCGGCAGGCAGCGACGATCGAGGAGACTTCGGCAACGATGAGCCTGCTCTCGTCGACCGTCAACCAGAATGCCCGACGCGCCGCCGAGGCCAGCGATGTGGCAGGGACGGTCACTCGCACCGCGGAGCAGGGTGGCGCCGTCATGGTCAACGCAACGGAAGCGATGGGGCACATCGCAACGTCCTCCGGCAAGATCTCGGCGATCGTGGGCATGATCGACGACATCGCCTTCCAGACAAGCCTGCTCGCCTTGAACGCTTCTGTGGAGGCTGCGCGGGCGGGTGAGGCCGGAAAAGGTTTCGCGGTAGTCGCCGTGGAGGTTCGCCGCCTTGCGCAGAATGCAGCCGGTGCCTCCGCCGAGATCAAGGCCCTGGTTCAGCAGAGCGCCAACGAAGTCCAAGGTGGTGCCAAGCTCGTGGCCGAGGCCTCCCAGAAGCTTCAAGCGATAGTCGCGCTCGCCCGCTCCTCGAGCGAACTCATGGACGAGATCGCCAAGGCCAACGGCAAACAGGCAAAAGCCATCGATGAAGTGAACTCGGCGGTGGCCGAGATGGACGAAGCGACGCAGCACAATGCCGCGCTGGTGGAGCAGATGAACGCCTCCATTGCACAGACCGAGGCCCAGGCCGGGCAGCTCGACGGCATCGTAGGTATCTTCTCCGTGTCGCATGCTCGCTGGCATGAAGACGAGCAGGCCAAGCTAACGATGAAGAAGGCGAGCTGACCATTTCCGGTGCGGTTTCACCGGGGCGCCCAAGCAAGGAGCAGTAGATGATCGTAGTGGCAGGCGAGAGCCTCGTTGATCTGGTTCCGGCCGCAACGGGGGGTATCAAGGCCATGCCGGGGGGGTCGCCATTCAACTGCGGGATCGCGCTGGCCAAGTTGGGCAACCCCGTCGGCTTCCTTTGTCGGATCAGCGACGACCCGTATGGCGACGTCCTGCTCCGGACAATGGGCGAAGCAGGGCTTCAGCCTTTGCTGAGCGAACGTTCGTCCGATGCGACGACGACCGCTACGGTGGCGTTCGACGCGAACCTGCAACCGCATTACTCTTTCCGACGGGGTGCCGATCGGCCTCCTGCCGCAAAAATATTGATCCCGGCGTTGCCGCCGCAGGTGGATCTTCTCCACGTCGGGGGCTTTGCTCCCCTTACGGAGCAGGACGCGGATAGCTGGATGCCCGTGATCGAGCACGCTGCAGCGCTCGGCGCACCCATCTCCATCGACATCAATGTGCGCGATAGCCTCATCGAGGACGAAACAGGGTATAGAAGTCGCCTGTCGCGGATGATTGGCCTGGCAAACCTCGTCAAGCTCTCGGAGGAAGATCTGGCTTGGTTGGAGCCTGAGCAGCCACCGGAGGAGTATGCACGAAAACTCCTTCGCAACGAGAACTGCAAACTCGTGGTGGTCACCCTTGGGCATAGGGGGTCGTTGGCGTTCACCCGAACAACTTCGGCCGCTGCTGGAGTTCATGCTCCAGAGGTGTTCGGCGATACGGTCGGTGCCGGCGACAGCTTGATGGCCGGGGTAGTCGCATCTTTGAGGAGGTTCGACGCCCTGACCCCGCGCGCGATGTCAGAACTGGAGACGACGGAACTCGAGAGCATGCTCGAGTTCGCTGCGGTCGTGGCGGGTCTCAACTGCGCCCACCATGGATGTCGCCCTCCTACTTTGTCTCAGGTCGAAGCGATATTGGCGAGCGCCTGATCAGGCATGGATCGCTCCATTTGACCGCAACCTGTCACGGCCATGGAGTTTGCTTCGGCAGCTAGGATGCACCGCAGGGCTTGCGACGCGCGACTTCGCGTGCGACCTCTCTTGGATTGTCCTACGCGAGCCAAGCATGAGTACCCAACGCGAAATCGCGCGCCGCGCGAAGACATCTCTCAAGACGGTATCGCGAGTCATCAACAGGGATCCCCTCGTCAACCAGGCCACCAGGGCCCGGATCGAGAGCATCATCGCCGAGCTTGGCTACGAACCCTCGCAGGCGGCACGAATGATGAGATCCCAGAAGAGCAACATCATCGGCTTCCTGGCGGATGGCGTGACCACGACCACATCTTCGATCGACCTCGTGCGGGGAGCTCAGGACGTAGCCTGGGAACGCGGCAAGCAGATGATGTTGTTCAACATAGAGAGAGGCGCTTCGAGCGCAGAGCTGGCGGAGAGTCAGCTGGCGGCGTTTCGCGCCGAGGCCGTCATCTATGCTGCAGTGTTCCACCAGGCGATCGATTTTGCCTCCTCGACCACGCCGCATGTGCTGCTGAACTGCTTCGACAGCGAGTCCCGGCACCCGGCCATCGTGCCGGACGACTACCGAATGGCATACGACCTGACTGAGATCATCTTCCAACGCGGCTACAGGCGACCGGCATTCCTCAACTTGGGGAGCGATGTGTTCGCCAGCGGCCTCCGGGCGCGGGGCTTCCTCGACTGCGCCGCGGCTCACGGCCTGGACCTCGCCGAGGACGTGCATACCGCGGTGGCGTCACCAGCAGGGGCTCCTCCCGTCTTTATGGCGGATCAGATACTCACCGTCCTCATGGGCAAAGAAGCTCAACCGGATCTCATCCTGTGCGGGCAGGACATCCTAGCCATGGACGTCTACTTCGTGCTTGGTCAGATGGGACTCAAGGTCAAGGAGGATGTTGCCGTGGCAAGCTTCGACAACCTCGATCCGATCGCAGAGCTTCTTCGGCCAGGGCTCTCGACTATGGCACTGCCCTACTACGAGATGGGCCGCAGGGCGATGGAACTGGCGATCGAGGGTTCGGCCAAGACAGATATCCACCGCCTCCAGGGTTCCTTCGTGGATAGACAATCCTTCTAAATTCATTAAGCGAACTGCCGATTGACAACGTGAGACAATGCACCTAGGCATTGTCTCACGTTGTCATAACAACGCTTAGATTTCGGAGGAGACTAAGATGAAGCCAACCTTGTACCTCGGCGTAGCTCTGCTCGCCTGCTCGCTGACCGCCAATGCCCTAGCCGGGGAACTCACGGCCTGGGTCATAGATGGCGAGAGCGAGAAGCCGTACTTCAACCAGCTCGAGGAAACGTTCAACGCCAAGTACGGTAGCGAAGGCGTTACGCTGGATGTCGTTCCCATTCCAGGCTACAACGAGGCCATACAAGCTGCTGCGATGTCCGGCGATCTTCCGGACATCATCATGATCGATGGTCCCAACATGGCCTCAGCGGCGTGGGCCGGCACGATCCAGCCGATCAGCGGCTTGATAGATCCTTCCTTGACGGCCGACCTGCTTCCAGCGGTTCTGGGACAAGGAACCTACGGTCCGAGCGGCGAGCTCTACATGGTGAGCCCATACGATTCCGGCACCATCCTATGGGGCAACAAGGCTCTCCTCGACAAGGCGGGGGTTCGCATTCCCACCTCCACAGCCGATGCATGGACGCGCGAGGAGATGTCCGAAGCTCTGGGCAAGCTCGCCGAGCTGGACGAGGTCGAATGGCCCCTCGACCTCAAGATGAATTATACGGGAGAATGGCTGACCTACGGCTTCGCTCCCTTCGCGCAGTCGAACGGCGGCGACATCATCGACCGTTCGACCTGGACGGCCGAAGGAACGACCAACTCCGAGGCGAACGTCGCGACTCTGACAGAGCTGCAGAATTGGAACAAGAACGGCTGGATCGTTCCCGCAAGCGGCGGCGACAACAAGTTCTACGGCGAGAAATCAGCGGCCTTGGCCTGGGTGGGCAATTGGATGTGGCCCGCACATCGCGAGGGGCTGGGCGATGATCTCGTGCTCATTCCCCCGCCGAAGTTCGGTGAGGTGGGCTCCGTCTCCGCCAACGGCGGCTGGGGATGGGGCGTGCCGGCATCCTCCACGAACCTGGCCGACATCAAGCTCTTCCTCGACTACGCGATGTCGAGCGAGCAGGTGGCCAAGTATGCGGACACCACCGGCTACGTTCCGTCTCGAACGTCGGCGTTCTCCCTCTCCGAGACGTACAAGGATGGCGGCGCCGGAGCGATCTTCGCGGAAGTAGCGCAGTGCTGCTCCATCGTTCGGCCCGTTCACCCCGCTTACCCGGTGATCAGCAGCGCTTGGGGCAACGCCGTCACCAACGTTCTCTCCGGCGACGTCGACGTCAAGGCGGAGCTCGACCGTGCCGCTCAGCTGATCGATCAGGACATCGCCGACAACGATGGATATCCGCCGTTCGGCGGCAACTGAAGGCCTCCCAGCCGAAGTTCCTCCCGCTACGGCGGGAGGAACGCTAACCTCGATGGCCGACGGACGGGCGAGAGGCGAAGAACAAGCAGTCCACGAACCAGCGGGAGGAAAAACAATGGACATTCGAACGAGAGGATTGGCTCAGCAATGGGCGATGCTTCTGCCCGCACTGATCCTCATACTCGTCCTCGTTGTGTCGCCGTTCGTCCTGTCGATGTATTTCTCGGTCACCGATCAGCGCCTGGTGCCGAGACCGGTTCCAACCAAGATCGTCGGCGCGCTGAACTATCAACGGATGTTCTCGGATCCCCTGTTCTGGCAGGCGGTGTGGAACACATTCCTCTTCGCCGTCATCGTCACACCCGTGCAATTAGGAATGTCTTTGGGCGGTGCTCTGGTCCTCAACTCGGCAATTCCGTTGCGCAGCTTCTTCCGAGCCGTGGCCATCCTGCCGCTCCTGTTGCCGATGACCGTCATCGTTGCGATTTGGGCGGTGCTGTTCCGCATCCCGGCCGGGCCGTTCAATGCGGTCTACCAGTGGTTCGCAGGGGCGGACAGCTACATCAACTTCCTCGGCAATCCTTCAACCGCGCTGCTCTCCATTGTCGCGCTCTCGGCCTGGGCCACCTTCCCCTACCAGATGTTGATCTACCTCGCTGGCCTTCAGGAGATCCCTCATGACCTCTACGAGGCAGCAAAATTGGACGGGGCGAACGCTTGGCAGCGGTTTCGCCACATCACCTGGCCCGGGCTTCGCAACGTGAACATCTTCTTGTTGATCATCACCACCGTCGGAGCCCTGAAACTGTTCACGCAGGTCGACATCCTGACCAATGGCGGTCCCAACGGCGCGACGAACACGATCATCCATTACCTTTTCAGCCAAGGCTATGCGACGCAGAAGGTCGGCTATGCGTCGGCGATCGCCGTGGTGTTCTTCTTGGGCGTGTCGGCCATCGCCCTTCTCCAGAGGAAAGTACTCAAGAACGAGGGCGAAGAATGAACCCGCGTCCAAAAATCGCCGCCCTGCCGACCCTCTTCGCGCTGGTGATCGCCGCAAGCGTGCTTCTGCCTCTCCTCATGATGGTCACGATCAGTCTCAATCCCAATGAGCAGGGCATCATGGTGTCCATGGGGTCGATCAGCTCCTTCATTCCTCAGGTCATCTCATTCGAGAACTACGTTCAGGTCTGGACCGACCCTGTTCATCCATTCCCCCGCTATCTGACCAATACGGCCTTGATCACCTTCTCGACCTTGGTGCTTTCCATCGTCGTGAACTCGATGGCTGCCTTCGTGCTTGCACAAGGATCGCTTCCGATCCGACGCCCGGTGATGGTGCTCATTCTCGCCACGCTGGCCGTGCCAGCGGAGAGCCTCGTGCTCCCGCAGCTGATGATGGCCAGCTGGGCGGGGCAGGTCGACAGCTATCAGGTGCAGATCGTGCCGGGCGTAGCGAACGCCATGTCCATCTTCCTGTTCTTCCAGTTCTTCTCGCGACTGCCGAAGGAACTCATGGAGGCCGCCCGCATCGATGGCTTCTCGTTCTTCCAGATATACCGGCACGTAGCCATGCCGTTGTCCAAGCCGATCATTTCCGCGATCGCGGTGCTGCAGTTCCTCGAGATATGGAACTCATACCTGTGGCCGGTGATGGTCACCCGCGGCCCCGAATACCGGCCGCTGTCCGTGGCCATGTCGGCCTATTTCGGCACCAACCAAACATCTTGGGGGAACATCATGGCCTTTGCCGTGTGCATGGCAGTGCCTGTGATCGCCTTCTTCCTCATCCTGCAGCGCCAGTTCATCGCCTCGGTGATGAGTTCGGGCATCAAAGGCTAACTCGAGTTCCAAATGACCGACATTTACCGACCCTATGCCCACTTCGCCCCGAGGGCCGGCTGGATGAACGATCCGAACGGCCTGATCCGCGTGGACGGCGTCTGGCACCTGTTCTTCCAGCACGATCCCAAGAGCGTCACAAACGGACCCATGCACTGGGGCCACGCCACCAGCCTAGATCTGGTGCATTGGAGCGAGAAGCGCGTCGCACTCTCTCCCACAGAGCTCGGCACCTGCTTCTCGGGAAGCGCGGTCGAGACGGGAGATGGCGAGATCAAGCTGTTCTACACCGCTCACAACCATACCCCGGAGGGTCAGGATCATCAGGTGCAATGCCTCGTGCACGCTGATCGGAACCTGGCATGGTTCACCTCCGAACCGAGCAATCCGGTGGTGCCCAATCCTGGGCGCATCGCTTTCCGAGATCCCAAGGTGATCTGGCACTCCGATAGTGCACAGTGGGTGATGCTCGTGACGGAGGGTCAGTCGATAGCCTTCCACGTATCCAGGGATCTGCGCTCGTGGAAGCACGTTTCCAGTTTCGGGGAAGGACATGGACGGCACAGCGATGGCCCCTGGGAGTGCCCAGACATCGTCCCTCTGAAGGCACCCGACGGCCGAACCATGTGGATCTTGATCGCTGGGCTCAATCCCGGAGGATACGCACACGGATCAGGCACGCAGTACTTCGTTGGCGACTTCGACGGCACGAGGTTCTCGAACCGGAACGACGCAGCCCTGGAGCTCTGGCTCGACTATGGTCGGGACTACTACGCGGCTCAGACCTTCTTCGAGAGGGGCGGGACCGAGAGCCCTGTAGCCCTGGCTTGGGCCAGCAACTGGGCCTATGCCAGGCAGACGCCCACGCATGAGTTCCGCGGGTCCATGTCGCTTCCAAGGGAGCTGTCTCTCGTGGAGACCCGAAAAGGGTTGCGGGTGGCGGCACGGGTGCCTCGTTTCGTGCGAGAGGCTCTGACGAAGGACGAGCGACCAGGGCTCAGCATCCATGACTTCGTGGAGAGCTTGGACGAAGGGGAGGAACTGACGATCACCCTCTTCGGGGAGGAGGAACCCCACTTCGTCGTATGCCGAGACTCCTCTGAGAAGGGTACAATAAGGACCCGGCGTGGATCCGTCGCTGGCATGGACCACTTCGCGCACGACTACTCGGTGGAATTCGAATGGCCGCAAGGCGGAGCGCTCAGAGGGAGCCTGTTCTTGGATCGTGGCTTGGCGGAGCTGTGCCTGAACGATGGTCTGATCTGGGTGACCAACCTGCACTTCCCCGTAGATGTGCAGGCCCCGCCGGTCCACAAGCGCCAGAGGGCGCTTCAGCATGCTTAGGGCGTTCAGCATCATCGCGGCGGCAGCGGCAGCTCTGCCCGTGGCAGCGGCCCCGATCTATTTCCCGCACGAACGCTTAGGAGTAGGCGATCCGAACCCGTACTTCGAGTATGGCACCTATTCCGTCTTCTATCTGCAGAACAAAGGTCGTCACCCCTGGTACGTCACTCGGACGAACGATCTTCTGACGTGGTCCCCTCCTGTCGAAGCCATTCCGGTCGGTGAACCCGAAGATGCCGATCACTGGACGGGCAGCGGAAGCGTCGTTTCGGATCCAGAAGGTGGTTATAGGCTGTTCCATACGGGCCATCGCCCCGAAGCACAGCCCAAAGAAGTGACGATGACAGCAATCGCTCCCGAGCTCACTGGCCCGTGGACAAAGGCGCCAGGCGCAGCGTTCTCAGGCGCTCCCATTTACGACACGATGGATTTTCGGGATCCGTTCGTGTTCTGGAACGCCGACGCGGAGCGCTGGTGGATGCTGCTCACCACGCGGCATTTCGGAGCCGCTGCCATCGGATTGTACACATCCCGGGACCTCGCCCACTGGTCTCCAGCGCAACCTCTGTACACCGAGCAGTCGCCCCTCAACTTGGAAGTCCCCGATCTATTTCCCGAAGGAGGCGACTGGTTCCTCCTCTATTCGGACCAGCGTGCGTCGGTTCGGCAGGTGCGATATCTGCATGCGGCCGACAGCCAAGGGCCGTACGAATATGGCCTCCACGATGCGCTGGATGGCTCCGCCTATTACGCAGGCAAGTCGGCAGGGCAGGGCGACGACCGGCTTCTCTTCGGACGGATCGCTCACAAGAGCCACCGAAAGGATGCAATGGACTTCGTGTGGGGCGGAGACCTGATCGTCCATGCCTTGCGCCGGACGGCCGATGGCGAACTCGCCGTAGCTCTGCCTGCTCAGATCGCTTCGCAGTTCGATACCGCCGTTGCGTCGCCCTCACCGAGCGACCTGTCGCTTGGCGATGCCCGCCATGCCGTTCGAGCATGGGCAGAAGTGGCGCCGGCGGAGGGTGGTGCATTCGGTATCCGCTTTCAGCACGAGGGTGCCGCGCGGTCCAGCTCGATCATCATCGACCCTTCGACCGGAAGGGCTGCCTTTCGATACAACGAGGATGGAACGGACGGCCCGAGCGTTTCCTTTCCCATCGATCCCGATGGCCGCTTTACGATCGATATCGTCGTGGACCCAGAAGCCGGATTGGGCATCCTCTACATCAACGACTTCAGAGCTTTGAGCTTCCGCTACTACCGCGTCGGACGCACCCAAATGTCTCTCTTCGCCGAGAGCGGTTTCAAAGAAGTCTCGGGAGTGGTCAGCAAGCGCCGCTCCGATCTAGCTCGGGAGGGGCAAAATGGCTGATGTCGTCCTTGCATCGGTTGGGAAGCGCTATGGTGGGGTAGAGGTCATCCCTCCTTTGGACCTGACCATCCAAGATGGATCGTTCACGGTTCTCGTTGGACCTTCCGGCTGCGGCAAGTCTACCCTGCTGCGGATGATCGCTGGCCTTGAGGACGTATCCCACGGCGTGGTTGCCATCGGCGGAGACGATGTGACTCATGTGGATCCCTCCCAGCGCGGGGTGGCGATGGTCTTCCAGTCCTATGCCCTCTATCCTCATATGACCGTGGAAGAGAACATAGGCTTCGGTCTGCGACTCTCGGGCATGCCGCGTGAGGAGATCGTTGAAAGGGTAGGCGAAGCCGCCGCTACTTTGCAGCTCACGCCACTTATCGAGCGCAGACCTCGTCAGCTGTCGGGCGGTCAGCGCCAGCGCGTCGCCATCGGCCGAGCTATCGTCCGCAAGCCGCGGGTGTTCCTCTTCGACGAACCGCTCTCGAACTTGGATGCGGCATTGCGAGCGCAGATGCGCGTGGAACTGGCCGAGCTGCACCGGAGGCTTGGAGCCACCATGATCTACGTGACGCACGATCAAGTCGAGGCCATGACAATGGCGGATAGGATCGTCGTTCTGAACGCCGGTCGCATCGAACAGGCGGGCTCTCCCATGGAACTCTATCGTGAGCCAGCGACGCCATTCGTCGCAGCCTTCCTTGGCTCGCCGAAGATGAACCTGATCAGCGGCGACGCCGCTGCCTCCCTAGGGGGCGAAATGGTCGGCATTCGTCCGGAGCACCTGCGCATCAAGCACGATGGTCGGTGGGGCGGGACCATCAGGCACGTGGAGCATCTGGGATCCGAAACCTTGATCCATGCCGAACTAGATGGCGTTGGCCCGGTCACGGCCAAGGTCGAAGGCGAGAGCGTGCATGCTCCTGGCGATCTCGTTCGGATGGGCTTCGACCCGTCCCATCTTCACGTGTTCGTTGAGGGCCGCAGGCAGACTGCCTGACGTCAAGCGGTGAAGGGAAGGTTGGACAGGGCCAAAGTTTTGGTTGTGGCACTGGTTTCGGCTCGACCACTACAATGGTGGGCGCTCCAATCCAGCACTGTTCCCGCCCGCGAACCGTCCTTGTGCGGTGTCATTGGCGGGTTCTGAACTCATTGCTCCAGAAGCAGAAGGTCTGCACTCGACCCCTTTTCTGCCGTTCGAAGGTGGTCAGCCACCGCTTGAACGCTGCCATTCCTTTGGTGGCCAGACATGGGTGTCATAATCAGGATGCTGACGGTTGGAGGCCCGATCCGTGGAAGGTATCCATTTGGATCAACGGCGTATGTTGGAGCATCGCTGGACAATGACGTGAGGCTTGCGATCCACCTGACTTTGCTTTCGCTGCCGTACTGAACAACCGGAGGAACGGCACCTGGGTCATCAAAGCAGCCCACAAGCAATCCAGATGCTCCGAATCGTCGAAGATCATCGGCGTGCCACAATCCCGGCAAAAGCCCCGTCGCGCCAGATCCGAGCTATGGAACCAGGAGATCTCACCACGTGTGATCGTAAACGCAGTCTTGAGGACTGAGCAGATCACAGCAAAAGGGCCTCCGCGTGCCTTTTTGACACATACGGCACTGGCGGACGTGAACATTGTCGGGCGGCAGCCCACATGAAAATTGAACCCCGCCGCATTGGCAGCCGCCAGTCAATGATGCCGAGATGTCACCGCAAGTCATGTGCTGCTCTCCCTACCGGCGCTGGCTCAGCCTTGCGACGCCTATGCAGAGCCTTGCGAATTGGGCTCCGATCGTGCTGTCCCTGCCTGACTTCTTTGGCGAGCCAGTCGTAGGTGAAGCCAATGTCGTCGAGGATACGCTCATCTTTCCGGAGGCGGTCGAGCAAGCAAGCCATTTCGTAGCGCTGCTCCAACTCGGAAACAATGGCCCACCCTAGGTCAAGAAGCCTAGACATAGCACTCTCCTTTTTGTCGATGAGCAACAATAGGAGCCGTTGTGGAGCAGCTTCAAACGACTATAAAGTTGGCTTGTACAACTTGAGGTTGTCCTTTGCGCCGCAGCCGACTTCCTTTAACTGCTCTGAGAGCCTTCGAAGCTGCTGGACGGCATGAGAGTTTCCGCGTGGCAGCGGGAGAGCTAGGGGTGTCAGAGGCGGCTATAAGCCGGCAGGTGCGGGACCTAGAGGCAACGCTAGGTGAGCCGCTGTTCCTTCGTCAACACCGCGCCGTCCATCTAACAAAAACGGGCGCGCGTCTCCTGGCGCAAGTCACCAAGAGCTTCGACATCATTGATACAGCGTTGAACGAGACGCGGCTGGGGCAGCGGGCGCAGGAGTTCACGGTCAGCGTGGAGCCGACATTCGCCACATTGTTCCTGGTACCGCGGCTCGCAGCGTCTCTGCCGCTTACCCTGGCATAGTGGTCAATCTGGATGTCAGCTCTGCGCTAGCGGAGCTCGATGGAGAAACCGTCCACCTTGCCATCCGGCATAGCCGCTCACAAAGCGTTTGGCCGCGATCAGAGGCACGTCATCTTCTGGACGTCCGATTAACTCCAATGGTCAAGGACGATTCTGCGGTGCAATCAACCGACCCTCGCGCCTGGTCAGGTAATGTTCCAATGCTCCACGATGAGAACACTGACAGCTGGTCGGAGTGGATAGTGTCAGCCGGTATATCGGTTGCGACCTGGAGAGGACCGACATTCTCGAATAGCGCTGTTGCCCTACAAGGAGCTACCAGTGGTCAGGGCATGGCTCTTGGCAGCCGCATAGTCGCCGGGGAGCTGCTCGAAAGTGGAGCCTTGATCGCGCCGTTCCAACATGAAGTAACGGACGGGGCATACTGGCTACTGGCCCGAAAGTTCGAGAAGCTCAGCAAGGCCGAGGCAACTTTCTGCTCATGGCTGGTTGAGCAAGTTGCGCAAGCATCTGCCAAGGTAGTCTAACACTACTTGCCTGCTATGCAGGGAGGCTCCCCAAAGAGGTCGGCGAGATCGACCCCATTTCTGCCGTTCGGACTTCAAAGCCAAACTATTCGCGAGCTGGTACTCGACAAGAGAAAGTTTGCAGATCGATGTCCATGCTCCGAAGAGCACGTGCTGCGACTCCATGGGGAATCCCGGCTGCGGCGAAGTATACGTCTAGGCCTGGGCCGCAAGCTGCTGAACTGCGGTGCTTCTGATTAGCAAGAGGTCTTGCTTACGATCCAGAACGCGCCCTACGGTTCGTGTCGGTAGCGCGACGCCCCAATAGGCGAAAAACTGTAACTAATCGTCCCTCCTGCTGCTGCACGGCAGCGGCTATACGCTGAGGCGAGGCTGAAGCGCATCAGCCTCACGGCCGCTCCAACGAGCGCGCCGACACTGCTGCTGGGGTCCGACGGACCTGCGCAGCCCTAATCCGTTTTCAACATTCCCCACTGCGGATGCCTGTGCGTCCGTTGTCGGCACGGCTTTGCCTGCTGGCTGAGACTGGAGTTCCTATATGCCCACGACCCGCCTTTTTGGCCAGGCATCGCGCGTAAAGCGCAACCGCCATCGCGCTGCCCTGTTGCTGGGAGCATCCCTCGCCACCATTCTGATTCTGGTGCCTGCGAAGGCGGGGACGATCACCTATGCCAATGGGGAGATCCGGTCTACGCCGATCTTTCTCGATGAGGAATATGCCCTGGTCTCTGCCGGCAATGCCTTCCAATCGGGATTGATATCGGGTTCCGGTGGCATCGTAAAACAAGGCGCCGGTGTCCTCAGTATCAGCGGCAACAACACCTTCACGGGGGGAACGATCATCGAGGAGGGCACTGTCTCGATGCATCATGGCTCCGCCTTGGGAACGGGTTCTATCACCCTGCGCAACGCAAGCCGGCTTGTGATGTCCTATGGCCGCTCGACCACGGTCACCAATGATCTTGTGCTCGAAGGAACGGGCAGTGTGACCTCAGTTAGTTCGACTGACTACACCGGTGAGATCAGCGGAGCTGGCGCATTGCGACTAGACTCCGGCACTTTGAGGCTTTTGGCTGTCAATTCATACCTGGGCGACACCTACATCGGCGCCAACCTTGTTGGTGGGTCTTCGTACTCCGCTAAGATCTATGCGCTGAACAGCGGCGCCTTCGGTAGCGGCGTAATCCATTTTGGCGGTGCTGGTAGCCTAGAACTTGGCGATGGAGTCACAATCTCAAACGACATCGTTTTGGCCGCTGGTAGCGGTGGAAACGGGATCGATGCGACGGGAGTGGCAACACTCTCTGGTGACATAACCGGGGCCGGAGCTGGCGGACGCTTTTCTCATCAAGCTGGAGAGCTGATTCTTACCGGAAAGTCGGACTACTCTGCCCGGACCTATGTTCATGGTGGAACGCTCACCGGTGGTGCCCTCAATGCATTTTCCAACGCCTCTCTGTATGCAGTCGAGGAGGGCGGCACCTTGAAAATCTTGGCTGACCAGGAAATTGGTGGCCTTACAGACGGTGGATCGTCCTACAACGCCGGTACGCTTGACTTAAGTGGGCGCCGGTTGACCTCCTTACAGGACAGCAGCACTACATTTGGCGGCAAATTCTTAGGCGGTGAGAATTCTCGGTTGCTCCTGGGCGGAGCAGGCACCTTGTACCTGACTGGTGCCAATTCTGATTTCGACGGCTCGCTTGTCACGAGCACTGGTCGTTTCGAGATTGACGGGGATTTCTCCAATGCCACCGCTATCATCTCCGGCGGAGAGTTGGGCGGTAGCGGTCATATCGGCTATGTCAGCCTAAACCGAGGTGGCAAGTTAATTGGCATTTCCGGCCAGACGCTGACCCTTGACCGTCTAGTGATGAATAGCGGTGGCGTTCTTTCTGCCAGTTTCGGCTTGGCCGACAACGCGCCGCTGTTTCATGTCCTGGGCAGCGTCGAGCTCGATGGGACTATCGAGATTACTGATGCCGGCGGGTTCGGCCCCGGCGTCTACCGCTTGATGACTTACGGTGGCACCCTGTTCAACCAGGAAGCAGAGTTCGGTGACCTGCCCGAAGGCGTAAGCGCCGATGACCTCGAGTTGCAACTGCTAGACGGCCAAGTCAATATTATTTCCAGCGCCGATGCTCAAGGCGGCGTGACCTTCTGGGATGGTGGGGACTCTTCCAAGTGGAACAATGGCCGAATTGATGGCGGCGATGGCTCCTGGGGCGACGCCGAAACCTTTACGACTGCGGACGGCAGCAGCAATGGCCCTTTGAACCCTGCTCCAGGCTTTGTTGTCTTCGACGGCGAGGCAGGGGAAGTGACAGTCGAAGCGGAAGGTACCGGGGTCACCGGAATCCAGTTTGCAACCGATGGCTATGTGTTGGGTGGAAGCTACATCCAGCTCGGTCAGGGAGAAAGGCTGTTCCGCGTCGGCGATGGCACCAGTGCGGGCGCAGGATACGTCGCCACGATAAACAACGCGCTGTCGGGCGAAGGTCGTTTGATCAAGACTGACGCCGGTCGTCTCGTCCTGAACAGTGGTGAGAATGACTATACCGGGGGCACGGAGGTGCGTGACGGTGTTCTGGAGGTCAACGGCATCGTCCGTGATGTTGATGTTGCCGCAGGAGGCGAATTGACGGGTTCGGGATCCGTGGCTTCTGCGGAGGTCGCCGGCACAATCGGGGCGAGGGGATTTGACACCCTGCGCATCTGGAACGACTTGGCCATGGCCGATGGCGCCATCTTCAAACTCGCTGTGGACGCGGAAGGCAACAACGGCCTCGTCGAAGTTGATGGGACTGCTTTCCTCGACGGCGATGTGCAGGTGCTCGCCAGCGGTGGGGACTACGCCGATGGTACCGTCTATACCTTCTTGAGGGCAGAAGGAGGCATTGAGGGCTCGTTTGACGGTGTCGTCGAAGACCTGGCGTTCCTCACTGCCGCTCTTGACTACGACGATAACAATGCCCGGCTCGTCCTGACCCGCAACGCAGATGGTTTTGCCAGCGCCGGCGCCACGCCCAATCAGCGAGCCACTGCCGCGGCTATTGAGGCGGGTGGTGCGGGTACGGATCTTTATGACCGGGTACTCACCTATAATCTTGCCGATGCGCAGCACGCATTCGACCAGTTATCCGGAGAAATCTATGCCACCAGCCAGAATGCGGTGCTGGAGGCGCAACAGGCAACGACTGAGATAATCGCCGATCAACTGCAGTCCGGTTTTTCACGGCTCGACGCCCCGTCTCTCAACGAACCTGAAACCAGCATCTGGACCTCGGGCCAAGCCAGGAGCGGCATCGTGCGGGGTGATGGCAACGCTGCGGACGCAGGGTTCAGCGCCGGCAACTTCTTCGTCGGGGCAGACAGGGTCTTTAACGGCAACTGGATCTTTGGTGCCATGGGCGGAATAGGGCAGAGTCACGTCTCGGCACCCGATCGTGCTAGCACTGCCCGTGTCGACAACTTCGAAGCAGGCCTCTATGGCGGTGGCCTAGTTGGCAATACAAGCATGAAGTTCGGCAGCAGCGTCGGGGTCAATCAAACGACCGTTGAGCGTGATGTCATCATCCCTGGCCTCGCGGACCATCTGAGCGGCAGTCGCTCAGGCGCGGCGTTGAGGGCCTTCGGCGAGGTCGGCCATCGCTTCACTTTCGACAGCGGCCTCATTGTCGAGCCCTATGTCAATCTGGCCCATACCAGCCTATTCTCCGGCAGCTATGACGAAGCAGGTGGAGCGGCGGCCCTGAACGGCGAAAGTGCCTATGCGGCGCTTACGACCCTCACTTTGGGATTGAGGGGCGAACACAGCTTCACCCTAGGCAATGTCGAGGCCAAGGCAAGCGGTGGCCTCGGCTGGCGCCAGCCCATCGGGTCTATTCCGACTACGGCAAGCCATGCCTTCGACGGCGGCCCATCCTTCACCGTCACTGGAGGATCCGCACGCGCTGGCGCCGCCGTCTTGGAGGCGGGTCTCGATCTGCAACTGACCGACGCCCTCGACCTGGGCGTTCGATATGACGGACAATTCGGTGCCGACGTGCAGCAGCAGGCGGTCAAGGCCAGTCTTACCCTCAAGTTCTAACCTCCGTGGCGGTCGGATTAGACCGCCACATCACTGCAAATCGGGAACGATGATGATCTTCGGCTTTCGCCGGGCGTTCCTGCGCACTTGCCTTCCGAGTTGCACATCGCACGACTGCGGGAACTGCCGGTTGAACTCCCCCCGTAAGCACTTGAGCCTCAATGGTGGCGGCGTTGAAGAGACAGCTTCTCAACCGCAGTTCGCAGTAAGAGGGCCTGCCCTAGCGGCAATGCGGTGTCTCGGCACATGATGGCTTTTTTTGGCGAAACATGGCCAGTGCAGGTATTCAACTAGATCGAGTTTACTTCGCTGGAGCGCCCTCTACTATGTTTGACTTCAGAATAGTTGCATTGGCAAGTATGTTCGCCCTTTCAAGCTCGTTTACCGTGGGCAACGACGATCGTGTTGATGAGAAGTTTCAGGTTGAGGCCGGATTGACGCTGTTCGGCGAGGTGTTCGATCAGATACGCCAATCCTATGTGGATGCCCCGGACGAGAGGGACCTCGTGCGTGCGGCAATCCAAGGCATGATGAATTCGCTGGATCCCCATTCCACTTACCTAACGCAAGAAGCCTACATTACTATGAGCCAAGGGCTCTCGGGCGAATACGGCGGAGTGGGTCTCCAGACGGAAATGACTGGTAGCAGACTTTCCGTCACTGCGGTTTTTGCGGGATCGCCAGCTGTAGAGTCGGGAATACGTGCCGGGGACGAGATTATCGCCATTGATGGCATCACCGTTGAAGGAGTGAGTCACGAAGACGCCGTGAAGCGAATAAGGGGCCCAATTGGAAGCAGCGTTACCGTATCCATCCTGCGCAAGGGTACACTTGACACGCTTGAACTCACTTTGGAGCGACGGACAATAGCAACTTCAGCTGTGCAGTGGTTGATGGAAGGAGACGTCGCGGTTTTGCGTGTCACGAGTTTCAGTGCTCAGGCAGGGAGCGACGTCGGGGAAGCCATTGACGCCGTGTATTCTCAGCGTGCTGGCGCAGCGCCAAAGGGCATCATTCTAGACTTGCGCAACAATCCTGGAGGCCTAGTCGAGCAGGCGGTGATGGTGGCTGACACCTTTATGTCGCGCGGGGCTGTGGTGCTGATGCGTGGACGTGTGCCTGACGCAAATGCCCGCTTGGACGCGTGGCCTGATCCCAGGGATGCAAAGCTCGCGGGCATTCCGCTTGTGGTGCTTATTAACGGTGCCTCTGCCTCTGCCTCTGAAATAGTCGCCGGCGCATTGCAGGACCATGGTCGAGCGACGGTAGTGGGCACGCGATCCTACGGCAAAGGGTCAATACAGACTATTCTTCCACTCGGCCCTGGTGGAGCCATGCGGCTCACAACGGCTCGCTACTACACGCCTAGTAACCGCTCGATCCAGGCGCTGGGTATCGAACCGGACGTCGTAGTTCGCCAGGTGGTGCCACCGGAGCTGTCTGGAAGGGACATGGTGCCTGGCGAGTGGTCTCTTTCAGGTCACATAACCATTCCGGGGCAGCCGGAATCTTCAAGCGGCTCTTCCGCCTATGTTCCGGCTGACAAAGAAGATGATACGCAGCTTCAGTATGCCCTGCGACTAATCGGTGGCCATGAAAGAAGTACTCTCTTTCCGCCAAATAGCAGTGCAGTCGGCTAGAGGTTGGTTGCTTAGAAGGTGCCTGCCTGCAAGCGTTGAAAGGTCGCGGTCTACCGTACAGTGTCACCCCGCAGATCGGGCCTTCTTGATCGTTGCCGCACGTTCTGGGTCATAGACAAAGCCTTGATCCAGAGCCAAGTCCACCCGCGCTTGCAGGAAGATGCGGCCGATCTCCGCTAGGCGGACCGTGGGAACCAAAAACAAGCGTCGCCGGTCTCGAGAGTCCGTGATCCGCATTACTGTTCCGGCGCCTTCCATATCATCGATATGGCGCTTCACGGTCACCTCTGTCGCCAACACTTTAAAGTACGTCGCCAGCTCCTTGAGCGTTATAGGTGAACCCTCCAGATGGCGCTGCGCGATCAAGCTGAAGATCATGTCGGCTTCAAAAACACTTCGCCAATAGTGTTTGAGGTAGCCCTCCTGCACCATCCGCTTGCGGAACTCCGTGCGGTAAAACAGCCAGGAAACATCAAGGTCTAGGGCTGCTCGCTGCTCCTCGGACAGTACGCCGCTAGTGGGGGCTGGCTGTGGCATCGTTGGCAACTGGGTATTTCCTTTGGTCGAGTGCCCGCCGCTGTCGTTGACGCTCATTGCTTGTCGATCCCCTGCTGCATGTAAGGTAAATAGCTGTTCGGCACGGAAAGTGGAATTCACCGCGGCTAGATAGGCGAAAAACTGTAAGTAACTGCGCCTGCCATTCGGACTGCCCAGCTCGTATAAGGCTGGCCAGAGACCTGCCTGCGGAGACATGCACAGCTAAGGGCGGGTCTCGCTCTGCGGGCGTGATCGCACAGCCGTAATATCGGCGGGGGATATATACCGCCGAAAGCTGAGCACCGGAACGGTCATTCTAGGGTCTGAATGAGCGACCTTCTGACTATGTAATTGTTAGGATTTATCGAAATGATCCTCGGTTATCACTGGGCAATTTTGCTCGTTTGGCTGCTTGGCTCGGCATATATTCTGAATAGCGTCGCGAACAGCTTAGGCCTGCGCGAGATGGTGGAGAACTATGCTCGTTGGGGGTTCCCCCGCAACTGGCATCTAGTCAATGGCGCCGTCTGCCTGGCTATCGGTATTTTGCTGCTGATGCCGCACACGACACCGTTTGGTTTCATTCTTGCCGGATTGCACTGTCTTGCGATTTTCCTGACGCTGCTCGTCCACCGCGACGGAGGGCATTCAGTACCCTTGGCCATTTTGCTTTCTATTCTCACTGGTGCGTATTGGGGCAACTACGGCTTCGCAGCACCAAGTTTTTGAGTCACTTGCGGCTTCGGTGGTGAAGAACAGACGAGACGGAGGAGTAGGTTTAAATGATCGTTGAAGTAGACGATGGGAGTTTTGAAGAAGCCGTGCTAGCTTCTGACATTCCGATGCTGGTGGACTTCGGTGCCAAGTGGTGCGGACCTTGTCTTGCCATGGCGCCAATGTTGGAAGCGATCGCCGGTGAGCTTTCCGGCGTTATCGGGATCGTCAAAGTCGATGTCGAGACAAGCCCAGCGCTAGCCGCCCGTTACAGCGTTCGCAACATGCCAACGCTAGTCATGTTCAAGAATGGCGAGGCCGTAGACGCCCGCGTCGGTGCCGGCCAGCCAAGAAGTTCGATGATCAAGTGGTTGGATAGCTTCATCTGAGCACGACCCACCATAGATGGTAAGAAGCGTTGCGGTTTCCTCCGACGCCGTTTGTTCCGATAGGCTATCCGCCTCTTGGTCAACGAACAGGTCGGCTTTTGCAGTGCGTTTGATTGAATCCGTAACGCCGCCACCCCGAAGTTCTTTCCGAACAATCCCGAAGTGGACCCACCACTTATCATCTCGCCGAAACCTCGGGGTCCTCGAGAGCGATTTGGACGCCAACTCGCTTCCAAAACTTGGATAGCGATGCGCACCGGAGGGCCGCTTATTTGCATTGCGTCCGTCAGCGGACAGTCCGGTTTCCCACCCCAAAGTTGAAGCAGAGCGGACAGCTATCGACCCCAAGCCAGTTATTCGATTGCGGTAGTGTTCATTCCTGAAAGCAGGCGCAAAATATGCGCGGGATGTTAAGCAGATGCCGAGCGGCGAGCGAGGTAAAGGACCGTTGTGACATTGCGGGTCACCTGATTGTCGAAATCCTCCCGGGCGATGCGGCCCAGCTTGGCCAGAACATCCTCCCGATCAGGGCGTAGACTGACATTGGAGTAGCTGGCGTAAAGACCAACGGTCTGCTCCGCATTCAGCACAACCGACCAGGTGCTTTGGCGATAATCAATGATGTCGAAGGCGCTGGTGGCCTTAATTGCTGCTACGCGAGCCTCAACGTTTGCTCCAAATTCAAGTCGTGACTGGCCGTCGTTCGAGGGGTTGGTTGGCCCGCTGGAGAGCAGGCTTAGGGTTGCCTCGTGGAAGGGATCGGCTTTTGTTGGGTCACCATAGATGTTCCAGAACGGCGCCCACCACCCTCCGGGCCGAAGGGCGGTGGAGATCTTTGCTAGAGCAGCACTTTCGTCCAACCAGTGAAAGGCCGTGGCGCTCGTGGCGAAGTCAAATCTGGAATGCCCAAGCTCCACGTCTTCAAAGGCACTATTGACGACACGAAGTGCGGAATTTGCTCCATCACCTTTCAAGAAATCTGCAAGTCGAGGATCAGGCTCTATTGCAATGAGGGGATTGGCACCCAATGCCAGAAGGTGGCGCGTCGCCTTCCCGGTGCCAGCTCCGATCTCAACGACCGCAGTGCCCGCGCCAACCTCGCATTGTGAGCGCAGAGTATCAAACACCCAAGCGGGATAGTCTGGACGTGACCTGTCATAGCTCGCAGGATCAAGACCGAAAGCTGCTCGACCTGTCGCCTTGGCTAGCACTGGAGCGTTCATTGGTCCCTCCCAACAATGGGCTCAGTAGATGGCGAGGCATCAAGGCGGTCAAGCATCAGCGCACATATCTGCTCTAGCCCCACGTGTGCTAGAAGCTGCAGTCTGCAAACCACCCCCTTGTTGTCCGGATCCTACGACCTCGTTGCGCCAGTCGGCAGTCGATCCCTTTCAGTCATTCGCGTGCGTGGCAAGCCATCCCGAAAGCTGCCGTTGCCGTCGTTCACGTTCCAAGAGCCATGTACCCTGCCTCAGTGCTGATCTTGGGTCGAGTGGGAGGCCGCCCGAAATGCAGCTGCCGCCTCGCTGAGCGGCTAAGTCAGGCAAGCATCTCGTGCATCGAGCTTAGAACCGCGGTGTGATTGTACGGCTTGCTGAAGAACATGCTGCCGTCCGGCATATCCGTAATCTCGATCATTCGCGCTCCAGAGGTAACGATGATCTTTACAGGTGGCCAGCGGTCGCGAACTGCCCCCGCCAGCTTCAATCCGTCCATGGAGCCGGGCATGTCGATGTCAGTGAACATCAGGCGAATGTCGAGGTGCGCGTTGAGCAGATTGATGGCCGCGTCAGCGTTCATTGCCTCGTAGACTTTGAAGCCAGCAGCTTCCAGGTGGTCTGCGATATCCATCAATATCAGTGCTTCGTCCTCAACGACGAGCACGGCGATCTTTTCGGTCATTGGATGATTGTCCCGCGCTCCTGGGCGGCGCTCAACAGAACGTGCAGATGTGGAGAATGATCCCCTAAGCAGATCAACTATGGCTTACCTCAGGCAGTAGCGACCAAGCGCCTCCGCCCAATTTCCGTGGCCAAACTGCTGAATTGCCGCTGCTACCCGTCGGACGACCGTGACGCTCGCCTACTGCGCAACACCGGCGAAGTGCTGCGCCTTCCCTTCGAACGACGCCTCCAGAAGTTTAGCGTTGTCGTCAGACATTCCAACATATTCGGAGCTGCTCATCCAGTCGTCGTGCCACTGCATCAAGTCTGTTTCCGTGACGACAGCGTTCAGCGCCGCCACTGCCTCAGGAAGCTGTATTGCCTTGAGCATCATGTATTTTCCAGCGCTGTGGGCACCAGATTACCAAGCGAACCAGAAACATCCTCAGCACAGAACGACAGTTTCAAAAGGGTGTTATTTTGCGCGTCGCAGACGAAAAGGTCGAGGCGGCTTGTGTCCCACAATTCCGAGCCTAGGTCCTTGATCATCTCACCCGCAATGCGGATCGCTTGGGTCTTAACCTGTGCCTGTGTGCTGCACTCGATCCCGACCGTGTCGGGCACAAATTGTCCATCCACAACGTGGAAGAAAAAACGGGCCATGCGGTAATCTCCTGATGCGGAGTACCAATGGAAAAGGCGCCACTGTTTCCGACACTACGGAACCGCCAAACACCTATAACATGGATTAGACATACTGATGCAGAATAGTGCGTGTTCACGTTAGTTGTGATAACCACAACCTCATCGGATGCCATCGAGTTAGGGCGCAGACGATTGGGAGACGCTGATTGCTCTTG
>NZ_DATCMJ010000003.1:0-32941 GCF_036563435.1 Devosia sp.
GGCATAGGTGGTGCCGCCGCTGACAGCGCCGACGAACTGGCCACCGACGCGAGCGCCGACATAGAGGCCTTCCCAGTCGAAACCAGCAGCTTCATAGATCGGCTCTGGCGTGGTCGGGATGATGAGGTCAGCGGCCTGAGCGGCAACCGAACCGAGGACGGCGAGCGAAGCGCCAGCGAGAAGTACACGTACGGACATTAAAGCCTCCTAGGGAGTAGGTGTTTGCAAACTACGCCTGCACCGGCTCAGGTACAAGACGGGACGAGCCTCCGCAACCGAGTGTCGCATAAAATGTTGCGAAAATACCTCACGTCCATGGGGCGGCGAGGAAATTGATTCCTGCGTGCGCGACAACAGTCGATGGCGCGGCCCTCTTGATCCATCATGCCGGGCAGTGCGAGGCTGCGCCGGTCCAGGAGTGAGGTGAAGCCGATGCGCAATGACCAGCAAATGGTTGTGTCTGCACAGGATTTGCAGGACCGCGCACAAGCGGCGTTGCATTCTGCCGGCGCCAGCATCGAGTCGGCCGAAGCGGCTATCCGGGCGCTGATGCACGCGTCTCTCATTGGCGTCGACAGCCACGGCATCCGCCTCGTCGAGCATTATTGTCGCATGCTCCGCGGGGGACGTGTGAACAAGCACCCGAAACCGGTGCTGCGTCAGACCGGCGCGGGCAGCGCCATGCTTCATGGCGATGATGGCCTTGGTCACTATGCAGCCTATATGGCCGTTGAGGCAGGCATCACGATGGCCAAGGAAAGCGGCGTCGCCGGCATCGGCATCGAGCATTCGAGCCATTTCGGCGCTGCGGGTGCCTATGCCACTTGGGGCGCCGAGCAGGGCTACATCACCTTTGTCACCACCAATACCGATGCAATGGTGGCGCTGTTCCACGGCGCCGAACGCTTCCACGGTACCAATCCGCTCGCCTTTGCCGCGCCTGTGCCGGGTAGCAGGCCCTGGCTGCTGGACATGGCGACCTCTTCCATCCCGATGAACCGGGTGCTGCTGCATCGTTCGCTTGACGAACCGTTGCCGGGCGGCGTTGCCGCGGACAAGAACGGGTCGCCAACGACCGATCCACATGAAGCGGAAATGCTGTTGCCGCTCGGTGGAGAGGCTTTCGGCTTCAAGGGGGCGGGACTGGCGGGCGTTGCCACGCTCTTCTCGGCGCTCTTGACCGGAACGACGCGCGACCCCAACTTCATTCCCATGTATGGAACGGACAACATCCACGAGCCGCGCAATATGGGGCACTTCGTGCTCGTAGTGGACCCGGCCAAGTTCGTCGGCGCTGAGCTCTTTAGGCAGGCGATCACCGGCTATCTGAGCGCCTTGCGCGGTTCGCCGCCCGGCGCCGGCAAGGTGTTGGCGCCCGGTGATCGCGAATGGGCTGAAGCGGATCGGCGGGATGCTGAGGGCATTCCCATCGATCCTGACACGGCACGCTTTCTCGGCTACCGGTGATCGTTCTGAGCGCAGCCGGCAAACCAGTCGCCGGTTATGCGTGAGGCCAGAACTAACGGGTCGATTCGATCTCGTAGATCTTTTCGATGTCGTCGAGCGCCAGGTGGGCAGCCATGACGCCGCCTGCAGTGGCCCAGACGGTGTCGGACACGCCATAGACATGAGCGGTCTTGACGGCTTGGAGGCTTTGCCAGAGCGGCGAGGCCATCCAGGTCTGGGCTTCCTTGGTCGCGCCGCCATCGCCCACTTCATAGCTGAAGTGGAGCAGGCGATCACTTTCGAGTTCGGGGATGCGCTCGGGCCCGATCGGTTCGGCAAGGCCCGGCTTGTCCTGCGCCGCAGGACGACCGAAGCCGATGTCGCGCAGGATGGAGCCCGAGAAGCTGTCATTGTTGTAGGCATAGTTCTGCCCGGCAATGAAGCGGATCAGGCCGACCTTTTCGCCGACGCGATCGCCCAGCGCTGCCTTCATCGCCGCAACACGATCCTGATAGGCTTGGAGCACAGCCTCGCCTTCGGCGGACTTGCCCAAGGCTTCGGCATAGAAGGCCAGGTTGTCGCGCCACTGGCCGGTGATGTTCTCGACATAGACGGTGGGCGCGATAGCCGAGAGCTGCTCGTAGATCTTTTCGTGGCGCTTCTTGTTCCCCAGGATCAGGTCGGGTTCGAGCGAAAGGATCAGTTCGAGATTGGGCGCCAGCTCCTCGCCGACCACTTCGGTTTCGGCAAGCTGCGCGGCGACATGGTCGAACCATGGATTGGCGTTGGCCGAGCGGACGGCGCCGACCGGGGTGATGCCCAAGGCCAGGAGGTCCTCGGTCGCCTCGTTGGTAAGCGCAACGACCCGCAGCGGTTGATCGGGAACGGTGGTGACGCCCATCACGTGTGTCACCTCGCGCGCAAAGGCCGGAACGGCAAGGGTGAGAAGAGTGAGTGGGAGGGCGAAAAGAACAAGACTGCGACGCGAAGTCATGAAGGTTTCTCATTTACTGACAATCAGCGTCAGCTTTTTCCAGTTGGTCCCCGCAGAAGTCAAGCGCGGCGTTGCGGCCGGGCTTTAGCGCCCAAGTTAAGACATGGCCCGCCTTGGGAACTTCAATCCCGCGATGACATTGGCAGAGCAGTTGCAAGGAGATCGCCCATGCTGGCCATGGACTATCGCGGCCCCTACCGGGTGCGCGCTGAACAAAAGCCGATGCCAACCATCCAGCATCCGGAAGACGCCATCGTGCGCGTGACGCGCTCCTGCATCTGCGGCTCCGATCTTCATCTCTACCACGGCATGGTGCCGGATACGCGGATCGGCATGACCTTCGGTCACGAATTCACGGGTATCGTCGAAGAGGTCGGCTCCGAGGTCAAAAACCTCAAAGTAGGCGACCATGTGATCGTGCCCTTCAACATTGCCTGCGGCAAATGCCACTTCTGCCAGCAGGGGCTGTTCGGCAACTGCCATGAATCCAACTCCGAAGCCACGGCCGTGGGCGGCATCTTCGGCTATTCCCATACAGCGGGCGGCTACGATGGTGGGCAGGCCGAGTATGTGCGCGTGCCCTATGCCGATGTTGGTCCCACGGTGATCCCCCCGGGCATGGACCTGGACGACGCCGTGCTGCTGACCGACGTGGTGCCAACCGGCTACCAGGCAGCCGAAATGGGCGGCATCAAGCGCGGCGACACGGTGGTCGTCTTCGGCGCTGGTCCTGTCGGCATCATGGCGGCGCGCTGCGCCTGGCTGTTCGGCGCCGGTCGGGTGATTGTCATCGATCACCTTGAATACCGGTTGGATTTTGCCCGGCAGTATTGCCCAGCGGAGGTCTACAATTTCCGCTCGGTGGAAGACCCGGTCTACTTTCTCAAGAAGATCACTGACTCGCTGGGCGCAGACGTGTGCATCGATGCGGTGGGGGGAGACGCTGCCGGCAGCGCCATGCATTCGCTGCTGGGTACCAAGCTCAAGCTCGAAGCGGGTGCGGCAACGGCGCTCCACTGGGCCATCAACTCGGTTAAGAAGGGCGGGATCGTTTCGATCGTGGGCGTCTATGGCCCAACCGGCAATATCGTGCCGATCGGCAATGTCGTGAACAAGGGCATCACTATTCGCGCTAACCAGGCTTCGGTGAAACGCCTCTTGCCGCGGCTGATCGAGCATGTGCAGGCCGGCCGCATCAATCCCAAAGCTCTCATCACCCATAAAGTGCCGCTCGAGGAGGTTGCCGATGCCTACCACATCTTTTCCGCCAAGCTCGACGGATGCATCAAGCCCGTCCTCGTCCCTTCCTCAGTCAATGTCTCCTGAGGGCATGGCCGCGCAGCAGCGGATCGACCCTAGCACAGTCGTCGGCTGGGGCGTCGATGCTGATCCCCAGAACGACCCGACCTATCCGATGCGCGACCGGTCGCAGGAGAGCAAGGGCGGACTCGACTGGGAACGGCCGACCCTGCAGGGACGCGATATCGAACTGCTCCGCTCCACCGAGCACAACCGGCGCACGGCGGTATTCGGCACCTCGACGCCGCCGAGCGGCCTAAGCGGCGCTATCCGCCGCCAGGCCTTCAAGAAAAGCGAGGGCAAATGGAGCCACTGGTTGATGCTTCTGGCGGCCGACCGCATCAACGTGGTCGAGGGGATTGGTGATGACCTGATCCATGGCCGCATTCCCAACATACCTGCTGAAATGGGCATCCGTTCCGAACTTCAACACAATATGCCTGGCCTGATCCGCAAAGTTGCGGTGACCGGCGCTGTGCTGGCCGTGATCACCGCACTGGTGCGAGCGGCGCCAAGCCGCCGCCACTAGCTACCAATTGCTTTCAAGAGCGGCACGGGCTTCCTCGTCGCTCCAGCTCGCCGGAACCCAGACGCCGACGCGGGTACCCTCCTGCTCCACATAGGCATGGCGCATCGGACCGTGTTCGCCGTCATGCTCGTACTCGGATGAGGAGTGGGTGAAGTCCGTCCCGTGCCATTCGCCTTGGGAAAGCCAGCGTCCGGTAAACTCGTTCATCATTAGATATCCCCTGTTGGTCTCTGCGCATAACGCCTGACGATGCATGGTGCTCCATAGGATCGAGCAGGTGAGGGCGCAGCCAGCTTCCCCTTTGCCGGGGGGCCGTCTAGAGATCACGCAACAATCGAGTGCGTGATGCCCGTTAGTCCCAGCCTGCTCCTGTCGAGCCAGTTCGTCTTCAATGTCGGCTTCTACATGGTGGTGCCGTTTCTCGCGATCTATCTGCGCGAGGACATGCTGCTTGCCGGAAGCATCGTCGGTTTGGTGCTGGGGCTGCGAACGTTCAGCCAGCAGGGCCTGTTCGTCTTCGGTGGCGCACTGTCTGACGCCTTGGGGCCGCGCCGCATGATCCTCCTCGGCTGCGTCGTGCGCGTCGCCGGCTTCCTGATGCTGGGGATTGGTGGGCACTTGGCTATAGTGCTCGCGGGCGCCTGCCTCACTGGTGTTGGCGGAGCGCTGTTTTCGCCGGCGATCAGTTCGTTGATGGCCAAGATCGGCGAGATCAGCCAAGGGCAGGGCAAGCGCAGCCGGGCCCAGTACTTCGCGCTTCTTTCAGTCTGGGGAGAGCTGGGCGCGGTTCTCGGACCCATGTTCGCCGCCCTGCTGACCGGGGCGGGCTTCCGCTCAATGGCGTTTACCGGTGCGACGATCTTTGTATGTGCCTTTGTCGTACTGTTCTTCTGGCTCCCGCGCGGAGAGGTGACGCATATGCCACGCGCCAAGCCGGCCTGGGCTGCCTTGTTCAGGGACCGCCTGTTCCTGGCCTTTGTCCTGGCCAACAGCGCACAGCTCTTTGCCTATAACCAGCTCTACCTTTCCTTGCCGGTGGAGATCGCCCGGGTGGGCGGTACGGCGCAGGATCTCGCGCCCATGTTCATGATTGCATCGGTGCTGGTCGTCTCGCTGCAGGTTCCGGTGACGCGGCTTGGCCAACGTCTTGGTTCCCATGTCTGCATTCCGCTGGGTTTCCTCGTGGTTGGGCTTGCCTTTGCAACCCTGGCAGTATTCGCCGTTCAGCCCCCACTGGCAGCCCCGTTTCACCTGCTTCCGGCGGCGCTGATGGTGGCGCTGTTAACACTGGGCTCTATGCTGGCGAGGCCCTTTGTGTCCGACCTCGTCGCCGGCTTTGCGGGTGCCCGCCCGAGCGGAATGTATTTTGGGGCCATGGCTTCCGCTGGCGGGATGGCGGTTCTGGTGGGCAATGTTGCCCTGGGACCATTGCTGGACAAGGCACTGGTCACAAGCCCCGCTGCATCGCTGCCCTGGCTGGTGCTGGCAGCGATTCCGGCTGCAAGCGCAGGGGGAATGTTGTTGCTCAACACGCGGCTGCGCGCGCGCCTGGCAGGATAAGCCTTCCGGAACTTCGGGGTTTCAGGATGCTTTAACCACCAGGAGCATCAGTCAGCCGTGAACGTCGGCTCAACTCGTTGATGTTAGTCTCTCCTCCGATGAGGGAATAGCAATGCCTGCGGCAACTCGACATAGAAGCAACTGGCTGACAAGGGGGCTATTCGCCCTAGCGTGCCTTGGCACCATCGCCTTGCTGGCCTGGGGGGAAGTGGTGGGCTGGCGCGCCGAGATGACGCGGGTCGAAGATGGCACCTCCGAACTCGCCCAGTATTTTGTTCAACACGCCGAAGACACGCTTGAACTTGCCAAGACACCTTTGGTGGCTGTCGTAGCGCAGCTGGAAAACCTGGGGACCGACGGCCAGCGCCTCGACGAGCTGCGGACCCTTATGCTGCGCCTCAAGATTGGTACGCCACCAATACGAGATCTCTTTATCTATGATGAAGCGGGGAACTGGCTTCTGACTACCGCCGAGGAACCGCCGGCGGGCGCCAACAACGCCGACCGTGACTATTTCAAGCAGCACGCCGCATCGTCGAGCCGGCTGGCAGCCGTGGGTGCACCTGTGGTCAGCCGGTCGAGTGGGGAGTGGATCATCCCCGTTACCATGCGCTTCAACAAGGCCGATGGCAGCTTCGGCGGCGTTGTGCTGGCGTCGGTGGCTGTTCAGACTTTCGGCGACTATTTCGAAAATTTCCAGACCGGGCAGCTGGGTTCGACCATTTTGGTGCGCGGTGATGGCGTCGTGCTGGCTCGTGCCCCCTTTGACCCTAACATCCTTGGGCGAGATATCTCCGATCATGAGCTGTTCGTGCGCCATCTCAGCCAGACGGACACCGGGCATTACTTTTACCAATCGCCGATCGATGCGATCCAGCGCATTGGCGGATTTCATCGCAGCTGGAGGAGCCAACTCGTCGTCTTGACGGCCGTGTCCCAGAGCGAGGCCACTGCAACCTGGATCCAGGGCGCGCGGTGGCGTTGGGGCGCTTTGGCCGTGACCATGCTGGCCGGAGCGGTGCTCTTATTGCAGCTTTACCGGCAGAACCAGGCTAGGCGGCAGTCGGATCTGATCCTGGCGGCCCGGGAAGCGGAACTGAGCCTTCTGGCGGACAATGCCAACGATCTGGTGGAGCGGATCGATCTCAACGGTATCAGGCGCTATGTCTCTCCCTCTGCGATCCACATATTGGGCGTACCGTCCGAGGCACTGGTTGGCACCAACGCTTTTGAGAGCATTTTGCCGGAGGACCGGCAATTCGTGACGGCGGCGGTCGCTTCCCTCTACCGCGGCGAACGGAGTGCTACAGTGGCGTTCCGGCTGGTCACGGCGGACCGGTCCACCAAATGGGTGGAGTCGACGCTGAGCGTGTTGCCGGCAACCGAGGCCGGGGAGATGCTGGGGGTGGTCTCGGTGACCCGGGACATATCCGAGCGAAAGGTGCTGGAGCACAAGCTGCAGGAACTGGCCACGCTGGATGGGTTGACCGGCATTCCTAACCGGCGGGCCTTCGACGCAAGGATCGAACAGGAAGTGGCGCGTTGCCGGCGTGACCGGCGGCCGCTGTCTGTGGTGCTGATCGATGTCGATCACTTCAAGCTCTTCAACGACAGGTATGGTCACCTAGCGGGGGACGCCTGCCTGCAGCAGGTGGCGAAAGCCATCGAAGGCTGCATGCGGCGCCCTGCCGATTTCGCGGCGCGCTATGGTGGCGAGGAGTTCGTCGTCGTGCTGCCCGAGACCGATACCGCCGGCGCCCAGACAGTGGCAGAGGAAATGCGGCGCCGGATCGAGGAGCTCGATATTCCCCATAGTTGCAACCCGCCATGGCTCAAGGTCACGGCAAGCCTTGGCCTTGCCACGCAGGAGCATGAATGGCTGACGCCCGACGAATTGGTGCACCTGGCCGACCAGGCTCTGTACGCGGCCAAGGCTGGTGGCCGTAACCGCACGGCAGGAGAGCAGCAGGTCCCGCCCACCGTCAATTCAGGCTGAATCCTCCAAGGGAACGGCAGCGCGGACCGAGCCGTTGCTGAAGCAAACAGGAGAACGCTATGGCCGCGCGTGCAGTTTGGTCGGGTGTAATCAAGATCGCCGAAATTGTCTGCCCGGTGAAGATGTATACCGCAGCGACGACCTCGGAGCGCATTTCCCTCCACATGGTCAACCGCGAGACTGGCCATCGGCTCAAGCGCGTCTATATGGACAACAAGACCAACAAGCCGGTGGAGAAGGAAGACCAGGTCAAGGGCTACGAGACCCATGAGGGATCGTATGTAGTGCTCGAACCCGAAGAGATCGCGGCGGCCGTGCCCAATAGCGACAAGAGCCTGACCGTAGATGCCTTCATCGCCTGCAACCGCATCGAGCCGACCTATTTCGACAAGCCCTACTATCTCCTGCCCGCCTCGGACGCGACCGAGGACAGTTTCGTCCTGATCCGCGAGGCCCTACGCAAGCAGAAGGCGGCCGCGATTGCTCACACCGTCCTGTTCCGCAGGCTCCGTCCGGTGCTGATCCGCGCACATCGCAAGGGTCTGATCGCGACGACGCTCAACTTTGACTACGAGGTGCGCTCGGCGCGGGAAGCCTTCGACGAGATCGAGCAGCGCAAGATCGAGCCCGAAATGCTGCAGCTTGCCCAGCATATCCTGAAGACCAAGGCGGGCAAGTTCGAGCCCGAGAAGTTCGACGATCGTTACGAGGAGGCGCTTGCCGAGCTGGTCAAGGCCAAGATCGAAGGCCGCAAGGTCGTGCCGCTGCGCCGGCCCGAACCGACCAAGGCGAACGACCTGCTCGAGGCTCTGCGGCTCAGCGCCGGTGGAAGTGGCGATGAACCGGCAAAGGCTGCGCCCAAGAGGAAGCGGGCCGCCAAGAAACCTGCTGCCGAGCCTGCCGCGGAACGGCGCAAGGCCAGCTAGCTCTTCCGCTTCCGGGGGGCTTCGGGTTCGGTTTCGAGACTCTTCTTGAGCGCGGCCATCAGGTCGATGACATTGCTTTGCGGCTCGATAGCCACCGGCTCTTCCTTTTTGGCCTTGCCCTTGCGCTTGGGCGCCTGCTTTTCCTTGATGATATCGAGCAGCCGGTCCTGCACCGGGTCCTTGACCATGGTATCGGACCACGAGGTGGTGCGCTGCTTGATTATATCCCCGACCATGGAGAGCATCTTGGGATCGGGCTTTTCCGCCTTCACGCTTTTCCAGTACTCATCCTCGTCCCGCACCTCGTCGCCGAAGCGCAGGGTCCAGAGGATGATGCCCTTGTCCCAGGACTGGAGCATTACGGCGCGTTCGCGGCCGCCCAGGACGAGGCGGGAAATGCCCACCACATCACTTTCGGCCATGGCCTCGCGGATGACGGTGAAGGCCTCTTCGCCCACCTCGTCAGACGGAACGACGAAGTAGGGGCTGTCATAGTAGACCCACTCGATGGTGTCGCTGGGGACGAACTCGTCGATGGCGATGGTGCGGGTGCTTTCGAGCTGGACGGCGTCGAGGTCTTCCTCCTCGAGGATGACATAGTCGTCCTCGCCCTTTTCATAAGCACGGGTCTGGTCCTCGTCGTCCACCGGCTTGCCGGAGACGGCGTCTATATACTGGGTATGGATGCGCTGGCCCGTCTTGCGGTTGAGCGTGTGGAAGCGCAGCTTCTCCGACTGCGTGGTCGCCGGCGTCAGCGATACGGCGCAGGTCACGAGCGAAAGCTTGAGATAGCCTTTCCAATAGGGCCGCACTGCCATGAATGCCTCCATGTCACAACGGGAAGCAACGCTGCCGCGGTGGCTCCGTTCCGCAAGCCTCAGGGCACGAAGCGGATCGTGGCGCTCATGGCGCGATCGGCATAGCCCGGCGGCGGTGGTGGCAGCGGCGAGGCGCGCCGGGCGGTGTCGAGCGCAGCCTGGTCCAGCACCGCGGCGCCCGACGATTGCACGACGCTGGCCGCTCCGACTTGGCCGCTGGCACCGACGGTGAAACTGATCACCACGGCGCCGACGATGCCCTGCGCCTGTGCCGAGCGCGGATAGACCTTGCGCCGGTCGAGCCGGGCCAAGGCTTGCGCCTGCCATTGCTGGAGCGACACCGTGTTGGCCGCGGCAGGCGGCGGGGAAGCGGGCGCGCTCTGCGGCTGCCGCGGCGTTGGCGTGCTGGCGGTGGGCCTGGGCTGTTGCGGTGCCGATTTGGGCGGCGCCGTCGGTTTTTCGCGCTGCTCGCGGATGCGTTGCGACATGGTCACGGGCATGGGCACGGCAGCAACGGTTTCGGCGAGTTCTTCGGGCTCCGGTGGAGGTGCGATTTCCGGCTCGGCCGGTTCTGGTTCGGGTTCCGGTTGAGGCTCGGGGACAGGTTCTGGTTCTGGGTCTGGCTCTGGCTCTGGCTGCACGACCTCCCGAGGCTTTTCGAGCTCTGGCGGAGCGACCTCCGGCGGGGGCGGTTCGGGCTGTGGCTCGGTTGCTTCCGGTGGCACTGGTTCGACGGCGGGTGGCTGGGGAGCGGGTTCCACCTCGGCAACGGGCTCGGCTTCAGGCTCAGGCATGGGTGCCAGATCGATGAGGATGGCCGGCTCGGCGGCGACGCCGGGCACGACGGCAGGTGCAGGCAAGGACTGAAGTGCAAAGGCGGCTCCCCAGCCGCCGGCAGCAACGACTACGACGGCCGCCGCCCAGCGCCCGAGGTCGAGTGTGGAAAAGCCGTCGAAGTGGTCGCTTCCCCAGCGCTCTCCACCGGTCATGGCAGGGCTTCAGCCCCGGGAAGGGTTTCGAGGCCAACCAGCGCAATCTTGAGATAGCCGCTGGCGCGCAGGTCGTTGAGGAGGGCCATCAACTCGCCATAGGGCACGGCTTGATCGGCGCGAAGAAAGAGGCGCTGCTCGCGGTCTCCCCCGGTGGCTGTCTCCAGTGCGGAAGCGAGCGCCGCGGGCGCCACAAGCTCATTGCCGATGTTTATCGAAAGATCGTCGCGCAGGGTGACATAGACCGGCTGCTCGGGCCGCGGCTGCGGCGCAGCGGTAGAGCCAGGGAGATCGACATTGACGTCTACAGTCGCCAGGGGCGCGGCGACCATGAAGATGATGAGGAGCACCAGCATCACGTCGATGAACGGCGTGACGTTGATCTCGTGCTGCTCGTCCAGTTCGTCGTCCTGGCTCTCGCGGATGCCGCCCGCCATTACGCTGCCTCCGCCTTGGGCGCGTGGCTGAAGTCGAGGTCGCGCGACACCAGGCGCTCGATGGCGGCGGCGGTATCGGCCAGCACCTGCCGATAGCCGGCAAGGGAGCGCGAAAAGACGTTGTAGATCACCACGGCCGGGATGGCGGCGACCAGGCCGATCGCCGTTGCAAGAAGCGCCTCGGCGATGCCGGGGGCGACCACGGCGAGGTTGGTAGTCTGCGCCTGAGAGATGCCGATGAAGGCATTCATGATGCCCCAGACGGTACCAAAAAGACCGACAAAGGGGGCTGTGGAACCGATGCTGGCGAGAAGGCCGGTGCCGCGCGCCAGGCGACGGCTCGCCGCGGCTTGGAGCCGGGCCAGGCGGGAGGCAACGCGCTCCTTCAAGCCGTCGCCACCGGCGTTCGGCAGCGCATCGAAGGACAGGCGCACCTCCTCTTCAGCCGCCCTGAGCAGCACGCGTCCGGCGCCGCGCTGCCGTTCGGAGGCGAGGAGTGCATCTTGGAGCGTACGGGCGGTCGAGACGGCGCGAAGCGTCCGACGCATGCGGCGCTTGGCCCCAAGGATCTCGAGCGTCTTGGCCACAAGGATCAGCCAGGTCAGGAGCGACGCCAAGGCCAGCCCGATCATCACGCCTTTGACCACCCAGTCAGCCGCCATGAACATGGCCCAGGGGGAAAGGTCATGGGGCAGGAGCGCTGCGGGCAGGGCAGGCGGCGCCTCTGCCGTCGCCTGGGCCCAGGCGGGCGCGACCAGCATCAGGCTGACGAGGGATGGGCGGAACAGGCGGAGGATCATGCCGAAACCTACTAAAGCAAATCTCCGGCCGCAGCGCGGCCGGAGAACATGTTGGTCATCAAGGGTCGAGGCTTACCAGCTCTTCTTGACGCTGATGGTTGCCGTGCGGCCTGCACCGTAGCCGCAGGAGGTGAGCGACTGACAGCCGGCGACATAGCTGGTGTCGAACAGGTTGGACACGTTGAGCGCGACGCTCCAGTCGTCCTTTTGGTAGCGCAGGCTGGCATCGAAGAGGGCAGCAGCCGGAACGCGGGTGGTGTTGGCTTCGTCCGCCCAGCTCTCGCCCTGGAAGCGCATGCCAGCTCCGATCGTCAAACCGTCCAGGCTGCCGTCGTGGAAGGTATAATCCACGCCCAGCGATGCGGTGAGGGTGGGGATGCGGGTGGGTGAGTTGCCCAGGGGCGTGGTGCCGGTGGCGCGAGTCACTTCGGCTTCCAGATAGGTGAGAGCGCCGCGGATGGTGAAGTCCTGGACGTTTACGAGTCCTTCGAGCTCGGCGCCCTTCATGTTGACCGTACCGACAGGACCCTGGCGCGCTGGATCGCCGGGCACGGGGTCAGGACCAATCACGTTGTTGCGGTTGATGTTGTAGACCGATGCGGTAATGAGGCCGTCCATGAAGGTCGGCTCATATTTGAGGCCCGCTTCCCACTGCTCGCCGCGTTCGCCGGCGAACGGAACGCCAGCCGCGTCGGACGAGAGCGTCGGGTTGAAGGATGTGGCGTAGCTCACATAGGGGGTGAGGCCATTGTCGAACTCGTAGCCGAGACCGATACGGCCGCTGAACACGCCCTCTTCACGGGTGGCGGTGGTGACGTTCTGCACCGAAGTCTGCGCGAAATCGTAGCGGCCGTTGAGCGTCAGCAGCCAGTCGTCGAACCGGATGATGTCCTGGGCATAGAGGCCCAGCTGCTGCATGTTGGTGATGGCACCCGGGGTGAGGGTGCTCGGGCTAAAGGGTGTGGTGTAGACCGGGTTGAGTACGTCGATGCTCGTGGCACCGGCAAAGAAGGTTGCCGCTTCATGGCGGTAGTTCTTGTAGTCCACGCCGAAGAGGAGCGTGTGGTCCACGGCACCCGTCGTGACTTCACCTTCGAGCTGGGTGTCGATCGTCAGGATGCCAGCCTTGGTGTGATGAGCCCAGCGATAGCGGCCCAGGCTTGTGCCGGTGAGCACACCATTGCTGTAGATCGCGTCTTCGTTGAGGTCGACGGCGGCATAGCGGGCATTCTGCCGTACCGTCCAGTTGCCATCGATCGCCTGTTCGAGCTCGTAGCCAACCGTGTATTGCTGGCGCTCGTAGACATCGATCGCCGGCTCTCCATAGTTGAAGTCGCGCGGAATGCGGACGCCCCCAGGGGCGTCGACAGCGGTACCGACGAAGGGCAGGAAGCCGGTCGCCGTGTGGTCGAGATTGACGTTCTGGTAGGTGCCATAGAGCGTAAGCGAGGTGTCCTCGCTCGGCGTCCAGGTGGCGCTGCCCTGGATCACGCCGCGCAGATCGCTGGCGCGCTTGGTCTCCCAGCCGCCGCCGGAAAGCTTGCCGGTGACGCGGTAGGACAGGTCGCCGTCGGCCAGAACGTCGCCGCCATCGACACCGACATAGGCGTTGCCGAAATTGTTGATGCCCGCTTCGGTGGTGAGGAAGCGCTCGCCAGTCGGACGCTTGCTGACATAGTTGACGAGGCCGCCCACATTGGCGCCACCGTAAAGCACGGAGGCAGGGCCCTTCAGCACCTCAATGCGTTCGAGCAGGTAGGGATCGACGAGGAAGGTGCCGAAGCCGGTCTGGTAGAGCGACAGATTGTCGAGGAACATGCCCGTCTGGTCGGCCTGGAAGCCGCGCACATAGAACCAGTCCGTGTCGGCATCGGCGCCATAGGTCTGCGTGGTGACACCGGCAGAATAGCGCAGGGCAGCATCGGCCTTGGGGCCGGGGCTGTTGTCGATCTGCTTGCGATCTACCACCGAAATCGACTGCGGCACCTGTGTGATGGCGACCGGCAGCTTCGAGCCTGCCGTGGTGCTGACCGCCGCTGCCGGTTGGCCGGTACCATCGGCTTCAACCACGATCTCGCCGAGCGCGATCGGCTGGTTTTGTGCCATGGCCTGGTTGCCGAGCGCCGTAGTGAGAAGAAGGAAGGGGAGTAGCGCGCGGGAGAGCGTCGTCTGCATGGGTTTTTCCTGAGCCCCGTGGCCGCCGTGCTGCCACAGATGTGTTCCAACAAAGGTGAGCTAATAACTCACCTTTGTTCTCAGGGATTGTCGGACCTTGTGATCGGTTGAACGATCTTGCGGCAATTTCACAGCTGCTTGCTGCGAAGCCAGGCGGCCGGTGTCTGCCCGCTGGAGCGCTTGAACACGCGCGTCATATGCGCCTGATCGGCGAAACCTGCCGCATTGGCAATGGCGCTAAGGCTGGCGTTTTGTTCGATCAGGCGGTCTTTGACCCAATTGATGCGCGAGCGCATCTGCCACTGATGCGGCGTCAGCCCGGTGGAGGCCTTGAACGCCGCATTGAAGTACGAGGGCGAAAGGCCAACCAATGCGGCAAGATCCTGCAAGAGTACGGTTTCGCGGCAGTGATTGGCGAGAAACTGCGTCGCGAGGCGCAGTCGGCGCGGCGACAGCTGGCCGCGCGTCTCGCTGCGCGGCGGCGGCAGCTGGAAGAGTTCCACGAAGATCGCCGTCGCAAGGCTTTCACCATAGAGCTGGTGCAGCCCCGGCCCGGCGCAATCCGCGGCAAGCAGCGCGGCAAGAGCGGAGATGCGCTCGTTGCTGAACATCAGCCGCGGCGTTTCGGCGGCCCGTGGGTCCAGCGGCATGTTGAGGCGCGTGGCGAAGTGCTGGAGATCCAGATGAAGGTCGAGATGGCGAAGATGGACGTCTTCACCCACAAAGGACCAGGTCTTGACCCCCGGTGGGATATAGCTGAGCCGGCCTTGGCCCGTGCTTTCGTTGCGCGGGTCCAGTGTCAATTGGATGGAGCATGGCCTGGTTTCGTCGAGCACGACGAAGAGACGGGCATGGGGCGAGACGTACTCACCTCTGGCGCCCGAAGCCCCGGTCACCTCCCACACGTCGGCGAGCATGCCGCCCCAGCTGCGCCAGCTGGGCATGCCGTGGGGGAAAAAGCCCTCTACGGTGGATTGCATATTGGGGTGGAACATGGCGCGCTAAACTGGACTAACATTGTCAGTTTACCGCGACTGACTCACCCTGTCACGTATCCGTGGGCGAATGCATGCCATGCATCCAAGCTAAACCGCGATGCGGTCGCCTTGTGTCTCACCAGCGACGGCTTCCGCTGCCACTGCGAGAGCCTCGCCGACGGCGAACATCGTTGGACAGCTTAGGTCGAAGCCTTCGGCTGCCTCGGGCGCTGCTGAAACCGGACCGCGCCAGACCTGCTCACCGGCGCGGCTGACATCGCTGGCGATGATGGCTGGTGTGGCGGGGTCCATACCCTTGGCCAGTAACTCCGCGACAATGGAGGGCAGGGTCCGGCGGGCCATGTAGTAGACATTGGTGGTGGCCGGATCGGCGAGCGCGCGCCAGTCGAGGTTCTCTGGCAGCTTGCCCAGGCGCGAATGGCCGGTGACGAAACGCACCGATTGCGCACAATTGCGATGGGTAAGCGACACGCCGAGGCGGCTGGCGAGCGCCAGTGCGGCCGTTACGCCGGGCACGACCTCTACGCTAATACCATGCTGTTCGAGCATGGCGATCTCTTCGCCCGCGCGACCGAAGATCATCGGATCGCCAGACTTCAGCCGCACCACATGCTTGCCCTGGCGCGCCAGCGTCAACATGGTCCGGTTGATGTCGTCCTGCCTGCAGCTGTCGCGGCCCGCCCGTTTGCCGACCAGCATGCGCCTAGCTTCGCGGCGAGCCATTTCCAGCACCTCTGCCGAGACGAGGTCGTCGAACAGGATCACATCGGCGGACTGGAGCGCACGCACGGCCTTGATGGTCAGGAGGTCGGCGTCGCCCGGTCCGGCGCCCACCAGGGTAACCCGCCCGCCTGTGGAGGTGGTGGCGAACCGCTCGACCTGTGCATCGTCAGCGGTGGGCGGCAACTGACCAAAGGCGCGTTCGGCTACCCCTTCCCAGAAAGCCCGCCGCTTGGGGCCCGCAGGAAGGAGGTCCATCACGCGCGGCCGGATCGCGGCGGCAAAGCGCGCCCATTTGCCAAGGGTGCGGGGCAAGGTGGTTTCGATGCGGCGGCGTACCGCCTGGCCGAGGATCGGTGCCGCACCCGCCGTTGAAATCCCCACCACCAGGGGCGAGCGGTTGACGATGGATCCGAACTGCACCTGACAGAACTGCGGCTTGTCGATGACATTGTAGGGCACGCCCGCCGCCTTGGCTGCCGTCACGAAAGTGACGGCGTCGGCCTCGTCTTCGATGTCCGCCACCGCAAAGGCCGCGCCGGTCAGGTCGGCATCTGACCAGTCACGGTCGAGGAGAGTGACCCTGCCGGCGAGGTGTTCCAGTTCGGTGCAGCGCTCGTGACGCGGCGCAAAGACATGGACCTCTGCCCCGGCGGCGACCAGGAGTTCGATCTTCCAGCATGCCGCTTCCGATCCGCCGATGGCGAGGGCACGCTTGCCGCGCAGGTCGAGGAACACTGGCAGCACGGCCAGTTCGGCCATGCGCTCGGGCGGGCGCGTGGCGGGGAGCGCTTGCAGGGCAGGGTTCGACTGGCTCACTTGAGCACCTCCTGAAACGAAAAAGCCGCCAATCGCTATCCTGGCCTGACGACCCGGTGACGATTGGCGGCTTTGCCATGGCGCCCGTCGCTGGACGCCTCTCCCGTTCACTCCTGCATAAGTCGTGCCAGCGGCAAGATCGCTGATCTTAGGGGCTTCAGCAGGCCTCGGTGCTGACGACGGTGGTCTCTTTGCGCAAAAGCCGAACCTTCTGCCTAAGTCTGAGGCAGTTGCGCCTGCTGCTCCAGATAGGTTTGGATGTCGGTCGGATCGAAGATCTGGCCGTCAAAGAAGCGGTCGGGAAGCATCGGGATGGCGCCGAGGCTGCCGGGGATCGCCTGTTCTTTTGCCCTAGCCCCTTCGACCTTGCTGTCGGTGAGCGGCAAGCTGACGCCGAGTGGCGCGAGCGCTCGACGGAAGAGGTCGGGGCGGAAGCTGGCTTGGGCAATGGCGGCCGCGGCGTCGCTGGGGACCACATCGCACCAGCGCACCATCTGCGTGTAGTACCAGAGGGCGTGGCTGCGCCAAGGGAGGTTGGCCGCGCTGGCATGGGGAATGAAGAAACCGGGCACCGTTTCGACCCGACCGGCACCCACATCCAGCATGCCGCTCAAGGCCCGGTGGACGAGATTCTCGTCTTGGTCGAGATAGGCCGAGCCAGCCATGATCCGCGCTGCCTGGCCATGATTGGCTGGATCGGCGCACCAGAGCCCCGCTCGGTAGATGGCCCGGACCACGGCATCGACCAGATCGGGATGCTGCTCGGCCCAGTCCGTGCGCATGCCGATCACCTTGTCCGGGCTCGACTGCCAGATCGACGCCTTGACCGTGACGATATGGGCGCTCTTGTGCGCCACGCCGACGCTGTTCCAGGGTTCGCCGACGCAGTAGCCGTCAATGCTGACGGCGCCCAACGCGTCAGGCAAGAGTGGCGGCGGCAGGACCACGATCTCGATGTCGCGACCGGGTTGTATGCCGCTGGCGGCGAGCCAGTAGCGCAGTTCGTAATTGTGCGACGATGTCTGGTGTACCACGCCGAAGCGCAGCTTGCGCTTCGTTGCGGCCACGACTTTGGCCAAGGCCTGACCCGCCGGCCCTGCTGCGAGATCGCCCGGAGCGCCCTGCTCCTGCATAGACTTCCACACAGCGGCGCTGACGGTCACGCCGTTGTTGCCGAGGCCAAGGACGACGGGCGCGATCATCGGCGTGGCAATGGGGGTGAGTCCGAGATTGGCCGCAATGGGCATGGGCGCCAGCATCTGCGCGATCTCGAAATGACCCAGGGCGGCCCGGTCGCGAATGTTGGCCCAGCTGGTTTCGCGCACCAGCTGCAGCTCCAGCCCTTCGGCTTCGGCAAAGCCGCATTCCTGCGCCAGCACCAGGAGGGCGCTGTCGAAGAGAGGGAGGAAGCCGGCAGTGAGGCGGGTGGTGAACATGGCTTTCTATCCCAGCAGGTCGGCAGCGGTGATGAGGCTTTGGGCGATCTCCACCAGCTTGCGGTTCTGGTTCATCGCTGTTGAGCGCAGGAGGCCATAGGCCTCCGCTTCGCTGATGCCGCGTGTCTTCATCAAAATGCCCTTGGCCCGGTCGATCAGCTTGCGGTCTTCCAGCTCGCTCCGCACCTCGGCCAGTTCCTGCCGTAGCTTGGAAAAGGCATTGAAGCGGGAAATGGCCATGTCGAGGATAGGCTTGATCCGCTCCTTGCGCAGCCCGTCCACCACATAGGCCGAAACGCCTGCTTCCACCGACTTCTCGATCATGGCGCCGTCGGAGCGGTCGACGAACATGGCAATCGGCCGCTGCACGGCACGGGACAGGGAAAAGAAATGTTCCAGCGTGTCGCGCTGCGGGTTTTCGAGATCGATGACGATCACGTCCGGGTCGCTGCTCTGGATGGCGCGGGCCACCTGGTTGACCTCGTGTAGCACCGTCACCCGGCTGTGCCCGGCCTCGCGCAATCCATCCTCGATGATGGAGGCGCGGATACGGTTTTCGTCGATGATCAGGATCGATAGTTCTGCAGCGCTCATCGGGAGGAGTTACTCACGCGGCGTCCGCCCGGACAAGCGCGCAGGATGCATGGTTGCCCGGCATTAGCGCACCACCAGGAGGACCAGGAGCACGAAAACGGCGCAAAGGAGCACAAGGCTCGTGGTCTGCCAGAAGCGCAGGCGCTGGCTGGGCGGGCTTGCCGGCTTGCCTGGCATGCCGCTCTGGCTCGCAGGATGGGCCAGGTCGTAGAGGAATTCCGAGACCTCGCCATAGCGCTGCCGCGGGTCGAGCGTGACGGCGCGCTCGATGGCTGCCTCAGTCCAGGGCGGCACGCCCTCAGGCGGCGAGAACTGGAGGCGCGCGATATCGCGCTGGCTCTGGATGCGGCTGGCGCGATCGCCATAGGGCAGGCGCCCGCTCAGCATCTGATAGGTGATGACACCGAGCGAAAAGAGGTCCGACTGGATGGTCCCTCGCTCGCCCAGCAGGCATTCGGGCGCGGTATATTGCAAGGTGCCAGGCCATACGCCAGCGGGATCGGCATCCTCCAGTTCGACAATGCCGCCGACGCTGGCCGAGCCATAGTCGATGATGGTGACGCGGCCTTCGCGGCTCACCAGGATATTGTCAGGGCGAAGATCCTGGTGGATCACCGACCGGCGATGGAGCGCCGTCAGACCTTTTCCGATCTGGTCGACAATGGTGCGCACCTCCCCGAGGCTGGGGTGGGGATGGCGCCGCAGCCACTCGGTCAGTGTTTCGCCTGCGACGTAGTCGGTCAGGTGATAAAGCGCCGTCAGTGGCACCGGGCGTTGGACAGGCTTGAGCAGGTGCGGGCTGTCGACCTGGGCGGCTACCCAGTTCTCCAGCAGAAACTGGCGCAAGGCGGTGGTGTCGCCACCCTCGTCCATGACCGGTGCCTTCAGGACCAGCTGCCGGCCCGTGGTTGGCTCCTCGACCAGGTAGACGCAGCTGCGCGCATTGCCATGCAGCTGCCGGACGACGCGGAGACCGTCGATGACGTCGTGCTCCCGCAACGGGCGCAGGAGTGGCACGTCGGGCGGGGTTTCCAGATGCTCTGCAAGGCCACCGCTGGGCAGCGCGTCGACGCGCAGGATCTGGATGGTGAGGTTGTCGTCGCTCCCGTGTTCCACTGCGAGGGCCGCGATGTCGCTGGCGGCCTGATCGAGATTGGTGCTGCTTCGGGTAATGATCTGGGCCATTGTGAGCCCGTCGACGAAGCCGTGTATGCCGTCGGTGGTCAGGACAAAGATGTCCCCGACCGCCAGCGGCTTGCGGAGATAGTCGATCTCCACATGCCGGCGGATGCCCAGGGCCCGCGCCAGCAAGGCATCCCCTTTCCTGCCACCGCTGCGATGATCTTCCGTCAAAGGCTCGATGCTCGGGCCCGCAAGGCGGCTGATCCGGGAGTCTCCGATATGAAGGATATGGGCGGAGCGAGACTTGAGGATCAGCGCGCTCAAGGTGCAGACATAGCCGCGGTCCGGATCATCGGGATGGCTGCCGCCTTGACCCTGCGCAAAGAGCCAGCTGTTGGTGGCGGCGATCACCCTTTGCGCGGCGGTGCGAACCGGCCAGCTGTCGGGGGTGGAAAAGTAGTCGGTCAGGAGGGACTTGACCGCCGTTTCTGCCGCAATGGCGCTGACGGCGCTGGTGGAAATGCCGTCGGCAACGGCCGCCACCAGCCCCTTCATGCCCAGAAGCGGCGGCTCGGGAATGAGCGCGCCGTGAAAATCCTGGTTGCTGGCCTTGCGGCCACGGCTCGAATAGTGGCCGATCGATACGGTCAACGTGTCGATGATGCAGTCCCCGAAGTGGGAGGCCCGTCGGGGCGGGCCTCCGAAGTTTTATTCGGCCGGTGCCATGCGGATCGCCGCGGCAGGCTGGCGCTTGGCGCCAGTGCGGGCATGGGTGGCGTAGAGGGCCAGACCCACAAAGGCGAGGCCGCCGACGAGATTGCCGACCACGGTGGGAATTTCGTTCCAGATCAGGTAGTCCCAGATCGAGAACTGGCCGCCCAGCATGATGCCCGAGGGGAACAGGAACATGTTCACGATGGAATGCTCGAAGCCCATGTAGAAGAACAGCATGATCGGCATCCACATGCCGATGACCTTGCCCGAGACCGAGGTGGACATCATGGCGGCGACCACGCCGGTGGAGACCATCCAGTTGCAGAGCACGCCGCGGATAAAGAGGGTGAGCATGCCGGCGGCGCCGTGCTCGGCATAGCCGACGGTGCGGCCCTCACCGATATGGCCGATCGCCTGGCCCACGGCATTGGGCGCCTCGGTGAAGCCGAAGGTGAAGATGATGGCCATCATTACCGCAACGATGAAGGCACCGCCGAAATTGCCGGCAAAGACCAGCCCCCAGTTGCGCAGCACGCCCTGGAGCGTCACGCCCGGGCGCTTGTCGATCAGTGCCAGCGGTACCAGCGTCATCACGCCGGTCAGGAGGTCGAAGCCCATGAGGTAGAGAAGGCAGAAGCCGACCGGGAACAGGATGGCGCCGGCTAGCGGCTGCCCAGTCTGGACGTTGATGGTGATGGCAAAGGCGGCGGCGAGCGCCAGGATGGCGCCGGCCATGAAGGCCCGGATCAGCGTGTCACGCGTCGACATGAACACCTTGGCCTCGCCCGCATCGATCATGCGGGTCACAAATTCTGTTGGCACGACGTAAGACATTGCCTGGTCTCCCCTGTGGCGAATGATTGGAGTGATCGGAGTGCCGCTACTCGGCGGCCACCTGCACCGCTTCGGGTGCGATGAAGATGCGCCCGTCCACGACCTGGACGGTATAGGTGCGGACCTGCCCCTCGTCGGCACCCAGCGCCCTGCCGCTGGCGAGGTCAAAGACCCAGTTGTGCAGCGGGCAGGTTACGGACGAGCCGTGGACGATGCCCTCGCTCAAGGGGCCGTTGCGGTGGGGGCAGCGGTTCTCGATGGCATAGATGGCGTCGTCCTGGGTGCGGAACACGGCGATCTTGCCCTCGGGCGTGGAAACGCAGCGCGAACCGCGGCGTGGGATGGCGCTGACACTGCCGATTTCGATCCATTCGCTCATGGTGTCTGATGCTCCCTATTCTGCTGCAACCGGCATGCCGAACTCGGCCAATGCCGCAAATTCATGCGCGTCCCGGCCGTTCACGCGCTCTTCCCAAGGGTCGATTTGGGCAAAGGTTTGCGAATAGACGAAGCGCTCGAAGTAGTGCCGGCGCTTGGCGATATCATCGACCACGTTGGCCTTGATCGAGGCGGTGCCGACGCGCTTGGCCCATTTGTAGATGCGTTCGAGATAGCGGCCCTGTTCGCGGTAGAGCTGGGTCAGCGCCACGATGATCTCGAGTGCCTCGTCCTCGGTGTCGGCATGGCACAGCAGTTCCGTGCCCTTGATCTCGAGGCCTGCCGCGCCGGCAAAGTGGATGTCGTAGCCAGAGTCGACGCAGATGACGCCGATGTCCTTGCAGGTGGCCTCCGAGCAGTTGCGCGGGCAGCCGGAGACGGCGAGCTTGAGCTTTGCCGGGGTCCAGGCGCCCCACATGAACTTCTCGATGCGAATGCCGAGCCCGGTGGAGTCCTGGGTGCCGAAGCGGCACCAGTCCGAGCCGACGCAGGTCTTGACCGTGCGCAGACCCTTGGCATAGGCGGCACCTGACACCATGCCGGAGGCGTTGAGGTCGGCCCAGACGCCGGGCAGGTCCTCCTTCTTGACTCCCAGGAGGTCGATGCGCTGTCCGCCCGTGACCTTGACCGCGGGAATGGCGAACTTGTCGGCGACATCGGCAATGGCGCGCAGTTCCCTGGGGCTGGTCATGCCGCCCCACATGCGCGGCACCACCGAATAGGTGCCGTCCTTCTGGATATTGGCGTGCACGCGTTCGTTGATGAAGCGGGACTGGCCGTCGTCCTCGTATTCGCCGGGCCAGTCGGCCACGAGATAGTAGTTGAGCGCAGGACGGCACTTGGCACAGCCGCAGCTGGTCTTCCACTCCAACTCCTGCATGACGGCGGGGATAGACTTGAGCGACTTGGCAACGATCAGGCGGCGTACGTCGTCATGGCCCAGCTCGGTGCAGGCGCACATGGGCTGGACCGAGGCGGGGTTATAGCTGTCGCCGAGGGTGACCTGCAGCAGTTGCTCCACCAGATGGGTGCACGAGCCGCAGGAGGCAGAAGCCTTGGTGTGAGCGCGGACACCATCCAGGGTCGTCAGGCCCTTGCCGGTGATAGCGCCAGTGATCTTGCCCTTGCAGACGCCATTGCAGCCACAGATCTCGGCCTCGTCGGGCAAGGCTGCGACGGCTGCGGTGGGGTCCAACGGGCTGCCGCCCTGGTAGGCTTGCCCAAAGATCAGCGTGTCGCGCAGCTCGCGTGTGTCGGTGCCGCGCTTGAGCATGTCGAAATACCAGGGACCGTCGCTGGTCTCGCCGTAGAGCACGGCGCCGACGATGCGGTGGTCCTTGAGCACGAGGCGCTTGTAGACCCCTGCCGTGGCGTCGCGCAGCACGATCTCTTCGCGGTCTTCGGCTTCGGCGAAGTCGCCTGCGGAGAAGAGATCGATGCCGGTGACCTTGAGCTTGGTGGAGGTGACGGAGCCGGCATAGGCGGCACTTTCGCCGACCAGGGTCTTGGCCAGCACGGCGCCCATTTCATAGAGCGGCGCGACGAGGCCATAGCATGTGCCGCGATGCTCGACGCATTCGCCCAGGGCGAAAATGGCCGGATCGTCCGTCCGCATCTGGTCATCGACGACAATGCCGCGGTTGACGGCGAGCCCCGCGGCTTTGGCGAGGCCGGACGACGGGCGGATGCCGACCGCCATGACGACCATGTCGCAGGCAATCTCGGTGCCATCCTCGAGCCGCACGCCTTCGACCTTGTCGGTGCCGAGCACCGTCTTGGTGTTGGCCTTGGTGATCACGCGAATACCGCGGTCGGTGAAAGCCTTTTCCAGGAGATATCCGGCTGCCGGATCGAGCTGGCGCTCCATCAGGGTGGGCGAGAGGTGGAGGACGGTGACGTCCATGCCCTGCATCTTGAGCCCGGCTGCGGCTTCGAGCCCCAGCAGACCGCCGCCGATGACGACGACCTTGGCGGACTTGCCCAGGGCCAGCATCTTGTCGACGTCGTCGAGGTCGCGATAGGTGACGACCCCTGGCAGCTGGTGACCGGGAATGGGTGGGATGAATGGCGAAGACCCGGTGGCGATGACCAGCTTGTCGTAAGGAGCGACGATGCCGTTGCTGGAAATGACCTGCCTGGTATCGCGGTCGATCAGCGTCACGGGTGCCGACTTGTGCAGCGTCACGCCATGCTGGGCGTACCATGCGTCGTCATGGGTGATGATCTGTTCGTAAGTCTTTTCGCCCGACAGCACGGGCGACAGCATCAGCCGATTGTAGTTCACCCGGGGTTCGGCATTGAAGATGGTGACGTCGAACCGCTCCGGTGCCGCCTCGAACAGCAGCTCCAGCATGCGTCCCGGCGCCATGCCGTTGCCGATGATGACAAGTTTCTCGCTCATGTCGTCTCCGCCAAAAGAAAAGCCGCCAACCGTTTTCCGTCCCAGCGAAGCCAGTGACGTGAACAGTTGGCGGCTATGCCTGTGGACGCCCCGCATTGGACGCCGTGTGCACGTCCTCAGACGGTGCAGAGACGATAATGCAGGGATCGTGCCAAACTGGCGCTGAGCGAGAAGCGCGTTTCAGAACAAGGAATTAACGAGAAGGACATGCGGGCAGTTCCGACCTGCCGAACTGATGCTGGCGCCGATTCAGACGGCGTGTTGCGTAAAAAAGCGCCATTGGCACAGTGCTGGCGCTTTTTCGTTCGTCTCAGGTCGAGGCGGACGTCTCGACCAGTGCACAGTCCAGCATGGCCTCCTCCCAGACGATCTCGACCGTCGAATGGGCGATGCCGTACTGGTCGCGCAGCACCTGCTTGACGCTCTGGCTGACGCGTTTCGGATTGGCCCCCGGCGCCAGCACGATCTCCAGCGTTGCCACGGGCTTGCCCGAGGTGATCGACCATACGTGCACGTGCTGCACGGCCTGGAGACCCGGGACCCTGCCAACAAGATCCTGACTCAGGTCGGCCACGACGACATTGCCGGGCGTGCCCTCCATGAGGATGTGAAGCGAGCTGCGCAACAGTGTCCAGGCACTGCGCAGGATCAGGAGGGATACCAGGATCGAAAGGATGGGGTCGATCGGCATCCACCCGGTCAGCCAGATGGTCACCGCGGCGGCGATAGCGGCCACGGAACCCAGGAGATCGCCGAGGACATGCACCATGGCGCCGCGAACGTTGACATGGCCCTTGTCGCCGCGCGAGAGCACCAGGAACACCGTGAAGTTCACCAGAAGGCCCAGCACGGCGACGATCATCATGGGGCCTGCCAGCACCTCATGCGGCGCCATGAAGCGCGCAATGGCTTCGAAGATGATCCAGGCGCAGAGGGCAAACAGCGTCAAGGCGTTGACCAGGCCCGCCAGCACCTCGGCCCGCATATAGCCAAAGGTGCGCCTGCCGTCCGAAGCGCGGCGGCCGAAGCGGAATGCGGCCCAGGCCAGCAGCAAGGCAGCCGCGTCGGTCAGCATGTGTCCGGCATCGGCGATCAGCGCCAGCGAACCGGACAGCCAGCCGGCGACGACTTCGGCGACCATGAAGCCAGCGGTCAGCAAGAAGCCGATCAGCACCACGCGCTCGTTGCCGGCGCTCACGGTGGGTGCATGGCTATGGCCTGCATGGTCGTGACCGGCATGGCCATGATCATGATCGTGATGATGGTGGCCTTCGCCGCTCCGGTGATCGTGCATCACTGCAAGCTCCTTGTTCGGTGCATAGTGTATTCGAGTCGGGGCTTGCTGGGGTCATTGGATAGGGCGTTTCGGTCTACGGCGCCAGAGGCTGGTCCTCGGCCGCACAGCGTGCCAAGCTGGCGCAAACTGGAGCATTGCCCATGAACTTTCGAGCATTGGTGACAGAGAGGGATACGTCGGGCGAGGTCACCTCGTCGGTGCAGGAGCTCGACGACAACAGGCTTCCTCAAGGCGAAGTCACGGTGCAGGTGGAGTGGGCCGGGCTCAACTACAAGGACGGGCTCTGCCTTACGGGCGCGGGCGGGCTGGTGCGGACCTATCCCCATGTTGCCGGCATCGACTTTGCCGGTACAGTCTCGGAGAGCGCCGACAGCCGCTACGGCGCGGGCGACAAGGTGATCCTGACGGGGTGGCGGGTCGGCGAGACGCATTGGGGCGGCTATAGCGAAAAGGCGCGGGTCGACCCCGAGTGGCTGGTGCCCCTTCCCGATGGGCTGGGCACCCGCGACGCGATGGTGATCGGCACGGCCGGCTTGACGGCGATGCTGGCGATCGAGCGCCTCGAACGGGCAGGGCTGCGGCCCGAGAGCGGTCCCGTCCTGGTAACCGGGGCTGCAGGCGGAGTTGGCTCCATCGCCATCATGCTACTGGCCAAGCTGGGCTACGAGGCCGTGGCGCTTTCCGGCCGCACAGAGCATGCTGCGGCGCTCACCGGGCTTGGCGCCGCAAGCATACTGGAGCGCGACGCCTTTCTCGCCAAACCCGACAAGGTGCTGGAATCGGCGCGCTATGCGGGCGCCATCGACAATGTCGGCGGCAGGGTGCTGGGGAAGCTCCTCAAGCAGATCAAGTATGATGGTCATGTTGCAAGCATCGGCAATGCTGGTGGGATCGAACTGGAGACCACTGTACTGCCGTTCATCCTGCGGGGGATAAGTCTGCTGGGCATCGACAGCGTGATGCAGCCCTATGCAGCACGGGTCCGGGCATGGGAGCGAATTGCCCGGATCTTTGACTTTGGCGGCTATGCCAAGCTGGTGCGCGAAGTGGAGCTGGACGAATTGCCCGCTGCTGCCGGGGAGATACTGGCCGGGCGGGTGAACGGGCGCACGCTGGTGCGGGTCGGTTGAGCAAGCTCTTTCACCGGTACCCTGCCGCCTGCAGTTCGAAGAGTTCGGCGTAGCGGCCGCGCTGGGCCAGGAGCTCTTCGTGGGAGCCTGACTCGAGGATGGCGCCGTTCTCCAGCACCAGGATGCGATCGGCCATGCGGACGGTCGAGAAACGGTGCGAGATGATGACGGCGGTCTTGCCCGAAGCAAGGCTCTTGAAGCGGGAGAACACCTCGGCTTCTGCCTTGGCATCAAGCGCAGCCGTGGGCTCGTCGAGGATGATGAGGTCGGCATCGCGCATATAGGCGCGGGCTATCGCCACCTTCTGCCATTCGCCGCCTGAAAGGTCGCGCCCCTTCTTGAAGAGGCGCCCCAGCTGCTGCTCGTAGCCCTGGGGCAGCTTGGCAATCACCGCATCGGCCAGGCTCCTTTCAGCGGCGTTCTCGATGCGCGCCATGTCGTTCTGATCGGCGATGCGGCCAACGCCGATATTCTCCCGCGCCGAGAGGCTATAGCGGATGAAATCCTGAAAGATCACGCCGATATGGGCGTGAATGTCGGCAACGGCCAGATCCTTGAGGTCGATGCCGTCGATGGTGATGCGGCCCTCGTCCGGGTCGTAGAGCCGGGTCAGGAGTTTGACGATGGTCGTCTTGCCGGCGCCGTTCTCGCCCACCAGCGCCAGCGTCTCGCCCGCATTGAGGGTAAAGCTCAGATGCCGGATGGCCCACCCATCGGTATCGGGATAGCGGAAGCCGACATTTTCGAAGCGGATGCCGTGCCTGATGGGCTGCGGGAAGGGCTTGGGCGTGAGCGGCGAGAGGATGGTGGGTTCGATCTCGAAGAAGCTGAACAGGTCGTCGAGATACATCGACTGCCCGGCGATCTGGGTGAAGCCGAGCAGGATCTTCTGGAACAGGCCGTTGAGGCGAAGAAACGAGCCGGACAGAAAGGCGAGGTCGCCGATGGTGAAGTCGCCGATGATGGTGCGCCAGACGATGAAGCCATAGGCGCCGTAATAGGTCAGCGTCGAAATCGAGGAGAACACGGCGCCCCAGGCGGCGCGCTGCGTGGAAAGGCTGCGGTTCTCCAGATAGATGGTATGCGCCAATTGCTTGAAGCGGCCGATCAGGAATTCGCCCAGGCCGAACAGTTTGAGTTCTTTGGCCGTTTCGGCGCTGGCACCGATATAGCGGATATATTCAAGCTCCCGCCGTTCCGGCGTACGCCAGCGGCTCATGGAATAGGCGAGGGTGTTGAAGCGCGTTTCGCCCCAGATCGCCGGAACGAAGCTCAGCGGCAGCAGGAGGATCAGCCACGGCGCATAGGCGAAGAGCCCGGCAGCCAGAGTCAGCACGGTGATCACGTCCTGCGCCTGGCCGAACATCTGGCTGAGGAGGGCGTTGCGCCCCGAGGCTTGGCGCCGCGCCCGCTCCAGCCGATCCTGATACTCGGCAGATTCGAAATGCATGAGATCTAGCCGGGCGGCATGCGCCATCAGTTCGACGCTGACGGTATTGGAGTGGAGCTCCGAAAGAACGGCATCCACGAGGCCTGTGGCGCGCACCAAGAGGTCGGACAGTACTACCAGCGCCAGTTCGATCAGCAGCAGCGTAGTCACGGTCGAGAGCGCACCGCTGCTCCACCAGTCGACGAAGCTCGGTCCGGGCGAGGGCAGGGTGGTCAGGCGCACCACTTCGTCCACGATCAGTTTGCCGACATAGAGCATGGCCAGCGGCTGCAGCGAGGATACCAACCTGAGGCCGATGCTGGCGGCGGTCAGCGGCTTGCTGGTACGCCAGATCTGCGCCACCAGCCGGCCAAGGTGCCGGAGGTTGTCGAGGCGTTCGCGGAAGGTGGGGGCTTTGTCGGGAATGGGCGGGGGGCGGCGCCCGGGAAGGTCGGTCATGTTCGAAACGATAGCCTTGGGAAGGAGCGGGGGGAACTAAATTTGCGGCAATGTCGGCGAGAACCAAGGCGGATGACGTGGAGAAATTGTTGTGACCTTTGTCTGCCGAAGGCCTTCCCAGGCGTTGTCATGGTGGAACGCAACAACAGGAGGAACAGATGCTCAACGCTCACGATTCCAGTGCCATAGTGGCCGTATCCGACATTGCCCGTGCCCGCGCCTTCTATGGCACTACGCTTGGGCTGGAGCAAAGCGGCGGTGAGGGAGACGTCCTGCAGTTCAGGACCGGAGCCACTTCGCTCGTGGTCTACCGCTCAGACTTCGCCGGCACCAACCAGGCCAATGCCGTCGTCTGGGGCGTGGGGGATGACATGGACGCCATTGTGGCCGACCTCCAGGGCAAGGGTGTGCGCTTCGAGCATTATGAGGGCATGGAGCGGCGCGGGGATATCCATGTCGCGGGCGCGTTCAAGATGGCCTGGTTCAAGGACCCGGACGGCAATATCCTGCACATCAACAACATGTAGCGCCCCTTACGGGCGCTCGCGCAGGAACCTGGCCAGGTCTTCGGTGATGTGGTGGACATGCGGTCCGGTCGCCCGGGCCATTTCCCAGGCGTCGATCTGCTCATGGACGAAATCGGCGCCAGCCACGACATGGACCGTCGACATGCCAAGCTCGTGCGGCACGACGAGGTTCTTTTCGAGATCGTCGAACATGACGGCCGCGGCAGGGTCGATGTTGTGGAGGGTCAGGAACCCTTCATATGCCTGGCGGAGCGGCTTGGGCACATAGGTCATCGCCCGGATGTCATGCACATGCTCGAACAGGTCGTCGCCACCCAGGCGCTTGAGCACCGAGCGGGCATGGCCGACGTCGCCATTGGTCAGGATGAACTTGCGTCCCGGCAGCGCGCGAATGGCATCGATCAGGTCGGGATGGGCATCGACTGGCGAATAGTCGATGGCATGGACGGTGTTCAGGAAATGGTCCGGATCGACCTTGTGCTGGTGCATCAGCCCGTTCAGCGTGGTGCCGAAGTCGCGATAATAGGTCTTCTGCAGGAGCCGGGCAGCTTCGAAATCGAGCTTGGTCAGATCCATCACGTAATTGGTGATGCGGATGTCGATCTGGGCAAAGAGGTTGCAGGTGCGCGGGTAGAGGGTGTTGTCGAGATCGAACACCCAATCGGTTATGTGGCTGAGGCTGTGGGGAGCAAGGGGCGACATCTGGTTCATAGTCGCCGCACTATAACGCAGATCGATGAAGGAGCGGATAAGATTTTGGGAGCGGCGCGGACGCCGCTCCCGGGAAGCTTATTCGGCAGCCGTGTTGGCTTCGACGGCGAGGCCCAGGGCGTCGATCAGGCCAGCCGGGTTGGCGGCGGCAGCCATCAGCACGAGGAGCGAGGTCGGCGAAGGCGGTGCGACGCGAACTTCGAGGCTCTGGGGATCGTCGAGGAAGGCTTCGACCGGCGGAATGACCAGGTCGTTGAGGGCCGGAATGCCCGAGCCGGCCAGCATCAAGGGCAACTGTGCCTTGAGGCCTTCCACGAAGGCGGCGCGGTCGGTGCCCGACTGCTCGGCGAAGAAATCGAGCAGCTTGCCGGTGATGGAGGCGTCGTCGAAGCGGATCGAGGTGCTGACGATGTTGACGCCCTGCATGATGGCCATGCCGCTCATCATCTGCGCCTGGGCCTGCTCTTCGCTCATCTCTCCGCCTTCGGCAGCGGCCATCTCGGCCTGCATGGCATAGAGCTGGTCGAGCACTTCGGGCGTCAGGCCGGTAAGGTCGGCAGTGATGTTGAGCGCGCCGACATCGTCGAAGTCGAACAGGAATTCGCTCATGTTCATGTGGCCATCGGCCATCGACCAGGAGAAGTCCTGCGTGATGTTGCCGGTGACGTTGGTGAGGCCCAGCGCTTCGATGGTGGCGCCGGCGGTCGGGTCCTCTTCCGAGACCGACGACAGATCCAGCGAGATGCCGGAAATGTTGAGGACCGAGCTCACTTCCTCGAGATCGGGCGTACCCTGCGAGGGGCTGAAGGTGGAGACGGCTTCCATGCTCTCGACCGAGAACACTTCCTCGCCATTGCGGGTGACGACCACCGGGCCGCTGCTCAGCGACTCGACGAGTTGCAGCGTCATGACGGCAGAAACGGTGTCGCCGGCCGGGATATAGAGGCCATCGGCGCGGATGGCGCTCGCGGTGACGTGGCCGACCGGATCGGGCGCGCTGGCGAATTCGGTGTCGATATCGGGGATGGTCAGCGACTCGGCGGTGTAGCTGCCGTCCTCGCCCTCGACAACGCCGGTAAAGGTCAGCTCGGTATCGAAGACCATGGGTTCGGGAGTGTCCTCGCCCATATTGGTGAAGCCGACGGTGACGCCGTCCACCGTGACGGTATCGCCATCCAGCGTTGCCTCGCCAAAGGTGAGATCATAGCCAAGCGAATTGTAGACTTCGGCTACGCGGTCCACGAAGGTCTGCGCATCGAGCGCCATGGCAGGCGTCATCAGCGCGACGGTCGCAGCGCTGCTCAGCAGCAACAGGCGGGCAGTCTGGTTGGTCCTCATCATCATCTCCGGCATTGTGGTGGGTTTTTGTTTTGTCGGGTGGGCGGAATTCTTGCGGGTGTTACCAACGCCCGCTACCGGGAGTTGGGTCCTTGATGTCTGAATTGCAATAGATTTTGGCTTTAAGGCGGCTTCTGGATTTATCGTGGTTTATCCCAGCATAACGTCCGTGACACGATTGTGACGCCATAGGGCTAGCCGCGCTCCTGATGCAGAAATTGCTGGTAGGCAGGATTGGCGGTTTCGTCCCAGTACGGGAAGCCGATTGCCTCGATATGGGCCAGGAAGTCCCCACGTGTTTGGGTGGGCACCTGGACGCCGACCAGGACGCGGCCATAGTCGGCGCCATGGTTGCGATAGTGGAAGAGCGAGATGTTCCAGCGATCGTTGAGCCCTTCGAGGAACTTGAGCAGCGCACCGGGGCGCTCGGGGAACTGGAAGCGGTAGACCACTTCGTCACCAAGATCGGCGACGCGTCCGCCCACCATGTGACGGACATGGAGCTTGGCCACTTCGTTGTCGGTGAGGTCAAGGACACCGAGCCCATGGGTTTCGAGCAGGGTGATGATCTCCTGCTTTTCCGCGTCGCCACGGCTGAGCTTGACGCCGACAAAGATCTTGGCCGTGCTGCCATGGGCGAAGCGGTAGTTGAACTCTGTGATGGAGCGTGGCCCCAGGAGCCGGATAAAGGCTCGGTAGGCGCCGGGGCGTTCCGGGATTTCGACGCTAAGGAGTGCCTCGGCCCGTTCGCCGATCTCCGCCCGCTCGGCGACATAGCGCAGGCGGTCGAAATTGACATTGGCGCCAGAATTGATGGCGATCAGGGCGCCTTCCGGTGCCGTACCGGCTTCAACCTGGCGGCGGAGGCCGGCCAGGGCCAGTGCACCGGCAGGTTCGGCAATGGCGCGCATGTCGTCGAAGATGTCCTTGATGGCGGCGCAGATCTCGTCGGCCGAGACGGTGACGATGTCGTCGAGGAGTTCGCGGCAGAGGCGGAAGGTTTCGTCGCCGACCTGGCGCACGGCCACGCCATCGGCAAAGAGGCCGACCTGGTCGAGCGCCACCGGATGGCCTGCCGCAATGGCGGCCTTCATGCTGGCTGCTTCTTCCGGTTCGACGCCAATGATGCGGATGTCGGGGCGGAGGAACTTGACGATGGCAGCAATGCCGGCGGCAAGGCCCCCGCCGCCGACGGGAACGTAGATAGCGCCGATCGTGCCGGGATGCTGGCGCAGCAATTCGAGCCCGATCGTGCCCTGGCCGGCAATCACGTCCGGATCGTCGAAGGGGTGGACGACGACATAGCCGTGCTTTTGCGCGAGCTCGGCGGCATGGGCGCGGGCGGCGTCGAAGCCGTCGCCGAAGAGGACGACTTCACCGCCCAGCCGCCGCACGGCGCCGATCTTGATGGCGGGCGTCGTGGTGGGCATGACGATCACCGCGCGGATGCCGAGCCGCGTCGCCGACAGCGCCACGCCCTGCGCATGGTTGCCGGCCGAGGCGCAGATGACGCCACGCCCACGTTCCTCGGCGCTGAGCTGGGCGATCCGGTTATGGGCGCCGCGGATCTTGAAGGAAAAGACCGGCTGCATGTCCTCGCGCTTGAGCAGGACCTCGGTGCCGAGGCGCGCCGACAGGAGGTTCATGGTCTCGAGCGGCGTCTGTTCGGCCACTTCATAGACCGACGAGGTGAGGATGCGGCGGACATAGTCCTGCATGGGCGGCACTCCTGTGTGCCGCTGATGGACCTCCCGAGACCGATTTTGTCAACAGGGCGTGCGCAAGCGCCGCCTCGGTTGCGGTTGTGAAAAGACGGCGGATCCCGAGACGGCTTTCGCCTCCTGAGATGATTTAGTGTGAGACGATTGCCGTCTCGGGACGTCCGGTTTTATGCCGGACACGGGACTCGCGGGATCTCCAACGCTCGCGGAGATACCGGCCCATGCCTCGACCCGCCCTGGCTGACGTTGCCATGCGCCCGGCCCACTCCCGCCACTGTCGCCTG
>NZ_DATCMJ010000008.1:0-173842 GCF_036563435.1 Devosia sp.
TGCCGGACACGGGACTCGCGGGATCTCCAACGCTCGCAGAGATTCCGGCCCATGCCTCGACCCGCCCTGGCTGACGTTGCCATGCGCCCGGCCCACTCCCGCCACTGTCGCCTGCAGGCCGCCTGCGCGGGGTGGATGGGGAGAGGATATGCTGGGAACGAGGGGGTGGGGATAAGTATGTGTGGGGCAGTGATACTCAAAGCGGCCCGATCGCCAATCGCCGCCGCTGAACGTCACCCTCGGGCTTGACCCGAGGGGTCTTTGCTTCAGCCGCGTTTCGCAAGTGTAGAGCCCTCGGGTCGAGCCCGAGGGTGACGGCTGGTGGGTGGGGCCGATGGACAGGGGCTAAACCGCACCCCCTCCCATCCTCCCCCGTCGAGGGGGAGGTGCCGTGCGGTGTTTGTGGCACGATCTTGCGCTATCCACAGCACGGGCTTCCCTCCCCCTTGAGGGGAGGGAGTGAGGGTGGGGGTTCCAGCGGATTGACTGGCGCCTGAGTGGGTGGAAGGCACAGAACCCCCACCCTTGATCCCTCCCCTCAAGGGGGAGGGAGACGACTGCCACATCTCGGTTAGGAGCTAGGACTTTCTGGTGAGCCCCGGGAGTGGGTGCTAGCCCCGGGCCGTTACCCTCGGGCTGGACCGCTTCACCCGCACTCCGCAAGTGCAGGGCCCTCGGGTCGAGCCCGAGGGTGACGGCTGGTGGGTGGGGCCGGCGTCCTGCTAGTCGATCAGCAGTTGGACCTGGATTCGGTCGTCGAAGGACCAGCCGCCCAAGGAGAGGACGCCGCCGGAGGGGTCGCGGACGATGGGGGCGGTGCGGATAGCTTCGGCGGGGGCGGTGACCTTGAAGCCGAGGAATTCTTCGAGACGGTGCCGCGGCAGGTAGTCGGCGACGCTGGCGGTGAGGCCTGCCTCGCCCGAGCCGTTGACGATGCGAAAGCGTTCGTCCCAGACCAGGGTGCCATGCGGCACCAGCAGAGCATCGGGTGGCAGCGCCCGGCCCGGCTCACGTGCCACGGCGATGGCGCCATCCTTGATGCGGACCACGCAGCCGAGCACCGTGGTGGATTTGAGGAGTTCGCCACGGGTGATGGACTGGCGCAGCCGTTCCACCTGGCCCAGGGCGCGCGGCTTCTGGCGGCCGCCGACAATGTTGAGCACGCGGCCGAGCAGCCGGGTGGAAATGGCGGGGCTGAGACCGGTAAAGGGCGTCAGGTCGATGCGGGCGGCGCCAAAGCCGTCGAGGCGCACGATTTCGGCAAAGCAGCCATCGGCCATCTGCCGGATTGCCGCATCGGCCTCGGCGGCCCGCTCGGCGAACTGCGAAAGTGCCGCGGCATCGAGGCCCAGGGTGGCCAGAGCAGGCATGGCCTGGCGCCAGCGCACGCGCTCGTAATGAGTGTCGGTATTGGTCGGGTCTTCGGCTGGCTGGAGACCTGCAGCAAGGACAAGGTCGCGCAGGGCAGAAGGCTCGACGCCCAGGAGGGGGCGGTGCACGCGGACGCCTTGCACCTCGGCAAAGGACGTCATGCCTTTGAGACCTTCAAGACCGCTGCCATGGGCGAGGCGCATCAGCACGGTTTCGGCCTGGTCCTGCCGATGGTGGGCGGTGAGGAGAACCTCGGCAGCGTCTTCGGCCATTGCGGCGCCCAGCAGGCCGTAGCGGGCAAGACGCGCGGCTTCCTGGATGCCGTGCGAGGGCTTTTCGCCGGTCCAGTGCAGGGCACGCGCCGGAAGGCCAAGGCGCGCGGCGAGGTCGACCACCATGGCCACTTCGGCGGCGGCTTCCGGCCGCAGGCCATGGTCGACCGAATAGACGATCAGTCGCGGCGGCAGCGCTAGGCCGGCGGCCCAGCGCTGCGCCAGCAGCATCAGCCCTAGGCTATCGGCACCGCCCGAGACGGCCAGGGCGATGACACGGCTACCGGCAACTTGGTCAAACAGCGCCGCGAGCTCTTGCGGCGTCTCCAGTCCCGGCGTCATGCGGGCGGGCATTCGGCCTTGGTCTTCTCCGCTGCAAGCCGTGCCGCGACGTCGTCGGCAAGGTTGGGATAATTGCTGCTGACCTGCGCGAAGGTGCGGCAGGCCACTTCGCGTTCCCCGGCGCCGGAGATGGATGCACCGAGCTTGACCAGGAGTTCGGGCGCGCGCTCGCTTTGCGGATCCTTCTGGTAGGCGTCGAGCAGTACGTCGGCGGCCTCATTATAGGCGCCGCGCTGGAGGAGCGCATCGCCGAGGTAGTTAGCGGCGTCGCCGACCATCGGATTGTCGGGATAGAGCTCGATGAACTGGCTGAACTGATCCTCGGCAAAGGCATAGTCGCCGGACGCCAGGGCCTCGTAGCCGGCGTTGAACTGCGCATCGGCATCGGCATTGCCGGTGTCGGTGGCGGCGGGATCATAGTCGAGGTTGAGCGGCTGCCCGGTGGCGAGGTCGACGCCGCCGGTGGCGCCGGTGCCCACCAGGGGATCGGCCGAGGCGCCGGTCTCATCGGCGGGGGCACTGCCATCGTCAAAGGTGGGGTCGAATTCCACTTCCCCGGGGAGCGGCTGCACGCCCTGCTCTGGAATCTGGGTTTGCGGCACCGCGTCGGCCGGTTGCGTGGGCGTGGACGTGGAGGCGCCGGCGGGGGCGGCACTGCCGCCACCTTCTACCTGCGCCTGAAGCCGCGTCACCAGTTCCTGCAGCTGCGTCATCTGGAAGGTCAGGCCTTCGATCTGCCCGTTCTGGGAGCGCAACTGCTCCTCGAGCTGCTGGATGCGCACCAGGAGCTGCGCGCTGTCCTGCGCCTGGGCGACATGGATGCGCGCCGGCTGGGTGCTGTTGGTGAACGTCAGGCCGCCAAGCTCGGCCGGCAGCGGCGTCTGCGTCGCGGCCATGCCCGGGACCGTGATCCCGAGGCCAACGGCCAGCGTGCACAAAGCCCTTTTCCCTGCGCGTGCCATGGATGTTAGCTTCAAGTGACGCCTCCGCTGCCCAGATATGATCGACGCCAAGATGGTGTCGCGGCGTCAGCCGATAAAGGGCAAATGGGACAAAAAGAAAGCGCCCGGGCCAAATAATGGCTCCGGGCGCTTCTGCCTCCAGTTTGCACTGGATTCGGCTCCCCCGAGGGGGAAGGGTTTACTGCACGACGGTGACGGCGCGGCGGTTCTGCGACCAGCACGAGATGTCGTTGCAGATGGCAACAGGGCGTTCCTTGCCGAAGCTCTGCGAGGTGATGCGCTGCTGGTTGACGCCGCGGGATACGAGGTAGTTGACCACGACCGAGGCGCGGCGGGCGCCCAGGGCAATGTTGTATTCGCGGGTACCGCGCTCGTCGGCATGGCCTTCGATCATGATGCGGTAGTTCTGGTACTGGTTAAGCCAGGCGGCCTGCTTGTCGAGGGTGGCGGCCGCTTCGGCGGTCAGCGAGCTCGAGTCGGTTTCAAAGAACACGCGGTCGCCGACCGAGACCAGGAATTCCTGCTGGCTGCCCGGAGCGCCGCCGCCCGGACCGACATTGCCCACGCCGGTCAGGCCGACATTGTCGTTGGGGTTACGGGCACAGGCCGCAATGACCGCGACGAAGAACAGCATGGCGAGGGCGCGCACTGCAGTATTGAGGGGTGCGGTAAAGACCACGGTTCACTCCTGGAAAGGCAACAATCTTAAGCACGGCATTTACCGCGCTTAGTCTTAAGGCCGGGTTTGTGGACGTGGTTAATGTTCGGCTATCACGGCTGCAATGTGGCGGGATTCCGGGCTTTTTGCGGATGATGCAATCGCGCAACAGCAGCCGCGATGCTCCGGTTAAGGTTAAGCCTAGCCGCCCGCGCCCTGGTAGCGCTGAAGGCAAAAGCGCCAGAACCAGATGGCCGCCAGCGCCGCAAGTGGGCCGGCCAGAATTGCGCCCAGGCCCGCATAGTCGCCCAGAAACGGCACCGGCTTGCCGAGAAGGGCGGCGACGGGGACATAGGCCATGAAGCCGAGCGGAACCACCGTCAGCAGCAGCGCCTGGAGCGGTGCGCCAAAGATAGGCAGAGGATAGCGCGCCAATTCCCAGAAGCTGAAATAGATGCCGAAGAGGTAGCGCGAACGGCCCAGGATCAGCGCGGTGGCCGCTACCATGGTGATGATGGCGCCGGTCAGGATGGCGGAACTGAGAAAACTCAGCAGCAGCTGGAGGACGGTGAGCCACGACCAGTCGATGGCAAGCTGCGGCAGCGACCAGGCGAGCAGCACGAGGCCGAGGGCAACATGGCCGCCATATTCGATGTTGATGCCGGAAAAGCAAAGGTAGGCCCAGGGATTTATCGGGCGGACTAGGAGGACGTCGAACGTGCCCTGCCGCACCTGGTCTTCCATGTTGCGCAGTTGCACAAAAGTGAGCGAGGCGCCGATGGCGTAGCTGAGGACGTGAAAACCCAGCAGCAGCGCCACTTCGGGCCAGGTCCAGCCGCCGATATGCTCGAAGCGCGCGACGATGACCCAGATGGAGGCAAAGACCCCCGTATAGCCGAAGGCCTGCGCCAGCCATGCCACCACCAGCCCGGCGCGGTATTCGAGCCGCGTGCGCACGCGGAGCTGCACCAGGAACCACATGAGGCTTAGGGTTTCGCGCAAAGCTCAGCCTCCCTGCACCACGAGGCGGCCGGTCGTGCGCGACCAGAGCCAGCCGATCACACCCACCATCACGGCAAGCCACGCCAGGCCGCCCAACAGGGTCAAACCCGCGCCGGCGAGGTCGACCTGCCCCAGATAGACGGCCATGGGATGATAGGCGATCCAGGAGAATGGGAGGAGAGCGACAATCTGGCTGAGGGCCGGTGGAAAGAACCAGAGGGGCACAAAGCCGCCCGAAAGAAAGGCGACGAAGCCGCGCATGAACCATTCCAGCGCATGGGCATCGAGCACCCAGAAGCTGAGGAGGCCAAAGACGATGCCGACGGCCATGATCATGGCGGCCGAGACCAGGCACAGCAGCGCAAAGAAAAGGGCGTGGCCAAGGCTTGCGGGCGGGACGAGGCCGAAGGCGAACGCAATCACGGCGATCAGCGGCAGGCCGATCAGCAGCACCTGCGAGAGCTTGGACCCGACGGTGCGGGCAAACAAGGACGCGGGATAGGCATAGGGCTTGAGCAGCTGGTTGACGATGTCGCCACTGCGGATCGAGGCGCCGACGTCGCGCACCAGTTCGATCGAGTCCCAGTCGCTGAACAGCGCCACTGCGAGGACCGAATAGGTCACCATCTGCCACAGCGACACGCCATTGATGACGCTATTGCCGCCATAGACGGCGGTCCAGATCGAGACGCGGGCAAAGATCTCGAGCGCCACGCCGAAGAGGAGGGCCCAGACTTGAGAGCGGTAGGCAATGCGGGTGCGAAAGGCGCTGATAGCGAAGGCGAGGAACATCTCAGCTTGCCTGCCGCGACTGGTAGTGGGTGCGGATCACTTCCTCGATGTCGGGGCGGTGGAGTTCGATGTCGCGCAGGCCCGGCGGGTTGCCGAGCTGGGCGATAAGGTCGACCAGGGAACGCCCGTCGTCGGGCAGGAGGAATTCGCGCATCACCGGCGAAGCCCCGACCATTTCCGCACCCGACAGCATGACCGGGCCGGGATCTTCGGCAAATTCCAGCGTCAGGCGGCGCCGGGCGCCAAAGGCGGCATGCAGCTGCGCCAACGGCCCATCGAACAGGAGCCTGCCGTCATCGACCATGATGAGGCGCGGGCAGATGTGCTCGATATCCTGAAGGTCGTGGGTGGTGAGGATAATGGTGACGCCACGCTCGCGGTTGATCTGGGCGAGGAAGCGGCGCACCGCGTCCTTGGCAACGACGTCGAGGCCGATGGTCGGCTCGTCGAGAAAGAGGATCTTGGGGTCGTGCATCAGCGCCATGGCAATCTCGGCGCGCATGCGCTGCCCCAGGCTCAGTTGCCGCACCGGGCGGTCGATGAAGCTGGCCATGTCGAGCATGGCGAGCATCTCGGCGCGGTTGTGGTCGAAGCGCGCCTGCTCGATGCGGTAGATGCGCCGGTGCAGCTCGAAGCTTTCGCTCAGCGGCAGATCCCACCACAGCTGGCTTCTTTGCCCGAAGACGACGCCGATCTGGCGGGCATTGCTGACCCGCTCGGCATGGGGCGACACGCCCAGCACCTCGACCTGGCCGGTGGTGGGCACGAGGATCCCCGTCATCATCTTGATCATGGTGGATTTGCCGGCCCCATTGGGGCCGAGATAGCCCACCGCCTCCCCAGGGGCGATGGCAAAGGAGATGTCGGCGACGGCGTGGACCGGCACGGTATGGCGCGAAAAGAAGCTGCGCAGACCGCCCATCGTGCCCTTGGCGCGCACCCGCTGCTGGAAGGTCTTGCTGACGTGGTCGGCGACGATGATCGGGGACATGGAACCGGCCAGGGTGAAGGGGACCGGTTGGATAGTGGCGGGTTATGACAGAGTCGTGAAGAGCTCAAGTCGCGCGAAGTTCGCTCCTTGCGAAGCCGGAGTGGAGCGAAGGCTCCCCTCCCCCTTGAGGGGAGGGGTGGGGGTGGGGGTTCGGCGTTTTCCGCAACTTCTGAGCATGGGCAAACCCGGAACCCCCACCCTCGGTCCCTCCCCTCAAGGGGGAGGGAGGCGCTAGCACAAGCGCCAGTGTTTATCCCCTCCCTGCGCACTGCAGGGGAGGTAGAGGGTGCTTAGCTGCGCAGGCCGGACCAGGCGGGGTCGGAGGCGTAGCTTTCGGTGGGGATGGTGAGGAGATTGCGGCCCCAGATGTCGACGCTCATGAGGCGCGGGCCGTCATTGCCGCCCGGATCCTGGAAGAACATGATGACGCGCCCGTTGGGTGCCCAGGTCGGGCCCTCGGCGTGGAAGCCCGAATAGAGCATGCGCTCGCCCGAGCCGTCGGGGTTCATCACGCCGATGTTGAACTGGCCGCCCGACTGACGGGTGAAGGCGATGAGATCGCCCTGCGGCGACCAGACCGGCGTCGAATAGCTGCCCTGGCCGAAGCTGATGCGGTTGGCGTTGCCGCCGCCGGCGCCCATCATGTAGATCTGCGGGGAGCCGCCGCGGTCGCTTTCGAAGATGATGCGCGAGCCATCGGGCGAGAAGGACGGGCCGGTGTCGATCGCCGCGCCCGAGGTCAGCTGCATGGGCGAGCCGCCGCCGGTGCCCACGGCATAGATGTTGGTCGCGCCGCCCTGCTCCACCGAGAAGACGACCGTGCCGCCGTCGGGCGAGAAGCGGGGCGCGAAGGTCATGGCGCCCACATTGGCCAGGCGCTGCTGCCGGCCGGTCGAGAGCTGCAGCAGATAGACCTGCGGATTGCCGTCGGCGAAGTTCATGTAGACGACCATGTCGCCATTGGGCGAGAAGCGCGGCGTCAGCGCCATGGTGGAGCCATCGGTCAGATACTGAGCATTGGCGCCATCCTGGTCCATGATGGCCAGGCGCCGGACACGGTTGGCCTTGGGGCCGCTTTCGGCCGTATAGATGACGCGAGTATCGAAGTAGCCGCTGCCACCAGCCAGCGAGGTGTAAATGGCGTCCGAGACGATGTGGCCGACGCGGCGCGAGGCGCTCGGATCAGTATTGTAGCTCGAGCCGACGACCTGCGCGCCCTGGCGGGTATCCCATACGCGGACGGACGAGGAGATGGTGCCGCCGCGCTCGACGGCGCCCATGACCACGGCATCGACATTGACCGTGCGCCACATGTTGAAATCGGGCGTGGCGTTGACATCGCCGACCTGAATGGGCAGCGAGGCCGGCTCGAGCGGCAGGAACAGGCCGGAGCGGCGCAGGTTGTTGCGCACGATATCGGCGATCTCGCGCCCGAAGGTCGGATCGGACGAGGCGAAGTCGGGAACGGCGATCGGCAGGGGCTGGAAGTTGGCGCCTTCCACCCTGATCGTCACCTGGGCCCGGGCCTGGGCAGCCAGAGCCGCCGTCAAACCACTTGCGAGGCCGAGCTTGAGAGCATTCCGCCGCGTGAAAAGGGTCATTTCAGTCTCCATTCCTGCCAGTTGCTGGCCACTATGCTGCACCGACATCAAGGTTACGGGCTCAGCACGACGTTCATATTTTGCCACTCGCCGTAGCTGGCGGCCGAAAGCATATCGTAGGGGGCGCAGGCGGCCACGGCACTCACGGCCTTCTGGGCGATATTGATGGCCTCTGCCTGCTGGCTGACCGCCACGATGCGCGGAACATCCGACAGCGTGCCGTTTTGGCTCAGGCGGATGTTGACGGTCACCTCCACCCCCGGAATCTGTTCGTGGGGCAAGAGGTTCCAGCACTGTTTGATCTTGGCCACCATGGCGCCCATCTCGGTCGTGCTGAGGGTTGCCGCCGTGCCGGTCGTATCACCCAGGGTCGGCGAGCCGCCCTGCCCTGTTGTGGCGCCGGTGGTCTGGTCGCGATTGATCAGCGCCGAAATATCGTCGGCCAGCTCGGCATCGAGCTGCGGCGGCGAAGCCTGTTCGGCAACGCGCTCGGCTTCTTCAGCCTCCTCGGCGGCCTGGCGCTCCGCCTCTTCGCGCTCGGCGGCTTGCGCCGCGGCGACGCGGGCGCGTTCCTTTTCTTCTTCCTCGCGCTTGCGGCGCTCGGCCTCGGCCGCAGCGAAACGCTCGCGCAGCTGGGCGAGGTTTGACGGGCGCGCGGCTGGGGTAGGCGCGGCAACCGTTGGCTCCGGCGTCGGCTCGGGCGTGGGTTCAGGCACTGGCTCGGGCGCCGGCTCCGGTTCAGGAGCAGGTTCTGGTTCAGGAACAGGCTCGGGCTCCGGTTCGGGTTCCGGAGCGGGCTCGGGTTCTGGCGGCGTGGGCCGGGTGACAGGCGTGGGCGCCACCACCGGCTCTGGCTCCGGCGCTGGTTCGGGTTCCGGCGCCGGTTCCGGTTCGGGAGCGGGCTCTGGCTCGGGCGGCGGCGCGGCCTCGGGTTGCGGCGCTGAATTGGTCACCGGTGCCGGCGTTGGAATATCGGCAGGTGACGGCGTCGGCTGGTCCTGCTCAGTATTGCCGGTCGGCTGGGCGATTTCGGCAGGCTGATCGTCCTCGACGATGGAGGGCGTATCGGTTTCCACCACCTCGCTGTCGAGCTGACCGGCGCGGATGCTGGACACGTCGCTGATCGGCACGAGATCCACGGCAATGGCGTTGTCCACCGTCTCCAGCGGCTCGGCAAAGCCGAGATTGACCAAGCCGATCGCGAGGATGGCCAGGTGAGCAGCAATGGAAACGATGACGCCGGTCCGCATGGGCTGCGCTATTGCTCCGGCTGCGTGATGAGGCCGATCTTGGTGAAACCGCCGGCCGACAGGAGACCCATGACGCGCATCACGGCACCGTAGTTGGCGCTGGTATCGCCGCGCAGGTAGATGCGGTCCTCGGCGCCGTTGACGCCACGCGTGGTCAGTTCGGTTACCAGCTGGCTTTCGGCCACCGGATCGTCGTCAATGAAAACGGCACCGTCGGGCGTGACGCCCACGGTGATCGGATCGGCCTGGTTGGGCAGGGCCGCCGCGGCCGAACTCGGCAGGTCGAGCGGCACGCCGGCCGTCATCATCGGCGCGGCAACCATAAAGATGATAAGCAGCACCAGCATCACGTCTACCATGGGCGTGATGTTGATTTCGCTCATCACAGCTTTGCTGCGGCCCCGACGGCGCCGGCCTCCGCCGCCGCCACCTCCGCCTGATACACCCATGCCCATCTTAGCGGTTCCGTGCTTCGAGCTGGCGCGACAGGATGGTCGAGAACTCGTCGGCAAAGCCTTCGAGGCGGCCGATCATCTTGCCGGCATCGGCGCTGAGCTTGTTGTAGGCGATAACCGCCGGGATAGCGGCGACAAGGCCGATGGCTGTGGCAAAGAGCGCCTCGGCGATCGGGCCGGCCACCACGGCAAGGCTGGTATTGGACGAGGCCGCAATGGCGGTGAAGGCATTCATGATGCCCCAGACCGTGCCGAAGAGGCCGATGAACGGACCGGCCGAACCGACGGTGGCGAGGAAACCCAGGCGCTTTTCCAGCACTTCGCTTTCGCGGGAGATGGCCACATCGAGCACCTTGTCGAGGCGCTGCTGCATGCCGACGAAGCTCGCCGCATTCTGCTCGTGGCTGCGCTTCCACTCCTTCATGGCGGCGACGAAAACGGCACCAAGGCCGCCGGAGGGCTTTTCAGCCTGCTGCTGGTAAAGCTCTTCCAGCGACTGGCCGGACCAGAAGGTGCGCTCGAACTTGTTCATTTCGCTCGTGGTGCGGCGATAGGTAATGGTCTTGTCGATGATGATCGCCCAGCACCAGACCGAGGCAGCGACAAGGCCCAGCATGACGGACTTGACGATCCAGTCGGCGGCCCAGAACAGGCCCCAGATGGACAAGTCGGCATGAGGGGCGGCTGCCGCCGCAGCATCCATGGCTTCCATGTAGTGATCCTTTTTGGCCCGGTTCCTGCACCCGACCCCGAGCAGGCGATGGGGTCGAAATCTGTCAAAATTAAGAGAAATGCCCGACAGACCGGCCCTTAGCGGGTGGGCTGACGGACACGTGTTCGCTTTGCCGCGATTATGGTCAAGGAGTGGTTAACAAAGAGAGTCTTGGGGGGTGGCTGATGCTGGCGCGCCCGAACACGGAACGTCACCCTCGGGCTTGACCCGAGGGCACTTCACTTAACCAACATGCAGCAAGTGCAGAGCCCTCGGGTCAAGCCCGAGGGTGACGGCTGGTGGGTTGGTGAGCGGTCGGTGACGGTCGGTGGGGTGGGATGTGCACGTACCAGCTGGACCAGGTCAGATCGTGACGGCCGGTTGTGGACCAAACCGCTCGAGGATCACCCTGGGCATCCGTGCCGGACCGCCGCTGGTCTTGATGGCCACCACCACAACCGTGGCGCGGGTGAGGACGGTGTCGCCGCGCCGGATGGTTTGGTTGAGCGTGAGGCGGGCGCCGGTGATGGCGCTGACCTCGGTGACGACGGAAAGCAGGTCATCGATATGGGCGGCGCCGTCGAAGCTGATCTCCATGGAGCGGACGGCGAAGGCTATGCCCCCGGCAGCTAGTTCGGAATGGTGGATGCCCTGCTCGCGCAGGAATTCGGTGCGCCCGCGCTCGAAGAACTTGAGATAGGCGGCGTGGTAGACATTGCCGGAAAAATCGGTGTCTTCGTAGTAGATGCGGACGGGGAAGCTGTGGCGGTTCACGGCTGAGGCTCGTGGAAGATCACATGTTCGGGCCTGCCCGTGAGGCGGCGCAAGCGCTCGGGCAGCCAGGGCGGCAGGAGCCGGGCCTGTTCGAGAGCAGTGCCGGCCAGGGGCAGCCAGGAAAACTGCAGGATATGGCCTTCGTCCTCGCGCACGAGGAAGGGCTGGCTGCCGCCGGGCCGGACGTCTTGCGGCAGTTCGATGCGGTAGATGAAGCCCAGTTCGTGGAAGCGTTCGCCGACGCGGCCGTAGAAGCTTTCGGAGGTGAAGAGGAGCGGCCCGACGGTGACGGCCATGACCATTTCCTCGGCGATTTCACGCACCAGCGAGACGTCGCTGGGCTCACCCATTTCCACGCGTCCGCCGGGCAGCATGCAATAGTCGTCCTCGTCCTCGCGGCAAACAAGGACATGGCCGTCGCGGATGGCGGCGCCGGCGACGCGATAGTTGAACCGCGTGCCACCGACCGGAAAGCTGAGCATGATGCGGTCAGTCACTCTCAGGCTCCTCGAAGAGGCTTTGCTGCATGCCGACGAAGCCCTGCGGTACGCTGCGCCCCATATGCTGGAAGGCGATGCCGGTCAGCATGCGCCCGCGCGGCGTCCTTTGAATGAAGCCCTGCTGGATCAGGTAGGGCTCGACGATTTCCTCGATGGCATCGCGCGGTTCGCTCAGCGCCGCGGCGATGGTCTCGATGCCCACGGGACCGCCATTATAGAAATCGGCAATGGTGGAAAGATAGCGCCGGTCGAGCTGGTCGAGCCCGCGCGCGTCGACGTCGAGCCGCAGGAGGGCCTTGTCGGCCAGCTTGCGGTCGATCTCGGCGGCCCCATCCACCAGAGCGAAGTCGGTCACCCGGCGGAGGAGACGGCCGGCGATACGCGGCGTGCCGCGCGAGCGGCGCGCAATTTCCATGGCGCCATCGGGCGCCATCGGCATGCCGAGGAGCCGGGCACCGCGCTGCACGATCTGCACCAGTTCCTCGGGCGTATAGAAATTGAGCCGCACCGGAATGCCGAAACGGTCGCGCAGCGGCGTGGTGAGAAGGCCAGCACGCGTCGTGGCGCCCACCAACGTGAACTTGGCCAGATCGATGCGGACCGAGCGGGCGGCGGGTCCCTCGCCGATGATCAGGTCGAGCTGGAAATCCTCCATCGCCGGATAGAGCACTTCCTCGATCGCCGGATTGAGCCGGTGGATCTCGTCGATGAAGAGGACGTCGCGCTCTTCGAGATTGGTGAGGAGCGCAGCAAGGTCCCCGGCCTTGGCGATCACCGGGCCGGAAGTGGCGCGGAAGCCGACGCCCAGTTCGCGCGAGATGATCTGCGCCAGGGTGGTCTTGCCCAGGCCCGGCGGACCGACGAAGAGAACATGGTCGAGCGCCGTGCCGCGCTGCTTGGCGGCCTGGATGAACACCTCGAGATTGGCCCGCGCGGCGGCCTGGCCAACGAATTCAGAGAAGCCGGAGGGGCGGAGCGACACGTCCAGCGGATCGTCGCGGCCGGCGGCGGCGGAGGTCAGGTCGGTCACGCGCTCAACTCCCGCAGGCCGAGGCGGATCAGCTTCTCGGTGGGCATGCCATCGCCTTCACGGGCGACGATGCGCGCCAGGGCGGCAGAGGCCTGGGCACTGGAATAGCCGAGATTGGTGAGAGCCGAGACGGCGTCGGTGACGGCCGAGGAGGCGACGCCTTCGCCCAGGGCCGCCTGCAGGCCCAGCGTGCCGGCATCAATGCCCGGGCCGGTGGGGACCTTGCCCTTGAGTTCGGTGACGAGGCGGAGGGCGAGCTTGGGGCCGACGCCATTGGCCCGGCCGATCATGGCCTTGTCCTGGAGGGCCACCGCGCTCGAAAGTTCGGAGGGCGAGAGCACCGAAAGGATGGAAAGGGCGACGCGTGAGCCGACCCCCTGCACGGTCATCAGAAGGTTGAACCAGCCCTTCTCGGCTTCGCTGGCAAAGCCATAGAGGCGGATCATGTCTTCGCGCACGATGGTCTCGATGAAGACCACGGCGGCCTCGCCGACGCGCGGCAGGGCCTGCAGCGTGCGGCTGGAGCAGAAGGCTTCGTAGCAGACGCCGCCGCAGTCGATCAGCACATGATCGTCGCCGAAACTGTCCACCAGGCCCTTGAGCTTGCCGATCATGCGAGTGCCTTCAGGCGCTGATGGGCCACCCGGTGATGGGCATGGCAGATGGCGATGGCGAGCGCATCGGCCGCGTCGGCGCCCTTGAAGCTTGCGGCGGGCATCAGCGTCTTGACCATCAAGGCGACCTGGTCCTTTTCGGCGTGGCCCGTGCCCACGACCGACTTCTTGACCAGGTTCGCGGCATATTCGGCCACCGGCACGCCGCGGGCCGCCGGGGTCAGGAGCGCCACGCCACGCGCCTGCCCCAGGATCAGCGCCGAACGCATGCCGGCGTTGACAAAGGTTTCTTCCACCGCAGCCTCCTGCGGCGCGTAGCGGTCAAGGACCTCGCCCAGGCCGCTGAACAGCTCGGCCAGGCGCTCGGCCAGCGAACCGTCCGTAGCCGGTGTGACCGTGCCTGCCGCAACAAAGCTCAGCCGGCTGCCCTGTGACTCGATGATGCCCCAGCCGCAGCGGCGCAGGCCCGGATCGATGCCGATGATTCGCGTCGCAACATTCATGCCCACATCCTTAGTGAAACCCGTCCCATCTACCAAGCCTGATGTGAACAAAGAGGAAACAGTGAGGCGCCGAAGGTGCGCTTTCATAAAGTTCTATCGGAGCAGGAAACAGCTTCTTTAAGAACTCCGCCCTAGCCTCCTCGGTGGGAATGCAGGGGCTGATCATGAGGGACTTCCGCAAGGAGCCGCCGCCACAGAAGTGGCGGCCATTCGACCATTCCACTCATCGCGTGCGTGGCTTGGCAGGGGTTCTTGAGCCATGTGGCAGGAATGCTGTGAACGAGCGGTTCACCGCATCTATGCTTCTGGTAGCAAACAATAAACCATGGCCGGAAACCTCCTTCCGCCGCACCGCAACGTATCGCGGCATCCGCGAGTTTGCCCTTCGCTACACATGGGCGAACATGCATCTCCACTATCCAAGAACAACCCGATCGCGACCAAACCTGAAGCGCGAAGCCTCGGCACGCGTGCGGCAATGTTCCTACGCCGGCTGCCTGACCTTCGTTCGAGGCGTGGCTCCACGAAACCAGACGGGTCAAGATCGATGATGCCATCCAAGACATTGACGGCCCTGCAAAGCTGGTCCGGCGTCGGGCGCTGGACCTTCTACGGCACCATGACCTGCATCCTGGTGTCGGTCGCCTTCAACATCCTTTATTTCAGGGACCTGGGCGATGAAGCGCTGCAGCGGGCGCTGGTCAGCGCAACGCTGCTGCCGACGGCGCTTGGCGTGCCGTTTTTCGTCTATACGGGCCTTCGGGTACGCGGCCTGACCATCACCAACCTCCGGCTCGGGCTGGTGGCCCGCACCGATAGCCTCACCGCCTGCCTCAATCGCGGTGCCTTCACCGCCAAGGTGGGCATCATGCTGTCGCGAAAAAGGCGCGGCGCGCTGTTGATGATCGACGCCGACAACTTCAAGGCGATCAACGATGTCTACGGCCATGATGCCGGTGACGAAGCCCTGACCATCATCGCCCGCTCCATCCGCACCATCTTGCGCGCCGGTGACCTTGTGGGCCGCATGGGCGGCGAGGAATTCGGCGTCTACCTGCCCGACGTGGATCAGGTGAGTGCCGAAGCCATTGCCGAGCGCATCCGCCGCTCCGTCAACCTTGCAAGCTTTGCGCCCGATGGACAGCAGCGGCCGCTGGCCGTCAGCATCGGCGGCGTTGCCTTCGAAGAGGCATCGAGCTTCTCCGAACTGTTCCGAATTGCCGACCAGCGCCTCTATGGCGCCAAGCAAGCCGGCCGCAATCGCGTGATCGTCGTGCACCGCGACGACCACCCCGTGGTACCCTTCAAGCTTAGCGCATGAAAAAGGGCGGTGCCGTGGCACCGCCCCTTTACTAAATTGGTGGCGAACTAGGCCTGCAGCTTGGCTGCGTCTTCGTCGCTCATCTCGAAGTTCGAGTAAACGTTCTGCACGTCATCGTCTTCCTCGAGCGTGGCGATCAGCTTCATCAGCGTCGCGCCCTTTTCGGCATCGATCGGCGTATTGGTCTGCGGCTTCCACACGGCCTTGACCGACTCCGCCTCGCCAAGAACCTTTTCGAGGTTGGCGGCGACTTCGACCATCGCTTCGAACGTGGTGGTGATGTAGTGGCCTTCCTCGTCGCTCTCGACGTCGTCGGCGCCCGCCTCGATGGCGGCTTCCATCACCTTGTCTTCGGAACCGGCGCTCAGCGGATAAGTGATCTCGCCGACCTTGTCGAACATGAAGCCGACCGAGTTGGTTTCACCCATCGCGCCGCCATTCTTGCTGAAATAGGAGCGGACGTTGGAGGCCGTGCGGTTGCGGTTGTCGGTCAGCGTCTCGACGATGATGGCAACGCCGCCCGGGCCGTAGCCCTCGTAACGGATCTCGTCGTAGTTCTCGCCTTCGCCGCCCGATGCCTTCTTGATGGCGCGGTCGATATTGTCCTTGGGCATGGACTGCGCACGCGCATTGGCCACCGCGAGACGCAGGCGGGCGTTGAAGGCGGGATCAGGCATGCCAAGCTTGGCAGCGACGGTGATTTCGCGCGCCAGCTTGGAAAAGACCTTGGAGCGTGCCGCGTCGGACTTGCCCTTGCGGTGCATGATATTTTTGGCGTGTGAATGGCCGGCCATCGGTCACTCCCTCGATTAGAATGCTGGATTGGTGGCGCGTTATAGGCAAGCGCGTGCCCGTTGTGAAGCCGGTGCCGATGTGACGCTAGGGGTTCTTCTGCTTGCGATGGACGCGTACCACGACATCGGCGGCAGACCTGTTGAGCCGCTCCGCCAGCGCTTCAGCGGCCTCCAGGGCGAAGCTCCCATTGAGCACCATCCAACGATCCGAGATGGGCGAGCGGATCACCGGCGAGGTGACCAGATGACCATCGACCAGCACATCCACCACTTCTCCCACATGGGCGGCGGTGAAGTCGGCAAAGGCCTCCTGCCCATCGCCCGACATGAGGAGGACCAGCATGGGCTCGCCTGTCGCTTCATCGCGCTTGGCATCGGCCGACTGGATCTCGATCGTCACTTCCTGAGCCAGAACCAGACCCGGCGCGACAGTGAGCAGCGCCAGCGACAACGCCATCAGCACACGCCGGTTCATCGGACTATCCCTGCAGCGTCAAGGTCAAACCAAGGCTCGGCCTGCGCCAGCGAACCGCCGATGCGCAAGGGGAGCACTTTGCGGGCAAGGCCGCTGCGCGGATCGGTCTCCACCGCGACGCCGCACAGGGTTGCCTCGCCCTCCGCCGGGGCGAAGCGCCCATTGGGAATGCCGGTAAGGAAACGGTTGAGCGGTTCGTCGCTTTCGGTGCCGATAATGGAGTCGAAGTCACCGCACATTCCGGCATCGGCCATGAGCGCCGTGCCGCCGCGCAGGATGCGGTGGTCGGCCGTGGGAATATGGGTATGGGTGCCCACGACGAGGCTCACCTTACCGTCGAGGAAGACGCCCATGGCCTGGATTTCGGACGTCGCCTCGGTATGGAAATCGACGATGATGGCGTCCGCCTGCTCGCCCAGCGGACAGGCTGCTACGGCCGCTTCCACGGCGCGGAAGGGATCGTCGATGGGGGGCATGAAGACCCGGCCCTGCGCATTGATCACGAGAACGCGGTGGCCGTTGCGGCCTTCCACGAACATCGCCCCGCGTCCCGGCGTGCCGGGCGGCATGTTGATCGGGCGCAGAAGAGTGGTCTCGCGTTCGATATAGGTCAGCGCCTCGCGCTGGTCGAAGGCGTGATCACCCAGGGTCACCACGTCGGCCCCGGCGTTGCGGATGGCGTTGAAATGCCCCTCGGTCAGCCCCTTGCCGTGGCTGGCGTTCTCGCCGTTGACCACCACGAAATCGAAGCCGTAGCGCTCGATGATGCCCGGCAGTTGCTCGGTTACCGCCTCGCGTCCGGCGCGGCCCATAACGTCGCCAAGGAACAGGAACCTCATGCGCCTGCTCCAAAGCGCAGGAAACCCTTTTCGGTAACCACGCCGTCGAGCGGGACGTCATGTGCCTCCCGCGGCACATGGGCGACTTCCTGCAGGCTGAAGGCAAGTCCGATCAATCTGGGTTTCCTGGTCATGAGGGCAAGGGTGTGATCATAAAAGCCACCGCCATATCCCAGCCGGGTGCCCCGGCTGTCAAATGCCAGGAGCGGGACGATGATCAGATCCGGCTCCGCACGCGGTGCCGTCTCGGGCGGCGCCATCGTGCCGAACTGAGAAGGCACGAGCGGAACGTCTGCTTCCCAAACACGCATTTGGAGCGGCTGCCGGCGGCCGGTGACGGCAGGCAAAACCATTGTGTGGCCGCGGTGGCTCAGGTCCGCCAGCAAGTGGCGGCAATCGAGTTCGGATCCGATGGGCCAATAGCCCGCAATGATGTCCGAGGGTGGGAGGGGCACATGGAGGAGGAAATGTCGGCGTACCTGGTCGGCGGCAAGATCGCGCGCAGTCTGGTCGGGCACCTCTCGCCTGGCCCGCGCCTCGCGGCGAAGAGCCGTCTTGTCTGCGGCAGTCGTGTCGTCAGCCATGCACGCGCGTCTGCCTGCTTGAATAGGAGCCGCCCTGGCCGTGGGATATGCGATCCCGGGAACCTACTCACGTAGGTGGGCGCCGTGTGTCCGAACCCACGGGTCCGGTCAGGGACAGCTCCCTTAGGATCGATTAAGGCCCCGGGGATATGGTTATCCTCACGCGCCGGGCAGCAAGGCAGATATAGGCGCTTTGCCGGGGGATGCAAAGGGGTGGTCAGATGAGATCGAACCAATCCTGCAGCCCATGCAGGACGCGGAGGATGATGACGTCCTCGTTTTCAACCACGTAGATGATGTTATGCGCGCCGCAGGGCATAAGGCGGATGAGTCGGTTTGCAGCATGCCTCTCACTGCCGATTTGAGGATTGCTCGCCAAGGTGTCGAACATTCCGAGCAGCCGCAACGCATAGGAACGGGACACACGAGTACCAAACTGGACGACACCATGCTCCGCGATGAACTGAAGGTCGTCTTCAGCTTCGTCCGTGGTGAACCAGACCATCTGCTATGCTGACTTGCGGGCTTCCACGGCTGCGATGGCTCTGGACATGATCTGTTCGAGCAACTCTTCTTTCGACTTTTGGTTGATCCCGCTCGCCAGCGCCTGGTCGACCATGTCCTGCAGCTTTTGTCGGGCATATGTTCGCTGATCTTCCCGCACTAGGCCGACCATATATTCGCTGATGTCGCTGTAATGGCCGGCCGCGACCTGCTCCTCGATCCACTGCTTCATCTTGTCGGGCAGGGAGATATCCATCGTCGCCATGAGCGCTCTCCTTTCCATTTAGCCTACGCTCGATGGCAAACTTTGCCAACCTAGCCCTGCGGCAGGGGCGCGGCTTCGTCCAGGGTACCGGCGACGCCTTCGAGGGCCTTGGCGGCGTCGCTGAGCTTGGCGGCGAACTTTTCCTCTAGCGTCTCGATCTCGGCGGCGATTTCCTGGCCGGCCCGCGTCAGCACCAGAACCTCGCTCTCGAGTTCCTTGATGCGGCGCTCGGCTTCGGCCAGTTCGTCCACCACGGCGATCCCGGCCATGACGGTGAGGCGATTGTCGCCGATTTCGCCGACGGCACCCTTGAGCGCTTCCACCTGCGCGTTGAAGCGCTCCGCAAGCCCGATCAGGTGACCCTGCTGGCCCTCTTCGCAGGCCATGCGGTATTTGCGGCCATTGATCTCGACATTGACTTCCGGCACTGGGCTACTCCGCCTTGGCTAACACTTCGCGCACCGTTTCCATGGCCTCGACCAGCCGGCGCGACACGTCATGGGCGCTGTCGTCGAGGCGCTTGGCACGGGCCGAGGCCTTGTCGAGCTCGGTGGCAAGCCGGGCGCGCTCGTGCACCAGGCGCTGGGTATCCACCTCGATGCGCTGCTGCTGCCGGAGGCGGGCCTGGAGGTTCTTGACGCTCTGGTCCAGCCGCATCATGGCCCGGTCGAACCGCGCACCGGCGGCCTGCAGGCCATCTTCAAGTTCCGTCTCACTCATTGCAGCTACGGTCCTAATGCTCGGCGATTGAGGCAGCTTCAGGGTGCAACACCGCCCGGCGCATTGCAACCGGCACGGCAGGCACTGTCATTGACACGATAGGCGAACCTGTTATGCCTCGAAGCCGCCTTTGGGAGGAGGCTTGTAGGGCCTCTTCTCCCCAGAATTCAGACCTGACGAAAGCGCGAACCCGATGACGAACACTGCCCAGCAGAACGACTTGGCCAATGCGATCCGCTCGCTGTCGATGGACGCCGTCGAAAAGGCCAATTCCGGTCATCCGGGCCTGCCCATGGGCTGCGCCGATATTGCGACGGTGCTGTTCACCAAGGTGATGAAGTTCGATCCTGCCGACAGCAAGTGGGCCGACCGCGACCGCTTCGTGCTCTCGGCCGGCCACGGCTCTATGCTGCTCTATTCCAGCCTCTATCTGCTCGGCTACAAGGACATGACCATCGACCAGGTCAAGAACTTCCGCCAGCTCGGCGCTATCACCGCCGGCCACCCCGAATATGGTCACGCCGAAGGCATTGAAACCACGACCGGTCCGCTGGGCCAGGGTGTCGGCAATGCCGTAGGCATGGCGATTGCCGAAGCCAAGCTTGCGGCCGAGTTCGGTTCCGACCTCGTCGACCACCATACATGGTGCCTGGCCGGCGACGGGTGCCTGATGGAAGGCATCTCGCAGGAAGCCATCGCCCTGGCCGGCCACCTCAAGCTCAACAAGCTCACGGTGATCTGGGACAACAATTCCATCACCATCGACGGCGCCGTGTCTAACGCCGACTCCACCGACCAGATCGCCCGCTTCAAGGCATCGGGCTGGAACACGATCGAGATCGACGGCCATGACCAGGCGGCCATCGAAAAGGCGCTGCTTGACTCAAAGAAGTCGGACCGCCCGACCCTGATCGCCGCCAAGACCACGATCGGCTTTGGCGCGCCCAAGAAGGCCGGCACGGAAAAAGTGCATGGTGCGCCGCTAGGTGCCGAGGAACTGGCCGGCGCCAAGGCGGCGCTGGGCATCACCTATCCGGCTTTCGAAATCCCGGCCGAGATCCTCGATGCCTGGCGCGCCGCCGGCACCCGGTCGCAGAACATCCGTGGCGAGTGGCAGTCGCGCCTTGCCCAGTCCCCCAAGCGCGCCGAGTTCGAGCGCCGCATGGCCGGTGCCTTGCCTGCCGACTTCGCCGCGGCGATGACCGCGCACAAAAAGAAGCTGAGCGAAGAACAGCCCAAGGTTGCCTCGCGCAAGGCATCGCAGCTGGCGCTTGAAGTCATCACCAAGGTGGTGCCGGAAGCCCTGGCCGGCTCAGCCGACCTCACCCATTCCAACCTGACCAATACGCCGGACACCAAGCCGTTCCAGGCCGACAGCCGCGACGGCCGCTACATGATGTACGGCATCCGCGAGCACGGCATGGCCGCTGCCATGAACGGCATTGCCCTTCATGGCGGGCTGATCCCCTATGGCGGCACCTTCATGGTCTTTACCGACTATGCCCGCCCCTCGATCCGCCTGTCGGCGCTGATGGGCCAGCGTGTCGCCTATGTCATGACCCATGACTCGATCGGTCTCGGCGAGGACGGCCCAACGCACCAGCCGGTGGAGCACCTCTCGGCGCTGCGCGCCATCCCCAACCTCCTGGTGTTCCGCCCGGCCGACGCGGTGGAAACCGCCGAATGCTGGCAGATCGCCATTGAAACGGCCGACCAGCCCTCGATCCTCGCGCTGTCGCGCCAGAACCTGCCGACGCTGCGCACCGAACATACTGACGAGAACAAGTCGGCCAAGGGCGCCTATACGCTTGTCGGCCCGGCCGATGCCGATGCGATCATCTTCGCCACCGGCTCGGAAGTCGCCATCGCCGTCGAAGCGCAGAAGGCGCTGACCGAGCAGGGCGTCAAGGCGCGCGTTGTGTCGGTTCCCTCGATGGAGCTCTTTGCGAAGCAGAGCGATGCCTACAAGGCCGAAGTGCTGGGCAACGCCAGGGCCCGCGTCGCTATCGAGGCAGGCATCGAGATGAGCTGGAACAAGCTCCTGGGCGACAAGGGGCGCTTTGTGGGCATGCATTCCTTTGGTGCGTCGGGCCCCATCGACAAGCTCTACGAGCACTTTGGTATTACGGCCAAAGCCGTTGTTGAAGCCGTCACCGCACAGTTGTAAGAGGGCGCTGCCCTCCCTCCTCCCCCCTCCCTTCTAGGAGCGTCTTACCATGGCAATCCGCGTCGCCATCAACGGCTTCGGCCGCATCGGCCGCAACGTCCTCCGCGCCATCATCGAGTCCGGCCGCACCGACATCGAAGTCGTGGCCATCAACGATCTCGGCCCGGTCGAGACCAATGCCCATCTTCTCCGCTTTGACAGCGTCCATGGCCGTTTCCCCGGCACCGTGACCGTTGCCGGCGACACGATAGATGCCGGCCGCGGCCCGATCAAAGTGACCGCTGTGCGCGACCCGGCCGAGCTGCCGCATGCGGCGATGAACATCGACATCGCGCTCGAATGCACCGGCATCTTCACCTCCAAGGAAAAGGCCTCGGCCCACCTCAAGGCCGGCGCCAAGAAGGTCATCATCTCCGCCCCCGGCGACGGCGCCGACAAGACCATCGTCTATGGCATCAACCACGCCTCGCTGACCAAGGACGACGTGGTCATCTCCAACGCCTCGTGCACCACCAACTGCCTGGCCCCGCTGGCCTATGTCCTGCACAAGGAGTTCGGCATCGAAAAGGGAATGATGACCACCATCCATTCCTATACCGGTGACCAGCCCACGCTCGACACCATGCACAAGGATCTCTATCGCGGCCGCGCGGCAGCTCTGTCGCAGATCCCGACCTCGACCGGCGCTGCCAAGGCTATCGGCCTCGTCCTGCCTGAACTCAAGGGCAAGCTCGACGGCGTGTCGATCCGTGTGCCCACTCCCAACGTTTCCTGCGTGGACTTCAAGTTCATCAGCAAGCGCAACGTGACGGCCGAAGAGATCAACGAAGCGGTCAAGCGCTATGCCGACGGCGAGCTCAAGGGCGTGCTGGGCTACACCACCCACCCCAACGTCTCGATCGACTTCAACCACGACGCTCACTCCTCCACCATGGCGCTGGACCAGACCAAGGTGATGGACGGCAACTTCGTATCGGTTCTGTCCTGGTACGACAATGAATGGGGCTTCTCCAACCGCATGGCCGACACGGCCGTGGCGCTGGGCAAGACGCTGTAAGACTTTGAAGGGCGCTCTGGGGAGCGCCCTTCTTCTTGGGACCTCCCGATGAGCCTTGATCGCACCATTCGCTGGCGTGGCCTCGATCCTCAGACGCTCGAACATTGCCACGTGATCTCCACCGAGCGTGACACGCGGATCCGCGGCGCAATCGTCACCCCGGACTATGGCCTGTTCTACCGCATCAAGCTCGACGACACGGAGCGCGTGCGCACCGTGCGGCTGGAGCGCACCGACGGTGCGGTGCTGGAGCTCTTTTCCGATGGGCTCGGCAACTGGTCGGATGACCGGGCTGAACCGCTGGCTGGGCTCCAGGGCTGCATGGATGTCGATATCTGGCCGACGCCGCTGACCAACTCCCTGCCCCTTTGGCGCTGCAGCTGGGAACGGGGACAGCCGCAGCGCTTTGCCATGGCCTGGATCGATGCCGACGAGATGACCGTCCACCGCCAGGAGCAGCTCTATACCCAGCTCGATCCCACCCATTTTCGCTTCCAATCGGCCGATTTCGAGCGGGTTTTGGAAGTGGATGCGGATCGCCTGGTGGTGACCTATCCGGGCCTCTTCGAGCGCGCCTCATAGCGTCACCGCCGGGTCATCAAATCAGCCTAGGCTTTTGTGGTCCGTCCGGAGGCCAGCCATGTTCCATATCATGCGCCGCATCTTTGCCGGCCTGCCCTTTGCCTTCGCCGCCATTGGCCTTCTGGGGCAGCCGACCCTGCTGGTGGTTCCGCCGGTCCTGACCGCTGGCATCGTGTTGCTGCGCGACCGCAGCATCCGCCGCCGCGTCGGCGATGGTGCCTGGCCAAGCGACGGCTTTGCCCGGCATGTGCTGGTGGACGATCTGGCGCGGCTCCTATGCGTCACTTTGCTGGGCCTGCCACTCTTTGTAGCCTTCCATAGCCTGCGCAGACTTTGGGGCACCCCCTAGCGACACCACTTTGCCGCTTCCCCCGCCCTTTCGGCTCTGCTACGCCACCCCAAAGACCAAGGCCTGGAGACCCGCTATGTCCGCAACCTTCAAGACCCTCGACGAGCTCGACCTCAACAACAAGCGCGTGCTGCTGCGGGCCGATCTCAACGTGCCGGTCGCCGACGGCAAGGTTTCCGATGCCACCCGCATCGAGCGCCTGGTCCCCACCATCCGCGAAATCGTCAAGCGCGACGGCAAGGCCATTCTGCTCAGCCATTTCGGTCGGCCCAAGGGCAAGGTTGACTCCGAGTTCTCGCTCGAACAGGTCTGCGAAGCGGTGGCCAATGCAACCGGGCATCCGGTGGGCTTTGTCGCCACCGACTGGACCGATGTCAGCCAGGCGCAGGCGGCGATCAACTCCGCCCCGGCCGGATCAGTACTGATCCTGGAAAATACCCGCTTCCATCCCGGTGAAGAAGCCAACAATCCCGAACTGGCGCAGCGCATGGCGAGCCTGGGCGACGTTTATGTCAACGATGCCTTCTCGGCCGCCCACCGCGCCCATGCCTCAACCGAAGCGCTGGCCAAGCTCCTGCCGGCAGCGGCGGGGCTTGCCATGCAGGCCGAGCTCGAGGCGCTGGAAGCGGGCCTGGGCAAGCCCAGGAAGCCGGTGGTCGCCATCGTGGGCGGCGCCAAGGTTTCCTCCAAGATCGATCTCCTCGAAAACCTCGTCACCAAGGTCGACGCGCTGGTGATCGGCGGCGGCATGGCCAACACCTTCCTCCATTCCCAAGGCTATGCCATCGGCAAGTCGCTGGCCGAAAAGGACCTGGCCGAGACCGCCCAGCGCATCATGGAAAAGGCTGACCATTCCGGCTGCGCGATCATCCTGCCCATCGACGCCGTCGTAGCCTGGCACTTCAAGGCTGACACGCCAACGCGCCTTTATGGCGTGGACGCCATCGACAATGACGGCATGATCCTCGACATCGGGCCTTCCTCGATCGGGCGCATCAATGCCGCCATCGACGACGCGCATACCGTGGTCTGGAATGGCCCCATGGGCGCCTTTGAGATGAATCCGTTTGATGCGGGAACCGTGGCGATTGCCAAGCACGTGGCAAAGCGCACCCATGATGGCAAGCTGGTTTCGGTGGCCGGTGGTGGCGACACTGTTTCAGCCCTCGCCCATGCCGGGGTCAAGGACGCGTTGACCTATGTCTCGACCGCCGGCGGCGCCTTCCTCGAATGGATGGAGGGCAAGCCCCTGCCCGGCGTCGAGGCGCTCAAGAAGTAAGAGGTTGGTTCCTCCACCTTTCGTCGCATAACCACAGGTCTAATCGCGGGCCGGGAAACGAAAGTCTAATCTCGCTTGGAAATTCCATTGCGAGGTTGGACCATGACGAAATCGCTCAATGCCATTGCTCAGAAGCTGATGGAGCCCGGCAAGGGCATCCTGGCGGCAGATGAATCCGAAGGGACCATCGCCAAGCGGTTCGCCAAGATCAACCTGCCCAATTCGCTCGACCTGCGCCGCGACTATCGCGAGATGCTGTTCCGCTCGACCGATGCAATGAAGAACCACATTTCGGGCGTGATCCTGACCGAGGAAACGCTCGAGCAGTCAGCGGCCGACGGCACGCCCTTCCGTGCAATCCTGGCCGATGTGGACGTGATCCCCGGCATCAAGGTGGACCGTGGCGCCTTCCCCATGCCAGGCGATGCAGGCGAGAAGATTACCGAGGGCCTCGATGGCCTGCGCCAGCGTCTGGAACGCTATGCTGCGCTTGGCGCCGGCTTTGCCAAGTGGCGCGCCGTGATCACCATCAATGACGTGGCCCCCACCCGCAACAATATCCGCGCCAACGCCCATGCCCTCGCCCGCTATGCCATTCTCTGCCAGGAAGCGGGCATCGTTCCGGTGGTCGAGCCGGAAGTGGTAGGCGATGGCGACCCGGGCAACCATTCCATGGAACGCTGCGCCGCCGTCACCGGCGACGTGCTGGAAAATACCTTCAAGGAGTTGCGTCTTGCAGGGGTCGACCTCGCCGGCATGCTGCTCAAGCCCAATATGGTGCTGCCCGGCGTCAATTCGCGCGAGCGCCCCACCTATGAGGAAGTGGCGCAGCGCACCGTTGCCGTGCTCCGCGAACACGTTCCGGCCGCTGTTCCAGGCATTGCCTTCCTCTCCGGCGGGCAGACCGACGAGGAGGCCACGGCGCATCTTTCGGCCATGAACCAGATCCCCAACAAGCCTTGGCCGCTGACCTTCTCCTATGGCCGGGCGCTGCAGAACGTGGCCCTGCGCACCTGGGCCGGGCGGCGCGAGAACTTCCCGCAGGCGCAGGCCGCCTTCAGCCACCGCGCCCACATGAACTCGCTGGCAGCCCTGGGTACCTGGAGCTGCGAACTCGACCGCGCCGCCTGATTTCCCGTAGCTTCATCCAATCAATGCGCGTCCCCTCGGGGATGCGCATTTTCTTTGCGCCGGTTCCGGATTTTCGCCTATTGGAAGGGCTCTCCTCTTTGTCGCCAAAATGGGCGAACAGAAGGGCATCCCGTTTAGAGTATCCGGACGCCATGGCCCCCCAGCTTTACCTGATCACCCCTGCCGATGCCGATCCGGGCAGCTTTCCTGCCACCCTGATGGCGGTGCTCAAGGAAGCCGAGTTCGCCGCCATCCTGGTGAGCCGCGGTAGCATGGATGCGCAGAGCTATGCGACGCTGGCGGCCAAGGTGGTCAATATCGGTCAGGGCGCCGGCTGCGCCGTGCTGGTCGAAAACGAAGTGCCGCTGGTCAAAAAGCTCGGTGCCGATGGGGTGCATGTCAGCGGCGGTGCCGAGGAGATGGCCGACGCGGTGCAGGCGCTCAAGCCATCCATGATCGTGGGCGCAGGAAATATCGCCTCGCGGCACGACGCCATGACGGCCGGCGAGATGGATGTCGATTATGTGTTTTTCGGCAGCCTCGGCGGAGAGGCCGATCCGCAGGCCGAGGACCTCGCCCAGTGGTGGGCGGAGACCTTTGAAGTGCCGGGCGTGCTAAGCCTGCCGGGAGCGCAGCCGGGCGTGGATGCGCGCGGTGCCGAATTCCTTGCGCTGTCCACCAGCGTCTGGTCGGCCCCCTCGCCGGCAGCCATGATGCGTAACATCGCGGCGCGTCTGGGGGAGATCGCATGATGCGGCGCCTGCTGATCTCTGCGCTTCTTGCCCTCTCGCCCATTGCTGCCCTGGCCCAGGAACCGCCGGCGGAGACGCCCGCCGAAAGCCCGGCCGAGGCCATTTCTGACGAGGTGTTCGGCCCCCGTGCGGCGACCGACTATGCCTTCGGCGCCTTCCAGCGCGGCTATTTCCTGACCGCATTGGAGCTGGCACTGCCGCGCGCCGAAAAGGGCGATGCCGCCGCCCAGACGCTGATCGCCGAGCTTTATGCCAAGGGCCTCGGCGTGGCGCAGAACGACGAGCGCGCCGCCGGCTGGTACCAGCTGGCCGCCAACAATGGCGACCGGCTGGCCTTGTTCGAACTGGCGCTCTACTACCAGGACGGGATCGGGGTGCCGCGCAACCGCGCCCGCGCCGCCGACCTGTTCCGCCAGGCGGCGGATGCCGGCTATATTCCGGCCAAATACAACATGGCGCTGCTCCACGTTGAGGGCACCTATGCCTCCCCGAGCCTTGTCACTGCTGCCAAGCTGATGAAGGAAGCGGCCGATGCCGAATTGCCCGAGGCGCAGTACGACTATGGCAGCATGCTGATTGAAGGAGCGGGCATGGCGCCCAACCCCGAGGAAGGCGCGCGCTATATCGCCATGGCGGCCGAGCAGAACCTCATTGCCGCGCAGATCGACTACGCGACGCTGCTTTACCTGGGCCAGGGCGTGGAAAAGAATGTCGAGGAAGCCGCCCGCTGGTATGCCAGGGCCGCAGAGTCCGGCAATGCCGTGGCGCAGAACCGCTATGCCAAGCTCCTCGCCGTGGGCGAAGGCGTGCCGCTCAACCTCGAAGACGCCGCCATGTGGCGCTCGCTGTCGCGCCGGCAGGGCCTGAGCGACCCGGCGCTCGACCGCCTCCTGGTCTCCATTCCGCCCGAGCAACTGGCCAGCGCCGAGGAGCGGGCCCGCTTCTGGCCCTCCACGCCGCCCAAGGTGGAAACCGTGCTCGAGATCCCCACCACCGGCGCCCAGCCGGCCGAAGACGCGACACTTCCCGCCCCAACCGACGCGAGCGAGGCGCCCAGTGCGGCGCCTGCGGAAAGCCAAGACCCTTGAATGGGCGGGCATTCTGAGGCAATAAGCCCGCCACGCCCATAGACCATCCCACCTTTGGCCAGCCGCATCCGGCGCCTGGCCCGGCAGAGACTTCGCGCAAAGAGCAGCACCCATGGCCAAGATCAACGGCAACGAAATCCGTCCCGGCAACGTCGTCAACCACCAGGACCGCCTTTGGGTCGCGGTCAAGGTCGACCACGTCAAGCCCGGCAAGGGCGGCGCATATGCGCAGGTCGAACTCAAGGCCATCCTCGGCGGCACCAAGCTCAACGAGCGCTTCCGCTCGGCCGAGACGGTGGAGATCGTCGATCTCGAATTCCGCGACTTCACCTATCTCTACGAGCAGGGCGACAACCTGGTCTTCATGGACCAGGACAGCTACGAGCAGGTCGAACTGGCCAAGGACTTCCTGGGTGACCGCGCAGCCTTTCTGCAGGACGGCATGAAGATCACGCTCGAAATGCACGAGGACACGCCCTTGGGTGTGAAGTTCCCGCCCAATGTGGTGCTGGAAGTGACCGAGGTCGATCCGGTGCAGAAGGGCCAGAGCGTTTCCAGCCAGTTCAAGCCGGCAATCCTCAGCAACGGACTCAAGGTCATGGTGCCGCCCTTCATCGCTGTCGGCGAGCGCATCGTCGTCGACACGGCCGAAGCCACCTATATGCGCCGGGCTGACTGACCATGGCACGTTCTGCAATTCTCAACGTCATGGTCAATGCCGCGCTCAAGGCCGGCAAGTCGCTGACCAAGGACTTTTCGGAAGTCGAGAACCTCCAGGTCTCGCGCAAGGGGCCGGCCGACTTTGTCTCCAAGGCGGACCTGCGTGCCGAGCAGATCGTCTTCGGCGAGCTGCAGAAGGCCCGCCCGACCTATGCCTTCCTGATGGAAGAGGGTGGTGAAGTGGCCGGAACCGACGGCCAGCATCGCTGGATCATCGATCCACTCGACGGCACCACCAACTTCCTTCACTCCATTCCGCTCTTTGCCGTGGCCATTGCCCTCGAGCGCGCCAACGAGATCGTCGCTTCGGTGATCTACAACCCGATTCTCGACGAGCTCTACACCGCCGAAAAGGGTGGCGGCACCTGGCTCAACGACCGCAAGCGCCTGCGCGTCGCCGGGCGCCGCTCGCTGGCCGATGCCGTGGTCTCGACCGGCATCAAGACGCAGGGCACGAGCAACGACGCGCTGCAGCTGCGCCAGCTGGCTCATATCAACCCCGCCGTCGCGGGCATCCGCCGCTCCGGTTCCATCTCCATGGACCTGGCCTGGCTTGCCGCGGGACGGTTCGACGCGCTCTGGGAAGCCGGCCTTGCCCCCTGGGACGTGGCGCCGGGCCTGTTGGCGGTCAAGGAAGCCGGCGGCTTCGTCTCCGACTTCGCCGGCACCACCGGCTCGGTATGGAACGGCCAGGTCGTGGCCGGCAACGAAACCCTTCAGGCCGCCCTGCTCAAGGAACTGCGCCCGATCCAGTGATTCCCATGCATGCCTTCCGCCTGAAGCTGCGGAAGGCATTGCGATCGCCCATGGCGTTAACCTTTCCCGTTGCCCCGCTCGCGCGGGCTGACTAGTCTGCGCGCATGTGATTTGCGCGTGAGGGGCAAGGTTCAGGCAGATGACGCAAGGCTACGATCCCTACCACCTCGCCTCTCCCACTGTTTATCTCATCAAGATCGTGATCTTCCTGGTGCTGGTTGGCCTGGTGGCGGCCATCCTCATCGGCAACATCGTCACTTTTTTCTGGGCCAATCCCTTCATCAACTCGATGATCTTCCTGGCGCTCGCCGTCGGTATCTTCCTCAGCTTCCGCCAGGTCATTCGCCTTTTCCCCGAAGTGAAGTGGGTGAACTCGCTCCAGGACGGCAACACCACCAACGTGCGCTCGCCCATCCTCCTTGCCCCGGTGGCAGGCATCCTGCGCGAACGGATCGGCGAGGCGGTGATCACGCCGACCTCCATGCGCTCCATCCTCGATTCCGTCGGCAATCGCCTCGATGAAGCCAAGGACACCTCGCGCTACCTCACTGGCCTGCTGGTGTTCCTCGGCCTCATGGGTACGTTCTACGGCCTGCTTGAAACCGTGAGCTCGGTGGCCGGCGTCATCAACGCGCTCGACGTCACTGCCGGCGACAGTGCCTCGCAGTTTGCCAGCCTGCGCGAGGGCCTCGCAGCGCCGCTGGCGGGCATGGGCACGGCCTTTTCGTCCTCGCTGTTCGGCCTTGCCGGGTCGCTGGTCCTGGGTTTCCTCGATCTCCAGACCAGCCAGGCGCAGAACGCCTTTTATACCGATCTCGAGGACTGGATGACCTCGATGACCGAGCTCGACCATCCGGTCAGCGCCATGCAGGCCAATGCCGGTGGACCGGAAATGCAGGCCATGTTCGACCGACTCGGCGACAGCATGCAGAACCAGAACTCCTCGCAGAACGCCATCCGCGCCATGGCCGAACTGGCCCGTGGCATCGATGGCCTCGTCAAGCATATCCGCGTGGAGCAGGATGACCTGCGCCGCCATATCAACGAGCAGGGCGAGACCAACAAGAAGCTGCGCGAACTGATCGACGCCGTGCTGACGCAGGCCGATACCGAGCGGCGGAACTAAGCCATGCCGGGAGCCCGTTCCCGCAGGCGGCAGGAGGCCAATTACTGGCCCGGCTTTGTCGATGCGCTGTCGAGCCTCCTGCTCGTCATCATCTTCATGCTGTCGCTCTTCGTGCTGACCCAGTTTTTCCTGGGCCAGGAACTGCAGGGACGCGACACGGCGCTCTCCCGCCTCAATTCACAGATTGCCGAGCTTACCGAACTCCTGCAGCTCGAACGCGCCAATTCCGACGACCTGACCTCGCAGATCGCGACGCTGACCGCGACCCTGGGCAGTGCGCAGGCCGAGAATACCGAGCTCTCCAACCAGCTGGCGGGCATCGGCGCCGGCATCGGCGACAAGGATGCGACCATTGCAGGGCTCCAGGACGAGCTGCGCGCCGCCGAGGACCTGTCCGACGAGGCCAATGCGCAGGTGGCGCTGCTCAACCAGCAACTGGCCGCGCTGCGCACGCAGATTGGTGCCCTTGAAGCGGCGCTGGAGGCTTCCGAGGCGCGCGACACCGAGTCCCGCACCCAAATTGCCGACCTGGGCCGCAGGCTGAACGTTGCCCTTGCCCAGCGCGTGCAGGACCTGGCGCGCTACCGCTCCGACTTCTTCGGCCGGCTGCGGCAGATCCTCGAGGGCCGTGCCGATGTGCGCGTGGTGGGCGACCGCTTCGTGTTCCAGTCCGAAGTGCTGTTTGATCCCGGTCAGGCCGATATCTCGCCCGAAGGCACGCCCGATCTCGACGCCCTCGCCGAGGCCATCCTCCAGCTCGAGCAGGAAATTCCCTCCGATATCAACTGGGTGCTGCGCATCGACGGCCATACCGACATCCGCCCGATCAGCAACGAGCGGTTCCCCTCCAACTGGGAACTCTCGGCCGCCCGCGCCATCTCGGTCGCGCGGTACCTGGTGAGCAAGGGCGTTTCGCCCAACCGCCTGGTGGCGGCTGGTTTCGGTGAGTTCACGCCGCTTGATCCGGCAGAGACGGAGGAGGCGTATAGGCGGAACAGAAGGATCGAGTTCAAGCTGACGGAAGGGTGAAAGTGGATTCCCGCTTTCGCGGGAATGACGCCGTGGAGGGCTGATTTTGCCCCTACCCCGCCTCGTCCAGGCGGAACTGCAGCTTGGCCAGTTCGGCGTAGCGGCCGCCTTTGGCGACGAGTTGATCGTGGGTGCCCTGGTCGATGATCTGGCCGGCGTCGAGCACTAAAATATTGTCGGCGTCGCGGATGGTGGCGAGGCGGTGGGCGATGACCAGGGTGGTGCGGCCTTCCATGAGGCGCTCCAGTGCCACCTGCACCAAGCGCTCGCTCTGCGCGTCCAGCGCCGATGTCGCCTCGTCCAGCAGCAGGATCGGCGCGTCCTTCAGAATGGCGCGGGCAATGGCGAGGCGCTGCTTCTGGCCGCCCGAGAGGGTCACGCCGCGTTCGCCCACCATCGTGCGATAGCCTTCGGGCAGTTCGGCTACAAAGTCGTGCACCAGGGCAGCTTTGGCTGCGGCTTCGATCTCGGCATCGGTCGCATCGGGCTTGCCGAAGCGGATGTTGTCGGCGATCGTGCCGGCAAAGATCGTCGGTTCCTGCTCCACATAGGCGAAGCGCTGCCGCAGGGGCACAAGGGCCGCCTGGCGGATGTCGACGCCGTCGACGCGGATGACGCCACCGGTGACATCGTAGAAGCGCTGTAACAGCGACAAGGTCGTCGACTTGCCCGAACCCGACGGGCCCACCAAGGCGACGGTTTCGCCTTTGGCGACGGTGAAGCTGACGCCATTGAGGACGCGTTCAAACCCCGTACGATCATAGCCGAAGACCACATTGTCGAATTCCACTGTGCCCAGCGGCGGCACCGGCAGCGGTGTCGGGTTTATTGGATCGACAATGCTGGCTTCGGTGTCGAGGATTTCGGTCAGCCGCTCGGTGGCACCGGCCACCTGCTGCAAAGTGCCCAGAACGTCGCTGATATTGGTGAGCGCACCGGAGGCCATCAGGGCATAGACAAGGAACTGCGCCAGCTCGCCGGCGCTGACCGTGCCTTCGAACACGGCGCGGGCGCCCCACCAGACCAGCGCCACGATGGCCGCGGTGCCCAGGAATATGGCCATGCCGACAAGGACGGCGCGGGCACCCAGCCGGTGCACTTCGGCGTGGTAGCTGTCACGGCTGTGACGATTGTAGATGCCGGACTGTACCGCTTCCTGGGTAAACGCCTTGACGGTGCGCGTCGCCCCCAGCATTTCGGTGGACATGGCCGAAAGGTCGGCGAGCGCATCCTGCGTACGCCGCGACATGCCGCGGAGGCGGCGGGAATAGGCAATCAACGGAAAGAGGATGCACGGGACCAGCACGACCACCGCAATGGTCATGACCGGGCTGGTCAGCATCATCATCACCAGCGCGCCAAGGATGGTGATCAGGGAGCGCAGCGCCAGCGACAGGCTCGACCCGACGGCAAAGCGGATTACCCCGACATCACCGTTGAGCCGGCTGGTCAATTCGCCGACCCGGTTGGTGTCGAAGTAGCGGCTGTCGAGGCGCAGCAGATGACCGAAAACGGCTTCGCGCAGGTCCGCCAGCACTTTTTCGCCGAGGCTTGAAATGAAATAGAAGCGCGCGCCGCTGGCCAGGCCCATGATGGCCGCGATGCCCACGATCAGCCAGCCATAACGGGTGACGTTGTCGAGGTTCTGCGCGAGGAAGCCCTGGTCGATGGCGCCGCCCATGACAAAGGGAATGGCCAGCGACGACAGCGCCGAGACCAGCAGGAACAACACCGTCAGCACCAGCCGCAGGGGATAGCGCGCGACGAAGGGGACCAGCCGGCGTAGCGGCTGCAGCTTGCGCGCATTCACCAGGGGCGTGGTTGCGATTTTTTCAGGGTCAGCCTGAACCCGAACGGCTTCATCTGTCATCGCGCGGCTTGCCATTCTGCTTCGGGTCTGCATGAGGGCTAGACCGCAGGGAGGCTTCGATATAGGCACAAGGGAGATGGGCAGCAACCGCTTTGTCCGGTGCGAAATTGCCGCGCCCATAGGCTTGCGGAGTGCCCGGGCTTTCTGTATGAAGCCGCCAACACCAGTTCCATGCTCTCCGGGCGCCGCGGCGCCCGTTTGATTTGAGGCGATACCGATGAAGGCTGATACCCATCCGGACTACCACACCATCACTGTGGTCATGACCGACGGCACCAAGTACGAAACCCGCTCGACCTACGGCAAGGCCGGCGACACGCTGCAGCTCGACATCGACCCCAAGACCCACCCGGCCTGGACCGGCGGCACGGGCCAGTTGCTCGACCGCGGCGGCCGCGTCTCGCGCTTCAAGGAGCGCTTCAAGGGTCTCGGCCTCTAAGGCTGGTCTCGACAGGATTTTAGAAAGCCCGGCCTTGTGCCGGGCTTTTTGTTTGGGCGTTTGACTCCAGATCGTCACCCTCGGGCTTGACCCGAGGGCGTTACACCTCGCTGAGATTACGTAGGTGCAGAGCCCTCGGGTCAAGCCCGAGGGTGACGTGCGGTGATTGGGGAGCCCACGGAGTAACGGACGAAGGCCCCAGGAATGTACCGACTTACCGCCCGAACGCCGCTTTGAGACGGGCGAGCTGGTCGGCGATGCCGTTGGCGGTGCCGGGATCGAGTACTGGCATCTTGCCGCGTTCCATGGTGTCGAGTTGCATCACCCGGTCGAACAGGCGGTCGCCTTTGTCGATGAAATCGCGCAAGGCCTGCGGCAGCTGGTCAAAGCCCGGGCCGCCCCGCTCCGAGGGGGTGGCGGAGAACTTGACCTTCTCCTTTTCGGAACGGGCGTTCTCCCGCGTGATCTCGCCTTCGTTTACGGCGCGCTGCAGGAGGAGCCAGGAGGCCAGCTGCATGAGGCGTGTCGTCAGGCGCATGGATTCGGTGGCGTAGAGGAAGGACGCTTCGCGGCTGAGGATGCGGCTGTCGGAGCGGCCATGGCCGTCGAGATAGGTGGCGACCTCCTCGATCAGGCCCATGCCCTCGCGATAGAGTGCGTCGAAGCCGCTGGAGGCGACGATGCGCGGACCGATGGAAATGGCGTGGGCCGTCTCGTTTGCTTCGCTCAAGCGCTCGCTCCTCTTTCCCGTAAACTAACCCGGATTGGATCGATGGTCACGCCGCCGACGTGTTCTAGCTGAAAAGAGCTTTAACATCAGGGCCATACCAAGGCAGAAGCCGATATATGGGCGAAAAAAAGAGCGGCATGGAAACCGCTCTCGAAGTCAACAGGGAGGCGTCAAACAGAGGGAGAAACCGCTCTGAAGAATCCAGAAGATCTGAATACTTGAAGCTTAACGCGCGGAGATTAATTGCACGTTAACAGGACTCGATTTCTTAACCCTGCCTGCTTGGCTTCCATTGACCATCGCCTAGAGCTTGAAAGCCGACTCGGCTGCGCGCTTGGTCGCCACCCGTGCGTCGATGGCGCCTTTCAGCCGCTCGATCTCGCCTTCGAGGAGTCCGATCCGTTCGCTCAACTCCTCGACTGACAATGTATCGATCGGCATGCCCACTTCGTGGCCCTTGGGCTTCTTGATTTCTTCGTCAAACATCGGGAGCCTCCTTTGCCAGCATCAGCGGCGCAGTTTAGCCCCGCGCTCTTGCAGAGCAAGAGTGCTTGCGCCAGCATGGGGCATGACCCTGCCCCAGCATATGCAAGCCGTTGCCATTGCCCGCCCGGGAGAACCGGACGGACTGGAAATCCGGACCTGGCCGATCCCTGGCATAGGCGAGAACGAGGTCCTGATCCGCGTTGCCGCGGCCGGGGTGAACGGCCCCGACCTGGCGCAGCGGCGCGGGCACTATGACCCGCCGCCCGGTGCCTCGCCCCTGGCGGGGTTGGAAGTGGCCGGCGAGATCGTGGCGATGGGCAGCGTGGCCACCGGCTGGCTGCCGGGTGACCGGGTGATGGCGCTGACCAATGGCGGCGGCTATGCCGAATATGTTGCTGTTCCGGCGGGGCAGGTCCTGCCCGTGCCGACGGGTTGGTCGGTCGGTGATGCTGCCGCCCTGCCCGAAACGTGGTTCACCGTGACGCAGACGCTGGTGATGCGTGCCGGCCTTGAGCCTCAAATGTCCGTGCTCATCCACGGGGCCTCGGGCGGCATCGGTGGAGCGGCCATCCAGATCGCGTCCATACTGGGCGCGCGCCCGATCGCTATCGTCTCCTCGCCTGCCAAGGCCGACTACGCCAAGGAACTGGGTGCCTGGGCCACAATCGACCGGAGCGAGGATATCGCCGCACGGGTGATGGAACTGACCGGGGAGCACGGAGCCGATCGGGTGGTGGACGTGGTCGGCGGTCCCATGGCCGAGATCAACATTGCCGCCAGCGCAATCGGCGGCCATATCGTCCAGATCTCGACGCTGGACGGCAGCAGCGCCAAGCTGTCGCTCCGCACCATCATGGCCAAGCAGTTGACGCTGTCGGGCTCGACCCTTCGTCCCCAGAGCGCCGAAACAAAGCGCGCGATCGCCGGGCGGATCCGGCAGGACCTGCTGCCGGCCCTGTCGCAACCCGGTTTCCGCAAGCCGCGCGTCACCGTCTTTCCGCTTGCGGCGGCGGCGGAGGCTCATCGCGCCATGGAAGCAAGGAGCCATATCGGCAAACTCGTCCTCGTCACCCAATTCGGCGCGACGCTCTAGCTGGAGAAGCGTGGGGCAAAGGTCACATCGCCATTGCGGATCAGCCGCCAAAGCCATATATTGCGGACAGTTCCCCCTCAGCATGAAGCAAAGAGGCGGAGCGGCCCGGCGGAAAGCCGGCCGCGCCTGCAGGAGAGATTTATCATGACCCAGCCCTTGTTGATGCCCAAGGCAACCGCCGTCTGGCTCGTGGACAACACTGCGCTCTCGTTCGAACAGATTGCTGCCTTTTGCACACTGCATCCGCTTGAAGTGCAGGGCATTGCCGATGGCGACGTCGCCGGCGGCATCATGGGTGTCAACCCGATCCAGAACGGTCAGCTGACCAAGGAAGAGATCGAAAAGGCCGAGGCCGACCCCAACTACCGCATGAAGCTCAGCGAACCCAAGGTTCGCGTGGCTGCGGCCAAGCGCAAGGGTCCACGCTACACCCCCATCTCGCGCCGCAACGAACGCCCCAACGCTATCAAGTGGCTGGTGCGCAACCATCCCGAGCTCAAGGACGCGCAGATCATGCGCCTGGTCGGCACCACCAAGTCGACCATTGACTCGGTGCGTGAATCCACCCACTGGAACTCGGCCAACCTGACGGCCATGGATCCGGTGACGCTGGGCCTCTGCTCGCAGATCGACCTCGATCTCGAGGTCAAGCGCGCCTCCAAGGGCGCGGCCGGTCCGGACGAGGCGGATGAAGGCACCATGCTGATGACGGCGGAAGAGGCCCTGGCCCGCTCCGGCGCCCGCGGTTCTGCCGAGGGCGAGGAGGACGAATTCGCCAGCACCGACCACCGCCCCGAAGCCGCGCAGGACGAGTTCGACGCCGACTCGGTCTTTGCCAAGCTCAAGTCGCTCAAGAGCGACACGGACAACTAACCCTTTGGCCAGCAGGAGCCTTCGTTGGAAAACAACATCCTGCTGGCCGTTTTCGTTCTCCTGGCTGCCAGCGTCGCGCTGGTGCCACTGGCCAAGGCTTCGGGCCTTGGCACCGTCCTCGGCTACCTCGCCGCAGGCGTGCTGATCGGGCCCTTTGGCCTGGGCCTCGTCTCCGACAGCGAACTGATCCACCAGATCGCCGACATGGGCATCGTCATGATGCTGTTCCTGATCGGCCTTGACCTGCAACCGACCGAACTCTGGCGCATGCGCCACAAGCTGCTGGGCCTGGGCGTTACCCAGATGGTGCTGAGTTCGGGGATGATTGCCCTAGTGCTGATCTCGGCCGGCTTCGAGCCGGGCAGCGCCACCATTATCGGCCTGGCTCTTGCCATGTCGTCCACCGCCATCGCCATGCAGTCGGTCGAGCGGCGCGACATCACCCGCACCAATGCCGGCCGGGCCAGTCTCTCCGTCCTTCTGGTGCAGGACGTCTCCGTCATCCCCATCCTGGCGGCCATTCCCCTGCTGGCACTTCCCGGCGGCGTCATCGATGCCGAAGTGGTCGAGGCCGTGGAAGCCGTTGCCGACCCGCGCGACTGGGTGACGCCGGTAATCATTGTCGGTGCCTTTATCGGCGCGCTGGTCGCCAGCCGCTACCTGGTGCGCCCGCTCCTGCGCTTCGTAGCGCGCGCCGGTGTGCGCGAAGCCTTCACGGCGCTGGGACTGGCGATCGTCTTCGGCACGGCTCTGCTGGCGCAGTCGCAGGGCTTCTCGCCGGCGCTCGGGGCCTTTATCGGCGGCGTGCTGCTGGCCGACAGCGAGTATAGGCACGAGCTCGAAAGCAATATCGATCCCTTTAAGGGGCTCCTGCTCGGCCTGTTCTTTATTTCGGTGGGCACGTCGATCGCGTTCGACGTCCTCTGGTTGCAGCCACTGCAGCTTGCCGCGCTGGTGCTGGGCTTTGTCGGCATCAAGATCGCCGTGCTCTTTGCCCTGACCAGCATGTTCCGCATGCACCTGGCCGACCGGCTCCTTGTGGCCATCCTGCTCAGCCAGGCGGGCGAGTTCGCCTTCGTGATCTTCCAGTTCGCGCACGAAAGCGGCGCCATGACTGATACCGACCACGCCATGCTGTCGGTGGCGGTGGCGCTTTCGATGGCCACCACGCCCCTGCTGCTGCTGGCCTTCGACCGCTTCGTCGCGCCGCGCCTCGATGCACGGCAGCTGCCCCGGCCGCAGGATACGATCGATGCGGAGCGCAAGATCGTGGTGCTTGGCTATGGCCGTTTCGGCCAGATCATCACCCGCATGCTGCGCGCCCAGGGCTTCGACATGACGCTGATCGACGACGATCCGGCGCAGATCGAACTGGTGCGCAAGTTCGGGGTGAAGGTGTTCTATGGCGATGCATCGCGTCTCGCCCTGCTGCAATCGGCCGGGGTGGCGCATGCGGATCTGGTGGTGATCGCCGTGGGCGGGGCGGGCCGTATCCTCGACATCGGCCGCGCCGTGCGCCGGCATTTTCCCGATGTGCCCGTCGCCGCCCGTGCTGTGGATCGCGGTCATGCGCATGAATTGATGGCGCTTGGAATCACCGTCTTCGAACGCGAAACCTTTCTTTCGGCCGTGCGGCTGGGCGAGAAGGTACTGGTTCAGCTCGGCATTGCGCCCAATGACGCGATGCACATGGCCCAGGCCTTCGAGCGGCACGACAATGACCTGCTGGAACAGAGCTTTTCCGTGCGGCACGACGAGGCGGCCTTTATCGGCATGGTGCGCAGTTCCATGGGCCTGCTCAACGAGGCCATGAATGCGGACCGCCCCACGGGCAACCTTGTTGACAAGCCGGCGGCAAAGCGTACCGAGTAGTACGACGCCTGCAGCCTGCCGCCGGGCGACCCACCACCGGACCTTCCATGCCGCCAATCGATCCATTTTTCGTCGCGATCGCCGTGATCGCCGTCCTCATTGTCGGGCTCAGCAAGGCCGGACTGCTGGGCAGCCTCGGCATGGTGGGCGTGCCGCTGCTTAGCCTCATCATGCCCGCGCGCGACGCCGCCGGCATGATGCTGCCGGTGCTGCTGGCCATGGACGCCTTTGCAGTCTGGACCTATCGCAAGGAGGTGAACTGGCACATCCTGCGCATCATGCTGCCCGGCGCCGCCATAGGCACCATTGCGGGGTGGCTGCTCTGGTCCATGGTCTCGGACGATGCCGTGCTGCTGTTTGTCGGCGTGGTGACGCTGCTTTTCGTGCTCGACGCTATCCTGCCGCTGCGCAAGAAGCTCGAGGGCCTGCCGCCGTCCAAGCCCTGGGGCGCGTTCTGGGGCGGCTTTGCCGGCTTCACCAGCTTCATCAGCCATACCGGTGGCCCGCCGTTCCAAATCTATGTGCTGCCCCAGCGCTTGCCGCCTGCCGTCTATTCGGGCACCAACGCGGTGTTCTTTGCCATCGTCAACACGGCCAAGCTGATCCCCTATTTCTTCCTGGGCCAGCTCAACGTCCACAACCTGCAACTGTCGGCAGCGCTGATCCCGGTGGGCATCGTGGGCGTTCTCGTCGGCATCTACCTGGTGCGGCGCATTTCGATGAAATGGTTCTACCGAATCGCCTATTGGCTGGTTTTTCTTCTGGCGCTCTACCTCGTCTACAAGGGCGCACAGGGCCTGTTCTTTGCCGCCTAACAAAAAAGGGCCGCAGCACCCGCTGTGACCCTTTCCTACTCGGAACGCCAGTGCCGCTACTGGCCGTTCGAACTATAGCGGTAGATTTCGTCCTTCAATTCCAGCTTCTTGCGCTTGAGTGCGCTGACCATCAGATCGTCGCGCCGGGTATTTTGCAACTCGGCCTGGATCCTGCGGTCCAACTCCTGGTGGCGCCGTTCAAGCGCCGCGATATGCCCTTCAGTCGTCATGACAACTCCTAGAAAGCCTATGTGGACGAATCAATCGTCACAAATAATTCACGGACTGTCGACCACTTTCGGTCGCTGGTGGAAATCTGGTGCAAAACACCCTGTGATCGGCTAACCAGACATGAGCGTCGACTGCCGGGGTTGAGTTGAATTCAATGCTTTCACTGACCAAGGAAGAGGAAGCTGCGCTCGGGCTGGAACTGGCCACCAAACGCCAGGAACACAGCGATCTCGACGCCGCCATCGAGACGCTGACCGCATCGCACATTGCCGACCGGATGCTGATCCAGCGCCTCAAGAAGCGCAAGCTCGCACTCAAGGATCGCATCGTGCAGATCGAGAATATCCTCCTGCCCGATATCATCGCCTGACGCGCTGCACCGGCTTGAGATGTGGCGAAATCTGGGCTATCTGCGCGCTTTGTGGAGCTCGAGGGAACTAGCTCTATGCTGACCAAGCCACTCGTTGCCATTGTCATGGGCAGCCAGTCCGACTGGCCCACCATGCGCCTTGCCGCCGAAACGCTGGAGGCGCTGGAGGTGGAATACGAGGCGCGCATCGTCTCCGCCCATCGCACGCCCGAACGGCTGGTGGACTTTGCCACCAATGCCCGCTCCGAAGGCTTCAAGGTCATCATCGCAGGTGCCGGCGGCGCGGCTCACCTGCCCGGCATGATCGCTTCGATGACACCGCTGCCGGTCTTTGGCGTTCCAGTAAAGTCCAAGGCGCTGAACGGGCAGGACAGCCTCCTCTCTATCGTCCAGATGCCTGGTGGTATTCCCGTCGGGACACTGGCCATCGGCGAACCCGGCGCCATCAATGCGGCGCTGATCGCTGCTGCCGTCCTGGCGCTGGCCGACGATGAACTGGCCGATCGCCTCGACCGCTACCGGGCGCGGCAGACCGCATCCGTCCCGCTCTTTCCTGCAGATACCGAGTAGACCTGTGACCGACCTCCTTTCCGCCCTGCCGCCCGGCAGCATGATCGGCATCCTGGGTGGCGGGCAGCTGGGCCGCATGCTGTCGCTTGCCGCCAGTAAGCTGGGCATGCGGACGCATATTTACTGCCCCGATTTCAATAGCCCGGCCTTCGAGGTGACGCCGCACCGCACCATTGCCGCCTATGACGACGAGACGGCGCTCGCCGCTTTTGCCGATGCGGTCGACGTCATCACCTATGAATTCGAGAATGTGCCTGCGGCTACCGCCGAGTTTCTTGCTGCGCGCAAGCCGCTGCGGCCGGGCGCCAACGCCCTCGCCGTGTCGCAGGACCGGCTGGCCGAAAAGAGCTTCCTCGCCTCCAAGAACATTCCCGTTGCGCCCCATCGCGCGGTGACGATGCTGGCGGAGCTCGAGGCGGCAATCGACGAACTGGGACTGCCGGCCGTGCTCAAGACCACGCGGCTGGGCTATGACGGCAAGGGACAGCGCGTGCTGCGCGAGCGCGCCGAAGCTGCCGCCGCCTTTGCGGCGCTCGAGCCCAAGCCGCTGGTGCTGGAAGCCTTCGTGCCCTTCGAGCAGGAAATCTCGGTGGTCGTCGCGCGCAATGCGGCGGGCGAGGTGCGGGCCTTCGATGCGGCCGAGAACGTGCATCGCCATCACATCCTCTTCACCAGCACCGTGCCGGCCAACATTCCGCCGGGCATCGAAAAGCATGCCGCCATGCTGGCCAAGGTCATCGTGGTGGCGCTCGACTATGTCGGGGTGCTGGGCGTCGAATTCTTCGTGGTGCCCGGCGAGCGACCAACGCTGATGGTCAACGAGATCGCCCCCCGTGTCCATAATTCCGGACACTGGACCGAGGCGGTCTGCCTCACCGACCAGTTCGAGCAGCATATCCGCGCGGTGGTCGGCTGGCCGCTGGGCGATCCCGCGCGCATGGCCGATGTGGTGATGGAAAACCTGGTGGGGGACGAGGTCGACGTCGTGCCCTCCGGCCTTGACGGCAATACCCAGCCCCACCTCTACGGCAAGACCGAAACTCGTCCCGGCCGCAAGATGGGCCACATCAACCGGATTACGCGGCGGTAGGCTTGCGCTCTCCACGTGCACCGCGCGGTACCTCCCCCTCGACGGGGGAGGCCAGGAGGGGGGTGTCGGGAGCCACGATCTGCATCGTGGCCAACTGCCCCCCCACCCTTGATCCCAGCCATTCGAGCATAGCTCTCATGGCCTTCTTCGCTCATATCGCTCCACAGGAGTGTTATGCCCTGCGGGACGCTTCGAAGCCCGCAAGGAGAGTCGACTGCACCATCGATGCTTCTACCGCTCCAGCCACCTGTTCATCACGTTCACGACCGACTCCGGGTTTTCCATCGTCGGCAGGTGGGCGCTGTCGGGGAAGTAGACCAGTTCGGCGGCGGGTATGGCTGCGGCCATTTCGGCTGCCAGTTCGGGGGGCGTCAGCTTGTCGGCTTCGCCCACCCCCACAAGCGTCGGAACCGCAATGCCGGAGAGAATCGGGCGCGAATCCACGCGGTTCATGATCGCCACCTGCTGCCGGAGATAGGCCACCTGCCCCACGCGCTCGGACATGGCTTGGACATCGCGTGCCACCTCGGTGCCCATGTGTTGGGGGGCGATGAGACTGCCGAGCAGACCGCGCGACACGCCGATGAATTTGCCCTGCCCCACCATGGCAATGCCCTTGCGCCGAGTTTTCTTGCGGGCCGGATCGTCTGCCCGCGCGGACGTGTCGAGCAGCGCCAGATGCGTCACCCGCTCGGGCGCCTGGCGCATGATTTCGAGCGCCACATAGCCGCCCATGGAGAGACCAGCCAGGGCGAAGCGCTCCGGCGCCGCGGCCAGCACGCGGGTGGCCATGGCGGCAATGGAATCGTCCTGCGTCAGGTCGGGCACCGAGCTGTCCCAGTCGAACCCCGAGCGCACGTCGCGCCACAGGCGTTCGTCGCAGATCAATCCGGGCAGCAGCATCAGGTGCCTCGCCATTGCGGGTCTCCATGGGCCAAATATGCTGGCTCGACTGTGCCGCCGGATCGATTGCGGGAGCAACCGCGGATCGGGATTTCCGCGGTTTTTCTCTCCGCACAGTGGACAAGGGTGCGGAGCTGGGCTATAGAGCGGCCCACGGTGACTGGCTCTGCTGGTCGGCGACGGTGCTTTTTGGCCTCGGCGCTTCTATCCAAACCCACATACACCAAGCTTCGAAAGGGCGGTTGACCTTTGCAAGTAGTCGTTCGCGATAACAACGTTGACCAGGCGCTCCGCGCTCTGAAGAAAAAGCTCCAGCGCGAAGGCGTCTTCCGCGAGATGAAGCTGCGCAACTACTACGAAAAGCCCTCTGAAAAGAAGGCCCGCCAGAAGGCTGAAGCCGTTCGCCGCGCCCGCAAGCTGGCCCGCAAGCGCCTGCAGCGTGAAGGTGGTCTGCCTGCTCCAGCAGCGGCAGCGCGTCCCGGCCAGCCCGGCCGTCCGGCAGCAGCGACCCCACGCAGCTAAGCGCCAGCTGACAAGAATTAGAACGCCGTCCTTCGGGGCGGCGTTTTTGTTTGCCCTTAGTGCCGTATGCGCCAGCGGTCGAGCAGCGCCACGGCTATGGTAAGGGCCGCCACGAGTGGCAGCTGGGTGGTGAGGGCCGAAAAGGCATCCGGAAACAGGGTGCTGGCAGCAAGGGAGCCGGCAAAGCCGCCACCCACCTGGAAGAAGCCGGTAAGCGCCCCCGCGGCGCCGGCAATGGCGCCGAAGCCTGACATGGCCGCCGTGGTAGCAACGGGGCTGATGAAGGCCAGGCCGAGCATCCAGACGCCCACCGGGATCATGATGGCAATCACCGAGCCCGGAAAGGCATGCGGCAGAATGGCGAAACCAAGGCCACTCAAACCAAGCAGCGCCAGCGCACAGGTGACCAGCCGCTCGCTGCTGATTCTGGTGGAGAGGAATCCCACCACCAGGTTGCCGGAGATGAATGAGGCCGTCTGCACCAGCATGGCCATGGCAAATTGGAACGGCGTCAGGCCGATCCCCTCGATCAGCACGAAGGGAAGCAGCGCGGTGAAACCGTGAAAGCCGCTGAAGGTGAGGCCGAGCAGCAGCGAGGGAAACAGAAAGGCTGGCGCCACCAGCAGCCGGCGGTAGTTGCCGACGATGACCGAGGGGCGAAACGGCACCCGGGCCGTCTCGGGCAAGGTCTCGCGCGCGCTGGTGGCAAGGAGCGCCACAATGGCAAGGCCGAACCCAGCCATGACCACGAACATCAGGTGCCAGGTGCCAAGGAGCAGGATGACGCTGCCCAAGGTTGGCGCGACAGCCGGGGTGACGGTGAGGATCAGATTGATCAGCGTCAGGATGCGAATGGCCTCGCTGCCCACGAATTGGTCCCGCACCATGGCGCGGGACAGGGCCACGCCGGCCGAGACACCGAAGCCCTGGATGAAGCGGCCGAGGAACAAGAGCTCCAGATTGGGCGCGGCCGCCGACAGGAGGCTGCCCAGCACGTAGATGACGAAAAAGCTGATGCCGACGCTGCGCCGGCCGAAGCGGTCCGACAGCGGACCGCAGATCAGCTGCGCCAGGGCGAAGGCGGCAAAGTAGACGGTCAGCGTCAACTTGGCGCCAGCATCGGTGGTGCCCAGATCGACAACCAATGTTGGGAGGGCGGGCGTGTAGAGCGTCAGGCTCAAGGGTCCGGTCGCCACCATCAGCCCGCCCACGATGGCCGTGCGGCGGGCCGACATGCCTGGAACTGTCTTGTCGGTCACTGGCTGAGCGCCTCTCCGAAGAACGTCTTGGCGCGCTCCCAGATGCCGCGGGCCCATAGGTCGCTATGGCCTGCCCCCGGCTCGATCCAGAGCTCGGAGGGATTGGGCACCAGCTCGAAGAGCCGCTCGCCATTGCTGACGTCGATCGTCGTGTCGCCGGTGCCGTGGCCGATGAAGACCGGCTCCTGCACATCCAGGATCCACGCGTTGACCGGAAACTGGTCCTGCATCACCAAGCGCACCGGCAGTATGGGATAGCGCTCACCCGCGACGGTGACCGCCGACAGAAAAGGCGTCTCGAGCAGCAGTGCCTGGGCGCCGCGAATGCTGGCGACATAGGTGGCGGGGCCCGTGCCCAGTGAGCGGCCCCAGATCACCAGCGGAAAGCCCTGGCCCGCCGCCCAGTCGAACACGGCCGTTGCGTCTTCGAGGATGTTGTCCTGCGAAATTGTGCCGGGAGAGGCGGGGAAGCCGCGGTAGTCAAAGGCGACGAAGCCATAGCCTTCGGCCGCGAACTGCTCGTATCGCTCGTATTCCTGGCTGAAGCTGTCCGAATTGCCCTTGAAGTAGACGATCAGCGGCTTGCCCTGGACCGGCGCCTGGAACCAGCCATTGACCACAGCGTCGCCTGAAGGAATGGAAATTTTCTCGGCGCCCGGCAGGTTGGCATCGGCCAGTTCGAAGACCGACCCCTGCGGCGCATACTGCAGCGCGCGCTGGTTGACATACATGTAGCCCACGACGGCCGCATAGAGGCCGACCGCCACCAGTACCACAACAACCGCAATACGCCGCAACAGCTTCATCGCCCGCCCCCTGAAAAACCCGGAGGCGACCCTATAGTTCGGCAATGGTCTGCGCCAGCGCGCGCTCGAACACTTCCTCTGGCTGCGCACCCGACAGGGCATATTTCTCGCCGAAGACAAAGAAGGGCACGCCGCGGATGCCTTGCGCAGCAGCGTCGTTGGCAGCCTGTTCGGTAATGGCCAGCTCGTTCTCGTCGTTCATGGCATCGAGCGCGTCGCCGCGGTCGAAGCCGTACTCAACGGCGATGTCGGCAAGGACGTTGTCGTCGTTGATCTGCCGGTGCTCGAGGAAATAGGCCGCTGCTATGGCATTGGCCAGTTCGTGCTGGATACCGAGGGGCTTGGCGAGGCGCGTGATGGTGTGGACCTTCTTGGTAGGGAACATGCGCGGCTGCTGGCTGAGGTCGAGATCGATCCCAGACTTGCGCGCTTCCCCTTCCACCCGCTCCCACATCTCCCTGTGATCCTTGCCGTATTTCTGGCGAAGCATGTCGGCGACCACCACGCCCTCTTCGGGCGTGTTGGGATCGAGATAGAAGGGGTGGTTTTCGACCACGACGTCGACATCATCCGGGAGGGCCGCGATGGCATTGTCGAGCCGCGCCGAACCGACCAGGCACCAAGGGCAAACGACATCGGTGAAGACATCGATCTTGAGCAGCTTGGTCATGGGCGCTTCCTTGCAACGGAGTTCAGCAGCTCACATGGCGCGGAACGGCAAGGTTCGCAAGCACGCACTCGCAGGTAACTAGGCAGCAGCCTGGCTGTTGGTAACGGCAAACGGGGGCGACCAGGCAGCGGCAAAGCTCAGGCCCACAAAGGCGCTGAAGCCGGCCCAGATCATGCCGGGCGCCATGACCATGGCTGCCTTTGGATCGACGGCGCCAACGCGCACCATGGTGCCGAGGCCAAGCACCAGAAGGGCAAAGGCGAGGATGCTGAGAACCAGCGAGTCGAGCGGCATGACCAGGAAGGGATGGACGATCATACCAGCCATCAGGGCGACCAGCCACCAGCCGGCACTACGGCCTTCAGTGCCACGATCCACAACCATCCAGCGGGCGATGCCAAATAGCGGCAGGCTTGCAAGATGAAGAACCCCGCCCATCCAGCCGGGGAGGCCAAATGGCGCAAAGAAAAGCGGGACCATGCCATTGATTTCGGCAAGACCATTGGCGACAACAAAGACAGCAAGCGGCATTGCTGCACTCAGAACAAAGCCAAGTGCATTGTGCCGGTCTGCATCAAGAACCGAAAGAAACTGCTTCGAAACTGCCCGCGTGGTCGCCATCACCGGCTCCCGATATTGCTTACGACTGCGAAGGCAACAGGCAAGCGGCCCAAAGAGTTCCGCAAAGGTCAATCACAGTCTGCTGTTCGAAGCTTCACAACCCAGTTAGAAGCAGCGGAAAGGATGCGCGCATGACCGACTTGTCCGACTTCGCCGAACGCCTGGAAACCCTGGAAACGCGCATCGCTTTCCAGGACCAGACCATCGAGGAGCTGAATGCCACCATCACCGCGCAGTGGCAGCAGATCGACCTGCTGACGCGCAAGCTGCAGATGGTGGAGGAGCAGGTGCGCTCAGGCGTCCATATTGCCGACCCGGCCACTGAAGCCCCGCCGCCGCACTACTGACGCCAAAGGAAAGGCCCGCCGGAGCGGGCCTTTGTTTAGTGTCCGAGCGACTTGACGATGTCCTCGGTCGTCTTCTTGGCATCGCCAAACAGCATCATCGTGTTGTCGCGATAGAACAGCTCGTTCTGCACGCCGGCATAGCCCGCTGCCATGCCGCGCTTGATGAACAGCACCGTACCGGCATCCTCGACGTTCAGCACCGGCATGCCATAGATGGGCGAGGTCTTGTCGGTCTTGGCCGCGGGATTGGTGACGTCGTTGGCGCCAATCACGAAGGCAACGTCGGATTGCGCGAATTCGGAGTTGATGTCCTCGAGCTCAAAGACTTCGTCATAGGGCACGTTGGCTTCCGCCAGGAGCACGTTCATGTGGCCCGGCATGCGCCCGGCGACCGGGTGGATGGCGTATTTCACCGTGACGCCTTCGGCCTTGAGCAGGTCGGCCATTTCGCGCAGGGCGTGCTGCGCCTGTGCGACCGCCATGCCATAGCCCGGCACGATGATGACCTTGCCGGCATTCTTCATGAGGAACGCGGCGTCTTCGGCAGCGCCCTGCTTGACCGGACGCTCGTCCTCGGCCGCACCGGCCGATGCAGCGCTGTCGCCGCCGAAGCCGCCCAGGATCACCGAGATGAACGAGCGGTTCATCGCCTTGCACATGATGTAGGACAGGATCGCGCCCGAGGAGCCCACCAGCGCGCCGGTGATGATCAGCGCGGTATTGCCCAGGGTGAAGCCGATGCCCGCGGCCGCCCAGCCCGAATAACTATTGAGCATGGAGACCACGACCGGCATGTCGGCGCCGCCGATCGGAATGATCATCAACCCGCCCAGCACCAAAGCCAGGAGCGTGATCAGCCAGAACAGCCACGGATTGCCCGTCGTGGTGAAGGCCCAGATCAGCAGGAGGATGGCCACGCCCATGACGATGTGGATGGCGTGGCGTGCCGGCAGGATGATCGGCTTGCCGCTCATATTGCCGTTGAGCTTAGCAAAGGCGATCACCGAGCCGGTGAAGGTGAAGGCGCCGATGGCGACGCCGATGCTCATTTCAACCAGCGCCTGGGTGTGGATGGCGCCATGCGCACCGATGCCGAAGGCTTCCGGCGCATAAAGGGCGGCCGCGGCCACGAAGACCGCCGCAAGACCGACCAGCGAATGGAAGGCGGCCACCAGCTGCGGCATGTCCGTCATCTTGACCGTGCGGGCCATATAGGCACCGATGCCGCCGCCAATGCCGATGCCGGCGATGATCAGCACCCAGCTGATCCAGTCGCTGGGCGCCGCCACGAGGAGCGTGGTGACAATGGCGATGCCCATGCCCACCATGCCGAAGGCATTGCCCTGTCGGGACGAACGGGGGCTGGAAAGGCCGCGCAGCGCCAGGATGAAGAGGACGCCGGAAAGGAGATAGAGGAGCGCTGCGAAATCAGCAGAAATCATCGGCGCTAGCCCTTCTTCTTGTACATGGCCAGCATGCGCTGGGTAACGAGGAACCCGCCAAAGATGTTGACGCTGGCAAAGACCAGGGCAATGAAGCCGAAGGCCTTGCTGACCCAGTTGCCTTCAGCGGCCAGATGCACGCCCACCGCGAGCAGGGCGCCCACCACGATCACCGAGGAAATGGCGTTGGTTACGCTCATCAGCGGCGTATGCAGGGCCGGGGTCACCGACCAGACGACGAAATAGCCCACAAAGATCGCCAGCACGAAAATGGCGAGGCGGAAGGTGAAGGGATCGATGGCGCCGCCCGTGGCCGCATGGGCCGTGGCCGCGATCACATCGGCGGTCTGTTCTGCCGTTGCTTCCATTTACTGCGCATCCTTGGGAGTTGTCCGCTTGCGCGGCGTTCGCTTGGCCGGCTCCAGGGGAAGCACTGCCTCTGCCGCGGGCGCCAACGTCGACGCCGTCGCCGCCTTTCTGACGCGCGGCTTGGCGGGTTCGGCAGCCGCGATTGCCATGGGCTGCACCGATGCCGCGACCGGCTTGGCGCGGACCGGCTTCGGCGCGGCTGCCGCATCGACCACGGCCGCAGCCTTCTTGGTGGCGGCGCGCCTGGCGCGCGTAGGAGCGGGCTCGGCGGCTGCCGGAATGGACTGTTCGACGCCACGCGCTGCCTTCCTGGGCGTATCCGCCATGGCCGGCACTTCGGTCTTGCGCGCAGCGCTCTTCTTGGCCGGAGCCGTCGAGACTGTGCCGCCCTTGATGGGCGCCGCCTTGGCCACGACGCCCGCTGGCGGCGGGGTCGGCGCGTCCTTGGCAACGGCGGCCGGTGCTGGTGCAGGGGCGGAAGGAGCGGCAGCGAAGTTCGGATGAACGACCGCGCCATCGCGGGTCAACACCGTTGCCTTGACCAGCTCGTCGTCCCAGTTCACCGCAAGCTTCTTTTCCTTGCCGTCGATCAGCGTGGTGAGGAAGGCAAGGAGGTTGCGGGCATAGAGCTGGCTCGCCGTAGTGGGGATGCGGCCCTGCATGTTGGTGTAACCGACGATGGTGACGCCGTTGTGCTCGGTAACTTGGCCGGGCACGGTAAGTTCGACATTGCCGCCGCGCTCGGCAGCCAGGTCCACGATTACCGAGCCGGGCGCCATGGATTCCACCATTTCCCGGGTGATCAACCGCGGCGCCGGGCGGCCGGGGATCAGGGCGGTGGTGATCACGATGTCCTGCTTGGCGATGTGCTGCGCGGTGAGCGCGGCCTGCTTGGCCTGGTATTCGGCGCTCATCTGCTTGGCATAACCGCCGGCGGTTTCGGCCTGCTTGAATTCCTCGTCCTCGACCGCGATGAACTTGCCGCCCAGCGACTCCACCTGCTCCTTGGCGGCCGGCCGGACGTCCGTGGCCGAAACCACGGCGCCCAGGCGCCTGGCGGTGGCGATGGCCTGGAGGCCTGCGACGCCCGCGCCCATGACGAAGGCCTTGGCGGGGCGCACGGTGCCGGCTGCGGTCATCATCATCGGCAGGGCGCGGTCGAACACCGCGGCCGCCTCGATCACGCCCTGGTAACCGGCGAGATTTGCCTGCGAAGAAAGGATATCCATCACCTGCCCCCGGGTGATGCGCGGCATGAACTCCATGGCGATGGCGGTGACGCCGGCCCGGGCGAGGTCCTGCACGTCGCGTTCGTTGCCATAGGGATCGAGGGCGCCGATCACCAGCGCGCCGGGATTGACGCCAGAGAGAAGCGTGGCGGACGGGCGCCTTACCGTCAGCACCACATCGGCCAGGTTCAGAGCCGAAGCGGCACTTTCCGCGATCTCAGCGCCTGCAGCGCGGTAGTCCTCATCGGCAATGCGCGAGCCCTGACCTGCGCCGTGTTCCACCGAGACACTTGCACCCAGCCCGATCAGCTTGCCAACTGTTTCGGGCGTGGCCGCAACGCGGTTCTCGCCTTCGAAGCGCTCGCGGAGAATGGCGATCTTCATGGAAGTCTCCTGCCCGCCTGCCGGTCGGGCAGGCGTGGTTCAAATGCCTGCTAGGATGCCGCGATCAGGGCCGGATCAGAAAGTAGAGCACGATCATGGATACGGCCATGATCAGCGTCGACCACTTAACGGCCGTGAGGAAGCCGTTATAGGTCGCCTCGTGCTGTGCGTAGTCCATGGGAGACTCCACCTGCAATTCTGCGTGGTGCTCGGGGCGGTGCTTGGCCATATGGTCCTCTAAGTCCAGTCGTCTCAATCGGGCGCCGATCACTCGGGCCTCAGGGTGAAGTCGCTTCCAGCTCGTCGATCAAGCCTTCGATCATCGAAAGACCAAGCGACCAGAATTGAGGGTCCTTGGCATCGAGGCCGAACGGCGCCAGCAGCTCGGAATGATGCTTGCTTCCCCCGGCCTTGAGCAGCTCGAAATAGCGCTCTGCAAAGCCCTCACTGGCTTTCTCATACTGCGCGTAAAGCGAGTTCACAAGGCAGTCACCGAAGGCATAGGCATAGACGTAGAAGGGGGAATGAATGAAGTGCGGAATATAGGTCCAGAAGATCTCGTAGCCTTCGTTCTGGATGATGGCGTCACCCAGCGATTCCTTTTGGACGTCGAGCCAGATCTGGTTGATCTCCTCGGTCCTGAGCTCGCCCTGACGGCGGGCGGTGTGGACCCTGCGCTCGAAGGTATAGAAGGCGATCTGCCGCACCACCGTATTGAGCATGTCCTCGACCTTTGAGGAGAGGAGCGCAAAGCGCTGCTGCGGGTCGGTGGTGTTGTTGAGGAGGTGGCGGAAGGTCAGCATCTCGCCAAAGACCGATGCCGTTTCCGCCAGCGTCAAAGGCGTATTGCTGAGGATCGGCCCCTGCGCCGCCGCCAGGCGCTGATGCACGCCATGGCCCAGTTCGTGCGCCAGGGTCATGATATCGCGCGAGCGGCCCATGTAGTTGAGCATCAGGTAGGGATGAGCGCTGGGCACGGTGGGATGGGCAAAGGCGCCCGAGAGCTTGCCGTCGCCAGTGGGCGCGTCGATCCAGCCGCTGTCGAAGAAGGGTGCGGCCACTTCGGCAAGCTGGGGCGAGAACTTGCCATAGGCTTCCATGACCGTGGTCTTGGCGCTGTCCCAGTCCCAGGTCCGTTCGTCGCTCGTCGGCAGCGGCGCGTTGCGGTCCCAGGCATTGAGCTTGTCCTTGCCGAACCATTTGGCCTTCATGGCGTAGTAGCGGTGCGAAAGACGCGGGTAGGCCGCCTGCACCGCTTCCTGCAGCGCATCGACGACCTCGCGCTCGACCGAATTGGCCATGTGCCGCGAATCGGCAATGTCCTGATAGCCGCGCCAGCGGTCGGAGATTTCCTTGTCCTTGGCGAGGACATTGGTGATGTGGGTGAAGAGCCGCCCATTGGCCGCCAGCGTCTTGCTCAGCGCCTTGAACGCCGCTTCGCGCTTTGCCGCGTCCTTCTCGGAAAGGAGGTGCAGCGTTGCTTCCATGTTGAGGGTTTCGCCGTCGACCTCGAATTCGAGGCTCGACAGGGTCTCGTCGAACAGACGGTTCCAGGCGGAATAGGCGGTGACCGACTTGTCGTGGAACAGCTCTTCGAGCTTGTCGTCGAGCTGGTAGGGCTTGGCCTTGCGCAACTCGGCAAACCACGTGCGATACCGGGCCAGTTCAGGATCCTTGTCGAGCGCGACATCCAGATCGGTATCGGCGATGCGGTTGAGCTCGAGCTCGAAGAACAGCACCTTGGTCGAGAGGCTGGTCAGCGCCTCGTTGGTATCGCCCATGAACTTGGCGCGGTCGGGGTCGGTGGATTTCTGCGCATACTGCAGGAAGGCGAACGAACCGATGCGGCCGCTGAGATCGCCAAGGGCTTCGCTGTCCCTGATGGCCTCGATCAGCCGGCCGGCCTTGGCGAGTTCGGTGAGCTTGCCCTTGTAGTCAGCCTCGAACTTGGCGGCGAGTGTCCTGGCCCTTTCGAGGTCTGCCGCAAAGTCCGGGCTGTCCTTGCCGGAATAGAGATCCGACAGGTCCCAAACCGGCAAGGTCCCGAACTGATTGTGGCCCTTTTGGGCTGGTGCGGTCATGGCTGAACTCCGGCTGGTCCGATTTGCGCGCGGACCTTAGCCAGAGCGCACCCGCCTGTGAAGGCGCTACTGCGTCACGGGCGAGTTGGCGACCGGCGTCTGGTTGGAGGCCGGCGTATCGCCCTCTCCGCCCGAACTGCCGATAAAAGCCATGGTGCCAAAGAACAGGGCGCCCAGCAGCCAAAGGGCCCCGGCCATAAGGGCAAAGCCTTCGATGAATTCAAGCCCGGTGCGGTGATGCATGTCCATGTCGTGGTCTCCGTTTCCAATCCAAACACGGACGGCACCGCCTCGGTTGCGTCCGAGCGGCGTCCCCGAAAACGGCGCATGATTAATCGGCCCTTAACCCGCCTCCACCCATCCTGCTCCCAAAACGGCACACGATTCGATGCCGGAGCAAGAAGACTTCAGGAGTTTGGATGACGCGCGTTCTCGTAGTCGATGATGACCCGGTTCAACTGCGCCTCACCGCCGAGGTCGCCAATCGTGCCGGGTTCAAGCCCCTGACCGCGACCAGCGGCGAACAGGCGCTCCGGCTGCTGCGCGACGATCGCAATATCGGCGCCATGATCCTCGACCTCGTGATGCCCGACCTCGACGGCATGGGCGTGATGGACGCCATGCGGCGCGAGGGGCTGACGACGCCCGTCATCATCCAGACCGCCAATGCATCGCTCGAGACCGTGATCTCGGCCATGCGCAACGGCGCTGCCGACTATTTCGTCAAGCCGGTAGCGCCGGAGCGGCTCGTCATCTCCTTGCGCAACGCCATGAAGCTCGACGCGCTCGAAGCGGCCATCCGCGCGGAGCGGGCGCGCAAGAGCGGCACCTTTACGAGCGCTGACCTCATCGCCAAGGCGCCCGCCATGGCGCGCGTGCTGACGCTGTGCGGCAAGGCGGCCAAGTCCAACATCCCGGTGCTGATCGAGGGTGAAAGCGGCGTGGGCAAGGAACTGATCGCCCGCGTCATCCAAGGCTCAGGCGATCGCGCCGGCAAGCCGTTTGTCGCCGTCAACTGCGGCACCATCCCGCCCAACCAGGTGGAGGCAGTCCTGTTCGGCCACAAGAAGGGGGCCTTCCACGGCGCGGTCACCGATCAGCCGGGCAAGATCGCCGAGGCGCATAACGGTACCTTGTTTCTGGACGAGATCGGCGAACTTGCGCCCGAAATCCAGGGCAAGCTGCTGCGCGTGTTGCAGGATGGCGAGATCGAGCCGGTGGGTGCATCGCGGCCCGAGCGGGTCAATGTCCGGGTGATCTCGGCGACCAACCGGCGGCTGCTGAACCTCGCCAAGTCAGGCGAGTTCCGTGAGGACCTCTATTACCGGCTCAACGTCTTTCCGATCTATGTTCCGCCGCTGCGCGAGCGCATGGAAGACCTGCCGGCACTGGTCTCGATGTTCATTGCCCGCTTTTCCGCCGAGGCCGGCAAGCGCGTCCTGGGCATCTCGCCTCCAGCGCTCGACCTCCTCATGGCCTATGACTGGCCAGGCAATATCCGCCAGCTCGAAAATGCGGTTTATCGGGCCATCATCCTGACCGACGGCGCCTTTCTCGAGACGGTGGACTTTCCCCAGATCTATAGCCAGACCCTGGGGCGCGATATCTCGCTCAAGGCGCTGGAGGCCGTGCCGGTGCCCGCAGCGCCCGTGCATATCGACGCGGCGGCCTCGCGGCCGCGCGTGGTGCAGGACGAACCCGCTCCCGTGCCCGATCGCTTCCTTGCTCCGACCGGCGAAATTGCAGCCCTTGCCGAGATCGAACGCGCAGCCATCGTCTTTGCCATTGAGCACCATGGCGGCCGCATGTCGCGCGTGGCGCGGGCGCTCAAGATCGGGCGCTCGACGCTTTATCGCAAGCTGCATGAATATGGCCTGGCCGAAGAGCTGATCAACGACGCCGCCTGAGGCGAGGGCTACTGCCCGTACCAGTCCGCGACGGCCTCCATGTCTTCCTCGGAAAAAGTGCCGATGGCCTTGGCCATGATGTTGGCCCGGTGCCCACCGCGCTCGGCGCCGAGTTCGCTGAAGAGCTTGAGCTGCGTCAGCAGGTAATCCCTGTCCTGCCCGGCCAGCCGGGGGTAACTCGGATCGCCCGCCGGCCCATGGCAGGAGTCGCAGGCGGCGACATCTTCGCCGGGAATGCCGAGGCGAGCAATGTCGGCACCCCGCTGATTGCCTTCCGGCGCGACCTCGATCCCCAGCCCATAGCGCTCGGCAAGGCGGGTAATGGCGTCTTGATCCAGTTGCGCGGCCGCAGCCTTCATGGTGCCGCTTTCCCGCGAGCCCAGCCGGAAGGCTTCGAGCGCGTCCTCGATGTATGCCGGAGTCTGGATGTCAAGCCGCGGCAGGCCGGCGCCGCCGCCCTGCCCCTCCTCGCCATGACAATCCGCGCAGCGGGCCGAACCGGCCATGGCCTCGTATTCGGCAGCGCTCATCTGCGGCATGACCTTGAGAAAGGCCACCATGTCCCAGACCTCGTCATCGCGCTTTTGGCTGGGCCAGGCCGGCATGGCGGTGCGCCTGATGCCGTGCTTGACCGTGTAGAACAGCCTCGCGTCGGGCCGCCAGCGGTCCAACTGCTCCATCAGCAGCGGCGGCTGGGGCGAAAGGTCGGCGGCGAAGCGCTGCGGCGGCGCGGCCGGGCTGCCGTGGCAATCGGCGCAGACCATCTCGTAGTGGCCGGCCGCGCGCTCGACCATCAGTGGATCGTCCGTCGGCTCCACATGGAGGTCATAGCTGCGCAGGGCGATGGACTGGCGCGAGGCGAGGCGGAAGTAGAGGTCGGTCAGGTCCGACTGTTCCGGTTCGGCGGCGAAGTTGAGGATGCCGGTGACCGGCAAGAGCGCCAGGCCCAGCACGCCGAAGATGCCGCCGACGACATAGGGCTTGAAATCGTGCTTTTTCATGCCTGAGCCTCCCGGCGCAGCGCCCGCGCTACGAGAGAAAGTCCGCCGGCCAGATAGATCACGCCGCCGATCGCCAGCATGATGACGCCGCCCAATTGCTGGTCGGCCAGGCCGGAAAGGTCGAACAGCCCCTGATGCACATGGCTGAACATGGGCCGTGGAGCGAGGCCGAGCAGGGCACCGAGCAGGGTCATGTGCATGGAGGTGAAAAACAGCGACAGCGCACCGGCCAGGGCCGCCTGCATGCGGGTCTGTGCCGTGCTGGCCAGCGCCAGCACCCACACGGCAAGCGAGACGAGAAAGAAGCAGGCCTGTTCGATAGCAAGGACCCAGGGCATGCTCCGCGCCGCGTCGTGCAACGCCGGGGCATGCCAGCCCCAGACCACCACCAGGTCGACAAGGCTGATGACGATGGGCAGCATGATCTGCGAGGCTGGCAGCCGCTCGGCCACCATTGGCGCAAGACCAATGGCCACCAAGGGCACGCCGATACCCACCACCGTCATGTGAAGCGCCATATGGGCGGCAAAGCTCATCGGCACGAGGCCCGGCAGCGGACCCAGCCACGCCAGGGCCAGCACCAGCAATCCAACATAGAGAACGCTGCGATCACTCATCGGCAATTGGCCAAGTAGAGCATGGGAATGGCGACATAGAGCACGGCCACGGCTGACAGGACGCAGAGCATCAGTGCCACATGGCTAAGGAAGCGGTGTCGCTCCTCAGGCGTATTGTGCTCGAACTCGAAGTCGTTGTCGGTCACGCTGCGCGCCCGGACACGCCACAGCCGCCAGGTGGAAAGGCCGATGGCCGCCAGGGCCACCACGGTCGCGATGATGATGACGATGCGGGCATCGGCGAGTGGAGCGTCGCGCCCGAGTTTTTCGCAGTAGACCGCTCCATAGACGTAGCAGAACAGGAAATGGACCGACCAGATGATCGGCGAGGCGATCACCGTCCAGAGATCCGTGCCATGGCCGGTTTCCCTTTCGACTTCATCATGGGCGCGCTGGGGAGTACTCATGCCAGTAACGGAAAGCCTCCTATGACCAGAGCCGTCAGCAGCCCGCAGAAGGTGGTGAAATGCCAGTAGAGGGTGACGTTCCAAAGGTCCGCGTCATGGTCCGGGGTCAGCTTGCGGCAGATCGAGCGCGCCAGGCAGTAGGCCTGCATGATCATGCCGGCGGCGAAGTGCAGCACGATCCATACCGCAAGGGTCCAGACGATCGCTGGGTAGGAATGTGAGGTCGGATCGAGCCCGGTGAACCAAGGTCCGGCCAGAAGCGCTGCCCCCGCGGCCACGGCGCTGACGAGGCTGAGTCCGAGCAGCCACCGTGCCAGGATGGCATGCCCACGGCTGTTGACTATGCGAGCACCAAACGTGAGCCCCCAGGTCAGCAGCATGACGAGTCCGGCCAGCAGCGGCCATTGCCAGCCCGGACCGGTGACGCCCGGTGGCGGAAACTGCTCATGCACGGTCCAGAAGAAGAAGTAGCCGAACAAGAGCGCCAGATAGGCGGTGAGGTCACCTGTCATGGTGATGAACATGGCCCACCAGCCGGTGGAGCGCACGCCGGCGCTATAGAGCGGCAGGACGTGGCCGCCACCCACATCCTTGGTGGGCTTTTCCGGGATTTCGGCCGTGCCGGTCCACAGCCAGACAAGCACGGCAACGAGGAAAACCACGCCACCGGCCAGCGTCAGCCACCACAGGTGCCAGGTGGCGAAAATGAACACGGCACCGAGGCCGATCGCTGCAATCATCGGTAGCCAGCTCGGCCCGCCCACCCGCAGCACCTGCAGCGGTTGCGCGTCGAGCACCGAGGTCACCAGCGTTTCGCGTCTGCCTTCCCTGGCGTCGGCAAGGAGCCCCCTGCCCTCGTCGATTGTCGCCAGGAGGTTCTTGTCGTCCCACAGCGGATAGCGGCTGGTAATCTGGGGGATCGAGCGCATGCCCCAGCTCGGCGCCGGCACGGGTCCGGACCATTCCAGCGTTCCGGCATTCCAGACATTGCGCTTGGCATAGGGCTCCTTGCCCTTGGGGCGGACGCAGTCCCACACCATCACCAGGAAGCCGGCGGCGAAGATGAAGGCGCCCACGCTCGACACGAGGTTGAGCATGTCCCAGCCGCGCTCGGCGCTATAGGTGAAAACGCGCCGCGGCATGCCCAGCATGCCGGTCAGGTGCATGGGCAGGAATGTGATGTTGAAGCCGGCAAACATCAGCCAGAACGACCAGATGCCATAGGCGCGCGACAGCACCTTGCCGGTGACGAAGGGGTAGTAATACTGGATGCCGGCCATGACCGGAAACAGCATGCCCCCGATCAGCGTGTAGTGGAGGTGAGCGACGACGAAGTAGGTGTCGTGCACCTGGAAATCGAACGGCGCGACCGCGACCATGACCCCGGTGAGCCCACCCAGGATGAAGATGGCCAAGGCCCCCAGGCAGAACAGCATGGGCACGCTGCGCGTCACCCGCCCCATCATCACCGTGGCGATGAAGACGAAAATCTGGATGCCGGTGGGGATGGCGACAGCTTCAGAAGCGGCTGAAAAAAAGCCAAGCGAAATTGCCGGCAGGCCGGTGGTGAACATGTGGTGCACCCAAAGCCCGAAGCTCAGAAAGCCGGTGCCGAGCGCCGACAGCACGATCCAGGAATAGCCTGCGATGGGCCGTTGCGCGAAGGTCGGCACGATCATCGCCAGGAGCGCAATGGCGGGCAGGAAGATGATGTAGACCTCCGGATGCCCGAAAATCCAGAACAGGTGCTGCCACAGCAGCGGATCGCCACCGCGCGAGACGTCGAAGAACGGCCAGTCGAATACCCGCTCCAGCTCGAAGAGGACGTCGCCGGCGATCAGCGGCGGGAAGGCGAAAAGGATCATGCCGCCGACGATCAGCACATACCAGCCGTAGAGCGGCGTCAGGTTGATATGCATGCCCGGGGCGCGGCACTTGAGAACGCCCACGATCAGTTCCACCGCCGCGGCGATGGAGGCGACTTCGATGAAGCTCAGGCCCAGGAGCCAGATATCGGCGCCGATGCCGCTCTGCTCGGTGGAATAGGGCGGATACATGAACCAGCCCGCATCGGGCGCCGCGTTGAAAAAGATCGAGCCGCAAACAAAGACGCCGCCGATCACGAAGCACCAGAAGCCGAAGGACGAGAGCCGCGGAAACGGCAGGTCGCGTGCGCCCAGCATGGCCGGCAAAATCAGGATTGCCACCGCCTCGAAGATCGGCACGGCAAACAGGAACATCATCACCGTGCCATGCAGGGTGAACACCTGATTGTAGAGCGGAGCGGGCAGGAAGACGTTTTCGGGAAAGGCGAGCTGGAGGCGGATCAGGAGCGCCAGCACGCCGCCAAACATCATGAACAGGAATGACGCCGAGATATACCAGACGCCGATCGTGGAATTGTTCACGTCGGAGAAGTAGCGCAAACCTGTGGGCTGCTCCCACACCTTGGCAAGCTGCTCTTCTTCCTGGCGCTTGTCCTCGGTCATTTGAGCCCCATCAGAAAGGAAACGATTGCCTGCCGCTGCGCATCGTCGAGCGAAGCATAGTCGGGCATGCGCGCGTCGGGCTTGATATGCGAGGGCGCCACCAGCCAGTCCTCGAGCGCCTCAGGCGTCAACGGCAGCGTCGCCGCGGCCAAGCTGCGGCGGCTGGCAAAATGGGTGAGATCAGGCCCCACCGAGCCGGCTTCGCTGACGCCGCGCACGCGATGGCAGGCGCCGCAGCCAGCGGTGACGAAAACTTCGCTTCCCGCAGCATCGGCCGGTTGCGCCTGCCCGGTCAGCCAGGCTTCGAAATCGGCCACCGGGTGCACCATGGCTTCAAACGCCATATAGGCGTGCGAGGGGCCGCAGAACTCGGCGCACACGCCGCGGTAGACCCCGGCCTTCAGCGGTCGAAGGCGCAGGAGGTTGGTGCGGCCGGGAATGAGGTCCATCTTCCCGCCAAGCGCCGGAATCCAGAAAGAGTGGATGACGTCGGTACTGTTGAGGACGAACTCGACATTGGCGCCCACGGGCAGATGCAGCTCGTTGGCCGTTTCCACCCGCTGGCCGTCCGCCGTCTCATAGGCGAAGCGCCACCAATATTGCTCGCCGGTGACATGGACGCGCAGGTCGGCGTCCTCACTGCCTGCCCAGTTGGGCAGATAGGCGAGGCCGAAGACCAGCAGCGCCGCTAGGGTAACCGTAGGAAAGGCAACGCCGCCGTAGAAGATGAAGCGGTCCGCGAACTTCTCGCTTCTGGGTTTGCGCTTGCCAATGACGGCGTAGATGGCCGCGCCCATCACGACGCACCAGATGACGGCGGCGCCGATCGCCATGACCCAGAACAGCAGTGCCTGCCCTTCCGCCTGCTCGCCGGCGGGGTGGAGCATGCTCTGCTCGCCGTTGCAGCCTGCTAGCAGCGACGCCATCGCCAGGGCGCCACAGAACCGGAAAAAGGAAAAAGGCGCCCTGCCTGTCTCTCGCGTCATTAGCCCCCGCACGTTCGAGATATTTCGGGAACGCCATTGTCCCTGTCGAGTTCCTCCGGTTCACCGCCCCGCGACAGGAGACCGCATGCCGGCGCCGACCAGCTATTCAAGTGTGCAGATTTTTCTCCATTGGACCATAGCTGCGCTGGTGATTTTCCAGCTCACCGTCAACACCGGAATGCAGGCGGCCTTCAACGATCACGTGGACGGACGCCCGCCCGAGGAAATGGGCGCAGCTGTGCTCCACATCATTGTCGGCTCCATTATCCTGGCACTCGCTATTATCCGCCTGAGCATCCGCCACGTCCGGGGTGTTCCCGTCGCCCATGCCGACAACCCGGCCGTGGTCAACTGGCTGGGCCATGCAGCCCATATGCTGCTCTATGGCTTCATCTTCTTCATGCCGTTGACGGGGCTGGTGGCTTGGTTCGGTGGCCTAGAGTTTTCGGCAGAGCTGCACGAGCTGGGCCGGCTCCTCCTGATCCCGCTGGTAGTCCTTCATGCGCTGGGTGCGCTGGCCGAGCACTTCGTGTTCCACAACGATTCCCTGCGCCGCATGCTGACGCTCAACCGGGACAAGTAAGCGCCTCAGGGGGCGTTTTTCTGGACGATGCAATTGCCGCCCGCCGCCAGCAGCTGCTGGCAGAGCTGGTTCGCCTCGCCCCTGGTCTGCCGTCCGATCATTGCCGAAAAGCGCATGCTGTTGCCAAAGGCCGGGTTGCGGGCGCTGATCAGCATCAGTTCTTCCGCGCCGAGGACGGCACTGAACTCGGCCTTTGCGCGGTCGAAGCGCATGCGGGCGACGTCGGCAGAGGCGTTCTGTGCGATCAATACGCCCCAAGGCTGCCATTCCGCGGGACTGGCGACGAGGTTGGGTACGCTGACGGACCGCGCCATATCGAGGCAGGCCGCATGGAAATCGACGCCTTCGGCTAGCGTAAAGCTAACCTCCTGCGGTGGATTTGCTAGCCATGTGTCAACCGAATGACCGGTGACGATCATGACATAGGCGCGCGTTTCGGCAGGAAGCGGTCCGCCGCCGGCTGACACATAGCGCGAGATCCTTCCCTCCCCGCCATTATAGGCTGCAGCGGCAAGGCCGAGGTTGCCGAACTTGCCTTCGAGGAAGCGCAGGTATTCGGCGGAGCGTGCCAGTGCTTCGGCGGGATTGAATGGGTTGCCGAGGTTCCGCAACCGCGCCGTTCCCGGCATGAACTGGGCGATACCTTCGGCGCCCGCCGGACTGAGCGCCGCGGGATCAAAGCGGCTCTCCTGCCAGATCAGGCGGGCGAAGAAATCCGCTGGGAGGTTCCAGCGCTGGGCATAGAAGGACAGAGCGCTGCACACATCGCTGCGATAGCTGTCCTGGCTGATGCAGACATCCTGCCCCTCGATGGCATAGCAAGCCTGCCCCTCCGGCTCCTGTGCGAAGCCGGCCGGGGTAGTGGCGGCGCCAGCAAGCAGCACCAGCCAGCTCAGAAGCGTTGCTCGGATCAAGGGCGGCTCGGGTCGGTTTCAGTAACATGGAAGCCGCGGCACCTCGGGGCGCTGCGCCAATGCTCCAACCCGTAGCTCCGGCGCGAGTTCCCCCTCCAAGTCCTGTCAGTGATTGACGGCATCCTCGACCTAGTTGGTGGGCACCGATGCACTGGCATCGACAGTGGTCGCCTGGCTCGGCAAATAGACTTCCGTTGGCATTGAGGCTCCGGCCTCAGCAAATGTAGACCACCAATGCCGACGAGGATCAGCCTGTTCCCCTCCGATCACCACGTGACCAGAGGCGAGCGGTGCAGCCACGTGTCGGTCTTGACCTGATCAAGGACAAAGCCAGCGACGTCGCTGCGGGACACCGTTCCGCCGTGGAAACCCGCCAAATTTTCAAGTGCGCGCACTGAACCGCGTTTAGGCTTGTCATTGAGTATTGCTGGGCGCACCAGAGTCCAAGCCAGTCCACTCTCGCGAATAATGGTCTCTTGGCGGTCCTTGTCGGCGTAGACCTTGCGCAGCAGCAGGGGAAAGATCAGCCGGTCGAACACGAAGCCGCCATGGCCACGGCTGTCGCCAGCGCCGATGCCGCTTATAGCCACCAGGCGCGACACGTTTTCGGCCTGCATTGCTTCAACCAAGACCTGAGTTGCGGCCGAGAGAAGCCGTACCGCCTTGAAGGGGCTGGGCGGAGTGCCCAGCGCGCTCACAACCGCATCCTGGTCTTTGAGGGCCTTGCGAATGGCTGCGGCGTCACGCGCATCGCCCACGATCAGCCTTGCTCCAGCAAGACCTTGGCCTTTCTCGGCCGACCGCACGAGGGCCGTCACTTCATAGCCCCTGGCGACGGCCTCTTTGACGATCAGGCGCCCGGTGCCGCCGGTGGCGCCAAGCACCAGGATCCGCGTGGAGGTGTGTGCGTTGGTTGCTGTGCTCATGATAATGCTCCTGAACAGGACGGCCCATTGCGGGGATCCTATGTGATGAAAGTTGGTTAGGATTGCCGCTCAGGCCGAGACGGTTTCGGTGACGAATTCGCGATAGGTGCGCAGCGGGCGGCCGAGCATCTCCGTCAGACGTTCGAGGTCGCCTGGTTCAGGCCGCATGCCATCGGTCAGGAAGCGCTCGTTCATCAGGCGCATGTCAAAGGCCATCCAGTTCGGCATGAAACCGCGCAGGTTCTGCTCGTAGCCTTCCGTGTCGTCTCCACCATAGGCGACAGTCCGGCCCAAAATGTCCGACCAGATGCCGGCAACCTGTTCTCCCGACAGAGTCTCGGGGCCAACGAGACTGATGCGCGTCAGTGGCAGGGCCTCTGGCGCATTCTCGCGACGCAGCAACTCCAGCGCCGCGACTTCACCAATGTCGCGCGCGTCGATCATGGCGATGCCTTGATCGCCGATCGGCATGGGATAGACACCATAGGAAAGCAGGGCGTCCTTGATCAGCAGGTCATTGTTCATGAAATAGGCCGGCCGCAGGATGGTGGCGCCAAAGCCCATCTGTTCAAGCATGCGCTCGACCGCGAACTTGCCAGCGAAATGGGGCACGTTCACGTAGCCATCGCTGTGGATCACCGACAAGTAGACGACCCGGTCTACGCCAGCCGCGCGAGCGGCGTTGAGCGTCAGCAATGCCTGCGTCAGTTCATCGGGCGAAACGGCATTGAGCAGAAAGAGGGTCGAAACGCCGTCAAGCGCCTGACGGAGCGAGTCGATGTCGAGCATGTCGCCCTGCACCACCGAGACCCCAGCGGGAAAAGCGGCTTTGTTGGTGTCGCGGACAAGGACACGTATGTCTGCGCCGCGCTTGATGAGTTGGTCGACGACGTGACGGCCGACCGTGCCGTTGGCACCAGTTACGAGGATGGTCATGGGGATCACTCCGGGATTAAGAAGACACCCCGAATTTAGCGATCCACCTGATCGCCAATAGACGCTATATCTAGACCCATCGTCTCGTAGGTGGAACACATGGACCTGCTCGCTCTTGCCGACTTCAATCTGGTGGCGCGTCATGGTGGCTTCGGCAAAGCGGCCCGGGAGGCGGGTCGACCCAAGGCGACATTGTCCCGCCGGGTGAGCGAACTGGAGGCAAGTCTGCAGCTTCGCCTGTTCGAGCGCGGCGGCAGGGCGCTGAAGCTTACGGAGGAAGGACGGGCCTTGTTCGAAAGAACGGGCACCTTACTGACCGAACTCGACGAGGCCGCAGCGGCCATTGCTTCGGGCGGTGAAAATCCACGTGGTCGGCTGCGGATCAGCGCACCCTTGTTGTTTTCGCAGACGGCGATGGGGCGGTTGGCGGCCGAATTCGCCATGAAGTATCCGCAGGTCCAGCTGGAGGTCACAACCGACGATCGCCCCGTCGACATGATTGAGGAGGCCTATGACCTGGTGATCCGCGTCAATCCAGCCCCAGACGAAAGCCTCGTCGGCCGCGCCTTCCTTCATGACCGGCTGGTGATCGTTGCAAACCCGGCCCTCCAGCGCCCCACGGACGGGAGGCCCGTTCCTGCAGTGGTCCGGGTTTCGGGGGAGCGTGCGACGGCCTGGAAGCTTCGACCGGGCTCCGGCTCCGCCAGCCTTGCGGTCGACCCAATCCTGCAACTGTCGTCCTTGCCCATGGTCCGCGACGCCGTTCGCGCCGGCGCCGGCGTGGGGCGGCTGCCCATTTCCCTGGTCAGCCATGACCTGGCCGCAGGACGTCTGGTGCATTGGGGCGACGTCGATGTGCCCGAGATCAGCTTGTGGGCGCTCTACCCCTCGCGGCGGCTGCTAAGTGCCCGCGTCTCCGCGTTCCTCGAGCATCTGCGCCTGGCTTTTCCCAAAGGTGCTCCGGACGAACTGGCCGCCTATGTGGCCGGGTGATAGCGAGGCAAAACGGCCGCTGCATCTTGTGCACCGGCCGCATGATGTCTTGCTTGTCCAAACGGGTTAGGCACGTGGCGGCAGGAACTCGCTGTGAAAGCGTGCGGCATTGGCCAGCATGATGGCGCGACGCTCGGCAATGACCTCGGGCGTGGGTGGCGTCGGCGTGCTCGTGCGGGTCGGCAGCACTTCACCGACGAGCTTGAAGAATTCTTCCTGTCCGGCCGGCAGGCAGATGCAGAGGAAGCGGGCAGGCGTCGCGGAAACCACGCGGAAGCCATGCGGGGCATTGGCCGGAATGTTGACGGTATGTCCCGGACCCACATGATAAACCTCGTCCCGGAACGTCACCTCCAGCTCGCCTTCGAGAACATGGAAGATCTCCTCGAAATCGTGCCGGTGCGGCGGAGGGCCACCTGCCGGAACCAGCATGTCGATCATCGTGTACCGGCCGCCGGTCTGCTCGCCCGAAACGAGGATCGTATAGGTTCCGGCACCAACCCCCAGATGCGTCAGCCCTGCGTCATCGGCATGGACGATGGTGGCGCTGCGGGAAAGATCATCGGCGGGAAGGGTGTTGTTTGCGTCTGTTGCCTGGTTGCTCATGTCACATCTCCTTTGGACAAGAGCAAATCTAAGGCGCCACAGTCATGGGCGGGAGCCACGGAATTTGGACGGATCGTCTCGCCGGCGGAACGATAAGAGGAGCGCAATTTGGCCGATCCAGAACCGGTCACACTCTAAACGCGCTTCCCCGCAAGCCGATACCGACCGCGAAGAGGGTTAGGGCCCTGCAGCTGACGGACAGCTTAGGGTGGTGAAGGGAATGACCGCTTTTGGCTCCTAACCGAGCTAAGCAGACACCGGCTTCCCCCAACGCTGTCTTAGTGCGGATGGTGATCGAAGACATTCGGCTCTAGCCGGTGTGTGCATAAATGTTGATTGTCGCACCAAGCACTTCTCGCCCGCTCCAGTTGTTCACTGAGCATCGGCAATGTGCCAATCTTCAGTGAACGGGGAGCTGAACGCGTATGATAGTTTCCCAGACATATGGCTTGGCGCCCACCTTAGCCTGCCGGAGGGCCGCAAATGGATAGTGGTTCCGGGCATAGGCTGTGCACCACGTCATCAGCTAGGCTGCTGCGTTCACGCCTTCCGCTAGTCGCGGGAGTACAATAGTACGCCAGCCTGAACCCATGTTCTCGAATGCGAAGCGGTGCTGGGGGTTATCAAGGTCAAAGCCACGATGTTCCAGGAGCAGGACACAGCCTTCCTTCGCTGGCTTTGTGCTCCAATGCAATTCGAAGTCGCCAAAAGTGTAGGCTAATTTCTCGCCAGGATGCACTTCAATAACGCGGCAGGGAATTTGACCCCACTTGTCCATGTCCATTGTGAACTCGTGTCCGACAATCGGGGCGATTTCACCCGGTCGCCACCATTGTGCGATGCCGGATGGGGTCGAGATACGCTCCCAAACTCTCTCCGGCGATGCTGCGATCGGTTGTTCAACAACAACAGTCTGAAGGGTCATTTGTTTTCGTCCTCAATTTGACGAGCCAAGGTGTTCAGGCGCGTTTTCCAATAAGCCTCATAGGGTGCGAGCCAGGATCGAAGCTCAACGAGGGGTTGTGCATTGAGCGAATAGAACCTTTCACGGCCTGACTTTTTCTCGACCACCAGACCAGCCTGCCGCAGAATGCCGAGATGTTCAGACACAGCCGACCGACTCAAGTCGAACTGGACCGCAAGCGATCCTGCTGTTTTCTCTCCATCTAGAAGGATGGTGACGACCCGGCGGCGAACCGGGTGAGACAGGGCGGCGAAAACGGGTTCGGTGTTCATAAACTCATTATGTCGGAATTATCCGACATGTCAACTATGCCCGACACATTTTGCTGTTGGCTTGCGTCCTTGCGGCCAGCGATCGAGGGCCCGTAGTCTCACATCCCGATCTAAGTCGGCTCGCCTGCTTGGCTAACCCATGCAGCAGGGTGAAGAAGGAAGCACGTCCACCTGCTCGATTCTGTGCCGTTCCACACTGACGCTTCGGACCGAAGCCAATGACGACTGCTATTGAAAAACTTGAAAGTTAAACCGACGACGAAAACGGGTCGCAAGCGGCAATGACGAACGCATTTTTCAGAGCGCAAGCCAACCGTTGAGCTAGAACTCCGCCGCGGTCATTGACCGCTCAGGGAGCGAAACCTACTTCTCTGTGATGAGCAACCTCACAGCGACAATTCGGCGAGCTGAGCTGGACGACCTTCAGCAGCTTAATAACGTTATGTGCAGGGCATCCCTGGCGGTTGAGACGGGCGAAGTGCTTCAACAATTGTTGGACAAGCCCGAGTACCTGCAGCTCGATCCAGGGCTGATTACCAGCGGTCAGGTGATCTTGGCCGAGTGCGATGGCGTTCCCATAGGTTTCGCATCGTATCTTGTGTCTGGAAGCGCCGAGGCAGAACTCGACGGGATGTTCGTCGATCCGAAGTACTGGCGCCGGGGCGTCGGGCGCCTGCTTTTCGAGGCAGTCGAGCATCATCTCGTCGCTCGGCAGGCAGCCGGTATACGTGTCGTGGCAGGTGTACGGGCTGTCGAGTTCTACAAGTCCGTGGGTTTCTTGATTGCGGGCGAGGCGAAGACGGCGCTTGGACCAGTCGTTCCAGTCATGACCAAGGCTCTACCATAGTAGAGGTGCCCCATGCCGAGCATTGGGGCGGAAGTCCGTTTGGCGCCCCCCTTTCGGTCGTTCAAAGTGCCACTTCAATTTCCTGAAAGCAGTCGGTCCGCTTAGGTCCCGGCGGCACTTAGGGGTGGGAAGCGATGAAGCAGATTCCGGTTAGTACAAGGCTCAAGCAGTCTGTCTCGGACCTTGCGGCTAGCAAGAGGTTTATCTGTCCCCTAGAAGCTGCTTTAGGCTGACAACAGCACCGGCCCCGGCATGCCAACGTCCTTGACCGGCGGGCGCCCGAACATTCTGGCATATTCGCGCGAGAACTGCGTCGGGCTTTCATAGCCGACGCTATAGGCCGCGCTGGACACCGATTGCCGCTCGGCAAGCATGAGCCTTTTCGCCTCGATCAGGCGCAGGCGCTTTTGGAACTGCAACGGCGTCGTTCCGGTGATCGCCTTGAAGTGCAGGTGGAATGCCGAAACGCTCATGCCGACAGAACTGGCGAGATCGGCAACAACCAGCACCTGCTCGAATTTGCTGCGAATAACGGCAATGGCCTGCGCGATCCTTGCTGCATGGCTGTCGGCACTGGCCAGTTGGCGCAGCAGCGCGCCATGCTGGGCGAACAGCAGCCAGTAGTGGATCTCCGTCATCAGCAGGGGATGAAGAACCTGCGTGGCCTGTGGCTTCTCGAGCAATGAAAACAAGCGCCCCATCGCGTTGATAATGGCATCGTCCGCTTCCGCAGCCGAGATCGCTGGCGCGCCATGAGCGCTGGTTCCGGCCACCGGCTCGCGTGCAGCCAGCTCGCGGATCAAACCCATGTCAAGCTTGAGCGCCAACGCCACATAGGGGTGGTCCGCAGAGGCCTGGTTGATGCGCGTCTGTGTCGGAAGGTCGACACCCACGATCACAGAATGGCCCTTGGGAAAATCGACGATCTCGTCGCCCTGCAGAGCCTGTTTCCCGCCGTCCAGAACCAGGCAGAACAGCGGCTCGTAGAGTACCGGCGCAAACGCGGTGACGCTTCTATGGCGGGAGACGCCCAGGCGCGCAACGGCTGTTTGTTGGGGCTCTTCTCCCATCCCGCAGGAGTCGGCATAGGCAAGAACTTTTGCGGCAAGTGCGTCCAGCATGGCAAGCGTCTCCACAGGATCAGGCATGAGCCATATCGGCTTTCGGAGGCAAGTTCCAGATGAGGGTGGTGCAAGATTAGAGGAATAGGCATGCCCATTCGAGGATGTGGCAGGCGAGCGATGTTGGGCAGCGCTACTGAAGCTGCAGCCAAACATCGGAGCACAGCATGAACATCACCGGCAACACCATCCTGATCACGGGCGGCAATAGCGGCATCGGTCGCGCGCTTGCCGAAGCCCTCCTCGCCAAAGGCAACAACGTCATCGTCACCGGGCGCGACGCCACCAAGCTAGCCGCGGTCAAGGCCGCCAACCCGGCCATCCACACCCGTGAGCTTGATGTGGATGATGCTGCAGCCATTACGGATTTCTCGGCTCAAATCGTCGAGGAATTCCCCGAGCTCAACGTGCTCGTCAACAATGCGGGCATCATGCGTCCCGAAGACGTCAAGGCCAATGACAGGGCGACCGCTGAAGCAACGATAACCACCAACCTGCTGGCGCCGATCCGTTTGACCGCAGCCCTGCTGCAGCACCTGCTGTCCAGGCCGTCTGGCGCCGTGCTGACCGTTTCCTCGGGTCTAGCCTACCTGCCACGCGGGCCTTTTCCGACCTATTGCGCCACCAAGGCGGCGATCCATTCATATAGCCAGACCCTGCGTGTTCAGTTGCGCGGCACTGGACTCCAGGTGATTGAACTCGTGCCGCCCTATGTGCAGACCGAATTGACCGGCAAGCAGCAGGCCAGTGATCCCAACGCCATGCCTCTCGACGACTATATCTCTGAAACCCTCACCCTGCTCGAGCAGCAGCCCAATGCGGAAGAGATCATCGTACAGCGTGCCAGCTTCCAGAGGTTCGCAGAGCGCGAAGGGCGTTACGCGGAGTCGTTTGCTCGCCTGAACGGCTGATCCACCTGCGCAAACCAGAAAGGTTGGCCCAGGGCTTCATGCCACAGCCAACCTGAACCTCCTAGTCGCAGACTACGCGAGGGGTAGAAGAAGACTTTCTTGGGCAACCTCGGTGCAGATCGCTAGAGTTCCTGCCCCGGGGAACTCAAGCGGCTCCATTGAAAAACTCAACAATTATCGCCGATCCATTTCGGCAGCGAGAGCTATGGCCTAGCGCTTGTCGCAGCGACCAGTGCAAACGGCGGTCGGCAACCATAGCCTGCGTCATCGACAGCCAGGCCGAGTTGTTGCGCTTCGTAGGGAATTTGATGCGCTTTCGTTGGGACTGCATAGCGTTGCGCCTTGGGCACAGGCGGCGCTCACAAAGCTGCGAGTGATTGCTCCCGTTAAGGTTTGCAGTTTATTGCTGGGCAGCGCTGAAATGGTGCGTCGGGAGACGAAAAGCCTGACGCGTCCCGTTGCAGCGTAGCCGTGCATGGAGCTCAGATGAACAAGATCCTGGTGTCTGTCGTGGCCCTCGTGGCCGGTCTTGGCAGTGTGTTGCCCGCCGTGGCCCAGGAGGTTGCGGGGCTGGCCGCGAGCCCGGTGGTGATCGCGCCGCCGCAGTCGCCGCTGGCCGAGATCATCAAGCAGAACCTGTCGCGGGCCTATGGCACCGCCGGCGAGAACAGCGCCGCCTATTCCGAGGCGCAAAAGCTCTATTTCCTTTATGGCAGCCGGCACTTCGAGCCCATCTGGCTGGACACCGCGGCCAATGGCGACGTGACGTTTTCACCTGCGGCCGAAAAGATCCTCAAGCTGTTCGAGGCAGCCGAAAGCGAGGGCCTGCGGCCGTCGGATTATTTGAGTCCCAGCCTCGATCCCAAGGCGGCCAAGGGCGACGCCGCCCGCCAGGCGGCGCTCGAGACCGAGTTTTCCGCCGCCACCCTGCGCTATGCCACCCATATCCATACCGGTCGCATCCGGCCACAGTCGGTGGACAAGCTGCTCGACATCGAGCCCAAGCAACTCGACGGCGCGGCCCTTCTGACCCAGCTTGCCTCCAGCGCCGATCCGGTGGCCGTGCTTGCGGCACTCGAGCCGACCCATCCTGAATTCCTGGCGCTCAAGCAGGCGCTGGCGACGTTCGCCGACAAGGCCGATGACAGACCGTTGCAGATTGCTGCCGGTCCGAGCCTCAAGCCCGGCATGAGCGACCCGCGCGTGCCGGCGCTTCGCACACGGCTCGAGCTGCCGCCCGTGGATGGCCTCGTCTATGACGATGCACTGGTGGAAGCCATGAAGGCGTTCCAGGCGACGCAGTCCCTGGATGTCGACGGCGTCATGGGCCCGGCAACGCTGACGGCCCTCAACGGCGGCGTGCCGGTCACCAAGGCTGACATCATCGCCAACATGGAACGCTGGCGCTGGATGCCGCGGGAGCTCGGCGCCTTCAACGTCTTCGTCAACATTCCCGAATTCCGCCTCGCGATCAACCGCGATGGGCAGGAAGAATATACGACGCGCGTGGTGGTCGGCACGACCAAGAACCAGACGCCGGTCTTTTCCGACAATATCCGGCACCTGGTGGTCAATCCGTACTGGAACGTGCCCTCGTCCATCATCAAGGGCGAGATCGCGCCGGCCGTGTTGCAGAACCCAGCCTATATCGACAACCAGAACATGGACCTGCTCTACCAGGGCGAGCCGGTGAGCCCCTGGCAGGTCAACTGGAGCATGGTCAGCACCAGCAACTTCCCCTTCCGGGTGCGCCAGCGCCCCGGCGCGGGCAATGCGCTGGGCCAGATCAAGTTCCTGTTCCCCAACAAGCACGACGTCTACCTGCACGACACGCCGTCCAAGTCGCTGTTCTCGCGCTCGGCACGGGCCTTCAGCCATGGCTGCGTGCGCGTGGAAAACCCGATGGAATTTGCCGACGCGCTGATGGCCAATGAGCCCAACATCTCGCGCGCTTCGCTCGAGGCCATGTTCGGTTCGCAGGAACGCTGGGTAAATCCCGAGACGCAGATCCCCGTCCACCTTGCCTATTTCACCCTGCGGGTCGGCAGCGATGGTGCGCTCAAGTCCTATGGCGACGTCTATGGCCACAATGCCAAGCTGATCGAGGCCATGGGGCTGGCCGCGCCCACGATCGCGCCCGAGATCATTGCCGAAGTAAATGCCGTAGTTGACGAGCTCTCCCCCTGACGGGAGGTCCCGGTTAATCCGCTGTTTACAATTTCGCCTTGGTTGCGCCGCCTTTTGTCCACTATGATCCTTCCCGGACGGGCTCCGGCAGCTGCTTGAGAACTTGTTAGCGTTAATCAAATCGATCGATTTTAGCGCTAAGGTCTGACGACAACTGGCATCAACCGGGCAGAGTTTGGCGTGACGGGGACATCCTTTTTGAAACAGCACCAATTCGTGCGGCTTCTGATGGCCGTCCTGTTGAGCATCACCGTCATCCTGCCCCAGGCGACGACCGGCGCCGCTGCCGCCTCGGAACGGGCGCTCTACCTCTACTATACCCATACCAAGGAAACGGCCCGCATCGTCTTCAAGCGCAACGGGCAGTATGTCCAGTCCGGGCTCAGTGAGCTCAATGTCTTCCTGCGCGACTGGCGCCGCAACGAGCCGGCCCGCATGGACCCGCGCCTGTTCGACCTGGTGTGGGAAGTCTACCAGGAAGTCGGCGCCAGCCAGCCGATCAACGTCGTTTCCGCCTACCGCTCGCCCCAGACCAATGCGATGCTGGCCAAGACCTCGGCCGGCGTGGCCGACAATTCCCAGCACATGCGCGGCACCGCGATGGATTTCTTTATTCCCGGCGTGCCGCTGGCCAAGCTCCGCGCGGTGGCCATGCGCAAGCAGTTCGGCGGCGTCGGCTACTACCCCACCTCGGGCAGCCCCTTCGTGCATCTCGACGTCGGCTCGGTGCGGGCCTGGCCGCGCATGACCCGCGCGCAACTCAAGGAAATTTTCCCCGACGGCCGCACCATGCATCTCCCGACCGATGGCAAGCCGCTGTCACAGGAGGGCTACCAGATTGCCATGGCCGAGTGGAAACAGTGCCACCGCTATCCCTGCGACGGCGGCTCCTCCGGCACACGCGTTGCCGAAGGCGGCAGCGGCAAGTCGCTGATGGACATGTTCTTTGGCGGCGGCAACAACCAGCGCCCTGCCGCAGCACCAGCGGCGGCAGCACCGGCGCCCGCCCCGGTTCAGGTCGCAAGCGTCGCGCCTGAAGCCACGACCCCCGTTGCGGCACCCATGCCGGCCATGCGACCGGCAGCCTTTGGCGGCGTCATGGCGCCTGTCGAAGCGCCCGCGGCAACTGCCGCCGAAGCCATTCCATTCTCCACCACCGGCAGCGCTCCGCTCGACCCATCCGAACTGGTGACGGTGGCCTCTGCCCCTGTTCCGGCCACCAAGTCCGAGCGCCTGCGCGTTGCGACCGCCTCGGCCCTGCCGGCGGGCGATGCCGTGACCGCCCTTGCGGCGCTGACCGCTCCGGTGCCGCAGCCGCGCCTGATCATGACTGCGCCCGAAAAGCCCGAGACCATGACGGCCTACCTCGCGCCCCTGGCACAGGATGAATCGGCCCAGCGCGCGCTGGAAACGATCATCGAAGGCGCCGGCGCGACATCCGTGCCGCCTGCTCCGGCAACGCGCCAGGCCATCCTGCCGCCGCTGACCGGCGCCTCTGGCCTGCGCACCGCCTCGCTCGGCGGCAGCATGCCCTCTGCGCCAACCGTGACCGATCTCTTCAGCAGCACCTTCAGCGCTGCCCAACAAAACGAGCCTGTAGCCGAAGCCCTTGCCCAGCACATTGCCAAGCGTCCCGTCGCCGGCGACATGCGCAAGCCGGAGATGGTCGCCCCCGACTTCGAGCATGTGGCCGATGTCCTGACCATTCCCGAGCCACTGGCGACGGACCGTTTCGCCACCATCTGGGATCGTGACGAAGCCGATTTCGATCCCACGGCCGAAATGGGAAAGTATGTGACGGTGATGGGCGTAGGCGATGCACCAGCCGAGTTGTCCCACACCCAGTTTGTCACCGCAAAGCCGATCGCAACAGCGGCCAACTAGCCGCCGCAATTCAGGCGACTTGCTCCGCTAGCACCACCTGACGATGCCGCCAGGTGGGAGCACGCTTGTTGCAATGCCCCTGCCCGCGGCCTAAAGACTTCTGACCGGTCCTGCTCCGGACCCCGACCGCTCTGGCAAAGGACCTCCGCTTGGCCGACAAGTCCGTGACCCCGCTCCTCGACACCGTCGCCTCTCCGGCCGATCTGCGCGCCTTGCCGCGCGAGGACCTGCGCCAGTTGGCCGACGAATTGCGGGCGGAGATGATCGATGCCGTGTCGGTCACCGGCGGGCATCTTGGCGCCGGTTTGGGCGTGGTGGAACTGACGGTCGCGCTGCATGCCGTGTTCTATACGCCGCATGACCGCATCATCTGGGACGTGGGGCATCAGGCCTATCCCCACAAGATCCTGACCGGCCGTCGTGACCGTATCCGCACCCTGCGCCAGAAGGACGGCCTCTCCGGTTTCACCCGCCGCGCCGAGAGCGAGTATGACCCCTTCGGCGCCGGCCACTCCTCGACGTCGATCTCCGCCGGCCTCGGCATGGCTGTGGCCAGCGAATTGCTCGAGCAGAAGCGCAATGTGATCGCCGTCATCGGCGACGGCGCCATGTCGGCGGGCATGGCCTATGAAGCGATGAACAATGCCGGTGCCATGGATGCGCGGCTGATCGTGATCCTCAACGACAACGACATGTCCATAGCGCCGCCCACCGGCGCCCTGCGCACCTATCTGGCCCGGCTGGTCTCCGGTCCCGTCTATCGCGGCACCCGCGAGGCGGCCAAGACGGTGGTCAGCAAGCTGCCCTCGTTCCTCCACGAGCCGGCGAGAAAGACCGAGGAATTTGCCCGTTCCTTCTTTACCGGCGGCACGCTGTTCGAAGAGCTGGGGTTTTACTATGTCGGTCCGGTAGACGGCCATGACCTCGACAACCTGGTGCCTATCCTCGAAAACGTCCGCGACGCCGATGCTGGGCCCATCCTCATTCACCTGGTGACCCAGAAGGGCAAGGGCTATGCCCCGGCCGAGAGTTCGGCCGACAAGTACCATGGCGTGTCCAAGTTCAACGTCATCACCGGTGCGCAGGCCAAGGCGCAGTCCAACGCCCCCTCCTATACCAGCGTCTTTGCCGAGACGCTGATCCAGGAGGCCAATGACGATCCGCGCATCGTGGCGGTGACCGCCGCCATGCCGACAGGCACAGGGCTGGACAAGTTCGCCCAGGTGCATCCGAGCCGCATCTTCGACGTCGGCATTGCCGAGCAGCATGCGGTGACATTTGCCGCCGGCATGGCCAGCGAAGGCATGCGCCCGTTCTGCGCCATCTACTCGACCTTTCTCCAGCGTGCCTATGACCAGGTGATCCACGACGTGGCGATCCAGCACCTGCCGGTGCGCTTCGCCATCGATCGGGCCGGCTTCGTGGGCGCCGACGGCCCCACCCATGCCGGCAACTATGATGCCGCCTATCTTGGTGCTATTCCGGGCCTGGTGCAGATGGCGGCCAGCGACGAGGCCGAACTGCGCCACATGGTGGCGACGGCTGCCGCTTATGACCAGGGTCCGATCGCCTTCCGCTATCCGCGCGGTGACGGGCTGGGCGTTGACATGCCGGCGCGTGGCGAACCTTTGGTCATTGGCAAGGGCCGGATCGTGCGCCAGGGCGCGACCATTGCCATCCTGAGCTATGGCACCCGCCTTGGTGAAGTCCTCGCCGCCGCCGACAAGCTGGCGGCTTTGGGCCTCAACCCGACCATCGCCGATGCGCGCTTCCTCAAGCCGCTCGACGAAGAACTGATCGCGCAGCTCGCGACCACCCATGACGTGCTGCTCACGACCGAGGAAGGCTCGATTGGTGGCTTCGGCAGCCATGTCGCGACCTTCCTGGCCAGCAACGGCCTGCTCGATGGCAAGCTCCGCTTCCGCCCGCTGATGATCCCGGACCGCTTCGACGAGCATGCCAGCCAGGCGGACATGTATGCCGCCGCAGGGCTGGATCGCGCCGGCATTGTCGCCACGGCGCTGACTACCCTGGGTTACGATGAGGCCGCCAAGGCCAAGGCGCTGAACCAGCTCAGCTAACCTGTTTCCTGCTTAGACAAAAAGCCCGCGGATCGCTCCGCGGGCTTTTTTTGGGCAACGTGTCGCCCCTACTTCCAGGTGAAGGCGCGTGTCACGGCATAGTTGAACACCGAGCTCATGACCGCGCCGGCGAGACCGGCTACAAAGGTCTGCTGATCCCAGGCATAGATGGCGCTGGCCACCGAAATATTGGCCACCCCGCCCAGAGCGCAGATGGCAAAAAAGCTCAGGAGCCCGGTGATGAGGCGCTTGCCGCGCAGCTTGCGGTCCGAATAGGTCAGGTTGTTGTTGAGGAAGAAGTTCCAGGTCATCGCGATCAGCGTTGCCGCGATCTGCGACACCACAAATCCCTGCGCCAGCACGGAGGTGAAGAGGCCCAGGGTCAGCAGGTGCACGACCACACCGGTACCGCCGACAAGACCAAACAGGAGGAAGCTCGGCGGCAGTGCCCCGCCGGTGAGCTTGGACAGCCAGAGGCCGAGATACTGGATGACCACCAACGGACTCATCTTGCTCTCGCCCGCATGGCGCTGCCGGAAGGTATAGCCCACCTCGGCGGTCTTGAGCGGCGTGCCCATGCGCGCCGAGGTCACGATGAGGTCAATGAGGATCTTGAACCCGTCGCTGGCAAGCTTCGGCGCGGCCTTGAGCGCCGCCTCGCGGCGGATCAGGAAGAAGCCGCTCATCGGGTCGCTTACCGCCTGCCCTGCAATCATGCCCGCAAGCTTGTTGGCGAAGTTGCTGCCCGAAAGGCGCGTGGCGCTGAGCCCGTTGCCGGCCGAACCGCCCTCGGCAAAGCGCGAGCCAACCACGAGATCGGCGCCAGCCACTGCCTTTTCCAGCATGACGGGCAGGATGGTTTCGTCATGCTGGAGGTCACCGTCAATCACCGCCACATAGGGTGCAGAGGTGACGGCCATGCCTTCGACGCACGCCGAAGCCAGGCCGCGCCGGCCGAATCGGCGCAGGCAGCGGATATTGGCATAGACGCGGCTGAGTTCATTGACGAGGTCGGCCGTGCCATCGGGGCTGTCGTCGTCCACGACGATCATTTCCCAAGGCGTGCCGCTCAGGGCCAGCGCCACTTTCTCGTACAGCAACTCGATATTGTCCCGCTCGTTGTAGCTGGGAACGATCACGGCCAGCTGGGGCGGGTGGTAGCTGACGGGCTGCTGGATGGCGGAAGTGGTTGTGGTCGGGCCGATCGACATAGATGGGGAACTCGGTTGCACAAAGCCATTACAGGCAGCCGCTACAAAGCATAAGCCTGTCATAAGGTTGCACGCGTTCCTGCCATGGCTGCCTTGCACTGCTTGCAGGTGTGCGCCAACCTCGTTTATGCCAATCAGCAGCCTTGGCACAATTCGGGAGGGGCCGTGTATCAGCCTAGCGTCGATGGCCAGCAGGATCGGCTCACGCGTTTCGTCCTGCTGTTGCCGCTCCTGTTCGTGCTGACTGGCACGCTGATCCGCTTCCTTGCCTTCCGCTATCATCAGCCCGACACGCCCTGGACCGAGTATTTCGGCGCCATGTGCCGCTGGGACTGCATCTGGTACGTCAATCTGGCGGAAGACGGGTATAGCCGCTTTCCGGTGCCCGATCGCGTGGCGGCGGCCAACTGGGCCTTCTTCCCCTTCTATCCCATCCTGGTGGGTGCCCTGGGCAAGCTGCTGCCCATCCCAACGATCGTTCTTGCGAGCCTCATGTCCATCGTGACCGCCTACGTGGCGGTGGTCGTGGCTTGGCCGCTGCTGGGGCGTAGTCGCCGTGCCTATGCGCTTTATGCCGCCTTCATCCTCAGCGGCCCGATCTCGATCTACTTCACCACCTTCTTCACCGAAGTGATGTTCGTCCTCCTGACCACGCTGGTCTTCCGCTTTCTTGGCCGCAGCAACTATCTGGGTGCCGCGACTGCGGCAGCCCTCCTCTCGGGCACCCGCATCATCGGCGTCTTTGTGTCGCTGTCCCTTGGGCTGCAGGCGCTGCTGGATCGGCGGCGCACCACAGGTTCGTGGCGCGGCTGGCTGCCGGGCCTGCTGGGGCAGCCCAAGCTGGTCCTTGCTGTCTTCCTCTCCCCGCTCGGGCTCTTTCTCTATATCGCCTTTCTCCATTACTGGATCGGCGATGGCCTGGCCTTCAGCCATGTCCAGCGCGCCTGGGCGCGGCAGGTCGGCAATCCCTTCGGCTATCTCTGGCAAGGGCTGACGGCTTGGTCGACGACGCCGGGGCAGTGGTTGACCCACTCGCAGGTCCTTGCGCTTTCGGCTGTCGCCGGCCTGGCGCTCACCGCGGTTCTTGGCTGGCGCCGGCAATGGCCTGCCGCGCTGTTTGCACTGCTCGCGATCCTCATCCCGCTCGCCGCGGGCCTTGCTTCCATGCTGCGCTTCATGGTGGCGATGGCGCCGCTCACCATCACCCTGATGACGCTGCTGGCGCGCTGGCGCTGGCTGTTCGCCCTGAGCCTCGTGACCCTGCTGGTCAGCGCCTGGTTTGTCACCCTAGCCTGGTTCGGAGGCAATCTTGCGCTTGTTTGACCGCAGCCCCATTGCTTTTGGCGCCTATGGCTTGGCGGCGCTGCTGGCCGTGTTCGAATTGGCCGTGCTGTTGCAGGCGCTTCATCCGCAGGTGTCGGACAACTACCGCGCCTATTACATCGACCGCACTAATACCTGCCTCAGCCAGCCGGTGACCGGCGAATATACCCTGGGCACCGAGATCAATTTCCGCTCGGGCGGCCCGAACACGCGTGAACTACGGCCATGCGGCTGGGACGGTCCGGCGGGCGATGGCATGCACTCCATCGGCGAGACCTCGCGCCTCCTGTTTGACGTGGGTGCCGCCCAACCCTTGTCGCTGATGCTTGAGCTGACCGGCGTCAGCCTCGAAGGTCCGCCGGTGCAACATGTCGACGTCTCGGCCAATGGAGTGGCACTTGGCACGCTCGAAGTCACGCCCGGACGCACCGATCGCTTCACCACCGCCGTACCGGCCGCAGTTATCGACGGCGCAGGCAAGCTTACGATTCAGCTCGACTTCCCCGACGCCATCGACCCAAGCAAGGGCCGCGTCTCTAATACCCACTGGCGTGCGGTAAAGCTCAGCGCCGCCAGTGTCACGCCGACATCCAAATAGAAACGCCCGGCGCTGGGCCGGGCGTTTGCTTGAACTCGAGTAGCTGCGGGCGCGGCTCAGTCTTCCGGCGGCGCTTCCACCATGCCGAGGGCCGCCATGTAGAGCTCAAGGATGGCCTCCTGCTCGGCGCGCTCGTTGGCATCCTGCTTGCGGATGGAGACGATCTTGCGCAGGATCTTGGTGTCGAAGCCATTGCCCTTGGCTTCGGCATAGATTTCCTTGATGTCGGCGGCAATGGCGGCTTTTTCTTCTTCCATGCGCTCGATGCGCTCGATGAAAGCCCGCAACTGATCCTGGGCGACGCTGTCTTCGACGGCCATGGCACTTCCTTTTCGTTTGCTGCCGACCTTCAATCGCACAAGGCTCCGCCATTCAACCCCTTTTGAATCCAATCCACATCACGGCAGCTTGCGATATCCTCAATTCGCCCCAAACAGGCCATTAGCCATTGACCAACGCTTCCCCATAAGGTCAAAGAAGGCACGTTTTCCCGATGATCGCTGGCACCAGATTGCACAAAACCCGTCTCGGCATGACCCTGATCGGCGCCTTGTCCGGCAGTCTGGCCTTTTTCGTCGTACCGGCGCATGCCGACCTGCGCATCTGCAACGAAACCACCAACATGGTTTCGGTGGCGCTGGGCTATCGGGCAGAGCGCGGCTGGATGAGCGAAGGCTGGTGGCAGGCCCCTCCGGGCGATTGCCGCGTGCTTTACCAGGGCGACCTCGAGCGCCGCTTCTATTATCTCTTTGCGGTGGACGACATCGGCGGCGGCGCCTGGGACGGCTCCGTCTTCATGTGCACCCGTGACGAAACCTTCACAATATTCGGGGTTGAGGATTGCCTCGCCCGCGGCTATGAGCGCACCGGTTTCTTTGAAATCGATACCCAGAACCGAACCGATTGGACTTTGCAGCTGACCGAGAATGCTGCAGGGCCTGCAGTGGTTGGTCCTGACGGCAGCGAAGACCTCGAAGACCCAACATTTCTTGTCGATCCCGACGACGTCACCATCGACGCGCCCGAGACCGGCACAACGACGCCAGGAACGGAAACGCAATGAGACGTATGAGACGCGCGAAGATCCTCGCCACGCTCGGGCCCGCCAGCCAGGACGAAAAGATGATCGAGGAACTGGCCAAGGCCGGTGCCGACGTCTTCCGCATCAACATGAGCCATGCCAGCCACGACCTGCTCAAGCAGACCGTGGAACGCATACGCAATGTCGAGAAGCGCCTCAATCATCCTTTGGGCGTATTGGTCGACCTCCAGGGTCCCAAGCTGCGCGTGTGGAAATTCGCCGAAGGCTCGATCAACCTCGTTGCCGGCCAGAAGTTCACGCTCGACAGCGACAAGAACGACAACGGCAATATCGACCGGGTCTACCTGCCCCATCCCGAGATCATCGAAAGCGTCTCTGTGGGTGATCGCCTGCTGCTGGACGACGGCAAGCTGCAGCTCAAGGCCACCAAGGTTGGCAATGGCGCCATCGAGACCGAGGTCGTCTATGGCGGCAAGCTCTCGGACAAGAAGGGCGTTTCCCTGCCCGATACGCTGCTGCCCACCGGTGCGCTGACCGAGAAGGACCATGCCGACCTCTTGGCGGGCCTGGCCGTCGATGCCGACTGGATTGCGCTCAGCTTCGTGCAGCGCCCCGAGGACATCATCGACGTCCGCAAGATCGTCCAGGGCCGTGCCGGCGTCATGGCCAAGATCGAGAAGCCGCAGGCCATCGATCGCCTCGAGGAAATCGTCAAGCTCTGCGACGCCATCATGGTGGCCCGCGGCGACCTGGGCGTCGAGCTGCCGCTCGAGACCGTGCCGGGCCTGCAGAAGCGCATGATCCGCATGTGCCGCCGCTATGGCAAGCCGGTAGTGGTCGCCACGCAGATGCTGGAATCCATGATCACCTCGCCGGTCCCGACCCGCGCCGAAGTGTCGGACGTTTCCATTGCCGTGTTCGAAGGCGCCGACGCCATCATGCTGTCGGCGGAATCCGCCTCGGGCCAGTATCCGGTGGAAGCGGTCTCGACCATGAACAAGGTGGCCGTGGCCGTGGAAGGCGACGCCAACTACCGCAACATCATCCGTGCCGCCCAGACCGAGCCGGAAGCGACCGCAGCCGACGCCATCTCGGCGGCGACACGCCAGGTAGCGGAGACGCTCGATCTGGCAGCGATCGTGACCTACACCGCCTCAGGCTCCACCGGCATCCGTGCCGCCCGCGAACGGCCCTCCAAGCCCATCATCGTCCTTTCGCCCAACCAGCGCACCATCCGCCGCATGTCGGTGGTCTGGGGCGTCCACTGCGTACAGACCGAGGATGCCGTGTCGCTCGAGGATATGGTCGATCGCGCCTGCGTCATCGCCTACCAGGAGGGCTTTGCCCGCCCCGGCGACCGTATCGCCATCACCGCCGGCATTCCGCTGGGCACGCCGGGCGCCACCAACATGCTGCGCATCGCCTTTGTCCGCCAGGACGGCGCTGGCTCGAGTTGAGGGCTCTCGCACTGCAGAAATGAAAAGGCCCGCGCGAGCGGGCCTTTTATTTAGCGGCGGAAGATCCGGTCGGCGATCCGGCTATTGGTGCCGGCCGCCATGCCGGGGATCAGGAGTGCATCGATCAACCACCAGAGGCCCGGGATGAACCAGAGAAAACTCAGGACGCCGAAGGTCACCAGCGTCAGCAGCAACGTCACGCCCGACAGGGCCAGCATGATGAAGCCGCTCAGCGGCCGGCCTAGGTAGAAGCGGTGGGCGCCCACATAGCCCAGAAAAAACCACAGTACATAAGCTGCGATCAGTGACTTCTTCTCGATATCGTATTGGGCCGAAGTTCGGTCCATGGTCATGGGCATTGTCTCCTTGGTCGATACAGCAAATGGTATCGATCTGCCCCGGTTCAAGACCGATGGCTCGCTAGGAGCGGTTGCGGGCTTCGAGGAGGCTCTTGAGCGCCAGGAAATCGGTCTGGATCCATTCCAGCGTCGAGGCGAACTGGTCATCGTCCATGTCGCCGCGCTGAAAGAAGGTGAAGATCAGTTCGGTGCCCCCTTCATTGGGCACGGCGCGCATTGGTGTGGTGAGCAATTCCCCGCCGGGCATGAAGATGGTGTGATCGAGCACGCCGAAATTGTTGGGCGGGGTGAAGCGGAAGTGCCGCGGACCGGCCGGGGTCATTCCTTCCCAATCGCCATTGGGCAGGGGCCGGAACGTGCCCCCTTCCACCGCCGCCCAGTATTGGTAGTTCACCGGCTGGGCAAGGTAGTCATAGACCTCGTCGAAGGGTCTGGCGATGGCAGTGGTCAAGGTGTGCGAGCGCCGCATGGCCGTCCTTGTTGTGCTGATGCAGAGCACAAAAACAACAAAGCCCGCTTTCGCGGGCCTTGTAAATCGTCTCGGTAGCGGCTCAGCCCTGGCGGGCCTTGAAGCGCTTGTCTACCTTGTTGATGATGTAAACCCGGCCGCGACGGCGGACGAGCTTGTTCGCGCGGTGGCGAGTCATCAGCGCCTTCAGCGAATTACGGACTTTCATCGGTCAATCCTTGAGTCAAACAAAAGGGGCGCCTAGGCGCCCGAAACTGGGCGCATACATAGGGAAAACAGCTGGGGCTGTCAACGCGCAACGCGGAGGAATTTGCCCCCTCGCCTGCCTTTCCAACAGGCGCCTGTCGGCGCCCGATTAACGCGGCATATGGAAAGCTCGATTATGCTGAGCTGGTCTTGAAAGCGGGCGGCAACATGGCAATCGAGGAAATCAGCAGGCGCGGCGTTCTGGTCGCGGATACGTCGGCGCATATGGCGTCCCTTGTGGGGGGCATGCTGCGCAGCCTTGGCCGCAAGGATATCCGCGAAGCCTATGATGCGACCAAGGCCATGTCCGAACTCCGCCGCCGCCCCTTCGACATCCTGATCATCGATGCCGACCTGGCCGAACTCGACGGCGTGGCCTTTACCCGCAAGCTCAGGGCGCTCGCGGACTGCCAGAACCGCACCATTCCCATCATCATGATGAGCGCGACGCCCGATGCCAAGCGCATCGCCGATGCCCGCGATGCCGGGGTCACCGAGTTCCTGCGCAAGCCCTTCGCCGCCAACCACCTGCAGACCCGGCTGAGCAATATCGAGCTCAATCCTCGCGGCTTCATCGAAGCGCGCAATTACAACGGCCCCGATCGTCGCCGCCGGGTGGTCGAGGTTGGCGACGAGCGCCGAGAGCATCGGGCGGGGGAATAGGTTCGGGCGGGCATGCCGGAAGCGCCGCCTGCGATGCGGTTGTCCTGGTTGTTCTACAGGGGGAGGAGCCGATCTGGGTTGGGGTTGGATCGTGCCCAGGAGTGGAGCCGCTTGCTGAGCAAGGAAGAATAGATTTCCGCCTGCGCGGGAATGACGTCGTGATTGAAAGCCTGATCTGGTGGGTGTGCTCCACCCCCACCCAGCCTCCCCCTGGGAGGGGGAGGAGCCGATCTGGGTTGGGGCGGGATCGTGCCCATGAGTGGAGCCGCCCCTCCCCTTCAGGGGGAGGTTGGGAGAAGGCGGGCTGCTACGCTGCGGCTTTCCTCAGCTTGCGCCGCAGTTCGCGCCGCTCCATTTCGAGCTTGGGATCGGGCACCGGGACCGAGGCGATGAGCTTTTTGGTGTAGTCGTGCTGGGGGTTCATCACCACCTGCTCGGCCTCGCCGATCTCAACCACTTCACCAAAATAGAGCACCATGACGCGCTGCGCGATGTGGCGCACCACGGCGATGTCGTGGGAGATGAAGAGCAGCGAAATGCCCATCTCTTTCTGCAGGTCCATCAGGAGGTTGATGACCTGGGCCCGGATCGAGACGTCGAGCGCTGAAACCGCCTCGTCGCAGACCACGAGCTTGGGCCTTGTGATCAGCGCCCGCGCAATGCCGATGCGCTGGCACTGCCCGCCGGAAAACTCGTGCGGATACTTGTTGATCATATCGGCGGTAAGACCGACCTTTTCCATCATCTCGATCACGCGCGCCGTGCGCTCGGTCTTGTTGATCTCGGGATAATGGATCTGCAGCGGCTCGGCGATGATGGCGCCCGCGGTCATGCGTGGGTTGAGCGAGGCCAGCGGGTCCTGGAACACCATCTGCACATCCTTGCGCAGGGCGACCAGTTCCTTGGGCGACATTTTCTGGATATCGCGGCCGAGCCAGATGGATTCGCCGCTGCTGGCCTGCAGCATGCGGATCACGGCGCGTGACAGAGTCGACTTGCCGCAGCCGCTTTCGCCCACAATTCCCAGCGTCTCGCCCTGGTAGAGATCGAAGGACACATTCTTGACGGCGCGCAACACCTTGCGCCCGCCGAAGAGGCCACCGGAGGGAATGGTGAACTCGACCGAAAGATCGCGCACCTTGAGGATGGGTTCAGCCTGGTTCATGCTTCGCGCGCTCCAACCATGAAGTCATAGGAGACCGTGGACAGGCGATCGACCTTCTGGTCGAGCCGCGGCACGGCGGCGAGCAGGCCTTGCGTATAGGGATGCTCGGGATTGGCGAAGAGATCGAGCGTCTTGCGATATTCCATGACGCGGCCGCCAAACATCACCAGCGTGTCCTCGCAGCTGCCCGCCACGATGCCCAAGTCGTGGGTGATGAGGATGATGGCGGTGCCGAAATCCTCCTGCAGGTCGACCAGGAGGTCCATGATCTCGGCCTGCACGGTTACGTCCAGAGCCGTGGTCGGCTCGTCGGCGATCAAGAGCTCCGGCTGGCAGAGGAGCGACATGGCAATCATCACGCGCTGCCGCATGCCGCCGGAAAACTCGTGCGGATACATGTGGACGCGATTGCGGGCGTCCGGAATGCGCACGGCATCGAGGAACCGCACGCTTTCGGCCAAAGCGGCCTCGTGGCTCATGCCGCGATGCTTTTCGAGCACCTCGGTCATCTGCCGCGAGATGCGCAGATACGGATTGAGCGAGGTCATCGGGTCCTGGAAGATGATCCCGATGCGCTCGGCGCGATACTTGTTGATCTCGCGCAGCGGCAGGTTGAGGATTTCCTTGCCGTCGAACACCACCGAGCCGGAGGCCCGGCCATTCCTGGGCAGGAGGCCAAGGAGGGCAAAGGCGCCCTGCGTCTTGCCGGAGCCGCTTTCGCCCACGATGGCGAGGGTGCGGCCCTTTTCAAGCGTATAGGACAGGTCACGAACGGCATGGACCACGCCATCCTGGGTCTGGAAATCGACCTTGAGGTTCTTGACTTCGAGCAGTGCCATATCAGCGATCCTTGGGGTCGAGCGCGTCGCGCAAGCCATCGCCGATATAGGTGAGGCATAGCAGCAGGGTAACCAGCACCACGGCTGGTCCGATCAGCATCCAGGGCAGCGTCTCGGCCACCGGGGCGCCAAAGGAGATCAGCGTGCCCAGCGACGTCTGCGGCTCCTGCACGCCCAGGCCCAGATAGGAGAGGAACGACTCGGTCAGGATGATTTCGGGGATGGTGAGGGTTGCATAGATCACCACCGGCCCGGTGAGATTGGGGACGATGTGGCGGAAGATGATGGCCCAGGACGAGGCGCCGCTGGCGCGGGCCGCCTCGATGAATTCCCGCTCCTTGATGGAGAGCGTCTGTCCGCGCACAATGCGGGCCATGGTCAGCCATTCGAGGCACCCGATGCCGACAAAGAGCAGTACCGGATTGCGCCCGAAGATCACCACGAGGATGATGACGAACAAGATATAGGGCAGCGCATACATGATATCGACGAAGCGCATCATGACCGCGTCGACCTTGCCGCCGAAATAGCCGGCAATGGCACCATAGACCACGCCGATGATCACCGAGACGAGCGTGGCCACGGCCGCCACGATCAGGCTCATCTGGGTACCCTGCATGATCCGGGCCAGCATGTCGCGCCCGTTCTGGTCGGTGCCGGCAAAGTGCCCCGCCTCGAAGTTGGGTGGCTTGCGAATGCCGCTCCAGTCGATCTTGTCGTAGCTCCAGGGGAGGAGATAGGGCCCCAGGAAGGCGAAGAGCACGATGAAGATGACGACCGCGATCGAGAGCAGTGCCGCCTTGTTGCGCGCCAGGCGCCACATGGCGTCCTGCGTCAGCGAGCGGCCCTTGGGCGCGTCCAGCGTTTCAAGCTTGCGCGCATATTCGGTGAGGACGGCGTCCTTGCCCGTTATTCCGGCCATCAGTGGTACCTCACCTTGGGATCGAGCCAGGCATAGACGATGTCGACGATGAGGTTCACGGCGAGAATGATGAACATGTAGAGAATGGTCGTCCCCAGCACGAGGCCGTAGTCGCGGTTGAGCGCGGCGCTGATGAAATACTTGCCGATGCCGGGAAGCGCGAAGATCTGCTCCACCACCAGGGACCCGGTGAGCAGATAGCTCAGCCCCGGTCCCAGATAGGAGACCACCGGCAGGAGTGCCGGCTTGATGGCGTGGCGGGCGAGGATCAGCCGCTGCCCCAGGCCCTTGGCCCGCGCGGTGCGGATATAGTTGGTGCCGAGCACCTCGATCATGGAGCCGCGCATCAGCCGCGCGGTACGGCCCGCATGGGGGAGGACGAGGACGGTGACGGGCAGGACCAGGTGGGCCAGCGAGCCGTTCTGCCAGCCACCGGCCGGGAACCAGTCGAGATAGACGCCGAAGACCAGCTGGAGGATCGCGGCCATCAGGAAGTTGGGCACAACGAGGCCCACCATGACCAGCAGGACCAGGATATAATCGGGCAGCTTGTTCTGGTTGACGGCAGAAAGCGCGCCGGCGACGAGGCCGACAATGGTGCCGATGATGAAGGCGGTGAAGCCCAGCATCAGCGTGAAGGGCAGGCCGATCCACAACATCTCGGCGACGGTGAAGTCGTTGTAGACCATGGAGGGGCCGAAATCGCCCTGCAGCAGCCGCCAGACATAAAGGAAATATTGCTGGATCAGCGGCAGGTCGAGATTGTAGTGAGCGCGCAGATTGGCCAGCGTGGTGGGCGGCAGCGCGCGTTCCCCGTCAAACGGGCCGCCTGGTGCCAGGCGCAGGATAAAGAAACATGCGGTAACGGCAATCAGTGCGATCGGGATGGCCGACAGCACGCGCCGCGAAACATATCCAAACATGGGGTCCGGACCTTTCAGCTCCACCGCGTCGCTGCGTCACGCGCCGACCGGGAGGAAACAAATACGGCGCCGCCCCTCCCAAGGGGCGACGCCGCGCGATTGTGTGCCCTTATTCGGACTTGCTCAGCCAGCGCGTCCGGTGAATGTCCGAAGCGTTGTTGACAAAGCCGGTGACGGTGGGGGCGACCACGTTCTGGGCGATGTAGTTGTAGATCGGGATGGCGGCATATTCGTCCATGGCGATCTTTTCGGCCTGGCCAAGCAGCTTGGCACGGGCAGCAAGGTCGATTTCGGTGGTCGCCTGATCCATCAGGGCTTCGAACTCGTCATTGCTGTAGCGGCCGTAGTTGTTGCCCCAATTCATAGTGCCGTCCTGCTCCACGCCTTGGCGCAGGAGGTCGAGCGTGTTGGACGGATCGGAATAGTCGAGCAGCCAGCCGGCACGGCCCACTTCGAAGTCACCGGCGCGGAGCGCATCATAGTGCACGGCGGTTTCGGAGTTGAACAGTTCCGTCTTGACGCCGATCTGCTCCCACATGGACGAAATCGCCACGGCCACGCGCTGATGGTTGTCGTTGGTGTTGTACTTGAGCTGGACCTGGAGCGGCGAGGAGGACGTGTAGCCCAGGCCTTCCATGATCGACTTGGCTTCCGCCACGCGCTCTTCGTAGGAGAGGCCGATCCATTCGGGCTGGTAGACTTCAACGCCCTCGTAGTTGGCGGTGCCCTCAGGCACCCAGCCATACATCGGCAATTCGCCGGTCCCGAGCACGTCAGGGCCGATCACGTCGCGGTTGACGGCCATCGACAGCGCCTTGCGCACGTCCGGGTTGTCGAAGGGCTCTTTTTCCTGGTTGATCACGTAGTAGTAGATGCCAAGGAACGGGGCGAAATAGTCCTGGCCCTCAAGGTTCGCGGAGATCCACTGCGCCTGATCGGACGGGATGTCGGTCAGGATGTCGTATTCGCCGGCACGGTAGCGCGACAGGGCGGCAGCAAGGTCGTCCTGGACGAAATAGTTCACTTCGTCGATCTGGACGTTTTCGGCATCCCAATAGGTCTCGGACTTCACCGACTTGATGTAGCTGCCAGGCGTCCATTCGGTGGGCGTATAGGGGCCGTTGGAAACGATGTTCTCGATCTTGGTCCAGTCATTGCCGACCTTGTCGATCACGTGCTTGGGCACGGGATAGGCGGTATAGTGTGTCAGCGCCTGGAGGAAGAACGGCGTCGGGCCTTCGAGGGTGATTTCGACCGTCTTGTCGTCGATCGCCTTCACGCCCAGCTCGTTGAAGTCGGTGACGCTGCCGTCGGCGATTTCGGAGCCGTTCTTGATCGGGAACTGCAGATAGGCGTAGTCGGAAGCGGTCTTGGGATCGAACAGGCGCTGGAAGGCAAAGACGAAGTCTTCGGCCGTTACCGGCTCGCCATCCGACCACTGGATGCCGTCACGCAGCTTGAAGGTATAGACCAGGCCGTCTTCGGAAATGGTGTGGCTCTCGGCCTGGCCGGGAATGGCTTCGGCATTGGCGTCTTCGGTCATCAGGCCTTCGAGATAGTCACCGATGATGCGGTTTTCCCAGTCGCCCGAGGCCTGGTGCGGGTCGATCGAGCCTGGCTCGGACCCGTTCATCATGTTCAGCGTCACGGCCGAGGCGGCACTCGTCATCAGCGCGGCCAGGAGGCCGGCGGTGGCAGTCGCCTTCAGGGTTTGCGTGAGTTTCATTGGCGTCCCATCTCCTTGTGGAATTTCCCGTATGTCTTCGTCCCGCGGTCATGGCGCCGCGATTACTCAGTTTCCCCCGACCGTCAGCCAGCCGGTGATTGCTGGACGGTATTACGCTCTTCCGTCCACTGACAAGCAAAACATTGACCTAAACGTCAACGACGCCAACGATAGCGTGATCGTGACTGCTCGCACTGTGGTCGATCACGCTAGCCACCCAGCCAGCCGCCCTGCTGCACGCCATAGAGCACCACCGCCAGGGCCACGAGGCCCAGCCAGGGCACCCAGCCCGGCATGGGGCCGCGCGGTTTCTTGACCGGTGGCACCGGCTTCTTCTCCGGGCGGCGGAATTTGACGACGTTTTCGTTCATTGCGCATTCTCGAGGATGGCGGCGACACCTTGCCCGCCCGCCGTACAGACGCTCAACAAAGCGCGTTTGCCTGGTGCCGTCGAGAGCAGTTTGGCCGTGAGGCCCAGGATGCGCGCACCGGTCGCAGCAAAGGGGTGGCCATAGGCAAGGCTCGAGCCCTTGACGTTGATCCTGGCCGGATCGATCGCGCCCAGCACCTCGTCGCGGCCGAGGACGTCGCGGCAATACGCGGGATCGTTCCAGGCCTCGAGCGTGCACAGCACCTGGGCGGCAAAGGCTTCGTGCAGTTCGAAATAGTCAAAGTCGGCAAAGCTTAGCTGCTGCCGGTCCAGCATTTCGGAGACAGCGATGGTCGGCGCCATGAGGAGGCCTTCGCCTTGGGCAAAGTCGTTGCCGGCGACGCGGCCGGTGGTGAGATAGGCGAGGATCGGCAGGCCACGCTCACGCGCCCAGTCCTCGCTGGCGAGGAGCACGGCCGAAGCGCCGTCGGTGAGCGGCGTCGAATTGCCGGCCGTCAGCGTGCCGTGACCGCTCGACTTGTCGAAGGCGGGCTTGAGCGTCGCCATCTTGTCCAGATTGGCGTCGGCCCGCACATTGTTGTCGCGCACCAGCCCGGCGCAGGGCACGAGGAGGTCGTCGTGAAAGCCCTCGTCATAGGCTCTGGCGGCATTGCGGTGGCTCGCAACCGCAAGCGCGTCCTGCTCCTGCCGCGTGATGCCCCATTCGCGCGCCATCAGCTCGCAATGCTGGCCCATGGAGAGGCCGGTGCGCGGCTCGTTGACCGATGGCGCCACCGGCGTCAGTTCGCCAAACGAAAAGCCCTTGAACGCCTTGAGCTTCTCGCCGCCGCTTCGGGCCTTGTTCACCTCGAGGAGGCGATGCTGGAACTTGTTGCCAAAGACGATCGGGCTGTCGCTGACCGTGTCGGAGCCGGCAGCGATGCCACTGTCGATCTCGCCCGAGCGGATCTTGGCGGCCAGGACCAGCGCGGCCTGGAGGCTCGTTCCGCAGGCAATCTGCATGGTCGTGCCCGGCGTGCGCGGCGACAGGCCTGCATCGAGCACGGCTTCGCGCGCTATGTTGAAGTCGCGCGAATGTGCGATGACCGATCCGGCCACCACCTCGTCGATTTTTTCGCCCTTGAGCCCGTATTTGTCCGCTAGCCCCGCCAGCACGGTGCCGAGCATGGAGAGGTTGGTTTCCTCGACATAGGCGGTGTTGCCGCGCGCAAAGGGAATGCGCGCCGAACCGACGATGGCGACTTTTCGAAGTTCAGTCATTCCTATGCTCACCTTGTTGCACCGGATGTTTCAGTCGACTCCCTCCCCCTTGCGGGGAGGGATCAAGGGTGGGGGGATGTTTGGCCCCAATCCTGATATCGGGGCTCCGAACACCCCCTGCTAGCTTCCCCCGTCGAGGGGGAGGTGCCCCGCGGTGGATGTGACCACATATTCCCTATCAAACCCGTCCATCCTGTCTTGCCTTGAGCGGTCCGCCGAGGAAAGGCGCAAAGCCCGTGCCCATGATCACGCCGATATCGGCCAGTTGCTCATTGGCGACGACGCCTTCGGCGACCACCACTTCGGTCATGTCGACCAGCGGCTTCACCAGTTCGCGGCCCAACCCGGCGAGGTCGGCATGGGCGGGGGTTTCGCCCTTTTGCGCCTTGCCATCGACCCACTTGTAGAAGCCTTCGCCGGTCTTGCGCCCGAGCTTGCCGTCCTTGACCAATCGGTCGAAGCGGGAGCCCTCGGGGACGGCATGACCGAGTTCGGTCGCCACCGACTTGCCGACATCGAGGCCAACCGTATCCATGAGTTCGATCGGGCCCATGGGCATGCCAAAGGCGACGGCGGCGGCATCGAGCAGTTCGGGACTCTCGCCGCGTTCCACGCGTTCGACCGCGCCCAGCATATAGGGCATCAGCACCCGGTTGACGAGGAAGCCCGGGGCGGACTTGACCACCACGGGCGACTTGCCGATGGCCAGGGCAAAGGCGGCACCTTTGCCGATTTCGGCATCGGTATTGAAGCTCGAACGAATGACCTCGACCAGCGGCAGCTGCGCGACGGGATTGAAGAAATGGAGGCCGATCAGCCGCTCGGGCTGCTTGAGCTTTTCAGCAATGCGTTCCAGTTCGATCGAGGACGTGTTGGTGGCAAGGATCGCGCCGGGCTTGAGCTGGTCTTCGAGCCCGCCAAAGATCGCCTGCTTGACCTCGAGCTTTTCGACGACCGCCTCGATGATGACGTCAGCCCGCCCAACGCCCTTGCCGGTCGCATCGGCTTCGAGCCGCATGACCGCGGCATCGACTTCGTGCTTCTTCTTGAGGCGCTTGCGGAACAGCTTCTTGGCCCGGTCGAGCGCCGGCTTGATGCGCTCCATGTCGAGGTCCTGCAGCGTCACGCTCATGCCGCGCAAGGCGCACCAGGCAGCGATGTCCCCGCCCATGACGCCGGCGCCGATCACATGCACCCGCGCGAACCTGACGCCCTTGGTGCCCTGTTTCTTGAGCCCTTCGGAGGCAAAGAACACCCGGCGAAGGTTGGTTGCGGCGCTCGAGCCCATCAGCGGCACGAAGGCATCGACCTCTCCGGCGATCATCGCCTGCCAGTCGTCGCCATGCCTTTCAAACAGGTCGATGAGCGCAAAGGGCGCCGGATAATGCTCCTGCCGCGCCTTCTTGCGGGCCTGTTCGCGCATCTTGTTGGCGACATAGCCGCGCAGCGGGCCCATGGCCATCGCGCGCTTGTGGAAGGGCGCCTCGCTGGAGCGGCGCTTCTGCAGCACCGCCTTGCGCGCTTCCCAGCGCAGCATGTCGCGGTGGCGCACCAGCTTGTCGACCAGGTTGAGCCCGCGCGCGGCGCCCGCCCGCAGCATCTTGCCGGTCAGCATGATCTGCATGGCATCGACCGGTCCGACCTGGCGGATGGAGCGGCCGGTGCCGCCAAAGCCCGGGAAGATGCCAAGGCCCACCTCGGGGAAGCCAATGCGGGTCTTGTCGTCATTAACCGCCACCCGGTAGTGGCAGGCCAGCGCCAGCTCGAGGCCGCCGCCGAGGCAGAAACCGTGAATCCCGGCAACTACGGGAATGGTGAGCTGTTCGATGCGCGCCAGCAGCGCATGCGTCCGCCGCAAGGCATCCGGCAGCACCGAAAAGTCGCTCATGGCGTCGAATTCGCTGATGTCGGCGCCGGCAATGAAGCCGCTATCCTTGCCGCTGAGGAGAATGATGCCGGCCAGTTCGTTGGAGCGGGCGAGTTGCTCGAAGCGCTCGACCAGCAATTCGAGCTCGGCAATGGCCTCGCGGCTCAGCGTATTGACCGGGCCGGGCGTGTCGATAGTGAGCCATCCCAGCTGCTCTACATCGCGGTGGAAGCGCCAGTTTTTTGTTTCCGGCATCTGCGGCTGGATCATTTTTGCTCCTCACGTCCTTGATGTCGCCCGTTCACCGGGCGAACTCCCTCCCCCTGCGGGGAGGGTTAGGGGTGGGGGGCGAGAGCCCCGGTATGGGGGCAGCCCTCCCCCCACCCTTGATCCCTCCCCGCGAGGGGGAGGGAGTCGACTGCACCTACGGTTCCTACTCCGCCGCCACCTTGTGTTTCTCCGGCGCGCGGAGTTCGTCGCTGGCGAAATCGTCGACCTTGACTGCGCGTTCGGTCGCCTCTTCGGCGGCGCGCATGATGCCGGCCTCGTTGTCGTTGAGCACGCCGGCTGCGACTGCATCGGCAATGGCGTCGCGGTCGAGCCGGCGCTCGATGACGCCCTTGCGCGACGCCTTGACGAAGCGCGCCTCGATCTCTTCGGCCTCGGTGACCTTGATGAAGGCGTCCTCAAGCACGCCCGTCACGTCATCGGGATCGGTCGTCACATAGACGCCCGTCGTCAGGCGGTCGCGGAATGCACCGGGCCGCAGGACCGAGCGGACGAAGCGGTAGTTGACCCGGTCGCTGGCCGGCTTGGCATGCCGCCCCAGGGGGAAGCAGAGGAAGCGCATGGCGCCGGCAAAGAACGGATTCGGGAAGTTGCTGAACACCTCGTCGAAGGTCTGTTCCATCGAGGCGACGCGATCGGCCATGATGGCTTCCACCAGTTCGCGGTCTTCGGGCAGTTGCCCCTCGTCCTCAAAGCGCCGCAGCGTGGCGGACATCATGTAGAGGTCGCCCAGGATATCGGCCATGCGGCCCGAGATCTTCTGCTTGCGCTTGAGCGCACCGCCCAAAACCACCGTGGTCCAGTCCGCCGTGAGGGCAAAGGCCTGCGAATAGCGATGCAGCCGCCGGTACCAGTGGGCCATGGGGCCATCATTGGGCGTCGAGGCAAAGGCACCATTGCTGATGCCATGGAGGAAGCTTGCCACGATGTTGCGCAGCATGAACTTGGTGTGGCCGCCAAAGGCCTGGTCGAACTGGTCGAGCCCGACCCGGCGATCCTTGTTCTGCGCTGCCTGCACTTCCTTGAGGAGGTAGGGATGCGCCCGCAGCACGCCCTGGGCAAAGGTCATCAGCGTCCGTGTCAGGATATTGGCGCCTTCCACGGTGATGGCCACCGGCAGCGCCTGGTAGGCGCCGAACAGGTAGTTGTTGGGTCCATCCTGGATGGCGCGCCCGCCATGGATGTCGAAGGCGTCGTCCATGCTGTCTCGCATGGCTTCGGTCGCGGTATATTTGAGAAGGCCCGCGATCACCGCGGGGCGCTGGCCCTCGTCGACCATGGATGCCGTCAGCCGCCTTGCGGCTTCAAACGTATAGGCGCGCTTGACCATCTCGCCGAGCGGCTCGGCCACGCCCTCCATGATGCCGACGGGAATGCCGAACTGCCGCCGGACCCGCGCATAGGCCGAGGTGGCGCGCAGGGTGGCCTTGATCGAGGTCGTGCCGATGGCCGGCAGCGAGATGGCGCGGCCGGTGGAGAGGCATTCCATCAGCATGCGCCAGCCCTGCCCCGCATAATCGGTGCCACCGATCAGGAATTCCATGGGGATGAACATGTCTTTGCCCCGCACCGGACCGTTCATGAAGGCCTGCCGCGCGGGGAAGTGCCTGCGCCCGATGTCGAGGCCGGGATGGTCATGCGGGATCAGCGCCAGGGTGATGCCGATATCGGCGCCCCGGCCGAGGAGATTGTCGGGATCCTTGAGAATGAAGGCGAGGCCCACAAGCGTCGCGATCGGCGCCAGGGTGATGTAGCGCTTGTCGAAGCTGAGACGTACGCCCAGAACTTCCTTGCCCTCGTAAGTGCCTGTGGTGACGACACCGATGTCGCGCATGCCACCTGCGTCTGAGCCGGAATGGATGCCGGTGAGGGCAAAGCAGGGCACGTCCACGCCTTTGGCGAGGCGATGGAGATATTTCTCCTTCTGCGCCGGCGTGCCGTATTTCTCGAGCAGCTCGCCGGGCCCGAGCGAATTGGGCACCATGACGGTGATGCCAGCCGCAACCGAACGGCTGGAGATCTTGGAAACAATCATCGACTGCGCCTGGGCGGAGAAGCCGAGGCCGCCATGTTCCTTGGCGATCAGCATGCCCAGGAACCCCTCGTCCTTGAGGAACTGCCAGAGCTCGGGCGAAAGGTCGGCGCGATTGTTACGGATATCCCAGTCGTCGGTCATCCGGCAGGCAGTTTCGGTCTGGTTATCGAGAAAGGCCTGCTCTTCGGCCGTAAGGGTCAGCGGGCGGATGGCATTGAGCTTGCTCCAGTCCGGCCGTCCGGAAAAGAGCTCGGCGTCCCAGCCGACGGTGCCGGCATCGAGCGCCTCCTGCTCGGTGCGGCTGACCTTGGGCAGGATGGATTTGACCGCGCCATAGATGGGCGTGATCAGGAGCGGCTTGCGCACGGCTTCGATGCTGAGCAGCAGGAACACCACGCCAAGAACGAGGAGGAACCAGCTGCCGCCGTCCAGTTCGTAGCCGACGCCCACCTCCGGGAAATGCAGCCCGGAAAAGAGGCCGATCCCCACAAAGGCGATACCCCAGTGCCAGAGCGGGCTTTCACGCATGGCAAGCACGGCAAAGACCACAAGGCTGACGGCAACGACGGCAAAAAACATGGCCCCTCCGGCGCGGGCGCCTGGCGCCCTGTTCATCCCACTCCTCCAGCGGCCGCGTTGCAACCGCTGGCTCTTCTGGAACGCAGTCTAGCAAGGTTTACGTATACGTCAACCGATGACCGAATACGTCTCGCCGTGCCGGAATGCGCGCACCTGCAACGCGCGGCGCATCCAAAGGTTCGGAGAGCCGTTTGACGTTAACGTCAAGGCGTGGAATATTTCGTGGAGATAGGCGTTAAGCCCGCAGCCGGAACCGGCAACTGGAGGAACCATGGCCACTGTGACCGATACTGCCGCCCCCTTGCGTCCGTGGATCGCGAGCTATCCGGAAGGCATCGTCTGGGACGACACGATCGACACGCGGCCGGTCCATGAACAGGTCCTGGCCGCCTGCGCCAAGGATCCGAAAGCCATTGCGCTCGATTTCCTGGGCGGCACCACCAGCTTCGGCGAACTGGGGCGCAAGATCACGGCCTTCGCCGGCGCCCTCCAGCAGCAGTTCGGCGTCGGCAAGGGCACGCGGGTGGCCATCATGCTGCCCAACACGCCCTTTTACCCCATCGCCTATTTCGGCGTGCTGCGCGCCGGCGGCACGGTGGTCAACTGCAATCCGCTCTATACCGTGCCCGAACTCAGCCATATCGCCGCCAATGCCAGCGCCGACATCATGGTGACGCTGGACCTCCAGCAGATCTACGAAAAGGCGGAGAAGCTGGTCGAGGCCGGCCACGTCAAGGCGCTGATCGTCTGCCACTTCCCCGACGCTCTCCCCACAGTCAAAAAATGGCTGTTCTCGATCGCCAAGCGCAAGGACCTGGCGCGCCTCGGCGCCTCGCCGGTGCGCGACAAGGTCACCATGTTCAACGACCTCATTGGCCGGAACGACCAGCCCAGCCCCGTCGCCATCGATCCGCAGCAGGACATCGCCGTCCAGCAATATACCGGCGGCACCACCGGCATCCCCAAGGGCGCCTTGCTGACACATGCCAATATTTCGGCCAATATGAGCCAGATCGACAAATGGGGCGGCGGGCTTTTCTACCCGCCCTCCAAGGTCGTGGCGGTGCTGCCCTTCTTTCATATCTTCGCCATGACGGTCTGCATGAACGTGCCGCTCTGCAACGGCACGCAGGTGGTCATGCTGCCGCGTTTCGAGCTCAAGGCCCTGCTCGATCTCCTGACCCGCACCCGCGCCAATGTCCTTCCCGCCGTGCCGACGCTGCTCAACGCCATTGCCCGCGCCGGCCATGTGACGCCGGCGCAACTGGCAAGCCTTGAGGTCTGCATTTCCGGCGGCGCGGCCCTGCCCGACGAAATCCGCCACGCCTTTGGCCAAAAATCCAAGGCGCTCCTCGCCGAAGGCTATGGCCTGACGGAAGCCTCGCCCGTCGTCTGCTGCGCGGCCTTGCGCGTCCCTTCCAAGCCCATGTCGATCGGCATGCCCCTGCCCGGTACCGATATCCGCTTTGTGGGCGTCGACAGCGGTGAAGTGGTGGGCATCGGCGAGGACGGCGAGCTGCAGGTGCGCGGCCCCCAGGTCATGGCCGGTTATTTCGAGGACCCTAAAGCCACCAGAGACGCCTTCATGGATGGCTGGCTGCGCACCGGCGACGTCGGCCATGTCGACGCGGACGGCTATGTGTTCCTTGTCGATCGGATCAAGGACCTCATTATCTGCTCGGGCTTCAATGTCTATCCGCGTACCATCGAGGAAGCGCTGATGACCCACGAGGCGGTCGAGGAGACCAATGTGATTGGCGTACCCGACACCTATCGCGGCGAGGCGCCGGTCGCCTTCGTCAAGCTGCGCGACGGCCACGCCGCCACCGAGGAAGAGCTCAAGAAATATCTGGCCGAACGCCTCAACAAGATCGAAATGCCCAAGGAGATCATCTTCAAGGATGCCCTCCCCAAGACGCTGATCGGCAAGCTCAGCAAGAAAGAACTGCGCGCTGAATATGCGCAAACCAGAGCCAGCAAGTGAACCACGCCGCTCCCGATAATCGCGACCTTTTCGCTATCGCCGACCTTGCCAAGGAATTCGGCATTTCGACCCGCGCCATTCGCTTCTACGAGGCCAAGGGCCTCCTTTCGCCCGAACGCGTCGGCGCCACCCGCATCTTCCGCCGCCGCGACCGAGCGCGGCTGATCCTGATCCTGCGCGGCAAGCGCCTCGGCTTCTCGCTGCGCGATATCTCCGACTATCTCAGCCTCTACGACGCCGATCGCAACCAGCAGGTCCACCTTCTCACCGCCAAGGTCGACGAACGCCTCGCCTCGCTGGAAGCGCAACTGCAGGACCTGCAGACGACGATCAAGGAGCTGCGCGAGATTCGGAAGCTGGCGGGAGAGCGGCTGGGAAAGGCGGGATAGCATGTTCGAGATAGGACAAGGACGAGACTTGCGGCAACAAGCCGTCGCCCTCGCGCGCCGCCGTGCACGGGAACGCCGATCGCAGCGGAAAACCAACTATCTCCTGAGTTCTTCAGCAAACGCCGAGCGTCTGGCTGAAGGCATTCGCCAGCTGAAAGCTGGTCACTTCGTTCAAGCGGAATGGGGTCCGGACGGGCAACCTGGTGAAGATCAATTACTGACGTCGGTGCCGCTTTCTCCCGTTGCAGGAGAAGGTGCCCGAAGGGCGAATGAGGGGTTACTTCCGCCTCTTCACATTCTTCGTCATAAGATCCGGCTTCTTGGGTTTGACCCAGCCCTTGGGTGGCTGGCGGACAGGTACCTGGGTGCCCAGGCCCATGGCGCCCGGCGGTGGCTGGCCGACGGTGACCGTGTCGGGATCGGCAGGGACTTCGCCCTTGAGGCGCGCGATCTCGTTGCGCAGCTGCGTCGCCTTTTCGAAATTCATGGCCTCTGCCGCCGCCTGCATTTCCTTGCCCAGCGCCAGAAGCCGTTCATTGATCGATCGTGACGACATCGGACCCTCCCACATCTCAGTAGACCTCATGGTGAGCCTGTCGAACCACGAGGTCGTGGCACCATAGCGCGCCCGACCTCGTCCTTCGACAGGCTCAGGACGAGGTCTCGGGGCATCCTAAGTCGCCCCGATAAACACAGCCATATCCTCCAGCGTCGCCGCTTCACTGGCCGGCTTGTCCCAGCGGATGCGGCTGATGCGGGGGAAGCGCAGCGCGACGCCTGATTTGTGCCGAGTCGATTCCTGCGCCGAATCGAAGGCGACTTCGAAGACCAGTTCCTTGCGCACCTCGCGTACGGGGCCGAAAGCCTGCAGCGTATTGGCGCGGATCCACTTGTCGAGCTGCTTGAGCTCCTCGTCGGTGAAGCCGAAATAGGCCTTGCCGATGGGGACGATCTCGTTGCCCTTCCAGACCCCGAACGTATAGTCCGAGTAGAACGAGCTCCTCTTGCCATGCCCGCGCTGGGCATACATCAACACGGCATCGACGACATTGGGGTCGCGCTTCCACTTGAACCAGTAGCCCTTGGGTCGGCCCGGCACATAGGGCGAGGAGCGGAGCTTGAGCATTACGCCCTCATGGCCGTGCTCGTCCGCCCCCTGCCGCCGCTGCTGCGCGAGGTCTTCCCAGTCGTTGAAGGGCAGGATCTCCGACACGTCCATCCGCGTCTGCGGATTGGCGGCAAACCATTGCTCCAGCCGTTGCCGGCGCTCCGTCCAGGAAAGCGTCCTGATATCCTCCCGCCCGTCAAACAGCATGTCGTAGACGCGGATAAAGGCCGGGCTGTCCTTGAGATGCTTGGCCGAGGCAACCTTTTTGTTGAGCCGCTGCTGCAGATCGTTGAAGCTGCGCGCTTCGAAATCCTTGCCCACCAACAATTCGCCGTCCAGCACTGCCCGTCCATGGACGTTCTCGACGATGTCGGGAAAGGAATTGGCGATGTCGTCGCCCGTGCGCGAGAACAGCGAAACCGTCCCGCCGCCCAGCACCAGCTGCACGCGGATGCCGTCCCATTTCCACTCGGCCGAGAAATCCCTGGGGTCGAGCTTGCTCAGGTCCTTTTCCTCGTCGATCGGGTTGCTCAGCATCAGGGGGTGAAAGCGCGAAGACTGGTCGATATCGGGGCGCGGCGCCTTGCCGTCGAGCCAGGCGAACAGATCGAGGTAGGGCACCTTGAGCCCATGCCAGACCTCCTCGATCTCCTGCACATCCACCCCGCTCATTTCGCTCAGCGCCGTCTTGGCAAGCCGCGCCGAAACGCCGATCCGCAGGGCACCCGTTGCGAGCTTGACCACCGCCCAGCGCTCGTTGATCCCCGCCCGCGTGAGGAGCGAGGCGATCAGCCTGGGCAGGTCGCTCTTGCTGGTGGTGTTGAAGAGTTCGATCAGGTCGGTGAGCGAGGGCAGTTCACCCTCTTGGCCGTGATGCGGCCAGATCAGCGCTATGGTTTCGCCTAGGTCCCCCACATAGTCGTAGCTCATGGCAAACAGCGTCGGGTCCACCTCGCGCAGGACGATGTCCTTGAGAAGAGCCGGCTTGACGTTGCGGAAGGTCAGGGCACCGGTCAGCACCGCGAGGGCAAAGCCGCGATCGGGATCCGGCACTTCGCGGAAATACTGCTTCAGTGCCGCAAGCTTGCGCGTGCGCGACGGCGTCAGCGCCAGGAGTTCGAGAAGTTGGGCAAAGCGCTTCATTCCTCCGTGCCCTCCCCGCCATCGTCTTCGAAGCCCTGGATGTTGAGCGGCTCGGCCTCAAGGCCTTGCGTGCGGCACCAATAAACCAGTGCATCCTCGCGCCCATGCGTCACCCACACGGTTTTCGCTCCCGTGTCGTGGATGGTCCGCTGCAATTCGCCCCAGTCGCAATGATCCGAAATCACCAGCGGCAGTTCCACCAGCGCCTGCCGCGCGCGTTGCTTCACGCTCATCCAGCCCGAGGCCTGCGACACGACCGGATCGGGGAAGCGCCGGCTCCAGCGGTCGCGGATGGCCGATGGCGGAGCGATGACGATCTGCCCTGCCATGGCAGCCTTCGGCATGCCCGTCGCCGGGATCAGCTCGCCAAGATCGACGCCCAGTTCCTGGTAGAGCTCGCAAAGCCGGATCATGGCGCCATGAAGGTAGATGGGCTGGTCCCAGCCTGCATCGCGCAAGAGCCCGATCACCCGTTGCGCCTTGCCCAAGGCATAGCACCCGACCATGTGGCAGCGCTCGGGCTGGTCGGCGATCGACTTCAGCAGCCGCCCGATCTCAATTTGGGGATGGGGGTGCTGGAACACCGGGAGGCCAAACGTGGCCTCGGTCACGAGGAGATCGCAGGGCACCAGCTCATAGGGCTGCGCCGTCCGGTCAGCCAGGCGCTTGTAGTCGCCCGTGACCACGACGCGCTGGCCGCCCTGCTCGATCAGCACCTGCGCCGAACCCAGCACGTGCCCCGCCGGAAAGAAGGTAATGGTGACGTCGTCGATCTGGAGTGGTTCGCCGAAGGGCAAGGCCTGGAAGCGCCCAGCGCAATCCTCGCCATAGCGCACCTTCATGATGGCGATGGTATCAGGCGTCGCCAGCACGGCGCCATGCCCGCTTCGCGCGTGATCGGCATGGCCATGGGTGATGATCGCCCGCTCCCGCGGCACCGGCGGATCGATAAAGGCGTCGATGGCGCGGATATGAAGATCGCGGTCGAGAATGGGCTGCGGCATGGCCGATTCAACGTGAGAGCCCGCTGAAGGTTCAGCGGCCCTAGTCGGGCAGGAGTGGGTCGAGAACTTCGAGCGGCGTACCCTCGAGCTCGGGAACCAGAGCGGGCAGGTCGGCGCCTGTGAGGAGTTCGATTGCCTGCGGCGCCAGCCAGAGGCCGAGGGCTGCAACGATCGCAAGGGCTCCCCACCAAGCCAGGGTCAGCAAGCCATCGCGCGCCAGCAGGCCCAGCGCATAGACGGCGATCACCGCCGCCGCGATGGTGGACGACATGGGGATGAATTCAAGAAGCGGCATGATAGCGCCGAGCAGCAGGCAAACCCCAGCCCCCAGGCGCCGCATCGGCTGCCGCGTAAACACCAGCAAGCGGCGCCGCACGACGCCGTCGGTCATCTGGCTTACGGGAAGCAGGAACTTCAACAGCTTCTCGGCGTGCTTGGCCGAAAGCGAGCGCCACCTCAGCCAGCCGGGCAACCAGATCTGCCGGCGCCCGGCAATGATCTGCGCCGATACGATTGCCGTATGGAGGCCGATCACGGTGGGCAGCCCCGGAACGATGCTGAGCGGCGAGACCACGATCAGCGCCGGAATCAGCAGCATGGGTGCCGCCGCCTGAACGCCGGCCACCTCCTGCAGAAGGCCAATGGAAATCGCCTCTCCCCGCGCCGTTCGCTGCTGAACCTTGCGTACGAGACGTGACAATGCACCCTCGCTGCGCGCTTCGGTTTTATCGAGCATGGTCGCTCCCGTTGTGGCTGGCGCGCCGGCCGATCAAAGGACTCTGCTCGTCTCGAGCAGCCCCGGCCGCTGGTCGCTGGCCGCGGTGATCGCCGCCTCCCCGCCCAGCACCACGACATGGCCCTGCCGCGCCACGGCGTCCACGGCTTCCGCCATGCGGCGGAAATCGGCGGTCGTGGTGCCCAGGATCTCGTCGCGCCGCTGCTGCCGGAGGGCGTCCGTCGTGCCGGTCAGCTGCCGCCACATGGAGGAATAGCCCTTGGCATCGGGGAACTCATAACCGTCCACATCGCCGATGACGCCGATGATCGATCGCGTCAGGTCGGTGTCGCCAATCGGCGCATGGAGGGCCCGGCTGGCACCGTCATAGACGTCGAGGGTCTTCAGCAAGTTCGGATCGCGATAGCTGACGAAGCTGAAATTGCCCGAGGTCAGGTCGAAGCGGCTGGAGCCGCCATAGGCACCGCCCTGCACGCGCACCTTGTCCCAGAGGTAGGTGGTGTTGAGAAATTTCAGCACCACGCTCGAAGCGCCGCTGAGCTCGAAGCCGAGTTGGCGCAGATTGGCGCCCTTGCCCACGTAATTGACCTGCGCCGGAATGATCAGCCCCTCGGATCGCTTATGAAAGGCGATGTTCCAGTCGGCAAAGGGATGCAGTGTATCGGGCAACCGGCCGAGGAAGGGTTCGATTTCCCCCTGTGCCCGGTCCCACAGGCTGCCATCAGCGGTGACATTGACCACCATCCGCGGGCGATTAAACAGCGTATCGCGAATGCGCCTGAGCACCGTCTCCACGCCGGTCCAGTCGCTGTCGACGCGCTTCACCAGATCGCGCAGGAACTGCAGATAGCTGACGCCGCCCAGCTGTTCGGCGATCCAGCTGGCTTCCGTCAAACCTGATTTGAGCCGCGTATCCACGATGGCATTGCCGCTCGGCACCAGCCGCGCCTCGAAGCCGGCCTTTTCTTCGAGCGCCATCTGCCGGAAGCGCTCGCGGTTATCCAGCCGGGCGTCGAGCAGCACGTCGCCCATGATGGCAAGCATGTCGTCGAGCTTGTCCGGAACGGCCTTGCCCGAGAGGAAAAACCAGGCGGCGCTGCCATCGCTGCCCTGCCGCGCCGCCAGCGCCCGATGCTGGGCGATGCCGCCGGTAGATTGGCCGATCCTTTGCGTCAGCGAGACGAAATTTTCCTTGCCCGTGCCCGTCTGTAGCAGTGCCCGGCCGAACAGCGGCAGGTAGGGCAGCAGGTCCTTGTCGAGCACGTGGAGGTCGAAGCCGAGGTCGAGATAGACGATGCCCAGCGTCGGCAGGTCGTGGCGGAACAGCCGCGTGCCGGCCAGGGTGCCGATCTCGATGGGCACGGTACGGCTTTGCCGCGGCAGGTCTGCCAGGGTCAGCGTCGGGATCTTGGCCAGGAGCTCGGGGGCATCCACCGCTTCCTGCAGGGCCTTGAGCTTTTCGGTTTCCGCGACGGTCGCCTCCAGCCCCGCCTGGTCGAAGGTGGCGCGCTTTTCGGCAAGGATCGCGGTTTCCTTATCGGCCTCGCGCTTTCCCTGCTCGGGATCGGCACTGAGCGTCACCGTGGTGCGGTGCATGTTGTCGAGGAACAGCCGCCCGATTTCCCGCTCGAAATGGCCATTGGCGGCCTTGTCGCGCAGGGTGGCCAACGCTTCCTCGAAATGGAGCGCCGAAAGCGGGTCCCCTTCATGCAGCCAGGTGCCCAGCGCGTTGAACATGTAGATCATGCCGCGCGGCATTGAACCGGTGTTGTTTTCGCGCAGCGAGAACTCGAAGGTATTGGCCGCCGCCGCCAGCTGCTCAGCGGAAAAGCCCGTTTCCGCCACCTGTCGCAGGGTGTCTAGGATCAGCGTCTCCACCTGCTCGGCATTGGCCGGGTCAATGCCCTTGAGGCCAAAGCTTGCCATCGGCTGCCGCAGCCCTGAACCGATGCCGCCGCCGGTGATCCCCTCGCCCAATCCGCTCTCCGTGAGCGCCTTGCGCAGGGGCGCCGCCGGATTGCCGGCGAGGAGATAGCTCAGCATGCCATGCGACAGAACCTCGGTCCGATCGGCCGGTGGATCGATCATCCAGTTGACCGAGACCATGCCGTCCCGCCGCGTGTCGCCGTCCCGGGTGCCGGCATAGGTGGCCACCACCTGCCGCGGAGCGTTGAAGCGCGGCTGCAGCTGGACCTCGGCGTCGACCGTCTCCCGCTCGAACTGCGAAAAATATTCATCGAGGATGCGCAGGCGCTCGGCCGCATCGTCGTCGCCCGAAAAGAAGGCTCGCGTATTGGAGGGGTGGTAATAAGTCTGGTGGAAGCGCTTGAACTGCTCGTAGCTCAGGGCCGGAATGGCCTTGGGATCGCCGCCCGAACTCTTGCCATAGGTGACGTCGGGGTAAAGCGAGCGCTGCGCCAGGTCGCGCATCACCGCATCGGGCGAGGAAAATACGCCCTTCATCTCGTTGAACACCACGCCCTTGTAGACCAGCGGGGAGCCGGTATCCTCGAGCTCGTAGTGCCAGCCCTCCTGGCGGAACGTGTCCTCAGTGATCAGCGGAAAAAACACCGCGTCTAGATAGACGTCGACGAGGTTGTAGAAGTCCTTGAGGTTGAGCGAAGCCACCGGATAGACGGTCTTGTCCGGAAAGGTCATGGCATTGAGGAAGGTGTTGAGCGATCCCTTGATCAGCTCCACGAAGGGCTTCTTGACCGGATATTTGCGCGACCCGCACAGCACCGAATGCTCGAGGATATGGGCGATGCCCGTCGAGTCCTCGGGTGGCGTCTTGAAGGTGATGCCGAACACCTTGTTCTCGTCGTCGTTAACAAGGCTCAGCACCTCCGCCCCCGTCTTCCTGTGCCGGAACAACTGCGCCTGCGAATTCACCTCCGCGATTTGTTCGTCACGGATGAGCTCGAAGGCGGGATGAGACATGGGAAACTCTTGTTGTCGTTCTAGCGCCCTAACCTAGGTGCGACGGGCTCAATCAGCTAGAGGCGTCGGTCGAGATTGATCAGTGTACACTTTTCGTGTACACAAGTCAGAGTCGTGCCATAATAGGCCGACTAGGTAATTGTGCCGCCCACACCCAGGAGTAGGGATATGCCTAGCAACAAAGGTTCTGGAGCGGCAACTTGGACTTCGAATGGGATGAAGAAAAGCGCCGAAGCAATCTTGAGAAGCACGGCGTGGACATATTTGTTGCGGCCCTAATTTTTGATGGTCCGACGTTTAAAAGGGAAGACCGGCGCCACGACTATGGCGAACTGCGCTTCAAGTCGATCGGTCTGGTCGATGACACCTGCTATGTCGTCATTCATACCGAGCGCAATGGCGCAACCCGCTTGATTTCTGCCTGGTTAGGAGGCCGACGTGACCGAAGAGACTTGGAAGCGCATCTCTCTGGATGAACTGCGCCGCATGAAAGATGCGGGTGAAATCCAGCACAATCCCAACGCACCTGAAGGCCCTGAACTCGGTGAAGACTTTTGGGCAAACGCGGTCCTGGTTCCGCCGCGGTCAAGCAAGTCGGTGCACCTTAAGCTCGACGCCGAGGTTTTCGAATTCTTCAAGCGGCAGGGCAAGGGCCACATCACGCGCATGCAGGATGTGCTCAAGGCCTACGTGAAGGCCCATGAAGAAAAAGCGGCCGGCACGGCGGGTGAGAAACCAAAGCGCCGCGCCGGCTGACCTTAGACGTTGCCCCGGATCGCCGGCTTCACGTCCTTTTCATACCACTCGCCGAGGCGACCCATCAGCGCTGGGAACAGCGACTTCTGCTCGCTGGCCGCGACATTGTCTGCAAGCTGTTGCGGCTTGCTGACGCCAGCGATGATGGTCGAGACCTCTGGATGGTCGAGAATCCAGCGCAGGGCGAACTGGCTCATCGGCATGGCCTCGGGAGCAAGGCCGCGCAGCTCTGCCACCAGCTCCACGCCGCGCTCGAAGGGAATGCCCGAAAAGGTTTCGCCCACCGAGAAGGCTTGCCCATCGGCATTGTAGTTGCGGTGGTCGCTCTCGTCGAAACGGGTGGACTTGTCGAACTTTCCGCTGAGGAGGCCACTGGCCAGCGGCAGGCGGACGATGATGCCGACATCCTGTGCCGCTGCCTTTGGCAAAAGCTCCTTGGCCGCATCCTGGCGGAACAGGTTGAAGATGATCTGCAGCGTCGCACAGCCCGGCTGCTCGAGGCAGATCATGCCCTCGTCGATGGTTTCGACGCTGGCGCCCCAATGGCGCACCAGGCCCTCGGCCTTGAGTTCGTCCATCCACCCGAAGATCTGCCCGTCGCGCAGCACCTCGGTGGGCACGCAATGGAGCTGCGCGAGGTCCAGCGTCTCGACGCCGAGGCGCTGCGCCGAGCCCTGGAGGCTCGCGCGGATGCCGTCCTTGGAATAATTGTTGGGGAAGAGCCCGCCGCCGCGCCCGAGCTTGGTGGCGACATGGACGCCCGGTCCCTTGGGGTGGCTGCCGATCCGCGTCTCGCTGAGGCCGCCGCCATAAACGTCGGCCGTGTCCCAGAAGGTCACAGCCGACTGGTTGGCCGCTTCCAGAATGGCCTTGGCCGTGTCGTCGCCGACCGGGCCGAAATCCCCTCCAAGCTGCCAGCAGCCCAGCCCGATCTCGCTGACCTGGTAACCCGTCTTGCCCAAGCGTCGTGTTTTCATGGTTCTGGTCCTTTGCACCCGGGCCGCATCGCCGCTGCGTCAGCGTAAACGGCTGACGTGCCTCGGCGATCCGGCCACTTTATTCGAAATAATCGGGATGATCGGCAATGGTCTGGTTCAGCAGCACTTCGGCCCGGGCAAGATGCGCCCGCATCGCCGCCTCGGCACCCGGCACGTCGCCTTGCGCAACGGCGGCGACGATCAGCTTGTGCTCGCTGATGGCGCGCTGCGACGAGGATGAACCCAGCGTCAGGTAGCGCACCCGATCGAGCTGCATCTTGTGATCGTCGATCAGTTGCCAGGCATATTCCACCGAGGCGAGCCGCGCGAGGGTGCGATGAAACAGTTCATCGAGCGTATGGAAGCGCCGGCTGTCATCGGCGTCGGACGCCGCCTCCTGCTCGGTGATCAGCGCATCCATTTCGGAGCGCGACTCGGCACCAGCCTGTGCGGCAAGACGCCGGATGATCTCGACTTCGATCGACTCGCGGATGAACCGCGACTGCCGCACGCCTTCGGGAGAGATCTTCTTGACCACCGTGGCGCGCTTGGGCCGGATCAAGAGTAGCCCCTGCTGCGCCAGCCGGATAAAGGCCTCGCGCACAGGCTGGCGGGAGACGCCATAGCGGCCAGCAATGTCGCTTTCGGAAATCACGTCGCCCGGCTTAAGGGCCATGGTGACGATGTCGTCACGCAGGGCACCGACCACGCGCAGAGCCATGGTTTCCTCTGCCGCCCCGGACACGATTTCAGCCATTGTTTGTCTCCGCCTCCACCATGTGCCACCTGCCCTGCCCGGCCCGCCCGCCAAATGCAAGCTTCCACAGGATTCTGCCGGCACAATCAATGCCCCGCCGGCGCCCAAAGAAACAGTACCTCTTTCCAATCTTGTATGGTAGATGCGATCAACCCGTTCGGGATCGCCCAAAATATTCAACCGGAGGAATTCGATGGCCAAGACTTACGCCCTGGTGGGGACCGGCGGCCGCGCCCGCATGTTCTATGAAGCCATCCTTGGTCCGCATCGCGATCAGTCCCGGCTCGTTGCCCTTTGCGACACCAACCAGGTGCGCATGGACTTCACCAATCGCGTGATCCAGCAGGAACTCGCGGGCGATGCGCTCCCCACCTACAAGGCGGCGGAGTTTGCGCGCATGCTGTCCGAGCACAAGCCCGACACGGTGATCGTCACCTCCATCGACCGCACCCACCATCTCTACATCATCGCTGCGCTGGAAGCAGGCTGCGACGTCATCACCGAAAAGCCGATGACGACAGACGCCGAGAAGTGCCAGGCGATTCTTGATGCCGTGGAGCGCACCGGCAGACAAGTCCGTGTCACCTTCAACTACCGCTACGCCCCTCACAATTCCGCCCTGCGCGAGCTGATCGCCGAAGGCGCCATCGGCACCCCGACCTCCGTCCATTTCGAATGGCTGCTCGATACCCGCCACGGCGCCGACTATTTCCGCCGCTGGCACCGCGACAAGCGCAATTCGGGTGGGCTCATGGTCCACAAGTCCACCCACCATTTCGACCTCGTGAACTTCTGGCTCGGCTCCCAGCCAGACCTGGTCTTCGGCATGGGCGATCTCAAGTTCTATGGTCGTGCCAACGCCGAACAGCGCGGCGTCTTCACCCCCTATACCCGCACCACCGGCGTCGAGGCCGCCAAGGACGACAAGTTCGCCATCGACCTCACCTCAAACCCGGTGCAGAAGGGCCTCTACTGGGACGCCGAAAAGGAAGACGGCTATCAGCGCGACCAGAACGTCTTCGGCGACGGCATCTCCATTGAAGACACTATGAATGTCATGGTCCGCTACCGCAACAAGGCGGTGATGACCTATTCGCTCTACGCCTATGCCCCCTGGGAAGGCTTCAACGTCGCGATCAACGGCACCGGCGGACGGCTCGAGCTCACCGTGCACGAAACCTCCTACATCAATGCCGGCTCGACCTCGGACACCGAAGGCGCCGCCAAGGGCGTCAAGCTCTACCACTTTCCCCTTCATTGCGAAGCGCGCCAGGTGCCGGTCAAGCACGGCGAAGGCGGACATGGCGGCGGCGACAAGATCATGCTCGAGGAAATCTTCGGCAATGCCACGCCCCGCCCCGGCTACGGCGCCAACCACCGCGACGGCGCCCTCTCCATCCTCACCGGCATCGCGGCCAACCAGTCCTTCCAGACCGGGCTGCCGGTCGACGTTAAGACGCTGGTCAAGCTCTAGTCCGCTCCTACAGCGATAGGATTCCAGCGAGGGCTCGGGGTCCATGTTCGTTTCCAACCAAGCACCTGGCCTGGCTTGGTTCGCCGCGTAAGTTCCGGCTTTCGCCGGGTGACAAAAGAGGATTGGCAAACCGGAAACCTTTCGCCCCTAACTCCCGTATCTCGCTCAGATCATGATCAGGGAGCACCCATGGCGCGCGAGACGTTTACCGGAACGGCCTGGATCACCGGCGCGGGCACCGGCATCGGGCGAGGCATTGCACTGGCACTGGCCGCGCGCGGCATGACGGTGGCCGCCAGCGCCCGTACCGAAGCCGATCTCCTGTCCCTTGCAGCAGAGGCCAAGGGGCCTGGCTCGATCCTTCCGGTCCGGCTCGATGTCACGGATGAAGAGGCCGTCCGCGCAGCCGTGGCCCGGATCGAGGCGGAGGCTGGCCCCATCACCCTTGCCATCATCAACGCCGGAACCAACAGCGAAGTCACGGCGCAAAAGTTCGATACCGGAAAGTTTGCATCCGTGATGGAGATCAACCTCCTTGGCGCAGTCTATTGTCTTGGCGCCCTGCTGCCGCGCCTGCGCCAGCGGCGTTCCGGTCGCATTGCCCTCGTGGCGTCGGTGGCCGGGTACCGCGGCCTGCCGACGGCCGCCGCCTATGCGGCCAGCAAAGCAGGCCTCATCGCCATGACCGAATCGCTCAAGCCCGAGCTTGAAGGCGACAATGTCGAGCTCACGCTGATCAATCCCGGCTTTGTTGATACGCCGCTGACCCGGCGAAACACCTTCCCCATGCCCTTCCTGATCGATACCGATGCGGCAGTGCGGGCCATCATGCGCGGCCTCGAACGCGGTCGCTTCGAGATCGTCTTCCCCTGGCAGATGACCATCTTGATGAAGCTCCTGGGCGTGCTGCCTTACCGCCCGTTCTTTGCCATCACCCGGCGCATGGTGCGCCGGCTATGAAGCACGGTGCGGCCGGTGCGGGTAGACGCGCAAGCCCTTGAGCAGGAGCTTGACCGCCTCCCAGTGGATCGCCGCCGTCACCTTCATCGTCATCAGGGGATGGGCAAGCACGGCACGCAGCAACGCCGCATCCGTCAACGCGGTGCGCTCTCCGCTGAACGTTGCGGTCAGCAGCACGTCTTCCCGGTCGCTTTCCACGATGCCGATGCGCACCGTCTCGTCCGGCGGCGTGATGGTGAAGTGGTAGACGCAGTCCATCGGCATAAAGGGCGAGACGAAAAACGTCTTGGGGCAGCTGTGCCGGACCGTGCCCTCGCTTGCCGGCAGCACATAGGCGTGCCGTTCGCCATGCGTATTGTGCACTTCATGGATGATGGCGGCCAGAGTGCCATTAGGCCGGTGGCAGAAATAGACGGTAAGCGGATTGAACACATAGCCCAGCATCCGCGGATAGCACAGCATGCGCACTGCACCGCCCGCCGTGATCCCCGCTCTTGCCAATTGCGCGTCCACCCATGGGCGTAGCGGTCCCCCGTCTCCATGGTCGCGTTCATGAAAGCTCATGAGGCCCCAGCGATTGATCTTGAGCCAGCGTAGCGACAGGCGGGGCAGTTCATCGAGATCGAGCAGGAGCGAAAACACCCGATAGCTCAGCCGGTGCCGCTTCGGGCGCAGCCTTTTATGGGTGACCACGCCTGTATAGATGGCGCTGCCGCTCACTCTGCGGCTTCCAGCAGGGGCGCAGCGGCGATGCGGCTCGGAGGTATCGGCCACGGCCTTGCCACGCCGAAATAGTCCGCAACCGCCAGCCCCGACTGCAGCGCATCTTCGTGGAAGCCGTAACCGAAATAGCTGCCGCAGAACCAGGTGCCATGGCGGCCCTGCAGCTGCCAGAGGTCGCGTTGTGCGGCAAGGGCGTGCTGGTCGAACAGCGGATGGTCGTAGTCATAGCTCTGCAGCACGGTGCTTGAGCGCGGCTCGCGCGTGGGATTGAGCGTCAGGATCAGTGGGTGGCGACGGTCGAGGTTTTGCAGCCGGTTCATCCAGTAGCTGACACAGAGCGCATCGTCCTCGGCATCGGCCTTGCTGCCGATATAGTTCCAGCTGGCCCAGACATGCCTGCGGCGGGGCATCAGTGACGGATCGTCATGCAGCACCGCACGGTTCTTCGTGTAGCGGAACGCGCCCAGCACCTCTCGCTCGAGCTCGTCGGCATCCTCGAGCAGGGCGAGCGACTGGTCGGCATGGCTGGCGAGGACCACATCGGTGAACACGTCGCGCTGGCCATTGCTGTCCTCGATCGTGATCAGCCCGCCCTGCCGGATGATGGAGCGCGCGCCCGGCGCCCGCAGCATTGTGCTGGAGCAGTCCTTGAGCAAGGCAGTCACATAGCTGCGGCTGCCGCCCTTGACGGTTCGCCACAGGGCGCGGCGGCCGAGCGTGAACAGCTCATGACTGGCAAAGAACCGGACAAAGGACTGCATGGGAAAGCCGCGGATAGCGTCGGGCGAACTCGACCAGATGGCGGCGCACATGGGCAAGACATGCAGCTCCACCAGGTGCCGGGAATAGCCATGGCGGTCCAGGAACTCGCCGAGCGTGACGCCCTCGATCTCGGCGCTGTCGAGCAGGCTCTCGGCATGGGTATAGAAGCGCACGATGTCGGCCAGCATGCGCCAGTAGCGCGGGCGCACCAGATTGCGCTTCTGCCCCACGAGGCCGAGCGGATCGCTAGAATATTCCAGCGCGCCGTCCCCTATGGATGCGGCGAAAGACATATGCGTTTCGGTGCTCTCCACCTTGAGGTGATCGAGCAGCGCCGTGAAGTTGGGATAGTTGGCTTGGTTGAAGACGATGAAGCCGGTGTCCACCGCCGTCCGGCCATAGGGGGTTTCCACGTCGACGGTATGGGCATGGCCGCCGGTCCAGTCCTCTTTTTCGTAGAGGGTGACCTGGTGCTTGCGGCTCAGCAGCCAGGCGGCGGAAAGACCGGCAATGCCGCTCCCCACCACGGCGATCCGGCGGCCACGGGAGAGGTTTGAAGGAAAAGGCTGTTGACGCAATTGGGCTATCCTAACATAGGTTAGCCTCGAGCAACGGAACCTCGGCCGGGAGAGTTTCAGTCCGTTTTGCTGGAATTTGGCATCAGCGCAAAATAAGCACGATTGGCGCTCTGGACCCCCGCGTGAGAGCATCGGCTCCAGACAGTTTTTCCTGTGGAGCCCGCCATGCCCGCCCCTATCCTGGCCTACCTTGCCTCCGCCGTCGCCTTCTTCGCGCTGGACTTCGCCTGGCTCAGCCTCGCCGTGCCGCGCCTATACCGCCCGCTGCTCGGCCCGTTGCTGCGCGACACCCCCAACTTCCCCGTCGCGGCCGCATTCTACCTGGTCTACGTCGTGGGGCTGGTGGTGTTCGCCGTGCTGCCCGCCGCTTCGGCCGGTTCCTGGCTGGTGGCGCTGGGCCTGGGTGCACTGCTCGGCCTTGTCGCCTACGGCACCTATGACTTCACCAACCTCTCGACCGTGCGCGACTGGCCGCTGCTGGTGAGCCTGGTCGACCTTGCCTGGGGAATCAGCGTCAGCGCCATCGCAGCCCTGGCCGGTTATGCGGCGCTGTCCTGGTGGCCCCCTACTGCGTGAACGGTACGCTGGCGGTCAGCACTTCACCCGAATCGTTGAACTCGACCTCGAAATCGACGGTAATGCTGTTGTTGCCTTCGAGATAGATGCGCGAGCCGATGCGCACGTCGCTGCCGGTGCGATCCTTCTGGCGCTCCTTGAGGTCGAAGCTGATCCGGCCGCCGCTCTCGCGCCCGATGGCGAGGCCGGTAAAACCGGCATTGGAGCTCATGGCCGCCTCGTACTGGCGCGCGGCATCATTGTAGGCGATGGTGCCGCTGATCGAGAGCGTGGCGTTGACCAGTGTGCAGCGGCCCGAATAGTTGATCTTGCCCTGGTTGCCGGTGGCTACGGTCAGCCGGCAGCGGAACGGCTCGTTGCGATCGCCACCCACCAGCGCCCCCTCGCCGCGCCAGTTGCCGACATAGGAACCGAGAAGCGCCAGCTCCTGCTCTGCCGCAAAGCTCCCGGCCGGGCCGGTCAGGGCCAGTGGCAAGGCCAGCGCCAGCGCAAAGAGTTTAGATCGCATCGTCATCGGAAGGCCCCTTGCTTGGCGGTGACTCAAAACACTGCTCTTCTCTGCCAGCGCGGCGGTTCCGAAGCCAGTGGAAATCTGACACATCTGTCGCTGTTGTTACGAATTTGATAGCTGCCCTCGGCTACAAGAGCAGCAACGCCCAGAAGGGCACGAGCGGCTTGAACGTCTCAGGATGGAAACGGTTCTGGTGAATACTTCTAACTCTTCGATCATCGATGCGCGGGACGTGACCTATAGCCTCGAGGTTGCCGGAAGGCCGCTCCACATCCTCCGCTCCGTGTCCCTCCAGGTCGCACCCGCCGAAGTTGTCGCCATTGTCGGCCCCTCGGGCAGCGGCAAGACTTCGATGCTGATGCTGCTGGCCGGCCTCGAACGCGCGACCACCGGAGAGATCACCGTCCACAATCATGCCCTGGGGCGCCTGGGCGAGGACGATCTCGCCCGCTTCCGCCGCAAGACCATGGGCATCGTCTTCCAGAGCTTCCACCTCATTCCGTCACTGACGGCGCAGGACAATGTTGGCCTGGCGCTCGAGATCGCCCAGCCCGAGCTCTCCCTGCATGAGGTGCGCGAGCGCGCCGCGGCGGCGCTTGATGCGGTCGGCTTGGGCAAGCGGCTTGACCATCGCCCCTCGGCCCTTTCCGGCGGTGAGCAGCAGCGCGTCGGCCTTGCCCGCGCGATGGTCGCCAATCCGCCGCTCCTGCTCGCCGACGAGCCCACTGGCAATCTCGACCAGGAAACCGGCGCCGTCGTGGTCGAGCTGATGTTCGACCTGGCGCGCCGGCAGAACACCGCCGTCGTGCTGATCACCCACGATCCGCACCTGGCCGAACGCGCCGATCGCGTCTTCACCATGACGGCCGGTGAACTGGTCGAAACCACGGCTGCCCGCTGATGCGCCAGATCCTGGCTGCCATCCGCATTGGCCTCCTCGACATGCGCGGCGACCTGCGCCGCTTCGTGCTGCTGGTCGTCTGCCTTGCCGTCGGCACGGCGCTGATCGCCGGGGTGAACTCGGTCGGCGCCAGCATCAGCCGCGCCATCGAGACCGGCGCTGCCGAACTCATGGGCGGCGATGTCGAGCTCTCGCGCGCCGACCGCGTCGCCACGCCTGAAGAGCTGGCCATCATGGAAAGCTTCGGCCGCGTTGCCGATACGGTTGACACCAATGTCCGCGCCGAGTCCGAAGCCGCCGATGCTTTTGTCGACCTTGCCGCCGTTGGCCCCGCCTATCCCCTCCTGGGCCAGGTCGTGAGCCCGCAGCTGACCGGCAGCACCACCCTCGCCGAACTGCTCGAAATCCGGGAGGAAGTGCCCGGCGCACTGGTCGATCCGCTGCTGCTCGACCAGCTCCAGATTGCCGTGGGCGACACCTTCTCGCTGGGCGGCACGGTATTCGAGGCGCGTGGCACCCTCTCCCGCATTCCCGACACGACCGTGCGCGGCTTCCGCCTTGGCCTCACCGCCCTGGTCAGCACGGAGGGTTTTGGCGTCGTCTCCGACCGCTCCTCGCCCCTGCCGGGCCTGGGCACCTGGTCGCGCTACAAGATCCTCCTTTCCAGCAGCGATGCCGACGCCGCGCGCCTGGCGCTCGATGACGCGCTAGGCAACGGCGGCTGGACCATCCGCTCCGCCCGCGACGCCCTGGGCCAGATGGTGCGCTACTACGACCTCTTCATGCGCTTCCTCGTCATTGTCGGCCTCGGCTCGCTGCTGATCGGCGGCGTCAGCGTCTGGACGGGCATGCAGGCCTATATCGCCGAACGCGCCAGCGTCATCGCGGTCTTGCGCGCCATGGGCGCCGGCCGCCCGCGCATCTTCATCCACTTCTTTGCGCAGGTCGCGGCGCTGGCCGGTGTCGGCGTCGGCGCCGGCCTCCTCCTTGGCGGTGGCGGGGCCTTTCTTGCGCTCCCCTATGTCGGTCGTGCCGTCGGCATCGACCTCGTGCCCACGCTTTACCTCCAGCCGTTGCTGGTCGCTGCTGGCGCCGGCCTGCTCACCGCCTTTGCCTTCGCCTACCTGCCGCTGCAGCAGGCCCAGACCATCCGTCCGGTGCTGCTGTTCCGCTCCAAGGGGCTGTCGGCGCCGCCCGCCGACTGGCGCGCCCTGCTCCTGTCGCCGCAGATCCTGCCGCTCCTCCTGGCCGCCGCGGCCTTCTTTGTCCTCGCCTGGCTGATGACCGGCGACTGGCAACTCGTCGCCGCTTTTGCTGTGGCGAGCGCCGCCGCCGCAGTGGTGTTCGAACTGTTCGTGCGCGCCATTCAGTCCATCCTGCGCCGAATGCCGGAGCCGCGCTTTTCCCTCTTGCGCCACGCTTTGCGCGCCATCTCAGGCTCCGGGCAGAATGCGGCGTCGGTCGTCGTTTCAGCCGGTATGGCCCTCGTCATGCTGATCGTGGTCCTCGTGCTGCAGGCCAATATGCGGCAGGAATTCCTGGGCGCCTCGGCCTTTGACGTGCCGACGCTTGTTGCCTCCGACCTTTTCCCCGACGAGGTCGAATTGCTCGAAACCCTTGCCGCTCCAGGCGGAACGATCGAGCGCTTCGTCTCGACGCCCATGCTGCGCGGCGAGCTCACCGCCATCAACGGCACACCGGTGGCCGAGGTGCGCACCCGCGGGCCGGAGGCGACATTCCTCCTGGCCGGCGAAGTGCCGCTGACCTTCCGCTCCGAAATGCCCTTTTCCTCGCGCCTGACCGCGGGTGAATGGTGGGCGCCCGACTATTCCGGACCCGGCCTCGTGTCGCTCCACCAGAGCCTGCGTTCGGGCCTCGGCGTCGATCTGGGCGACACGCTGACCTTCACCATCTTCGGCGATCCGGTCACCGTCACCGTCGCGAGTTTCCGCGACTATTCCTGGCAAGGCGGCATCGACTTCCTTGCCACCTTTTCCCCGGGCGTGCTGGAAAGCTATCCGACGACGTTGTTTGCCGCCGTCACCGCCCTTCCCGGCCAGGAAGAAGCGGTGGAACGCCAGCTGGCGCAGGACCTTCCCGATATCCGCTTCATCGCCATCGGCGATACGCTCAAGCAAATCACCGATGCCCTGGCGCAACTCTCCTTCGCTTCGGCGCTGATCGGCGGCCTGGCCGTGGGCAACGGCCTCTTGGTGCTGATCGGCAGCCTCGCCACTGGCCGCCGCCAGCGCGAGGCCGATGCAGTGATCACCAAGGTGCTTGGCGCGACGCGGCTGAACCTTCTGGGCACCGCCTTCACGCAATTCCTGATCCTGGCCGCGCTTGCCGCTATTCCGGCGACGCTCCTGGGCATCGGGCTCGGCTTTGTGGTCAGCATGGTGATGCTCAACGTCGATTTCGTCCTCAACACGGACGTCCTCCTTGTGGTGCTTGTCGCCGCATTGGTGATCACCGGCCTCCTTGGCAGCATGACCATCCTGCGCGCTGCCTCGGCCCGCCCGGCCCGCCTCCTGCGCGATTTGTGATCGCCGCCGCGGCGCAAAGCCTGTGACTTGCCGCCACCAGGCTGGCCCGAATCGGGCCGCCTGGTGCTAACAGTCACCCGCCACAGGGCTTTGGAGAACCGATGAAGGTAGCAATCGACATGGGCGTCAGCACGGGCGCCGCGCCCGCGATGCTCGATCTCGAAGAGCTCCTCGCCACCCGCCTCCTGGTGCAGGGCAATTCCGGCTCCGGCAAGTCGCACCTCCTGCGCCGCCTCCTCGAGCAATCCGCGCCCTGGGTGCAGCAATGCATTGTCGATCCGGAGGGCGATTTCACCACCCTGGCCGACAAGTTCGGCCACACCGTCGTCGATGCCACCCGCACCGAGGCCGAACTCACCCGTATCGCTGCGCGCGTGCGCCAGCACCGCGTCTCGGTCGTGCTCAATCTGGAAGGTCTCGACGTCGAGCAGCAGATGCGGGCCGCCGCGGCTTTTCTGGGTGGCATGTTCGATGCCGACCGCGATTTTTGGTATCCGGTGCTGGTCGTCGTCGACGAAGCCCAGCTCTTTGCCCCAGCCGCAGCCGGCGAAGTTTCGGACGAAGCGCGCAAGCTTTCGCTCGGGGCGATGACCAACCTCATGTGCCGCGGCCGCAAGCGGGGTCTGGCCGGTGTAATCGCCACCCAGCGCCTGGCCAAGCTCGCCAAGAACGTTGCGGCCGAAGCCTCCAACTTCCTGATGGGCCGCACCTTCCTCGATATCGACATGGCCCGTGCCGCCGATCTCCTCGGCATGGAAAAGCGGCAGGCCGAACAGTTCCGCGACCTCGCCCGCGGCCACTTCGTGGCCCTGGGCCCCGCCATCTCCCGTCGCCCGCTACCGGTGACCATCGGTCCGGTCGAAACCTCGGCCCGCTCCACCAGCCCCAAGCTCGTCCCCTTCGAAGCGCCGGTCGATGCGGCAGACCTGATCTTTACCGCCGATCCCGAGGAACAGCTTCGTCCGGTCGTGCGCCGTCCGCCGCCGCCACCGCCGCCATCGACCAACGAGCTGCTGGCGCAGCTGACCCGCGCCCGCCCGCAGGTTGAGGAAGCGCCGCAGACGCTGTTTCCGGAAATCGATGAGGCGGAGCGCGACGCGCAGATCGACGCCATCATGGCCGAACTCCTGGGCGACCCCGATGCCAGCTTCCGCACAGTAGCCGTCCTTTACCAGGATTTCCTGGTCCGCTGCCGTATCCGCCGCGTCCAGGGTGAACCGCCGGCGCTGCCCGCTTTCAAGCGCAAGCTCGCCGTTGCGCGCGTGGCGCCTGATGCCGAGATCGCCCAGTCCGACGGCTGGCAGCAGGCCCTGGCACTAAGCGAAACCCTGACCGACGATGTGCAGGGCGTGTTCCTGGTGCTGGCCCAGGCCGCACTGTCAGGCGCCCCCTGCCCCTCCGACGTCACCCTGGCCCGCCTCTACGGCACCCATTCCGCCAGCCGCGCCCGGCGCCTCCTCACCTGGTTCGAGGAGCGCGGACTACTGGTGGTCCGCCTCGACTTCCGCCAGAACCGGGTCGTGGCCTTCCCTGACCTGGGCGTAGAAACGGCTCCAGGCGACCCGAACGGACCCGATGTCGTGGCCGAAATCCAGGGCGCGGCCGAGTAGGCTAAAACAGTTGTCAGCGCACCAAGTACCGCGTGCAACCACGGCGTTAAATCACGTTGCACAACCACGGCGTCATCCCCGCGCAGGCGGGGATCCATTCTTCCTGCCGTCCGCATCAAAGAGTGGATTCCCGCTTCCGCGGGAATGACGCTGTGGCCGGGGCAATCGCCTCCCAACCACATCCCCGCGCAAATTACCCCACAAACTCCACCCTGAAGGAATACCGCCCGCTTGCACCCGGTCCCAGAACCTCGCCATAGGGCCGCTCCTCGATTGCGTCGCTGCCGCCGGCCACTGCGGCCATGCCGTGCCACGGCTCAAGGCAGATGAAGGGCGCCTCCCCTTTGGTCCAGAGGGCAAGGTTGGGCAGGTTTTGCCACGTCATGCGAATGGCCTTGTCGCCCGCTTGGTACCGCAGGCCCGCCCCGGCGCCTTCCGGAAACACCAGTGCATCATCGGCAAACAGCGCGTGATCCAGCACCAGCACACCCTCTTCGAACGGCGACGGCTGCATCTCCCGCTCGATCAGCCCACCCGACAGCGTTGCCCGTACCGGCTCACCGCCATTGTCCAGCACCACCTGGTGCGGTTGGCCGTCGGCGCCTGGCATGGGCCAGAGGAAGGCCGGGTGGAAGCCGATTCCGAACGGCATGGGCCGGCTGTCGCGATTGGTGACCTCCGCCGTCACCGTGACGCTGCGGCCTTCGAGCCGATGCTCCAGCACCAGTTCGAAATCGAAAGGGTAGATCATGAGGCTCGTTGGTCCTGCGATCAGCCGGAAGCGGCAGAAGTCGCCGCCATTTTCCATCAGCTCGAATTCGCTACGCCGCGCGAAGCCGTGCTGCGCGATCGGGTGGCGTTCGCCATCGACGCTGATATGGTCACCCGGCGCCCGCCCCACGATGGGGAAAAGGATCGGCGAGCGGCCGGCCCAGAATGTGCCGTCGCCATGCCAGAGCCAGGACTGCCCGTCGCTGGTCACCACCGACTGCATCTCCGAACCCAGCGAGGACACTTCCACCGTCAGGTCGTCGTTGCTGATTTGCGTAATCGCCATGCCTGCCCCCAAATACATTCCTGTCTGCGCATGGCAGGACGCCATTGCCTTGTCCAGACTTGCCGCCGCGCGGCAGCGGCTGAACGTTGCAACAATGCAGTCGTTGCGCCAAAAGCAGCCAATGTCCCTGCCGCCCCTTCCCATCGACGACGCCCTGCCCGCGCTCCAGGCGGCCCTTGCCGCCGGTTCCTATGCCGTGCTGGTGGCGCCACCCGGCGCCGGAAAGACGACCCGGGTGCCCCTTGCACTGCTCGATGCCTCCTGGCGCGGCGACGGCCGCATCGTCATGCTGGAACCCCGCCGCATTGCCGCCCGGGCCGCTGCAGGACAGATGGCCCGGCTCCTGGGCGAAGAGGTCGGCGGGACGGTCGGCTATCGCGTCCGCATGGATGCCCGCGTCTCCGCCCGCACCCGCATCGAGATCGTCACCGAAGGCGTATTCACCCGCATGCTGCTGGACGATCCGGAACTCACTGGGATTGCCGCCGTCCTCTTCGACGAGTTCCACGAACGAAGCCTCGACGGCGACCTGGGGCTTGCCCTTGCGCTCGACGCCGCCGCGCTCCGCCCCGATCTGCGGGTGCTTGTGATGTCCGCCACTATCGATGGCGCCCGCGTTGCCCGGCTATTGGGCGACGCGCCGGTCATCGAGTCGCGGGGCCGCGCCTTTCCGGTGGAGACCCTCTATCGCGAACCCGATCCGCGCGGGCGCCTCGAGGACCAGGTCACCACCGCCGTTCTCGCCGCCCTGCGCGAGCACGAGGGGTCAGCCCTCGTCTTCCTGCCCGGTCAGGGCGAGATCACCCGCACCGCCGAACGCCTCGCCACCCGCCTGCCGCCCAACGCCGATCTCGCCCCGCTCTATGGCCAGCTCTCCCCCGCCGAGCAGGACCGCGCCATCCGCCCCGCCGAAGGGGTACGCCGCAAGGTCGTGCTCGCCACCTCCATTGCCGAAACCTCGCTGACCATTGAGGGCGTGCGCATCGTCGTCGACTCCGGCTTCCGCCGCGTTCCCGTCTATGAACCGGGCACGGGCCTTACTACACTTGCCACCACCCGCGTGTCCCGCGCCGGCGCCGACCAGCGCCGCGGCCGTGCCGGCCGCACCATGCCGGGCGTCGCCATTCGCCTCTGGAACGAGGGCCAGACCGCCGCCCTCGCCCCCTTCGACACGCCCGAAATCCTGGCGGCCGATCTGGCAGGCCTGGCGCTCGACCTCGCCGCCTGGGGCGTCACTGACCCGGCCACTCTCCCCTTCCTCGACCCGCCGCCCGCGCCCGCCTGGCGCGAAGCCATCGCCCTTCTCCAGTCACTCGATGCCCTCGACGCCGCCGGGCGGCTGACTGCCGAAGGCAAAGCCCTTGCCCGCCTGCCCCTTCATCCGCGCCTCGCGCACATGGTGCACGCTGCGGCAGCAGAGGGCGACGCGGAAACGGCGGCGGAACTGGCTGTGCTCCTCGGCGAACGGGGCCTCGGCGGCGACAGCACCGACCTTGCCCAGCGGCTCGACCGCTTTCGCACCGACCGCTCCCGCCGCGCCGAGGACGCGCGCCAACTGGCGCGCCGCTGGGGCAGGCTCGTCGGCTCCAGCGCAGGCTCACAAGCCCTCTCCGCCGGCTATCATCTGGCCCGCGCCTATCCAGATCGCGTGGCCCAGGCTGCCGGCGGGCGCGGCAGGTTCCGCCTCGCCAATGGCCGCCAGGCCGCGCTCGATGAAACCGATGCCCTCGCCGCCGCGCCGTTCCTCGTGGTCACCGACATGACCGGCGCCGCCGCCGCGAGCCGCATCCGCGCTGCCGCAGCGCTCGACCGCGATGAGCTGGAAACGCTGTTCGGGGCAAAGATCGTCAGCGAAACCAGCCTCCTCTTCGACGAGCCTTCGGGCAGCGTCCGCGCCCGCCGCATGCGCCGCCTCGGTGCCCTTCGCCTTGCCGACGAACCGGCCTCCATCGACGATCCCGATGCGGCAGCCCTGCTGCTGGCCGAAGCTGCCGTCCGTGGGGGCCTGAATCAACTCCCCTGGAGCCGCGAGCAGCAGGCCTGGCTATCCCGCGCCAATTTCCTCCACCGGACGCTGGGCGGATCCTGGCCCGATCTTTCCACCGAGGCGCTCGCCGCCTCCGCCGCCGACTGGCTGGCGCCAGCGCTGTTCGGGCTGACCCGTCTCGCCGATATCGGGGCCGACCACCTGCGCCTCGCGCTCGACCAGCTGCTGCCCTATGCCCAGCGGCAGGAGATCGAGAGGCTCCTGCCCAGCCACTTCACCGCCCCCACTGGCAACAGCGTCCCCATCGACTACCAGGCCGAGGGCGGACCCGGCATCGCCATCCGCGTGCAGGAGCTGTTCGGCCTCACCCGCCACCCCAGCATCGCCAATGGCCGCATTCCCCTGGTGCTGTCGCTCCTCTCCCCCGCGCAGCGCCCGATCCAGATCACCCGCGACCTGCCCGGCTTCTGGGCCGGCTCCTGGGCCGATGTCGCTAAGGATCTCAAGGGCCGCTACCCGCGCCATCCCTGGCCCGACGATCCCGCCAGGGCCGCGCCCACCGCACGGGCAAAGCCACGCGGCACCTAGCAAGGAAAAAGCCCCGGATCCCTCCGGGGCTTTCGTTTATTCGGCGGGGGTGAAGTTCAGCGCCACCCCGTTGATGCAGTAGCGCAGGCCCGTGGGCGGCGGACCGTCGGGGAAGACGTGCCCCATATGGCTGCCGCAGGTCGCACAGTGGCATTCGGTGCGCACCATGCCATAGCTGCGGTCGGTGGTGGTCTCGAGCGCACCGGGCAGCGGGTCGTTGAAGCTCGGCCAGCCCGTGCCGCTCTCGAATTTCAGCGTCGATTCGAACAGCGGCGTGCCGCAGCCGGCGCAGGAGAAGGTGCCCGCGCGCTTCTCATAAAGCAGCGCACAGCTGCCCGGCCGCTCGGTGCCGTGATTGCGCATCACCTGATACTGTTCCGGCGTCAGCATGGCGCGCCATTCCGCATCGGTTCGCGTTACCTTGTAAGCATGGCTGTCCATATCTGCTCCTTCCGGGCACCGTCTCAAATTCCGGCGCCCCAACTAAAGTCGTCTCGCCCGATCATTCGCATATCATATAGGTTCGGTTACACTCCGCCCATAGGCCCGCCCGGGCCCTCATGCAGATACCATCATGACCATTGTCGCTTCCATCGAAGAGCTCGAGGCCCTCTATCTGCCCGCTCCCGGCCCCGCCTCCACCGAAAAGGTTGCCCCTCGCCTGACGCCGCAATATCGGCGGCTGGTCGAGGCCAGCCCCTTCGTGGCGCTGGCAACGGTCGGGCCCGAGGGCATCGACTGCTCGCCGCGTGGCGACAGGCCCGGCTTTGTCCGTGTTCACGACGACAAGACGCTGATGATGCCAGACCGCCGTGGCAACAACCGCATCGATTCGCTGCGCAACATCGTGCGCGATCCCCGCTGCGCGTTCCTCTTCCTGCTGCCCGGCAGCGGCACGACCTTCCGGGCCAATGGCCGCGCCCATCTCACCATCGATCCGGCCCTGCTGGAAAGCTTCGCCGTCGAGGACAAGGCACCGCGCTCGGTCATCGTGCTCGACATCGAGGAAGTCTATTTCCAGTGCGCCCGCGCCATCGTGCGCAGCGAACTCTGGAATCCGGCGCGGCACATCGATCCGTCAACCCTGCCTACGCCCGGCGAGATGCTGGCCGCCATGACCGACGACGCGGTGGGCGGCGAAGCCTATGACCGGGCCTGGCCGGAACGGGCGAAACAGACGATGTGGTGAGGCACCTTTCCCCTCGCAGGGCGTTTAACCTTGCCACGGAGGATCCCTCATGACCGACAAAACGTCCACCGGCCCCAATGACCGCCCGCGCAACGACACCATCGCCCAGACCGGCGCCGGCCTGCCCGACGACACGGGCGATCCCATCGCCGTCAGCGACGAGGAAGTCGAACGCGTCCGCCAGAAGCTGACCGGCTCAACCGCCCGCGAAGAGCTCAAGCGCGAAGTGAAGGAAGACATCGAACTCCCGCTCAAGGGGTCGGCCTAAGCAACTGCCCGCAATTGGCGCTGGCCGCGAAGCGGCCTCTTCAGGTCAGGACGAGTCGAAACCGGTGGCTCTTCAAGCACCGGAGCGGAGCGTACTGACGTACGTGAGCACCGGAGCGCAGAAGAACGCCGGGTGCAGACCGTCATCACCTGAAGAAGAGTGGTGGGAGTAACAAGGATTGAACTTGTGACCCTTCGCGTGTGAAGCGAATGCTCTCCCGCTGAGCTATACTCCCATCGCCAGAGGCGAAAGTATTCTAGAGAGATGGTGGGCGTAACAAGGATCGAACTTGTGACCCCCTCGATGTCAACGAGGTGCTCTCCCGCTGAGCTATACGCCCATCTCTCCGGGAAGGAAAAGCGCTAAGCCGTTCCAGTGGCGCGGATAGACCACAAAACCGCTTCCATGGTCAAGGCCGAAAATCCATCGCGCCGACCGCTGTGGGAAACTCTTTGCGGTGAGTCGGATGACGTCGATTTTAAGACCGGAGCGGAGCGTACATCAGTACGTGAGCACCGGAAGCACAGAAAGCCGCGGCAGGCGACCGCCGCAACGAGTTTCCCTAGGCGGCCAGCAGCCGCTCGACTTCATTGACCAGGTCCTTGAGGTGGAACGGCTTGCTCAGCACCGATGCATCCTTTGGCGCGTCGCTGTCGGGGTTGAGCGCCACGGCGGCAAAGCCGGTGATGAACATCACCTTGAGGTCCGGATCGAGTTCGGTGGCGCGGCGGGCCAGTTCGATCCCATCCATTTCCGGCATCACGATATCGCTCAACAGCAGCGAAAACGGCTCCTCGCGCAGCCGCTCATAGGCCGAAAGGCCATTGTCGAAGGAAACGACCTCGTAGCCGGCATTCTTGAGCGCGCGCGTTAAGAACGAACGCATGTCGTTGTCATCTTCCGCAAGGAGGATTCGTTTCATTGGGTTCTCCGGCCATCAAGGGCGCAGCACGATCGTTGCGCAGCATGCGCGCCAGTGAATCGCATCTTATCGCTCGATGTTTAAGCGAAGTTTGCCTATTCGCAAAATCACGCGCCAAAAACCCGCTGATCACAGCCAATTGCCGGCCTTTCCACGTGCTTGGCTGGACAAGACGGCGGTAACGGGCGAGACTGGCTCAACAAATCACCGGGCAGCGTCAGGCGCCAAGCCCTTTCTGGAGGCAGCGTGCGGTCCGACTATTGGGATCAGCCAGCATTCGAAACCATCCGGCCGCGCCGGCTGGTGGCACCGCTGGTGTTCAACTCACCCCATTCCGGCCGCGTCTATCCGGACCGTTTCCTCGCCATGACACGGCTGGATCACCTATCGATCCGCCAGTCGGAAGATGCCTGGGTCGATGAACTCTTTGCCCGAGCGCCCCATCTCGGCGCGCCCATGCTGCGCGCCCACTTCCCCCGCGCCTATCTCGACGTCAACCGCGAGCCCTGGGAACTCGACCCGGCCATGTTCGTAGAGCCGCTGTCGGACCGGTTCAACACCACCTCGCCCCGCGTCGCCGCCGGGCTCGGCACGCTGGCGCGCGTCGTGGCCGAAAACAAGCCCATCTATAAGGAGCGCCTGACGCTCGAGGATGCGCGCATGCGCATCGAGGGGATTTACCACCCCTATCATGCGGCCCTCCAGGCCCTGCTGGGCGAGGCGGTTACTGCCTTTGGCGTCGCCCTCCTGATCGACTGCCATTCCATGCCGCGCATCGCCCGCGCCAATGACAAGGTGCCGCCAGATATCGTCCTGGGCGATCGCTATGGCACGACCTGCGCGCCGGCCTTGATCGACCTGGTCGAGACCGTATTCACCAGCGCCGGCCTGCGCGTCGCCCGCAACCGGCCCTATGCCGGCGGCTTCACCACCCGCGCCTATGGCCGTCCGCAGCACGGCGTTCACGCCCTGCAGATCGAGATCAGCCGCCACCTCTATATGAACGAAGTGACGCTGGCCAAGAACGACAACTTCGATGCCGTCCGCGGCCTGGTCGACCGGCTGATCTTTGCCCTGATCAATCTCGATCCGGCCACCGTCGCCGGCACCCCGCTCCCGTCGGCCGACAGGCTGGCTGCGGAATAACCCTGCCCCCGTAGCCGCGCTACCAACCTCAACCTTCAGGCCTCACCATGCTCGACCTGGCTCAAATCGAAGCGACCCTTCTTGCCGCCTCCGAGGCTGCCGCGGCCCATACCCTCCCCCTCTTCCGCACCACGCTGGGCATCGACAACAAGCTCGAGACCGGCTTTGACCCGGTGACGGAGGCCGATCGCGGCGCCGAAACCGTGATCCGCGCCGTGATCGGCGAACGTTTTCCCGACCATGCGATCATCGGCGAGGAATGGGGCAGCCAGGGCGACAGCGAATATAGCTGGATCATCGATCCGGTTGACGGCACCCGCGCCTTCATCTCCGGCGCACCAGTCTGGGGCACGCTGATCGGCTTTGCCCATCGCGGCACGGCCATTGCCGGGCTCATGAGCCAGCCCTTTATTGGCGAAACCTTTCTGGCCGTACCTGGCCGCTCCACCTATCGTCGCGGCGCCACCACCATCCCCAACCGCACCAGCGGACAAACCGAACTGGCGCCCTCCCGCGTCTTCACCACGACGCCGGCGCTGTTCCGCACGCCCGAGCTTCTTCGCAAGTGGCAGGCGATGGAAGCCGCGACGCGCCTGCAGCGCTTCGGCATGGACTGCTATGGCTATGCCTTGCTGGCGGCCGGGCATGCCGATCTGGTGATCGAGCCCTTCCTCAATACCTATGATATCGCAGCCCTGGTGCCGATCATCCGCGAAGCAGGCGGCGCCATTTCCTGCTGGGACGGCAGCGAACCCACCGGCGGCGGCGATGTCGTAGCCGCTGCGACGCCACAACTGCTGGAGAAGGCGCTGGCTCTGATCAACGCCGCGTAGTGTTCAGCCGGCTTTAGGCCGACTGCTCGGTGATGAATGCGTCGAACGCTGCCAGCACCTGGCCGCGGATCGGATCGGTTTCCATGAAGAGTTCATGCCGCGCTCCGGCAATCACCACATGCCGACCGTTGCGCATGCGCAGGCCCAGCTGTTCGATGGCGCTGGTCGAAACCACTTCGTCGCGCGCGCCCGCCAGCATCAGCACCGGGATCTTGATGCGCGTGGGGAACATTTCCTCGGCGGCCTCGGCCATGGCGGCAAAGGCCGACGCTGCCCAGCGGATGGTGGGGGCGCCGATTTCGAGCGTGGGCCGTTCCCGCACCACGTCCACGGTGCGCATATAGCGCACGAGGTCGCCCGTGAGCGGGTTGTTGACAAAGCTCGTTTCGCCCAGCGGCTTGTCCTGCCGCCGCCCCACCGGCATCCGCCCCATGCCCAGAAAACTCAAGGCCTCGGTGAGCCTGGCCATGCCGCGCATGCTCAGCGGCTGCCGGTCCAGCGCCAGCATCGGCGCCGAAAGAAAGATGCGCTCGAACATCATCCGGTCGTTGATGCCGGCAAAGATAGAGGCCAGCCCGCCCATCGAATGGCCCACCAGATAAAAGGGCGGCGGGCAATCGGGCAGCAGGATCTCGCCGTGAAAGCTGCGGAGGTCACACCAGTAGTCTTCGAACCGGTCGACATAGCCAAGCTTTGGGCTGCCAATCAGCCGGTCCGAGCCTCCCTGTCCGCGCCAGTCGAAGGTCGCGACGGAAAAGCCGCGCCGGCGGAAGTCGGCAATGGTCTCGAAATACTTCTCGATGAATTCGGTGCGCCCCTGCACGAGGCAGATGGTGCCGCGATGTGCGCCCTCCGACTTGGGCCAGAGGGCATAGCGCAGCCGGACATTGTCCTGCGTCTTGAAATAGCCGACGCGGCCGCCCTCCGGCATCGGGTTCGACGCGATGTTGACGAGGTCAGGTCCGTGGGGATCGACGGCGTTCATGAAGGGGTCTCTCGTGCTGGCCCCGCTCTTTAACCAGAGCCGGCCCAAAAGGAAAACCGGCATCTGCTTTCACAGATGCCGGCTCCCTTGCGACGGTCCATGCGGGGGGCGGTGATGGACCGTTTGTGCAACGAGGACCTGCTCGCCACGCTTGCCGTTCTAGCCTCCCGACCCTGAACTTGAGCGGACCGCATCATTCATTTCCAGTTCATATTTTCCCTCTTGAACAGCGAAAAACCCCTCCCATATCTCACTCGTTCGCCGGTTCTTCCGGGAACCCCGACCTCGGAAACAGCCGCTTGCCTAATGCTGGGAGCGCCAGACGAGACCACCGGGACATCCACGTTGCTTTACGGAGAATGTGACTATGCAGACCTTTGATTTTTCCCCCTTCTACCGTTCCACCGTCGGCTTTGACCGCGTCTTCAACCGCCTCGACACCCTGGTCGGGCAGGAAGCCAAGACCTACCCGCCCTACAATATCGAGCGCACCGGCGAGGACGCCTACCGCATCTCGATCGCCGTCGCCGGCTTCAGCAATGGCGACATCGCCATCGAGACCAAGGAAAACAGCCTGGTGGTCAAGGGTGCCAAGCCCGCCGACTCCGCTGACAAGAGCCGTGAATTCCTCCATCGCGGCATTGCCGAGCGCGCCTTCGAGCTCCGCTTCCAGCTCGCCGACTATGTCGAGGTTCAGGGTGCCACGCTCGAAAACGGCCTGCTCCATCTGGAACTGAAGCGCGAACTGCCCGAAAGCAAGAAGCCGCGCACTATCCAGATCGGCACCGCCAACACCCAGCAGACCATCGAGGATCAGTCGGTCAACTAATCCGACCCCTTTGTGGAATACCCGAGGCGCAGTCATCCGGCTGCGCCTTTTTTCTGCGTGCCCCGCGCTTTCCAGCGCATTGCCTATAGGAACGGGTACTTCCGCTGCTTCACGCTTTGAATCTGCGTGGTTCAGGCGCATCTCCGCTCCCACAGCGGGACAATTCCCCTACGCTTTCCTATAGCTTTGTCGGCGAAGTCCTATTTTTTGTGCCCAAACTGTGTCGACGCCGCTTGCTCCCAGTTTGGAATTATGCAAATGTGAATTTGTTAGGGCAGCACGACTGTCCTACCTGACGCGTCGCCCGGCTCTCCGCCGCAAGCGCGCACGCTGGTCCGGCTGGCCCGCTATGCCATTAGCGGAAACGGACAGGCGGAGCTAACATAGCTCGAATTCGAGTGGCCATTTGGATGCAGCGCCACTCCCCACGCATGGACGAGATTGCTCATTCGAGCCGTACCCTGTAGTACGACCCGCCTGAACAACGCGCCACCAGAGGACTGGAGCATCCAACCCGCCGCCACCGGCACCATCAGGATGCACACGACATAGCGAACCAAGCCCGGCAACGGGTGCGATCAACAAGCGAGGACAAAGACATGGCACACGAGCAGAACGGCGACATCATCCCGGTCGGCACCAAAGCCACTCCCCGCACCCTGATCCGCGATGGCCGCCGCCTCATCTCTGGCCGCCCCGAGGCGCAGGGTCTTTATGATCCCGCCAACGAGCACGATGCCTGCGGCATCGGCATGATCGCCAACATCAAGAACAAGCCCAGCCACGAAGTGGTCGAAAAGGGTCTCGAAATCCTCGAGAACCTCGAACACCGCGGTGCCGTGGGCGCCGACCCGCTGATGGGCGACGGCGCCGGCATCCTGGTGCAGACCCCGCACGGCTTTTTCAGCAAGGTCATGCCTTTCCCCTTGCCGGAAAAGCATCACTACGCCGTGGCGATGATCTTTTATCCCAACGACGCCGCCTTGCGTGACCGCTGCGCCGACGCCGTCCGCGCCTGCCTCAGCAGCGAAGGCCTCACGCTCCTGGGCGAACGCGTCGTCCCCACTGACAACTCGCCCCTGAGCGACGGCGTTATCGCCACCCAGCCCATCATCGAGCAGATGGTGATCGCGCGTCCTGCCGGCCTGTCGCTCGACGAATTCGAGCGCAAGCTCCTGATCGTGCGCAAGGTGATATCGAACACCGTCTATGCCCAGGTTCCCGAGAGCAACACCGACAACGGCTTCTATGTCGTCTCCATGTCGGCACGCACCCTTGTTTACAAGGGCATGTTCCTGGCCGCCCAGCTCAAGGCCTTCTATCCCGACCTGTCGGACGAAAGCTTCGAGTCGGCCATCGCCCTGGTGCATCAGCGCTTCTCGACCAACACCTTCCCCTCCTGGAAGCTGGCGCACCCCTACCGCATGACCACCCACAATGGTGAAATCAACACCATCCGGGGCAACGTCAACTGGATGGCCGCCCGCCAGGCTTCGGTCTCCTCGCCCCTGTTCGGCGACGATATCACCAAGATCTGGCCGATCTCCTACGAGGGCCAGTCCGACACCGCCTGCTTCGACAACGCACTCGAATTCCTGGTGCGTGGCGGCTATTCGCTGCCCCATGCGGCCATGATGCTGATCCCCGAAGCCTGGGCTGGCAATCCGCTGATGGATGAGACGCGCCGCGCCTTCTACCAGTACCACGCAGCGCTGATGGAGCCATGGGACGGCCCCGCCGCCATGTCGCTTTCGGACGGCCGCTATGTCGTGGCAACGCTGGACCGCAACGGCCTCAGACCCGCGCGCTACCTCGTCACCAAGGAAGGCCACGTCGTCCTCGCCTCGGAATCGGGCGTGCTCGATATCCCGGACGAAGACATCGTCGAACGCTGGCGCCTCCAGCCGGGTCGCATGCTGCTGCTCGACCTCGAAGAAGGCCGCATCATCTCGGACGACGAGATCAAGCGCACGCTCGCCACCAAGAACCCCTATGCCGAGTGGCTCGCCCGCTCGCAGATTGTGCTAGAGGACCTGCCCGAAACCGAGCCCAAGGCACCCCTGACCTCCGAGTCGCTGCTCGATCGCATGCAGGCCTTTGGCTATACGCAGGAAGACATCAAGCTCCTGATGGCGCCCATGGCCACCACCGGCCAGGAAGCCGTCGGCTCGATGGGCACCGACACGCCGCTGTCTGCCCTCAGCAACAAGAGCAAGCTGCTCTATACCTATTTCAAGCAGAACTTCGCCCAGGTCACCAACCCGCCGATCGACCCGATCCGCGAGGAATCGGTGATGTCGCTCGTCTCCTTCATCGGCCCGCGCCCCAACATCTTCGACCTCGAGGGCGTCAGCAAGGAAAAGCGCCTGGAAGTGCGTCAGCCCATTCTCACCAACGAGGATCTCGAAAAGATCCGCGCCATTGGTGACATGGAAGACAACCAGTTCAAGACCAAGACCATCGACATCACCTACCCGGCCGATACGGGCGCGGCGGGCATGGAAGCGGCCATCGAGGCGATCTGCGTCGAGGCCGAGGCCGCCATTGCCGGCGAATACAACATCATCATCCTCTCCGACCGGCTGGTCGCTGCCGACCGCGTTGCCATCCCGGCGCTGCTGGCGACGGCTGCCGTCCATCACCACCTGATCCGCAAGGGCCTGCGCACCTCCTCGGGCCTCGTGGTCGAGACCGGCGAAGCGCGCGAAATGCACCACTTCGCCATGCTGGCCGGCTATGGCGCCGAAGCCATCAATCCCTACCTGGCATTCGAGGCCCTGGCGGCTCTCCATGCCGAAGGCGAGTTCCCGCCCGAGGTGGATGCCAACGAGGTGGTCTACCGCTACATTAAGTCGGTGGGTAAGGGCCTGCTCAAGGTTATGAGCAAGATGGGCATCTCGACCTATCAGAGCTATTGCGGCGCCCAGATCTTCGACGCCGTCGGCCTTCATAGCGATTTCGTCAAGCGCTTCTTCTTTGGCACCGCCACCACGATCGAAGGCGTCGGCCTCGACGAAGTGGCCGAGGAAACCGTGCGCCGCCACCGCGACGCTTTCGGCGACGACATCGTCCTGCGCAAGGCGCTCGATATCGGCGGTGAGTATGCCTACCGCATCCGCGGCGAAAAGCATGCCTGGTCGCCCGATGTCGTGGCCGACCTCCAGCACGCCGTTCGCACCAAGGAAGACAGCCCCGAAACCGCGCAGGATCGCTACAACAGCTTTGCCGCCCGCGTGAACTCGGGCGAGAACGGCTACTTGGCCATCCGCAACCTCCTCGAGATCAAGCCGCTCGGCGAAGCCGTGCCGCTCGAGGAAGTTGAGCCGGCGGCCGAAATCGTCAAGCGTTTCGTCACCGGCGCCATGAGCTTTGGCTCGATCTCGCGCGAGGCGCACACGACGCTGGCCATCGCCATGAACCGCATCGGCGGCAAGAGCAATACCGGTGAAGGCGGCGAAGAGCCCGATCGCTATCGTCCCCTGCCCGATGGCTCGCGCAACCCGCTGCGCTCGGCCATCAAGCAGGTTGCGTCCGGCCGCTTCGGCGTCACCACCGAATACCTGGTCAATTCCGACCAGATCCAGATCAAGGTCGCGCAGGGCGCCAAGCCCGGCGAAGGCGGCCAGTTGCCTGGTCACAAGGTGGACTGGGTCGTCGCCAAGACCCGTCACTCGACGCCGGGCGTGGGCCTCATCTCCCCGCCGCCGCATCACGACATCTATTCCATCGAAGATCTGGCCCAGCTGATCTACGACCTCAAGAACGTCAACGAGCAGGCCGATATCTCGGTCAAGCTGGTGTCCGAAGTCGGTGTCGGCACGGTTGCGGCCGGCGTCGCCAAGGCACGCGCCGATCACATCACCGTTTCCGGCTATGATGGCGGCACCGGCGCTTCGCCACTGACATCGCTCAAGCATGCCGGCGGCCCGTGGGAAATCGGCCTCGCCGAAACCCACCAGACCCTGGTGCTCAACCGCCTGCGCTCGCGTGTCGTCCTGCAGGTCGATGGCGGCCTCAAGACCGGCCGCGACGTCCTGATCGGTGCCCTGCTCGGTGCCGACGAGTTCGGCTTCTCGACCGCGCCATTGATCGCAGCCGGCTGCATCATGATGCGCAAGTGCCATCTCAATACCTGCCCGGTTGGCGTCGCCACCCAGGACCCGGTGCTGCGCAAGCGCTTCAAGGGCACGCCCGAGCACGTCATCAACTACTTCTTCTTTATCGCCGAAGAACTACGCGGCCTGATGGCGGGCATGGGTGCCCGGACGCTCCAGGAACTCACCGGCCGCTCGGACCTGCTCGACCAGCGCAAGATGGTCGACTACTGGAAGAGCGAGGGCGTCGACTTCTCCAAGCTCATCTACAAGCCCGAGCCGATCGGCGGCGACACGCTCTACCACTCTGAGGCGCAGGACCATCACCTCGAAGCCGTGCTCGATCGCAAGCTGATCGAACTGGCCCAGCCAGCGCTCGACAACGGCACGCCCGTGCAGATCGAACTGCCGATCCGCTCGCGCGACCGCTCGGCCGGCGCCATGCTCTCGGGTGCCCTCGCTAAGAAGTACGGTCACGAAGGCCTGCCCGAGGACACGATCTCGATCCGCCTCAACGGCACGGCCGGCCAGGCCTTCGGCGCCTTCCTTGCAAAGGGCATCTCGATCGACATGGTGGGCGACGCCAACGACTATGTCGGCAAGGGCCTCTCGGGCGGCCGCATCGTCGTCCGTCCGTCCGACAAGGTCAGCTTCGAGCCTTCGAAGTCCATCATCGTCGGCAACACCGTGCTCTATGGCGCCATTGCCGGTGAGTGCTACTTCCGCGGCATCGCCGGCGAACGCTTCGCGGTCCGCAATTCCGGTGCCATCGCCGTTGTCGAGGGCACCGGTGACCATGGCTGCGAATACATGACCGGCGGCGTCGTCGTCGTCATCGGACCGACCGGCCGCAACTTCGCGGCCGGCATGTCGGGCGGCGTGGCCTATGTGCTCGACGAAGACGAAACCTTCCGCGAACGCTGCAACCTCGCAATGGTCGATCTCGAACCGGTCGCCGAGGAAGAGGCGCTCATGCAGAAGCTCCACCACCATGGTGGCGACCTCGAATGGCATGGCCGCGTCGACATTTCCGGCGACATGACCAAGCACGACGACGAGCGTCTCCATCAGCTCATCAGCAACCACCTCCATTACACCGGCTCGGATCGCGCCAAGTACATTCTCGACCACTGGGTCGAGATGCGGCCCAAGTTCGTCAAGGTGATGCCGGTCGAATATCGCCGCGCCATCAAGGAAATGGAAAAGAAACGCGCCGGCGGCGCCACGGTGATGGCGGCGGAATGATGGCCAGGCTAAAGACCGGCGGCTCCATCGCCTCCCTCCCCCTTGCGGGGAGGGACCGAGGGTGGGGGTCGTTCTGTGGTTCGCTGACGGACCCCCACCCCCACCCCTCCCCTCAAGGGGGAGGGGAGCCGGCGCGCGGCGGCCTCCTGACGAGGAATGAACCATGACCTTCCAGCTCTATGGCAATCTCGGCTCCGGCAACGTCCTCAAAGTGAAATACCTCGCCGACGCGCTCGGCCTGCCCTTCACCTTGCACGAAATCGCCTCGCGCTCCGGCGCGACGCAGACGCCCGAATTCCTCAAGCTCAACCCTGCCGGGCAGATGCCCGTCGTGGTGCTGGAGGATGGCCGTCCGCTGGCACAGTCGAACGCCATCCTGCGCTACTTCGCGCAGGGCACCCGGTTCCTGCCCAATAATCGCTACGAGGCGGCCAAGGTGGACGAGTGGCTGTTCTGGGAACAGTATTCGCATGAACCGACCGTAGCCGTGGCTCGCGCGCGGGTCGTCTATGACGGCCAGAAGGTCAGCGAACTCGATCCATCCCTGGTCGCCCGCGCCAACAAGGCGCTCGACCTGATGGAAGGGGCCCTTGCCGGCCGCAGCTTCTTGGTGGGCGACAGCCTGACCATCGCCGACATTGCGCTTCTGGCCTATACGCGCCAGGCGCCGCAGGCCGGCTTTGACCTCTCCACGCGCCCGGCGATCCTCCAGTGGATCGCGGGTTGCGAAAACGAACTCGGACTACCTGCCCACACGGCAGAGAACAGGGGAATTGGCCATGGGTAAAGTTACCGGCTTTCTCGAAATCGAACGCGAAGAGCCCCGCTACGAGCCGGCCTCCGACCGCATCCGCCATTTTGGCGAGTTCACCATTCCCATGTCAGAAGGGCGCATCGTCGACCAGGCGGCGCGCTGCATGGATTGCGGCATTCCCTTCTGCCATGGCGATACCGGCTGCCCGGTGCACAATCAGATCCCGGACTGGAACGACCTCGTCTACAACAATGACTGGGAAGAGGCGGCGCGCAACCTCCACTCCACCAACAACTTCCCCGAATTCACCGGCCGCATCTGCCCCGCGCCCTGCGAGGAGGCCTGCACGCTGAACCTCGAGGACGTGCCGGTCGCCATCAAGACCATTGAACAGGCCATTGCCGACCGCGCCATCCGCTCCGGATGGACCAAGCCGCAGATCAACCCCAACAAGACCGGCAGGTCGGTGGGCATCGTCGGCTCCGGCCCGGCCGGCATGGCCGCGGCCCAGCAGCTGGCCCGTGCCGGCCATGAGGTCCATGTCTATGAGCGCGAGCCCAAGGCCGGCGGCCTGATGCGCTATGGCATTCCCGACTTCAAGATGGAAAAGGACCATATCGACTTCCGCGTCGGGCAGATGGAAGCCGAGGGCGTCACCTTCCACTATGGCGAAAACATCGGCGTCTCGCGTCCGTTGTCCGATCTTCAGGCCTGGCACGATGCCGTGCTCCTCTGCGGCGGCTCGGAAAAGCCGCGCGACGTCGAGTCCGAGGGCACCCACCTCAATGGCGTTCACTTTGCCATGCCGTTCCTCGTGCAGCAGAACCGCCGCATCGGTGGCGAGGATGTCTCGGACCAGGTCCAGCTGACCGCCGCCGGCAAGCATGTGGTGGTCGTGGGCGGCGGTGATACCGCGTCGGACTGCGTCGGCACCTCGTTCCGCCAGGGCGCCATCGCCGTGACCCAGCTCGACGTCCGCCCCATGCCGCCCGAGCTTGAGAACAAGCTGACCAACTGGCCCAACTGGGCGGTCAAGATGCGCACCTCCTCCTCGCAGGCCGAAGGCGCCATCCGCGAATTCGCGGCCGGCACGATGAAGATCATCGGCAATGCCAAGGGCGAAGTGACCGGCGTCGAATGCGCCCGCGTCGACCGCAAGCGCCAGCCCATCCCAGGCACCGAATTCGTCATCAAGGCGGACCTGGTGCTGCTCGCCATCGGCTTCGCCCACCCCATCCACGAGGGCATGCTGACCGAGCTGGGTGCCCAGCTCGACAAGCGCGGCAATCTCTTTGCCGATACCTTGAGCTACAAGACCACCGTCCCCAAGGTCTACGCCGCCGGCGACATGCGCCGCGGCCAGTCCCTGGTTGTCTGGGCCATCCGCGAAGGCCGCCAAGCCGCCCGCTCGATCGACTTCGACCTCATGGGCAAGACCGATTTGCCGCGGTAGGCACCCCCACCCACCCTTCCCCTTAAGGGGGAGGAGCCGATCCAGTATGCGGCAAACTCCTTTGGCTGAGCCAGCGCCTCCTCCCCCTCCAGGGGGAGGATAGCGCAGCTAGGCCGCAGGCCGTAGCGAAGCTGAGGTGGGGGTAACCCCTACTCCACGAAAATGCCCGCCTCGATCGCCGCTTCCATGAACGCCATCCAGGCCGGCTCGGGCGCCGCGCCCTCCATGGCCGACAGGCAGGTGTCGCTGGCAATCTTGTGCTTGTCGTCGCGCTCCACCGGCCACTCCATCAGGAGGATGTTGCGCGCCTGCGCCGGCGTGCTGACCACCACCGCCTCGCCGTTGAGCTTGATGGTGATGGGTCTCTCCCAGGCGTGGATCGTGTCGAGCATCGCGAAATCTTTCTGCAGTTGGCGCTCTCCAACGATGCCCACCCTGCCCAGTTCCGCCGGCGTGCACAAACTGCTAACAGATCGACAGCATTTCGCGCACGTATCGCGCTCCGGAAGCACTCATGTCCAAGCCCTATGTCGTCGATGAACTGATCTCCGCCAAGGCCATCGCCGCCCGCGTCGAAGCCCTCGCCAAGGAGATTTCCAGCCACTACGCCGACACCGACAAGCTCGTCGTGGTCGGTCTCCTGCGTGGTTCCTTCATCTTCATCGCCGACCTCGTCCGCGAACTAGACCTGCCGGTCGAAGTCGATTTCCTCGAAGCCTCCTCCTATGGCAATGCCATGGAATCCTCCCGGGAAGTGCGCATTCTCAAAGACTTGCGCGGCGAGATCGCTAACCGCGACGTGCTTGTCGTTGAGGACATTGTCGACACCGGCTACACGCTCAAGCACGTGCTCGAGATCCTCGAAACCCGCCACCCCCGCCGCATGGAAGTCTGCGCCCTGCTCAACAAGCCATCGCGCCGCGAGACCGACGTCAAGGCCCGCTGGGTCGGTTTCGACATCCCCGACGAGTTCGTCGTGGGCTACGGCATCGACTACGCCCAGCGCAACCGCAACCTCCCCCACATCGGCGCCGTCCGGTTTACCGAATAGCCCGTTCCTGCTATACCGGTGCCACCGTCTGCAGTTCACCGAGGCGTCGCCGTCCCTTAGGGGAAGCTAAACCTGCCATGGCACTGGACATTTGCTCCCCATTCTCATGGGTGCTGCTTGTAAGCCGGCGACCGACAGGGCCTGTAAGAGGCTTGGCACCCGATGAGGATTGTCATGTCGAAGCAGCTCGTTGCCCTTTCCATCCCCGATATTTCCACATTCGCCAAATCGCTTCGCGCGAGTCTTGCCGCGCTTGATCGCGAGCCCACCCATGCGGAGCTGCTCAATATCGTGGCGCGTTGCGCCGGGCACCGCAACTTCCAGGCCCTTCGTGCTGCCCCGACCATAACAACGCAGCCTCCGGCTAAAAGCAGTCGTGTTGCTAAAGCCATTCGCAACTTCGATGCCGGGCGCATGCAGCGCTGGCCCGCCAAGACGAACCACCAGGACCTATGTCTCTGGGTGATCTGGTCACGCATTCCACCGGATCAACAAATGACTGAGCGGGAAGTCAGCGAGATCATAATGAACGCCCACGCCTTCGGCGACCACGCCTTGCTGCGCCGGTCATTGGTCGACATGAAGATGCTCGGGCGCACACGCGACGGAAAAGTCTATCGCCGTATCGAGAAACAGCCGGGCCCGGACGCAACGGCATTGATGGAAGCCGTTGTGTCGCGCTTAGCGGCTAGTTCTCCTGATCTGGATTAACAGCCCCGGCCGCCGCAGGGTCGACGCCCACGCCGAAGGCGTCGACGCGCCCTATGGGTGCCGTGACCAGCTGTTGCAGAGTAAATGGCGGTGCCGGCGGCGTGGTGCTGGTGGCGGTCATGAGATCATTTGCCCGCGCTGGCACCCGGCTGATCGGGATCACGGCGCCGGCCACTTCCAGCAGCCGAACCTGTCCCAAGCCTTGGTAAGGCGGGCGCAGCATGGCTGCGGCGTCGGTTCCCGCCAGCGGGTCGGCAACGGCAATGGTCACACCACCGCCGCGGTAGAAGGTACTCATGGTCTGGCTGACATAGAAGGCCAGCTTGTTGGCGCCGTCGGTGGCGAAGTGGATGCCGTCATCCTTGCGCATCCGCGCCGTCTGTCCGTTCACGTCCGGCCCTTGCGAGGAATACTTGCCGTCCTCGCCAAGGAAACGCTCGTAGATATCGAGAAACTCTGCCCCGCCGGCAAAGGCGGCAAGGCGCTGCACATTGCTGATCTGGCTGATTGCCGCCGAATATTCGCTCTTGGACATGGGCGGTAGGCCCACCCAGATCACGGGCTTGCGCGCAGCACGGAGCTTGCCCAAAAAGGTGCCGATACGCGACTGGTAGACGCTGTTCCAGCCGTCCGTCAGCGGCTCGTAAGTCTGTCCGTTTGCCGAGATATCCTGCCGGTCATTGATGCCGATCATGACCACGGCGACATCGAAGCTATCGGTCGCGATCTTTTCGCTGATCGCTTTGTCCCAGTCAAAGAAATCGGTGCGGACAAAGCCGGAGTCGCTCACGCCCTCGTTGATCACCACGAGATTGGGATCCTCTGCGTAGAAGCGGTCCAGCGCCTTGCTGAGATCGATCGCGAGGGAATCGCCAAAGACGGCAAGCCGCGTGGCGTCGGCGGCCTTCTCAATTTTCGGTGCTGGCGGAGGCGGCGGCGGGCTTGCGGCGGGCGCTGCCTGCTGCGGCCGCTGCTGTGGGCGGCGGCGCTGCTGTTGTTGCTGTTGCACGGGCGGAGGGGGCGCCGCCTGCTCTTCTTCCCCGAACAGGAGGTCGAACAGGGTCCTCCGCCGCTGTTCCTGAGCCACCAGAACGCGTCCATCATCCTGGGCAAAGGCTGGCGCCACGTCGACAAGGACGAGCATCGCGACCAACATTGCCAAGACGTAGCGGATCATAGCCTTCCTTTAGCAAGCATGGGGCGCCCGCGCCATCGGCGTCGCTGGCTTGTTACCGGAGCGCCGCAGTCAGCGCTTCATAGGAAGCACGGGTAATGAAGCCGTCGGCGACTTGGCCACGCGCCGCTTGGAAGCGTGCATAGGCTTCCTGGCTGATCGGGCCCAATCGGCCGTCCACTGCGCCTTGATAGTAGCCCAGCTGCAGTAGCGCCTGCTGAATGCCCTTGCGCTGCGCCAGGTTCGGCATGGGGGCATTGCGCGGCCAGTCATCGACGAAAGCGCCGCCCCCTTTCAACCGGTCGGTCATATGCGCCACGCTCATCGCGTAGCTGTCGGAGAAGTTGTAGCCCTTCAGCACGAGGTAATTGCGCGTCATCAGGAACTTCGGCCCGTTCTTGCCGGCGGGGACATAGAGGAAAACCTCGGAATTGGGATCGGCGAACTGCCGCCCGCCGACGCGCGTGACACCGCGTTCCGCAAAGAAGGCGATGGGCCGCATCTCCGTACGTGTGGCGAGGAGGTAGTCGAATCCTTCCGGCACGACGACCTCCATGCCCCAGTCCACGCCCGGCACATAGCCGAGCGCGCGCAGAAACCTGGCACTGGTAGCCAAGGCATCGGCAAGCGAGTTGTGGAGGTCGACGCGACCATCGCCGTCCCCGTCGCTGCCATGCGCCACGACATTGCTTGGATTGACCTGCAGGTGCCCGATCGCTCCAGCCCAGGAGCCGACGAGACTAGTGCTGTCGAGTGGCCCGCGCTGCACTAGGAGGAGTGCGGCGATCAGGTCGGCTTCGTCCTCCACCAGGCGCGTCCGCCGCTGATGCACCAGCGTCGCCAGCGACCGCACGATCGGACGGATCAAGCCGTCATTGTCGAGCACGGCACCATAGTCGGTTTCCATGCCCCAAATGGCGCCAAGGACATAGGGATCAACGCCATAGGCCTGTCCGACGCTTTCAAAAAGCGCCGCGTTGCGCGCCATGGCCGCCTTGCCGCGTTCGATGCGGCCCGACGTTATCCGCCCCTCGATATAGTCCCACATGGGAGTGGTGAATTCAGGCTGGGTGGTGACGAGGTCGGGCACGCGCGGATCAGGCGTCAGCCCGCTCATGGCCCGGTCGTAGACCGCGCCATCGACGCCCGCCGCCACGGCTTTGGACCGGAAGCCGGCGATGAAGCTTGCAAAGCTCTCCACCGGCTGCGCCCACGCTGGCGCGCCACCGAGCAGCATGAGGATCAGAACCGCTATGATGCGCATGTCACCCGAACTCCCATCGCCGCTCAGCAGTAAAAAACGAACCTACCGGTTCCGCGTCATCAGGTGCCGTTCCCAGGCATAGGCGGTTTCAACGATCTCGTTCAGATCATCGTGCTGCGGCACCCAGCCAAGAAGGCTGCGCACTTTCTCACCCGTGGCGGTGATCGACGCCGGATCGCCCGGACGCCGCGGCCCTTCATCGGCGCGCAGGTCGACACCCGAAACCTGCCGCACCGTTTCCACCACCTGCCGCACCGAATAGCCCTGTCCATAGGCGCAGTTGAGGGTCGTCGATTCGCCGCCCCGGCGCAGATGCCCCAGCAGCAGCGCATGGGCCGCAATAAGGTCCGTCACATGGATATAGTCGCGCACGCAGGTGCCATCGGGCGTCTCGTAGTCAGTGCCGAAGATGTCCATCTTCTCGCGCTGGCCCAAGGCGGTCTGGCACGCCACCTTGATCAGATGCGTCGCCAGGGGCGTGGACTGCCCGCTGCGCTTGCTCGGATCGGCACCGGCGACGTTGAAGTAGCGCAGAACACCATAGGTCATCGGATGCGCTGCGGCGACGTCGGCCAGCATCCACTCGGTCATCAGCTTTGAGCGGCCATAGGGCGACATCGGGTTGAGCGGCGTCGTTTCCACCACAGGCGCCAGGCCGGTCATGCCGTAGACCGCCGCCGTCGAGGAGAAGATGAAGTGCTTGACCCTGCCCTTGACCGCTGCCTCGATCAGGTTTCGGGAGGTGGCGGTGTTGTTGGCGTAATATTTGAGCGGATCGGCCACTGATTCCGGCACCACGATGGAGCCGGCAAAGTGGACGATTTCCGCGATCTCGTGCTTGTCGATCAGCCGGCGCACCAGTTCGATATCGCCTGCATTGCCGCTCTCGAACGTGGCCCGTCCGTCGATGGCCCAGTCGAAACCAGTGACAAGGTTATCCAGCACAACGACTTTTTCCCCGGCATCGGCCAGGTTCAGCACCATGTGGCTGCCGATATAGCCCGCGCCTCCGGTTACAAGGACAGCCATGGGATTAACTCCATATTGTGCAACACTTATTCGCCAAGATGTTATTTAACACAGGTTGAGATAGCCTTACGCCTGAACTCTCTAAAGGAGCATGACACTTGCCAAAGCGCGTCAGAACGGCCGTTTTCCCGGTTGCTGGTCTTGGTACCCGTTTTCTTCCCGCCACCAAGGCAATGCCCAAGGAAATGCTGACAGTGGTCGACCGGCCGCTGATCCAGTATGCCGTCGACGAGGCCCGCGAAGCCGGCATCGAGCACTTCGTTTTCGTGACCGGCCGCAACAAGGGCGTTATCGAGGACCACTTCGATCGCCAGTTCGAGCTTGAAGCGACGCTCGAGGCCCGCGGCAAGACTCCGGCGCTCGATGAACTGCGCAAGGACCTGCCTTCGGCTGGCCGTACCAGCTTCACCCGCCAGCAGGAGCCGCTCGGCCTTGGCCATGCAGTCTGGTGCGCTCGCGACATCGTCGGCGACCAGCCCTTTGCCCTCCTCCTGCCCGACATGATCTTCCGCGCCAAGCCCGGCGTGCTGCGCCAGATGATGGACGCCTATGAAGAGACCGGCGGCAACGTCATCGGCGTCGAGGAATGCGCCTGGGAAGACGTGTCTTCATATGGCATCGTCGTGCGTGGCGAAGGCGAGGACAAAGGCTTCCGCATCGACGGCATGGTCGAAAAGCCCAAGCGCGACGAGGCGCCCTCCAACCTCTTCATTTCCGGCCGTTATATCCTTCAGCCTGAGATCTTCTCGCTTCTGGCCGAGCAGACCAAGGGCGCAGGCGGCGAAATCCAGATCACCGACGCCATGCAGACGCTGATGCAGCGCCAGCCCTTCACCGGCGTCAAGTATGAAGGCAAGGTGTTCGACTGCGGCTCAAAGCTCGGCTTTCTCACCGCCAATGTCGTCTTCGCCCTTGATCGCGATGACATCCGGCCCGGCTTCCTCAAGGAACTGCGCCAGCTCGATCTCGATGAGCAGCTTTAGCCGCTAGCGCGACACCGTGATGCCCATCGTCACGCGATGGGCATCCTGCACGCCATTGCTCGTGCTGTCGGTGCGGTCATAGGCGTAGTCGGTCGACACATCGGTATGGGCGTTGACCCTGTAGTCGGCGCCCAGGCCATAGCCGTGCCCAGTCTCGGTATCGCTGCTGCCTTCGAAGCGCGCCCGGTTCCAGTCGGCCACGGCGCGCAGGGCCAGCCATGAATTGACCTGATAGCCCACTTCGGCGCGAGCCGTGTAGTCCACCCACGTCGTGCCGCTGCCATTGGGGCCGGGCGGTGCGACCGTGGTGGCAAAGCCGGCCAGCATCCGCCAGGTCGGGTCGGGTGTGAACACCACCTGCGCATCATAGAGCTGCGTCACCACCTGTCCGAGGCTCGCCTCGTCGAAACGCCGCAGCGCTAGCCCGGCCGACCCCGTCGCTTCCAGCCTGTTCCAGCGGCCCGTCACCCCACCCTTGACCGAGTAGTCATTGGCGTTGGTGGTAACCCCAAGGGCTGCAGAGGGGTGATCGCCGATGTCGCGGCCGAGGCCCGCCTGCCCAAAGACTTCAAAGATCGGCGTGGCCTGGAAGCCGACGCGCAGGGCGCTGTCGAAGGCCCAGTAATTCTGTCCCGAATTGTCTGCGACGGTGCCGTCCACCAGCGTCGTCGTTCCGTAGACATTGCGCTGCGCCGCGCCCGTGACGCTGACATTGAACCGCCCGAAGTCGCGCGACAGGCCTAAAGCTGCACCGCCGCTCAAGGTTTGCGGCGCCACCGCCACATTGCTGGCCACGCCCGGCGTACCCGGCAGATCGCGCGTCATCGAGAAGTTGCCGTTGGCCGTGAACTTCGTGGCGCTGTCGAGATCGTATTCGGTTTCGAGGTTGAGCCGCAGCGCGCCGACATCGATGTTGCCACCATCGCCCGGGCGTACGACTTCTGCATTGGCGTCGAACTTGACGCGGGAGCGCGTCCCGAGATGCTCAAGGCTGACCGAAGGGATCAGGCGCGTGTCGAAGCGCTCGCCAGACGTGGCATTGGTGTAGGTGCCGCGCAGGCCCAGCGACCAATCGATCAAAAGCGGCGGATGCGGAGGCTCGGGCACATCCTGGCCACTGGCCAACACCGGATCGGTTGGATAGACGCCGGGCAGGAGCCGCTCGTTGTCGGCGCTCGATCCTTCGCCCAGCGAATGGTCGGAAGCCGCAAGTGTGGGCACGGCAAGGCCGAGCGCCAACAGGCTCACCACTCCCGCAATGCTCCGCCCTGTCCTGACCAAAACCTGTTCCGCCACACGCTGACCCGCTCAAGGCACGTGCCGAGCGCGCGGCGATCCTCTCAGTTTATGGTTAATGAAGCTTTGCCCTAGAGCGGAACGACCTTGAGCACCGCTCCGTCATTGCCCACGATGCGCACGCGATGGCCCAGCGGCAGGTCCGGTCCGGTGACCCGCCACACCGTATCGCCTAGCGCAACTCGGCCGAAGCCTTGGCTGATCGCCTGCTCGAGCACCACTTCCTGCCCAATAAACTGTTCAGCTCGCCGGTTGAGATAGGGCCGGTCGCTATGGGTGGGGCGGCTCCGCGTCCAGCGGACCCAAAGGGTAATCGTCACCAGCGACAAGACACCAAAAATCAACCACTGCGCCGCCCAGCTGATCGGCTGGAACATGGCGACAACGCCGGTGACGATGCCGGCAATGCCCATCCACAGGAGGAATCCACCGGGCACCACCAGTTCCAGCGCCAGTAGGATCAGCCCGGCGACCAGCCAGGCCCAGGGACCGTTGCTGGCAATGAAATCGATGACCTGCATGGCTGGCGTCCTAGGACTGGCCAGCCGAGGGTGGTCGGCTTGGCCGCACGGGGGCGGGCGTGGTCCCGCCGCCAAAGGTTTCGCGGGCGATCTCGGCAATGCCGCCGATCGAACCGATGACGCTGGCTGCCTCCACCGGTAGCATCAGCACCTTCTGGTTGGGCGAGGTCGCGAGCTTGCCGAGCGCCTCGATATAGTTGTTGGCGACAAAATAGTTGATGGCCTGGACATTACCCGAGGCAATGGCCTCGCTGACCATGGTCGTTGCCTTGGCCTCGGCCTCGGCGGAACGTTCGCGCGCCTCGGCGTCGCGGAAGGCGGCCTCGCGGCGGCCCTCGGCTTCGAGAACCTGCGCCTGCTTGGCGCCTTCAGCCTGGAGAATGGCTGACTGGCGACGGCCTTCAGCTTCAAGGATTGCTGCGCGCTTCTCGCGCTCCGCCTTCATCTGCCGGCCCATGGAATCGACAAGGTCCTTGGGCGGATCGATGTCCTTGATCTCGATGCGGGTGATCTTGACGCCCCATGGCGCAACTGCCGTATCAACGACCTTAAGCAGCCGCTGGTTTATCTCGTCACGGTTGGAGAGCAGCTCGTCGAGGTCCATCGAGCCCATCACCGTGCGGATATTGGTCATGGTGAGGTTCAGGATGGCGTTCTGCAGATCGGACACTTCATAGGCCGCCGCTGCCGCATCGAGGATCTGGTAGAAGGTCACCCCATTGGCGGTGATCGAGGCGTTGTCGCGGGTGATCACCTCCTGGTGCGGCACATCGAGCACCTGCTCCATGACGTTGATCTTCTTGCCGACGCCATCGATGAAGGGGACGATGAGGTTGAGTCCGGGCTTGAGCGTCCGCGTATACTTGCCGAAGCGCTCGATGGTAAAATTGTAGCCCTGCGGCACCGTCTTGGCGCCGGCGAACAGCACCAGCAGCGCCAGAATGCCCAACCCGATCAATGTGATGCTGAGCCCATCCAGCGCAAAGCCATTGAGCAGGTCCATCGACGATTCTCCCTTGGTCTTCATGCGGGGAACCATATGGCTGCATGCCCCGTGGCGCAACGCTTGCCGAGTCGGAACGAGTCCTCTTGCGGACTCGTTGCCACCAGCAAAGACATAGCTCCGGAGGCGAGTTTAGCCATGGCGACCCAAGCTGATACGCTCCTCAAGGAATATCAGGCCAAGCGTGACTTTACCAAGACGCAGGAGCCGTCCGGCAAGTCCACCAGCACCTCAGGTGACGGGACGCTGCGCTTCGTGGTGCAGAAGCACGATGCGACCCGCCTCCACTACGATTTTCGCATCGAACTCGATGGCGTGCTCAAGAGCTGGGCCGTCGCCAAGGGCCCTTCCGACAATCCGGCGGACAAGCGGCTTGCCGTGCATGTGGAAGACCACCCTGTCGACTATGGCACCTTCGAGGGCACCATCCCGGCCGGCGAATATGGCGGCGGCACGGTGATGCTTTGGGACGAGGGCACCTGGGAGCCGATCGGCGATCCGCATGAGGGACTCGAAAGTGGCGATCTCAAGATGCGCATCAATGGCCATCGCATGAAGGGCGAGTGGGTCCTGGTCCACATGAAGGGGCGCGACACCAAGCGCAAGTCAGGCCCCCCGCGCGAGAACTGGCTGCTGATCAAGCACAAGGACGACTATGCGCGCGACGACGAACTGCTGACCGAACGCTTCACCAAGTCGGTCTCGACTGGCCGCGACCTCGACGGGATCGCCAAGGGCCTCAAGCCGCGCAAGAAGACCGACACCCAGGCCGATGCGGTCTGGCATTCCGACCGGAAGCCGAAGGCGGAAAATCCCGCCGCCGCACCCAAGCGCCAGAGCCGCAGCAAGGGCAGCACAGCGAAGCTCCCTGAATTCCGCCCACCTCAATTGGCAACGCTGGTCAACGACGTCCCGGACGGGCGCGACTGGCTGTTCGAGATGAAATATGACGGCTACCGCTGCCAGGCCGCGATAGCCGGAGACCAGGTGCGGCTCTATACCCGCACCGGCAAGGACTGGACCGAGCAGTTTAGCGCCATTGTGCCCGCCCTGGCCGAGGTCACGGATGGCTCCGCCCTGATCGATGGAGAGCTTTGCGCCTTCGACAGCAAGGGCCGCACGGATTTTTCCACCCTCAAGGACAATCTATCCTCAGGTGGCCCGCTGGTCTTTTTTGCCTTCGACCTGCTCGAGCAGGACGGCACCGACGTGACGAAAAAGCCCTTGGTGGAGCGCAAGGCGCAGTTGGAAAAGCTTCTGGGCAAGACCGAGCCGTCCTCGCTGGTGCAGTTCTCCGCCCATGTCACCGGCAATGGCCAGCGCGTCTTCGACGCCATCTGCCGCGAGGGCTACGAAGGCATCATCGCCAAGCAAGCCGATGCCCCCTATCGCGGCGAACGCACCCGCAGCTGGCTCAAGATCAAATGCTCCAAGCGCCAGGAATTCGTCATCGGCGGCTGGCGCCCTTCCGAAAAGAAGCGCGGTTTCGCCTCGCTTCTGCTTGGCACCTGGGAAGAAGGTAAGCTCGTCTATCGCGGCCGCGTCGGCACCGGTTTCAACGCCCAGAGCAGCAAGGAGCTTCAAGCCAAGCTCGACGCGCGCAGCCGCAAGACCAGCCCCTTTGCCGAAGTGCCACGTGCCATTTCGCGCGTGGCGGAATGGGTGGCGCCCGAACTGGTTGCCGAAATCGGCTTCACCGAATTCACCCCCGATGGTGTGCTCCGCCACCCATCCTTTCTTGGTCTGCGCGAAGACAAGCCGGCTTCCGCCGTAGCACTTGAAACCCCGGCAAGTGCCGACGGACCAGCGCCGCTCAGTAGCGCCGCTGGCATCAACGCGGCCGAGGCTGCCGGCATCAAGCTGACCAGCCCCGATCGCATCATCTATCCCGGCCAGGGCGTCACCAAAGGCGATCTCGTTGCCTACTACGCGGCGGTGGCCGAACGCATGCTGCCCTATATCGAGAACCGGCCGCTGAGCCTCCTGCGCTGCCCGCAGGGGCGCTCCAAATACTGCTTCTTCCAGAAGCACGACACGGGCGGCTTCAACGAAGCCATGAAGTCGGTGATGATCATCGAAAAGGACGGCCACCAGGAAGACTATTTCTATGTCGACAGCCTCGCCGGCCTTATCGCCGGCACGCAGATGAACGTCATGGAATGGCACCTCTGGGGCTCACGCACCAAGGATGTCGAAAAGGCCGAGCGCATCATCTTCGACATCGATCCCGACGAGGGGCTGGGCTTCGACCATGTGCGCAGCGCCGCCATCTACATCCGCGATGAACTCGAAAGCTGGGGCCTCAAGAGCTTTCCGCTGGTAAGCGGCGGCAAGGGCATCCACGTCATCGCTCCCCTGCGGGCCGTCACCGAATGGCCCGACATCAAGCATTTCTGCAAGGGCATCGCGCAGCGCCTCGCCAATCAGGAGCCTGAGCGCTTCGTGGCAAACATGAGCAAGGCCAAGCGCAAGGGGCGCATGTTCGTTGATTATTTGCGCAATGAACGCGGCTCCACCGCCGTCGCCCCCTGGTCCAGTCGCTCGCGCGAAGGCGCTCCGGCGGCTGTGCCGGTCAGCTGGGAGGAGCTCGACACGATCAAGGCCGCCAACCAGTTCAGCCTTCCTGCAGCAGCCGAACGCGCAAAGCAGCCCGATCCTTGGCCCGACTATTTCACGCTCAACCAGTCGGTCACGCCGGCCATGCTCAAGAAGCTGGACGAGGAAGCCTAGGGCAGCGGCACGTCCACGCGCCGGGCGACGCGCAGCGTCACGGCAATGACCACGAAGGCAAAGACGACCATGCCAAGCGCAATCACATGCGCTTGCGCCCATTCCAGCCGCTCGACGTGATCAAAGAGCGCCACCGCGATCACCTTGGTCTGGCCCGGAATATTGCCGCCGATCATCAGCACTACCCCGAACTCGCCGATCGTATGGGCAAAGGTCATCACCGCCCCGGTGATGTAGCCGGGTCGAGCCAGGGGCAGCGCCACCCGCCAGAAGCGTTGCCACGGGCTGGCGCCCAGGCTGGCCGCGGCTTCGAGGGGCTCTCGGCCGATGCCCGCAAAGCCGTTGCGCAGCGGCTGCACCATGAAGGGCAGCGAATAAAAGAACGAACCGATCACCAGTCCCGCAAAGGAAAAGGTCAGCGTGCGCCCGCCCCAGAGACCGGCAATCCAGCCGCCCGGTCCATGAGGCCCGAGCGCGATCAGAAGGTAAAAGCCCAGTACCGTGGGCGGCAGCACCAGGGGCATGGCCACGAGCGCGCCGACAGCATCGCGCCAGCGGCTGCCGCTCCGTGCCAGCCACCAGGCCACCGGCGTACCCGCCACCAGCAGGACCAAGGTATTGATGGTGGCAAGCGCCAGGGTCAGGCCAGCCGGCGTCAAGATGTCTTGGAGGTCCATCGGCACCTGCCTTACGGAACGGTATAGCCCGCCGCCTCGATGACTTGCACGGCTTCCGCGCTGCGGAGAAAGCTCATGAAGGCAGCGGCCGCGGGCTTATCCTTGCCATTCACCAGCAGCACGGCGTCCTGCCTGATTGGCTGGTAGAGCGCTTCCGGCACCAGCCAGACACCTTCTTTGCCGAGCACCTGGCTCAGGGCGACGAAGCCCAGTTCAGCATTGCCCGTCTCCACAAACTGCAGGGTTTGCGTAATGCTCTGCCCGGTCACGACCTTTGGGGTTACTGCGTCCAGCAATCCCAGTGCGGTCAGGGTTTCGATCGCCGCTCGCCCATAGGGCGCTGTTGCCGGATCGGCGATCGCCAGGGTGTCGAAACCGCCTCCCGCCAGGACCGCGGCACCGTCGCTCGGATCCAGCGATGCCGAGTAGAGCGCCAGCGCGCCCACGGCATAGGTGAAGATGCTGCCCTCTATACCGATCCCATCCGCGACTGCCCGGCTCGGCCGCTCGTCGTCGGCTGCCAGCAGGACCTCATAGGGCGCGCCCTGCAGCGCCTGCGTATAAAGCTGCCCGGTGGCGCCGAAACTATAGGTGACCTCATGGCCCGTCGCTGCCGTGAACAGCGGCGCCAGCTCTTCGACCACCACGGCGAAATTGGCCGCCACTGCGACATGCACAGTCTCCGCCCGCACACCAAGCGTGCCGAGGGCCAGCGTCAAGATCGCTGCGAGGAGTCTCTTCACCCGCCTAGCTGCGCAGTGCCGAGGCTTCGCGAGCCAGGGCCTCGATCCGGCCCCAGTCATTGCTGGCCAAAGCATCGGCCGGCATGATCCATGAGCCGCCCACGCAGATGACGTTGGGCAGCGCGAGATAGGTCTTGGCCTTCGCGGGGTCGATGCCGCCCGTTGGGCAGAAGGTAATGTCGGGCAGCGGCGAGGCGAAGGCCTTGAGCACCGGCGCCCCTCCATTGGCCTCGGCCGGAAAGAACTTGAGGAACCCATAGCCGCGTTCCGACGCCGTCATCGCTTCGCTGGGCGTGGCGATCCCCGGCAGCAGCGGGATGCCGATGTCATCAGCTGCATCGAGGATGCGCGGCGAAATGCCGGGCGAAACCATGAACCGGCAGCCGGCATCCACCGACTGCTTCATGTGGAGCGGCGTCCGCACAGTGCCCGAGCCGACGATGGCGCTGGTCACCTTGGCCATTTCCTCCATTACACGCAGCGCATTGGGCGTGCGCAGCGTCACTTCCAGCACCGGAAGCCCGCCCGCCACCAGCGCCTCGGCCAGCGGCCGCGCCTGCGACACATCGTCGAGGATGATTACCGGCACGACCGGAGCAAGCGAGAGAATGGAGCGGATCGCGGCAGTATCTTGCGGCATGGTAGCGGCCTCTTGCTGGTGTTGCGGCAAGGGTTAGGTCGGGCGCAGCCATCCTGCAAGTCCGTTCCGCCAAATCGGGCACGATTTGCTCGCCTGAAGCGCCGCATTGACGACTAACATGTTAGTTGTTACGGCAGGCAAAACCCTCCGGAGCTCTCCAGGCATGGCCGCACTCGACAAGATCCTCACCGTCGACGAGATGAAGCGCAAGGCGCGCCGCAGCGTGCCCAAGATGTTCTTCGAATATGCCGACAGCGGCTCCTATACCGAAGGCACCTACCGCGAGAACGAGAGCGACTTCGAAAAGATCAAGCTCAAGCAGAAGGTCGCGGTCAACCTCGAGGGCCGCAATCTCAAGACCACCATGCTAGGCAAGGAGATCACGATGCCGGTGGCCATCGCGCCAGCGGCAACGGGCGGCATGCAGATCGCCGACGGCGAGATCAAGGCGGCAAGGGCGGCCGAGAAATACGGCATTCCCTTCACCCTCTCGACCATGAGCGTCTGCTCCATAGAGGACATCGCGGAGAACACCACCGCCCCTTTCTGGTTCCAGCTCTATGTGATGCGCGACCGGGGCTTCATCGAGCGGCTGATCGATCGGGCCAAGGCTGCGAAGTGCTCGGCCCTGGTCCTCACCATGGATCTCCAGATCCTCGGCCAGCGCCACAAGGATATTCGCAACGGCCTGTCTACGCCGCCGCGGTTCGACGCCTATTCGGTCTGGCAGATGATGCAGCATCCGCTCTGGTGCCTGCGCATGCTGGGCACCAAGCGGCACAACTTCCGCAACATTGTCGGCCATGTTGGGGGCAATCACGACCTTGCCTCGCTCTCAGCCTGGACTACCTCCCAGTTCGATCCCACACTCAATTGGGCCGACGTGCGGTGGGTCAAGGAACGCTTCGGCGGCCCAGTGATCGTCAAGGGTGTTCTCGATCCCGATGATGCGCAGGCGGCGATCGACAATGGCGCCGATGCCATCGTCGTCTCCAATCATGGCGGCCGCCAGCTCGACGGCGCGCCCTCCACCATTCGCGTCCTGCCCGAGATCGTCGAGCGCGTTGGCCACAAGACCGAAGTCTATCTCGATAGCGGTATCCGCTCGGGCCAGGACGTCATCAAGGCCCTCGCCTATGGCGCCAAAGGCACCTTCATTGGCCGGCCCATGCTCTATGGTCTTGGCGCCGGCGGCGAAGCCGGTGTTACCCGCGTGCTCGACATCATCCGCAAGGAACTCGACACCACCATGGCGCTATGCGGCGAACGCGACATCCTCAATGTCGGCCTCCACAACATCTACAGCAACGACCTCCCGCCGCGGAACGCGCCGCTGGCGCACCGCAATCTCGCCTAGCCGCGATAGATTGGCGCCGCCGTTCCAGGCGTAAGCTGGCTGAACACGGCTGCGGCGATGGCTTCCATCGTCGCCGCCGACCCCTCTCCCACAATGGTGCAGGTGATCAGGGCATTGCTCCAGTAGAGCGCGGTATCAGTGCCGAAATCCACTTCCTCATAGCTCGGCCCGCCGACGCCCGATGAGGGCGTAATGTAAAGCGTCAGCCTTTTGCCGGCTGCATCTTCATACATGAGCTGCGCGGCCCGTCCGCCGGGAATGGCCGGTGCCGGCAACAGGCGCCCGCCCAGAAAGCTCAGCCCCTGGACCTTTAGATCGGGCATGGCCAATGTTGTTGCGAGGCGATTGGAGAGCCAGGTGCTCAGATGGGCAGCATCGTCACCGCCGACTTCGACGGCATGACGGTTCTCGGCCACATAAACCGTATGAGCGCTGACCGCATCAGCGATCAGTTGGTCATGAAGCGCTGGGCGGTCCCCACCTTCCCGAAGCATCCAGCCGACGACGATACCGATGCCCAGCACCGCCACGATCATCGCTGCCTGCTGCACCATGCGCCATTGCCCACGCTTGTGCGCAGCGGCAAGGCGTTCGACGCGCAGCCGGTCTGGGACGGGCTCGGCTCCGACGGGGGCAAAAAGGGTGCGGATGGCGTCGTTCTGCCGCTGCTGCAGCGCCACGTCTGCGGCCGCCTCCGGGTTGCTGCCCAGATACGCCTCGACTTCGGCGCGCTCGGCAACCGTCAGTTGCCCATCAGCATAGGCCATCAGCATGTCGCGGGTCATCTGCGTCATTTGACGGTCCTTAGATGCGGTTCGGCCGGCGTGCCGGTCAGGGTGCGCAGCGTAGCGCGGGCGCGGCCGAGCCGGCTCATCAGCGTACCCATGGGAATCTTCAAGATGTCGGCTGCCTCCTGATAGTGCACGCCCTCCAGCGTGACCAGCAGCAGCGCCTCGCGCTGTTCGCCGGGCAGGGTTTCGATGGCGCGTGCCAGTTCGGCCAGTGCCACATGGCCTGGTTGCGGCGCCGGCGTTCCCACTTCGGGCACGAGCGCTATGTCGACATGCTCGCCGCGGCGATGGGTTGAGCGCCGACTATTGCGATAGAGGTTGACGAGAATGGTGAAAAGCCAGGCGCGGACCGGGCCGCTGGGCCGGAACAGGCCGCGCCTGGAGATGGCGCGCTCGAGGCAGTCCTGCACCAGGTCATCGGCAAGGTCGACATTGCGCGTCAGCGCCCGGGCATAGCGCCTGAGGGCCGGTACGCATGCTTCAACCTGGTCGAGAAACTGATCCACGGACCGCCTGAGGCCTATTCTACGGCAACATGCCAGACGCCGCCGACGCCGTCACCCTTGATGTCACCGGCAGCCTCGTCCTCGTACCAGTAGTAGAGGGGCCAGCCCTTGTAGGCCCACATTTTTGAGCCGTCGTCGCGGGTCACCACGGTGAAATCACCTTCGTCGGTGGCAGCCTCGTCGGCCATCAGCGGCGGCCATTTTACGGCGCAGTCGTCGTTGCAGACGCTCTTGCCGTCGCCATTGGTGTCCTTGTCAAAAGTGTAGAGCGCCATGCCGCTGCTGTCGGTCAGCACCTGCTTGCCATCGATCTCGGTCGACTTGACCAAGCCATCGAGATACTCGGCGGCCAGCGTGGGCATTGACAACAGGGTGAGCGCCGCAGCGCCGGTAAGAAGCGAACGAATATGCATAGAACTTCCTCCTGGGTTCAAAGAGCTGATTTCGGCTCTCACCAGCGTAAACACCGCAATGCGCACTTTAATCCGTCGCCTGAGAAATTTGTTGAGCACGCAAATTCCCTTTCATCCGCAACTACATGCTGGACAGAGGCGCAAGGGATTGGTTTTGTAGCGGCAACTGATCTGCCCCCGCCCTGCCGCAGGAGGCAAATCGGCACCGCACGCAAAGTGCGTGCGGCATTGGGAGGACATGAATGAAGAGACGTGAATTCTTCAAATCGGCTTCGGTGGCCACGATCGGCGCCGCGGCCGCAACGACTTTGGCTGCACCGGCCATTGCGCAGGGGACCATCAACTGGCGCATGGTCACCACCTGGCCCAAGAATTTCCCCGGCCTGGGTGTCGGTGCCCAGACCCTGGCGGATCGCATTACCAAGGCTTCTGGTGGCCGCCTCAACGTTCAGGTTTTTGCGGCCGGCGAAATGGTGCCGGGTCTGCAGGCGCTCGACGCGGTGATCGACGGATCGGCCGAAATGAGCCACGGTACCCCCTACTACTGGCAGAACAAGAGTCAGGCCCTGAGCTTCTTCACCGGCGTGCCCTTCGGCATGACCAACCGTGAACTGACGGCCTGGGTGCGCTATCTCGGCGGCCAGGAAATCTGGGACAAGGTCTATGACCAGTTCGGCGTCCAGGGCTTCCTTTCGGGCGATACGGGCACGCAGGCTGGCGGCTGGTTCCGCAATGAGCTGACCGGCGTTGCAGATATCCAGGGCCTGCGCTTCCGCACCCCCGGCCTCGGCGGTCAGGTTTGGGCAAAGCTCGGTGCGTCGGTGACCAACCTTGCCGCTGGCGAAATTTTCGCCGCGCTGCAGTCGGGCACGCTAGACGCTGCCGAATTCGTCGGTCCCTATAACGACCTCGCACTTGGCTTCTATCAGATTGCCAAGAACTACTATTTCCCGAGCTTCGTCGAGCCGGGCCTCGCCACCGAACTGGTTGTCGACAAGGCCAAGTTCGGCGAACTTCCGGAAGACCTGCAGGAGATCGTTCGCGTCTGCGCCCAGTCAGCCTATGACCAGGTCGCTTCGGACATGTATGCCAACGATCCGCGCGCGCTGAGCGCCCTGGTTGCCGAGCATGGCGTCCAGGTCCGTCAGTTCCCCGAGGAGATCGTTGAAGCCGGCGCCAAGGCGTCAATGGAACTGATCGCCGAGATCCGCGAAGGCGGCGATGCGCTGACCAAGGAAACCGCCGAAAGCTTCGTTTCGGCCTTCAACCTGCTGCGCACGCGTACCCGCGACACCGACATGGCCTATCTCGCCGCCCGCGAGAAGTACATCAAGTTCGAATAGGCTCCAGCCGCAGCAAAAGGAAAGGCCCGGGTCGAACCCGGGCCTTTTTGTTTGGCAGTGATCTGGCGTCCCGAAGTCTGAGCTGTCGCTCAGTACAGCATGTCCGGCAGCCAGGTGATCATCTGGGGGAAGAAGAAGAGGCTGATGAGGCCAATGATCTGCAAGATGACGAAGGGGACTACGCCTTTGTAGATCATGCCGGTAGTCACGCGCGATGGTGCGACGCCGCGGAGATAGAACAGCGCAAAGCCAAAGGGCGGCGTGAGGAAGCTGGTCTGGAGGTTTACGCCCACCATTACCCCGAGCCAGATCGGATCGACATCGAGCGCCAGCAGCACCGGTGCGGTGATCGGGATCACGATGAAGATGATCTCGAACGTGTCGAGGATGAAGCCAAGGAGGAACATCACGAACATGACGATGATGATCGCACCGACGGCACCACCCGGCATGGACGAGAGGAACTCGTGCACGAGGTTGTCGCCACCCATCATGCGGAAGACGACCGAGAACACCGCGGCACCGAACAGGATGATGAACACCATCGAGGTAATGGTGGCTGTCGAGACAACCGCCTGCCTCAAAATGCCCAGGTTGAGCCGGCCACGGATCAGCGCCAGGAGCAAGGCGCCGACGGAACCGACCGAGGCCGCTTCCGTGGGCGTGGCAATGCCAGCCAGGATCGACCCCAAGACGGCGAGGATCAGCAGCAGCGGCGGGATCAGCGCCACGACTACCTCACGGAAGAGGCCGGCTTTTTCAGCCGCAGGCACTGGCGTTGCGGGAGCGGACTGCGGATCTCGCCACGCTTTGATGATGACGTAGATGGCGTAGAGCGCAACCAGCAGGAGCCCAGGAATGATGGCGCCGGCAAAGAGCGCACCGACCGATACGGGCTCGGGCGCGAAGTTGCCCTTTTCCATCTGCACCTGGGCATTGATGCCCGAAAGCATGTCACCCATGAAAATGAGAACGGTGGACGGCGGGATGATCTGCCCCAGAGTGCCGGAGGCGCAGATGACGCCGGTCGCGAGCTTTGGATCATAGCCGGCGCGCAGCATGGCGGGCAGGGAGATAAGGCCCATGGTGACGACGGTGGCGCCGACAACGCCCGTCGAGGCAGCAAGAAGCGCGCCCACCACGATGACCGACAGCGCCAGGCCACCCCGCAGGTTGCCGAACAGCTTGCCCATGGTCAGCAGCAACTGCTCGGCAATGCCGGATCGTTCCAGCATCACGCCCATAAAGACAAAGAGCGGCACGGCGACCAACACTTCATTGGTCATAAGACCGATATAGCGGCCTGCCAGCGAACCATAGTTTGATGGGTCATAGACGCCCAGCAGCCAGCCAACGAGGCCGAAGACAATGGCGGTGCCGGCCAGCGAGAAGGCCACCGGAAAACCGAGCATAAGGACGCCGATGACGCCCACGAACATAAGACCAGCGAGAATCTCGCCGATAAGGACGGGATCCATCAGTGAGCTTGCCTTTCGTCGTCGAGTTTATAGCGCAGCTTGGGCGGCAACAGGTCTTCGCGATGGGCCAGCACCAGGATGGCGCGCCCGGCCATGGCAATGCCCTGCAGGCCCACCAGTACGGCGAAGATGATGATGAAGCCCTTGAGGATGAAGAGGCCCGGCATGCCGCCGATATTGGCGGAGCCCTCATAGAAGCCCCAGGAACGGGCGACCGCCGGGTAGCAGTATTTGAGGACGATATACATAAAGGGCAGGAGGAAGACGACGACGCCGAACAGATCGGCCAGTGCCTTGCGGCGTATCGAGGCGGGACGATAAAAGATATCGACCCGCACATGATCGTCGCGCAAAAGCGCAAATCCGGCCACGCCGGTGAACATCGCGCCTGCAACCCAGACATAGAGGTCCTGGACCCAGAGGGTGGACGTGTTGAAAACATAGCGCTGCACCACCACGGTGAAGCAGACCAGGACGCATACGAGCGCGAGCCAGGACAGCACCTCGCCCACGGCGCGATTGACCGCGCTGATGCCCCTGATCAACAGTGCGAGTAATTGCAACTCGACCCTCCCAAAGCCTTTTCGTTCCGCCGGCTGGTCCAGCGGAGATTGGTCTGGATTGAACAGCATATGACAGCCGCGTCAACAGGCGCAGAGCACGTCTTCAGACACTAATCGCCTGTTGCACCGGCATTTGCTCACTGCTGGTGACAGCAGGAGCAAAAATGCTATGTCGCTGCCACGCGAAGGAGGATTGCGATGTTCGTTGTCGGTGGGGAAAGCCTGATTGATCTCAAGGCCGAGGTGACGCTCGGTGACGGCTTTCAGATCGGTCGCGATGACGCCGGCCAGATCGTGATGACGGCGCATCCCGGCGGCTCGCCCTATAACTGCGCCATCGCCCTTTCCAAGCTTGGCAATAGCACCGGCTTCCTCTGCCCCATCTCCGCCGATGCCTTTGGCGACTACCTGCTCGGCCCATTGGACGAAGCCGGCGTTCAGGCCCTGCTGCCTGAGCGCGTGCGACACTACACCACGCTCGCCGTGGTCAACTTCGACAGTAACCACAATGCCCGCTACGGCTTCTATCGCTCCGCCGATGGCGCCATCGAGGCCAAGTCCGCCATCGCGGCGCTGCCAGAGCAGGTTGAGCTCTACCAGATCGGTGGCTTCTGCCCCATCAAGCCTGATGAAGCCGCCATTTGGCTCAAAATCGTCAACGCTGCCATTGCCAAGGGCGCGACTATTTCGATCGACCCCAATGTCCGTCCCAGCCTCGTCGACGATTTCGTCGGCTACAAGAGCCGGCTCTCGACCTTTCTCGACCTGGCCAACATCGTCAAAGTGTCCGAGGAAGACCTTGAAGCGCTCGACGGCACCTTGAGCATAGACGAGCATGCCAGGGCTCTCCTCGCGCGCCACAATTGCGAACTCGTGGTCGTCACCCTGGGCGACAAGGGTTCGCGCGCCTTCACCCAAGCGGGCACGGCCGATGCCGCCATCTACGCTCCTCCCGTGTTCGGTGACACGGTTGGCGCCGGCGATAGCTTGATGGCCGGCATCCTGTCCTGGCTCAGGGAACGCAACCTCTTGGCACCTGCGAAGCTTGCTCAGCTCGGTGCAGGTGAACTCGGTGAAATGCTGCTTTTCGGCGCCGTTGTTGCCGGCATCAACTGCGGCCGCAAAGGCTGCAAGCCGCCCACGCGCGCCGAGGTCGACGCAGTGCTGGCGCAGTAGCGCCTACCTCAGCCGATCGAAAAACTGCTGCCGATGCCAGGCCAGCATGGCTTCGTCCGGCCGGTGATTCGTATCGTTGCCCACCGCAAGTTTCCCCGTCGGCGCAATGGTTGAGAGGACATCCGGACCCACGGCGAAGCTATCGACGATTATCTCGAGCTCCGGACCGACCGCCCAGACGTAGCGGCTGAAAAGCTCGCCAGGCTCGTCGTGAAGGAAAAGAAAGTTTCCGACATGGAGCCGGCCACCCTGGTCCATCGGCCGGATCACCACTGTTCCGCCTGCCCCATCCGTCACCTTGACGCCCGAGAAAGCGCATAAACCGCTCTGCTGCTGCCGAACCTGCCGCCCGATCTCTCCATAAACCTCAAGCGGCGCAAATCGCGGCTGCGCCATTTCGCCAAGCGAAGGCACGCCGCCAGCAATCATCGCCTGGTCATGAAGGTAGTCATCGGTCAACTGGAACACATCGTCCGCAAGACTTCCCTGCGGCTCGACTTCAGCGGAAAACGGCCGCACTTCCTCAAGATGGGCGAGCACCAGTGACTTCGACTGCGGCTCGAACCGGGTCAGGCGGGCGACGGCGAAATAGCTTGCAGCTAGGCCCGGTGCCAGTGACCTGGCCACCAGAACATCGGCGCCGATGAAGTGGGAAAAGCGGATCTCGTCGTCGAAGCGGCACGGCACCACGAGCCGGTCTAGCGCCGTCAGCCGCGGCACAACACCTAGATTGATGACCAGCTTCGGCAACCCTGTGCCCCTCGTTCGAAGCTCCACAGGTAGAAGACAGCCTTCCTCGTGTAAATACGTACGAGACAACCCTGATGTACTGGCGTCCGGCTCTTGCCCCGCATCGGCAAGTGGCTTCAAATGACGCAAAAAGGGAGAGCCACATGGCCAATGCCGCCATCGAGATCATCGACCCGAGCTTCCGCGACCTCGTGCACGAGGATGCCACGCTCGACGTGCTTTATGACGGCTGCAAATGGGCCGAAGGCCCGGTCTGGTTCGCCGACGGCAATTTCCTGGTGTGGAGCGACATTCCCAACAACCGCATGCTGCGCTGGGTGCCCGGACTGGGCGTCGCTCCCTTCAGGAGCCCATCCAACTTCGTCAACGGCAATACCCGTGATCTTCAGGGCCGCCTTGTTTCCTGCTCGCATGGCGCGCGCGCGGTGCTGCGCACGGAGTGGGATGGCACCATCACCACGCTGGTCGATAGCTACGGCGGTAAGCGGCTCAACTCGCCAAACGATGTCGTGGTCAAGTCCGACGGCACCATCTGGTTCACCGATCCGCCCTATGGCATCCTCTCCGACTATGAGGGCTACAAGGCCGATCAGGAACAGGAGGGCTGTTTCGTCTATCGCTTCGATCCGAAGGATGGATCGCTGTCCGTGGTTGCCGATGACTTCGACCGGCCTAACGGTCTGGCCTTTTCCCCCGACGAGAAGACGCTCTATATATCCGATACCGGCGAGGAATCCGCGTGGCCGACGCCGATCCGCCAGTTCGATGTCGATGGCGCGACCCTCCGCAATGGAAGGGTCTTTGTCACCATCGACAACGGCGCCTCGGATGGGTTTCGGCTCGATACCGCAGGCAACATCTGGACCAGCACCTGGGAGGGTGTGAACGTCTATACGCCTTCGGGCACCCTGCTCGGCCGCATCAGGACCGGCGCGAAATCCAGCAATGTCACCTTTGGCGGTCCGGACCGGAAGCGGCTGTTCATCACCTCGTCGCAATATCTGATGACGATCGAGGTGCAAGCCAAGGGTATTCAGCGCCCTTGATCGCTGCTGACTTCATCCGGGCCAACCTGCGGCTTGAGCCTGTGCCTGCCCTGCCGCAGATCCAGCTCTACACAGCGTATCCGGGATCGCGCCTGTCGCGGCTTGCCAGCCCAGACGGAGCTGCGCCTTACTGGGCTTATGCCTGGGCAGGCGGTTTGGCACTGGCGCAGCATGTGGTGCAGCGTTCCGAACTGGTGACTGGCAAACGCGTGCTTGATCTGGGTGCGGGTTCCGGGCTGGTGGGAATTGCGGCGGCGCTTGCGGGCGCACAAGTCAGCGCTGCCGAGATCGACCCCTATGGCTGCGCGGCGATCGCCCTCAATGCCGCGGCAAACGGCGTGAACCTGCCGCTGGCCGAGATCGATATCGCAGGTGAGGTGCCCAATGCATTCGAGATGATCCTCGCTGGTGACGTGTTCTATCTGCCTGAGGTCGCAGCGCGCATGCTGCCCTTCCTCGATCGCTGTGTGAGGGCGGGCATTGCGGTGCTTATTGGCGATCCGGGACGGCGTGACTTGCCGGTAGATCGGCTGATTGAGGTCGCGTCTTATCCGGTGGCTGATGTTGGCGATGTGCGGAATCGATCGGAGCGTGTGGGAATGGTTTACGCGCTGAACCCGCAACAGACCTCATCCTGAGCCTCTCGAACCATGAGGTCTCTGAGCTACTTCGCCTTCATCTTCTTGGGCTTGGGCTCCGGCAGAACATCTGCCGTGGTTTTCACCAGGCCGGCGAGCCAGTCGGCATCGTCCCAGCGCTCGCCATCGATCAGGAAATACATCTTGGATCCCGGATAGGCCTCGGCTTCAGTGACCTGGCCGAGATAGGAGCGCCCGGCATCGGTGGGTTTGATGAAGAGCTGGTCGTCGCACACGAAGGCCACCACCTTGCCACCGCAATAGAGCGCGTATTCTCCAAACATCTTGCGGGCCGTCATCGTCCCGGCGTCTGCGGTTTGTTCAAGAATGTAGTCGACGGTACTCGCCTGCGTGCTCACATCACCGCTCCGACCTGCCAGGGCACGAATTCGTTGTCACCATAGCCCAGTTCTTCCGACTTTGTCCGTTTGCCCGAGGCGATGTCGAGCAGCATGTCGAAGATCTCCTGACCCTTCTCCTCGATTGACACACCTTCGACGATGTCGCCGCAATTAATGTCCATGTCGTCGGTCATCCGGGCATACATCTCCGAATTGGTGGCAAGCTTCATCGACGGCACCGGCTTGCAGCCATAGGCCGAGCCGCGTCCGGTGGTAAAGGCGAGGAGATTGGCGCCACCCGCGACCTGCCCGGTTGCCGAAACAGGGTCGAAGCCGGGCGTATCCATGAAGACGAAGCCCTTTTCCGTGACCTTCTCGGCATATTCATAGACCGCCGTCAGCGGCGTCGTGCCGCCCTTGGCCGCGGCGCCTAGGGACTTTTCCAGAATGGTGGTAAGACCGCCCAGCTTGTTGCCGGGTGAGGGATTGTTGTTCATCTCGCCATGGTTGCGGCGCGTATAGTCTTCCCACCAATGGATGCGCGAGATGAGCTTCTCGCCCACTTCGCGGTTCACCGCGCGCCGCGTCAGCAGGTGCTCGGCGCCATAGATTTCCGGCGTTTCGCTCAGGATTGCCGTGCCGCCATTGCGCACCAGGATATCGGCGGCATAGCCCAAGGCGGGATTGGCGGTGATGCCGGAATAGCCGTCCGACCCACCGCATTGCAGCGCCAGCGTTAGGTGCGAGGCATCCACCGTCTCGCGGCGGGCGGCGGCGGCGACGGGGAGCATTTCCTTGACCTTCTCCACGCCCCACTCGATCATCTTCTTGGTGCCGCCACGCTCCTGGATGGTCATGGTCTGGAAGGTTTCGCCCTCCTCGATCCCATAGAGTTCCTTCATGCGGCCGATCTGGAACACCTCGCAACCGAGACCGACCAGCAGCGCAGCACCGAGGTTGGGGTTGGACGTGTAGCCCCATTGCGTGCGCTTGAGGATGTCGAAACCCTCGCCGCGCGATTCCATGCCGCAGCCGGTGCCGTGCACAAAGGGAACGACGCCGTCGATTTCAGGGTAGTCGTCGAGAATGCCCGAGCGGTTTATCGCTTCGGCAACGAACTTTGCGACCGTGGCCGAGCAGTTCACCGAGGTCAGGATGCCGATATAGTTGCGCGTGCCGACCGAGCCATTGGAACGGCGATAACCCTCGAAGGTCGCGCGTTGGTCGAGCAGCAGCATGTCTGGCGGCACGGCGGCTGCGGCGAAATCATAATCGTGGGTCAAGGTCCCGTCGGGACCGCCCATGCCGCAATTGTGCTCATGCACCCAGTCGCCCGGTAAGATCGCCTCCTTGGCGAACCCGATGATCTGCCCGAATTTGAGCACTGCTTCCCCTGCCGGGATCGCCCTCGTCGCAAACTTATGGCCGCGCGGAACGCGGCGATGGATTGTGACGCCCTGTGGCACGGCAGTGCCTACTTCAAGATTGCTCAGCGCCACCGCGATATTGTCGGCAGGGTTGAGCACCAGCGTCGTGTGGCGAGGACGGGTGAGGGTTTCGGACATGGCGGGGCTTTCGGGATCGATCTCAACTCGGCTTTACGCTGTGCCGCTTTGCCGCCAGAGTGGGCCGCGGCCATTGTAAGGTGCCTCTCTCCTAACTAACATGTTAGCATGAACAACCATACAAGTTCTTACGCCTTTTTATCGCGACCTTCGGCGCTGACCCGCGGCAATGTCACCGCCGAGGTCACGCAGGCATTGCGCTCGGCCATAGTAACCCTGGCGATGCCGCCGGGCAGCAGCATCGACAAGAGCCTCGTCTGCGCGGAACTGGGCGTATCGCGCTTTCCGGTGAGCGAGGCCCTGGCTCGGCTGCAGACGGAAGGCCTTGTCGATATTGCCCCGCAGCGCGGCTCGACTGTCTCGCTGGTCCGGCTCTCCGACGTTCGAGAATACATGCTGATCCGCAAGGGGTTGGAGTCTGAGGCACTCCGCGTGCTGATCGGCAGCCATGACGCCGGCCTGCTCGATGAATTGCGGGAAAACCTTGCGGCGCAGCAGGCCACTGCCGACCGCGACGACGCCGAGACCTTCCACCAGATCGACATCGAGTTTCACGACATCATCTACCGCTCGATGCGCTTCACCCGGATCAAGACCATCATCGACTCGGCCCGCGCCAACCTCGATCGCGCCCGGCGGCTGATCATCACGCCGCGGCGCCTGGTTTTGACCATTGCCGAACATCAGGCGATCTTCAATGGCATTGTCCATGCTGATGCGGTGCAGGCCTCCAGGGCCATGCGGGCCCATATCGACGCGGTGATGATCGAACTCTTCGCCTTTGCCCGCGAACATCCTGATCTCTTTGCCGATGGGCAGACGCTGGGCGCCGATAGCGACAGCTTCCCCTTCGGTTAATTTGAAGACAGGGATGTCTCGACAGCTTCACGAATGGCCGATAAGTCACGTTCACATATAAAGGGAGTATTGATCAATGAAATTGCTGCGTGTTGGCGCCAAGGGATTCGAGAAGCCTGCGATCCTCGCCGAAGACGGATCCATCCGGGACCTTTCTGGCATCGTGGGCGACATCGGTGGGCAGACACTCACGCCCGAGGGCTTGGCCAAGATCCGTGGCCTCGACTTGGGCGTGCTGCCCAAGCTCGACAGCAGCGAGCGGATCGGGCCATGCGTGGCCAATGTGGGAAAGTTCATCTGCATCGGCCTCAACTATGCCGACCATGCCGCAGAAACCGGCGCCGCCATCCCGGCCGAGCCGATCATCTTCATGAAGGCCACCAGCGCCATCATCGGCCCCAATGACGACGTGATCATCCCCAAGAATTCCATCAAGCCCGACTGGGAAGTCGAGCTCGGCGTCGTGATCGGTAAGGAGGCGCGCTATGTCGAGGAAGCCGACGCCATGGAGCATGTCGCCGGCTATTGCGTGATCAACGACGTGTCCGAACGCCACTTCCAGACCGAGCGCGGCGGCACCTGGGACAAGGGCAAGGGCAGCGACACCTTCGGGCCGATTGGCCCCTGGCTCGTGACCCGCGACGAAGTGGCCGATCCCCAGCAGCTGTCGATGTGGCTCGAAGTCGACGGCAAGCGTTACCAGAACGGCTCCACACGTACCATGATCTTCGGCGTGGCCCATGTCGTGTCCTATGTCAGCCAGTTCATGAGCCTGCAGCCCGGCGACATCATCTCCACCGGTACGCCTCCAGGCGTCGGCATGGGTATCAAGCCAAACCCTGTCTGGCTGCAACCGGGCAACGTCATGCGCCTCGGCATCGAAGGCCTGGGCGAGCAGCAGCAGAACGTCAAAGCCTATAGCGCCTGATTGGCGTCATGCGTCCGGTCTCGCCACCCGGCGAGGCCGGACCCCCGGATCAGGGCCGGCGCGCCACGAGGTCGATCTCGACCAGCGCACCCACCGCCAGCGCCGTCACGCCGACCGTGGTCCGCGCCGGCAGCTTCCCCGCGTCGAAAAAGCTCGGCCACAGGGCATTGAGAGCCGCATAGTCTCGCTCGAACGCCGTCAGGTAAATGCGTGCCATGGTGACATGCTCGAGCCCAAGGCCGATGCCGCCGAGCACGATCTTGAGGTTTTCGACCACTTGCCCGGTCTGTGCCTCGATCCCTTCGGGCAGGGGTGCATCCGGCGCGGCCGGGTTGGTCGGCATCTGCCCCGTGACGAAAACCCAGCCATCGGCCTCCACCGCATGGGAGAACGGCGCAACGGGCCGCGGTCCCGAGGCAATCATGTGATGCAGCAAATCGCCCATGGCACGGCTCCAGCAATTCTTGGTGCGGCACGACAGGCCGGTCGGCCGTGCTATAATGCTGCCACCGTCTGCGTCAACTTAGGGCTGTGGCCGCGCAAGGCGGACCCGGCGAAAGGACTATCATGACTGACACCGACCTCACCGTAGTGCGTGAAGAAAGCGGCAACCGCGGCCGCTATGTCATCCACCTTGCTCCGGGCTTTGAAGCCGAGATGACGTTCCGCAAGGCGGAAAACGGCACCATCACCATCGATCACACCGGCGTTCCGCGCGAATACGAAGGCCGTGGCATCGCCGCCAAGCTGGTCAACAAGGCCATCGAAGATGCGCGGGCAGAGGGTTTCAAGATCACCCCGCTCTGCTCCTATGTGGTTGCCCAGTTCCGGCGGCACCCTGACTGGTCGGACCTCCTGGCCTAATGGCCGGAGGCGCTGCGCTGGCGGAAGATCTCCGTCAGCCGCGCCAGGGCGACAAGATGCACATGCTCGGCCGTCGCCGGCTCCTTGAGGCAGATCACGTCGGTCACCACCGTGAAGATGCAGCCGTTGCGGATTCCCGAGGCGGCAAATTCCAGGCGCCGCCGCTCAGGCCAGTAGCGGGCATAGGTGACCGTGAACTGCATCAGTAGCCGAAGCGCACCGCCTCCTGCGTCTCGGCCTTGATCGCATCGAGCTTGTCCCACGGAATGGAGACGGTCGGCGCCCCATAGGCATAGGCCGAGACCTCATAAGGCTGGAACTGGATCACCAGGCCATAGTCGTTGGAAATATCCCAGCGCGTGGGGTCAACGACAAGCTCGGCAATGTCGCTCTTGTCTTCCACCATCAGCCATTCCCCGTGCTGCAGTTGCAGCTGCTCCCAGGTGGCATCGACCAGCGTCTCCGACCAAGCCGCGCCAGTGAAGAGATCGCTGGCAATCACCTCGCGTTCTTCGGGCACGTAGTAGTGGAGGTAGCTGATCGTGTAGTTGCCATGGGCGGCGCCATGGCCGAACCAGTATGTGGTGGCTTCGAGCGTGATGCGATTGGTGCCGGCCACCTCCTTGACCTCCACCGAGTGGCTGGTATCGGCCGAATTATCGAAGCCCTCCCCCTGCTCCGGATTGCCTGATTTCTTGAGGCCCTCCACCCGCTCCGACATGTAGCTGTTGAACGCTTCAGCCAGCGAGTCGTCTTCGTCGAGAAGAGGATAGCTCAGTTCATGCCGCGCTACTTTCCAGTAGGAATCGGGATCCTCGGCTTCGTTCGGATCCGGCAGCGCACCATAGTAGCCCTGGACCAGGAAGCGGTGACCGCCCAGCATGCGGCTTTGCTCGAGCGCCGTGCTGCGCGTCTTGAACACATCGATCAGGCAAGAGGTCCCCTGCTCCCCATAACTGTCTGAGGTCATCGGTTCGGCATTGTCGGTGCAGGCGCGCTGGGCGAAATCGAGCCAGTTCCGCTGGTCGGTCCGCATCAGGTTGACCGACGCCTTGGTCAGCCCGCCAGTCGCGGTGGCGAAGGACTTGGCCAGGATCTCGTCCGCACGCGACAGGTCCGGCGTTTCGCAGATGGCTTTTTCAAACGGCGTCTCGGCCTTGCTGCAATCGAAGCTCGCGGCCTCAGCTGGAGGCAGGGCGAAAGCGCCCAGCAGGAGCATGGGAGTGGCAAGACGCAGCAGATTCATCGGGTCAACCCTCAACGGCAACGCGCCAAGGCTGGCAGGCCCCGCGCGTCGCGTCAACGGTCACCACCGCTATCTTGGGAGGCGTTCAGCGTCCGAGAAAGCGCTGCGTCTCCCGCAACTCCTCCTGGCGCAGCTCATGGCCACCCTCGTGCCAGAAGAGGCTGGCCTTGGCACCATTGCGCGTGAAGTAGTCGGCCAGCGCCTGCGTTGCCGAGGCTGGCGCGATCGGGTCGCGCCGCCCCGCCGTGATCAGCACCGAGCGGCCGACGAAGTCCGCATCGGCAGGAATAAAGGGAATCAGTGGGTGCATCAGCACGGTCTGGTCGAACAGACCCGGCTGGGAAAACTGCACAGCGGCAAGGATGTTGGCGCCGTTCGAATAGCCGAGGCCGATCACCCGCCGCGGCTGCGACTCGTCACGCCGCTGGGCCACGAAGTCCGCCATCTGCCCTGTCCGCAGGCGAAGGTCGTCCATGTCATAGACGCCTTCGGCGGTACGGCGGAAATAGCGCAAGGCGCCGCCTTCGCTGACGTTGCCGCGTGGAGCCACGACTCTCGCATCGGGCAGTAGCTGCTGGCCAAGATCGAAAAACTGGTTCTCGTCGCCGCCCGTGCCATGAAAAACAAACAAGAGCGGCGCCGTTGCGTCGCTGCCCTGGTGTTCGCGGTACTGGTAATCGGCCATAGCAGGTCTCCCGGTGTGTCCCTGCTATATCGGCCGCCACAATGTGCCGGCAATGCCGCCGATCGGCCACGCATCGTTGCCGCTCGTGGAACAATGCAGGCGCGCGGAGGTAAATGAGGCCGGAAAGGAAAAGGCCCAGCCTACTCGGTGAGTAGACTGGGCCTTTTTTGGTTGCGGGAGCAGGATTTGAACCTGCGACCTTCAGGTTATGAGCCTGACGAGCTACCGGGCTGCTCCATCCCGCGTCAATCGAAGCGACCGTGGCCGCAACGTGAGGCGTATATAGGGGGTGCATGCGGATAGCTCAACCCCTAAAGCGGGTTTGCGTGACGCTTTTTTGACGGTGCATATGAAGCGGCAGCAAGGCTGTCATTTCCCCTTCTTTCAGCTAGGCTGCCCGCGATTTGATCCGCCTGCCGAGGAATGAAGATGAAGCTCAAGCCGCTTGGCCGCACCGATGTCATGGTCACCGAACTGTGCCTAGGCACCATGACCTGGGGAAGCCAGAACACCGAGGCTGAAGGCCATGCGCAGATCGACATGGCGCTCGACGCCGGCCTCAACTTCATGGACACGGCGGAGCTCTACGCCGTGCCGCGCAGCCCCGAGACCTCGGGGCGTACCGAGGAGATCATCGGCAACTGGTTCAAGAATACCGGAAAGCGTGACAAGTGGGTCCTGGCCTCAAAGGTCGCTGGAGGCCCGGTCGATTTCCTGCGCAATGGCACCCGCACCACGGGCAGGACCCTGCGTGAAGCATTCGAAGCCAGCCTGCGGCGGCTGCAGACCGACTATGTCGACCTTTATCAGATCCACTGGGCCGGCCGCGGCAGCTATAATTTCGAAGGGTACTGGAGCTACGAACCGCACAAGCAGGACACCGCCGACACCCTCGCCAATATCGAGGATATGCTTGAAGCCCTCGGACGGCTCGTTGACGAGGGCAAGCTCCGGCATGTGGGCGTCTCCAACGAGACCACCTGGGGCATCAGCCAGTGGCTGCGCATCGCCGAAACGCGCGGACTGCCGCGCCTCGTTTCGGTGCAGAACGAGTATAGCCTCCTGCGCCGCATCTTCGATCATGACCTGGCCGAACTCAGCCACCACGAGGATGTTGGGCTGCTGGCCTACTCGGCCCTCGCGGGCGGCCTGATCACTGGCAAGTATTTCGACGGCCAGATGCCAAAGGGCAGCCGAGGCGACTACCAGAAGGGCTTCTGGCGCCTCAACGAGCATTCCGAAGCGGCCGGCAAGGAATATATCAAGCTGGCGAAGCGCCACGGTCTCGATGTGGCGCAGATGGCCATCGCCTTTGCGCTGACGCGTCCCTTCATGACTTCGGTGATCGTTGGCGCGACCAGTACGGAGCAACTGGCCAACGCCATCGGCGCACGGGACCTCACCCTGTCGCCTGAACTCCTGGCCGAGATCGATGCCATCCACCACCGCTACCCGCGCCCGATCTGAGGGCATGTGATAGAAAAGCACCAACATTGTTTCGGGGGCGCCCCGTGTCCACCACGCTGATCTCGACCTTCTTTCCGCTGGTCTGTTACCTGGCCTACAACATCATTGTGCCGCAGATCGAAAAGCTGCGCCCCTCGTTGTCGGTGATCATGAACATGCAGCGGCGGCGCTGGGTGGCGAATGCCACAGTGCGCGAGTCCCCATTCGACGCCATCCTCTCGGGCAATATCATGGGCTCCGTGAGCTTCCTGGCCTCGACCGCCGTGCTTTTGATCCTCGCGATCTTTGCGGTCTTCGGCCAGGTGCCGGCGCTGATGGAAGCGCTCAACTCGCTCTCTCTGGACCGGACCTATACGACGCTCGACGTGCAACTGCACCTTGTCGTCATGCTGGCCATGTTCGTCCTGGCCTTTTTCGCCTTTACGCTGGCGCTGCGTCAGTTCAACCACTTCTGCATCATGCTGGGGGCGATCGACCACTCCGCTCCCACGTCCGAGGAAGAGATCGACGCCATCACCCGCATGAACGCGCTCGGCGCCAAGAACTTCAACAGTGGTATTCGCGCCTACTATTTCTCGGTCGCGACTGTCGCCTGGTTCGTCTCCGAGTGGCTGCCGATCGCCACGTGCATCGCAACCATCCTCATCTTGGCGCATCGCGAATTCTTTTCGTCCGCCCACCGCACCGCAGCCTCCGCCGCCCTCATCGCCGCACGACGCTCCGGACCCAAGCAACCTTAGAGATATTGCCGAAGGAAGCGCGCAACGTCGGCCAGGACTGGCGCAAGGCGGCGTCCTGGAATGCTGAGGGCAAGCAAGGTATGGGGATGACCCAGGCTTGGGTAATGCTTCTCCACCGCGATCCCTCCTTCCCGGCGCAACTTCGCTGCCAGTACCTTGGTATTGCGTGGATAAACAATTCGGTCCTTGTCACCGCTGGCAAGAAAGGCGGGCGGTGAAGCTCGCTTGGCGTGATTGATCGGCTGCGTCCCCATCGGATCTGGAGCGGCACCGAAGACCCGCAGCGAGATGGGTCCATCGAAGGGCATGAAATCATAGGGCCCGGAGAGCCCCACCATGCAGCATATGCGATCAAGCAGTCCCCGTCGCTCGAGGTACTGAGGGTGCAGGGCCAGCATCACGGCGTTATACGCTCCTGCAGAATGCCCCATCAGCGCCAAGCTGTTGGGGTCCCCGCCATAGCGCTCGATATGCGCCACCGTCCAGGCGAAGGCATCGGCACAGTCCTCGAGGAACAGTGGATACTCGACCTCGGGAACCAGCCGGTAATCGGCAATCACCGTAACATAGCCCAGTGCTGCCATGGCGCGGCCGGCAAAATCATAGTTGCGCCGATCGCCGTCGCTCCACGAGCCGCCATAGACAAAGAACACCACGGGTACGGGTTGCTTCAGCTTGCGCGGTGCATAAACGTCCAGCCTGTGCCGCTCGCCGAGACCATAGGGAATGCTGCTTGCAACTTTGCGGGAGCGCCACTCCTTGGGGCAGAGGGCGTTGAACAGGCTGAACAGAGAAATTGGCATGGGTCCCGATCTCGTTGGGAGAAGCAACGGGCGGGCGGAGGATTATGTTTCGTCGTGGCGACGCGACAATTCTGACATTGACATTCAGCTAATCGAGTCGCTTTATGCGCCCGATCGCCACAAGACGTTTATCCGGCCATGCTCGTTTGTCAGTGCAACATGATCACCAGCAAGGAGATCGAGAACATCGTTCTTGATTTGCTCAAGACTGATCCCTGGCAGCTGGTTGTGCCCGCCAAAGTCTATAGTGAGCTGAATCGTCGCGCCAAATGCGGCGGTTGCGTGCCGAATGTGGTGGACATTATCGTCCGCGTCACCGAAAACTACCACTCGCAGCAAGCCTTGGAGACCGGTGAGGTTGTTTCCCTCCCCTCTGGGCTAGAAAAGCTTAAGAAACAGCAGAGTGGAGTACGTCGTGAAAGGCGAAGCACAGGTCATCGAGCGGCTTAACGAGGCCCTCTTTCTCGAACTCGGTGCGGTCAACCAGTATTGGGTGCATTTCCGTCTTCTGGACGACTGGGGCTACAAGAAGCTCGCGTCCAAGGAGCGGGCCGAGTCGATTGAAGAAATGCATCACGCCGATCGCCTGATCGAGCGCATCATCTTCCTCGAAGGCCATCCCAACCTCCAGCGCGTGGCGCCCCTGCGAATCGGGCAGACCATCAAGGAAGTGCTGGAAGCCGATCTGGCTGGCGAATACGAGGCGCGTGAAGCCTATCGCAACAGCCGCGAACTCTGCGCGCAGCTACACGATCACGTGTCCAAGCAGCTGTTCGACGAGCTGCTGGCAGACGAAGAAGGCCATATCGACTTCCTCGAAACCCAGCTTGAGCTCCTGGCCAAGATCGGCGAAGAGCGTTACGGCCAGCTCAACGCCGCCCCGGCCGACGAAGCCGAATAATCATCACCCAAACCGCCCGGAACCAAGTTCCGGGCGGTTTTGCTTTGCCGGCAAGAGGGCTTCATGACCTGGCACACCGGGCGCCTAATCGATCACGTTCACCTGCGCGCCAGGAACTTCCTTAATACCCGCTACTTCTACCAGCAGGTGCTGGCAACCTTGGGCATTGCCATCGAGCAGCAGGGTGAGGGCTGGTTCCAGGTCGACGAGCTCTTTGTCGACGCGGCCGATGCGCGAACCGTCCCCACCCATATCCACCTGGCCTTCCAGGCTCGGAATCGCGAGATGGTGGACGCCTTCTACAAGGCGGCCTTGGCTGCCGGCGGCACCGACAACGGCAAGCCCGGTAAGCGGCACTACCACCCCGGCTACTACGGCGCCTTTGTGCTGGATCCGGACGGCAACAATATCGAGGCCGTGTATCACGGACCCGTACACCGCTCCGCCGACTCCGTTCGGCTGGACCCCGCCTAGTTCTCGATCGGCTGGAACATCTCGTTCATCTGCTGCACGATCTGGTCCATGGGCGCGATCGACTCCGGCAATTGCTCGGGTGGTTCGGGCGCAACCGCGACATAGGGCACGCCGCTAGGAAATGCCCCGAACATCTGGAAAAAGGCGACCATGTCGTCGAGCACCGGCATGCGCCAACGCCACATGGCGCCAATCGCCAGCACCGGCTCCATATGGCCAAAGCCTTGATAATATCGGGTGGTGACCCAGACGCCGCTATCCTTGAGCTTTTGCGCAAACCGCTCGGTATTCTGCATGCGCACAATTGGATCGGATGTCCCCGTCGCCAGGTACATTGGCGGCGCGGCGCTAGTCACGAGATTGATCGGCTGCGTACCCTCGGGGCTGGGCGCTTTGCCGAACACGTCGCGCACTTCGTTGTATTCAAAGGGATAGAAGTCGAATGGCCCTGAAAGCGCGGCAACACCGCGGATCGGCATTGTCACCCCATATTCGTGCATGAAGGCCGGATCGAGCGCCAGCATGGTGGCATTGTAGGCTCCGGCAGAATGCCCAGCGAGGAACAGGCGATTGGGGTCACCGCCATAGGATGCAATATTGTCCTGCACCCAGCCGAGTGCCTTGGCACTGTCGTAGAGAAAGTCGGGATAGGCGACTTCCGGATAAAGCCGGTAGTCGGCAATTACCACGACGAAGCCGCGCGCGGCCAGAGCCTGACCGACGAACTGATATTCGTAACGCTCACCGCGGCTCCAGCCGCCGCCATAGATGAAGAAGACCACCGGCGCTAGAGCACCGCGTGCTTCGGGGGCGTAGACGTCCAGTTTGTGGCGCGGACCATCTGCATAGGCGATGCTGTCGCCTACCTTGACCGTACCGCCATCCATCGCCGCCGGCAGGTTGAACGGGTCCATGATCGAGACGGCATGGGCGCGCGGCATCACGGCCAGTGACAGGGCAGCGGCGAGCAGGGCACGACGGGACAGGGTGAAGCTGGACATGGGAAACAGTTTTGTTGGAAGAACGTCTGTCTAGCAGGCAAAGCCGGGCAGATTGTGGCACCGCAATGGGCGAGGGCGAGCGTCCCGAATGTGTGGAGACGACCCGCCCTCTGCTTAAGCACCCTCAAGGTGCCGTCATAGGGTTAACATCCGGCTAGCGTTTTAGCCACTCCTGGCTAACGTTTAAGCCTCTCGAGGAGCCGACCTGAGATGTGTCCATCAGCTGGTAGCCCCGCCTGCTGCTGATAGGCAATCGCGGCTGCCCGCGTCTTCGGTCCGATCACCCCGTCGGGGGATCCGACGTCAAAACCTGCTTGATTGAGAAGGCTTTGCAGCTCAGCCCGCTGGTTCTTGGTCAACGCATAATCGCCTGCCGGCCAAGGCGTAGCAAAGCTTCCCCCGCCGATGATCCGATCGGCCAGATGACCCACGGCAAGCGCGTAGCTGTCAGAATTGTTGTAGCGCTTGATCACATCGAAATTCGGCAGCAGCAGGAAGGCCGGCCCGGCCGCACCCGCCGGCATGTACAGGCGGCCGACATCGCTCGCCCGCGGGAACGGCTTGCCCGACACGCGTTGGATACCCATTGCCTGCCACTGGCTGAGCGGTGCGCGCTCGAGTTGGCGCGCCTGGGCGAAGTTGAAGCCGCTAGGGAGCTTCACCTCATAGCCCCAGGTTTCTCCGGGCCGCCAGCCGAAGCTGTGGAGGTAATTGGCGGTCGACCCAAGCGCGTCCTGCACCGAATTCCAGATGTCCTTGCGTCCGTCGCCATTGTAATCGACGGCATAGCGCATGAAGCTCGACGGCATGAACTGCGTGTGCCCCATGGCCCCCGCCCAGGAGCCGGTCATGTTATCGGCGCTCACATGTCCATCTGAAATGATGCGTAGAGCGGTGAGCAGTTCATCGCGGAAAAAGTCGGCGCGATAGCCTCCTTCCGTTAGCGTCGCGAGAGCATGAATCGTGTGCTCGCCCCCCATGAAGCCACCATAGTTGGTTTCCATGCCCCAGATCGCCAGCACGACTTCTGGTTGCACGCCCCAGCGTTGTTGCGATCCGGTCAGCGTCTGGTTCCATTCGGTCCGCATCGCCCGCCCCTTCTGCGCCTGGGCAGCAGTGACCCGACGGTCGATATATTGCTGCACAGTCTGCGAGAATTCAGGCTGCTTCTTCGTCAACTCCATGACCTTGGGGATGTAGTTGTAGCCGGTGAAAGCCGCCTCGAAGGCGGAGCGGCTGACGCCGCGCGCTTCGGCCAAGGGCCAAAGGCTCCGCACGAAATCGGCACTGTTAGCCAGAGATGGAGCGACCCCGCCCAAGCTCAACACCAAAGCCGCAGCCAGGGCACAACAGGTCCGGCGGATACCCACAAGCTTGCTTTTCGAGCGGAACATACGAGGCCTCCTGATACGCACAACACCATGCGCCCGTTGAGCCGAGTGGGCGCGTATCAGAATTTTAACGCATCGGATTAAGATCGGCTTAAGCCTGACGCCGAAGCGCGATCACGATTGATCAACCGGCAAGCCACCTTCGGCACCGCCGAGCAAAGGCGGCTGCTTGCGCTTCTTCTCTGCGGAAGGAGCCACGTAGGTCACATGCGGATAGGGGATTTCGATGCCGCGCTCCTCGAAGACCTTCTTGAGAATCTCGCTATAGGTCCGGCCGGCGCCCCAGTGCTTTCCCGGAAGCGTCTTGATCCTGGCCCGGACGGTGATGGCCGAGTCGGCGAAGGCGATCACACCCTGCATGTCCAGTTCGTCTAGGATTTCGTCCTTGTGTTCGGTCTGCATAAGGAGATCGAAGGCATCATGCATGGCCTGCTTCACTTCGTTGATGTCGCTATCATAGGCAACGCCCACTTCGGCAACATGGAAGGAGAAGCCGCGCACCATGTTGGAAACCTGTGCCACCGATGAGAACGGAATGAGGTGCACCGTCCCGTTCAAATCGCGGATGGTGACAGAGCGGATGGTCAGCTTCTCGACTACGCCAGAGCGCCCGGCCGCCTCGACGACGTCGCCCTCGTTCATCACGTTCTCGAACTGGATGAATATCCCGGTGATGATATCTTCGACGAGCTTTTGCGCGCCGAAACCGATGGCGAGGCCGATCACGCCGGCACCGGCCAGCAGGGGCGCGATGTTGACTCCAATCTGTGCCAGAGCCAGCATCACGCCGAACACCGCCAGGGCTATGGTGAAGGCATTCCTGAACAAGCCCAGGAGAGTCTTCTCACGCGCCGTCGGCGTTTTTCCGCTGTTGGAGCTGAGCCGGAATTCGATCCACGAAGACACCGCGATATAGAGCGCAAGGCAGCCGATAATGATGATCGCCGCCGAGATCACCGAGCCCACCGCCTGTGCACCACCGTCGCTGGCGATCCAGCCCACGACATCGAAGATCAACCAGGCCTGCGCCATTGCCATGAAGACAATAGCGACCACAAACCAGCGGACGACACCCATGATCAGCGGCACAAAAGCGGAGAGGCGCTGCTCGAGCGAGGGCAGCCGCGTCTTGACGTCTGGGGGCAACTGAAGGCCAATGCCCGCCAGCCGAGAGATAAAGGCAAAGACAGCCACCCCGAAGGCGATGGCGATCAGCGACTGCGCAGTCGCTGACAGCATGAACGGCAGGGCCTCCTCGGGGTTGGTCAGCCAGACAACGAACAACGCGATCAGGTAGGTGATTACCACTACGTGCCAGTAGAGCGCCAGGGGGCGCAGCAACTGCGCAACCCCGCTCTGCTGTCGGCGCTCGGCGATCGTGACCAGATGCGCACTGGTGGCCGCCCGGTTTTGCAGCACAATGATCACGGCAAGCGTCAAGGCCGCTGCCATGACCACAATCTCGGCAAGCCGGCCCACGCCTGGCGAGACGTGATAGGCAAGGACAGGACGGACGAAGTAGATGGTGTAACCCACCAGCCAAACCAGGCGGTTCGACCAGAAGGTCCAGTAAGCGGCGGCCTCGTCGTCCAAAGGGAGCCAGCGGATTGCCAGATGCCTCGGCTGCAGAAGCGCCCGGATGGCAAGCTTCACCAGTTCCACGATCAGGAAGGCCGCCAGCAGCAGCTCGACCGTAACCTGGAGACCGCCAGCCACACCACCCAGCATGGCGCTCGTCACATAACCGGCAAAGGCTGCCAGCAGGATCGAGCCAGCATCAATAGCCAGAACTACAAGTGAACCTCCAAGACGTACAGGGAACCCCCGCCCCTTCATGCGGCGCTCAACACCGTTGGCGGCCCAGTTCACGATGATCCGCAGAACCAGGAAGCTGCCATAGATCGCCACAAAGATCAGGAGCACGTCCAGAGCTGTTGCCGCCACCATGCCAGCATCCGCATTGGCCAAACCACCCCGCTGCACTTCTGCCCAGAGCACAAGCGCCGCTTGACGCAACTCGCCGAAGGCTTGTGCGGCCGAGGCGGTAAAGGCTGAGAACTGCTGGACGATGTTTAGGCTTGGGACACTCTCAGCCTCGGTTGCGGCAGACCTGGTTTCCGTACCGGCGTCGCGAAGGCGCTGGATGAGTTCGCCCCGGGCGGTGTCGTCTTCGAGGATCCTGATCAGCGTATCGATCTCGCCGGTCGCTGCATCTGCCTCGCCAGCCGTTGGATCAGCGGCCTGCTCGGCATTCGAGGAGCCACCGAACGACAGCGGAGACTGCGCGGCGGCAAGATTGGGCAGCAGGCAAAGCAGAACGAGCAGGAAAATACGCATGACGTCCGTGGGATCTGGATATTGGTGGGTATGCTTATCGCAGAGGAATGAGGATAAGCTTTGGCCTTGTTGGATCACAAGGCACTGCGGCCTGCATAGTTGCGCTGTCCCAGAACGCAACAAAGCCCCCGGAGCTTTT
>NZ_DATCMJ010000011.1:0-11240 GCF_036563435.1 Devosia sp.
GCCTTTATGCTGGTCGCGGCTGGGCTGATCTTTGTCGCGGTGAGCTGGCCGACAACACTGCGCCGATAGGGAGCGGCATGGCGACGCGGCGTCTACTTGACGCCTCTTCCCATCAGGAGCGGACTGTCTGCTTCCTACCCCATTGGCACCGTCGCCTCTACCTAAGCGGACCCACCGCTTTCGGGTAGTCGAAATGGCAGTCCGAACGACCGAAATGGAGCGCAACATCGCCGAACGCCCAAGTGTGCTTACGGCAACCTTCCTTCGAGCATGACGGCAGGAGGAAAACTAGCTTTCCGAGTGATGCCAACATCAGCACTGTACATTGGCTTCCCCATCTGAGAGGATTGTGCAAACAACCGGGAGCTTGGTGATAACGCCGGTGGACGAGGCGGTGCTTAGATGGTGTCGAGGCGATCAGGGGATCGCTCAACACGTCAAGGAAAACACCATGAACACTGTTATGATCACTGGCAGCTCGTCCGGCTATGGGCTCGAAACCGCCCGCTTCTTCCTAGCACAGGGGTGGAACGTCATCGCCACGATGCGCAAGCCGAACCAGGAGGTTCTGCCTGCTTCCGAACGACTTCGCATCATTGCTCTGGATGTCACGAACGAAGAGAGCATCGCCGCAGCGCTCGAGGCGAGCGGACCGATCGATGTGCTGGTCAACAATGCAGGCATCGGCGTCGTCGGAGCATTCGAGGCAACCCCAATGAGCCATGTCCGGAAGGTATTCGAAACGAACACGTTCGGGGTGATGGCCATGACCCAGGCTGTGCTGCCGATGTTCCGTGCGCAGAACTCGGGTGTGGTGGTGAATGTTACTTCCAGCGTGACCTTGGCGCCCATGCCTCTTGCTGCAGCCTACACCGCCAGCAAACAGGCCATTGAAGGCTTCACTGGCTCCCTGGCGCACGAGCTCTCCGAGTTCAACATCCGAGCCAAGCTGGTCGAGCCCGGCTATGCGCCGACTACTCGCTTCTCGCAGAATTCGGGCATCAACATCGACGATCTTATCCCGGAAGCTTACCAAGCCTTTGCCCAGCCGATCTTTGCAGCTTTCGCGACGCCGGCGCTCACCACCAAGGAGAGCGACGTCGCAGAAGCAGTGTGGGCCGCAGCAAATGACACGTCGGGCCAATTGCGCTTCCCCGCCGGACCAGATGCTGTGGCACTCGCCCGGGCGAGCTAGATCGTCATGGCGAGAAGTTGGGCGCCTTGCAAGCACCCGAGTGTATCGCCTCAGCCTTGCACAATGCTATCGATGCCTGGTCCGCGTGAGTGCATGAGTGCGTCACGCGGCACTAGACGGAGAGTGGTCGTATGGAAAAGCAGATCGCCGAGCTTCGCGACCTGATTGATCGTCATGCCAGACCTGACACGGGAACTCCGATCCCAGGTATTCTGCTGGCGCGGCAGGACGAGTCTGCGGACGAACACACCATGTCCGGGACTGTGATGGCTCTGGTGGCACAGGGCACCAAGCAACTGGCCCTCGGCGACCGACTATACGAATATCGTCCCGGCCAATTCCTTGTCGCCTCGGTGGATCTGCCGGTAACCGGCAGGTTCATCGACGCAAGTCCGGGCTATCCCGCTCTTGGCTTCGGCTTCGTCTTGGAGCCCATTTCTGTTGCAGAATTGCTGCTTCAAGCTGGATCTAACGGCATGCGGCAAAGCAGTGCCGGTGCGCCATCGGCAATGCTGGTGAGCGACGCCCCAGCAGCTTTGCTGGATGCTGTCTTGCGCCTGGTTCGCTTGCTTGACTCACCTGAGGACATCGCCGTCCTCGCGCCACTCATCAAGCGAGAGATCCTATGGCGGCTCATGGCAGGAGAACAAGGCAGCGCCGTGCGCCAGTTGGGGCTAGCCGATAGTCATCTCAGTCACATCTCAAGAGCCGTTCGTTGGATCCGCCAACACTATGCCACCCCATTCCGCGTGGAGGATGTCGCCGGGTTCGTGGGGATGAGCGTTTCAGCCTTCTATCGCAACTTCCAGGCTGTCACGGCCATGAGCCCGATCCAGTTCCAGAAACAGCTTCGGCTGCAAGAGGCTCGATTGCTGCTGGCGGCGCATGCGAACGACATCACGGGCGTGGGGTTCAAGGTTGGCTATGACAGTGCGTCACAGTTCAGCCGCGAGTACCGGCGGTACTTCGGCATGCCGCCCAGCCAGGATGCTCAGAGGCTGCGATTGGGACTGACACCAGGCATTGCTTGACACTGCCCCTTAGTGGCTTCTCGGCAGCTTTCAGGAACTCGCAACAGCTGCTCCAACGTCCAGTTTGGGGCGCCATTCTGCCTGGCTGGTGTCGACCCCATTATGGTCATTCGCCTAAACAATGTCGTTTGCCGCAAGCGGACGTTTGTAGTCATGCGCGGCGCAACACCCGCACGAGTTCTGTCAGTCAACATCAAGGACCATCTGAGTAGGCCGCTCCTGACCGTCAGTTTCACCTATGCAGTTCAGCAGGTGTCGTCGGCAGAGTGAGGCTTAGCAGGGTTGACGGAAGGGCAGTTTAGCGGCTTGGCGGTAATGTAGGGCCTGCAGCAGAGGTGCCTTCCGGGCTACTGTCGTAGACTGTGTGAAGCCCCTCGGTCTCCACAATAACACGAGCCGGTTGACCTGCTGTGAAGTCCTGTTTCGCTGACGCAATGGCGGAAGCCTCCGCAACAAGTGCGTTAGGGAATCGCCCTGTTCTCTGGCCATCGACGATGATCCACCACCGACCTTCGCGCTGAACAACAAGATATGCTCGCACCATGGAAACGCTCCTCAATAGGGAGACGCTTCTGTTTCTGGTTCCCAAGGAGCCGCAGTTTAAGTGCTTCCGAAGTCCTGAACCTTCTGCGGCATCAACTCGGCTGTGAACTCCACAGGAAACCATATCCTTTGGTTCCTATCACCCAGCAACTCCGTACGTTGCACCGCATTGCATAACAGAGCGCAGGAGCAGTCATGAGTGAGCTTTGGACCTTTCTGCTGATTGCCGGCGGTGCAGCACTTGCTTCGCTCATAGGCGGTGTCGCCTCGCTTCTGGTCAGACCGACAAGCCTCTTGTTATCTATCGCGGTTGGATTTGCAGGCGGGGTATTGCTCGGTGCAGTCAGCTTCGAAATGGTCCCAAAGGCGCTTGAGCTTGCCGGGCTGCTCACGTCCTTGATTGCCATTGCGGTAGGCGTTCTTCTGGTCTGGTGTTTCGACCTCTTCGTGAACCGTGGATTGACCGCGGGTGAACAAGCCTCGCAACGAAGATGGGTCAGACGATTTCATCAGCGGCGCAAGCCACACGGCAACAAAGTAACTGTCATAGCAGGCGCAACAAGTGCGGAAGAACTGATCGAGGGCATCGTCATTGGTGCTTCGTCAGCTATCGGAGGGGGCACAGGTCTTGTGGTCGGCGTTGCCATCGCTCTCGACAACATCTCCGAAGCCCTAAGCATTGGGGAGCTGGTGTTCGACACAGACAAGGAGAAATCAAAGAGAGCGCAACGCTGGGAGATCATCAAGTGGACAGGCTTGATCGGCATATCTTTGTTCGTGTCAGCGCTCGGTGGCTACTTCCTGCTCAGCAATCTGCCGGAGTTCTGGCAGGGGACGCTCACAGCAGTCGGAGCTGGCGCCATGTTCTATCTGGCAACTACCGGCTTGGTGCCGGAGGCGGAAAGCCACCAGTTCGAGAAATCTGCCGGTCTTGCAGCCGCTTTAGGTTTTCTCTCCATGATCGTGCTGACGCAGTTTACTTAAAAACCGGCTGGGGTGACCAAGCAGACATTCCAAAACATTTCGGCTGGTGATCACACGCACTATAGGTGCTTGGCAATCAGGTATTGAGACAGCCTTAGAAATGCCGAAAGTCTGACGCCGCTCGAGAAAGTGACTGGCTTCGATTGCGGGAACCGCCACCAGGAACATCTCCTGTGCTGTGGGCGATTTGCATTGTCCGATACGCTGAACGCAAGTTAGGTCCAGGAACTCTCCCCATTTGGTAACCATTCCGGCCCATCAGCGGGGAGGGTGCCGCGATCGATAGTGTGAGGCCACTTATCACCATGTCGGCATGCTTCTTGCTTGGTACAGCCGCGCACTCACCGTGTCCTGCCGCTCTTGATGGATCTACTCAGCATTGGAAAAGCTCGTGTCCGCGTTCGATGAGATGCTCTTGGGCGACGGCGACGTCCGGCAGCCCTACAAGCCGGTCAAGGCCTGGCTCGATCAGCAGACACCTGCTGCACTGGACAAGAAGGCGCGCGACGCCGAGGGGGTATTCCGCCGGACCGGTATCACCTTCGCGGTCTATGGTGAGAAGGAGGCCGCCGAACGGCTGATCCCGTTCGACATCGTGCCGCGCATCATCACCGGCCGTGAGTGGCGTTACCTGTCGGAGGGCATAGAGCAGCGTGTCGTGGCGATAAATGCTTTCCTGGGCGACATCTATCATCGACAGGAAATCGTCCGCGCCGGGCGCATACCCAAGCAGTTGATCGCTCAGAACGCTGCGTTTCTGCCTGAAATGATTGGCTTCCGACCACCTAGCAACGTTTACACACATGTGGTCGGGGTCGATCTGGTTCGCACTGCGGAAAACCAGTTCTATGTGCTTGAGGACAATGCCCGTACGCCATCGGGTGTGTCCTACATGCTGGAAAATCGCGAGACCATGCTGCAGCTCTTTCCCGAGCTGTTCCAGCAGGTCAAAGTGCTCCCGGTGGAGAACTATCCGCAATTGCTGCGCCAGTCCTTGTCAGCGGTTGCGCCGCTCGATCGTGAGCAAGAAAGACCCACCGTTGCGGTGCTGACGCCGGGCATCCACAACTCGGCCTATTTCGAGCATGCCTTTCTTGCCGACCAGATGGGGGTGGAGCTTGTTGAAGGCAGCGACCTCAAGGTGGTGGGCGGGCGCATTGCCATGCGCACCACCGAAGGCTATCGCCCCATCGACGTACTGTACCGCCGGGTTGACGATGCGTTTCTTGATCCCTTGACCTTTAGGTCTGACTCGACCCTGGGTGTGGCCGGTATAATGGACGTTTATCGCGCCGGGCGGATCACCATCGCCAACGCGCCGGGCACCGGCATTGCCGATGACAAGGCGATCTATTCCTATATGCCCGAGATCATCGAGTTCTATACGGGCCGCAGCGCCATGCTCGAGAATGTTCCGACCCATCGCTGCGGCGAGGCGGATAGCCTAAAATATGTGCTGGAGCACCTGGACGAGCTCGTGGTCAAGGAGGTCCATGGCTCGGGCGGCTATGGAATGCTGGTTGGGCCAGCCGCCTCGCGGCAGGAACTGGCGGATTTCAGCGATAAGCTTCGCGCGCGGCCTGGCAACTACATTGCGCAGCCGACCTTGGCGCTCTCCACCTCGCCGATTTTGACCAATGCAGGGCTGGCGCCACGGCATGTCGATCTGCGTCCATATGTTTTGGTGTCGGATCGCATTCGCACTGTACCGGGCGGGCTCACCCGCGTGGCCCTCACCGAAGGCTCACTGGTGGTCAATTCCAGCCAGGGTGGTGGCACCAAGGACACTTGGGTCCTCAACGACTGATGAGCTGGAAGGGACACTAAGCGATGCTTTTGGGACGAACCGCCAACGGCCTGTTCTGGATGCACCGATATATAGAGCGGGCCGAGAACATGGCCCGTCTGGTTGATGCCGGATTGCGGATAGCGCTGACCCGCACGTCCAACTCCTCCGAAGAATGGTCGTCGGTCGTCTTATCGGCAGCTGCCACAGAGGCCTTTCAGGCCAAATATGATCACTACACATCCGCGAATGTCGCGGACTTCCTCCTGCGGGACCAAGGCAACCCGTCCAGCGTCATCTCCTGCATCGAAGCCACGCGCTTCAATGCGCGCATGGTGCGGACGGCACTTACGCGTGACGCCTGGGAAGCGGTGAACGAAGCTTGGATGTCGCTGAAGAGCGCCTTGAGTGCTCCTGTCACAGACAGCGAGTTGCCGGCGTTGCTAGACCATATCAAGCGTGAGACCTGGTTGATCCGCGGGGCGTTTCACGGAACGATGTTGCGCAACGAGAACTTCAACTTCTCCCGGATCGGCAAGTTCATCGAACGGGCCGACAATACGTCACGTATCCTCGATGTGAAATACTACGTGCTGCTGCCAGCAGTGTCCTATGTCGGCGGAACAATGGACAACTATCAGTGGGAGTCGATCCTGCGCTCAGTATCGGCGCATCGCTCGTACCGATGGGTCTATGACGTTCAGTATAACCCGACACAGATTGCCGAATATCTCATTCTCAACGGGCGGATGCCCCGGTCGCTCCATTTTTCGTATCGAAACATCGTCGAGAACCTAGGGCATCTTGCCAATGATTACGAGATGCGCCATCCCTGCCATGACTTGGCTGCTCAGACACTCGGTTTCATTGAAAGCAAGCAGATCGAGACCGTTTTCGAGCTTGGGCTACACGAGTTCTTGACCGACTTCATTGCCCGCAATAACAGGCTTGGTGCTGATATAGCATCTGCCTACAACTTCGATTGACACGCCGTGCTCATCTCGATCGATCATAGGTCCACCTACCGCTACACCGAACCGGTTGCCCATGCGGTGCAACGGGTGAGGTTGCGACCGGTCGACTCCTCCGTGCAATCGGTCACAGACTGGAGGATTGATGTGGAGGGCACGGCGCTGGAGCTCTCGTACCGGGATGCTTTCGGTAACCAAACCGAGTTGCTCCACTCAAAGCCGCACACCTCCGAAATCGTCATCCGTGCAGTCGGGCATGTGGAAACTCGCGATACCGCAGGCATTTTCGGTGTCGGCACCGGCACGGCGCCACTCTGGACATACCAGCGTGTGACGCCACTGACCGAACCGGGAGAAGCGGTGCATGCGCTCGCAGATCCGCTTACCGGCGTTAGCCAAAGGCTGGAGCAGTTGCACCGACTGTCGGGGGAGATTACCGCCCGCGTGGCTTATATTCCCGACAGCACCGATGTTGCCACGCCCGCCGAGACGGCGCTGGCGAGCGGCAGCGGGGTCTGCCAGGACCACGCCCAGATCTTTATCTCGGCAGCGCGATTGCTGGGGGTCCCCGCTCGCTATGTTTCGGGCTACCTGCTGATGACAGACAGGGTCGAGCAGACCGCAACCCATGCCTGGGCCGAAGCCTTTGTCGAGGATTTGGGCTGGGTTGGCTTCGACGTCGCCAATGGGGTCGCACCGGACGAACGCTATGTTCGGATCGCCTGCGGTCTCGACTATGGGCAGGCGGCACCCATAACCGGGTTGCGTCGCGGGTCCTCCACCGAGACACTTGCCGTCACCCTTCATGTAGAGCAGTAAGGGCTGCTGACACAGTTTCTCGGGCTACATGATGACCTATTGCGTGGGTATGAAGACGGATCTTGGATTGATTTTCATGTCCGACACCCGCACCAATGCCGGTCTGGACAACATTTCCACCTTCTCCAAGATGCGCACCTGGGAAGTGCCGGGCGAGCGGGCGCTAGTGCTATTGTCCGCAGGAAACCTCGCCACCACTCAGGCCGTGCTCAGCATCCTCGACGAGCGCGACAAGGCGCCAGACGATCGACACGGGAGCTTGCTGCATGCGCCCTCGATGTTTCAGACGGCGCGCTTCATCGGCAATGTGGTCAAGGAGGTTATTCGGGAGGCGGCCTCCTCAGGCCAGAACACTGAGTGGTTTGCTGCGACCTTCATTCTGGGCGGTCAAATTGCGGGCGAAGAACCGCGCCTCTTCTACATCTATTCGGAAGGGAATTTTATCGAGTCCACCACGGACACGCCCTTCTTCCAGATCGGCGAGCACAAATATGGCAAGCCCATCCTGATCCGCGCCTATGATCGGACGATGAGCTTTGAAGAGGCGAGCACGCTGCTGCTCGTTTCCTTCGACTCCACGCTAAAGTCCAACCTGTCGGTGGGCCTGCCCCTTGATCTGCAAGCCTACCGGGCCGACAGCCTCCGACTTGACCCAAGTCGCCGCTTCTCGCGCGACGATCCGTATTATGCGGCCGTGTCGGAGGGCTGGGGAACGGCACTAAAGTCGGCTTTCCGCAGCCTGCCGCCGTTCAGGTGAGGCCCACTAAGTCCTCGCGATGCTGGGGAGCTAAACAGATTGCCCGTGCACGAGGGCGTGGATGAAGCTTAGTTTTGCCTGCACTGTTGGGCTTAGAACAAAGGGATAGGCATCGGCGTGGCCGATGGCGCGGTTGAGGTCGTTGAGCAGCAGTGACAGGGGAATCCAGTTCTGGACGACCGGGGTGAAGTCTGTTGTCCGATACGGGTCGAAGTGGATATCGATTTCCATTCCGGACGGGGTCTCGGCGCCCATTCGGGAGGCGAGCGCGGTATCCACGGCATCGACCATGTGCAGGTAATGGGCCCAGGTTTCGGCGAAATCCTCCCAGGGATGGGACGTGGCATAGGCGCTGATGAAGTGCTGCGGCCAGTCGGGGGGAGCGCCATTGGCATAATGGCGCTCGAGAGCTTGCCCATAGTCTTCGCGGTCATCGCCGAAAAGTTTGCGAAACGGCTCCAAGTACTCGCCGGTGTCTACAAGCGCGTCCCAGTAGTAGTGGCCGATTTCGTGGCGGAAATGGCCGAGCAGCGTGCGATAGGGTTCACCCATATTGGTGCGGCGACGCTCCCGCTCGGCGTCGTCCGCCTCCACAAGCGCAATGGTGATCACCCCATCGTCGTGGCCGGTCATCACCGAGCCGCCTTCGGTCGGCTCGTCGACAAGGAAGCGAAACCGCAGCGAGGAGACATCGCCCTGAGCGCCTTTGCCTAACGGCAGTTCAAGCTTGAGCAGGGAATAAAACAAGCGCTTCTTTGCCCGTTCCATCACTTGCCACAGTCTTACATTCTCCTCGTTGTTGAGCGGGGGCACGGTCTCGTTATGCGTGCAAGCGACGCAGAAGGCTCCAGGGCCTGCACTCTCTGGCACCAACCAGTTGCAGGCAGCGTGCGCACCGTTGGCACAATAAGCGTAGCGATCACCCTGTGTGCCTGCGTTCAGAAACGCGTCGCCATCGGAAACCAGTGCGATCAGCTGGTTGCCGCTAGGCAGGAATCCAACCCTGTAACCGCATTGCTCGCAGCGGACATTCTCGAAGTAGAGCGTGTTCCCGCAGTTCCCACAGGTGAAAAGCTTCATGTCGGGTTATCCTGGTAAGCCGCGGGCACGGTGTGCTCCTGCGGGATCAGGTAAACGATCGAAGCTCCTGAAGTTCCGGCCAACGCGCACAAGTTATACAGATACGATAACTTGGAACGCCACACAAAAGGCACCCGTTAGCGGGCCATGACAACCAAGATCCAAGACCGTCCGAAGTCCTTCCTGATCGTCGATGACGAGCCGCTAATAAGAATGGAGCTAGCGCAGATCGTCCACGATTGCGGCCTCGAAGCGCTTGAGGCCTGCGATACTGCCCAAGCACTGACCCTGCTTGATTCCCGAGGTGAAGAGATCGCAGGGTTGATCACCGACATCAACATGCCGGGGACCCGTAGCGGCATCGTGCTTGCCAAGCATGTCAATTATATCTGGCCCCATATCCGCATCATCGTTGTTTCGGGAGCCAAACGGCCGATCCCGGGGGATCTGCCAGAATGCACCGAGTTTTTGTCCAAGCCCTTCCCGCTGCCGCGACTGGTCGCGACCATCAAGTCACTTTCTGGCCACTGATCACCAGCAGACCAACATTGGAAGCAGTTTCATGCGCGACGATTCCCTCGATTTCCTGCGCCGCCTTGTTGCGACACCTGCTCCCAGCGGCAATGAGCACCGCATTGCCAAAAACTACCGGGATTATGTCGGAGATTTTGTCGAGACGGTCTCGACCGACGTCCACGGCAATGTAATGGCCGCCATAAACCCGTCAGCGCCGATGAAGGTCATGCTGGCAGGACACATGGATGAAATCGCTTTCATCGTGCACTTCATCGACGACCATGGCCTGCTTTATTTCAGCGCCATCGGCGGGCATGACAGCGTCATCCCGGTTGGCCAGACGGTTTGGGTACATGGGCCCAAGGGGCAGGTGCCAGGGGTGATTGGCCGCAAGGCGATCCACCTGATGGATCCCGACGAGCTCAAGAAAAAGCCCCAGCTCAAGGAGCTCTGGATCGACATTGGTGCGGCCACCAAGGCGGAAACTGAGGGTGTGGTCGATCCTGGCAGCTATGTCACTTATCAGCAGGACTTCCAGCAGCTCCTGGGCGGTCGGGCGGTCGGCCGGGGCTTTGATAACAAAGCAGGTCTCTTCATCGTCGCCGAGGCGCTTCGCCTGCTGGCGGAAGAGGGCGGGCTAGAACCATCCGTTGGTGTTTACGCTGTAGGAACGGTTCAGGAGGAAATCGGATCACGCGGTGCCAAGACCGCAGCCTTTGCCATCGAAGCGCAATGCGGCATCGCGATCGATATGGAGCACGCGATCGACTATCCGGGGGTGAACCCTGCCGAAAAGGGCCAGCTTCTTCTTGGAGCGGGCCCAACCGTCTCCTGCGGCCCCAACACTAATCCAGTGGTGTTCTCGCTGGTCAAGCGCGCCGCCGCGGAGGAGGGTATTCCCTACCAGGTGCAGGTTGCACCCTCTGCTACGCCGACCGATGCGGGAGCCCTCCAGCTCAACCGGGCTGGGATGGCCACGGGCTTGCTCGGCGTACCGCTGCGCTACATGCATACGCCCGGCGAGGTGCTGAGCCTGGCCGATGTGGAAAATTGCGCCCGTTTGGTTGCAGCCTTCTGCCGCAAGATCACGCCAAACACCGACTTCGTCCCGCGCTGACGCATATGCATTTCATCTCGCATGCCGGCTGAACCGCGATCTCTTCAGCGGCCACAATACTGTTCGATGTCGAAGCACAGGCAATCCTTGCTGTAAAAAGCGCAGGTTGGCTTAAGCGAGACTGCGTCAATCAAGCCTAGATCGTCTGCTCTAGCCCTTTTGCGCTCCAAAAGCGGCCCGTCCGGTACCCATCCCATAGGTGCCGGGCAGGAGACGACCCCATTCCCGGCCGTTGAGATCCGAACTCGATGTTCCTGTCAGCAGTCGTTTGCAGAGGCTAGTCGGTGAGCGCTCGCCGAACTTGGTTTGACGCTAGAGGTCGAAATAGGCGGTGCTAGCAAAGTTGAGGGGCTTACCCCTTGCTGTAGAGAGTGGTGACTTTCTGCACGCCAGCGATGCTGGTGTGTGTCACCCTCGCTCTTAGCCTCTGGGTGTCGCCTA
>NZ_DATCMJ010000013.1:0-72126 GCF_036563435.1 Devosia sp.
CCATCACCCCCAACGTTGACTCAGCCTTTCCACCCACTTTTATCACAAGTGGAGACGCTGATCCCCTGGAGCCTCAAGCTCGAACGCTCGCTGATCGACTTAGTGAGCTCAAAGTCCCCACCTCGGCTCTGTTCTTTTCACCAGGACAACAATTGAACCATGAGTATCAGTTCAACCTTGATACTCCTCAGGGCCAGCAGGCACTGAAGCAAGCCGTCCTCTTTCTTGACGAGCACCTGCGGCCGACACACGAGCTTGGCTCATCGAACGCAGCGCAGTGACTATACTCCACGTTCTCACCGCGGCTCGTGTCTGGCCAAAGCGGCGGTAGCACAAACGAGATTCACGGGCTGGAAAAAAGCAATAGAGCCCTGCACTGGTGAGGAGCGCAACATCGAGATGTTCCAGGTTTTCACGATCGTGCCGCTAAGTTAAGCCCCACAACTTGTCTACCACCATCAATAACGACCGTTACTACCCACTTAGGTAATTTCCCAAAAGTATACACCATGCGATAGGCGGACTCCCCATTGATTCTGCGGAAGCTTCTTTGATTGTCACTTGTACAGTTCGCTCCTCGCCCGTGCTAATAAGCGCGACATCGAGCACCTCGCCCAGCAAGGTCAACCCAACGCGGTTGCGGAGGTCCGTCGTTCCATCCATGGGATCACCATCAACAGCAATAAACACGTCACCAGATGCTATTCAGGCCTCTTCCGCGGCCGAACCTTGAGCTACGCTCGCCACCAACGCACCAGTCGTACCCTGCAGACCAACTGCCTCGGACAGCTCTGGAGTTACGTTCTGGATAGTGCCCCCAGTTGGCCCAGCCGTACTTCACCGTTCTCGATTAGCTGAGCTTTTCCTGAACCGGTCTGAGTTGCCGTGCCAACTTCGTAGGTGCGATTGGCTCGCTCATCGCCAGGTGACGAAGGTTCTTCCGCCTCGCTCCTGTCGGACCGGGACTCCTGAAAAATTTTGTGCCGGCGGGGCCCAGAGCCCTTGACGCTTCCGAGGGCAATTCCAAGATCAAAGACGCCGGGCTCTAAGGCCGGCAGGGTGGAGCCAGCGTGCTAGCTGGTCCCCAAATCCTTGTATCCATGTTGCTCAAAGGAGGATGTGGCTATGAGCACAACTTTTGATTTCTCTCCTCTATTCCGGTCGACTGTGGGGTTCGATTGGCTGCTGAACGCGCTTCAGTCTGAGAGCGCTTTAACAGCAGCAGGAACTTCGCCAAGCTACGACATTGCCAAGATTGGTGACGACAGTTACCGCATCAGTGTAGCTGTTCCCGGCTTCAATCAAGATGAGCTGACAATCACCCAAGAGCAGAACACGCTGGTGGTGAGCGGGAAGAAATCTGCTGAGCAGAACGCCCAGTATCTGCATCGCGGCATTGGCGATGGGTCTTTCCAGAGCCGCTTCCGACTTGCTGACTATGTGATGGTCACCGGCGCTGGCCTAGCCAATGGTGTTCTAACCGTTGAGCTGAAGCGGGAGCTGCCTGAAGCAATGAAACCGCGGCAGATCGCGATTGCCACAAGCCAAGCTACGCCCTCGGCTGAACCCAAGCAGATCGAAGGGCAAAGCAAAGCCGCCTAACAGCTTAGTTTTCCGTGGAGCAACGACGTGACGTCGGGCGCAATGTCCGGCGCCACCCTGTTGGTTTGTGCCCTGTCGAAACAGAAAGGAGAAGTACCATGAATGTGCGTGATCTTATTCCGTGGAACCGCTCCAGCAACCAGGTTCCGGCCTACCAGGATCAGCAGCCCAATTCCTTCCTCTCGCTGCACCGCGAGATGAACCGGTTGTTTGACGATGCTTTCAGAAGCTTTGACACCCCGCTACCGGCCTTAAGCTCACTGGGGGCTTTTTGCTCTTGGCCTAGTGTCGAGATCTCCGAAACAGACAAGGAGATCAAAGTGACCGCTGAGATCGCCGGGCTTGAGGAGAAGGATGTCGAGATTCTGCTCGACGAAGATGTACTGACGCTCAAGGGCGAAAAACGCTCAGAAAGCGAAGACAAGAACAAGCAGTTTTCGGAACATTTCTACGGCCGGTTTGAGCGGCGTATTCCGCTCGGGGTAGAGGTTGAGGAGGACGGGATTGATGCCCGCTTCAAGAATGGCGTGCTTACTATTGTGCTCCCCAAGAGTGCGAGGGCGCAGTCGCAGGTGAAGCGCATTCCCATCAAACACTAATCCTGCCGAGCTGGCGGCGAGCCAACAGCCTTGCTGTCAGCTCGCATCCTTCGCTGACCCAGGAGGATGTGATGTTGGAAAATTTCGAAAACGTACTGAACCGTTCAGCGTACCCCTTAACAGCAGCTTCGGCTGCAAACGACAATACCTCGCGCAGCTCACCGGAGCGTCACTCCACGTTCCCGGCCGAAGCTGTTGCGTACATCTATAAGCCCGCACCCTCGCCGATCACTTCGGCAAAGGTAGCGTCCAAGACTTGGCGGCTGCGTTTCGAGCGGCGCACACCACCCTTTATCGAGCCGTTGATGGGCTACACAGGAGGGGATGACACGCTTACGCAAATCGAGCTGAGCTTTCCGTCGCTCCACGCTGCGATCCGCTATGCTGAGCGGGATGGCTTAACCTATCAGGTTGCTCCGGACGGTAAGGACCAGGACGAAGAGCGTGCGAAGACAGGCGCCGGCGCCTTTTCCGACGCCACCCTTGCAAGGCTGGGACTTGAGAATCTTCAAGAGACCTATGGGGAGGCTATGGCCGGTGCCGCGGCCCGCGAAGACCGGTCGGGCCCTCGCGGATGGGCTTCACCAATGGATGTCACTTTGGATCCGTCGCTGTCCCGTGAAGCCAAGCGGTCCATCCTGATGAACTGGGCCTACACTGAATATCTGATGGACCAAGCTACCGGTGAAGGCATGCCGGATAACAGCTTGCCGTCACGCCTTGATGCCGTGGAAGAAGCCCTTGTCTGGCTCGAGCACGATGTTGCCGGCGAGCGGCAACCTTCCGTGCGCAGGAGGGCCTAGACTCATGGACTCGTTAGTTGTCTTTGATTGCCAGAAACAGGTGCCAAATCGGTTTGGCCTTGCTCTTGCCGCTGCCGCGCGGGCTCGAGCCCTCCGGAACGGCGCTCCAGTTCAGATCCAAGCTCCCGAACTGGATAGCACCGAACTGGCACTTCGCGAGATCGCTGCTGGTGTGTTTACGCCGCGGGAACTTGGCGTCTTCCTCCCTGGCAGTTCTACACCGCATCTGCTTGCGGCGCCTGACGAGCTTTGCGGCAGCACCCCTCCGCACAAGGAGGTTGCCGCGGCCGGGTTCCCTAGGGGGAACACGGTTCATTGATCTACCAATCTCAAGAACATGGAGCCCTGGCTCGGTCGCGGAGTAGGACGCCCAAAAGGCCGGGAGACCCCACATCCACCGGGGGGAACGGTGCTCGACTCGTATGTATATATGGCTTCACAAATTTTTCGCAAAAATGTCCGATAGGACCACCTATGGACGCGGACGATTTCGACAACTGGACCCGGGAAGTCCGGCGCATACTTCCAAGACAGCGCCGGTTGAAGCCCGAGGAACCCCAGTGGCTCCCCACAAGCCATCAAAGGGGCGATAGTGCCTTGAAAGCAGCCATGGCTATCCTGGGTGGCACCTGGAGGCTGGAGTAAACTTGCTTGGGGTCTAGGAACCTCCGGAAGCCTAAGGTATTCTCGTGAAACCCAGGGGACGCATTGGTGCCCCCCTCTTCCGAGCGATCACTACGCCCGATCCCTCGATGTCCCCTGGGACCCTTCAAGGACACGTTGGTCTTGTTGCTGTTTGGGAGCGTGGTCGATCTCCCTCAGGAGCCCCTCAGGTACATGATGTACTTCGGTCGTTTCGAGATCGCCTTAGTGGCTGTCACTGTCACCTTGGCTATCCTGGTGGGCACCATCAGCAATCTGGGGTGAACCCATAGGCCCCTCGGCTGAGCTCAGAGGGTACTTCAAGGTCGCTATCGCCGTCGAACGACCACGTCCAAGAAGGACGGATCGAATTGACCTAGTGATTGCAAGCCATCCCAGTCCAAAACCGACAGACGCTTACCATCCCACGTGATCAAGTTCTGGCGTCGTAGTTCCTGCACAACGCGGCTCACATGCACCGCCGACAATCCCAATGTGTCAGCCAACTGCTGTTGGGTTATAGCGAACGGAATGGACCTATGCTCGTCAGCGAGCCCCACCAAGTCTGATCGTACGTAGATTTCACAGAAGAAGTGAGCAGCATGTGCGAGTGCCGACGTCCTGCCCATTGCCACAAGCCACTGCCGGTGGATCGCGCTGTCGATGAGAGTAGACAGCCAAAGGAGACGCGTCAAATGAGGAAGTTGTTCGGTGATCGCCTTCAACTTCCGGTGCGGGAAGCTGATCAGTTTGACCTCGGTTAGCGCGACAAGATCATGGTCGAGCTTGGAAAGAAGGAATGTGTGCAGGTCGATCAAATCACCCGCAATATGAATTGCGGTTATCTGTTTGCCACCCTCTTCTAGGGATTTTTCCCGGGCTACCATTCCCCCAACGAGAAGGGTGCAGAAGCTTGGGCTCTGCCCCTCGCGGACGATCTCAGATCCCCTTGGCATGACCTTAGTCTCGCCAGCGGCCTCGACCAGAGCCGCCCGCTCCTCCTCACTCAGGTCGTCCCACGCTCCCAAGCGTCGGAATAGATACTTCAAAGGTTCACTGGTCATGTGTCTTATGGCTCGTCTGCGCTAAGCGAGCTGCAGAATAGTCGAGTGTATCGGCTTCAGCTATGAAGCTCACAGGGCTGCCCCTAAAACACAGCCAAGGCGGTCGGGGTGAAACCTGAGATCGGACTATGGCAACGAAGCGGAACTTTAGGTCACCAAAGGCATTTCGAATCAAATAGGGAGGACACTTGGGTGTTTACCCAAGGACTTGTGACACTCTGTAGGACCGCCTTTGGAATCCTGAGGCTCCCGATGGTGAACCCGCGGATCAATCCATGAGATCAGGATGGTCAGCCCAATCAGAACTCTGATGAGCTGGTCGAGACGTGAGGCTTAGTGGTAGACTTTGGGGTAACACAAAGGGACACCTGAGAAGATGCAGCATTGCTGACCACTTTACCCTATAATTTAGCGGTCATGTTCAGGAATACTCCCTAATCATCGAACGTCTGGTCACTGAGGTCATCGGTGAAACGTCCGAAATTGTAGCCGACACCAAGTGTAACACTCGTCACTGATATCGTAGGAAACCGCGGCAGGGGCACCCAGATCGGTGGTTGCGTTTTCCTGCTGGTAGAGAGCCCGCGCCTCAAGCATCACGCTCCAGTCTTCCACTTGCACGGGACCCGCAGCCTCTTTAGAGGCGCTAAAGCAGTTGCGTTGAGTGCGTGCGGGTTCGCCTGACGACAGGCTGGGGCGGGGTGGCATGCGGACTGGCGGCTTTAATTGGTAGCTGCGGATTGAGCAGACATAAGCCTCATGCTGAAACACCGGTATTGAGATTCCGCTGGATCGGAGGGCACGTGTCTTGCGACTTATAATGGTAAGCTGTCTGGCGTTACTGCTTCTCGCAGGCTGTGGAACCGCGTCGGATCCACGCAGTGCTTTGGCACGTAAGATTGTTCAGTTGATGGACGAGCACCTGCCAAAGTTGGGCCTCACCATCATCACGGAGGATATCTGTGATTTGGTGTCAGAGACCTCTTTGAGGGAGGCATTCGGAGAACTGGGGACGTTTAGCCCCGAGATGTGGAAGGCGGGCGTGGGGTATCCCAAGACCCCTTCAGGCTCACTGAGAGCGGAGTTCAGCAGAGATTCACAGTTTCTTTACAGTCAGCACCTGCTGATTTCTGTAAGTGACAAGGATCAATACTGTGAAGCCAAAATTGAGAACGTATTTGGTTTGTAGGTGAGATCTCGTCCCTAAAATCTGATAGCGTGACACGCGATGCTTGGTGACGTTAAGGCCCTACAGGGGCGGCTTCCTGGCAATGAACGGCTGAGGTCAAACGTTTCTTTGGGGGTCGGATGCTGCCAGGCCGTTCAGGGGGTGGTTTGATGACGGGCCGAAGAAATTTTCGGAGAACTGCTGATAGTTGAAGGCTACGGTCAAGGTGTGCCCGACGCATTGCTCCCGATTGACGGCACTAGATGTTTGGCTAATCGCCCATGCCAAGCATGAACTGGCGGACCGCGCTGGACTGAGCGTCTTCGGCACGCCCATTCACCCATTGCGCAAGTGCATGCAACTTCGTCCAGTCTGCCGTGTACTTCTTCGTCTTGCCCACCCGATCAGCCGTGATCAGACCAGCCTTTTCCAACTTAGCGAGGTGGTGAGAAGTTGTGGAAGCCGCCTTGCCGGACGACAGTTCTGTTGCAGTGACGCCGGCCTCGTCACACACCCTTCGAAAATAATCGAAACGAATGTGATCGCCTAGGGCGGACAGCATCTCGAAGGCTTCATCGTCAGTCATTTCGATATCCTTCGAAGTGAAACAGCGACCGCCTTGTTAACCAATCCGCGTGAACTCGCGTGACAATCGTAGCTGCGCTGTCAAGCTATACAACGAGTCCGCCAGGACTCATGGTCGCCAAATGAGGCGGCCGCCAGCGTTGCGCTAACAACACTGACGGCCTGACCAGGTGACCATCCCTGCTGTAACAGGAGACGCCACATGGCTGACCATATCTATGGCTGCGACAAGATTCGCAGCAACCCTTCTCTTCCCGATCATTGCGACCGCTTCTGGTCGATTGGATGGCCTGGCGCTTGTGCTGTGCACGGCGCCTGCCTGGTATCGGCGCGCGCTTAGCCGCTCCCCTTCCCTGCGCATACCCTCGCTGAACTGATCTCTGACTGACCGCCAGAGGCAGCAACGCCGCGCATCCAATCACCTTCGAGCTTGGCTCCCGCGTGCTGTGCACGCCACGGCTTCGCTCGCTCTGAAAGCCGCTACAATGAGTAAGAACTTCAAAAACTACAAAATGTACGTCCCCGATTATGGTGATGACGCTGAACCGCCTTCGGATGATGATGGCAAGGGTCCGCCCAAGAACCAAGGCTCGGCCAAGCGCCTGTCCGACGACCCCAACTTCGACCCGCTCGATCTGGGCAACACCCCCGAACAGATGGCGCAGTACGATGCCGAGCAGGCGGAGGAAGAGGCTGCTGCTCGTCACAGCCAAGAGTGGCACCATCCCGATGGGCTCACCCCTGATGATGTGGACCGGCAGGACCGTGCTTTGGGCTCAGTCCAGATGGGCAAGCCGCGCACGGTGCACCTGACCACAGGTCCCAAGACCTACATGCGTCTCACCGACATCATGTCGATGGACAGCTTGAGGGAAGAATCCCGCAGCGAAATCCCTGAACAGCGGGAACAGCTGCGCTGGAAGATGAAGGCCGACAAGCCTCTCAAGCTCATTGGACCTCACACCGAGCACGCGGTCGACGAAGTGGCGAGCAACGTCTTCGCGCAGGCGCCAATCTTTGCACCCTTTCTCAACGCGATGCGCCAGAGCGCGCATCTGAGCCTCGTGCACGGCGCCAACTTCTTCCACTTTGACCCAACAATCATCGTCTCGCCGCCAGGTTTGGGCAAGACGACGCTGGTCCACATGTTGGCCCAGGCCTCAGCGCTGCCGCTGATCTATCTCGACGGCTCCACCATGATGACCACCGTGGATTTGACTGGGGGTGACGCCATTTACCGAGCGTCGCGGCCCAGCGCGATTTACCTGGGCCTGATCAAGCACGGCGTCGGCAACCCGCTCGTGGTCTTTGACGAGGTGGACAAGGTGACCGACCACTCCACCGGCGCCCGGCCGAACGCAGCGGAGTCGCTGCTGCCGTTTCTGGAAAGGACCACGGCGGGGCGCGTTCACGAGCAGTACCTCCAGATCGATCTGGATCTGCGCTTCCTCAACTGGGTGCTGCTCGCCAACGATCTTGAGAAGATCCCCCGGACTGTTCGCGACCGCTGCAAGATCATCCAGATCCCGCCGATGACCTCCAGGGACCTGGCAGCGATGGCGAAGGCTGAGGTCAAGCGGCGGCACCTCGAACCTGAACTTGTCCACATGCTCACCCGCGCCTGTACCCGCGGCGAGATCAAGAGCCTGCGCCGGCTCAACCGGGTGCTCGATGCAGCCGAAGCCACGCTGCGCCGCGCACGCCATCACTGAACCCACCATTTCTCCAAAAAACGCAAACCTGCAATGACCTTTAATCACATCACTGGACCCCTGCGCGATCGTTGCACCGTCATTCGTATCAACACGCCAACGCCCGGAGTGAGGTGCAGCGCCGCGGTCTGCGCGACGAGCTTATAGCTCCGCTGGTCCGTGCCGTTCGCACGGGTCGCCTCACCTCGCTGCACAAACTCCACAAAACCCCTGGACCGCGCCGATGCGGCAGCCGCCCGCCCTCTTCTCAACTGATTACTTGAAAAAACGCAAAAATAGGACGCAGACCATGAACAAGACCATCCAACTTCGCGCCATCGAAAACGTCACCGACACCACGATGCCCTCGGGCCAGCAAGTCCGTCTGGCCCGAAACATCCTTGATCCTCTGACGGAAGTTGGTCTGAGTGAACTCCGTGCAGATGTGCGCACGGCTTATGTGGCCGGTTATCCGCGCTTTCGGTGCCCGGACTGCAACGAGCCTTTGTTTGTTGCTCAGAACCCGGCATCCGCGGACACCCCGCGTGACGGCCGCGGCGCGCACTTCAAGCATCATGCCAACGCGGGCGCCCCGCCCTGCCGGAGGCGCACCGCCGCGAATCTGCACGACATCGGTGCAGTCAAGTTCGCCGGGTTAGCCGAAGGCACTGACCATTCCAACCTCAAGCACATGCTGGCGTTCTGTTTGTCGCAGGATCCCAACGTCACGGACATCCAGATCGAGCGCCAGATCCGGGCACTAGATGGCTCCCGGCGCCAGCCTGACGTGAGCTTCGTGCTCGACGGCCAAGCAGTGGCGGTTGACGTGCAGCTGGCAGCCGCATCCCTCGCAACCATCCTAGAGCGGGGGGCCTTTTACGCGGCAAACAAAATTCGTCACATCTGGGTTACGGATACTGCCGATCTCGACCGCCTGAGCCAGTTGGCCTTTCGCGACATTTACCTCGGCATGGGGGGCCGCATCTTTGCACTCGACGCTGATGTCGTCGCCGCCTGCGTCGAGCAGAGCAGGATCCAGCTCTGGGAACTGAGCATCATGCCCAGGCTCGCCCCAACCCTTCCCGTTCACAACGTCTGGGAGGGCGACGTGGTCGACCAAGAGACCATCCTCATGGATCCGGCAGTGCGCAAGGCGGAAGGCGAAAAGCGCTATCGTCAGTCTCTGGCCACCCAGGTTTCCCAGCACTTCGGCCCACAGCGGGCGTCCATGCGCTCGGCTCTTGCGGAGGGCAAGCCGCTTGAATGGATGCGGTTCGAATGGACGACGATCGCGCGTCAGCTCAGAGGCTGCGATATCGACACCGCGATCGCTCAGGGGGTGGGCGCGGTTCTCGCTTGGTTGCTTGCGGCGGAAGCTTATGCGTCCTGCACCGAACCAACGGCACGCCCTGTCGCCCTCGAGGCCATGCATCAGGCGACCGCAACCGTGCTGACCATTCGCAACGCAAAGGATTGGGCGCCGCTGATGGAGACGGTTTGTAAGATGTCGCCTCAGGTTCGTGCCGCACTTACCGCTGATCACCGCAACCAGCTCAACGCGTTGCTCGCGACTACTGAGGGGGTTACGCCCATCATCCGCAATCACGCCCAAATGCTGTCGGTGCTGTTCCCCTGGATCGGCTTCAAGCTGCTGGTTAAGTCGCCAAGGTTTGCTCCCCACGTCCACCGCCGCAGCTCTCACTAAAAGAGAAGAGAAGCAGCCCGGGACATTCCGATGTCGCGGGCTGCTGGCGTAAGGTTACTCCACTCCCTCTGGTCGGGGTAACCAGACGCCAAAGAGGCCGCCAAGGGCGGCCTTCTCCGGGACAATAAGAAAGAAAAGAGAAGAAAGAACAGGGGGGCGCCCGCGCGCGTCCGTGAAAAAAAGGCATTCGAGCACAGAGGTTGACGTCAGAGCAGGCCGCCTACCCTTTCCCCAAACCAGCTCCATGGGAGCTGGTACACGCCGTAGGCGACCAGCGGCCTGAGCTGGGGTCAAGGCCAGTTCAAGGCTCCAGTTTCCAATGCATGCGAAGCATAGCAGTCGCATCACCACGATCCCAACCAAGCATTAGCTGGTCGGGTCGACCCCCGCGGCATTTGAAATTGGAGGAACTGGCCGGACTTCTGAGCGAAGGAAGGTAAGGAAATACTTTTTCCAATCCCTAGAGCAGAAGAAGCGCATGTTATAACAACGGCTTGGCTCAATTTGTGAAAAATCCACAAGGGCGAGAATCGCAAGCCTAAAAATATGTCAGGAAGCCAATTTCCCGATGTTTCTACAACCTTTTATGCACAAGGGTTCTTGCAGAACGCAAAAGAATGGCTGCGCAGGATGCTCACGACTACAACATCTTATTTCCGAAAAACGACCGGAACCGCGAGTCCAGGAAGCTTTTCCTGCGTCTACGGAGCTCGCATCCTTCTCGAACATCCCTTTCGTCGGGGAGGGATGGCTTTTCGCCATCAAAACTGAAATGCGCTTCCACGTTATTCCACGCTGCGTGCCTGCACATGTTGCCGCACGGCGCATTGGCCTGACGGTAAGTGCTTTTCTTCAGCTTGAGCCCGAGTTGCGCCAAAGCGGCTTTCCTCTGCCTGACCCAGTAACCGGCAATTACGACCTGAGGGCAATCGAAGCTTGGCTTGACCGCAGGTCTGGGCTGTCCCAGCAGGCATCGCGCGCAATAGATGCAGCCGACGGCTTCGAGCAAAGGCTCGCGCAAATTGGCTGACATCAAGCTCAAGCATTACGTTATCAGGAAAGGAAAGTATGGGTACTGGCTTCCTACGCCGGCGATGAAAAAGCTTGGGTTTCAAAATGTCAGATGCGGTCTAGACGGCCCCGATGCGTGGAAGATCGCCAGGGAATGGGAAGAGCGATACCAGAGGGCCCGCCGTGGCCTAGAAGCCGCTCCCAAAGGGAAGTTTTATCCACCCGGAAGCGTGGGTGATGGTTTCGCCCGATTCCGTCGCACTCAAGAGTGGGCAAAAAAGGAGCCTAGGACGCGGGAGGATTGGGAAAGGAGCTGGGTATACATAGAGCCTGCTTTTGGCACCGCGGCCCCCACCACGGTCACCCTGGAACTCCTGGATCGCTGGTATAATCATCTGATCGCAAAGAAGGGCATCGGCGAAGCCGGTCGCGCGCTGAAGTATTGGCGCGCTCTGTATACCGTTCTGGTCAGCCTCAAACTCGCTCCTCCAGGAGACCCCTCGAAAGCTATACGAAAAACCGGCGTCGCCGGGCGCACTCAAACGTGGCGCGAAGGAGAAGTGGTCCGTTTGGTAAAGCATGCCATCCGCACGGGTAGGACTGGGCTTGCCTGCATAATCGCGGTTGCTTGGGACACCCAGTTCTCACCTGTGGATTGCCGGGAACTTGTGCCAGCTCAGGCCGTCACCAGTGGCAGCGATATGGCGTTTATGATCACTCGGGGAAAAACCGAAGAGCCGGCGTTGGGCATCCTTTCCCCTCGGGCTCAACGCCTTGTGGAAGCCTATCTCAACGCGCAGAGCTTTGTTCTGCACGGTGAGGCGCCCCTGTTCCGCACTAAGGGCTTTGTCCCAAGTGGCAAAGGTGGGCGACCGCGCCTGCCAGTACCTTACACTAAGGATAAACTGAGCAGCGATTTCGCAGAAGTCCGCCTTGAACTTTTTGGCGAAGAGGAGACCAGGAGGCTGATGGACATGCGTCGCACTGGTGCGGTTGAAGCCAATGCGGGGGGCGCATCTGTAGAGTTCTTGGCTGCAAAGATGGGCAACTCCATCGATCAGAACCGGAAACTGCAGAAAATTTACATGCCTGTTAACGCAGCAGCAGTTCGAGCAGCCGATGAGGCAAGGAAGAAGGGGCGAAAACTTTTGAGCGAAGAACACAACGAGTTCAAAAAGTTGAAACTCGGTGCGGCCAAAAGTTGAAACTCAGGGAGAATAAAACGCGCAAACCCTAGGAAAGGGTGGCGCGAGAGACGGGGCTCGAACCCGCGACCTCCGGCGTGACAGGCCGGCGCTCTAACCAACTGAGCTACTCCCGCAGCGCTTGCGAACAAGTCGTTCGCGCAACGTGTGGTCCGTTTACTGGCCCCTCATTGGCAAGTCAAGGGAGCAAAGTGGGATCGGGACGACATTTTCATGAATGCCGAAATGGGCTGTGGAAAAGCGTCGGCTGGCCAATGTCGTACAGCGATGTCTTGATGGGAAAGATGAGCACCCGAGTGCTCACTTCGCGCCTGCATACGTCAGCAATGTGCTGGTCATATGCTAGCACAACGATGTCACGGGAAAACTGGTGGGCGATGACGGACTCGAACCGCCGACATCCTCGGTGTAAACGAGGCGCTCTACCAACTGAGCTAATCGCCCGCAGGGCCGGGGGCCCGAAGCAGTGGGCCCTGATTAGGGTGCCGGACGCCGCGCGTCAACCGGCAAATGAAAGGCCCCGGCGCAAGCACTCGGGGCCAATCGGAAGCGTCTGAAACGACGATCTTACTTCGCTGCGTCGTTGATGGCGTCCTTCAGGCCCTTGCCGGGCTTGAACTTGGCTTGGTTGGAGGCCGGGATCTGGATCTCGGCGCCGGTGGCCGGGTTGCGGCCGGTCGAGGCCTTGCGAGCCGACACGGCAAAGGTGCCGAAACCGACGAGGCGAACTTCTTCGCCAGCCTTCAGGGCGCCGGTGATGGCCTCGAACACTGCGTCCACCGCTTCAGCAGCCTGTGCCTTGGTGATCGTAGCCTTGTCGGCAACGAGGCCAACCAGATCGTTCTTGTTCATAGCGTTTCCTCACAGTGAATTGCCCGCCTTCGCTGGCGAAGCCGTAAAACGCGGCAACCCTTGGTCGATTCTGGCCGAAAGGCAAGGATTTCCGGGGTTTTCACGAGGCCGGGCGGTACAACCATGTTAATGAACCGGAAAATTTGGGCCTGCAAGTCCGGATTGATGCTTTCCGCCGTTTTCCGGGGCTTTCCCGCCTGCCGGCCCCTCGGTGCTACTCGGCGATCAGCGCGTCACATTCCTCGGCGGTATAGCGCATTTCGGCGCCTTCGGTGGTGAGTTCGTCCACGGCCATGCCCGTATAGTACTCGAGCAGGCGGTCATGCTCGGTTTCGGCGATGCCGTCTTCTTCCATGGCGATCACGGCCTGAGTGTAGATGGCAGTGGCCTTTTCCTCGGCAATCGCCTTGTCTTCAGCACTGACGCCTTCGATCTGCGTCACGGCGGCAAAGAGGCCGCCGCACCAGAGGGTCTGGTCAACGGCATCGCTGACTTCCTCCTCCTGGGCGAAGGCAGCGGCGGAAAGGCTGGTCACGGCGAGCAGGGACAGCACGGCGGCAAATTTCTTGATCATCTCGGTCATCTCGGGCCGCGGAGAGCGCATGCTTTCCAACACGTCGGCCCGATGTTTGTAGATGTTGCCTGCCTGCTTGTCGCGGCCGATTCTCAAAGTGGCTCCAGCCCTAAAGAAAAAGCCCGGCATTGCTGCCGGGCTTCATCGGTTTATGCGCCTGCCTTAGTGCGGCAGGCCGGTCGTGGCGTCGTCGCCCGCATCTACCGTGGTCGAGACGGCGGGGGTAACCTCGTCGAAGTTCCACTCGATCGGCTCAGGCTTGCGCACCAGGGCACGCTCGATCACCTGATCCATGCGGCTGACCGGCACGATCTCCATGCCTTCCTTAACGATGTCCGGGATCTCGGCGAGATCGCGAACATTCTCCTCGGGGATAAGCACCGTCTTGATGCCGCCGCGAAGGGCCGCCAGGAGCTTCTCCTTGAGGCCGCCAATGGGCAGCACCCTGCCCCGCAGCGTGATCTCGCCGGTCATGGCGACGTCGTTGCGGACCGGAATGCCGGTCATCACCGAGACGATGGCCGTAGCCAGACCGATACCGGCAGATGGACCGTCCTTGGGCGTTGCACCTTCAGGCAGGTGGACATGGATGTCGCGCGTGTCGAACATCGGCGGCTTGATGCCGAAGTCGATCGAGCGGGATCGCACATAGGCAGTGGCCGCAGTCAGCGACTCCTTCATTACTTCCTTGATGTTGCCGGTGACCGACATGCGGCCCTTGCCCGGCGTCATCACGCCTTCGATGGTCAGCAGTTCGCCGCCGACCGAAGTCCAGGCAAGACCGGTCACCAGACCAACCTGTGCCTCGGCCTCGATCACGCCATGCTTGTAGATGTCGGCGCCCAGATAGGCGGTCAGCTTTTCCTCGTCGATCACGATCGACTTGACCTTGGTCTTGACGATCTCGGTCACGGCCTTGCGCATCAGCTTGCCGATCTCGCGCTTGAGATTGCGCACGCCTGCCTCACGCGTATAGCGCTGGATCAGAAGCGTCAGCATCTCGTCGGAGAGAACGAATTCGCCGTGGGCGAGACCGTTTTCCTTCAGCGTCTCCGGGATCAGGTGCTGCTTGGCGATCGCGTGCTTCTCCTGCTCGGTATAGCCCGAGAGGCGAATGATCTCCATGCGGTCCATCAGCGGGCCGGGAATGTTGAGCGTGTTCGAAGTGGTGACGAACATCACGTCCGAGAGGTCATAGTCGACCTCGAGGTAGTGATCGGCGAAGGTGTTGTTCTGTTCCGGATCGAGCACTTCGAGGAGAGCCGAAGACGGATCGCCGCGGAAGTCCTGGCCCATCTTGTCGATCTCGTCGAGCAGGAAGAGCGGGTTGGACTTGCCCACCTTCTTGAGCGACTGGATGACCTTGCCGGGCATGGAGCCGATATAGGTGCGGCGGTGACCGCGAATCTCGGCTTCGTCACGGACGCCACCAAGCGCCATGCGCACGAACTCGCGGCCAGTCGCCTTGGCGATTGACTTGCCCAGCGAGGTCTTGCCGACGCCCGGAGGGCCAACGAGGCAGAGGATCGGGCCGCGGAGCGTACCGGTACGGCTCTGGACAGCCAGATATTCGAGGATGCGCTCCTTGACCTTCTCAAGGCCGTAGTGATCCTCGTCCAGCACCTTTTCGGCCAGGACCAGGTCGCGCTTAACCTTGCTCTTCTTGCCCCAGGGCAGGCCCAGAAGCGTATCGAGGTAGTTACGCACGACTGTGGCTTCGGCCGACATCGGGCTCATGGACTTGAGCTTCTTGAGCTCGGACTCGGCCTTCTGCTTGGCTTCCTTGCTGAGCTTGGTCTTGGCGATGCGCTCCTCGATCTCTGCGACCTCGTTGGAGCCCTCTTCGCCGTCGCCCAGTTCCTTCTGGATCGCCTTCATCTGTTCGTTGAGGTAGTATTCGCGCTGGGTCTTTTCCATCTGGCGCTTGACGCGCGAGCGGATGCGCTTTTCCACCTGCAGAACGCCGATCTCGCCTTCCATCAGGCCAAGGATCTTCTGGAAGCGCTCGGCGACAGAAAGGGTCGACAGGAGGTCTTCCTTCTCGTTGATCTTGATGACGAGATGGCTGGCAATGGTGTCGGCGAGCTTGGAGTGGTTCTCGATCTGCCCCACGGCAGCCACGACCTCGGCCGAGATCTTCTTGTTGAGCTTCACATAGCTCTCGAACTCGGTCTGGGCCGAACGTGCCAGAGCCTCGAGCTCGGTCGCATCCTCGACAGGCTCGGGCAGGATGGAGGCTTCGGCCTCGAAATAGTCGACCGTCTGCAGATAGCGATCGATGGTTGCGCGGCTAAGACCCTCGACCAGCACCTTTACGGTGCCATCGGGAAGCTTGAGCAGCTGCAAAACGGTGGCGATGGTGCCGGTGTCGTAAATCTGGTCCGGGGCCGGATCATCGTCCTGCGCGTTCTTCTGCGTCACGACCAGAATATGCTTGTCGTCGCGCATGACTTCTTCAAGCGCCTTGACCGACTTCTCGCGGCCGACGAACAGCGGCACGATCATGCCGGGGAAAACGACGATATCACGCAGGGGTAGAACTGGGTAAACCCGGTCCCGGCTTGCATCGCCAGTGGCGGGGGTGACGTCCGTCATCTCGTATCCTTTCCGGGGCGCGCGAAGGGAAGGAGATGGTAGCGCGCCCGTCTAGACAGCTACAGCCATGCAGGCTGCGCTGATTCCGGTTAATAAATAGGTCCGCCTACCGGCTGCACAAGTCAACCTTCGCGGATTTGTGACGGTTAATACACCTACGCACAGGAGATATGTTCGCGCGCCGGGGAACAGCGATGTGCCTTTGCTGCAAGACGGTTGCGCGGCGACGACCTAGCGTATCACGGGCCGGTGTAGCGGGCGCGGGGGCGGATCTGCTTACCGCTGGCCACCTGCTCCAGCATATGGGCCTGCCAGCCAACGGAGCGGGCGAGCGCAAAGAGAATAATGCCGGCATCGGCCGGGAGGGAAAACCGCGCGCGCATGGCGGCGAGGGCGAAGTCGATATTCGGGGCATCGCCAGTCACTTCCGTTGCCGCGTCGGCAAAGCGCAAATAGTCAAACGGCGCCTCGAAGCTTTGCAGGAGCGCCTGACAGCGGACGTCGCCGTCGGGGTAAAGCGGGTGCCCGACCCCAGGGACAGCGCGCCCTTCGCCCAGCCACTCCCGCAGTGCGGCTTCAGGATCGGCGGCACTTCCGACGTCTTCGGCCAGGGCTGCCACGTGGCGCGATGCCAGGCCGTGGCGGGGGCTGCGCAGCGTTGCCAGGGCCGCCAGCGTGCCTGCCCAAAGCGAGGCGCCGGTGGAGACGGCAACGCGTGCGGCGAAGGTGGAACTGTTGAGCTCATGGTCGGCCAGGAGGACCAAGGCACGACGAATAATGTCAGCCGCGGCAGGCGCTTGCCAGTGGCGGCTCAACCGGATGTGTAACGGAAAGCTGACGCTTCCGCCGGCGAGATGATGGGCTATGATCGAGAGAACGAGGCTTGCCTCGGCTGCGGAGCCTGATCGCGCCGAGGCGACGTCGTGCCCTGCCTGCTCCGCCAGCGCCAAGAAGGCGCCTGGCAAGCCCTGGGCCGGCCCCTCCAGAGCGGAGAACTGGATGGGGGCTTGCCAGAGCAGCTCTGCCACCTCCTCCAGCTTTGCCTGGTCAGCCAGGCAGCAGGCATCTTCACCGCGATACAGCAGCCGCCCATCCCGGACGGTGGAGATGCTGGTAGGCAGAACGGGTTCGCCCCACTGCATGGCCTGGACGGCGACGGTTTCCTGCTTGCGCCGACCGGCGGTGCGTTGCGCCAGGCGCCGCACGTCATCGCCGCGATAGAGGCTGCGGCGACTATCCAGTGGATCGGGCCTGGCCTTGATGCGGCCGCGGCTGACATTGGCATAGAGGGTCTGCGGCTGTGTTCCCAACAAGGCCAGCGCCTCCGATGCCGTCAGCCAGTCCATGACATTGATCCAATCGGTCAAGATTGACGTCAACGCTAGCACGCCTACCCTCCCCGAGACCATTCACAGGAGGACCGCATGAGTTCTGGTCTTGACGACGTTGTTGCTGCCGAAACGGTGCTGTCGGATGTCGACGGCGCCCGTGGCCGCCTGATCATCCGCGGCACTTCACTGGACGATCTGGTGGCAACGCAGAGTTACGAAGACGTCGTGGCGCTGTTGCTGGAAGGCTTCCTGCCCCTGCCCGCCGATCTCCCGGCGGCCCTCGGCAAGGCGCGGGCAGAAGTGTTCCGGCATGTCGCCGCTGCCGACCGGGACGTGTTGGCATTGTTGCCCGTCGATGCGCTGGGCGCGTTGCTGGCGCGGCTCCAGGATGGCAGCGACACTGCGACGGCTTTGCATTTGATTGCCGCGCCCGCAGTGTTCACCGCCGCCTTGCTGCGGCTGCGGCAGGGCCTGGCACCGGTGGAGCCCGACGCCGCGCTTGGCCATGCCGAGGACGCGCTGCGCATGCTGCATGGCGCCTGCCCCGGCAAGGAACGGACCAGCGCACTCAACCGCTACCTGGTGACAGTTGTCGATCATGGGCTCAACGCCTCCACCTTTGCCGCACGGGTAGTGGCCTCGACGCAGGCGGGGCTGAGCTCTTCCGTGCTCGCCGCGTTTTCTGCGCTCAAGGGGCCCCTGCATGGCGGTGCACCGGGACCGGTGCTGGACATGCTGGACGCCGTGGGAAGGCCGGAGGCGGCGCCTGCGTGGCTGGAACAGGCAGTGGGCGACGGTGCACGGCTGATGGGCTTCGGGCACCGGGTCTACCGGGTTCGCGACCCACGCGCCGACGCGCTCAAGGGCGCGGTGCGCCTCCTGGCTGGCGGCGGAGCGATTGCGCCCGAGCGCCTGGCGCTGGCCGAGGCGGTGGAACACGCAGCGCTCGACCTCCTAAAGCGCCGCAAGCCCGACCGGGCGCTGGAAACCAACGTCGAGTTCTATACGGCGCTTCTGCTGGAGGCGCTTGGTTTCCCGCGCGACGCCTTCACCTGCGTCTTTGCCATGGGACGGGTCACTGGTTGGGTGGCGCATGCACGCGAGCAGGCGCTGGGTGGGCGGCTGATCCGGCCGAAGTCGGTCTATGTGGGGCCGGTGCCGCGGGTGGCGGCGTAAATATTAAGAGGCTCGGTTTCGTGCGGGATCGTCACCCTCGGGCTTGACCCGAGGGGGCTGTACTTTTCCTAAGGTCTATAAGTGAAGAGCCCTCGGGTCAGGCCCGAGGGTGACGCCCGGTGGAGGTGAGAGGGCTGGTGGAAGCGAGACGCCTGGTGGAAGCGAGAGGGAAGGTAGAGGCGAGCGGCACAGGCCACAAGTAAAAACGCCGGGCACATGGCCCGGCGTTTTCAGTTCTATCCAGATCGTCCTACGCCGTTGCGGGCGCTTCGTCCTTTTTGCGTTCGGAGTAGATGTAGAGCGGACGGACGTCCTTGCCCTTCACCACTTCTTCCGAGATCACCACTTCCTCGACGCCTTCGAGCGACGGGAGATCGTACATGGTGTCAAGGAGGATGGCTTCCATGATGGAGCGGAGGCCGCGAGCGCCGGTCTTGCGCTCGATCGCCTTCTCCGCAATCGCCTTGAGGGCGTCTTCGTGGAAGGTCAGTTCAACCTCTTCCATCTGGAACAGGCGCTGGTACTGGCGGACGAGAGCGTTCTTGGGCGCGGTCAGGATCTCGATCAGCGCCGGAATGTCGAGATCTTCCAGCGTGGCGAGAACCGGCAGGCGGCCGATGAATTCGGGGATGAGGCCGAACTTGACCAGGTCTTCGGGGGCCACGTCCTTGAGCAGGTCGCCGACGCGACGGTCCTGCGGGTCCTTGACCGTGGCCGAGAAGCCGATGCCAGAGCCTTCGCCGCGCGCCGAGATGATCTTTTCCAGGCCCGCGAAAGCGCCGCCGCAGATGAAGAGGATATTGGTCGTATCCACCTGCAGGAATTCCTGCTGGGGATGCTTGCGGCCACCCTGGGGCGGAACCGAGGCCACCGTGCCTTCCATGATCTTGAGCAGAGCCTGCTGCACGCCCTCGCCCGACACGTCGCGGGTGATGGAGGGATTGTCGGACTTGCGGGAGATCTTGTCGACTTCGTCGATATAGACGATGCCGCGCTGGGCCTTTTCGACATTGTAGTCGGCGGCCTGCAGCAGCTTGAGGATGATGTTTTCCACGTCCTCGCCGACATAGCCGGCCTCGGTCAGCGTGGTGGCGTCGGCCATGGTGAAGGGCACGTCAAGAATGCGGGCCAGGGTCTGGGCCAGCAGGGTCTTGCCCGAACCGGTGGGACCGATCAGCAGGATGTTGGACTTGGAAAGTTCGATATCCTGGTTCTTGGTCGAGTGGTGCAGGCGCTTGTAGTGGTTGTGGACAGCCACGGACAGCACGCGCTTGGCGCGGAACTGGCCGATGACGTAGTCGTCGAGCACCTTGCAGATCTCGGCAGGGGTCGGCACGCCATCGGAGGACTTGACCATGGAGGTCTTGTTCTCTTCGCGGATGATGTCCATGCACAGCTCGACGCATTCATCGCAGATGAACACGGTCGGACCGGCGATCAGCTTGCGAACCTCATGCTGGGATTTCCCGCAGAACGAGCAGTAAAGCGTGTTCTTCGAGGTTTCGCCGTTTGTTGTCTCTTTGGACATCCAGTCACTCCCGGGGGCAGAGCGCCCCCAAAACCAAGCGTTATCGGAACGGTAACGCTCGAGCCTAAAGAAAGTCTAAGCCGAACCGATCCTAAAGACCGATCCGGCTGTGTGCAATTGCGTCTGGATCACAGTCCACGGCGCATCGGCAATGTCGTTAACGTCGGTCAATCAGGCCTGGACGTCCGGCACGGCGCGCTTTTCCATGACGCTGTCGATGATGCCGAAGGTCTTGGCCTCCTCGGGCGAGAGGAAGTTGTCGCGCTCGAGAGCACGCTCGATTTCCTCGTAGGTGCGGCCGGTGTGCTTCTCATAGATCTGATTAAGCCGGCGCTTCAAGCCCTCGACTTCCTTGGCGTGAATCAGGATGTCGGTGACCTGACCCTGGTAGCCGCCGGAAGGCTGGTGGACCATGATGCGCGAGTTGGGCAGCGAAGTGCGCATGCCCGCTTCACCGGCCGCGAGCAGCAGCGAACCCATGGAGGCCGCCTGCCCCATCACCATGGTGGCGACGGCCGGACGGATGAACTGCATGGTGTCGTAGATGGAAAGGCCAGCGGTCACGACGCCACCGGGCGAGTTGATGTAGAGCGCGATTTCCTTTTTCGGATTTTCCGATTCGAGGAACAAAAGCTGCGCCACGATCAGCGAGGCCATGTTGTCCTCGACCACGCCGGTCACGAAGATGATGCGCTCGCGCAGGAGGCGCGAATAGATGTCGAAGGCGCGCTCGCCACGGTTGGACTGCTCGACCACCATCGGAACGAGCGTGTTCATGTAGATATCGTGCGGATCCCGCATGTAGAGCCCCTTTACCGTGCCTGTGAATGGGACCTGGCCGGCATGTGTGGAACACGATCCTTGCCGGGCTGGATGCCGGTGGTCCGGGGATCGTGCAAATATCGAATCGACCGCTGTTGATTGCAGCCATGCCGCCTTAAGAGCGGGTAAACCGACAGATAGGCGGCATTGCGGCAGGCTTCAATAGCGGTGTCGCGCCTTGTGACGAAAGGGTGAATGACAGCCTACGGGCCTCAGGCCGAGAAGCCCACCGTCACGCCCTTCTTCTTGAAGTAGGACTGCATGATCTTGCGGCCCTGACGGTTGGATTGCGCAAGCTTTGCCGGCTCGAAAATGGCTTCCTTGATCCCCTCGCGCGCCATGGCAGCCTTGAGCGCGGCAATGTGGAGGTCGAGGTCTTCATTGTTGTTCTTGATCGAGGCGTAGATGGCGTCGATCGCTGCAGAAACGGTGATGTCGCTCACGTGCGCTGTTCCTTCGTCGCGTTTTTGCCTTCAAGACATCATTGCAGCGAGCTTGCCAAGGCTTTTCACGCCAAAAAACCAATGGGGCGGCCAGAGCCGCCCCGGCACACTCAGGTGTTTGGCGGCACGAAGTCCGGACGAGCCTCGCCCGTGACACTGTGCCGGTGCGTCTCGCGCAGCGGCCGGATCTGGATGCGGCAAAAGGGAGCGATGGGATCATCGTCAAAGAGCGCCCTCGCCTCGTGGGCGTCCCGAGCCTCGACCAGCACCACGCCGCCGACCACCTCCTTCGTCTCTGCAAAGGGTCCGTCGACCGTCGATAGCCTGACAGGGCGGCGGTCGATGGTGACCTCGGTCGAAACATCCTCCAGCGGCGAGGCCAGCAGGAGGTGACCGCTGGTCCTGAGCTTATGGTCATGCTCGATCGTGGCGTCGTCGATCCGGCGCATCTCTTCGGGCGTCACGCCGTCGAAGGCATCGGGGGTGAAATGGAAAAGGCAAAGAAACTTCATGGTCGAACTCCCTGGTTGGACAAGGTTGCGACGAGCACCTGTCATCAGGCTCGACTAACTTGTGCAGCTTTTTCTTCCCATCCCGCCAGAAGGATTGCAGCGCCTCCTCCAGTGCCTATGCTGGCCTCAAACCCAGCAACCGAGAAACCATGGCCGCCATCACGCAGATCAAGCCGATCACGGACGTTCCCCAGCACCGCCGCGCCAGCGCGGAACCGCGAGATCCGGCATTCTACCAGAACCCTTACGCCTTTTATGACCACCTCCATTCCGACAATCCCACCTTCTTCTGGGAGCAGTATGGCCACTGGTGCTTTGCCGGTTTCAAGGATGTGAGCGCCCTGCTCCGCGACAAGCGCTTTGGCCGTGAAATCCTTCATGTGGCCACGCGCGAGGAACTGGGCATGGAAGAGCCGAAGGCGCATACAGCCGCCTTCGACCTGACGGAAAAGCACTCGCTGCTCAATCTTGAGCCGCCGGCGCATACCCGTTTGCGCACGCTGGTGAACCGCGCCTTCGTGTCGCGGCATGTCGAGCAGTTGCGCCCCCGGATCATCAAGCTGGCCAACGAGATGATCGACAGCTTCGAGGGCGAAGCCAGTGTCGACCTGATCAAGGCCTTTGCCGCGCCCATTCCGGCGATCATCATCGCCGAAATGATCGGCCTGCCGGCGGAGAGCGCTCCGCAGCTGCTGGCATGGTCCAACCGGATGGTGGCAATGTACATGTTCGGGCTCAGCCACGAAACCGAACTGGACGCCAACGCTGCATCGCAGGAGTTCATGGACTTTGTCGGTGACGCTATTCGCGAGCGGCGGCGCAAGCCGACCGAGGACCTGCTCAGCCATATGCTGACCTCGGACCGCGACGGTGACGTGCTGAGCGACGAGGAGGTGATGTCGACCGCGATCCTTCTGCTCAATGCGGGCCACGAGGCGACGGTCCACACCACCGGCAATGGCGTCAAGTCGATCCTCGAAAGCGATATCGATCCGGTTACGCTTTTCTCCACGCCCGAGCAGACGGAAGCAACGGTGGAAGAGTGCCTGCGCTTCGATGCGCCGCTGCACATGTTCACCCGCTATGCGCTGAGTGACCTCGACTATGACGGCATCGCGCTGCGCAAGGGCGACGTCATCGGCCTGATGCTCGGCGCTGCCAATCGCGATCCGAAGCGCTTCACCCAGGCTCACAGCTTCGATCCATTCCGGACGGACGGCGCCAATGTGAGCTTTGGTGCCGGCATCCACTTCTGCATCGGGGCGCCACTGGCGCGGATCGAACTGCAGGTGGCGATGGGAGAGCTGTTCCGGCGCCTGCCCCGGCTGCGGCTGGCCGAACCGCCGCAGTACAACAACGTCTACCACTTTCATGGGCTCAAGAAGCTGATGGTCGAGTGGCGCTAACGGTGAGGCGCCTTTGAACTCTCCGTCATCGTAACCACCACCTTGCCGATTGCACGACCGTCACCGAGACGGCGGAGAGCCCTGGCGCCCTCTTCCAGAGGAAAAGTGCTGTCGATGACGGGGCGGACCATGGATGCGAGCATCAGGTTGTCTTCCGCTGACACTCGATAAGGCAGAATGCTCAGGGTCCTGCTGCGACTGAAGGGCGACGCCAGAAGAATGCCGATGATACCCGGTATCGTACCGCCGATGACAACAAGGCGGCCGCCGGGTTTGAGGCAGCGTCGGTAGTGCTTTGGCGGACGATTGGCGACGACGTCGATGATCAGGTCGTAGCGCTCGCACGCAATGCTGAAATCTTCCGACCGGTAGTCGATGAAACCATCTGCGCCGAGAGCCAGGAGAGCGTCGCGCTTTTCCTCGCGATCGACGGCAATGACCGTCGCTCCTCTGGCTTTGGCAAGCTGGATGCCGAAGGTGCCCACGCCGCCGCCAGCACCGTTGAAGACGACGGTATGGCCGGATCCCAAATGTGGAAACTTGCGCAGCGCCTGAAGGACGAGGCTGCCGGCTTGCGGGATGGCTGAGGCGTCGATGAAGGGCAGGCCAGGCGGGATAGGGGCGAGGACGCTTGCCGGAGCGCAAACGTAATCGGCAAACCCGCCCCATTTGCCGCCGGAGAGGTCCCCGAACACGCTGTCGCCTGGTTTAAGCGTCGTCACGCCCTGCCCCAGGGCTTCTACAGTGCCGGCGATGTCGGCACCAAGAATGTTGAAGGGTGGCTTGAAAGGACCAGTGATGCGGCCCATCGGCGTACCGGTAACCGAGTCCCAGTCCCAGGAATTGACTGCTGCGGCGTGCATGCGAACCAGGACTTCGCCCGATTTTGGCTGCGGCCGGGGCACCTGCCCCAGCCGCAAAACGTCTTCAGGCGGGCCGTATCGTTCGATGACGAGAGCCCGCATGGTGGTCATGGCACTTAGCGGCCCTTGACCACCGAGTAGCCGGCATACTTGGCCGAGGAGCCGAGCTGTTCCTCGATGCGGATCAGCTGGTTGTATTTGGCGAGGCGATCGGAGCGGCTGAGCGAACCAGTTTTGATCTGGCCGCAGTTGAGCGCGACGGCGAGGTCGGCAATGGTCGAGTCCTCTGTCTCGCCCGAACGGTGCGACATCACGGAGGTGTAGCCGGCGCGGTGCGCAGTATCGACGGCGTTCAGCGTTTCGCTCAGCGAGCCGATCTGGTTGACCTTGACCAGGATGGAATTGGCAACGCCCATCTTGATGCCCGAAACGAGGCGCGCCGTGTTGGTGACGAAGAGGTCATCGCCCACCAGCTGCACCTTGTCGCCGATGGCGTCGGTCAGGGCCTTCCAGCCCTCCCAGTCGTCTTCGCCCATGCCGTCTTCGATCGTGATGATCGGGTAGCGGGCGGCGAGATCGGCGAGGAAGCGGACGTTTTCTTCGGAGGAGAGCGACTTGCCCTCGCCCTTCATCTCGTACTTGCCGCCCTTGTAGTATTCGGTGGCGGCGCAATCGAGGCCGAGGAAGATGTCCTCGCCCGGGCGGTAACCGGCCTTCTCGATCGAGCGCATGATGAAGCCCAGCGCTTCGTCGGCCGATGCCAGGTTGGGGGCAAAACCGCCCTCGTCGCCAACATTGGTGTTGTGGCCGTCGGCCGAGAGGCCCTTCTTGAGCGTATGGAAAATTTCCGAACCGATGCGGACGGCGTCAGCGAGGTTTTCGGCGCCAGCGGGCAGGATCATGAATTCCTGCATGTCGATCGGATTATCGGCATGTTCGCCACCATTGATGATGTTCATCATCGGCACGGGCAGCACATGGGCGTTCGGGCCGCCGATATAGCGGTAGAAGGGCAGCTGGCTCGACTCGGCGGCGGCCTTGGCCACGGCAAGCGAAACGCCGAGGATGGCATTGGCGCCCAGGCGCGACTTGTTGGGTGTGCCGTCCAGCGCGATCATGGCCTGGTCGACGGCTAGCTGGTCGAGGGCATCCATACCCTGGATCTCGTCGGCGATGGCCGAGTTGACGTTTTCGACCGCCTGGGTCACGCCCTTGCCATTGTACTTCTTGCCGCCGTCGCGCAGCTCGACTGCCTCGTGCGCACCGGTGGAGGCACCGGAGGGCACGGCGGCGCGCCCGAAGCTCCCGTCATCCAGGACGACATCAACTTCCACAGTGGGATTGCCGCGGCTGTCATAGATCTGACGGCCGGAAACGTGGATGATTGAAGACATAAGAGCGCCCTTCCCAACAAAGTTCTGTCGATGCTGCGGACACTCCTAGACGCGCCTTGTGACAAGCGGAAGGGGGAACGGCAAAAAAAGGCCGAGCGCAGCAATGCTGTTGGATTGAAGAGCTTTGGCGCCTAGCTTGAAAGCAAGACCAACAAGGATTCTGGAGGACCCAATGCCGAGCCCATTCATCAAGCAAGTCGCGCATGCCTGCATCTTCGCGCATGATCTGGACACCACCGAGCGCTTCTATCGCGACGTCCTCGGCATCGGCAAAGCCTTCGACTTCCAGCGGGGTGAAGACTGGGTCGGTTTCTACCTGGATCTCGGAGGCCGGACCTTTATCGAAGTGTTCCGCAAGGCGGAGACGAGCTTCAGCGAGAGCAACCAGATCAACCACATCTGCCTTGAGACGGAGGACCTCGACGGACTTGTGGCACACATAAAGCAGCAGGGCGTGGCGATCACCGACAAGAAGCTAGGCGTGGACGGCACGTGGCAGGCCTGGGTAACGGACCCCAATGGCGTCAAGCTCGAGATCTTCCAGTATACCGGCGACAGCCTGCAATTTGCCGCACCGGGTGCCGTCTGCCAGATCGACTGGTAAGCTCTGCGTTACCGAGCCTGGAGTTGCGGCCATGTCCTTGATTTGGCCGCAACTGCCAAGGACGGCTAAGGCATGAAATGCTTCCTGCCCCTCGCCACCACCTTCGTCATTCTTGTCCACCCCGCGTTCGCGCAAGCACCTTCTGCTCTGCCCGATCTGCTGGAGCGGGCCAGCGCCCTGGAGCCGCTGGAGACCGTGATCGTGTCAGTGGACGGCGAGACGGTGGCCGAGCAAGGCTATCGCGGTCACTCGCCGGACGAGCCTACCAATATCAAGTCGGCGTCCAAGACCGTGATTTCGGCTCTCGCGGGCTTGGCAATAGAAAAGGGTGTGCTGGAGGGGGTCGACCAGCCGATTGCCGATTTCCTGGCGGACGATTTCCCAGCGGATCCGGACCCGCGCCTCGGCGAAGTCACCATCGGCAATCTGCTTTCCATGCAGGCGGGCCTGGAGCCGACCTCGGGGCCGAACTACGGCCGCTGGGTGGCCAGCGACAACTGGGTTCGGAGTGCGCTCAGCCAGCCCTTCCAGAACAATCCCGGCGGGAGCATGCTTTATTCGACAGGATCGACGCATCTGCTGTCGGCCATTCTCACGGAAGCGACGGGGGAAAGCACGCTGGCACTGGCGCGCGACTGGCTGGAGCCGATCGAAGGCTTTTCCATCGCCGGATGGGAACGGGATCCGCAAGGCATCTATCTGGGCGGCAACGAGATGGCGATGAGCCCGCGGTCCCTGCTCGCCTTTGGGGAAGTCTACCGCAGCGGCGGGTTGACTGCCGACGGCGCACGGCTGCTGCCCGAAAGCTGGATCGAGCAATCCTGGACCCGGCGCACCAACTCGCGCTTCAACAATGACGGCTATGGCTATGGCTGGTTCCTGCGCAACGTCGAAGGCGAAGACGTGCGCTATGCCTGGGGCTATGGCGGGCAGATGCTCTATATCGTGCCCGAGCTAGACCTGACCGTGGTGATGACCTCGGACGCAAGTTCCCCTTCGGCCAGCACCGGCCATCGCGAGGCCCTGCACGACCTCCTGGGCGAGATCATTGCCGAGGTGCGCGACGGGAAAAGCTAAGGGGGCCTGCCGGCTCCCTCTTTCTCAGTCTTCCGGAATTTCCGGCTTCAGGCCGGCCACGTGTTCGGTGCGGTCTCGGTCCGTGATGGTGGCGAGATCGAGGATCTTCTGGAGATTTGCGGCGTGGCGGAAGGATGGCTCCCGATGTTCGCTGTCGCGCACCGATTCCACGAAGCGCCGGTAGTTGGTCGGCACCGGATCGACCTCCATCTCGCGCCAGGTCGCGTTCCGCGTATCCTCGCCCAGACAGGCCATGAGCCTGGGCGTGTGGTTAAGGTCGGTCACTTCCAGCGCGCCCTTGTCACCATAGATGCGCAGGCGTAGGTCGTTGAAGTGCCCGGTTGCCCAGCGGCTGGCATGAACCACGCCGATGACGCCATTGGCCATCTCGGCCGTCATGACGAAGCTGTCATTGGCATCGAGCTCGTATTCGCCGATCCGGTTGTTCTCGGCCTTCGGGAAGGTCTGCAGGCGGAAGAACACGTCGGTATATTCGCTTCCCACCACATAGTTGGCGAAGTCGAGAATGTGGATGCCGATATCGCCCAGCACGCCGTTGGAGCCGTGCTTGCGCGAGAGGCGCCACAGCCAGGTTGGCGTGGTGCGCCAATCGCCCCACGCGTCCGACACCAGCCAGCTCTGGAGGTAGCTGGCTTCGAAATGCCTTACAGCGCCGATCTGCCCTTCGGCCACCAAGCGGTGGGCGGCCTGCAGAGCCGCTACGTTGCGATAGGTGAGATTGACCATGTTGGCGAGGCCCGCGGCCTCGGCCGTCTCGGCCATTTCGTTGGCCTTGGCATAGTCGGTGGCCAGCGGCTTTTCGCAAAAGACCGGCTTGCCGGCCTTCAGGATCGCCATGGTGGTGGGATAGTGCACGCTGTCGGGTGTGATATTGGATACGGCGTCGAACTCGCCCCAAGCCAGCGCTGCATCGAGCGAGGCGAAGCCCCGTGGAATGTCATGCGTCTGCAAGAACTCGTTCAGCCGGTTGGGATCGGTATCGACGGCCGCAACGATCTCGACGCCCTCGACCTCGCGGAATCCCTTGACGTGCAACCTGGCCATTCCGCCGGTGCCCAGAAGAAGAAGTCGCATCATCGCATCCTTGATTGGGAGGTTAGTCTTCGCGCTTGTGGCTTTCGAGCCGACGGGCGGCCAGTTCGGTCTCGGCGCGGCTCTGCTGCTTTTCGGCCTTGGTCCGGCCGAACAGCGTGCGGTTTTGCTCGGCCTGCGCCTCCCTGGCGGCGCGGGCCTTCTGCTTGCGGGCAGTGCGGAGATTGACGACCTCCGCCACGGCTAGACCAGCCGGCTCTGCTCCATCGCGGCGGCGATGAAGCTGGTGAACAGCGGATGCGGTTCGAACGGCTTGCTCTTGAGTTCGGGATGGAACTGGACGCCGATGAACCACGGATGGTCGGTGCGCTCGACGATTTCGGGCAGCTTGCCGTCGGGCGAGACGCCCGAGAACAGGAGGCCGTTCTTTTCGAGGAGCTTGCGGTAATCCATGTTCACTTCGTAGCGGTGACGATGGCGCTCGCTGATGCGGGTCGAGCCGTAAATGTCGGCCACGCGCGAGCCGCGGGTCAGCTGGGCCGGATAGGCGCCAAGCCGGAGCGTGCCGCCCAGGTCGCCTTCCTTAGCGCGGGTCTCGGTCTCGTTGCCCTTGACCCACTCGGTCATCATGCCCACGATCGGGTCCTTGGTCGGGCCGAATTCGGTGGACGAGGCATTCTTGATGCCGGCGGTGTTGCGGGCCGCCTCAACGCAGGCCATCTGCATGCCAAAGCAGATGCCGAAATAGGGCACGTCCTTGACGCGGGCAAAGCGCGCCGCCTCGATCTTGCCCTGCGCCCCGCGTTCGCCGAAGCCGCCGGGCACCAGAATGCCGTGCACGTGTTCCAGGTACGGCGCCGGATCGTCGCGCTCGAACACTTCCGAGTCGATCCACTGGAGGTTGACCTTGACCTTGTTGGCAATGCCGCCATGGGTCAGGGCTTCCGAGAGCGACTTGTAGGCATCCTTGAGGCCGGTATACTTGCCCACGATGGCGATGTTGACCTCGCCCTCCGGATTGTGGAGGCGGGTGGACACGTCTTCCCAAGCCGAGAGATCGGGCTCGGGCGCGTCCTTGATGCCGAAGGCCGCGAGGATTTCGCGATCCAGCCCTTCCTTGTGATAGGCGAGCGGCACGTCATAGATCGAGCCGACGTCGAGGCCCTGGATGACGGCGCTTTCACGCACGTTGCAGAACAGCGAGAGCTTTTTCTTCTCGCCTTCCGGAATTGGGCGGTCGCAACGGACGAGCAGCACGTCTGGCGCGATGCCGATCGAGCGCAGTTCCTTGACCGAGTGCTGGGTGGGCTTGGTCTTGAGCTCACCGGCAGACGGAATATAGGGCATCAGCGTTAGATGCAGGTAGCAGGTGTCGCCGCGCGGCAGGTCGTTACCCAGCTGGCGGATGGCCTCGAAGAAGGGCAGGCCCTCGATGTCGCCGACGGTGCCGCCGATTTCGACCAGGACGAAGTCGAACTCCTCGTTGCCCTCGACCACGAAGTTCTTGATCGCGTCGGTGACGTGGGGGATGACCTGGACGGTGGCGCCCAGATATTCGCCGCGGCGTTCCTTGGCGAGAATGTCGGAATAGATCCGGCCGGTGGTGATGTTGTCGCGCTTGGTCGCGGCACGGCCGGTGAAGCGCTCGTAGTGACCCAGATCGAGGTCGGTTTCCGCCCCGTCGTCGGTGACAAACACTTCGCCGTGCTGGGTGGGCGACATCGTGCCCGGATCGATGTTGAGATAGGGGTCGAGCTTGCGCAGGCGCACCTTGTAGCCGCGCGCTTGCAGCACGGCGCCGAGCGCCGCCGATGCAAGACCTTTACCCAATGAGGAGACCACGCCTCCGGTGATGAATACGTACCGAGCCATGGGCGTTCACCTTAATCACATCAGCGTCGATTCGTAGAGCGGGCAAGACGCTCTACACAAAAGAAAAGAAGGGGATGTTTCCATCCCCCTCTTCGGTTCGCCTTGCGGCGCTTAGTTGGTCGCCGGAGCGGCGGGCGTTTCAGCCGGAGCGGCCGGCACAGGCAGCTCGCTGGCGGCTTCGGGCGCCGCAGCCGCAGGCTCTGCCGGTGCAGGCGCAACGTCTTCGGTCACCGGATCGGTGCCGGCGGGAGCCGCCGGATCGGAAGCGGGAACCGGAAGGTCGGTCGTCGTGCCGCCCTGCAGCGAATTGAGCGCGTCAAGCACGCTGGTAGGCGCAGCACCGTCTTCGGTTGCCGAGGCGCGCTCCAGGATGCCTGAAGTGGTGCGGTCGAGTTCGGACAGGATAGTCAGCCCGATAGCGGTCGCGAAGAACAAGGTCGCCAGGATGGCCGTCGTGCGGGTCAGGAGGTTTGCGGAACCGCGTGCGGTCATGAAGCCGCCGCCGCCACCGCCACCAATGCCCAGTGCGCCGCCCTCGGAACGCTGCAGCAGGATCACTGCAATCAGCGCCAGGACGATCAGCAAATAGGCCACAATCAGGACGTTTGCCATTCTGTCTCAGTCAATTGGTCTAACAAAGTTGGCGCGTCTTACACGCGTCCCAAGGCAAATGCCAGAGGCCGGGCGGAGATTCCGACCGGCCACACAGCATGTGCAATGCTCTAGACGGCCGAGATAATGGTGTAGAAGTCCTTTGCCAAGAGGCTTGCGCCGCCGACCAGACCGCCATTGACGTTTTCGACCTGCAAGATCTCGCGGGCATTCTGCGGCTTGAGCGAGCCGCCATAGAGGATGCGCATGGTGGCGCCCTTGTCGCCGAACCGCTCGATCAGCTGGCGGCGGATGGAATTGTGCATCTGCCCGATGTCCTCGTTGCTGGGGGTCCTGCCAGTGCCGATGGCCCAGATGGGTTCATAGGCCACGATCACTTCGTGCTGCTCGGCAGCATCGGGAATGGAGCCGGCAAGCTGCCCGGCGACCACGGCCTCTGCCCTGCCCGCGTCACGCTCGGCTTCAGTCTCACCGACGCAGATGATCGGCTTGAGACCAGCGCCGATGGCAGCTTCCGCCTTGGCGCGAACCTGCTCGTCGGTTTCGCCATGGTCGGCACGGCGCTCCGAGTGACCGACAATGACATATTGCGCGCCGGCATCTGCCAGCATGGAGGCACTGACGTCGCCGGTATGGGCGCCCGACGCGGCGGCGTGGCAATCCTGCCCGCCCGCCAGGATACCGCTCGTGGCACCATTGGACGCAATCATGTGCAGAATGGTGGCAGGCGGGCAGACGACCACAACAGCACGCGGGGCTTCGCCGGTGGTGAGCATGCCTGCAAGCTCGGTCAGCTCCTCCAGGGAGCCGCGCAGGCCGTTCATTTTCCAGTTCCCTGCGATAAGCGGCGTGATTGTCGTTGTCACTGTTTGCTCCTACTGCCTCTTGCACCGTGGGCAGGTTTGCCCTAACCCCGGCTGTCAATATGGATTACTAGTGCCCTCCCGCAAGCGCGGTAAAGCCTGGTGTTGCCCAACGGAACGTCTCAGATGCTCGATAGTTTGCGTGTTTTTGCAAAATCCTGGCCCGGCAAAATCATGGGCGGCCTGCTGCTGGTGGGCGTTGCAGGTTTCGGCATCAACAATGTCATCACCGACCTGGGCAGCAATACCGTAGCGCGAGTCGGCAACGAAGATATCAACTCGCGCGAGTTCCTCCGCGCATACCAGATGCAGCTCAACCAGGTTGCGCAGCAGATCGGCTCCGTTCCTACGACGGAAGAGGCGGTCAGTCTGGGCGTGCCCTCCATGGTGCTGCAGAACTTGGCGCAGGATGCGGTGCTCGATCAGGTGGCTGACGATTTCGGCCTGGGCGTCTCCGAGGACCAGCTCAGCAAGATGCTGCGCGAGGACCCCTCGTTCCAGAATGCCCTTGGTGTGTTCGACCCTTCGAGCTTCAGCCAGGTGCTGCAGATGAGCGGCCTGACCGAGGCGGAGTATTTCAACGACCAGAGCGAAGCGGCCAAGCGCCAGCAACTGATCCTCAGCCTCTTCGGCGACACGCAATTGCCCGAAGCTGCTGCCAACCTGATCAATCGCTACTCTGCCGACCAGCGCACCATCGAGTATTTCACGCTCAACGAGACCAATATCGAGACGCCGGCTGCGCCGACCGAAGAAGAACTCGCAGCATATCTGGTCGAACACCAGGCCGAGTTCCGCACGGTTGAGACCCGCAGCGTGCAGATGCTGCGTCTCAGCGCCGCCGACCTGGCAGCGACCAAGACGATCAGCGAAGAGGCCATTTCGGCCGAATACGAGCGCACCAAGGGCAACCTGGCGCAGGCCGAGCGCCGCACCATCCAGCAGGTGGCACTCAACGACGAGCAAGCTGCAGCCTTCCAGGCAGGTCTTGCCGCGGGCACGCCCTTCGCGACGCTAGTTGCCGACGCGGGCCTGACGCCCACCGATCTTGGCACGCTGTCGCAGGCGGAGATTACCGACGCCAACCTTGCACAGGCGGCCTTCAGCGTCGCGCCGGGCAGCTTCGTTGTCATCCCCGGCATCGGCGGCCAGCGCGCCGTTCATGTGTCGGCGGTCGAAGGCGGTGGCGAACCCACGCTGGACGAGGCCCGCGACCAGATCCGGAACAACCTGGCATTGGCCGAAGCGCGCAATGAACTGGCCGAGATCGAAGACCAGATCGAGGAACTGCGCGCCGCCTTCCGGCCGCTGTCGGAAATCGCCGAACGCTTCAACCTCGACCTCTATGAAGCCGATGTCACCTCGGGCGGCGCCGAACTGAACGTCCTTCCCGACCTGGCGGAGGAAGATCGCCCCCGCGTCGCGCAGGCCATCTTCAAGGCCACCGAAGGTTCGCTCACCCCTGCCATCCGTCTTGCTGGCAACGGCAACCTCTGGTTCGACCTCAATGCGGTGGCGCCGGCGCGCGACCAGACGCTGGACGAAGTGCGTGATGAAGTTGCCACGGCGCTTTCAGCGGAACGCACCAACAATGCCATCATGGCTGCGCAGGCGGATGCCGTGAAGCGGCTGGAGAACGGCGAAGCCATTGCTGACGTCGCGGCCTCCTACAATGTTTTCCCGCAGCTCAGCGCCCCCTTTACCCGCTTCGGTTCGGAAGACGGCACCATCGACGCTGCAGTGGCTTCGGCAGCCTTTGCGGGCGGTTCCGAGCATCGGGGTTCCGCGGTCAGCCAGTCGGGCGACTTCATCGTCTTTGCGGTGACCGAGGCGACAGAGGCGTCGGCGCCCATCGAGCAGGCGGCCGCGGACAGCCTTGAAAACGAAGCCCGCGTCGGCCTCTACGGCGACTTCGTCTCGGCCTTGCGCGACGATGCCCGCATGACCATCAACCAGCAGGCGCTGGAACAGACCCTGGCACTCAATACCGGCCTGTAAGCGCAGGCCGGCCAATCCCGGACCGGAAACATACAATGGGCGACGACTTCTTTCAGCGTTTCTCCGAGCAATATGCTGCTGGAAAAGCGCAGATCGTCTGGCGTCGCATCGTGGCCGATCTCGAGACGCCGATCGGCACCTACCTCAAGCTTGCCCAGGGGCGCAAGAACACGTTCCTGCTCGAATCCGTGCAGGATGCGGCGGTTCGCGGACGTTACTCCATCATCGGCACGCAGCCCGACGTCATCCTCAAGGTGGAAGCCGGCACTGCGTCGATGAACCGCGCGGCTCAGATCGGCGAGACCTTCGAGCCCCTGCCCGATCGGCCGCTCGATGCCTTGCGGAGCCTTGTTGCCGGCAGCAGGATCGATGTTCCCGAAGGCCTGCCGCCGCAGTCGGCGGGCGTCTATGGCTTTCTGGGCTATGAGATGGTTCGCTACATGGAAGTGCTGCCCAACAGCAATCCTGACCATCTTGGGGCGCCCGAAGCCATGCTGATGCGGCCGTCCTTGCTGGCGATCTTCGACACGCTCAAGGATGAGCTTTACCTGACGGCACCGGTCTATGTGCGGGACGGCGTGTCGGCCAAGCAGGCGTTCGAAGCGGCAGAAGCGCGGATCGACGACGCTATCGCCCGTCTCAACCAGCCCATGCCCGCGACACCAGCCCTGCCTGATCTTGCGTCGATCGAGGTGACGAGCAACACGTCCAGGGACGAGTTTTTCGACATGGTCCAGAGGGCCAAGGACTACATCACGGCTGGCGACATCTTCCAGGTGGTGCTGAGCCAGCGCTTCGAGGCAAGCTTCTCGCTGCCGCCGACGGCGCTCTACCGGGCGCTGCGCCGGACTAATCCCAGCCCCTATATGTATTTTCTTGATTTCGGCGACTTCGCAGTGGCCGGATCGAGCCCCGAGATCCTGGTGCGGGTGCGCGACGGGGAGGTCACCATCCGGCCGATCGCCGGCACGCGCAAGCGCGGCTCCACGCCAACGCGCGACCAGGAGCTGGCGGACGAGTTGCTCAACGATCCCAAGGAACTGGCCGAGCACCTGATGCTGCTCGACCTGGGCCGCAACGATGTCGGTCGCGTCAGCAAGACCGGCACGGTCAAGGTCACCGACAAGTTCTTTCTCGAACGCTATTCCCACGTCATGCACATCGTCTCCAATGTGGTGGGCGTTCTCGATCCGCAATATGACTTCGTCGATGCGCTTTCGGCCGGTTTCCCGGCAGGCACGGTTTCGGGTGCGCCCAAGGTGCGCGCCATGGAGATCATCGACGAGCTGGAAAAGTCGCGCCGCGGCATCTATGGCGGCTGCGTGGGCTATTTCAGCGCCGACGGAACGATGGACACCTGCATTGTGCTGCGTACCGGCATCGTCAAGGACGGGAAGCTCTTCGTGCAGTCGGGGGCCGGAATCGTCGCCGACAGTGTGCCGGCGCTCGAGCAGCTCGAATGCGAAAACAAGGCGCGGGCTCTTTTCAGCGCCGCCGAGGAAGCGCTACGCTATGCCGGTGAAGCGAGGATCGGGCAGTGATGGTCGAGAGTACAAACGTGCGGCGATGGCGGGGCTGGTTCTGACGACAGCACCTTCCCCTGCAAGCGCCGGACCTCCATCATGACCAAGACCCTCGTTATCGATAACTACGACAGCTTTACCTATAACCTCGTCCATTTCCTGGGCGAGCTGGGCGCCGACATCACCGTGCGCCGCAACGACAAGATCACGCTCGATGAAGTGGCCGAGATGGCCCCCGAAGCCGTGCTGCTGTCGCCCGGCCCAGCCACGCCCAATGAAGCGGGTATCTGCCTGGCGCTGATCGACCGCTTTGCCTCCACAACCCCGATCCTCGGCGTCTGCCTGGGTCACCAGGCCATCGGCCAGGCCATGGGCGGCGATGTGGTGCGGGCGCCCCATCTGGTGCATGGCAAGACCAGCAAGATCAACCACACCGGCAAGGGCTTGTTCCGGGGCCTCAATTCAGGCTTCGAAGCGACCCGCTACCATTCGCTGATCGTCAAGGACGACACCCTGCCCGAAGTGCTCGAAGTGACCGCGAGCACCGAAGACGGCCTGATCATGGGCATGCAGCACAAGAGCATGCCGCTTCATGGCGTGCAGTTTCACCCCGAAAGCATCGCCAGCGAGAACGGCCATGCGCTGCTGCAAAATTTCCTGAACCTGGCCCGCGACTTCAACAGCAAGCGAGCCGCATGATGGACATTCGGCAGGCACTCAACAAGATTGCGGATCGGCGCGACCTGACGGGCGAGGAAATGCGCTCGGTCATGCGCATCATCATGGCCGGGGAAGCGACGCCGAGCCAGATCGGCGCCTTTCTCATGGGCATGCGCATCAAGGGCGAAACGGTGGGCGAGATCGCCGCCGCCGTTTCGATCCTGCGCGAGCAGATGGTGCCGGTGGCAGCACCCGAGGACGCCATCGACATCGTCGGCACTGGCGGCGATGGCGTGGGCAGCCTCAACATTTCGACGGCAACCGCCATTGTCGTCGCTGCTTCCGGCGTGCCGGTGGCCAAGCATGGCAATAAGGCGCTGTCATCGCGATCCGGCTCGTCGCAGGCGCTGGAGGCGCTGGGCGTTCGCCTCGACCTGACGCCGGAAGAGATTGGCCGCACCATCGCCAAGGCCGGCATCGGCTTCATGTTTGCGCCAAGCCACCATCCGGCCATGCGCCATGTGGGGCCGGCTCGCGCCGAGATGGGCGTGCGCACGCTGTTCAACCTCCTCGGCCCGCAGTCCAATCCGGCTGGCGTGCGGCGCTACCTGCTCGGCGTCTATTCCCAGCAATGGGTGGAGCCGGTTGCAGCGGCGCTTCTGGCCAACCGCGCGGTGAAGGCCTGGGTGGTGCATTCGAGCGAGGGCCTTGATGAGCTCTCGACCTCGGGCCCCAATTTCGTCGCCCAGATTGCCGGTGGTGACCTGCGCAGCTTCGAACTGCATCCCGAGGCGGTGGGCCTCAAGCTGACTGACCCCAAAGACCTGCTGGGTGGCGAGCCGGCGGACAATGCCGCCGCAATTCGCGCGCTGTTCGATGGGGCACCGGGCGCTTACCGGGAGACTGTGCTCCTCAATAGCGGCGCGGCGCTCCTAGTCGCCGACAAGGTCGCAACCATCGAGGATGGCATTGCCATGGCGCGTGCCACCATCGACGGCGGCAAGGCCAAAGACACTCTCGCCCGCCTCGTGGCGGTCTCCAACGGACAAGATTGATGAGCGATATTCTTCAGCAGATCGAAGCCTACAAGCGAGAGGAAATCGCCGCAGCAAAGGCCATGCGGCCATGGGCTGAAGTGGTGGCCGAAGCGCATGACCAGCCAGGGCCGCGGGGCTTTGTCCGCGCCATCAAGGCCAAGCGCAGCCAGGGTCAGTTTGCCCTGATTGCCGAGGTCAAGAAGGCCAGCCCGTCCAAGGGCCTGATCCGCGCCGATTTCAATCCGGCGGAAATCGCCCGCTGCTATGAGATGGCAGGCGCTGCCTGCCTCTCGGTGCTGACTGATCGGCCGAGCTTTCAGGGCTCGCCCAGCTACCTGATCGAGGCCAGGGCAGCAACGAACCTGCCGGTGCTGCGCAAGGATTTCCTGTTTGAAACCTATCAGGTGGCCGAGGCGCGCGCCTGGGGTGCCGACTGCATTCTGATCATCCTGGCTGCCGTGGGCGATGACGTGGCGCGCTACCTGCTCGATGCGGCCGAGGAATGGGGCATGGATGCGCTGGTGGAAGTGCATGACCAGCTCGAGCTGGACCGCGCCCTGGCGCTTGGCGCCGAGTTCATCGGCATCAACAACCGCAATCTCCGCACCTTCGAAACGACGCTCGAGACTTCGATCAACCTCGCCGTCGGCGTGCCCAAGGGCACGCTCCTCGTCAGCGAAAGCGGCATCGTCAACCATGACCATGTGCGCATGCTGGAGGAGCGGGCCGGCATCGGCACGTTCCTGGTCGGCGAGTCGCTGATGCGCCAGGCCGATGTAACTGCCGCAACGCGGGCCTTGCTGCTGGGTGCAAGCCAGGCGGCCCAGTGATGGCCGGCGGGCTCACCCACCTCAACGAGCGGGGCGAGGCGCACATCGTCGACATCGGCGACAAGGAATCCACCCGCCGGCGTGCAGTGGCGCAGGCCCGGATCAATGCGGGGGCAGAGACCATCAGCGCCATACTCGGTGGCGCGCTCAAGAAGGGCGATGCATTGGCGGTGGCGCGCGTCGCCGGCATCATGGCGGCGAAAAAGACAGCCGACCTGATCCCGCTCTGTCACACCATTCCGCTGACCAAGGTGAGTGTCGACATCATGGGGGATGGCGCGGCAGCCATTCGTATCGAAGCGACTGCAGAGACGACGGGACAGACCGGCGTCGAGATGGAAGCACTGGTTGCCGCGTCTACGGCAGCACTGACGCTTTATGACATGGCCAAGGCGCTCGACCGAGCCATGACCATCACCGATATCTGCGTGCTGGAAAAGTCCGGCGGCAAATCCGGCAACTTCAGCCGGCCATGAGCTTGCTCCCTGTCGAAGACGCGATCGCCGCCATCCTCCGGCGCGTTCCCCAACCGGTGGCCGAGGAGGTCGGCTTGGCCGAGGCGAATGGCCGCGTCCTGCTGGCGCCGGTCGTTGCCAGCCACAACCAGCCCCCATTCGATGCCAGCGCCATGGACGGATACGCCGTTCGGGCAGGAGATGTCGCTCCTGGGCGAAAGCTGCACGTGGTCGGCACTTCGCAAGCTGGCGCAGGCTTTGGCGGCACGCTCAACCCGGGTGAGGCGGTGCGCATCTTTACCGGGGCGCCGGTGCCTGCAGGCGCCGACACGGTGATCATGCAGGAAGAGGCGGTGGTGGCGGGGAACCTCGTCTCGTTCACCGCCCCTGCCCGGCTTGGCCACAGCATACGCCCCCTCGGCAACGACTTCCGGGCCGGTGATGAACTGGTCAAGACGGGCGCGGTCCTTACCCCCATGCAGATTGCGGTTGCCGCAGCGGCCAACGCTGCCGCGCTCACCGTGGCGCGGCGACCACGCATCGCGCTCCTCGCCACCGGGGACGAACTCGTCCCGCCCGGCTCCCCGCTCGGGCCCGACCAGATCGTGGCGTCGAACAGCGCCGGCCTCCATGCCCTGCTGTCGCCCTATGCGCAAGGCGTGACCGACCATGGCATTGCTCGCGATACGCGGGAAGATCTGAGCCAGAAGCTAACGGAAGTGTTCGCAGAAGAACCCGATGTCGTGGTCACCACCGGAGGAGCCAGCGTCGGTGATCATGATATTGTTCAGGACATTCTGATTCAGCTGGGTGTCTCGATAGATTTCTGGAGGATCAACATGCGGCCGGGCAAGCCGCTGATGTTCGGCACCAGGGGGCGCACGATCGTCTTTGGCCTGCCTGGCAATCCTGTGTCGGCCATTGTCACCGCCCTTGTCTTCATCCGACCGGCGCTGCGCAAGTGGCTGGGGGCCAGCGAACAGGAAACATGGCGGTTACCACTCGCTGGTCCCACGCCTCCCAATACGGCCCGCCGGCACTTCATGCGCGGGCAACTAGTGCAGACGAAGATCGGGCCGCGCGTCATGCCGGTCTCCCAGACCGACAGCGGGCATACGTCGTCGCTGGCTGGATCGGATCTTCTGATTGTACAACCGGAAAACGATCCGGGTCAGCCCACCGGCTCTATTGTCGTAGTGCTTCCCATCGCAGGGTTCTGAGCGCCAGCCGACGCCCCAACATTTGCACCAACAGAGCAGTTGCAGAACATAACTAGAACAAGTATGGTTGTTCTGCCTACGTTCCGATTCTCTCCCTGAGGGGCCCATGCTCACGCGCAAACAACACGAGCTGCTGATGTTCATCCACGAACGGATGAAGGAAAGCGGCATCCCGCCCTCCTTCGACGAGATGAAGGACGCACTCGATCTCGCCTCCAAATCGGGCATTCACCGGTTGATCACGGCGCTGGAGGAGCGTGGCTTTATCCGTCGCCTGCCCAACCGCGCACGGGCGCTCGAGGTCGTCAAGCTCCCCGACTCCATGAACCCGTCGCTCGGGGGCCGCAAGGCGCGCTTCGAACCGGCAGTAATCGAGGGCAATCTTGGCAAGGTAGCGTCGCCGCCGGCGCGTCTCTCCTCCAGCGAAGACCAGGTCCGGCCGGTGTCCATTCCCGTCATGGGCCGCATCGCGGCGGGTACGCCGATTTCGGCCATAGAGCAGCACACCCATACCATCATGGTGCCGCCCGAAATGTTGGGCGCCGGTGAACACTATGCGCTGGAAGTGCGCGGTGACTCGATGATCGAGGCCGGCATCTTCGATGGCGACACCGTGCTGATCAAGAAGCAGGACGCGGCGAGCACCGGGGAGATCATCGTCGCTCTGGTCGATGACGAGGAAGCAACGTTGAAGCGGCTGCGGCGCAAGGGCAATACCGTGGCGCTGGAAGCGGCCAACTCCGCTTATGAGACGCGCATTTTCCCGCCCGACCGGGTGAAGGTGCAGGGCCGGCTCGTGGGTCTGCTGCGCAAGTATTGAGCCTGTGAGAGATCGCTGGAGACGGCCCGTTGCTTCAAGCAGCGGGGCCGTTTTGCTGTGCTGGCCCGCGGAACGGCTGGGGGAGTGAGCTCCAAGCACCAGTGTTCGCTGTGCTTTTTCCGAGCAGCCGGACGCTCCTTAAAAAGTCGTTTGCGGCAGACCTTGCAGACAACAAAGTTCCATGCCACATATATCGCATACGTTTTCAGCCTAAGTCGGCTGCCTGCTGCCGGTTCGCCGGTCCGTGGCTTCCTTCTCTACCATGCGAACGTTATGTCCCTTTGGCATGTTGCCTTTGGATAAGCCGCTCGTTACGAGCAAAAGGAAAACTATCATGGCCCTGATCACCGGCACCGTTAAATTCTTCAACACCACCAAGGGCTTCGGCTTCATTTCGCCTGAAAACGGCGGCAAGGATGCCTTCGTCCACATCTCCGCCGTTCAGCGTTCGGGCCTCCAGGGCCTCTACGAGAACGACAAGGTCACCTACGAGCTCGAAACCGGCCGTGACGGCAAGGAATCGGCAACCAACCTGACCCTGCTCTAGTCTTCTAGATCTGGCGAGCGCGCTTCGGCGCTGCTCGGACGAGGCCACCGCGATCTTCGCGGTGGCCTTTTCTTTGTATCAGTCGAGATACTTGCCTGATCCTGCACCGTCCTTGTGGCGCATTCGAGCGCCGGCAATCATGTCCGGATCCAGTAGCCTGGCATTGATGCCGAGCGTGTTCCGCGATGCCGCCCGTGGCGCCCAGTGGGTGACGCAGCCACAGATGCGGCAACGATGGAAGTCCACGTGCTCGCCGTTCCAGGCATAGATGTCGGTGTCATCCGCCCCCGGCAGGCCGCTGACCTCACGGACTTGGTAATAGGCCCAGAGCACCCCATAGCGGCGGCAAAGGCTGCAATTGCATTCCACCACGACATCAGGCGCCGTGGGCAAGGTGATCTGCACGCCCGCAGTGACAGCTGGCTATGGGGTTTCCCGCCATTCAACGCCTCCAAACGATGAGGCCCGCCATTGGCGGGCCTCTTTGGCTTCAGTGATTGCGACTAGTGGTTGTCGCGCGGCACGCCATGCGTCTGCGCGATGCGCTGGTATTTCTCTGCCGGCTTGAGGATGGCGCCCTCGCCCAGCTGGCCCACGATCCCACGCTGGATTTCCTGCCAGGGGGTCTGGTGCTTGGGGAACTTGTAGCCGCCCGATGCTTCGAGCGCGGCACGACGCTGGCCGATTTCCTCGTCCGAGATCAGGATATTGGCCTGGCCCTTGTTGAGGTCGATCCGCACCCGGTCACCGGTACGCAGGATGGCGAGATTGCCACCAGCCGCGGCTTCCGGCGATGCATTGAGGATCGACGGCGAACCCGAGGTGCCGGACTGGCGACCGTCGCCGATACAGGCGAGGGAATGGATGCCCTTCTTGATCAGGTATGCCGGCGGCCGCATGTTGACCACTTCGGCAGCGCCGGGATAGCCGATCGGGCCGGCACCGCGCATGAACAGCAAGGTGTTTTCGTCGATCTCGAGCGACGGATCGTCGATCCGGTGATGGTAGTCTTCCGGACCATCGAACACCACCGCCTTGCCCTCAAAAGCGCCGGGGCTTTCGGGATTGTTGAGATAGCGGTCGCGGAACTCGCTCGAGATCACGCTGGTCTTCATGATGGCGTTGTCGAAGAGGTTGCCGCGCAGCACGAGGAAGCCGGCGTCGGTCTTCAGCGGATTGTCGAAGCGCCGAATGACCTTTTCGTCCTGGATCGGCGTGTTGCGGCAGTTGTCGCCGATGGTCTTGCCATTGACGGTGGGTGCGTTCTCGCGGATCAGGCCCTGACTCATGAGTTCGTTGACCACCGCCGGCACGCCGCCTGCGTGGTAATAGTCCTCACCCAGATACTCGCCGGCCGGCTGCAGGTTCACCAGCAGCGGCACCTTGTGGCCATAGGTCTGGAAGTCGTCGAGCTCGAGCTCCACGCCGATATGCTTGGCAATGGCCTGGATGTGGATGGGCGCATTGGTGGAGCCACCGATGGCCGAGTTCACCACGATGGTGTTGATGAAATTGTCCTTGGTGAGGATGTCGGAGGGCTTGAGGTCCTCGTGCACCATGTCGACGATGCGCTTGCCGGTGCGATAGGCCATCTCCTGGCGGTCACGATAGGGTGCCGGAATGGCAGCCGAACCAGGCAGCTGCATGCCAAGCGACTCGGCCAGCGAGTTCATGGTCGTGGCGGTGCCCATGGTGTTGCAGTAGCCGGTGGAGGGAGCCGAGGAGGCCACCAGCTCAATGAACTGGGCGTAATCGATCTCGCCCGCGGCCATCATCTGGCGCGCCTTCCACACGATCGTGCCCGAGCCGGTACGCTCACCCTTGTGCCAGCCGTTCAGCATGGGGCCGACAGACAGGGCAATCGCCGGGATGTTGACCGTGGCGGCACCCATCAGCATGGCCGGGGTGGTCTTGTCGCAGCCGATGGTGAGGACCACGCCGTCGAGCGGGTAGCCATAGAGCACTTCCACCAGGCCCAGATAGGCAAGGTTGCGGTCAAGACCTGCCGTCGGACGCTTGCCGGTCTCCTGGATGGGATGAACGGGGAATTCGATCGCGATACCGCCGGCTTCCCTGATGCCTTCGCGCACGCGTTCGGCTAGCACGATGTGGTGACGGTTGCACGGGCTGAGGTCGGAGCCGGTCTGCGCAATGCCGATGATCGGCTTGCCCGACTGCAGCTCTTCGCGCGAGACGCCGAAATTCATGTAGCGCTCGAGGTAAAGCGCCGTCATGTCCGGGTTCTCCGGATTGTCGAACCAAGCGCGGGAACGCAGTTTCTTTGGGGCCGATCCGGCGTTGTCTGCCGTCATTTCAATATCCTCTTGAGTCCGCGCGCGCCTGCCCGCGTTTGGACTCGTTCTAACATGGCTGATGCTGGTGTGAATGCCCTCCGGAAGAAAAAATCATACAAATGACAGGCTGCCGGTGCGCTCGGCTGTACAACCTTACCAAACGAGGAGACCGGGCCACCCGGGTCGTGCCATTCGCCCTCTATTCGGTCGCAGAAATGGACTGGCTGAAACCAGAGGCACCCTTTAGGGTCGCGGCGGTTTGTCTGCAGTGAGGGTGGTTGTGACGGATACGGTTGATTGGGTCGCGATAGATTGGGGCACATCCAACCTGCGCGGCTGGGGTATTGCTGCTGACGGCGCCGTGCTGTTTGAGAAGTCCTCGCCAAAGGGCATGGGGAAGCTCACGCGCGAGGAGTTTCCGATGGCTTTGTCCGAGTTGCTCGAAGACGTTTCCTCTACCCGCGGGACACCGCTGGATGTGCTGATCTGCGGCATGGCGGGTGCCCGGCAGGGCTGGCTCGAAGCGCCCTATCTCGAAGCGCCCACCGATCTTCGCGATCTCGGACGCGGAGCCGTGTTTCCCGATGCCGGGCGCAGTGACATCAAAGCCGCTATTCTTCCCGGCGTCTGCCAGCGTAATGGCGGCGACAATGTCATGCGTGGCGAGGAGACCCAGCTGCTGGGCCTGGCGTCGCTGCAGCCGGGCTATTCAGGCATGGTCTGCATGCCCGGGACCCACTCGAAATGGGCGCAACTCTCCGGCACGCGGATCGAGCGCTTCTCCACCGCCATGACCGGGGAGCTTTTCGAGTTGCTGCGCACCCATTCCGTGCTGCGTCACTCGCTGGGCGGCGACCTCGAAGGGCCGGGGCGCAAGGAAGGCTTCGCCGCCGGTGCGGAAGCCGGGCTTGCCCATCCAGAGCAGCTGCTCGGCACGCTGTTCGAAGTGCGCGCCGGTTCGCTCCTGTCCGGGCGTCAACCGGACTGGTGCGCCGGCTATCTTTCGGGCCTGCTGATTGGAACCGAAGTGGGCAGCAACCGTCATCTCATGGGCAACGAGCCGATTCCGCTGATCGGCTCCCCCGCCCTTTGCGCGCTTTATGCCGATGTGCTCGCCATGGCCGGGGCCAGCGGCGCACCGCAGGACGCGACCCAAATCGTGCTCGCCGGCCTCAAGGCTGCGCGCAGCAACGCTGCCTAAACCGGAGTTATCCAATGGACCACCGCCACCTCATCGCCATCCTGCGCGGCATCACGCCCGCTGAAACGGTGGATGTCTGCCAGGCGCTTATCGATGCCGGCATCACCATGATCGAGGTTCCGTTGAACTCGCCGGAGGCGCTGACCAGTATCGCGCTTGCCTCCAATTCGCTCGGCGACGCTGCCGCCATCGGCGCGGGAACGGTGTTGAGCAAGAAGCACGTCTGGGCTGTCTCGGATGCGGGGGGCACCTTCATCGTCTCGCCTGACACCAATAAGCAGGTCATCGAGGAAACGGTACGCCTGCAGATGCTGTCCTATCCAGGTGTGTTTACCCCCACCGATGCCTTCCGCGCCATCAAAGCCGGCGCCACTGGATTGAAGTTCTTCCCCGCCGAAGTGCTCGGCCCCAAGGGCATCAAGGCGATGAAAGCCGTGCTGCCTGCAGAGTTGCCGCTTTACGCGGTGGGTGGTGCCAACCCGGACAACTTCAACGACTATTTCGATGCCGGCTGCACCGGCTTTGGCCTCGGCACCTATATTTTCAAACCCGGCATGACGGCCGCCGATGTGGCCGAGCGCGCGAAGACCGCCGTGGCCGCCTATGACGCAGGGAAAGCGCGATGACCCAGACTGCACGCCTCCTCCTCGACTGCCAGTGCCAGCTGGGTGAAGGCCCGATCTGGCATCCCGGACGGCAGCAGCTGTTCTTTCTCGACATCAACGAGCAGACCCTCTTTGCCGTGACCGCTGCGGGCGAGATCGTGGACAGCTGGCTGTTCAACGAATATGTCGCGGCTACCGCGATCGTGGACGACCACCAGCTTGTGCTGGCGACAGAGAGCGGGCTCAAGGAATTCGACCTGGCCACCGGCGGCATGAATCGCATCAACGAGGTGGAAGCCGACAAGCCGGAAACGCGCACCAATGACAGCCGCGTGCATCCCTCCGGCGCGTTCTGGTTCAGCTACATGACCAAGAGCGAGCAAGAGGCGCCGATCGGTTCGCTCTATCATTATCGGGCGGGGGAACTCTCGGTGCTGAAGTCTGGCATCAAGATTTCCAATGCCACCTGCTTTTCGCCCGATGGTCGCACCGCCTATTGGACCGACACGCCCACCAAGCAGATCATGAAGGTCGAGACCGACCCCGAGGCCGGCCTGCCGATCGGCGAGTGGACCCTTTTCGCCGATGTGTCCGAGGGGCGCGGTTATCCCGACGGTGCAGTGGTGGACAGCGAGGGCTACCTCTGGAACGCCAGATGGGGCGGATCCTGCGTTGTGCGGCATGCGCCGGACGGGTCCATCGACCGCGTGGTGGAGGTCCCGGTGAGCCAGGTCACCTGCCCAGCTTTCGGCGGACCGGACCTCAAGACACTCTTCATCACCACTGCGGCCAAGAACCTGAGCGCAGAGCAGCTTGCGGCTGAAAAGCATGCCGGAAGCCTCTTTGCCATCGACCTCGATATCGCCGGCCAACCCGAAGCCCGCATCAAGATCTGAGCCCATCCATGACCTCACCAGAACTCGGCGTTTGTTACTATCCTGAACATTGGCCCGAGGACTGGTGGGCGCGCGATGCGGCCCGCATGGCCGAGGTTGGCATCAGTTGGGTCCGGATCGGGGAATTTGCCTGGTCAAAGCTCGAACCCACACCCGGCCACCTGACCTTCGACTGGATCATCCGGGCAATGGACGTGCTCGGCCGGCATGGTCTGAAGGTCGTGTTCGGAACACCGACGGCGACGCCGCCGCGCTGGATGGTGGACAAGCACCCCGACATGCTGGCGGTTGACTGCGAGGGACGGCGGAAGGGTTTCGGTTCCCGCCGCCACTACGACTTCAGCCACCTGGGATATCGCGATGAGGCAGGCCGCATCACCAAGCTCCTGGCCGACGCAGTCGGTCAGCATCCGGCTCTCGGAGCCTGGCAGACAGACAATGAATATGGCTGCCATGGCACGACCTATTCCTATTCGCCGGCAGCCAAGGCCGGGTTCCAAGCGTGGCTGGAGCAGAAGTATGGGTCCATCGAGGCGCTGAACCGCGCCTGGGGCAACGTCTTCTGGTCCATGGAATACAACAGCTTCGGTCAGATCGAGCTGCCCAACCTCCTCGTCTGTGAGGCAGCGCCCGCGCACGATCTCGATTTCCGTCGGTATTCGTCCGACCAGGTCGCAGCCTTCAACAAGGTGCAGTTCGACATCCTCAAGGCTGTGCGTCCCGACCTGCCGGTGATCCACAACTTCATGAGCCGCTATACCGAGTTCGATCATTACGACGTGGCCAAGACCCTCGATATCGCAAGCTGGGACAGCTATCCGCTCGGACATCTGGCGGTCAGCAGTGAAACCGAGGAAACCAAGCGCCTCTACATGCGGCAGGGCGATCCGGATAACGCCGCGTTTCACCACGATCTCTACCGCGCCGTCGGGCATGGTCGCTGGTGGATCATGGAGCAGCAGCCCGGCCCGGTGAACTGGGCCGACTTCAACCCCGATCCCCTGCCCGGAATGGCCCGGCTCTGGGCTTGGGAGGCCTTCGCCCATGGGGCGGAAGTGGTGACCTACTTCCGCTGGCGCCAGGCGCCGTTCGCGCAGGAGCAGATGCATGCCGGGCTATTGCGGCCCGACAGCGAACCTGCGCCCGCTTACCATGAGGCCATGCAGGTGGCACAGGAGCTCAAAACCATCAACCTCGATAAAGTAGCCGAACGTGGCCGGGTAGCCATCGTGTTCGACTACGAAAGCGAATGGGCTTGGGACATCCAGCCGCAAGCGAAAGGCTTCAACCACGGTGCGCAGGTACGCGCCATCTACGCTGCCTTCCGCAGGCACGGTATCGACGTGGACATTCTACCGCCCGCAACGGCGAGCTTCACCGGCTACGATGTTGTGGCTATTCCGGCGCTCTTCGCCTGGAACGACACGCTCCGCACCGCCGTCGCCGACTATGAGGGACATCTGCTAATCGGGCCTCGCACCGGTTCCAAGACCCAAGATTTTGCTATCCCCGCTTCCCTTGCACCGGATCTCCCGAAGAACCTGCTCGACGTGAAGGTCATGCGCGTGGACAGCGCAGACCCGGCGATCGAGATCGAAGTTAAGGGCAGCGGCGCGGTTCACCACTGGCGCGAGCGGCTCGAGACGCGGGCGAATATCGTCATCGAGGATGTCGAGGGTTGGCCGGTACTCGTCAACCAGGGCAAGATCTTCTACCTGGCTGCGATTGGCAGCAAGGCCCTGACGCAGCGCGTCGTTGACCACCTGATCGCGGAGTCCGACTTACCAACGCTCATGCTGCCAGCAGGTGTGCGCTGCCGGACGCGGGCAGGTTTCCGCATCTATGTGAACTATTCGGCAGTGCCGGCCGCGTTGACCCAAGCGGCGGACGAGCAAGAATATGTGCTGGGCGGAGCCGAATTGCCGGCGGCCGGCGTCACGGTGGTGCGACTCGCCACGGCCGGTTGAGGTGGGCAATGGCAGCGCGGATATCGAACCGTCCTGCACTCTCATTCCAACGCAACCAGTGCACGCCGCCGGAGGCCAGCGCGTCACTATCGATGATCAGGTCAGAGCGGCAAGTTGACGGCGCTCTGGCGCGGGTTACGATCAGATTGTGTTGGCCGCAGTCCTCAGCGAAAGCTGCCGCATTGTTGACGACGGCAATGGAAAATTTGTCGGTGCGGACAATGCAGCCTAATTCGTCGCAACGCGCCGCCGACAGGCGTGGCGCTATCTCCTCCTGGTAATGCTCACCCCAGACATCGACGGCAAAGCTCCCAGGCTTGCCTGTAACCAGGCCCCATTCGCCAGCAGCGCGAACGGCAACAGCCTGGGTGCTGTCGGCAATCAGGACATCCGGCCGGGCATCGAGGCCGAAAAGGATGATCAGGGGCACCGCAATCGCCGGACCGGCCAACCGCCACCAGCTCTTGAGAAAGGCAAACCAGGCAAGCGCGACAAGCCCGATAAGGAGCGCCGAACCGGTCAGCAATGGGTTACCGGTCCAACCTTCGCTCCAGTTCGCGACCAGGATGGCGCATTCCAGCATCCGGTCGATGCCCCACCCCATGGCAAGGACAAGTGGCGCTTCCGCGCCGAAGGGCATGGCGAGGACCGAGAGAACGGCAAAGGGCATGATGACGAGGCTGACGACCGGCAAGACGAGCACATTGCCCACGACACCCAGGGGCGCGGTTTGCTGGAAGTGGTAGGCAGAAAATAGCAGCGTAGCGGTTCCGGCGATCAGGCTGGTCGAGGCGGTCGTGACGAGTGCATTCCAGAGCCGTCCGACACCGCTACGATCCGTAGCCGGCACGCGACGCGGCATCTCATATATGCCGATGAGCGCCACGACAGCTGCGAACGACAGCTGGAAACTGGCACGGAACACACTGGCAGGATCGATCAGAATGATCACGATGGCCGCGAGAGCAACGTTGCGAATGGTCAGAGCGCGCCGGCCGGCCAGTATCGCTCCAAAGATCAGGCCCAGCATGATTGTGGAGCGGAGCGCCGGCACGTTAGCCAGCCCGCCCGCCAACAGCAGATATCCTAGTGCGGCAGCAAGACCGCCGAGGGCGGCCACTTTCTTGACTGGCCAGCGCAGCGCCAGCAGCGGAACGGAGGCCATGGCGAGGCGCAGCAGAAAGAACACGCCGCCCGCGACAATCGACAGATGCAGCCCGGATATTGAGTAGATATGCGCCAGACCCGAAGCGGCCATCACCTCGCGTGTCGCGTCGTCGATGGCGCTTTGATCCCCCACCACCATGGCCTGGCCGATGGCGGCGGAGGGCCCTTGGAGTACGGCAGCGATCCTGCCGCCGATCATGCGACGCATACCTTCGATGGAGCGGTCCAGATTGAAGCCGCCCCCCTCTGCAACCACCGCAAATGCGCCCGTGACATTGCCGTAGGCCCCCACCCCGGCGAAATAGGCGTGAAACTGGCTGTCGAAAGTGCCCGGCAAGATCGGTCCGGGGACCGGGGCCAGTCGCAAGCTGGCTTCAATCGTGTCGCCGGGTTCCACCGCCGGTTGCGCCGGCACGACCAGACGCGCCCCCCTTATCGCGACAGGGCGGCTGTCGCCGACCGGGGTGAGCGTCGAGACGATGATGCGGCGGCTCTCCGGCGTCGCTGAAATGACTTCCACGACCTTCGCCTGATATTCACCGTAAGCGGAACGCGCCAGCATTGCCGTGCCCGACCAAGTGGCATGGATGGGCAAGAGGCAAAATCCCAGCCAGGCAGCCGCCGGGAGCCAGATCAGCGGCAAGATGGCGGAGTGGCGCAGGGCAACGAGCACGACTGCCAATAGAATACCAACAGCAGAAAGGGCCCAACCCTGCGGCTCGAAAGGCAGTGCGGCGTAGGCCGCAAGCCCGGCAATCATCGCGAAGGGCAGTAGCACGAAGGTACGCCGCGCTGTTTCCGCGTCGGCCAGGGACAGGCGGCGGACTGTTGGGCGGCTGGAGGGAAGCGCCTGTGGCAAGACCGGCCGCAGTGGGGCAAGCGCCGGGACCGAGCCGGCGTCGGCAATGCGCGTTGCTGTCTCCGCCCCCTGCACCCGCCTTGCCCCTGCCCTTGCGTCCGTGCAGTCCTATGCTACACACGGGGCCTTTATTCTCCAAGCATTCCGGTCTCATGTCCCAGGTCGTCACCCGCTTCGCCCCCTCGCCCACCGGCTACCTTCATATCGGTGGCGCTCGCACGGCTCTGTTCAGTTGGGCCTATGCCCAGAACCAGGGCGGCAAGATGCTCCTGCGCATCGAGGACACCGATCGTGAGCGCTCGACGGAAGCCGCTGTCACGGCACTTGTGGACGGCCTCAAGTGGCTGGGCCTGACGTGGGACGGAGAGCCCATCTCGCAGTTCGGCCGCGCTGCCCGCCATGCGGAAGTGGCCCATGAACTGGTGAAGATGGGGCACGCCTATTACTGCTACTGCTCGCCGGCCGAACTCGACCAGATGCGCGAGGAAGCTCGGGCCGCCGGCAAGCCGCCTCGCTACAACGGGTATTGGCGCGATCGCGACCCCGAGGAAGCACCAGAGGGTGTTGCGCCGGTCATTCGCATCAAGGCGCCACTCAGTGGCGACATCGTTGTGGACGATCATGTGCAGGGCAAGGTCGTGTTCAAGACCGAGAACCTCGACGACTTCATCATCCTGCGCTCGGACGGCACGCCGACCTATATGCATGCCGTCGTGGTCGACGATCACGACATGGGCGTGACCCACATCATTCGCGGTGACGACCACCTGACCAACGCCGCCCGCCAGATCGTGATCTACAACGCCATGGGCTGGACCGTGCCCGAGATGGCCCACATTCCGCTGATCCATGGGCCGGACGGCGCCAAGCTCAGCAAGCGTCACGGCGCGCTCGGCGTGGAAGCCTATCGCCAAATGGGCTACCTGCCCGAAGCGGTGCGCAACTACCTGGCGCGACTGGGCTGGAGCCATGGCGACGACGAGATCTTCTCGACCGAACAGATGGTCCAATGGTTCAGCCTTGAAGGCCTCAACAAGGGCGCTGCGCGCTTCGACTTCGTCAAGCTCGAGAACATCAACGGGCACTATATTCGCGAAGCTGCGCCCGCCTACCTTTACGATGTCATGATCGCCACGGCTGCCGAAGTCGGCCGGCAGGACGATGTCGAGGGCCTGACATCCAATCGTGAGACGGTGCTTGCCGCTCTCCCCGAGCTGCAGCCTCGCGCCAAGACGGTGCTGGAGCTGATCGACCTGGCTCAGTTTATCTATGCTTCGCGTCCACTGGCTATCGATGCCGCGGCGGCAGCGCTGCTGACCGACGATTCCCGCGGCCTGTTGCGCGACATGGCCGAGACACTCCGCGGGCTCAACGAGTGGTCCGTGCCCGCGATCGACGCTGCCATGCGTGCTCTGGCCGAGCAGAAGGGGCTCAAGCTCGGCAAGCTGGCGCAGCCGCTGCGCGCCGCCCTTACCGGCCGCACTGTTTCTCCCGGCATTTTCGAGGTGATGGTGCTGATCGGCCGCGAGGAAAGCATGGCCCGGTTGGACGACCAGACCCAGGCTGTCTAGTGCTAAAGGGAGGGTAAGCCTTGCTTACCCTTCGGTTGCACGGGCGCGGTAAAAGCGATACCTGTCCACAGCAGCCATGACTGCCCAGTTTCTGGCCCCGCAGACCGCGCTCGCGATCTCGCGCGGGGCCCTCGAGGAGAGCTCAATGACCGATAAAGTCGCCAAACTCGTCATCGGGGATCAGACGCACGAATTTCCAGTGCTGTCGGGTTCCGTGGGGCCGGATGTGATCGATATTCGATCCCTCTACGCCAAGACCGGGATGTTCACCTACGATCCGGGTTTCACCTCCACGGCAGCCTGCGACAGCGCCATCACCTATATCGACGGCGACGCTGGCCAGCTGCTCTACCGCGGCTACCCCATTGAGCAACTCTCGGAAAAGAGCACCTATCTCGAAGTCTGCTATTTGCTGCTTTACGGCGAACTGCCCAACAAGCCCCAATTCGCCGAATTCGAGCAGCTGGTGACCCGCCACACCATGGTGCATGAGCAGGTGCATTATTTCTATCGCGGCTTCCGTCGCGATGCGCATCCCATGGCCATCATGACCGGCGTGGTCGGCGCCATGGCCGCCTTCTACCACGACTCCACCGACATCACCGATCCGCAGCAGCGCGAGATCGCCTCGATCCGCATGATCGCCAAGATGCCGACGATCGCTGCCATGGCCTACAAGTATTCGGTGGGCCAGCCTTTCGTTTATCCGCGCAACGACCTCGATTACGCGTCCAATTTCCTCCACATGTGTTTCTCGGTTCCCGCCGAGCAGTATGTGGTGAACCCCACCATCGCCAAGGCGATGGACCTGATCTTTACGCTTCACGCCGACCACGAGCAGAACGCCTCGACCTCGACTGTTCGCCTGGCCGGCTCGTCGGACGCCAATCCCTTCGCCTGCATCGCGGCAGGCGTGGCCTGCCTCTGGGGCCCGGCTCATGGCGGCGCCAACGAAGCGGCGCTGAACATGCTGAAGCAAATCGGCACCGTCGACCGCATCCCTGAATTCATCGCCCGCGCGAAGGACAAGTCCGACAGCTTCAAGCTCATGGGCTTCGGGCACCGCGTCTACAAGAATTTCGATCCGCGCGCGACGGTGATGCAGAAAACGGCCAAGGAAGTGCTGGACCTTCTGGGCGTGCACAACAATCCGACGCTGCAGGTGGCGCAGGAGCTCGAAAATATCGCGCTCGAAGATCCCTACTTCATCGAGCGCAAGCTTTATCCCAATGTCGACTTCTACTCGGGCATTATCCTCGAGGCGATCGGCTTCCCGACCTCCATGTTCACCGTGCTGTTCTCGGTCGCCCGCACCGTGGGCTGGATTTCGCAGTGGAAGGAAATGATTGCCGATCCGCAAAAGAAGATCGGCCGTCCGCGCCAGCTCTATGACGGAGCGCCGGCTCGCGACTACCAGCCGCTCAGCGCCCGCTAAGGGTCCAGTGCGCGAGGACCCGGTCCGCCGGGTCCTGCCTGGGGTGCTCCAAAGCGCCCTGCTCCATCAAGTCCGACAGCTCGCCAAAAGCATCGATTTGCTTCTGGCGGGCTTTTTCGTCATCCAGCAAAGCCGCCACTGCATGGCGTAAGGCTGCATCGTCGCCGTTGTCCTGCACCAGCTCAGGCACAACGGACCGGCCGAGCACGATGTTGGGTAGGGATACGACTGGCCTGCCGAGCTTTTCGAAAGCCCGTGCCTGGGTGGCGTCCAGGACGTAGCTGACCACCATGGGCACCCGCGCAAGCGCCAGTTCCAGTGTCGCTGTTCCCGAAACGACGCAGGCCAGGACGGCGCGCTGGTAAAGGGCCGGTCGGCTAGCACGTTCGGCCACGACCTTCACGGGAATGTTCCAATCGGCGACTGCCCGCTCCAGCCTGTGCTTCAGGGCGGGCAGCGTTGGGATGACGAAACCCTCGACACAGGGATCGCTGGAGAGCGACTCGGCGACCGCGCGGAACAGGGGCAGGTGCCGGCGCAGTTCACCATCGCGGCTGCCCGGGAGCAGCAGCACCGGCCCACGCTGCACGAGGTTTCGCGTCAGGCGTTCGCCAAGGGCAGGATGACCCACATATGTAGTTGGCGGCCCACTAAGGCGCGCCAATATCTCGGGCTCAAATGGAAGGACCGAGAGGACCTCATCGAAAATCGGCTTGAGCTTGGCGGCCCGTTGCGGTGCCCGCGCCCAGACGGAGGGCGCTACATAAAGGATGATGCGTCCGCGGTAGCCGAGGCGCTTCAGGCGCTTGCCGACGAGCTTTGAAAAATCTTGGGCATCGACGAGGACCACGATGTCCGGGTTGGTCCGGCGGATGAAGCGCGCGGTCTGTTCAACCCGCCACAGCAGCAGCGGCAGGCGCTTGATCACGTCGCTGACGCCCATGACCGCAAGATCGGTCATGGGAAAAAGCGTGGTGAGCCCCTGCTCTGCCAGTTCGTGCCCGCCGACTCCCGAAAGCTCGAGCTCAACTCGCTGCTTGAGCCGGCGCATGAGATCGGCAGCGATGCGATCGCCCGACGGTTCACCGGCGAGGATGAACAGCTTCAGCCGGGCGCGCGCCGTGCTCATTTATTCGGCGTGATTGCCATTGCGGGGCAGCATGATCGGACGATCGGAGGCTGACGAGATAAAAGTCACCACGTCCTGAACCAGCGGCACCTGCTTGAAGAGTTCGGCTGCGTCTTCGACCCGCTCGCGCAGGGTACCTTCGCTGGCAAAGATCTGTCGGTAGGCAGCCCGCAGCTGGTGGATGGCCTCGCGATCGAAACCGCGCCGCTTGAGACCCACCAGGTTCAGCCCGGTTAGCGTGGCGCGGTTACCGACCGCCATGCCATAGGGAATGACGTCACCGTCGACCATGGACTGAGCGCCGATGAAGGCGTGTGCGCCAATGCGCGTGAACTGATGGATGACACAGGTGCCACCGAAGATCACGTTGTCGCCGATCTGACAGTGCCCCGCGATCCCGACATAGTTGGCCATGATGACATTGTTGCCGATGACGGCGTCATGGGCCACATGAGCGCTCGCCATGATCAGGCAGTCATTGCCGATCCTGGTCAGCATGCCGCCATTCTCGGTTCCCGGGTTGATCGTGACCGATTCCCGGATCGTGCAACGTTCGCCGATCTCCAGACGAGATGCCTCGCCGTGGTACTTGAGGTCCTGCGGCTTGTGACCAATTGAGGCGAAGGGATAGATCTGCGTGCCGGCACCGATCTCGGTGTGCCCGTCCACCGTCACATGCGAGATCAGTTCGACATTGCCATGGAGGACGACATTGTCCCCGACGATGCAGTAGGGACCGATCTTGACGCCATCGCCGAGGCGCGCACCAGCCGCAACAATGGCTGTCGGATGAACACTAGCACTCACGCTGTGGCCTCGATGATCATCGCGGTGATCTCGGCTTCCGCAATGATCGCGCCATCTACCATCGCCTTGGCCTCGTAGCGCCCGACATTGCGCCGGCGCTGGATCTTGGCGATGTGGAACTCGATGACGTCGCCCGGGCCAGCCGGCTTGCGGAACTTGGCCTTGTCGACGCCCAGCATCAGCACGATGTTCTTCTTGCCGCCGCCGGCATCATGCTTGATGACGATGGCCCCGGCGGTCTGCGCCATGCCTTCGATGATCAAAACACCGGGGAAGATCGGGTTCTCCGGGAAGTGGCCCTGGAAGATCGGCTCGTTGAAGGTGACGTTCTTGATGCCGACTGCGGTTTCGTCGCCATCGATCTTGATGATCTTGTCGATCATCAGGAATGGATAGCGGTGCGGCAGGCTCTTGAGAATTTCAGCGATGTTCATCGCCGTGAGCTCGGTGCTCGCTGATACGCCCTCAGTCATCCGCGCTTGTCCCCTTTGGATAGTTTTCGCACAGTGGCGAGCTCTCGCCAGAAATCTCTTATATCTTGCGCCGGAGCACCGGCAAGTTTGCTCCCGGCCGGCCAATCCTTGGTGACCGCGGCCCGGCCATGCACCACCGATCCGGCCCCGATGGTAAGATGGCCGGAAGTGCCGACGCCGCCGCCCAGCAGCACGCCGTCCTCGAGGGTGGTGGTGCCAGACAGGCCGCTCATGGCAGCGATCAGGCAGTTGCGGCCGATGCGGCAGTTATGGCCGATCTGCACCAGATTATCGATCTTGGTGCCTTCACCGATCATGGTGTCACCGAGCGCACCGCGGTCGATCGTGGAATTGGCGCCGATTTCGACTCGGTCCTGAACAAGGACGCGGCCCAGCTGCGGCACCTTGCGGTTCGATTGGGCGAAGTCGAGCCAGCCGAACCCTTCTGCGCCGATACGCACCCCGGAGTGAATGACCACTTCGTTGCCGATATGTGCACAATCGATGGTGCAGTTGGCAGCGATGATGCAGTTGCGGCCGATGGTGACGCCTGGCCCGATCACCGTATTGGCGCCAATCACCGTGCCGCGGCCGATCTCCACACCCGCGCCGATCACGACATTAGACCCGATCACCACGTCCCGCTCAAACACCGGCGCTCCAAGGTCATCGCGCGAACCGCTTATGACTGAGCGGGTATCGGATGGATAGAGCCGATCGAGGAGATCGGCGAAAAGGTAGTGAGGCTTATCGGCGATGATGGCGAGCGTGTGAGCCGGCACAGCATCAGCCAAAGCGGCAGAGACAATCACGGCGCCTGCAGAAGTGCTGCGCAAGTCATCGGCGTAGCTCGAATGGGCCGCCAAGGCGAGTTCGCCAGCCTTTGCCAGGTGAAGTTCAGCGACGCCGGAGATGGGGAGATCTGGATTGCCGATGGCGGCGAGCAATTGGCTTTGACCGATTTCGGTCAGCAGAGTGCCCAAGGTCTGCGTGCCGGCAAAGCGATGAAAGCGGGTATCGACCATGAGGCGCCACTTGAAAAGAGTTGAGCCGCGGCGCTACCGCCCCGCGGCTCAAGAAGTCATTCGATCGTCAGGTGCCTAGAACAGGCTCTGCATGGTGATCTGGAAGACCTGCGTACGATCCGAGGTCGACTTGTTCAGCACGTGGGCGAAGTCCCCACGCAACGGGCCGAACGGCGAGTCCCAGATGATCGAGGCGCCGATCGAGGTGCGGATTGGCACGTCGATGCTGCCCGGATCCACCGTGTTGCCGTTGAGACGCGGCACGTTGGTCCCGTCGATCCAGGCAGCGTCTGCCCAAAGAGCACCCGACAAGCCATAGCTTTCCGGAATGGCCGGGATCGGGAACTGCACTTCGGCAGAGGCACCAGCATAGGCGACGGCACCGAGGTACTGACCATTCTGGATGCGTGGGCCAAGGCCACCGCTTTCGAAGCCGCGGATCAGGCCCGAACCGGGGCTGAAGGCCTCAACAGTGCTGACACCATTGCCGCTCAGGTCGTTGATCACGCCGGCTTGGCCGCGAACGCTAGCCACGATGCCGCTGTCTTCGATTAGGGGCATGTAGTAGCGGGCACGAGCTTCCGATTTGATCAGGCTGTGGTCCCAACCGATATACTGCTGGGTGAAGGTGGCAAACAGGCCTTCCGTCGGGTTCTTGACGTCGTCAACGCTGTTCCAGGTGAGCGTGTAGCCGCCGAAGTACTTGTAGAATTCCTGGCCATTGTCCACCAGCAGCGAATCGTCGGGGCTGTCGTCCTTGATGACCTTGCGCTCGAGGCCGGCAAAAACAGTGGTCGACAGTGCGCTGGTCAACGGGATGCTGGCGCGAACCTGCCCACCGGTTGCCTGCTGGCCGTAGATGCTGACCGAGTTCTCATCGCTGATGCGGTGATAAACGTCGACACCGGCCGCCACCTTGAGACCCATGAAGCGAGGCTCGGTGAAGGAGAAATCGAAGGTACGACCAGCCTGCGAGGCACCGATGGCGGCGCGCAGATACTGACCACGACCCAGGAAGTTACGTTCCGTCAGCGACACCTCGCCCAGGATACCATCCTTGGTCGAGTAGCCAGCCGTTGCACCATATTCACCAGTCGAGGTTTCCGTGACGGCGATGTTGATGACAACCTTGTCCGCGGACGAGCCGGGAGCGCTGGTGACGTTAACTGCCGAGAAGAAGCCAAGAGCGTCGATGTTCTTGCGGCCACGAACGACGAGTGCACGGTTGAAGGGGTCGCCTTCAGCGAACTCCAGTTCGCGACGGATCACGAAGTCACGGGTCTTGGTGTTGCCGGTGATGTTGATGCGCTCGACATAGAGGCGAGCACCTTCGTCAACCAGGTAGGTCACGTTGAAAGTGCCGTTGGCAACGTCACGATCAAGACGGGCACGAACGTCGGCAAAGGAGTAACCCTGAACCGTGGCTTCGTAGGCCATCTCTTCAATGGTCTGCTGCAGATCGTTGGCAGAGTAGTTGCTGCCATTGCCGGTCTGAACGGTGCCGGTCAGCGCATCGGTGTTGAGGCCTTCGATGCTGGTCTCGATGCCGACATTGGCGAACTCATACTTCTGGCCTTCATTGATGGTGAAGTTGATGAAGTAGGCGTTCTTTGCCGGATCGTACTGGCCAACGGAGTTGACCTGGGCATCGGGATAGCCGCGATTGGCGTAGTAGAGGCGAATACGCTCACGGTCGACGGCCAGCTTCTGCTCGTCATAGCTGTCATCCTTGAACAGCCAGCTGAGAATGCCGGTTTCCTTGGTGAGCATGGTGCTCTTGAGGCTGTTGGCCCCGAAGGCATTATTGCCGGTAAAGTTGATCGCCGCGATGCCGGCGCGATCACCTTCGTTGACAACGAAGACCACGCGAACGCGACCATCCACGGTCGCTTCGGTGCGCGACGTCACGCTGACGCCCAAGAACCCCTCCCGGTCGTATGCCTGACGGATGCTTTCGATATCGGAAGCGAGTCGCTGCTGGCTAAAGATGCCCGAAGCCGAGACATCGACCATGGCGAGAAGCTGCTCGTCGGTGAATCGACGATTGCCCTCGAACAGGACAGAGCCAACGAGTTGCTCCTGGGCCTGAGCAGCCACAACGCCAAGAAGCGGAATGCCAGAACCGGCGAGCGGCGCCGCACCCATAATGGCAAGCGCCACTAGAGCGCCGCGCATCAGCTTGGTGGGATGGATCATATTATTATTGCCTTCTGCGACCAGGCCTGGAGAATCGCCATGCACAGCGCTCCCCCAAGCTAACTCCATTGCACCGTTTTACTGCCTTTTTAACCAAGAACAAGGCGTAAGCCCCGACGCGGTTAGCAAAAGCTTGGTGCACTTGTATTCCTGCAACACCTTGCGAACCAAGGTTAACCGCGCCTTAACGCAGGATCCCGAAGTAGGCAAAGATGGTGTCGTTGAAGAGCGTGAACACCATGAGTGCAAGAACCACGGCAAAGCCGAAGCGAAACCCGATTTCCTGCACCTTCATGCTGAGCGGACGCCCCCGAACGGCCTCCACCAGATAATACAGAAGGTGACCGCCGTCGAGCATAGGCACGGGCAAAAGGTTGAAAATACCGATATTTAGCGACAGCAAAGCCATGAGGTTGATCAGGGCAACGATACCGAGGGTAGCAACTTCCCCGGAAACCTTGGCCACTTTGACCGGTCCGCCGAGCTGCTCGACATCGCCGCGCCCCACAAAGAAGTCGCCCAGGAAGGCTGCGGTGCGCTGGATGATGAACCGGATTTCGTCGACGGTCATGCCGATCGCCTCCACCGGCCCAGGCCGATAGAGACTCACGTCGGTCTCGGTGACGTCGCGACTGACGCCGATTCTGCCGATGCGCTGCATGTTGCCGAAGCGGTCTTCGACTTCGGCGACTTCCGGCACGATGACCAGCGTCTCAGTGGCGGCATTCCGTTCCACCTGGACCGTCACAGCGCGCGCCGGGCTGGTCGCCACCATCCGCTGGAAATCCTCAAAGCCGCGCACCGGGTAGCCGTCCACGGAAACGATGATGTCGCCCGGCAGGACGCCTGCGGCCTCCGCGACGGAACCGGTGACGACCTCCCCTACAACGGGAGGGATGGTGTAGCGGCCATAGCCGAGCAGCAAGGCGTAAAGAATGAGGAAGGTCAGCAGCACATTGGCGATCGGGCCCGCCGCAACGACAGCAATACGCTGCCAGACATTCTTGTTGGCAAAGAGATGCGGCGCCAATGCGGGGTCGACATCCCTGAGCGCCTCGGAATCAGGGACGCTGGCGGCGTTCATGTCGCCCACAAAGCGAACATAGCCACCCAGCGGTACGGCGGACAGCTTCCAACGTGTACCGTGCCTGTCGGTCCAGCCAAACAGCTCACGACCAAAGCCTATGGAGAAGGCCTGGATGGCGACGCCATTCCAGCGCGCGACCAGATAGTGCCCCATCTCGTGCACAAAGACGATGACCGTCAGCACCACAAGGAAGGGCACGACATAGGACAGCAGCCAGTAGATGAACTCGAACATGGTCTTCCTTGCTTGGCGAGACGCTGGGGCGTTCTACCAGAACAGCAGGCCCTCGGCGACCGCGCCAAAACCCGCATGGGATGCGCCGACGAGCAATACCAGCAAGACGCCAAATGTAAGGCTGTCGAGCCGGTCCATCAGGCCGCCGTGGCCGGGAATAAGGTCGCCGCTATCCTTGATGCGAAAATGCCGCTTGATGGCACTTTCGCAGAGGTCTCCCAGTTGCCCGAGCACGCTTATCGTCGCAGCGAGGAGCAGCCCGATCCACCAGGGAGAGTCCGTCACGGCCGTCCAGACCACGAGTCCGGCAACGGTGCCGAGGGCTAGGCCGCCAAGGGCGCCGGACCAGGTCTTGGAGGGCGATATCTCGGGTGCCAGTTTCTCGCCGCCGATCTGCCGTCCGGTGAAGAAGGCGGCCGAGTCGGTCATCCAGACGACGGTGCCGAGGAATACGCCGGCCAGGATGCCATGCCAGCTGTCGCCCCGCATGGCGAGGGCAGCGATGATGACGGCGCCATAGATGGCCAGGCCCAGAACCCGCCATGGCGCCGCCTCGCCACGCAGGGCCAGAGCGATCACTGCGGCCAGGACGATAGCGGCAAGGCTGCCGGCTGGCCCGAACAGGGGATAGATCAGCCCCGACAGGGCGACCAGCCCGATCAGCAGCATGCCGCCGGGGTTAAGCGGCGCCCGAGTCACCATGCGCTCCCATTCGCGGTAGGCACCGGCAAAAACAGCGCCAACGACGGCCGCGAAGACGTAGCTACCGACATAGAGGGCGCCAACGGTCAGGGCGATCAGAACAGCGGCGGAAAGGAGTCTTGGACCGAGATCCGACCAGGTACGGCGGCGCGTAGGGGACGTCTGGGAATCGCGCTGCAGGGGATCGCTCAAGGCCGTTTCGCCTCTATGCCGCCAAAGCGGCGATCCCTGAGGGCATAGGTCTCGAGGACCTTGATGAAGCTTGCCTCGTTGAAGTCCGGCCAGTTCTCGTCAAGGAACACGAACTCGGCATAGGCAGCCTGCCAGAGGAGGAAGTTGGATATGCGCTGTTCGCCGCTGGTGCGGATGATGAGGTCCGGATCAGGCAGGCCGGCGGTGTAGAGCGACGCAGCGATGCGCTCCTCAGTGATGTCGTCGGGGGTCAGGCGACCAGCGGCGACCTCGCGGGCCAGTTCCCGGGCGGCGTCGACAATCTCGGCCTTGCCGCCATAGTTGAACGCGACCACCAGGACGAGCCCGGTATTGCCGACGGTCTTGGCTTCGACATCGTCGATAAGGCGAACAAGGCTGGGCTCGAGTCCGGAGCGGCTGCCAATGATGCGCACCCTCACATTGTTGCGGATCAGCCTTTGCAGGTCGGACGCAACGAATCGGCGCAGCAGGTTGAAGATGAACGAGATTTCGTCCTTGGGGCGGGTCCAGTTCTCGGATGAGAAGCTGAACACCGTCACATAGGGCACGCCATAGTTGATGCAGAACTCAACCAGGTTGCGCAGGGCCTTGACGCCCTCGATATGCCCCTCGGTCCGCATCTTGCCGCGTGCCTTGGCCCAGCGCCCATTGCCGTCCATGATCACCCCGAGATGGGTGGGAATGCGCAGCCGCGGGCGCGGTGCGAGATCGACGGTTAGCGCTGGATCAATGGACATCTACGCCCTCCTGGCGCAGTGCAGCCGGCTCAAACCTGCAGGATTTCGGCTTCCTTGGCGGCAACCACCTGGTCGATTTCGGCGACGGCGGCATCGGTGGCCTTCTGGACCAGATCGGACTGCACGCGTGCATCGTCCTCGCTCAGACCGTCCTTTTGGGCCTTCTTGAGATCGTCCATGCCGTCGCGGCGGATGTGCCGCACGGCGACGCGGGCGGCTTCGGCATAGTTATGGGCAACCTTGGCCAGCTCCTTGCGGCGCTGTTCGTTAAGCTCGGGCAGCGGCACGCGGATGATCTGTCCCTCCCCCATTGGGTTGAGGCCCAGGCCGCTGTCGCGGATCGCCTTCTCCACGGCATTGGCCATGCCGCGGTCCCAAACCTGGACGCTGAGCATGCGCGGCTCGGGCACGGTCACCGTTGCCACCTGATTGAGCGGCATGCGCGAGCCGTAGGCCTCCACGGTCACCGGCTCCAGGAGGCTGGCGCTCGCCCGGCCCGTCCGCAGGCCTGACAATTCATCGCGCAGCGAACTGATCGACTTCTGCATGCGGGTTTTGAGGTCTGCGAGATCATAGGCCATGGGACGTCCTTCGAGGCTAGAGCGACTTGCCGACGCGGGTGGAGCGCGTGGTGCCGGAAAGCACCCCGGACAGGCCGGCCGCGTCGTCGAGCGCATATACGATTATCGGCATGGAGTTGTCGCGGGCAAGGGCAAATGCCGCGGTATCCATCACACGCAGGTTCTTTCCGATGACTTCGTCATAGCTGACGAAATCATAGCGGGTGGCATCGGGGTTCTTCATCGGATCGGACGAATAGACGCCGTCCACCTTCGTGCCCTTGAGCACCACGTCGCATTCGAGCTCGATGGCGCGAAGCGTCGAGGCGGTATCGGTGGTGAAGAACGGGTTGCCGATGCCGCCGCCCAGCACCACGACGAAGCCGTCTTCAAGCGCCAGCTTGGCGTCGCGGGCGGTAAACGTGTCGGCCACCGAGGGCATGGAGACGGCGCTATAGGGCTTGGACTTGGCACCCTGACGCGAAATGGCGTTGGAGAGCGCCAGCGCGTTGATCATGGTGCCGAGCATGCCCATCATGTCGGCAGTGACGCGATCGGTGCCGTCGGCAGCGCCCGCCATGCCGCGGAAGATGTTGCCGCCGCCGACCACGATGGCGATCTGCACGCCGCTCTTGGCGACATCTGCGATCTGCTTGGCGACGGCCTGAAGAAAGGGAGGTTCGATACCAAAGGAGTTGTCTCCTGCCAGCGCCTCGCCTGAAACCTTGAGGAGAATGCGTTTGTAGGCAGGCGCCATTGGCGAACCCCTTGGCTGGAATAACGGGCCGCGACCGAATCCGGACGCGCCGGGCAGACCCTATGGCATAACCGCTTCAAGCAGAAGGCGTTGCACCAGTGAAGATCGCTGTGGGTTGGCGCTCGATCCCGGCTAAATCAAGGCCTCGGGAGAGCAGCGAACGGGCCCGTGGGCCCGCTCGCACTATACGATGTTAGTTCTTGACGCCGGCCGTGGCGGCAACTTCGGCAGCGAAGTCGGTCTCGACCTTCTCGATGCCTTCGCCGAGCGCGTAGCGCACGAACTTGGTCAGCTTGATCGGCGCGCCGACATCCTTCTCGGCGTTCTTGATCGCATCGCGGACCTTGGTCTCGCCGTCGATCACGAAGGTCTGGGCCAGGAGCGTGACTTCCTCGAAGTACTTGCGCATGCGGCCATCGACCATCTTCTCGGCAATGTCAGCCGACTTGCCCGATTCCTTGACCTGCTCGAGGATGATCGCGCGTTCGCGGGCAACCACGGCCTGGTCGAGGTCTTCGGGGTCGATCGACAGCGGATTGGTCGCCGCGATGTGCATGGCCAGCTGCTTGCCCAGCGTCGAGAGCGCGGCCTTGTCGCCGGTCGATTCCAGCGCCACGAGGATACCGATCTTGCCGAGGCCCGGCTTGACGGCATTGTGGACATAGGATTCGACGACGCCGTCGCTGACCGAGACGGTCTCAGTGCGGCGGAGGTTCATGTTCTCGCCGATCTTGGCAATGGCTTCGGTCAGTTCGGCCGAAACGGAGTGACCCGAACCGGGGAACGGCATCTCGCCGAGCTTGACCACGTCGCCATCGGCGTCGAGCGAGAGCTTGGCGATCGAGGAAACGATGTTCTGGAACTGCTCGTTGCGGGCAACGAAGTCGGTTTCCGAGTTCACTTCCACGACGGAAGCCTTGGTGCCGGCGGTGGCAACGCCAACCAGGCCTTCAGCGGCAACGCGATCGGCCTTCTTGGCAGCCTTGGCAAGGCCACGGGTGCGCAGCCAGTCGACCGCTGCTTCCATGTCGCCATTGGTTTCGGCCAGTGCCTTCTTGCAGTCCATCATTCCGACGCCAGTCGAGTCGCGGAGCTGCTTGACCAGGCCTGCAGTAATTTCAACCATGATAATACCTTTCGGCGGCCCCTTCCCCGGGGCCGCATGGTTTCAGATCAGAACGAAATCCGTGTGACGGACTTAGTTTGCGGCAGCTTCTTCAGCCGGCAGGTCTTCAGCCGGAGCCGATTCCGAAGCGCCGAGGTCGGCACCGAGGCCAGAGGCCGAACGGGCGATACCGTCGAGGGCGGCCTTGGAAACCAGCGACACATAAAGCTCGAGAGCGCGCGACGCGTCGTCGTTGCCGGGAATGGCGTAGTCGACGGTGTCGGGATCGCAGTTGGTGTCGACGATGGCGATGACCGGGATACCCAGACGGCGGGCTTCCTTGATCGCGTTGGCTTCCTTGTTGGTGTCGATCACGAACAGGAGCGACGGCAGGTTGCCCATGTCCTTGATGCCGCCCAGGTCGCGCTCGAGGCGTTCCTGCTCGCGGGACATCATCAGGCGTTCCTTCTTGGTGCGCAGGGCCAGCTGGTCTTCGCCCATCGACTCCAGTTCACGCAGGCGCGCGATCGAGTTCGAGATGGTCTGCCAGTTGGTCAGCGTACCGCCGAGCCAGCGGGAGTTGACGAAATACTGCGCGGACTGCTTGGCAGCATCGGCCACCAGCGGCGCGGCCTGGCGCTTGGTGCCAACGAACAGCACGCGGCCGCCATCGGCAACGGTGTCCGAGATCAGCTGCAGCGCACGGCTCAGGGCCGGCACGGTCTGCGACAGGTCGAGAATGTGGATGTCGTTGCGAACGCCGAAGATGTAGCGTTCCATCTTGGGGTTCCAGCGGTGCTTCTGGTGACCGAAGTGAACGCCTGCTTCAAGCAGTTGACGCATAGAAAAATCGGGCAGTGCCATCTGGCTGCTCCTTGTTTACCGGTTGATGCCGCCACGAGGCCTCGCGGCGGAAACCCGCCACCGGATGGATCTCCGTTTCCGGAAAGCCTGCCTCGTGTGTGAGATCGCGTTGGCACGCAGCCATACGCAGGGGCGATATAGGGGAAGCGCCAGCAAAGAGCAAGGGGCGAGCCGAAGCGCCGCCTGGTTGCGGTTGTCGTGTCGTCCGGGTTCGCCCGCGGTCGAGCGATGGTGGCGAGGCGTCTGCCTCTTGGTTTGGTAGAGGGTAGTGAGGCAGGGCCCCGCCACCATGCCGGATTTGGCGCACACGCATCGAGCAATCCGCTTTGCGCCCGAGGAACGGCCTGCCATTCGAGCCCAGCTCTCCTGGCTTTTTGGCCTCAGATCTCCCCACCGGAGAGATCTGTCCTCGGAGCGACCCGGATTGGTGGTCAGCATCCATGCGTGAGCCTGGCGACCCAGGCTCCCCGGCTGTCTCTCCGCTCATCACTCGTCATGATCGCGCTCTGGCGGGAGATGAGGGGCATTGTGCCTGAGGAATCTGGGGCGGGGATAAGTTTTCAAGTTTGGGTGCTCAGCCCTACCCCCACCCAGCCTCCCCCTGGGAGGGGGAGGAGCCGATCGGGGGTGGGGCGGGATCGTGCCCTTGAGTGGAGTCGCCCCTCCCCCTTCAGGGGGAGGTTGGGTGGGGGTGGCGCCGCTTGCGGTGTGGGAGGAAGAATGGATTCCCGCCTGCGCGGGAATGACGTCGTGGTTGGAGTAGGCCAACTTCACGCCGCTGTTAGGGAACCGGCCCTACCCCCTTGTGCATTGTCGGAGCATAGACCCGCGCCCGTTCGCGGGGCCCAGGGTGAAAGCCCCGAAATGCGAGGGAGGATGGGCTTCGGGCTCGCCTCCCCCGTGCTTATGCAGCGATACGCAGACGGACCCTCAGGCGCTTGGCGCCGTCTGCTCCAGTCTCATCCAACTCGGCGATGCCACAAACCCGCAGCAGCTTGGACAGGCTTGCCGCGTGCTTTCGAATGTCGAATTTCTGCTCAGCAAGCCAGCTGCCAACAACGGCAACATCGGCCCATCCGCCCTGCTTGCTTACTCCAACTTCGATCGCCTCCTGCAGCAGGCGGAGATCCGCTGCACTCAGCGGCGCTTTGGACGGCAAGCTTACGGACTTTGTCGATTTCGTTGCAGAAACGACGGGCTGCCTGATCGGCTTGTTGACCGGTTGGGCGGGCTTCGGATGGGCGAGGTTTGCCCCCAGCACGATGAACCGGTCGCACGCCTCGGCAAAGGTTTGTGGCGCTTTCTGCTCTCCCATACCATAGACCTTGGCTCCGCCTTGCCTGATCCGCACTGCAAGAGCCGCGAAATCGCTGTCGCTGGAGACGATGCAGAAGCCATCGTGACGGCCGGAATGCAGCAGGTCCATGGCGTCTATGATCAGCGCGGTATCAGCAACGTCCTTGCCGGCGACATGATTGAACTGCTGCATGGGTCGCAGCGCGAGGCGGTGCAGGCAGGCCTTCCAGCCGGAAATGTCCGGCGCACTCCAGTCCGCGTAAACCCAACGGACAGTGCTCGAACCCAAGGCGTCAACCTGGCGGCAGATTTCGTCAGCCAAGGCATGACGAACGTTCTGCGCGTCAATAAGGACAGCCAGTTTCTTCAGATGCGTGCCAGCCATCGCGACCCCCTCCATTGCGATAGACAGCAATATTGTGGAGGCGTTGAGCCGCCGCTACTGGCGGTACTCGTTACTTTCAGGCGTGGTGTGCAAATGATGAAGCGAAAGCTTCAATGCAGCCGCACATCCGTCACGCCATCCAGGGCCTTGATGCCGCCGGCGATTTCGGCGGTGAGGCGGTAGCTACCGGGGAGTTCGATTTCGTATTCACGGGCGCCGCCGTCGCGGATGACGACGAAGTTGACGCTCCCCTCCCCGCCCCGCTTGAGCTGGGCGCTGATCGAGCCCAAAGCCTTGGTGTCGGCGGCAAAGATGGTAAGGCGGCGGTCGATCTTGTCCTCGATGCCGTCGAGCGGCTGGGCTGACAGGAGCCTGAGGCTGACGCCATCGGCGCGTTCGTCGGCACCGACCTGGAGGATCACCGATTTGCCGGGCTGCAGGATGGCGCCGAACTCGTTGATCTGCTCGGAAAAGGCGATGATCTCGAACGATCCGCTCTGATCGGAGAGCGTCAGGATCATCATCGGCGTGCCCTTCTTGGTGCGGCGATCCTGGCGGCTGCCGATCGTGCCGGCGAGGCGCCCGGCAGAAGCGCCGTCCTTGACCGCGCGCTCGAAATCGCTCCAGCGCTGCACACGCAGTTTCTCGAACAGGTCGGCATAGGCATCCAGCGGATGGGCCGAGAGGTGGAAACCGATGGCGGAGAGTTCGCGGTCGGCGCGCTCGGTAGTGGACCAGGCGGGAACACCGGCCGGCAAGCGCAAGGGCTCGGGCTCACCGGCGTCGAACATGTTCCACTGGCCTTCATTGCGCTCATGCGTCAGCGACTGCGCCATGCCCAGAACCGCCTCTATCGCGGCAAAGGCGACTTCGCGGCGCGGCACCAGCTCGTCGAAGGCACCGGCGTTGACCAGCGTTTCCAGCGTGCGCTTGGAAAGGATGCGCGGGTCGACGCGACGGGCGAAATCGCCGAGGTCCTTGAACGGCATGTTGCCGCGCGCCTCGACAATGTGCTCGGCGACCTGGCGGCCGACGCCCTTGACGGCACAGAGACCGTAGAGGATGCGCTTGTCCTTGACCGAAAACACCACTTCCGACTTGTTGACGCAGGGCGCCACGAGCTCGATCTTGTGGCGCTTGGCCTCGCTACGGAATTCGGCCAGCTTGTCGGTATTGCCCATATCGAGCGTCATCGAGGCCGCAAGGAATTCGTGCGGGTGATGCGCCTTGAGATAGGCGGTCTGGTAGCTCACCAGCGCATAGGTCGCGGCGTGCGACTTGTTGAAGCCGTAATTGGCGAACTTGGCCAGGAGGTCGAAGATCGTGTCGGCCTGCGCCTTTTTCAGCCCGTGCTTGATGGCGCCGTCCTGGAAGCGGACGCGCTGGGCGTCCATCTCGGCCTTGATCTTCTTGCCCATGGCGCGGCGCAGCATGTCGGCTTCGCCCAACGAATAGCCCGACAGGAGCTGGGCGATCTGCATGACCTGCTCCTGGTAGACGATGATGCCATAGGTCTCGTCGAGCACCTTGGCGAGGTCGGGATGGGGATATTCCACGTCCTCGGTGCCGTGCTTGCGGGCGTTGAAGGTGGGGATATTGTCCATCGGACCGGGACGATAGAGCGCCACAAGGGCGATGATGTCCTCGAAGCGGTCGGGCTTCATTTCGACCAGCGCGCGCCGCATGCCGGCGCCTTCCACCTGGAACACGCCGAACGTGTCGCCCCGGGCATAAAGGTCATAGGTGGGCTTGTCGTTGATGGAGATATCCTCGATGCGGAACGAGCCGCCGTCGAGATTGACCATGTTGACTGCGTACTGAATCGTGGTCAGCGTCTTGAGGCCGAGGAAGTCGAACTTCACGAGCCCCGCCGCCTCGCTCCACTTCATGTTGTATTGGCAGACCGGCATGTCCGAGCGCGGGTCGCGATAAAGCGGCGCCAGATCCTGCAGCGGGCGGTCACCGATGATGATGCCGGCGGCGTGGGTGGAGGCGTGACGGAACAGGCCCTCGAGGTTCCTGGCGATGGCGATGAGGTCGGCCACCGTTTCGTCGTCCTCTGCCATCTGCTTGAAGGCAGGAACCTCGTTCATGGTGCGCTCGATCGACCAGGGATCGGCCGGATTGGCGGGTACGAGCTTGCAGATGCGGTCCACCTGCCCATACGGCATCTGCAGCACGCGGCCGACGTCGCGCAGCACGGCGCGCGCCTGCAGCGTTCCGAAGGTGATGATCTGGGAGACCTGCTCGAAGCCGTACTTTCCCTGCACGTAGCGGATCACCTCTTCGCGGCGATCCTGGCAGAAGTCGATATCGAAGTCGGGCATCGACACGCGTTCCGGATTGAGGAAGCGTTCGAAGAGGAGGTTATAGGCCAGCGGGTCGAGGTCGGTGATGGTGGTGGCAAAGGCGACGAGCGAGCCGGCGCCCGAGCCACGGCCGGGACCCACGGGAATACCCTGCGATTTCGACCAACGGATAAAGTCCGCCACGATCAGGAAATAGCCCGGGAACTTCATCGACTGGATGATGTTGAGCTCGAATTCGAGCCGTTCCCAATAGTCCTGCTCCGTCTTGCCCGGAGCGGTACCCACGGTTTCGAGCCGCATGCGCAACCCGTCCTCTGCCATGGCGCGGAGGGCGGCGGCTTCGGCGGCCACGGCATCCTCATCGCTGAGGTCCGGCGCAGCGGCGAATTTGGGCAGGATCGGCTTGCGCGTCTGCGGCCGGTAGGAGATGCGCTGGGCGATCTCGACGGTGGAATCGAGCGCTTCGGGCAGATCGGCGAAGAGCTCGACCATCTCCTCGCGCGACTTGAAATAATACTGGTCGTTGAGCTTGCGACGCTCGGTCTGGGCGAGAACAGTGCCACCGGCAATCGCCAGGAGCGCGTCATGCGCCTCGAACTCCTTGACCGACTTGAAGAAGGGTTCGTTGGTGGCAACCAGCGGAATACCCTTGCGATAGGCGTAGTCGACGAGGCGCGGCTCGACGCTGAGCTCCTGCGGGCGGCCATGGCGCTGCAGCTCGATATAGAAGCGGTCGTCGAAGAGGTCGGCCAGCCGGTCGAGCCGGCGGATGGCATTGGCGTCCTGCCCCTGGGCGAAGGCCATGTCGATGGCGCCTTCCGGTCCGCCGCTGAGGCAGATCAGGCCCTCGAGCCGCTCGCGCGATAGCCAGTCGAGCTGGGCGCGCGCCGTGCCGCCGTCACCTTCGATATAGCTCTGAGAGACAAGGCGGGAGAGGTTGGCGAATCCCTCCTCCGTCTGCGCCATGAGGACGACGCTGGATTTGCCGGCCCAGGCGACGTGGCCGCGTTCGCTGACCCGCTCCTCGGCGGCAGCGAAATCGATGGCGAGTTCCACGCCCACCAGCGGCTGAATGCCCTTCTTGCTGGCCTTTTCAGAGAATTCGAGCGCACCGAACAGGTTGCCGGTGTCGGCTATGCCCAGCGCGGGCTGATTGTCCGCCGCGGCGAGCTTGAGCATGGTCTCCAGCTGCAGCGCGCCTTCCAGCAGCGAATAGGCGGAATGGACGTGAAGATGGATAAAGCCGGGACCGTTCATGAGCACCCTCTATCACCCGCGGGCGGCGATCCTCAAATCACTGCCGCGACAATCCACAGCGACGGTCACACGAGTCGGGCTACGATATCCATCCATGTGAGCGAGCCGACGGTGAAGGCACCCAGCGTGACAAAGGCGGCGAAGTCCTTGATAAAAGAAAGCATCTGCATCTCCCGTGTTGCTATAATGTTCTTATAAGTTCGTCGTTTGTTCTCGTCGAGGGCAATCAGCGGGAACAGCGGGGATTGCCTTTCCATGGTTAGCGAAGTGTTAGGAAAGGTTGAAAAGCCGTTGCTGCGGGCGGAGCCGTGCCCCGCCCGCGCTGGCCTTAGTGGCCGAGAAGGATTTCGGCGTCGTGCTTGTGGTGCTGGCCGAGGTCGTCAACGATGGTGGCACTGGCTTCGTTGAGGCCCTGCACGGTTACCTGCTTGCCCAGCTTGCGGAACTTGAACACGGCCTTGTCCAGGCTGGCGACGCTGGAAATATCCCAGATGTGGGCGTGGGTGAGGTCGATCACCACCTGCTCGGCGGGGTCCGCGAAGTCGAAGCTGTTGATGAACGATTCGGCGGAGGCGAAGAACAGCTGGCCGCTGATGTGGTAGATCCGCTGCTTGCCGTCCGGCGAGAGTTCGGTGGTCACCTCGACGATCTGCGCGATCTTCCAGGCAAAGAACACGCCGGAGAGGAGCACGCCCACTAGGACGCCGAGGGCGAGGTTATGCGTGCCGACCACGAAGGCGACAGTTGCCAGCATAACGAAGGACGATGAGCGCGGATGGGTGCGCAGGTTGAGGAGCGAGCGCCAGTCGAAGGTGCCGATCGATACCATGATCATGATGGCGACCAGGGCTGGCATTGGGATGATGCGCAGGAGATCGCCCAGCACCACCATCAGCACCAGGAGATAGGCACCCGCCAGAAAGGTCGAAAGACGCCCGCGCCCGCCCGAGGCGACGTTGATGCCCGACTGGCCGATCATGGCGCAGCCCGCCATGCCGCCGAAAAAGCCCGAGGCGATGTTGGCAATGCCTTGCCCGAAGCTTTCCTGCCGCTTGTCGCTCGTCGTGTCGGTCGCCTCGTCGACGATCTGCGCCGTCATCAGCGACTCGAGGAGACCCACCGCGGCCACGCCCACCGCATAGGGCAGGATGATCATGAGGGTGTCGAGGTTTAGCGGCACCTGCGGAATCAAAAGGTGAGGCAAGGCGCGCGGCAATTCGCCCATCTGCCCGACGGTATGGACATCGAGTTGGGCGAACCAGGCGATGATGGTGAGGACGATGATGGCCACCAGCGGCGACGGCACCAGCGTGGTGAGGCGCGGGAACAGGTAGATGATCAGAAGCGCCAGCGCGACCATTGGATAGGTCATCCACGGCACGCCCATCAGCTCGGGCAGCTGGGCCATGAAGATCAGGATGGCCAGCGCATTGACGAAGCCGGTCATCACCGACTTGGAGACGAAGCGCATCACCTGGTGGAGGTTGAGCCAGCCGGCACCAAGCTGGATGACGCCGGCAAGAAGCGTTGCCGCAAGCAGGTATTGCAGACCGTGCTCGCGTACCAGCGTGCCCATCAGGACGGCTGTGGCGGCGGTGGCGGCCGAGATCATGGCGGGACGACCGCCGACGAAGGCGATGACGATGGCGATCACCACCGAGGCATAGAGCCCCACCTTGGGATCAACACCGGCAATGATGGAAAAGGCGATGGCCTCGGGAACAAGGGCCAGGGCAACGACAAGGCCGGATAGCGCGTCGCCGCGAATGTTACCGAACCACTCGTGGCGGTATTGGTCGAGATTGAACATGAGGAGAAATCCAACAGGCGTCCCGCGCAGCACTGCACATCAACGGGAGGCAAGAAGTTGGTTGCCGAGGGATAGGCGCCCGGAGAAGCCACCCGGGTCAAAGCCCGAGTCCGACGAACGGGGCCTCTAATGCCGCAAAATGCCGAGTTCCGCAATCGCCGACGAATAGACTACAGCTGAGGCCGCGAGCAGCGGAACTGTTCGGGTGACCGCTTGCGACCCCATTCCCGGCCGTTGAGATCCGAACTCGATGTTCCTGTCAGCAGTCGTTTACAGAGGCTAATTGGTGAGCGCTCGTCGATCTTGGTTTGACGCTAGAGGTCGAAATAGGCGGTGCTAGCAAAGTTGAGGGGCTTACCCCTTGCTGTAGAGAGTGGTGACTTTCTGCACGCCAGCGATGCTGGTGTGTGTCACCCTCGCTCTTAGCCTCTGGGTGTCGCCTA
>NZ_DATCMJ010000017.1:0-6690 GCF_036563435.1 Devosia sp.
CTGCAGGCGACAGTGGCGGGAGTGGGCCGGGCGCATGGCAACGTCAGCCAGGGCGGGTCGAGGCATGGGCCGGAATCTCTGCGAGCGTTGGAGATCCCGCGAGTCCCGTGTCCGGCATAAAACCGGACGTCCCGAGACGGCGATCGTCTCACACTATAATCCCACAGAGGCGAAAGCCGTCTCGGGATCCGCCTTCGCAGTCGATCTGCGAAGCAATCGAAAACCGCGTCCCAGGCGGCGCTTGCGCATGCCTGCCCCTTCACTCGTCCAAAACCCTTCCCATATATTCCCTCGTGACAGGGCAGCGCCGCCAAGCGGGCGTCCGTCAGACGACGCTTCCGCCGCATGGTCGGTGCCTTCGGGGCCAGCATGCGGGCGAGACAAGGAGAGTTGAATGAATATCGAAAAATACACCGAGCGGGCCCGTGGCTTCATCCAAAGCGCGCAGACCGCAGCTTTGGGCAAGGGGCACCAGCAGTTCGCACCCATCCACCTGCTCAAGGTCCTGCTTGACGATGACCAGGGCATGGCCAATGGCCTGATCGAGCGCGCCGGGGGCGATCCCAAGGCCGCGCGCGCAGGCGTGGAAGCGGCCCTTGGCAAGATCCCCAGCGTGTCCGGCGACGGCTCGCAGCTCTATCTCAGCCGCGAACTGGCCCGTGTCTTCGACACGGCAGAATCGGCTGCGCAGAAGGCCGGCGACTCCTATGTCACCGTCGAACGCCTCCTCCTTGCCCTCGTGGTTGAAAAGGACACCGATGCTGGCAAGATCCTGCTCTCCGCCGGCCTGACGCCGCAGACGCTGAACGCTGCGATCGAGGAAATCCGCAAGGGCCGCAGCGCCGACTCGGCCACGGCCGAAAACAGCTATGACGCGCTCAAGAAATATGCCCGCGACCTCACCGCCGATGTGCGCGAAGGCAAGCTCGATCCCGTGATCGGCCGCGACGAGGAAATCCGCCGCACCATCCAGGTCCTGTCGCGTCGCACCAAGAACAACCCAGTGCTGATCGGCGAACCCGGGGTCGGCAAGACCGCCATTGCCGAGGGCCTTGCCATCCGCATCGTCAATGGCGACGTGCCGGAATCGCTCAAGAACAAGTCGCTCCTGTCGCTCGACATGGGCGCGCTGATTGCTGGCGCGAAATATCGCGGCGAGTTCGAGGAGCGCCTCAAGAGCGTCCTTTCCGAAGTCACGGCCTCGGATGGGCAGATCATCCTTTTCATCGACGAAATGCATACCCTGGTCGGCGCCGGCAAGAGCGATGGCGCCATGGATGCATCAAACCTCCTCAAGCCCGCTCTGGCCCGCGGTGAGCTCCACTGCGTCGGCGCCACCACGTTGGATGAATATCGCAAGCATGTGGAAAAGGACCCCGCGCTCGCCCGTCGCTTCCAGCCGGTCTTCGTCGACGAACCGACGGTGGAAGACACGATCTCGATCCTGCGCGGCCTCAAGGAAAAGTACGAGCTCCATCACGGCATCCGCATCTCGGACTCGGCCCTGGTGAGCGCGGCAACACTTTCCAACCGCTACATCACCGACCGCTTCCTGCCCGACAAGGCCATCGACCTGATGGACGAGGCGGCGGCGCGCCTGCGCATGGCTGTCGATAGCAAGCCCGAAGCGTTAGACGAACTCGATCGCCGCATCATGCAGCTCAAGATCGAGCGCGAAGCCCTGCGCAAGGAAGAGGACGAAGGCTCCAGGACCCGCCTCGGCCGGCTCGAAACCGAACTGGCCGACCTCGAAGAGCAGGCTCAGGGCCTCTCCACCAAGTGGCTGGCGGAAAAGGAGCGCCTGCAGGGTTCGCAAAAGCTCAAGGAAGAGCTCGACGCCGCCCGGTCGCAGCTCGAGATCGCGCAGCGCCAGGGTGACCTCGGCAGGGCCGGTGAGCTCGCCTATGGCGTTATCCCGGATCTCGAAAAGCGCATCAAGGCCGCCGAAGACAGCGACGGGGACGGCAAGGCCGATCCGGTTATGGCCGCCGAAGTGGTCACGCCCAGCGATATCGCCCAGGTTGTCTCGCGCTGGACCGGCATTCCGGTCGACCGCATGATGGAAGGCGAACGCGAAAAGCTCCTTCATATGGAAGCCTCGCTCGGCGCCCGCGTCATCGGCCAGTCGGAAGCCGTGGCGGCCGTTGCCAAGGCGGTCCGCCGCTCGCGCGCCGGCCTGCAGGATCCGAACCGGCCGATCGGTTCGTTCATGTTCCTGGGACCAACCGGCGTCGGCAAGACCGAGCTGACCAAGTCGCTGGCCCAGTTCCTGTTCGATGACGAGACCGCCATGGTCCGCCTCGACATGAGCGAGTTTATGGAAAAGCACTCGGTTGCCCGTCTGATCGGCGCCCCTCCGGGCTATGTCGGCTATGACGAGGGTGGCGTGCTGACCGAAGCGGTGCGGCGCCGGCCCTATCAGGTGGTCCTTTTCGACGAGATCGAGAAGGCGCACCCGGATGTCTTCAACGTCCTTCTCCAGGTGCTCGACGACGGGCGGCTGACGGACGGGCAGGGCCGAACGGTCGACTTCCGCAATACGGTGATCATCCTCACCTCCAACCTGGGGGCTGAATATCTGGTCGACCTGAAGGACGGGGACTCGGTCGAGCTGGTGCGCGGCAAGGTGCTCGATATGGTCAAGTCCGCCTTCCGGCCGGAATTCCTCAACCGGATCGACGAGATCCTCCTGTTCCATCGCCTGGGTCGCGAACATATGGGTTCCATCGTCGACATCCAGTTCGGGCGCCTGCTCGGCCTGCTTAAGGATCGCGACATCAGTCTCGAGCTCACGCCGCGTGCCCGCGAGTGGCTCGCCAATGAAGGCTACGACCCCGCCTATGGTGCGCGCCCGCTCAAGCGCGTCATCCAGCGCGCCGTGCAGGATGGTCTGGCCGAGGAAATCCTGGCCGGCCGCGTGTCGGACGGCTCCCGCGTCGTGGTCGATGCCAATGACGACGGCATCGTGCTGCTGCCGGGCGCGAGCGTTGAGGCCGATGCCGCTGCCTAACTGAACCACGGACCACTCAGTCAACTCCCTCCCCCTCGCGGGGAGGGAACAAGGGTGGGGGGCGAGAGCCCCGATGCTGGCAGGGTTCAGCGAAACATCTATCCAACTTATCCCCGTCCGCCGGCAACCTGCCACAATAGGCAAGCGTTGGCCTGCAAGGACCGGGGGCTCTGATGGATGATCTGCTTGTCGATACGCTGCACTGGGTCACCCGTGCCATCGAGGTCGCCGGCATCCTGGTGATCGTCGTGGGCTGCATTGCCGCTGGTTTTCGTTACGCTACCGACCGCGTCCACTCGATCGTCGAGCCCAGCCCCTATCATCGTCTGCGCTCAGGGATCGGCCGGTCGATCCTCCTCGGACTCGAACTGCTCGTTGCCGCCGACATCATCAACACCGTGGCGATCGAGCCCACTGTTCAGTCACTTGCCGTGCTCGCGGGCATTGTGCTCATCCGCACCTTTCTCAGCCTATCCCTCGAGGTGGAAATCGAAGGGCGCTGGCCCTGGCAGTCACGGCCCGCGGCAGGCGAGGAAAAAAGCGCGAAGGCCTGAACCGTGTTGTGCTTGCGACTCTCTGCGGCCTTGGCTAGGTTGGAACAAAACGAGAACTAGGAGAAGGTAAAATGGCGGACAAGATTGACTATATCGAATTCCCCTCCAGCAACCGCGCCCAAAGCAGCGCCTTCTTCCAGGCAGCCTTTGGCTGGGGCATTGTCAGCTACGGGCGCGATTACGATGGCCTGGCTGACGCGGGCATCGACGGTGGCATCGACCAGGCTGCGGAAAAAGTGGCCGCTACCATGGCCATCATCCGCACCCATGATCTGGACGATGCCGAGCGGCGCGTGGTGACGGCCGGCGGCACCATCACCCGGCCGCAGTTCGACTTCCCCGGCGGCCGGCGCTTCCACTTCCGCGAACCGGGCGGCAATGAAATGGCCGTCTACGTCGCGCGCGAGATGTGATCAGCCGGACATTCCCGCCGATGGCGGGAATGACGCTGTTGCTAGGGAGTGGTGGTGTTCTGCGCCACAGCGACCGGCTCGGGCTCGCGCGTCATCAGGTCGTTGATCTGCGCCATGGTCTGCTGGAACTGCGCCTCGTATTGCTGGGGCAGCACATTGTCCTTGGGCAGCTTGACGCTGAGCGGATCGACCAGGTTGCCGTTGATCTTGATCTCGAAATGGAGGTGTGGGCCGGTGGACTGGCCGGTCGAGCCGACATAGCCGATCACCTGCCCCTGGCGCACCTTGCTGCCGACGCCCAGCCCGTCCACGAAGCGGGAAAGGTGGCCATAGGCGGTTTCGTAGCCGTTGACATGCTTGACTTCGATCTTGTTGCCGTAGCCTGACTGCCACTTGTAATATTCGATCACGCCATCGCCCGCCGCATAGATCGGCGTGCCGGTGCGGGCGGCGAGGTCGACGCCGGTATGAAGGCGCCTGGTCTTGAAGATGGGGTGGATGCGGTAGCCGAAGCGCGACCGCAGGGTGCCGCCACCTTCGAGCGGCCGGCGATTGATGAAGCGCTTGCCCGTCTCGCCGTCGGGGTCATAGAAGTCGATGACCCCTTCGGCAGTGGCAAAGCGATAAAGCTGCCGCGTCGTGCTGCCCAGGGTCAGCGCCACATAAAGCAGCTCGCTGCGCCCCTCGGCATCGGGCGCCGATTTCAGCAGCTCGATCGAGTCACCGGCGGCAATCTTTTTGGTCATGTCCACGTCATAGGCGAACATGCCTATAATGCGTTCGATGGTAGCATCGTCGAGCTCGTGCTTGCGGCCGGTTTCCCAGATAGAGCGATAGACGCTCGGGAGATTGGCGACATTGACCTCTTCGGTGTCCTCCTCCGGGAACTCGATCTCGGCAGGAGCAAGGCCGAGCACATACTGGCCCTTGTCGGTGAGGGCTACGGTGGCGCGGTGCACATCCACATCGGCGCCGCCGTCATGCAGGTAGATGCTGAGCCGATAGGGGATCAGCGTATTGGAGGTACGCGACGGCCCGAACAGAATGCGCAACCGGGCGCCGGCCGGGAGATCGGTCGACGGAAAAACGTTCTGCAGCGTCGTATCGATCGCTGCAATCATCGCATCGGTGAAACCGTTGCGCCGCATTACCTCGTTGAGCGGCGTCCGCTCGCGAATGGTGAGAATGCGTTCCGACCGCCCCAGCTCGGCATCCGCCGCCTGGGTGGTCTTGGGAACAACGGTGACATTCTCGGCCACCCCGCCCAGCGTCCCCGCCGCCGGGTCGAGGCCAAGGTCTCGCACCGAAGGCGCAAGAGCGGCATAGGCCAGGGTCGGCGGATCGTTCTCGCTGAAGAAGGTCGCCTCGACCACGCCCCGCGCATATTCGGCTGCCGATTGATCGGAGATGGCCCGTGGCGGCACGAAGGTGGTGGGCATGGCGGCCAGCTTGACCGCCACCTCGCCCTCGACCTCGGCGCCATAGACGTCGGTGTTGATATCGAGGCTCGCCTCGGTCGCCTCGATGGGTTGCGTGGCGTTGAGGATAGCGACCGGATCGTAGTCCGGCACCCCTTCGGAAAGCGAAGTGGGCGCCGTCGCCAGCGTCGCTCGAATCCGCACGAATGGTTGGTTGCGGATCATGTCGCGCCCATCCACGGTTTCGCGGATCGAGGCTTCAATGACTTCAAGGTCCGACCGCGTGGCCGTTACCGGGCGCAGGCGGGAGGTCTTGGCAGAAAGATCCGTCGGTCCCAGCGCCTCGGTCTTGGAGCGAGGAACCTGCAGCGCCTCGTAGGCGGTCGAAAAGCTGGCTTGGCCCTGAAACGACACGTAAAGCGCTGCGCCCATCAGGAGCACGCTGGTCAGCCCAGTCATCACCGTACCGGAAAGCCAGGCGAAACTCAGTTCGCGCCCATGGGGGATCTCGCCATCCGTGGACTGGACCGTCAGCGCCGGGCTGTCCTCAAAACCTGCCGACTTCAGGAGAGCCGCATGGCGATTTCTTTGCGCTGCGTTCAACGCCCCATCCTTTGGTATGTCACGGCAGATTGGAGTCCGGTGCAAGGGCCAAGTACGCCCATGCGCGCTGAGTCTATATCAACCCCACGCCTGATCCAAAAGAAATGCGGCGAAACTCAGGACCACGGCGCAGAGCTCCGACGGCTTTCCAGGAGCTGAAAAGCGTCTGGCGTAGCAAAGCCGCGAAATCACCGGTGTCTCAGTCGAGTTTTCCACACTGCCTTGGACCCGGAGCGGCGAAAATGACAGTTTTGTCGTTTTGAGGCTTTACAGGAAAAAGGGCTCCCCCTATAACCCGCTCATCGCTGAAGAGCGCGGCGCCAAACGGCGGCGGGCACTGAAGCCGGTCACTAAGAGAAGCGAAAACTTCTCGGAGAGACCGAAAGCGGGTGTTGACACGAACTGATGCGTCGACTATATCTCCGCCAACGCTAACGACGCTGAGAACTTGTTTCTCCCACTGTTAGCGGTTTCCGACAGAGAGGAATGCGGTGCTGGGTGACCGGCGGTGTGTTTCTGTTCTCTCGTGAAATTCTGAGGACTTTGGTTCTCGACGACGAGATTTACCGGCGACGGTGATTTGGTCAGCTCTTTGACATTGTGAAGATAGAAGAAAGAGAAACGTGGACGGCGAGGTTCTTGCGAACTGAAGCTGGAAGCAATTCCGGTGGAAGTTAAAGACTTTCGATGGG
>NZ_DATCMJ010000004.1:0-85222 GCF_036563435.1 Devosia sp.
ACGAACCCGACGCCGACATCGCTACCTTATCACCGTAGACCAAACCGTAGACCAGCTAACGCTATTGATCTGTGCTGCGTCTGAGCTAACTTATTGAATTTCTTAGGCAGGCAGTTGCCTTGGCTCCGGCGGGGGGCACCATTTCCCGACATAGCTGACAGAAAACGGCTCACGCGAGTCTGGCGGTCACGCGCCCTTGGTGATGGTGAAGCGCATGGTGCCGTCGGCGCTTTCGAGCGCCTGCTCGTGCCCGTTCTGGCGGCAATAGAGCGGGATATCCACCTTGGCCATGGGGTCGGTGGCAAGCACGACCAGAACCGCACCGCGCGGCAGGGCCGCCAGGCGCTTTTCCATCTTCAGCACCGGCAGCGGGCATTTGAGCCCGCGTGCATCGACCAGGTCGGGCTCAGTCGTCAAGAACCAGAACCCAGTGGATGCCGTAGCTCGAGGTGGGGTTGAACATCACGGCCACGCCGGCCTTGCTGGCATTGGCGCGCAGGCCCGCCGCATCGGCGGGGTTGTTGCGCCAGCCCGAGAATGTCTCGGCAAAGGTGGCGTAGCCGGCGCTGAGCTTCATCACTGTCAGGCCCTGCGGGGTCTTGGGCGGCGTTCCGGTCTGGGCATACTGGTTGGCCAGCGCCTGCGCCGTTCCGTCCAGCGCGGCGTCCGAGGTCAGGGCCGGCAAGCCATTGGTGGCGCGATAGGCATTGATGATGCCGATGGCTTCCGCCCGGTTGAGCTGGGCGCCTGGCTGGTCCATGCGCGCCGAAAGCCCCGCCGACAGTGCCCCGGCCGAACTGGCGCCGCCGCCAGCCAGCCCACCCATGCTGCAGGCGGCAATGGTCGTTGCGGCAAGCAGCGCCGCGAGCGGCACAAGAGCCGGCTTCAGATGGGCAAGGTGGAGCATGGTTTATCCTGGGTCAGACAAGGGGTTTGGCGCCGATTAGGGGGCGAGCAAGGCGGAATGATGGTGCCGTTGTAGGACGGGAGGACTGACAGGGGGTAAACGCGCGCCAATTCACCGCTAGCTGGGCGCTGCCGATGTGATTGCTGCCTACGTCACTCGCCTGGCGGCCGACCGGGACGACGGCGGTCCGGTTCGCCGGGCGGTGGCATGGCCAATGCGGGGCTACGTTCAGCTGTGAAGTCGATGGGGATTGTCAGCGTGCCGGTGAAGCCATTTGTCGGGCTGCCCGAGAGCGCAAGGGTCTGCTGCGCGATCTGCGTTTCCGAATTGTCGCGGAACACGTTGTCGGTTGCCAAGGTGATGCGGCTCAGGTTGGCGGTGCCGCCACCATATCGTGCATCGGCCGCATAGACGGCAGCAGCTGCCTGCTCGGGCAGCGCTATCTGCGCGGTGAGTACCGCAGCGTCGCCAGCAACGGCTGCGTCAATGGAGGAGAATATCTCAAAATGCATATGCGGCCACCTGCCGTCATAGCAGCCCGGGAAAATGGTGGTGAAGCGCACGTGGCCTTCCGCATCAGCCTCGCCGACGCCGCGCAGGTAGTTGGCCGAAGGAAGGTCATAGATGGAGTAGCGGCCCGACGTATCGCAGTGCCAGAGGTAGATGACATGGCCCGGTAGCGGCGTGCATCCGTTTGCGTCGACGAGTGTCAGGTCGAGCTCGAGCTGCAGCCCTTCGGCAGTGCCGGTCAGCCGCCCGAAAGACGGCCGCAGGTCGGTGCGGATGATGCCCTCTTGGGTCAGCGCATTCACCAGCTGCCCACCACTGGTATTGCTGCCATCAGCGGGATAGGGGCCGGCGGTCTCCCAGGGCAAGGCCACGCAGTCGAGCGCCGCGGCAGGCAGTCCGGACAGCGACAGGAGACCCGCGCCACCCAGCAGGGCCAGTAGCCGCCGCCGGCCCAGCAGTCGGGGCAGGTCATGGGCCAATCCAAGGTCATGGTCGTTGTGTTCGTCGTGGTGAAGCGTCTCTGCCATTGCCATCTCCGTCGGCTGAGGGAATGGACGCGTTCTAGGTGAGCCAACCTTGCTAGAGCTTGTGCGGCAGATGAACAGTTGGAAAGGCGCAAGGCTGCACAGAGGCGGCGGAGCCAGTGGTGATCTCGACGGGATTCGAACCCATGACCCCCGGATTAGGAATCCGGTGCTCTATCCTGCTGAGCTACGAGACCACGAATTGTGGATAGCAAATGCGGGGCGGGGGCGAAACCCTGTTTGAGCGCCTCGCGTCCTGCCGACCCGCACCCCTCCGGGCCTTCCCCGTGAAGAGGTGCCACCGCCACCAGACCAAGGCCCCCACCACGTCATTCCCGAGCAGGCGGGAATCCCCCTGCCGGACAAAGGGAGATTCCCGCCTGCGCGGGAACGACGCCGTGGCCAAAAACTTATCCCCACCCCTTCAACCGCGCGTACAATCCCCCCATCGCCTGCAGCAGAGCACGGTCATGACGAGTGATTGCTGCAGGGACTGCCGGGGAGGGTGGGTCGCCACCTTCCCGCATGGATGCTGACCACCGGCTTGCTGCTGCGGCGGGGGAGAGATCTCTCCAGGGGAGAGGTTGCGGATACGGCCAGGAGAGCTCGGCTCTTGTGGCACGATCCACCTCCGCCGTGGTTTCTTGCCGCTCGATGCATGTGCGAAAAATCCCGGCCTGATGGCGAGACCGTTCCTCACCATTCCAACTACCCTTCGAGGCTGCGGTCTCGCCATCGCCGCTCCATCCGGGCGGCACCAGAGCCGGTCCCAACCGCCACAAGCGCGGCGCCTTGCCATGTCTTGCGAATGCCCGCCGTTTGGGGCAAACCCATCGCACTTGCTTTGAGGACCCTGCAATGGCTGCCCATCCGGTTTCCCCGCTCGCCCCCAAATCCTATCCGGAGCTGCCCCCGATCGCGGGTGTGCGCTTCGCCACGGCGGAAGCGGGCATCAAGTACAAAAACCGGACCGACGTGCTCCTTATGGCCTTTGACGAAGGCACAACCGTTGCCGGCGTCGTCACGCGCTCGAAATGCTCCTCGGCCGCGGTGGACTGGTGCAAGGCCAACCTTCCCGGCGGCACGGCGCGCGGCCTCGTGGTCAATTCGGGCAATGCCAATGCCTTCACCGGTGCCAAGGGGCGGGAAAGCGTCGAGCTCACCGCCGACTATGCCGCCAGGGCGCTGGGCTGCGCCACGAGCGAAATCTTCCTGGCATCCACCGGCGTGATCGGCGAGCCGCTGGCCGCCGACAAGTTCGCCGGCGTGCTCGACGAGGCCGCTACGCGTCTGGGCGACACGCCGTGGATTGAGCCGGCCAAGGCCATCATGACCACCGATACCTTCCCCAAGCTCAATGGCGCGGTGGTGGAGCTCGATGGCGTCGAGGTCCGGATCAACGGCATCGCCAAGGGTTCGGGCATGATCGCCCCGGACATGGCCACGATGCTGAGCTTTGTGGTCACCGACATGCCTATCGCCGCGCCGGTGCTGCAGGCGCTGCTCAGCCGGCACGTGCAGACGAGCTTCAACGCCATCACTGTCGACAGCGATACCTCGACCTCCGATACGCTCTTGGTCTTTGCCACCGGCAAGGCGCAGGTCGAACCGATCACCGCGCTGGACGACCCGCGCGCCGAAGTGTTCGGCGAAGCTTTGCGCGATGTCCTCTTCGACCTTGCTATCCAGGTGGTGCGCGACGGCGAAGGCGCCACCAAGCAGGTGTCGGTGCATGTGGAAGGCGCCACCTCCGACGCCTCGGCCTTCCGTATCGCCAAGTCGATCGCCGACTCGCCGCTGGTCAAGACCGCCATCGCCGGCGAGGACGCCAATTGGGGCCGCGTGGTCATGGCCGTGGGCAAGGCCGGCGAGCCCGCTGACCGCGACAAGCTCGCCATCCGCTTCGGCGACCTCCTTGTCGCCAAGGATGGCGAACGCGCGCCCGGCTACGACGAGGCGGCGACCTCGGCCTATATGAAGGGCGAGGACCTGGAACTGACCGTGAGCCTGGGACTCGGGGAGGGCCGCGCCACCGTCTATACCTGCGACCTGACGCATGGCTATATCACCATCAACGGCGACTACCGGAGCTGAGATGGCGCTGCCCACGGTTGACGCCTTCGAGCGGGCGGGCCTTGAGGCCTGGCCCGGCATTGACATCAAATGGGACGGCAGCTGGGTGCGGCGCGCCGCCGGCGGCTATACCAAGCGGTCCAATTCGGTGCAGTGCCTCGATCCCGAAGACGGTGAGGATGCCGACCTGCGCGTTATTTCCGCCAGTACCTGGATGGTGATGCGCGGCATCAAGCCCGTCTTCCGCATCACCCCGCTGGCGGCGCCCGAACTTGTCGAGACGCTGGACGAGGCCGGCTGGCAGGAGATCGACCACAGCCACCTCTTCGCCATGGAACTGGAAGCGCAGGAGCGGGACCCCGAGACAAAGCTGTTCCCCGTGCTCGATCCGGCCTTTCTCGCCGCCCAGCAGCAGCTGCAGGGCTATGACGAGACAACCGTCACCAAGCTGCGCAACCTCCTCGCCGCCTGCACGGTGCCGGCTACGGGTGTCGTGGTCTATCGCGACGGCACCGCGGTGGCCTCGGGCCTGATGGCGGTCGCCCAAGGGATCGTCGTCACCGGCAATGTGGTGACCGACGCCACGCGGCGCCGCCAGGGCTTGGCCGCCGCCATGATGCGCAGCGGGCTCAACTGGGCCCGGTCGGAGGGTGCAACCGTTGCAGCCCTCAATGTCCAGGCAGGCAATGCCGCCGCCCAGGCGCTCTACGCTTCGCTCGGCTACGAGCATCAATACGACTACAGCTACCGCATTCCCGGTGCCCGATGAGCGATCTCAAGCTCCTTCTCGTGGTCGCCGTGGCCCTGGTCGATGCCGACCGGCGCGTGCTGATCGCCCAGCGGCCCGAAGGCAAGTCCATGGCCGGTCTCTGGGAATTTCCCGGCGGCAAGGTCGAGCCGGGCGAAAGCCCCGAGGCGGCGCTGATCCGCGAACTCGAGGAAGAGCTGGGCATCAGCACCAAGGAGGCGTGTCTGGCGCCGGTCTCATTTGCCAGCCATGCTTACGAGAGTTTTCACCTGTTGATGCCACTTTATGCCTGCCGGAAGTGGCAGGGCACGCCCCAGCCGCGGGAACATGTGGCTCTCAAATGGGTCCGCCCGCAGCAGTTGCGCGACTACCCGATGCCGCCGGCCGATGAACCGCTGATCGCCGCCCTCTGCGATCTGCTCTAGGCCCCGGGGAAGCCATGCTGGTCCTGTTGAAGTCATTTGCTGCCGACGATGCGGGCGCCACGGCAATCGAATACGGCATGCTGGCCGCCTTCATCGCCATTGCGCTGCTTGCGGGTTTCGCCCTGGTCGGCGGTTCGGTGCAGCAGCTGTTCGACAACGGCAGTGCCGAAGTGATCGCCCGGCAGACGGCGCTGATCCCCTAGAACTACTGCAGCGTCACGACCTTGTATTTCTGCCCCGGCACGATGGCGTCGCCGGGATAAAGGTCGTTGATGATATAGAAGAGCTCGGTGCCGCGGTTGAGGCCCGACATCTGGCGCGCCAGCGAATCGGCGCTGTCGCCGGCCTTGGCCGTGACGATGCGGACGGCCACCTTGCGGATCAGGCCGAGGTCGCTGGCCTCGGCGCGGCGGAAGCTCCTGAGCGTCTGGTCGGCACCCTGGGCGAAGCGGGCGCTGTCGCTCTTGGCGGCAAAGATGAAGCGATAGACCTGCCCGTCGAGGCGCATCACCGAAACGCGGAAGAACCACTGGTCGGTCTGGGCGAGACCCGATGCCGTCTCGATGCCGTTGATGCTTTGCGTCGTGACGCTGTCGGCCTTCAGCCCGGCAATCCAGCCCGACTTGAGATAGTCGGCCAGCGGCACATTGCTCTGCACATCGGCGCTGTCGAAGCGCACGGCCTCGCCGTCGCCGGCCACGCCCACCACCGCGCTCTGCGAATTTTGCAGCGTATAGCCATCGGGCACGGTGAAAGTGAACTTGGAGGCGCTGTGGATGAAGCGGCGGCCCACGATCGACCCCTGCGCCGGGCTGTCGCCGAAGGTCAGGCCGGCGATCGAGGCGAGGTAGCCGTCCGTGTCGGTCTCGCCGGACGGCTGCTGGCCGAACATGGTCTTTGCCGTGTCGAGCGCCTTCTGGATACGCGCCGGGGTGGAGGGATGGGACGACAGGAACCCGTCGCCATTGCTTTCGCCCGCCGAGAAGCTGGCAAAGCGGCTCATCACCCCAAGGAACCGGGCGGCGGCCTGCGGGTCGTAGCCTGCCTTGCCGGCGAACTTGATGCCTTCGCGGTCGGCTTCCAATTCCTGGTTCTGGCTGAAGGCGGCCATGGATTCGCGGGTGCGGTTGGCCGAGGCATCGGTCGAGGTATCGCCGCCAAAGACGCCGGTGATGACGCGATCGACGATCTGCGTCGTCCGCGTCCGGTCGGTGCGGGCCCGGGCATGGCGGAGCGTCACGTGGGCAATCTCGTGCGCCAGCACGGCGGCCAGTTCGCTGGTGTCGGAGGCCAGCGCCAGGATGCCGCGGGTCACGTAGATATAGCCGCCGGGCAGGGCGAAGGCGTTGACCTCGGAACTGTCAAGGATCGTGACCTGGAACTGCGCATTGGGCTGGTTCGCCGCGGCCAGCAGGCGGCCCACGATGCGGGCGACCATGATTTCGGCCGGACGGTCGGAATAAACCCCGCCATAGGCGGCAATGATCCGCGGATGCTCGCGCCGGCCGATCACCACGTCGTCGGGCTCGGTACCTTCGGGCACGACGGTGGGAGCGGGCACGTCGCCGGTCTGACTCACGGCGATGTTGGAGCCGGTCAGGCTGGTGCAGGCGCTCAGGGCCAGCAGCGAAACTGCCAGCACGCCATGGCGCAGACCCTTGCCGAATTGTCCCTTGCGCATCATTGCAGTGCCAGAACCTCGATCTGCTCGGGATGAGTGACTTCGATGCGTGGCCCGTCCCGGTCGTCCACCCATCCGCGAATGCGCAGCAAGGCATTCTCCAGCGTCAGCGGGTCGATACCCGCAGCCTTGAACAGCCGCAAGGCAGGCGCCTCGATCACGGCCGTGAAGTCTTCTTTCCAGAAGCGGCCAAAATTGAGATAGACCCGCCCGCCGCGCTGCTCGGCGAGAAGGACTCTGCCTTCGACAAGTTCGTAATGGCCGGCCCTGGCGAGGAGGTCGCCGGGCGCAGTCGCCGCAATGATCCTGTAATAGGGATCGCGCCAGATGCCAAGCCCGGCAAGCCGCGCGCGCCCCTCGGCGGCAAACAGCAAGTCTAGGCAGGAGCGGTTATCGGGAAAGGAATAGACCCGCGCCATGCCTGCCGCGACCATGGACTGTTGCGCCCAGATCTCGCCTTCCGGCGTGGCGACGAAGACATGCGCCAGCACCCGGCCGTAGCGGTCCATCTCTTCGCCGCCAAAGCCCAGCCGCACCGGCTTCTGCAGGGCCAGCGCCTCAAGCGCCGCCTTGGCTTCGGGCGCCAGCGGCCAGGTGGGAAAATCGGGCCGGTCGAGCGGCAGCTTGGGCGCTTGCGTGCCGATCATGCGCACGACGCGACCATCATCAAGGATAACGGTATCGCCGTCCGTCACCGAGGTGACAATGCCGCCTTCTTCCATGCGCAGCGTTTCGCAGGCCAGAGCTGCCACTGACACGGAGCTGAGGGCCGCAAGCGCGGCAAGGCGGGCGAGACTGGCGGTAAGCATGGCGACCTCTGGAAAGGTTTCGTTCACCATGCATCCTAATACGGCAAAAAAGGATGAAGAGCGGTGGCGCGGATGCCACGGCTGGGGAAATTATCCCCGCCGTGCCGAATGAGCCTATTATGCCGCTACGCGCTTCGTGCCGGCGATGAACTTCCCAAAGCGGGTGGTGATGAAGGGCACGATGAAGAAGACGATGGTTGTGGCCATGAAGGGAACAAGGATCAGGCTGCGCTGCCAGAATTCCCAGCCTGGTGTGAGGGCGGCAACGGCGGTGGCATAGACCACGACCACGGGATAGACGGCAAAGGTCATCAACAAAGCCATACGGGCGCGAGAAGCAAAGGACATGGAAAGCCTCTAATGAAACGGTACGTTTCGTTATTAACGGAACGAGCCGTTTCGTTCAAGCCTTTTCTTTTGCTGTTCCGTGGCCCATATAGGAAGCATGACCGCCACCGATATAGATGAGGCACGCCGCTCGATAGGCGCGCGACGCAATCCTGCCAGTCAGGAGGCAATCCTTGACGCGGCTGAAGCCATCATGCGCGAGGAGGGGATAGCCGGCTTCTCCATCGAAGCTGTGGCTCGACGCGCGCGGGCTGGCAAGCCGACTATCTATCGCTGGTGGCCAAACCGCACTGTATTGATGCTCGACGTCTACCGGCGCTTCAAGAATGCCACGCAGTTCCCCGATACCGGCACCTTGCGGGGCGACCTCGTCGCGTTTCTCGAGAACCAGCTCCTGGGCTTCTGGAAGGACCGGCTTTGCGGCACGGTTTACCGCGCCGTCATCGCCGAGGCGCAGACCAATGCCGATGCGGCCGAAGCGCTTTATGCCTATCAGGCCGAGCGCAAGAAGGTGGCCGTGCAGATCGTGGATCGCGCCAAGGCCCGGGGCGAGATCGGCGCCGATGTTGACGGCGATCTCATCATCGACATGATCGTGTCTTTCGCCTGGCACCAGTTGCTGCTTGGGCGGGTAGGCGAGGCCATGAAGTCGATCGAGGGCGTGGTGGACGGGATTCTCATTGGCTGCGCCGGTCTAAGGAGCAGCTGACGGCCCGCATAGAGCGGGCCGCCGCTTGCGTAATGCTTACGGCTGCGCAGGCTCTCCGGCGGCAGCTTCGGTCTCGGTCTGGGCGTCGACCGCAGCCTTGAGTTCAGCGTCCGGGATTTCGATCTCGACGCCTTCCATCAGGCGAGCGACTGTTTCGTCAAAGGTGCTCATCAGCAACTGCTGCTGCAGCTGGCCGGCGACCTGTTCGAAAGCGGGTGCTTCCGACTGACGCTTTTCTTCGAGCCTGATGACGTGCCAGCCGAACTGGGACTGCACGGGCTCGGACACCTGGCCGACTTCGGTCAGCGCATAGGCGGCTTCCTCAAAGGGAGCGACCATCATGCCCTTGCCGAAAAAGCCGAGGTCACCACCATTGGCAGCACCGGGATCGATGGACTTTTCCTTGGCAATCGTCGCGAAATCGGCGCCGCCATCGAGCTCGGCTTTGACGGCCTTGGCTTCATCTTCGCTGGCGACCAGGATGTGGCTGGCGCGGATCTCCTCGGAGGGCTCGAACTCGGCGACGAACTTGTCGTATTCGGCGCGCACCGCCTCTTCAGTCACCGACTTGGCAATGGCGTCGGCGAAATAGGCGCGGCGCAGGGCGCGGTCCTCGAGGTAGGCCAGGCGCTGCTGGAACAGCGGGGTGTCGGCCATGCCGGCGTCCTGGCCGGCCTTGGCCATGACCTTCATGTCGATCAGGACGCGCAGGAGGAAGGCCTTGCGCTGATCGGGCGGCATCTGCTGCAGCTCGGCGGTAAGATCTTCGGCCGCAAAGCCGAGATCGGCCTCGGTGATGTTTTCGCCGCCAACGGTCGCCACCACCGTATCGGGCGAGACCGGCGCCGCAGCTTCGGCAGCCGGCGCCTCGGCAGCGGGCGCGGCGGCGTCCTGCGCCAGAGCCGGGGCCAGCGCGCCGGCGGCAAGGGTCAGCGCCAGAAGGCTGGTGCGGGCAAGGCGCAAGGAAGAAGAAATCATGGTATCGGTCTCCTGGGCCGGCGCATCAGCGCCCCGGCCGTTGATGATCGGCTCAGCGCCTGGTGCCGGCGCGGGTTCTGCGGCCTGCCTCACACAGCAACGGGGCCAAAATGTGCCCCGGGGCAGCACCAGCTTGTGAGGGGATGAGAAACCCGGTTTGGCCCGGCTTTTCAGCATGCCGCGGTGGTGTCGCCCATTTCCGCGACGTTGACAAGACGGGGCCCCGCTCTTACATCTCAGCCGCTTTTTCCGCCGTCTGGCGGGGACACCACAATTCATAAGCCGGAAAGGCTTTCTCATCGCGTCGAAGCGGCCGAACGGCCCGTTCCGCACCTCCTGCTTCCCCCGATGAGCTATCAAAGGACCTGACATATGGCACTTGCTGCGCTCGCCCGGCGGATCTTCGGGTCTCCGTCCGATCGGTCCGTCAAGCGGTTCCAGGGCAAGGTAGCCGCCATCAACGCGCTCGAGCCGGAGCTGGAAAAGCTCAGCGACGAGCAGTTGCGCGCCCGCACGGCCGAGTTCAAGGCCCATCTGCAGAATGGCGGCAGCCTCGATGACCTGATCGTTCCCGCCTTTGCCACCGTGCGCGAAGCCGGCAAGCGGGTCCTCGGCATGCGCCACTTCGACGTGCAGCTGATCGGCGGCATGGTGATGAACGAGCGCGGCATTGCCGAGATGCGCACGGGCGAAGGCAAGACGCTGGTCGCGACGCTGCCGATGTATCTCAATGCGCTGACCGGCGAAGGCGCGCATCTGGTCACGGTCAACGATTACCTCGTCAAGCGCGACGCCCAGTGGATGGGCCAGATCTACAATTTCCTGGGTCTCAGCTGGGGCGTCATCGTCCACGGTCTCAGCGATGCCGAGCGCAAGGCTGCCTATGCCGCCGACATTACCTACGGTACCAACAACGAGCTCGGCTTCGATTACCTGCGCGACAACATGAAGTATACGCGCCAGCAGATGGTGCAGCGCGGCCACGCCTTCGCCATCGTCGACGAAGTGGACTCGATCCTGATCGACGAGGCGCGGACGCCCCTGATCATCTCGGGCCCATCCGATGATCGCAGCGATCTCTACCTCAAGCTCGACGCCATCATCCCCATCATCGGCGACGAGGATTTCGAGCTCGACGAGAAGCAGCGCGCGGTCACCTTCACCGATAGCGGCATCGAAAAACTCGAGGCGCGCCTCGCCGAAGAAGGCCTGCTGAAATCCGGCTCGCTCTATGACGTGGAAAACGTGGCGCTGGTGCACCACGCCAACTCCGCCCTGCGCGCCCACAAGCTCTTCCGCAAGGACAAAGACTACATCGTTCGCAACAACGAAGTGGTCATCATCGACGAGTTCTCCGGCCGCATGATGCCGGGCCGCCGCTATTCCGAAGGCCTGCATCAGGCGCTGGAAGCCAAAGAAGGCGCCAAGATCCAGCCAGAAAACCAGACGCTGGCCTCGATCACCTTCCAGAACTATTTCCGCCTCTACAAGAAGCTCGCCGGCATGACCGGTACGGCGGCGACCGAAGCGGAAGAATTCGCCGACATCTACAAGCTCGACGTCGTTACTGTTCCCACCAACGTGCCGGTGCAGCGCAAGGATGACGAGGACGCCATCTTCCGCACTGCCGCCGAGAAGTTCGACGCCATTGCCGAACTGATCAAGGAGTGCCACGGCCGTGGCCAGCCGGTTCTGGTTGGCACGACTTCGATCGAAAAGAGCGAGATGCTGGCCGAGTTGCTGCGCGCCAAGAATGTCGGCAACATGAACGTGCTCAATGCCCGCCACCACGAGCAGGAAGCCTTCATCGTCGCCGATGCCGGCCTGCCGGGCGCCATCACCATTGCCACCAACATGGCCGGCCGCGGTACCGATATCCAGCTGGGCGGCAATCTTGAAATGCGCATCCAGAAGGAGGCCGCCGGCCTCGAAGGGGAAGAGCGCGAAGCCAAGATTGCCGAGATCAAGCGCACCATTGCCGAAGACAAGGCCAAGGCGCTGGCCGCTGGCGGCCTCATGGTGATTGGCACCGAACGCCATGAATCCCGCCGCATCGACAATCAGCTGCGCGGCCGTTCCGGCCGTCAGGGCGATCCGGGCCATTCGGCCTTCTTCCTGTCGCTGCAGGACGACCTGATGCGCATCTTCCCGGTCGACAGCATGGATTCCATGCTGGGCAAGCTGGGTCTCGAACAGGGCGAGTCGATCACCCATCCCTGGGTTACCAAGGCCATTGAACGCGCTCAGGGCAAGGTCGAAGCGCGCAACTTCGACATCCGCAAGAACATCCTCAAATACGACGACGTGATGAACGATCAGCGCAAGGTGATCTTCGAGCAGCGTATCGAGTTGATGGATGCCGAGGATGTCAGCGAGACCGTGGTCGAGATGCGCCACGACGTCGTCGAGAACATCGTCAGCAAGGCCATCCCGCCGCGTTCCTACCCCGAGCAGTGGAATGTCGAGCAGCTGGAAGCGGCAGCCAAGACCTATCTCAACATCGATGTGCCGGTGAAAGAGTGGGCCGCCGAGGAAGGCATCGACGCCGAGACCGTCACCGAGCGCCTGATCGCCGCTGCCGACGCAGCAGCTGCCGCCAAGGAAGAACGCACCATCGCCAACATGGAAGCGGCTGGTCAGCCCAATCCTACGGTGATGCGCCAGGTCGAGAAGTCCATTCTCCTGCAGTCCATCGACGGTCTGTGGCGCGAGCATCTGGTGACGCTTGATCACCTTAGCAAGGTCGTCGGCTGGCGTGGCATTGCCCAGCGCGACCCGCTGACCGAATACAAGCAGGAAGCCTATGAGCTGTTCCAGGGCCTGCTGGCCAACCTGCGCGAACTGGTGACCACCCAGCTCAGCCACGTCGAACTGCAGCCGCGTCCCGTTGCCCCGCCGCAGCCCGACTTGTCGCGCCTCCGGGAAACTCACATCGATCCGCTGACGGGCGAGAACGATGCTGATGGCGGCGACACCATCGCCGACTCCCTGGGCGCCACCGGCAGCGATCCATCGCTCAAGCCGCTCGACCCCAAGCTCACCGAAGGCGTCTCCCGCAACGCCCCATGCCCCTGCGGCTCGGGCAAGAAGTTCAAGCACTGCCACGGTGCATTCGTCTAAACACAAAGGCCCGGAGCGATCCGGGCCTTTTGATTTCCGAGGCTGATGGCCTATCCGCCGCTAGCGGTCAGCACGTCACCCGTATTTCCCCAAAGCCGGTCATGCCGTCCTGCCCCGCAGACACAACGGCAATCATGCAGGCCGTGCCGGGCAGCCCAATGTTGCCGCCGGCGGCGATGACCGTGCCATCCCCAAGCGTCAGGAAGCCATTGTCGACCGAGGCGATCTCCACCGTGCCGGCCACGCCGCAGATCGGATAGCTGTCGCCGGCTCCCACCAGGAAGCGCGTGCCGGTGGGCAGGCAATCGCCATCGCTGGCCGCGGCGGTGGTCGGCGCCGTGGGAATTTCCGGTAGCGTGGCGGGTGCAGTCCCTGCGGGGGCGTTGCGCCAGTTCTCTTCCAGAATGGCGAGGCGGTTGGCCAAGTCGGTCACTGCTGCGCTCTCAGGGGCGGCCGCGCCCTGCTGCTGGTTGAAGAGTTCGAGGCTGAGGCGGAGTTGGGCAATGTCGGTGGAAAGCCGCACCACGTCCCGCTGCGTTTGCGTATAGACCCAACCGGCCGCCGCCAGGGCGGCCACGCCGACAAGGCCCACCACAAAGCTGAGGACATGGCCAGGCGCCACGCGGCGCCGCTGCGGGGCAGCAACCGGCTTGGTTTCGCTCTGGACCGGTGGTGTATCTGCCAAAGCCTATCTCCCGTGACGCTTCGGCTTTCTATCACGGCCGATTGCGGCCCAGATATGATGCCTGGCGCTAAAGCCTGGCCGGCCGCATCAATGGGGTGGGCGCCGGCTTGCCGGTGATGACCGGCACCACATCCTCGTCCTTGCCGCCTCCGCCAAAGAGGTTGCCGATGCCGCCCATGAAGCCGGAAATGGCGGCGCTGCGCTCCTTGAGCGCGGCCTCCTCGGCGGCCTCGCGCTGCGCCCGCTGCGCCTCCGTTTCCACCGCCTTGGTGAAGGCGGCTTCCTCGGCCTGCAGCTTCTCGGTCATTCCCGCGATCTGGGTGACGGCCGGGCAGGGGCCCATCGGGTTCAGCGCGCCGCCGCCAGTGGCGTTGAAGATATACTGCCTTTCGCACACGTCCCAGGCCGGGGGTGCCTTGGTCAGCTCGAACAGGTCGTAGCCTTCCTTGATGTCCTTCCAGAAGCCGAGATGCTCGCTCGAAGCTTGCTTGGCGAGGTTTGCGGGTGTCATCTTGAACGGGAAGATCTGCAGCTGGAAGCTGGAATTGCCGCCCTTGAAGGTTTCGCGCGCCAGCGAATAGATCTCCGCGATGCCATCGTCGGTCATGGCGTAGCAGCCGCGCGAGGAACAGTCGCCATGCACCATCAGGTCGCTGCCGGTCCGGCCATGCGCCCGGTCGAACTTGTTGGGGAAGCCGGTATTGAAGGCAAGGTAGTAGCTCGACCTGGGGTTCATCAGGCCCGGCGTGATCGTATAGAAGCCCTCAGGGCTCTGCCGGTCGCCTTCCTTGATCTTGGGCCCGAGATTGCCCGAATAGGCGCAAATCTCGTAGGTCTTGAACTGCTTGAACTGCCCGGAGCTCGTGCGCTTCCACACCTCGAGCACCTTTTCCTGCTTGAAGATGCGGATCACCATGGCCTCGCCCGGCGACGAGCCCATGGCGCGCAAGGCGCTGACGGTGGCGCTGGGCAGCGGCTGGTTGTGTCGGTTGTCGCTGGACTTGGGCAGGAAGCCGCCACAGGCGACGAGACCAAGGGCCACCCAGACCAGAATCAGGGCCGAGGAAAACTTGCGGAGGAAAGTGGCGGTCACGGTCGGCGGCCCAGGGTGGAATCAGCTCCAGACCCTTTTGGGGCCTTAGGTTACCCAAGCATGAGAAATGCTGGTGAACGAAGCGTTATCACGGCCGATTTTAGGCTGAAAGATGGCCCGGATCACGCGAGCGTGTCCAAGCCGTCCCAAGCGCTATAGGCTGGTCCCGATGGCGAGGAACTTCTCGCGGCGGTGTTCGCGGGTTTCCAGCCGTCCGCGGCTGCCGAATTCACTGAGGAAGCTGGCAATCGCATCGCGCGTCGAATCCATCACCGCCTCATGGTGGCGATGGGCGCCACCGGCCGGCTCGGGAATGATGCCATCGATGACGCCGAAGCCGAGCAGGTCCTGCGCCGTGATCTTTTGCGCAATGGCCATGTCTTGCGCCTTGGCGGCATCGCGGAACAGGATCGAGGCGCCCGCTTCCGGCGAGATCACCGAATAGATCGAGTTTTCCAGCATCAGCACGCGGTTGGCCACGGCAATGGCAATGGCGCCGCCCGAGCCGCCTTCGCCGATCACGATGGCAATGTTGGGCACGCCCAGTTCCAGGCACTTCTCGGTCGAGCGGGCAATGGCCTCGGCCTGCCCGCGCTCTTCGGCGCCGATGCCGGGATAGGCGCCGGCGGTATCGACAAAGGAAATCAGCGGGATGTTGAAGCGGTCCGCCATTTCCATGATGCGCACGGCCTTGCGATAGCCCTCGGGGCTGGCCATGCCGAAATTGTGCTTGAGGCGCGTCTCGGTCGAATTGCCCTTTTCCTGGCCGAGGATCGCAACCGACTGGCCGTTGAAGCGGCCGAAGCCGGCCTGCAGGGCGGCGTCTTCGCGGAACTTGCGGTCACCGGCCAGCGGCGTCCATTCGGTGATCAGCTTCCCGACATAGTCAGAAAAATGCGGGCGCTGCGGATGGCGCGCCACCTGCGTCTTCTGCCAGGGGGTCAGGCGGCGATAGATCTCGATCAGGGCTTCGTCGGCCCGGGCAGAGAGACGGTTGACCTCTTCGTCGATGCTGACGGCCTGGTCGGCTGCGGCCATGGCCTTGAGCTCGGCGATCTTGCCTTCGAGGTCGGCAACCGGCTTTTCAAAATCGAGATAGGACTGCATTCCACCTGCCCGTTTGGGGTCTGTTCGTGGACCCATGTCGTGGGCCGCTGCTGTTGCCGCTTAAAGTGGCCGGAAAGTGGCGATGACGCAATGGCAAGTCAAGGCTCTTGGCCGTGGACACAATGCGGCAGCCCTAGCCCTCGGCGAGAGGATGATGGGTCTCCACCAGCGTCCGCAGCTTTTCGTCCAGCACGTGGGTATAGATCTGCGTTGTGGAAATGTCGGCGTGGCCGAGCAGCATCTGCACCACCCGGAGGTCGGCGCCGCCCGAAAGCAGGTGACTGGCAAAGGCATGCCGGAGCACGTGCGGGGCAACGCGCGCCGCGCTGATGCCGGCCCGCGCCGCCAGTGCCTTGAGATCGCGGGCAAAGACCTGCCGGCTGAGGAAGCCATCGCTGCCGCCGGCTGGAAACAGGAAGGGGCCTGGCTCCAGTGTCGCCACATAGGTCTTGATCGCGTCACGCGCCCGGTCGTTGAGCGGCACGATACGCTCCTTGTTGCCCTTGCCCGTGACGGTCAGGAAGCTGGTGTCGCGCATCACGGCCGAGCGCCGCAGGCTCACCAGTTCGCTGACGCGCAGGCCCGTGGCATAAAGCAGTTCAAGCAGCACATAGAGACGCAAGGCACTGGCCTGCTTGTCCGGCGTCGCTTCGGCATTGGCTTCCGCCTCGGCCGTGCTCAGCAGGCGATCCACCTCCGCGATCGACAACACCTTAGGCAGGGCGCGGCGGCTCTTGGGACTGGCGACGATCCGCGTCGGATCATCGCCGCGCAGGCCGTCGGCACAGAGAAAGCGATGGAACTGGCGGATGGCGGAAAGACGCCGTGCGGCGGAAGCGGCCGAGAGCCCATCGAGCCGCAGGCGGTCGAGATAGGCATTGACGAGGTCCCGATCCACGTTGAGCAGCGTTGCCGCGCGGCCGGAAATAAAGCCTGCATAATCGGAGAGATCCCGCCGATAGGCGTCGATCGTATTGCGCGCGGCACCGCGCTCGGCGCTCATCATTTCGAGGAAAGCGCCGATCAGATCTTGGCTCACGGGGTCGGGGGCTCCGCCGGCGCGCTTTCAGCCGGTGCTGCCGGGGTGGCAGGGGCCGTGCCGGGCAGAGGCCGCTGGCCGCCATTGAGCAGTTCGGCCGCGGGGATGCGAATGGTCACTTCCTTGGGCGTGGGCTGCACGAATGACACAAGCGCGATCATCCCGGCATAGGCGAGGCCGGCCAGGAAAAGCAGGGCGATGATAAGGCGGATCAGGGTTGGCATGGCGGTCCGTCAGTCAAACTGCGCGGAGTTTGACGGCAAAAGGTTTCGTTTTTGTAGGCATAGCATCAAATCGTGCTCTGGCGGTGCAAGTTCTTGACAGCGCGGACCGGTGCGGCTTGATAGCGGCATTGTCTGGGGAGCGCCTTTTGAACCGATCGGACGCGGCATCGCGGCAGGCCCGCGCCGAACATCTTGCCCAACTGCTTGCCGGACGGCCCGTCGTGCTGGTGGGCATGATGGGTGCCGGCAAGACCACCGTCGGCCGTCGCCTCGCCACCCGCCTCGGGCGCCAGTTTCGCGACAGCGACGAGGAAATCGAAAAAGCCGCGCAGATGACCATTCCCGAAATTTTCGAGCAGCGCGGAGAACCCGAATTCCGCGCCGGGGAAACCCGGGTCATCGCCCGCGTGCTCAAGGACAAGGATGTGGTGCTGGCCACCGGCGGCGGGGCCTTCGTCAACGGCGAAACGCGTGCCCTGGTCAAGGGCGGCGCCATCTCGGTCTGGCTCAAGGCCGAGGCCGACATCCTGTTTGAGCGCGTGTCGCGCCGCTCCAACCGGCCGCTGCTCAAGACCGCCAATCCGCGCCAGACGCTCGAAAAGCTCATCGAAGAACGCTACCCAATCTATGCCGAGGCCGACATCACCGTCCTGTCGCGCGATGTGCCGCAGGAAGTGGTGGCGAGCGACATTGTCGAGGCGGTCTTTGCCTATCTCGAGCAGCAGGAGCAGGCATGACCGTCCAGATCGATCACCAGGTGCATATCGCCCTGGGCGAGCGCGCCTATGACATCCTGATCGGCGATCGCCTCCTGGATGAGGCCGGCACGATCCTCGCCGAGCGCTTTCCCGGCCGCCGCTACGGCATCATCACCGACGAGACCGTCGCGCAGGTGCAACTGCCCCGGCTGCTGCGTTCCCTCGACGCGGCGGGTCTTAGCCACAGCGAGATCGTCCTGCCCGCGGGCGAAGCAACCAAATCCTGGGCCTTCCTCGGCCAGGCAGTCGAAGCGATCCTTGCCGCCAGGCTCGAACGCGGCGACCTCATCATCGCCCTGGGTGGCGGCGTCATTGGCGACCTGGCCGGCTTTGCCGCGTCCATTGCCCGGCGCGGCATGGATTTCATCCAGATGCCGACCTCGCTCCTGGCGCAGGTCGATTCCTCGGTGGGTGGCAAGACCGGCATCAACTCGCCGCATGGCAAGAACCTGATCGGCGCCTTTCACCAACCCAAGCTGGTGCTGGCCGACCTCTCCACGCTCGATACGCTGCCGTCCCGCCAATTCGCCGCCGGCTATGCCGAAGTGGTCAAGTACGGCCTCATCGACGACGAGGACTTCTTTTTCTGGCTGGAAGAAAAGCAGGCCGAGATCTTTGCCGGCGGACCGGCCCGGGGCGAGGCGGTCGCGCGCTGTTGCCGGCACAAGGCGCGTGTGGTGATCGAGGATGAAAAGGAGCTCGGCGTGCGGGCACTGCTCAATCTCGGGCATACCTTCGGCCATGCGCTCGAAAAGGACACCCTCTATTCCGATCGGCTGCTCCATGGCGAGGGCGTCAGCATCGGCATGGTCCTCGCCCACAGCTTCTCGGCCCAGCTGGGTCTGGCGCCCAGCCAGGACACCGGCCGCATCGCGGCCCACTTGAAGAATGCCGGCCTGCCCACCACCTTGGGCGATATCCCCGGAGCACTGGGGTCAACCCAGACATTGATGGCGGCGATTGCGCAGGACAAGAAGGTTTCGCGCGGTGCGCTGACCTTTATCCTGACGCGCGGCATCGGCCGGGCCTTTATCGAAAAGAATGTCGATCCGGCTGCGGTCTCGGCCTTTTTGGACGAGGTGCGGGCAAAATAAAACAGGCTCCGCTGGTGCGACGCCTGTCTTGTAGTCGAGATGCTGCGTGTTAGACGCGGCCGCGCTCGGCAGCGACTTCGCCCGAAGACATGGCCTTGGCGAAGGGGATGAGCTGGTAGATCGCCGAGAGGCCAACCAGGACATAGACGATGCGAGCGATGGCGCCATCCTGGCCACCAAAGAGGGCTGCAACCAGGTCGAACTGGAAGGCGCCGACCAGGAGCCAGTTCACGCCCCCGATGATGATGAGCAGCAAAGTGATGAGATTAAGGGCTTTCATTACAGTTCTCCATGCAGTTACTCACGCAACCTTCAGGAAGCAAACTGGTTCCGCGGGAACCACAATTTAGCCCGAAAGTGGCCCCGATCAGCTGGTCACGTCACGAGGCAGAACTTCGATGGCGAGGGCATGAACCCGGTCCTTCAGTTCGGCCTCCAAAGCATCCATAACGGCGCGGTGTTGCGCCACGCGGCCGAGCCCGTCAAAATGGCGGGCCGCGATTCTGACACGAAAATGGGTTTCACCACCCTCCCGCCATCCGGCGTGGCCGAAATGCTGGTTCGATTCATCGATGACGTCGAGGAAGGCGGGCTCAAATCGGTCGGTGAGCTTCTGGGTCAGGGTGTCTTTGACGCTCATGGCACTGGCCTCCATCTGGTTGTGGCACTTAACTAGGCGAGAATGAAACTGTCGTCCAAGATCTTTGATTCCATTCGTATCAAGCCTCGCCGCGAAGAGAAGGCGGCCCCGGTCGAACACGTCTGCGACTGGGAAGGATGCGATCTGCCTGGTGAATACCGGGCGCCCAAGGGCGCGCGGAGCGAGGGCCAGTATCACCATTTCTGCCTTGAGCACGTGCGGCACTACAACACCGCCTTCAACTTCTTTGCCGGGATGAGCAAGGACGAGCTCGACGAGGCGCTTCATACACCGCCCAAGGCCGAATCCCGGTCGAGCTTCGCCACGGGCAATCCGCAGATGCGTGGCGCTGCCGCCCGCGCCGCACGGGAATCCCTGCGGCCGGGGGACAAATACGGCGACCCGTTCGGGGTCTTTGCCAAGTATCGTCACCGCCAGGCGCAGCGTCCGGCCGCCGAGCGGGTGAAGCCGCTCCACGAGCAGGATCGGCGCGCGCTCGAAACGCTTGGCATCCTCGGCCATGCCAAATCGGACGAGATCAAGACGGCCTACAAGACGCTGGTCAAGATCCACCACCCCGACGCCAATGGCGGCGACAAGAGCTCCGAAGATCGCCTCCGTGCCATCATTGCCGCCTATGCCCACCTAAAGAAGGTGGGTCTGGTCGCCAAATAGGGCCTATGCCTCCGGCTACCACCACCGTCGCAATGCTGCTATAGAGCCTCGACCTTCCTGCCAGAACTCCTTCCTGCAAGAGCCAAGCCCATGACTGAATACACCAATCTGCCCGACACCGAATATTCGGCCCGGGAGCTGTTCGGTATCGACACCGACATGAAGGTGATGGGCTACAAGGAAGCCAATTCTCACGTGCCGCCGGCCGACCCGGACTACTTGTTCGACCGCAACACGACCCTCGCCATTCTCGCAGGCTTCCAGTTCAACCGCCGCGTCATGGTGCAGGGCTACCATGGTACGGGCAAGTCCACCCATATCGAGCAGGTCGCGGCGCGGCTCAATTGGCCGCTGGTCCGCGTCAACCTCGACTCGCACGTCTCTCGTATCGACCTTGTCGGCAAGGACGCGATCGTGCTCAAGGATGGCAAGCAGGTCACCGAATTCCGTGACGGCATCCTTCCCTGGGCAGTGCAGAACAATGTCGCGCTGGTGTTCGACGAATATGACGCCGGCCGCCCGGACGTGATGTTCGTGATCCAGCGCGTGCTGGAAGTCGCCGGTCGCCTGACCTTGCTTGACCAGAACCGCGTGATCACGCCCCACCCTGCCTTCCGCCTGTTTGCCACCACCAACACGATCGGCCTCGGCGACACGTCGGGCCTCTACCATGGCACGCAGCAGATCAACCAGGGTCAGATGGACCGCTGGTCGCTGGTGACCACGCTCAACTACCTGCCGCATGACAAGGAAGTGGGCATCGTCCAGGCCAAGAACAAAGCCTTTGGCGAGACCGAAAAGGGCCGCAAGCTTCTGTCCAACATGGTGCGTCTGGCCGACCTCACCCGTCAGGCCTTCATCAATGGCGACCTTTCCACCGTGATGTCGCCCCGCGCCGTGATCACCTGGGCCGAAAACACCCAGATCTTCGGCGGCGATGTCGGCTTTGCCTTCCGCCTGACCTTCCTCAACAAGTGCGACGAACTCGAACGCCCCGTGGTCGCCGAGTTCTACCAGCGCGTTTTCGGCGAGGATTTGCCGGAGAGCTCGGCCAACCTGGCCGTGACGGCGTAATCAAGCCACGACCTCGCCCTTCGACAGGCTCAGGGTGAGGTCTACTGTGCGATCTGCGATTTCCAAGTAGACCTCATGGTGAGCCTGTCGAACCACGAGGTCGTGGCACGACGGGCTGCTGAGCCCCTGGGACATCATGGCACAACCACCGCGCAGCAAAGCCAATCGACCCGACCAGACGCAGGCCTTCAAGTCTGCCATCGGTGCCACGCTGCGCACGATCGGCGGCAAGGCCGATCTTGAAGTCACCTTCACGGCCGACCGGCCGCTCCTGACCTCGGACAAGGCACGGCTGGCCAATCTGCCGCGCCTGCCGACCCGGCGCGACATCGCCATTGCCCGCGGGCAGGGCGACGCCATGGCCATGCGCCTTGCCAGCCACGACCCCGATGCGCACCGCAAGCGCGCCCCGATGGATCCCACCGCCCGCGCCGCCTTTGACGCGCTGGAGCAGGCGCGCGTCGAGGCCCTGGGCTGCGTGCGCATGCCGGGCATGGTCGGCAATATCGGTGAGATGCTGGAAGACCGGCTGTTCCGCGCCAACTTCGCCGAGGTCGACGACCGCGGCGACGCGCCCATCGCTGAGGCGCTCGGCTTGCTCTTGCGCGAAAAACTCGCGGGCGTGCCGGTGCCGCCCTCGGGCCACGCACTGGTCGATCTCTGGCGCGAGGAGATCGAAAGCAAGGGCGGCAAGTCGCTCGAACAGCTCCTGACCCGGTTCGAGAACCAGGACGAGTTCGGCAAGGTCGCCAAGATGCTCCTGCGCGATCTCAACCTCGTGCCCGAAAGCGAACTGGAAGACCCCGACGCCTCCGACCAGGAGACCGACGACAACCAGGAGCCCGACCAGGGGGAATCCTCGGACCAGGCGCCGGAACAGGGCGAGGGCGAGAACGACGCCGACCAGAGCCAGGACGACGAGCAGGCCGGCGAGTCGGAAGAAACCGGTGACGTCGAAGGCATCGAGTCCGACATGGCCGATACCGACGAGGACGCTTCGGCCGAAGCCGGAGAAGACGCGCCCATGCCGCCACCGGCCAAGGATGCGGGCACCCAGCTTTCCAACCAGTTCAACTACAAGGTCTTCACCACCAAGTTCGACGAGATCGTCAAGGCCGCCGAACTCTGCCCGCCCGACGAGCTCGACCAGCTGCGCGCGCTGCTCGACAAGCAGCTGGAAAACCTCGCCGGTGCCGTCGCACGCCTCGCCAACAAGCTGCAGCGCCGCCTGATGGCCAAGCAAAACCGCTCCTGGCAGTTCGACCTCGAGGAGGGCCTGCTCGACACCGCCCGCCTCACCCGCGTGGTCACCGATCCCATGCAGGCGCTCTCGTTCAAGGTCGAGAACGACACCGATTTCCGCGACACGGTGGTGACGCTGCTGATCGACAATTCCGGCTCCATGCGCGGCCGGCCGATCACCATCGCCGCGATCTGCGGCGATATTCTTGCCCGCACGCTGGAGCGTTGCGGCGTCAAGGTCGAGATCCTGGGCTTCACCACCCGCGCTTGGAAGGGCGGCAAGTCACGCGAGGCATGGCTGGAAGCGGGCCGCCCCGCCACGCCGGGCCGGGTCAACGACATCCGCCACATCATCTACAAGGCTGCTGACGAGCCGTGGCGTCATGCCCGCCGTAACCTTGGCCTGATGATGCGCGAGGGCCTGCTCAAGGAAAATATCGACGGCGAGGCGCTCGAATGGGCGCGCAAGCGCCTGATGGCGCGTCCCGAAGCGCGCCGCATCCTGATGGTGATCTCCGACGGCGCCCCGGTCGACGACTCGACCCAGTCCGTCAATGCCGGCAACTACCTCGAAGCCCACCTCCGCCAGGTGATCGAAGACATTGAGACGCGTTCGCCGATCCAGCTGGTCGCCGTCGGCATCGGCCACGATGTGACGCGCTACTATCGCCGCGCCGTCACCCTCCTCGATGCCGAAGAACTGGCCGGCGCGCTGACCGACGAACTGGCGGCGCTGTTCGACGAGGAAATGCCGGCCCAGACGCGGCGACGGGGCCGCGGGTGAGACTGACTACCGTCTTTGCTGCGGCGCTGCTGGGCTCCACCCTGCCCGTGGCTGCGGTCGAGGCCACGGTGACCGCCACGCAGATCCCCACCTTCGGGGAGACGGCCATCGGCGAGCCGGTGGGCAAATTGATCTATCGCGGCGGCATCGCCATGACGAGCCCGGACGATACGTTTGGCGGCCTCTCCGGCCTCACCATGACCGGGCCCAATCAGCAGGCGCTGTTTGTCACCGATCGCGGCAACTTCGTTTCCGGCCATCTGGCCTATGACGACCGCGGCAGCCTCTTCGGCTTTATCGGCGTCGCCATCGAGCCCATGCGCAATTCCAAGGGCGAGGTACTGCCGCGCCAATATGCCAAGGATGCCGAAAGTGTCGACACGGTGATGCGTGACGGCGCCCCGGTGGCGGTGCGGGTCGGCTTCGAACACCTGACCCGCGTTGCCGATTTCGCTCTCACCAATGGCGTGCCCGGCGGCCCCGCGCGCGAGGTCACTATTCCGCAATGGCTGACCGACACGCGCTCCAATGAAACGCTGGAGTCGGTGTGCATCGCGCCGCCCGCCTCGCCGGTGGCCGGGTCGACGCTGCTGCTCGCCGAGGGGCATTTCGACGAAAACGGCAATCATCGTGGCTGGCTCCTGGGCCAGAACGACAAGGGGCCGATCGCCTACCAGAACAGTCCGGTGGTCAACCCTACCGAATGCGCCTTCCTGCCCAATGGCGACCTCCTCGTGCTCGAGCGCGGCGTTTCCGTGCTGAGCTTCGAGATGAACCTGCGCCGCGTGCCCGCTGCCGAAGTGCGCCCCGGCAAGGTCATGGAAGGCGAGTTGCTCCTGTCGGCGGTGGGCGGCGCCATCGACAACATGGAAGCCATGACGGTCCACATTGCCCCGGACGGCGAACTGCGCATCCTCATCGGCTCGGACAACAATTTCAACGACTGGCAGCGCACCCTGCTCTTCGAATTCGCGCTGGCGGAGTGAGCGCAGCGCTCGCAGCAGTCTTCCCTCCCCCTTGCGGGGAGGGACGCGAGATAGGACTTAGCTCGCTAAGTCCGTCATCGAGCAGGGTGGGGGGCTGGGGTCATCTACAACGACAGACCTCCCCTGAAGGGGGAGGGACCGCGCGGTGAGAGGGGCTGGATCGGGTCCCAGACCTGGATCTGCTCCTCCCCCTCTGCAGGGGAAGGCTAGGTGTGGGTGGACGCACAGGGCGTTCTTTAAGCCACCACACCCATCGTGGGCAAAGGCTTGATCCGTCCCATCAGCGCCCGATAGGGCGCCAGCAGCACCAGGGCGGCCAGGAACTTCACCGTGAAGTCACCCGCGGCCAGCGAAATCCAGAGCGGAACCTCGGGACCGATGCCCAGGAACGGCGCCGGGAAGCCCAGCGAGCCATCAGGCAAGCCAAAGAAGGTGTCCACGCCGCTCAGCGCCGGAGCAAAGGCGATGGTGAAGAAGATCGTCGTATCGATGATCGATCCCAGCAGCGAGCCCAGAAGCGGCGGCAGGAACCAGGCCGTCGTCGCCCGCAGGCGGGAGAACACCGCAATGTCGAGCAACTGCCCGGTGATGAAGGCTGCGGCAGAAGCCGTGGCAATCCTCTGCGTGGTTGCCGCGGCCCCGCCGGCATTCCAGGGCAGGGGGTGGAAGCTCAGGTAAAACGACACCGCCAGGCCGGCGACAAAGCCGATCAGGGCTACGAGGCGTGCGCGCTGTGCGCCGTCATAGCGGTTGACGAGATCAGTCACGAGAAAGGCAAAGGGGAAGGTGAAGGCGCCCCAGGTCAGCAGATCGGCCAGATTGACCGAGCCGAGCTGCACCGCAAAGGGGTAGAGCACCAGGATATTGGACGCGGCAACCACCACGACCATGGCGGCAACAGCCGCCAGGAAACGAGCCAGCATGGAAATGCACCTCTATATGACCGCCAGCCGGCAACAGACCGGAGCGGATGGAATGCGAGCGGGACGGCGTCCCACCCTCGATCGTTATCCTCGGGCCTGACCCGAGGACACTTCACTTCACCAGCCTCTGCACAGTGCAGTTCCCTCGGGTCAAGCCCGAGGGTGACGGCTGGTTGGTGGGCAGCAGCCCCCAAAACAAAACCGCGCGGAGCGTTTCACCCCACGCGGCTTCTGAACTTCTTGCGGCCGGTCGCTTAGCTGGCGAGGGCGGCGCGGATTTCCTTCTTGATGCCCAGAGCGAGCGGGGACAGCGTGTCATCGCTCTGCTTGAGCAGGAAGGCATCGAGGCCGCCGCGGTGCTCGACCGAACGGAGCGCCGCAGCCGAAACGCGGAACTTGATGCCCCGGTTGAGCGCATCGGAGATCAGCGTAACGTTGACCAGGTTGGGGAGGAACCGGCGGCGGGTGCGGTTGAGGGCGTGCGAAACGTTGTTGCCAACCATTACGCCCTTGCCAGTGAGATCACAGCGACGTGCCATTTGAGATATCCTACTTTGTGTAAAGGTCCTGGGTGGCAGGCAATCCTGCGACCGGCCTCGATTGTTATGAAATCTGGCGCGTCTTTAGAGACTAAGGGCCGCTCCGTCAAGGCAAAGCCGCCTCAAACCGGCGCGAGCGCCTTGCAGGTTCGGTGCACGATAGGCAATTTCGACACTTGAGCCGATTCGCCTTTGATCCAGCACAGAGATACCAGGCCGTTGATCCCGCACCGTTTTGCCGCCCTTTCGGCTTTCGCCCTCCTGTCCCTGTCGCCGGTAGTAGCGGCGGAGGTGGACGCGACGGCCAGCTATGTTCTCACCCTCGGCGGCATCAATATCGCCGCCATGGATGTGGACCTCCAGGACGATGGCAGCCGCTATAGCCTCGACCTTTCGGCCAATGTGGCGGGCCTCGGCGCCGTGGTGGCCAGCGGCACGGCCTCTGCCCGGTCGAGCGGCAGCTCCAGCGGCAAGGTGCTGGCTGCCGACGCGTTCGGGCTGGAAACCCGCGCTAATGGCGAAACCTTCACAGTGGACGTGTCCTTTGCCGGCCGCGACGTCTCCGCTTTCAAGGTGGAGCCGCCCATCATCGACAACTACGACCGCGTGCCGCTGGAGCGGCGCCACCTGACCGGCGTCGGCGACTTCATGTCCGCCTTCGTGCTCAAGGGCAACGCGCTCGACAAGAGCCTCTGCCAACGGCAGTCGCATATCTTCACCGGGGTCGAACGCTTCGACATTGCCATGACCTATGCGGGCGAAGACCAGGCCACCTCGCCGCGCACTGGTTACCAGGGCCCGGTGGTCCTCTGCACGGTGGACTACAACCCGGTCTCGGGCCACTTCACCACCTCCGACATCACCAATTACATGGCCGAGAGCGACCGGATCATCGTCTGGTACGCTCCCTTGGGCGAGACCGGCTATTTCATCCCCTACCGCGTGCTCCTGGGCACCAATATGGGCGATCTCTCCATGGTGCTGACCAGGCTGGAACAGTAAGATCCACCGCGTCATCCCGCTTCCGCGGGGATGACGCCGCGAAGGGGCGCAACGGCTCTCCTACTTCTGCCGCGGCGCGTGCAGCTGGCTGCCGGGGATCTCTCGGCGGTCCCGATGCGCCAGCACCGCCTCCAGCAAGGTCCGCGCCGCGTTGCGCACCTCCCCCTGCATGGCGAGGTCCTTGTCCAGCGACTCATGGCTCGTCGCATAGGGCTCCCAATAGCCGATATAGCGGTCGAGCTCGGCATTGGGCCCTGCCGGGGCCAGTTCCATGAACTTCAGCCAGTCCGAAATCGAGCGGCGCACATCCTTGGTGCCTTCCACGTCTCCATGGACGATCACCGAAAACAGCCGGCCCTTGAGGTGGCGCGGATAATCCCAGCCGTCGAGCTCCACCTGCTTGGCAATGGCGGCCTTCTTGCCCTGGGTCAGGGTTGGGTCGGGATTACCGCCATCGGCGCAGACCATGCGGTCCATCATGGCCTTGAGCGGCGATGACACCTGGTACCAGTTGACCGGCGAAACGATCATGATCACATCGGCGCGCACCCACATGGGGTAGATGTCGTTCATCCAGTCCTGCGTCTGGCCCAGCGAATAGTTGGGATAGCACGAGCAGGGCCAGTGGCAGAGCGGCGCCGCCGTCGAGAAGCACGACTTGCAGGGGTGGATGTTGCGACCATATTCTGAGGTCGTGCGCGAGAGGTCGAGAATCTCGGTATCGAGGCCGCCTTCTTCCAGAATTTCGGCGGCCATTTGCACCAGGCGAAACGACTTGCTCATCTCGCCGGGGCAGGTGTGCTCGCTCCTGGTCGAGCCATTGATCAGCAGCACGCGCTGCGGCCGGTCCCCGGTCTTGTAGTCTGCCATGGCGCGGTCGATCGCCGCCTTGGCCTCGATCCAGTCATCGGCCAGGTCGTAGTCGGGGTCATGGTAGCCCGGCCCGGCCTTTTGCGTGCGCGGCGCCTTGCGCGAATTGTCATACGCATCCCAGGCGGCTTCGGCGATCCTGTCGAGCTCTGCGCCTAGCGCGTCGAAATTGGGATCGATATACTGGCTGAGAAAGCGCTCCTTGAAGGTGGCCTTGTCGAGGCTGGGATCCGGCATGCCCTTGCGGGGCTCCGGGGCGGTCAGGACGTGTGGTTGCTGCATGGTGTTCTCCAGGCGGAGCAACAGCCTGACGCGGGGAGCGGTTCCGTTTCGGCACTGTCCCGCAGCGGAACGGTCAACGGCTTTTTTGCAAACATGCACCGCGGCAGGGCCCGCACAACCGCAGCCGAACCGTTAAAGCCCGACCGATTTCAAAGCTTTTCGCCGCAACCACCTCGTCAGATTCGGCCGATCGGCGCCTCCATTAGCGCTTTGGTCATGAAGATGAAGCGGTTTCGGCCGGAAAAGGCCACTCCACTGATCACTTGAGCGCCGGCTAGTAGCTGCCGCCACTGCCCGCCACCAGATGCTGGGCCAGAACAAAGCGGCATTCGGCGCTCAGACACGATTCTGTCCCTGTTCGTTCGCGGTCCAGCCTTTTGGTAAATTCGCACGCCCGGCCAACAGCCGGACCGTACCATCCCGGGACAGCTAGAGCGTTTCGAGGCTGGCGATCCGGTCGTTCTCCACCACGATCTCCTGGCGCAGCTTGACCGGGCTGCCGGGAAAGGTGCCCGAGACCAGGAAGCTGACCACGGTGCGCGGTCCTTCGGTATCGGCAGACTGAACGAAATAGCGGGGATGATAGCGCGCTTCGACGCTCTCGAGCCAGGCCGCGATCTTGCTGGTGCCCACATGCACGGCGCCCTCATCGAGCACGCGCGCGTCGGGCGCAAACAGCGACAGCGTGTTGCGGTGGTCGGCAGCAGCGAAATAATCGGCCAGTGGCCGGGGCAGGGTTGCAGGATCAAAATGGGACATGGAGGGTCTCGCATGGTGGACGCTGAGCCCGTTTCTGTGCCCCAGCCCTGACAGAGCGTGTCAGCAGGCGCCGTCCCGCTTTAGGACGGTCAATGCCCCTCTTTCATCAATACGGGTAGTCCATCCCGAGCTAATCTGGCCCTGCCGGCCTGAAGCCGGAAAAAACTTACGGGTATCGGTGCTTTACCACCTGTTCACGAACAGCCGAATCCTGGCCCCGTCCACGCTTTGGCAAGAGAGTTGAAGCGTCCAACCTCCCGTTCGACCCGTCCAGGCGCTGCCGCAGGAGGCAAGTAGTGCCTCACCTTCTGCACCTCCTACCACCTCTAGTGGAGAACAAAGCCGGATTCACTGAGTCGCGCCGATTCGATGCCCGTTCGTTCCCCACTTGTTCTATGGGTTAACCTGCGTCACAAAATGGCCGCCTCCGCGTCCTTTCTCGCGCCTCGCGATTGGCCTCTCGCAAGTGCCGTCCTGACGCCCTACATTGAGCCGCAATGACTTTCGCCCCGCCCCAGTCGGTCAAGGCCATCCTTGGCCCCACCAATACCGGCAAGACCTATTTTGCCATCGAACGCATGCTGGCCCATCCCACGGGAATGATTGGCCTGCCGCTGCGCCTGCTCGCGCGCGAGGTCTACCAGCGCTGCGTCGAGCGGGTGGGGGAGGGGGCCGTGGCCTTGGTTACCGGCGAGGAGCGCATCGTTCCGGCCAAGCCGCGCTTTTGGGTTTGTACGGTCGAAGCCATGCCCATGGATATCCGCGTCGATTGCGTGGCTATCGATGAGATCCAGACCGCCATCGACTTCGACCGCGGCCATGTCTTCACTGATCGCATCCTCAATGCCCGCGGCTCGATGGAAACGCTCCTCATGGGCGCCGGCACCATGGCGCCGATCATCCGCAAGCTCCTGCCGCATGCCGAGATCATCGACCGGCCGCGCTTCTCACAGCTGACCTATGCCGGCTCGAAAAAGATTTCGCGCCAGCCGACCCGCTCGGCCATCGTCGCCTTCTCGGCGCGGCAGGTCTATGCCATTGCCGAGCTGATCCGGCGCGAACGCGGCGGCGCGGCGGTGGTGATGGGGGCGCTATCGCCCCGCACCCGCAATGCGCAGGTCGAGCTCTACCAGAATGGCGACGTCGATTTTCTGGTCGCCACCGACGCCATCGGCATGGGGCTCAACCTCGATATCCACCATGTCGCCTTTGCCGACGACCACAAATTCGACGGCCGCCAGAGCCGCGAACTCACCCCCGCCGAGATCGGCCAGATCGCCGGCCGGGCCGGGCGCCATGCCCGCAACGGCACCTTCGGGGTTACCGGCGGCACCGAAGCATTCGACGAAGAACTGGTGGTTCAGCTCGAAACGCACGACTTCGACCCGATAAAAGTGCTGCAATGGCGCAACAATCAGCTCGATTTCTCATCCATCGCCGCCCTGCAGCACAGCCTAGATGCCGTGCCCGAGCACAGGAGCCTCACCCGCGTTCCGGTCGCCAAGGACCAGCAGGCGCTTGAATTCGTTTCGCGCAACGAGGCGGGGCAGCTCGCGCGTGGCCTCGATGGGGCGCGGCTCCTGTGGGAATGCTGCCAGATCCCTGATTATCAGGGCATTTCTCCCGCCAATCACGGGGAAATCGTCACGCGCATTTACACCGACTTAGTCAAGAAGCGGCACGTCAACACCGACTGGATTGCCGAGCAGGTACGCTTTTGCGACAATACCAGCGGCGACATCGACACCTTGAGCAACCGGATCAAACAGATCCGCACCTGGACCTTTGTCGCCAATCGCAAAAACTGGCTTGCAGACCCTTCACATTGGCGCGAAAAGACCCGAGACATTGAGGATAGGCTGAGCGACGCTCTTCATGAGCGGTTGACCCAGCGCTTCGTCGACCGGCGCACCAGCGTCTTGCTGCGTCATCTGAAAGACAAACGTATGGTATCTCCCGAGATCAACGACCGTGGCGAAGTGCGGCTGGAAGGCCACCTCATCGGCACGCTGGAAGGCTTCCGCTTTACCCTCGCCCGCAATGACGGCGATGCCGACATCCGTGGGCTGCGCTCCGCCGCCGAGCAGGTCGTCGCTCCCGAGATCCACAATCGCGCCGATCGTCTGGCCGGTGCGCCCAACGAAGAATTCGTGCTGGCCACCGATGGCAAGCTGCGCTGGAAGGGCGACATCGTTGCCGAGCTGATCGAGGGCGACGCGCTTTATCGCCCACGCATCCTGATGCTGGCCGATGAATCGCTGACCGGCACCGACCTCGAGCGCGTGCAGGACCGCCTCTCGCTCTGGCTGCGTCATCATATCAACACCGTGCTCGAAGGCGTGATGGCGCTGGAAGCGCCGGACGATCTCGAAGGCACCGCCCGCGGCATCGCCTTCCAGCTCTACGAGCATATCGGCCTGATCCCGCGCGCCCAGATCGCCGACGAGGTCAAGAACCTCGACCAGGACGTGCGTGGCAAGCTCAGGAAGCTCGGCGTCAAGTTCGGCGCCTACCACATCTACCTGCCGCTGTCGCTCAAGCCCGCCCCGCGCGAGCTGGCGCTGATCCTTTATGCGCTCAAGAATGGCGGCGTGCGCCAGCCCGGCGTCACCGATATCCCGCACATCGTCCTCTCCGGCCGCACCTCGTTTGTGGTCGACCCGGAAGTCGATACCCGTCTCTACGAGATCGCCGGCTTCAAGGTCGCGGGCCGCCGTGCGGTGCGCGTCGATATTCTCGAGCGCCTCGCCGACATCATCCGCCCGCTGATCGCGCTCGATGCCGGCCGCCCCTATGCCGGCGAGCTGCCGGCCGGCGCTGCCGAAGGCAACGGCTTCCGCGTCACCGTGGAAATGACTTCGCTCCTGGGCTGCTCGGGCGAGGATTTCGCCTCGATCCTCCAGTCGCTGGGTTACAAGGTCAAGCGCGTGCCCAAGGTCGCGCCCCCCGCCGCTCCTGCCGAAGCCTCCGCCGAGGCGCCGGCGCTCGAAGAAGTGCTGGCCGAAAATCCTGCATCGCTCGATGCAGCAGAAGAGACGCCAGTGGAGGCCGTGCCTGCCGAGACTCCGCTCGCCGTGGAAGCCGAACTGCCTGCCACGACCATTGTGGAGTCCGCGCCCGAGACCGCCGAAACAGCTCCGGCCGCTCCGGCCGAACCGGAATTCGACGAGATCTGGTCACCGGCCGGCAAGCGCCCGGACAACCGGCGCCATGAAGGCCGCCGCCGTCCAGAGGGCGAAGGGCAGAGCAAGCGTCCCGAACGCCAGCGCCAGCCGGGCCCCCGCCGCCCCGAGGGCGAGGTGCAGGATCTCAGCAAGGCCCGCCACCTGCAGCCGAAGCCGAAGTTCGAGGGCAAGCCGCGTCCCAACAACCGCCGTCCGGACGATCAGAAGGGCGAGCGCGCCCGCTTCGAGCGTCCTGTCGAGCCGCGCAAGGAAAAGGCGTTCGATCCGGACAGCCCCTTCGCCAAGCTGATGGCGCTCAAGGCCCCAAGGGAGTAGCGATTGGCAGGAGCTGGCGAACCCATCCGCAAGGAGCGGCTCGACAAGTTCCTGTTCTTTTCGCGCGCGCTCAAGTCCCGCACCCTAGCGCAGAAGGTCATCGAGACCGGCGCCATTCGCGTCAATTCCGAACGCACCGAGCGCTCCGATCACAAGGTCGGCGCCGGTGACGTCCTGACCATGACCCTTCATGGACGCATCGTCGTCTGGCGCATTCTCGACCCCGGCACCCGCCGTGGCCCCGCCGCCGAAGCACAAAGCCTCTACGAAGACCTCTCGCCACCACCCCTGCCCAGGGCCGAGCTCTCCCCCTATGAAGCCGCCATCGCGCAACGCGGTGAGGGGGCCGGCCGCCCGACCAAGAAGGAACGGCGCGACATTGATCGGCTGCATGGCGAGGACGAGGACTAGTGCGGCTGGAGACAGAGCGAGGCGATGGCCCAGTTCAAGATCATCGAAAGCAGGCGACTCGGTTTGGAAGAGTGCGAGTTCGACGTCTCGCCTGAGGCCGGTCAGGTCATCAGTGGAGAAATGTTCCCCATCCAAGAGCGGGGATCGCTCTGGGAATACGTCGTCGTGACGGCCCAGCACCGAGGCGAGCATGTCACCTTGCTCTGCAGGCCCTGGCTTCCCGGCGACCAAGCCTTTGTTGGACTGAGCGTAACGACGCGAAAGCTGACAGCGGTTGATCGCAAGCGCTATCGCAAGCTGCTCGATGGCATCGAAAATCTTATGTGAAGCGTACGACCGTGATTCCGACCATCATCACCGAACGCCTGATCCTGCGCCCGCCTGTGCATGCTGACCTCCTGCCCATGCAGGAGATGCTGGCGTCCGACCGCGCGCGTTTCATGGGTGGGCCATATGACAGCAAAGGCGCTTGGCGCCTGTTCTGTCAGGACATCGCCCTTTGGCAGATTTACGGCCACGGTGCCTTGATGATCGATCTTCGGTCGAATGGCGCCTGCGTGGGCGAAGTGGGGATCAATCACGGGCCCTTTTATCCAGAAAAGGAACTAGGATGGCTCCTGTTCGAGGGGCACGAAGGGCAGGGCTATGCCCATGAAGCCAGCGCCGCCCTGCGCGACTGGGCCTTTGACCAGCTCCGGCTCGAAAGCCTCGTCAGCTATATCGATCCCCACAACCACACCTCGATCGCCGTCGCCCAGCGGCTCGGCGCGATCCTCGACCCTGACGCACTTCGGCAGGATGCGGAGGACCTGGTCTATCGCCACTGGCCTGGAAGCAAGCAACCTAGCCCCACTGCGGTGGTTTAGCTCCTGCATCTGACAGGAGGCAAAGTGACGTGAGCGTTGTGCCCGATCCGCTGCCCATCGCCGAGGCCCGGCTGCCCACCAACTCAGCCGAAGCTACCAACGCGATGATCCATTACTACCGCGCCGAGATGGGGCGGATGAATGCCTGGCGCTCGCGTATCGACCTTACCAGCAATTGGGCCATCACCGTGGTCGCGGCGCTGCTTTCGGTGTCGCTGTCGACCCCGGCGGCGCATCATGGCCTTGTGCTCTTTGCCATGCTGATCGTGCTGCTCCTGCTCTGCGTGGAAGCGCGCCGCTATCGCTTCTATGACGTCTATCGCATGCGGGTGCGCCAGTTCGAGCGGCACTATTTCGGCCAGCTGTTCGGTCCCGAAACCGAAGGTGGCGTCGAGCCCTGGCTCCTGATGCTGGCCAAGGACCTGCGCCACCCGCGCTTCCGCATCACCTATGACCGGGCCATCCGCCGCCGGCTGCGCCGCAACTATGTTTGGATGTTCCTGATCCTGCTTGCCGCCTGGCTGGTGAAGCTTGCCTCGCCCGATCTGCAGGAAGGCGTGGTGCTCGACCCGGGCCGGCCCCTGCAGGTGCTGATCGGTCATGCCGCCATCGGTCCGGTGCCCGGCTGGGTGGTGGTGGCGCTGATGACGCTGTTCTACGCCGTCCTGGCCGTCGCCTGCCTCAAGGGCAAGGACCGCGGCGGCGACGAGGTGCACGTCTAGTCCCTGGCGACAACGCAACGAAAGGGGCGGTGAAGGATTGCCGTGGGTACAGTCCCCGGGAGACCTCCATGCCCTTGCTTCTTGTTGTCCGTTTCCTGTTGTCGCTCGTGTCGCTCGCCATCTTGGGCTATGCGGGATACCTCCTCTACGAGTGGTATGACGGCACGCAATATGTGCGCGAGGCCGATGGCGTCCTGGTTCGGGATCGCGAGAACTGGATGCTCTGGCTCGGCCTGGCGCTTCTGGCTTTTTCCGGCCTCGGACGTTTCCTGCTCCTGCCGCTTCTCGCCAAGCCGGACACCGACCCCAGCAGGGCCGAGCGGTCCGCCGGCACCATGATCAAGAGCGCCAGCGGCGCCGATCTCTATGTGGAAAGCCTCGGTGACCGTGACCGGCCAACCATTGTCCTGACCCATGGCTGGTCCCTCGACAGCACCATCTGGTTCTATGCCAAGCGCGATCTGCTGCGCGATTCCCGCGTCGTTACCTGGGATCTGCCGGGCCTTGGCCGCTCACGGCCGGCTTCATCGGAGGGCATTGCGCTACCCGTCTTTGCGCAGGATCTCCGCTCCGTGATCGAGTGGACCGGCGCGCCATCGGTCGTGGTGGTGGGTCACAGCATCGGCGGCATGACAATCCAGACGCTGGCGCGCGACATGCCGGAGTTTTTCTCCGAGCGCATCGCCGGTGCCGTCCTGCTCAACACCACCTATACCAATCCGCTCAAGACCATGATCTTGCCCCGGCTGATGCAGGCGATCCGCTGGCCGCTGCTGGAGCCGATCATGCGCATCATGATCGTCCTGCAGCCTCTCGTGTGGCTGGGCGCCTGGCAGAGCTATCTCAGCGGCTCCGCGCATTTGGCCAACCGGCTGGGCTTCGGCAAATTCGTCACCCGCAGCCAGCTCGATCACGTGACGCTCCTCTCCACGCGCAATCCGCCCGCCAACATCATGCGCGGCAATCTGGCTATGTTCCGCTGGGACGCGACCGGTGCCCTAGCCAAGGTCCCGACGCCGCTGCTGGTGGTCGGGGGCGAGGTCGACATCGTCACCAAGCCTGAAGCCGGCGCCACCATCGCGCAAACGGCGCCCAACGGGCGATACCTGCCCGTCGGCGGCGTCAACCACATGGGCTTTCACGAACTCTCGTCCACCTATGACGCTGAAATTGCCAGCTTCGCCGGAACATGCCTGCTGGCCGCGGCGTCCGGGGTGCCGGCGGGGCAGGGCTCGCCTCCGGCAGGAGGCGAGCGGCTGGTCTAGTGGTGATGCCGGTGTTCGGGCATCGCTTCGAGCTGTTCCTTGGTCCAGGTGGTGACGGCATGCACCGAGCCTTGCTCGTCGCGCATGAAGTCAAGTTCGGTGACGCTGACCGCCACCGGCTTGGCGCCGATGCCCAGGAACCCGCCGACATCGATGATGACCTGGCTGGCCGTACCGCTGCCATGCACATGGTTGACATGGCCGAGCTTGTGATCGTCGGCACCATAGATGGTGGCGCCCTCGAGCAGCGACGGCGTCAGTTCATCGGGCGACAGGCGGACATGCTTGGAATGATCCATGCTGGGACTCCTTTCGAGGTTGATGGGAGGGAAAGTCCCCCGCGGCCCGCATGTTCCGGCGAAAGGGAAATGGTTTCTCACGTGAGGCCGTCCTGCGCCAATTGGTGCATGCTGCCAGCCTTGCGGCATGGGCCAAAAGGGTTTAGCACCGGACCCGTTGAGACCCTGCCGGACTGCCGCCCGATATGACCTATATCGTCACCGATAACTGCATCGCCTGTAAGTATACCGACTGTGTCGAAGTCTGCCCCGTGGACTGTTTCTATGAGGGCGAGAACATGCTGGTGATCCATCCCGACGAGTGTATCGACTGCGGCGTCTGCGAACCGGAATGCCCCGCCGAAGCCATCAAGCCCGACACCGAGTCCGGGCTCGACGAATGGCTCGCCCTCAACACCAAGTTCGCCTCCATCTGGCCCAACCTCACCGAACGCCGCGACCCGCTCCCCGAAGCCAAGGACAAGGACGGCGAAGAGGGCAAGCTGGCCAAATACTTCTCGGAAGCCCCCGGCGAAGGCGACTAGGGGGCGGGGCTGCCCACGGAATTTGCCGCGAACTTCCCTCCCCCTTGCGGGGAGGGAGGCGAGATAGAAGTTAGCTTGCTAACTTCGTTATCGAGCAGGGTGGGGGTTCTAAGCCATCTTGGAACTCGAGACGCTCGGACAGCTCAGAACCCCAACCCTTGATCCCTCCCCTCGAGGGGGAGGGTGTCGACTGAAGCAGCGGCGTCCCGCCACCCCTGTGGATAGCCCGTGTACAACCCGATCAGCCTCATCCTCGCCCCATTGGGCAAGGCTCCACCAGCCCTTGATTCGTAGCTTTTGATTTTGCTGATTTTTTATGCTATGGTCTTCCCATATGCAGTTGAGCCCTTCACCCAGCCCGTGCCTCAAGGCACGATTTTTTTGTGACATCGTTGGATGAGCCGACTTCCGGGTAAAGCGGACCTGGACGGTCGCAGGGTCTTTGCTGCGCGCGGCGTCCCGTTCGGACGCTAGATATGAGTTTGGATGGACGGTCCTTCCCGCCAGGAACTGTCCATTTTGGGGCGTCAACAAGGAGTTCCATGACTATGGTAGCCAAGAAGGTACAGACACGGCTCGGGTTCAAGACCGGTGAATACGTGGTCTATCCGGCGCATGGCGTCGGCGTGATCGTTTCGATCGAGGAACAGGAAGTTGCCGGGCTGACCCTCGAGCTGTTCGTGATCAGCTTCGAACAGGACAAGCTGACCCTTCGCGTCCCCGTGGCCAAGATCAAGTCGGTCGGCATGCGCAAGCTGGCCGAGGAAGACATGGTCAACCAGGCGCTCGCCACCGTGACCGGCCGCGCCCGCGTCAAGCGCACCATGTGGTCGCGCCGCGCGCAGGAATACGAAGCCAAGATCAATTCGGGCGACCTGATCGCCATTTCGGAAGTCGTGCGCGATCTCTACCGCTCCGAAGAGCAGCCCGAGCAGAGCTATTCGGAACGCCAGCTGTTCGAACAGGCCATGGACCGCATGAGCCGCGAAATCGGTGCCGTCAACAAGCTGACGCTGACCGAAGCCGTGCAGCTGATCGAAAAGAACCTCGCCAAGTCGCCCAAGCGCACCAAGGCCGACGCGGCCGAAGCCGAAGGCGACGAGGAAGCTGCCGCTTAAGGTAAAGCCTCGCAGATCGTCTAAGAGAAGGGCTGGTGGAAACACCGGCCCTTTTTCATGAGTTCAGACCCGAAAGCGATTGCTTTCCAAGGCCGCGACCACGGCCCGCAGCGTGTCGTGACGGCTCATGCCGTCTACGGCCAGCGCGTGCTTCTCATGCTCGTCAAGGTCGGCAAACTGGCGATGGAGTTCTGCAACGACCCCAGGATCGGCAAGGGAATCCCCGCCTCGGCTTCGGCAGCGCTCCACCGCTTCCTCCACTGACGTCCGCAGGACGATGTAATGAGTGGTCACGCCAGCGATCCGATAATAGGGCAGCATGGCCGGGCGAATGACGCCGTCCACAGCCACAAAGTACGCCTCTTGAGCGTAGAGGGCGGCCACGTTGCCGGCGATCCTCATGACCATGCGATTCTGCGCATCTGCTTCGGGGAGCCAGGGATCGATATGCCCCTGCTTGATATAGCCCCAGAAGTCATCGGTATGGAGATGCACCTTTTTGCCGCCCGGCAGGTTGGCCAGGGCCTCGGCGGCGGTGGTCTTGCCTGAACCCGGCGAGCCGGAAAGCAGCAGAATCTGGCCGGCCAATGGGTCCATCAACTCCCCCTCAGGGCATCACCCAGACGGGTGGTGGCACTGCCCGGTTTGAGCGGCTGCTGCTGGCTTTCATGCGGCACCCAGCCCGAGAGCCAGATGATTTCCAGCGTCGCGCGCACACGCCCATCCGCATCGCTTTCCCGATCGGCATAGGCCTCTGCCGCAGCGGTCAGCAGCGCCCGTGTCGCCGGCCGTTTCGGCCGATCCCGCAACGGGTTGGCTGCACCCAGCGCCTTGAGCTCCGCCATCAGGGCGAAAGGGGTACTGTAGCGGACGACATGGGTTTCCACATCCGCCACGGGCAGCGCCAACCCGGCTCGCTGCAACAGCGCCCCGCCGTCGCGCACCTGGATCATCGGCGCCACACGCGCCGCCGCACCGCCGAACACCTCCGTGTCGGCGGCAAGAAAGGCCTCGCGCAGCTCGGTCAGCGTCTCGCCCCCCAGCGCAGCCACCATCAGGAGCCCGTCCGGTGCAAGCCTTGTCCGCAGCCGCGCCAGGTAGCCGGGAACGTCATTGACCACCTGGAGGTGAAGCAAGGACACGACAAGGTTGTAACCATCTCCCTCGAGCGGTGGGATGTCGTCATCCCCTTCGAAAGCCGCGTGCCGTTCGTAGGAAAAGCTCGCGCTGGCGGTCTGCCCCTTTTGGGGAAGCCTCGCAAGGTCAGGCCCGATGATCGCGGCCTTGGCAAAGTCGCGGATCAGGGTGCCGAGGCGATCCTCGAGATCGGCCAGAACCAGATCGGTGACGAAGTCGCCCCTATCGGTCCGCCGCGCCAGGTGGCGCCGGATCAGGGCGGTATCGAAAATGGCTGGCGGCTGGCTCATGGCATCCCTTGCGGGCCGTTGGCAGTGTGGCACTATGGGCTTATGGAGAGCGAAGAGGGGCTTGTCAAAACAACGGTCTGGGGCAGCCGCGCACTGGATGGCGCCCGACGGGCGGCCACCGTGTTGCTCGACCTCGTCTATCCGCCCACCTGCCTCAACTGCGATGCGCCGACCGCTGCTCCGGACAGTCTTTGTGCCGGCTGCTTCCAGTCCCTCCGTCCCATCACGGCGCCGCTTTGTCCGGTCCTGGGCCTGCCCTTCGAGGTCTCACTCGGTCCTGACGCCCTCTCAGCCGAGGCCTTGGCCGACCCACCGCCCTTCGGCCGCGCCCGGGCGGCGGTGATCTATAACGACGTCGCCCGCACCCTGGTATCGCGCCTCAAATATGGCGACCGGCCGGAACTGGCCCGCTTCTGCGCCCGCCTCATGGCCGGCGCCGGGCACGAGCTCTGGGAAGGCGCACCCATACTCTTGCCCGTGCCGCTTCATCCCGCGCGCCACCGCCAGCGGCGCTACAACCAGTCGGCCGAACTGGCCAGGGCAATCGGCAGCATCGTCGGCCTCGAGGTCGATCCTCTTCTGGTCCGCAGGATTCGCAAGACTCGTCAGCAGGTTGGCCTCAGCGAAGACGGACGGCAACGGAACGTCGCGGGCGCCTTTGCCGTTCATCCCGACATGCTGGCACGCAGCCGGGGCCGCCGCATCGTGCTTGTCGATGACGTCTATACGACCGGCGCCACGACCAAGGCGGTGACGCGAACCCTGCTCCGAGCCGGTGCCGAATCCGTCGACGTCATCAGCTTCGCCCGCGTTGTTATCGGCGCGGACTTGCCCATATAAGAAACAGCTTTTCTCCCAGGAGATTCCGTTGGCCAAGATCGAAATCTACACCACGCCGACCTGCCCCTATTGCCATGCCGCCAAGGCGCTGCTGAACGAAAAGGGTGCCGAGTTCACCGAGATCACCGTGCTCGATCCGGAACTGCGCGCCGCCATGACCCAGCGCGCCCATGGCCGCCGCACCGTGCCGCAGATCTTTATCGGCGAAACCCATGTCGGCGGCTATGACGACATGGCGGCCCTTGACCGGCAGGGCGGCCTCGATCCGCTCCTGGCACAGTAGCAGCGTGAAGATCGCCGCCATCCAGATGCGCTCCGGCCTCGACCCCGAGGCCAATGTCGCAGCGCTCGAGCCGCTTCTTGCCGAGGCGGCAGAGGCGGGTGCCTCCTACGCCCTGACGCCCGAGGTCACGGTGCTGTTCCCCGAGAACCGCGACCACCTGCGCAGCGTGGCGGCGCCTTTCGAAAATCATCCGCAGCTGCGCCGCGTCGGCGAGCTGGCGCGCCAGCATGGCATGCACGTCCATATCGGCTCACTGGCGGTGCCACTCCCGGACGGGCGCTTCGCCAACCGTTCGGTGCTGTTCGGACCCGATGGCAACATCCGGGCGACCTACGATAAGATCCATCTGTTCGATGCCGATATCGCCGGGCTCAATGCCTATCGTGAAAGCGCCACCTATGCCGCTGGCGAGCAGGCGGTGACGGCCGATCTCGGCCCATTCACCCTTGGCATGACGATCTGCTACGACATGCGCTTCCCCCGGCTCTACAATGCGCTCGCCAATGCCGGCGCCTCGCTGATTGCCGTTCCGGCGGCCTTCACCGTACCCACAGGTGAGGCGCACTGGCATGTGCTCCTGCGCGCCCGGGCCATCGAAACGGGCTCCTATGTGATCGCCGCCGCGCAGGGGGGCCAGCATCCCAATGGCCGGGCCACCTATGGCCACTCGCTTGTCGTCGACCCGTGGGGCCGGATAGTCGCCGAGCTCGAGCACGATGAGCCCGGCGTGCTGCTGGCAGAAATTTCGCCCGAAGCGGTTGCGGACGCCAGGAGCCGCGTCCCGGCCCTTGCGAATGCGCGAAACTTTGCCCCGCCGCCGCCATTGCGGGCGTGAGCTGGCGGCCTATATCTTCTTGACCTTCGAGCAACGCTCAAAAGACACCTGCCTTGATCCAATATTCCCTCCATTGCAGCAAGGGCCACGCCTACGATGCCTGGTTCAAGAGTGCTGCGGCCTTCGATGAACAGCAGCGCCGCGGCATCGTGACCTGCGCAATCTGCGGCGATAGCGCCGTCAGCAAGGCGCCCATGGCGCCGGCCGTTGCCCGGACCGATCGGGAAAAGGTCTCCCTGGCTTCCTCTCGGCCCGACGCTGCCAAGATCCGCGAACTGCTGCGCGCCTATCGACAGAAGGTGATCAGCGAAGCCGACTATGTCGGCGACAAGTTCGCCGAAGAAGCGCGCAAGATCCATTTCGAGGAGGCGGAGGCCCGCGGCATCTATGGGCAGGCGACCCGCGACGAAGTCGTGGCGCTGGCCGAGGATGGCATCGACTTCCTCCCTCTGCCCGATCTGGCAGACGACAACTAGTTCCGAGCGCCAGTCCCGGCGCGACCAACGGAGACGATCATGACCAAACTCGACGCAGCCCTTTCGGGAACCTTCGCCATTGGCGGTGACCTCAAGGTCAACCGGCTCGGCTTCGGGGCCATGCGCATCACCGGCAAGGGCATCTGGGGCCCGCCGGAAGACCCCGAGGAGGCGCGGGCAACGCTTCGCCGCCTGCCCGAGCTCAATGTCAACTTCATCGACACGGCCGAAAGTTACGGTCCCTATATCAGCGAAGAGCTGATCGGCGAGGTGCTGGCGCCTTACGGGCAGGGCACCATTGTCGCCACCAAGGGCGGCCTCACCCGTCATGGTCCCGACCTCTGGCCGCAGCTTGGCCGTCCCGAATTCCTGCGCCAGGGCGCGCTGCTGAGCCTGCGCCGCCTCAAGGTCGAGCGCATCGACCTCTGGCAGCTGCACCGCATCGATGCCAAGGTGCCGGCACGCGAGCAGTTCGAGACCATCGCCGAACTGCAAAAGGATGGCATCATCCGTCATGCCGGCCTCAGCCAGGTCAGCGTCGCGGAGATCAAGGAAGCGCAGAAATACTTTCCCGTCACCACGGTGCAGAACCTCTACAACTTCGCCAACCGGCAGAGCGAGGACGTTCTGGAATATTGCGAAGCCAATGGCATCGGCTTCATCCCGTGGTACCCGCTGGCCGGCGGCGATCTGGTCAAGGGCCATGCCGACGCCCAGGCCATCATCGAAAAGCACAATGCCTCGCCCAGCCAGATCGCGCTGGCCTGGCTGCTGAAGCGCTCGCCGGTCATGTTGCCCATCCCGGGCACCGGCAAGCGCAAACACCTGGAAGACAATGTCGCGGCAGCCGCCATCGAACTCAGCGACGAGGATTTCGCCACGCTGGACAAGATCGGCAAGAAGGGCTGATCGTACGGCACGACTGCTTACAAGCCGGTGGCGCAACAGCGCTGCCGGCTTTTTCGTGCCGCGGCATTGCAACGATGTGAGGAGGTTAGGGTCGGTTCGATAGGGAGGGTGGAATCCCCGCTATCGAACCTGACCAGTTCAGCTGTCTTGGCAGACCGCTGAGTGGCTGAGGGCCATGTAGCACCGGCGGAAGCGGTTGTCACGCAATTGTCGTGATCACCACCGGCCGTCATCCTCGGGCTTGACCCGAGGACGCTTCACTTAACTAGGGCGCCGCAAGAGGTCACCATCAGGTCAAGCCCGAGGGTGACCTCTTGCGGGTGAGACTAATTCCACAGCTTGTCGATCGCCTGCGTGTCCCGCACCGCGCCGCGCGCCGCGCTGGTCGCAAACGCCGCATAGCCCTTGAGCGCGGTGGTGACGTTGCGCTTGCGCGGATGGGCCGGCTTCCAGCCGAGCTGGTCCTGGTCGTGCCGGCGCTGCACCAGCTCGTCGTCGCTGACAAGAAGCGTGATCGAACGGTTGGGGATGTCGATCTCGATCATGTCGCCTTCGCGCACAAGACCGATCGTGCCGCCTTCCGCCGCTTCGGGCGAAACGTGGCCGATGGAAAGCCCCGACGTACCGCCCGAGAAGCGCCCGTCGGTCAGGAGCGCACAGGCTTTGCCCAGGCCCTTCGATTTCAGGTAGCTCGTGGGATAAAGCATTTCCTGCATGCCGGGGCCGCCGCGCGGGCCTTCGTAGCGGATGACGATCACGTCGCCTGCCTTGATCTCGTTGCTGAGGATCGCCTTGACGGTCGCGTCCTGCGACTCGAACACGCGCGCCGGGCCGGTGAACTTGAGGATGGACTCGTCGACGCCCGCGGTCTTCACGATGCAGCCATCGATGGCGACATTGCCCTTGAGCACAGCGAGCCCGCCGTCCTTGCTGAAGGGCGATTCCGCCGAACGGATCACGCCGTTCTGGCGGTCGAGGTCGAGCTCGGCCCAGCGGTTGCTCTGCGAAAAGGCCTGCGTCGTGCGCACGCCGCCCGGTGCGGCCATATAGAAATTGCGCACGCTTTCCGAATTGGTGCGCGAGATATCCCACCTATCGATGGCGTCGCCCATGGTCGCGGCATGCACCGTCGGCTCGCGGCGGTTGATGAGGCCAGCACGGTCGAGCTGGCCCAGGATGGCGAAGATGCCACCGGCGCGGTGAACGTCTTCCATATGGACATCGTTCTTGGCCGGCGCGACCTTGCTCAACACAGGAACGCGGCGCGACAGGGCGTCGATGTCGTCCATGGTGAAATCGACCCCACCCTCATGGGCGGCAGCCAGGATATGAAGCACCGTATTGGTGGAGCCGCCCATGGCGATATCGAGCGCCATGGCGTTCTCGAAGGCCTGCTTGGTTGCGATAGAGCGCGGCAGGACGGACGCATCCTCCTGCTCGTACCAGCGGCGCGCCAGGTCGACGATCAGGTGGCCCGCTTCCTGGAACAGCCGCTTGCGATCGGAATGGGTGGCGAGCGTCGAGCCATTGCCAGGCAATGAGAGGCCGAGCGCCTCGGTCAGGCAGTTCATGGAATTGGCGGTGAACATGCCGGAGCAGGAGCCGCAGGTAGGGCAGGCGGCTTCCTCGACGGCCTGCACTTCTTCGTCGGTATAGCCTTCGTCGGCCGCCATCACCATGGCGTCGACCAGGTCCAGCGCCTGCAGCTTGCCCTTGATCAGGGCCTTGCCCGCTTCCATCGGTCCGCCGGAGACGAAGACCACAGGGATGTTGATGCGCATGGCGGCATTCAGCATGCCGGGGGTGATCTTGTCGCAATTGGAAATGCAGACCATGGCGTCGGCGCAGTGGGCGTTGACCATGTATTCCACGGAGTCGGCGATGATGTCGCGCGATGGCAGCGAATAGAGCATGCCGTCATGGCCCATGGCGATGCCGTCATCGACCGCGATGGTGTTGAATTCCTTGGCGACGCCACCCGCCGCCTCGATCTCGCGCGCCACCAGCTGGCCAAGGTCTTTCAGATGCACATGGCCAGGCACGAACTGTGTGAACGAATTGACCACCGCAATAATGGGCTTGCCGAAGTCGCCGTCCTTCATGCCCGTGGCGCGCCAGAGGCCACGCGCGCCGGCCATGTTGCGGCCATGGGTGGTTGTGCGGGAGCGGTAAGCGGGCATGGGATCATCCTCGGAGGTCGGCCGCGACCCTGATGGCCGCTTGTGGTCATTCTTAGACCCATTCCAACAAGGGATCAACGGAAACCGTACCGACGGGTACGGTTGATTGCATCGCTTTGCCGTGATCAACGTTTCCGTCACCGGAGACAAAGGAGCAGCCCATGCAGAGCTATCGTCAGGTCCCCGTCGGGCAGGACACGCCGGACGCGGTAACCGTCGGCATCGAACGCGACGGCACCGGCGCCTTGAAGGCCGCCGTTTGGTGGGATTCCATCCGTGACGTGGATGCCGACGAAGCCGAATATGAGGATGTGCCCACCGCCCTTGCCGCCGCCGAGGCGGCCCGCGAGCTGCATGGCTTTGCCGAGGTGGTCGTTGCCCTGCAGGAAGGGCTCCAATGGCAGGGCGCCTGGGGGCGGCTGGGCGGCGGCCGCGAACCGATCGGCGACGTGTCGCATACCGATCTTTCCGATGACGAGGTCTTCACCCTCGCCGCCGGCATCGAGGCCGAGCGCGACGCCTGAGCCCCTCAGTTATCAATGCGGATGATGCCCCATTCGGCGTCTTCGCAAGCATCGTCGAGGCACACCAGCGACATCCAGAGCGCGCCATCGGCAAAGCCGACGCCTTCGCTCGTGACGATTAGGTCGGCGAAATCCTGGCTCCCCAGCGCCGCCAGGGTGTCTTCGGTCAGGAGGCTGTCGAAATTGTCGACCAGATCCTGCGCTTCGAGCACATCATAGAGCTCGCCATTGGCGGCAACCTCGAGCGGATAGAAGGCGAGGTTGGCCAGTGTCGCAGGATCGTCGAACAAAAAGGCGTCCTGCAGCTGCGCAAAGGCTTCGCCGAATTCTTCCGACATGCCGTGGAGGTTCTCGATCCGGGCCATCACATCCTCTTCGCTTTGCGCGAAGGCCGGCGTGGCAAGCAGGGCGGCCAGGAGGGCGAGCGGGGCAAGAAGGCGCATGGATGGCTCCGTGTTGGAGCCTCCGTTCTAACCTGCCGCCGGCCGCTCCGCCATGATCATGTAGTTGATGGACATGTCGGTCGAGCGGCGCCATTCGTCGCCCAGCGGATGAAAGACCACGCCCGTCTCCCCGATCACCCGCAGTCCGTTGCGCGTCAGCAGCGTCTTGATCTCGTCGGGTGTCAGGAACTTGTTCCAGTCATGCGTGCCCACCGGCAGCCAGCGCAGGACGCGCTCGGCGCCAATCACGGCGAAGAGGTTGGCGCGCAGCGTGCGGTTGATGGTGGCGGTGAGGGTCAAGCCACCCGGCTTTACCAGGTCGGCGCAGCTCTTCATGTAAAGGGGAACATTGTCGACATGCTCCACCACTTCCATGTTGAGCACCATGTCGAACTGCCGCCCCTCGGCCGCCAGCGCCTCGCTGGTCGTCGCCTGGTAGCCGATGGCAAGCCCCGACTGTTCGGCATGGAGGCGCGCCACCGCGATGTTGCGCTCCGCTGCATCGATGCCGGTCACCGTCGCGCCCAGCCGCGCCAGAGGTTCGCAGAGCAGCCCGCCACCACAGCCGACATCGAGAATGGAGAGCCCCTCAAAGGGACGCATGTTGGTGCCGTCGCGCTCGAAGTGGCTCAGCAGATAGTCGCGGATATAGCCAAGCCGCACCGGATTGAACTTGTGCAGCGGCTTGAACTTGCCCTTGGGGTCCCACCACTGCTCGGCCATCGCGGTGAACTTGGCGATTTCGGCATCGTTGATGGTGGTCTCGGTCATGGCGCGCTCCGTTTGCGGCATATGACCCTGCCGAAGCGGCAGAGGCAAGGCACGGTTGGTCGCAGATGTGGCTTGGGAGGAGGTCGCGCTCAACGACAGCTTCTGGTCCGATTGAGGCTTTGTTTGAAGGCTGAGCCAGTCTGGAAGCTGACAAAGCTTGTTGCTGCCGAAGGGCAGATGTATAGGCACGCCGCAAACCTTTTAGAGGCGCCTCTGGCTGTCATTGTTGTTTCCGCTTAGTCGACTCCTGTCGACCTAGATCTCTCAGATCCTGAGAGCGTGAAGTCACGGCTGTTTATCAGCCAAAAAACTCCGGTTCGAAATGACAGAACTTTTCAAAGATGGCGTGCGCCTTGTGCCCGCGGCGATCGAGCAACTCAACCTCGAGGACAGGTCGGTAGACGTCCTCGTGAGGGCGCTGGGCGTAGCGGCGCCTCCTTCCTGGCCTCCAGAATTCAATGATCGGGAAACAAGGGCGTGGGTGCGGGAACGCCTTGTAGCGCAACCGCTAGAGTACTCCTGGTACAGCCGCTACATCATTGCCCAGATAGATAATGAACCTGTTCTCGCGGGCGTCGCCGGTTACAAAGGGGCGCCCGACATGACGGGCCAGGTGGAAATTGGCTACTCGGTGGTGGTCGAGCTTCAGCGGCGCGGCATCGCAACAGCGGCAGTCAGGCAGCTCTGCATCGATGCCTTCCATCAAGGCGCGGAGACCATCATCGCCCACACTATTCCAGCATTGATCGCCTCGCAAGGAGTCTTACGCAAGTTGGGCTTCAAGCCATCACAGACTATTATAGACCCCAACGATGGAGAGGTTTGGCAGTATCAACTGCAGCGCGCGAACGTGATCTGAGTGTAGACAACAGCGCAATCGACAGTCGCGATCAGCTTAGGCAGGCGCGACTGTTTCCTCTCTTGTCCGACAAGGTTACACCTCCAATGTCCAATTCCTCCATTTTGATACGGGAGTACGAGCCTGCTGATCTCGACGCCCTTATCGACGTTTTCCGAGCCGCCATCATGCAGACAGCGTCCGCCAACTACTCGGAGGCGCAAAGGACCGCCTGGGCGCAGGTCGACAAAGTGACGTGGTCCGAGCGAAGACTCAGCCGGCCAACCTGGCTGGCGGAGGTGAATGGATCGGTCGCCGGCTTCACTGATCTAGAGCCCGATGGTCACCTCGACATGATGTATGTGCATCCCCGTTTCGCCCGGTTCGGCGTGGCCACAGCGCTGCTTGATACTGCCGAGCACCACGCCAGGAAGCTTGGCCTTGCGCGCATCTATTCCGAAGTCAGTCTTACCGCCCGCCCGTTCTTCGAGCGCCATGGCTTTCGCGTTGTTGAACCAGAACGAGTGCACCGAAACGGACAGTGGTTCGATCGCTTCCGGATGGATAAGGCATTGGTGACCACACAGCCGGGTGGCTAAGTTTCCCGACGGCCGATACTTCGCCTTGGCGCAATGATTGGATCCCGCGATCAGCGATCTTGCCCTTGGCCAATGCGGACTCAATCAGAACGATTGCTGGGCTTGTGCGCTGCATCAGCGAGCGAAGGGTCGACGGAGGAGTTGGATCGCAAGGCTTGCCATAAGCATGACAGCGCCGGAGGCAAAGGCCCAGCGCACGCCAACGAGCTGCACCAGGCCTCCCAGCACGATCGGCGTAGCGATGCCGGCAAGGAACGCCATTTGCGAGAGGGACGACACGTTGGTCGCTGCCGGACGATCTCCAAGGCGAGCAGCCGCCGCAATGGCCATTGGAAAGAGAGCGCTGGTACCGATACCCATGAGGAAGAGGCCCAGGAAGGCAGCGGCCGCAACCGGCGAGATCACGACCATGGCGAGGCCAAGTCCGGCCGTTGCAGCCATCAGCAGGGCGAGCTTCTCCTTGCCGACAAGGTTCGAGAGGTTGGGGAAGCCGAGCCGGCCTGCTGCCTGTCCAATTGCCCAGGCGGTCACCGCCGCGGTGACGGTGGTTGGATCTGCCCCATAGCCATCGCGCAGCAGAATGCCGGACCAGTCGGAAGCGGCGTTGTCGAGGTAAAGGGCCGCACCGCCGGCCACAAACAGCACCAGAACCTGGCTTGTGGGTAGCACGATCCTGGCAGGTTGCTCGGTGGGAGCTGGCTTTCCGATGCTCCCACCAATGCCAATGGTCGCGATCACCACCAGAATTGTTGCCACTGGCAGGGCGATGGAAAGGTGCCACCAGGGCGCGACATCAAGGGCCCGGAAACCGATACCAGCCCCTCCGGCCATCACGGTAGCAACACTATAGAAGCCGTGGGCTCGAACCAGAACCGGTCGGCCAAGCGCAGCCTCGATCTGATCGGCCTCGACATTGCCCGTAACAGCGAGGATACCCTGCAGCGCTCCGGCCGCCGCCATGCACGCGAACAAGGCCGCTGCATTGCCCGCCATGGTAGCGGCGATCAGCGCAACGCCCAGTGCAGGAACAACAAGGCGGAAACTTCGGCGGAAACTCAGCCGGGCTGCCCATTGCGTGCCGAAGGTAAAAAGCAACAGCGTGCCGGCGGGATAGCCGGCAAGCCCAAAGCCGAGCTCCCAGCCATCCAGGCTTCCCAGGCGCTGCACGTCAGGGATGCGGGGGTACCAGCTGCCGAGCATCACGGCGCAGGCGAAAAAGGCGCAATAGAGCTGCCACGGCGAAGGGAGCTCCTGTTTCGCTTCGGGTTGCAACCTCTCCTCCACCAACCCCATAGCCGCACAATGCATAATCGTGGCGATGGCTCCTTGACTTCAGCATGTGGAGTTTACCTATGAAGCGTCATGGCTTGGCTTGCGTCCATGGCGATGATGCTGTCGAGCGCTGCTGAGGTGCTTACGGAGTCCGCCCGCTCGATGGCGTTGATCAGCGCGTCATGGGCGGAGAGCGAGGCAGACAGATAGTTCGTGCCCTCCGCCTCCAGGATGGACTTCAGTGCCAGGGCAAGTGTCAGTTCCACGATACCGGTGACCGAGCGCAGCAGGCTGTTGCCCGAGCTTTCGGCGATCGCCTTGTGGATCTCGAGGCAGGCCAGTCCATGTGCCTCGTGATTGCCGTCGGACATGTCCATCTGATGGAGCCAATACTTCATCAGGCGCACATGTTCGGCCGTCCGCCGCTCGCTCGCCAGCTTCACCGCCCGCGTTTCCAGCGCCTGCCGGATATCGAACACGCTCTCAAAGAACCGCCGGTCGGGACGGGCATAGAAGTGCCAGGACAGAACCTGCGGATCAAAAAAGCTCCAGCGGCTGGCGGGCGAAACGCGGGTGCCCACCTTGGGGCGGGCCTCAATCATCCCCTTGGCCTCCAGCGTCTTGAGCGCCTCGCGCAGCACCGTGCGCGAGACGCCGTAAGTGTCCATCATCGCCGCATCGCTAGCCAGGATCGAGCCGACGGGAAACTTGCCCGTCACGATGCCGAGCCCGATCTCGTTGATCACGAAGGTGTGGAAGTTTCGCGCAGCGGGCCGCCCGGACAGTGAGCGGATAAGGCTGCCTGCTTCGATCATACTAGGCCTTCTCGGGCTTCTCTTCTCCAGGGGCCGAAGCCGCAAAGATCACCCGCTGCAGCACGATGAACAGGAACAGCAGCACACCGATCACGATCTTGGTCCACCAGCTCGATAGCGTACCATCGAAAATAATGTAGGTCTGCACCAGCCCCAGCAGCATGACGCCGATGAATGTACCGAGCACAAAGCCATAGCCCCCGGTCAGCAGCGTGCCCCCGATCACCACGGCGCTTATGGCATCGAGCTCGACGCCCACTGCTGCCAGGGGATAACCGGCGGAGGTGTAAAGCGAAAAGACGATGCCCGACAAGGCGGCAAGAGTACTCGAAAGGACGTAGATCTGCACGGTAGTCTTGGCCACGGGAACGCCCATGAGCGACGCAGATACGGCATTGCCGCCCAGGGCATAGACATAGGAGCCGAACCGCGTGCGGTGGGCCAGCAGGGCGCCGAGGAGGAAGATGACGATCATCAAAAGGCCGATGAAGCTCAGCCGACCGCCGCCGGGCAGGCGTATGATGAGGTCCGAGATCCAGCCATAGAAGTCGTGGTTGATGGGCACCGAATCCTGCGTGATCACCGAGGCGCCGCCGCGGGCCAGGAACATGCCGGCCAGGGTGACGATGAAGCTGGGCACCTGCAAATAATGGATCGTCAGCCCCATGGCCGCTCCGAACAGGGCGGCAACGCCGAGGGCGATCACGAAGGCCAGAAGCGGATGCAGGCCCAGCCAGGTGACAAGGACGGCCACCAGCACGCCGGTGAAGCCGATCACTGCACCTACTGACAAGTCGATCCCACCCGAAATGATCACGAAGGTCATGCCCACGGCGGCAATGCCGAGGAAGGCGTTGTCGGTGAGGAAATTACCCAGCACGCGGGTCGAGAGCATGCCCGGAAACTGCAGCACGCTCACGGCATAGGCGATGACGAAGATGATGGCAGTCGCGGCCAGCGGACGGAGGGAGCGCTTCATTTGGTCACCGTCCGCCGAGTGTCGCGCTTGAAGAAGCCTGCCGCCGTACCCACTAGCGGCGACTGCAACAGCAGGATCAGGATGATCATGCCCGCCTTAACGATGAGGTTGAATTCGGGCCGGAAGCCCGACACCAGGATGCCGGTATTCATCGCCTGGATGATGATGGCGCCGACCACGGCCAGCGGGATGGAGAACCGCCCACCGAGGAGCGATGTCCCACCGATCACCACCGCCAGGATGGCGTCGAGTTCGAGCCAGAGGCCGGAATTGTTGGCATCGGCACCACGAATGTCGGCGGCCACCACGATGCCGGCGATGGCGGCACAGAAGCCGCTCAGCGCATAGACGAGGATCAGCAGCATGCGCGAGTGGATGCCTGCGAGCGAGGCGGCGGCGCGGTTGACGCCGATGGCCTGGATAAAGAGCCCGATTGCCGTCTGCTTGACCAGCAGCGTCACGAGCACCATCAGCACGACGGCGATAACGGCTGCCATAGGGAAGCCAAGGAAGGAGCCGGTGCCGATAAAGATCAGGGCCGGGTCGTTGAAGGTGACGATATAGCCCTCGGTGATCAATTGGGCGATGCCGCGGCCCGCCACCATCAGCACCAGGGTCGCAATGATGGGCTGGATATCGAGCACGGCGACAAGGAAGCCGTTCCACAAGCCGCACAGGAGGCCAACGGCGAGCGCCGCAATCACCGCGACTGGCGTTGGATAGCCCGCCACCACCATGGTCGCCGCCACCGCACCACAAACGGCCATGATGGCACCCACCGACAGGTCGACGCCCTTGGTAGCAATGACCCCGGTCATGCCGATGGCGAGGATTGCCACCGGCGCGCCGCGGTTGAGCACGTCGATCAGCGAGCCGAACAGGCGCCCGTCCTGCCAGGTGATGCGGAAGAAATTGGGAAACAGCGCCCAGTTGATCAGCAGGACGGCGGCAAGGGCCAAGAGCTGTGGATTGGCCAGGCGTTCGAGATGGAGCCGCTTCATGCGACGGCCTCGTCGGGGTTGTTGGCGATCGCCTGGACGATGACGCCGGGATTGATGTTGCGGCCGCGCAGTTCGGCGACCATCTGCCGGTCGCGCATCACCACGATGCGGGAGGAGTAGGCCACGACCTCGTCGAGCTCGGAGGAGATCACCAGCATGGCCATGCCCTCGTCGCGCAGGCGGTTGATGGTGCGCACAATCTCGGCATGAGCTCCCACGTCGATGCCGCGCGTGGGTTCATCGAGGATCAGGAAGGCTGGGTCTGTCGCCAGCCAGCGCGAGAGGATGACCTTTTGCTGGTTACCGCCCGACAGGAGCTTGACCGGCATATCGAGCGAAGCGGCGCGAATATCCATGGCCTCGCCGAAGCGCCCGGCGATTTCGAGCTGCTCGTCGCGATTGAGGGCGCGGAACCAGCCGAGCTTGCCCTGGAGGGCAATGACGATGTTTTCGCGTACCGACAGGTCGCCTAGGATGCCCTCTGCTTTCCGGTCCTCCGGGGTAAAGCCGAAGCCGTGCCGTATGGCATCGGTCGTGTTGCGAATGGCGCTGGGCTGTCCCTTGACGGTGACGGTCCCCTGATCTGCCGGGTCGGCGCCGAACATCATGCGCGCAACCTCGGTGCGTCCCGAGCCCAGGAGCCCCGCGACACCGACGACCTCGCCCTTGTGGATGGTGAGGTCGAAGGGATGAACGCCGCGCTTGCGGCCATAACCCTTGAATACGAGCAGCACTTCCTGCGCGGCCTCGCTGGGCTCCACGTCGGTGGCGCCCGAAAAAGCGATGTCCTTGCCCAGCATCAGGCGCACCACTTCGGTGCGGTTCAGGGCATTGAGGGGACGCGTATCGATCAGCTTGCCATTGCGCAGCACCGTCACGCGGTCGGAAATGGCAAAGACCTGATCGAGAAAATGGGTGATGAAAATGATGGCTAGGCCCCGCGCCTTGAGCCCGCGAACCACCTCGAACAGCCGCTCGACCTCGTTACGGTCAAGGCTCGCGGTCGGTTCGTCGAGGATCAGCACCTTGCCCGAGAGCTGCACCGCCCGCGCAATCGCAACGATCTGCTGCACGGCCACTGAGTGGGTGCCGAGTTCGCTGGATGGGTCGATGTCGAGGTCGTAGTTCTTGAGCACCGCCCGCGCGTCGCGCTCCATCTTGCGGAAGTCGACGAGCCCGAAGCGGCGCGGCTGATGGCCGAGAAAGAGGTTTTCCGCAACCGATCGATTGGGCAGGAGATTGACCTCCTGATAAACTGTACCGATGCCAAAGGTCTGCGCGTGCAGGGGGTTGTCGAGCTGGACCTGGGCGCCATCGACAAAGACGCCGCCGCCGTCGGGCTGGTAGGCGCCGGTCAGGATCTTGATCAGCGTGGATTTGCCGGCGCCGTTCTCGCCCAGCAGGGCATGCACTTCGCCCGGCTCGAGGCCAAAGGTGACATTATCCAGGGCAACATGATTGCCGAAGATCTTCATCACCCCGCGCGCTTCGAGCACGTAGTTGGTGTCGGCCATGCCGTTCCTCCGCAGTCATCAAAGACGTCTACGTGTAGATCATCCCGGCACAGAGCCGGGATGATCCCATTCTTGTAGATGCGTCGGCAGGTTGCTTAGTAACCCAGGCCTTTGCGGCGGTCATACTCGCCCTGCGGATCGTCGGCAGGCGTATAGAGCTTGGACTCGGTGATGATGAACTTCTCGGGCTCGGTGCCGTCGGCGAGGTAGGCCGAGAGGGCGTCGAAGGCGGGGCCGGCCATGTTGGGGGTCAGTTCCACCGTGGCATTGGCTTCACCGGCGGCCATGGCGGCGAAAATGTCCGGGACGGCGTCGATCGAAACGATCTTGATGTCAGTGCCGGGCTTGAGGCCCGCATCCTTGATGGCCTGGATGGCGCCAACGGCCATGTCGTCATTATGGGCATAGACCGCGCAGATGTCGGCGCCGCCGTTTTCGGCCTTGATGAAGCCTTCCATCACTTCCTTGCCCTTGGCGCGGGTGAAGTCACCCGTCTGCGAGCGGGCGATGGTGATGTTGTCGTGTCCCGCAATGGCCTCCTCGAAGCCCTGCTTGCGGTTGATCGCAGGGGTGGAGCCGACGGTGCCCTGCAGTTCGACGACCTTGCAGTCCTCGTCGCCTACCTCTTCGACTAGCCACTCGCCGGCCACGCGGCCTTCAAGAACCTGGTCGGAGGCAACGGAGGTCAGGTAAAGGTCTTCGGGCGCATCGACGCCGCGGTCGAGCAGCATGACGGGGATTTCGGCTTCCTTGGCCTCGGTCAGCACGTCTTCCCAGCCGGTGGCAACCACGGGCGCCACGAGGATGGCGTCAACGCCCTGGGCGATAAAGCCGCGGATGGCCTTGATCTGGTTTTCCTGTTTCTGCTGGGCGTCGGCAAACTTGAGGTCGATGCCGCGCGCTTCGGCTTCCTGCTTGGTGACCGAAGTCTCGGCGGCGCGCCAACCCGATTCGGAACCGATCTGCGAAAAGCCGACGACGAGGCCGTTCAGATTGTCTTGGGCAACGCTGACGGACGTCAAAGCGGTAGCGAGGCTCGCCGCGAGGGCGAGCTTGGAAATGATGGTCACGATGTCCTCCCAATGTGGTCGCCACGGCGTGTTCACCTGCAGCGATGGGAGGAAGCTACATAAAGTACTATTATATGTAAAGTGGGGTCGATAGCGCACATCCAACAGGCGTGCTTCAGCATGAAAGTGTCATCGGACCGAGTGATTCCGGTGCTAGACTGTGGCGCAAAGCCTTGAGGGTTAGCCGATGCGGAAGATACTGGTGATTGTGGCAGCGATGGTTTTCGCGGGGAGTAGCGTAGCCTTGGCGCAAGAAAACCGTATTGACCTCATCCGGCCGGATGCTCCGGAACTTGCCACGTTCGGCTCTTTGGCCGTCGGCGTGCGCACGATCCAGCTGAGCAACCCGGATCAGGTGGATGTCTTGCATGTGGAAGCCGGCAAGGACCTGCCGCTCTATGACCGACCCTTAACGGTGGAAGTCTGGTATCCAACGGAAGATGGTGGTGTCCCGAGCCCATACGAGAACGTCTTCCTCCGCGATGGCGAGACGCAGGTAACGCTCCATGGCCGCGCCTCGCGCGATGCCAAGCCGAAAGCGGCAGAAGGCGGGGAGGGTTATCCGCTCGTCATCATCTCGCATGGCTATCCCGGCAACCGCTTCCTGCTCAGCCACCTGGCCGAAAACCTCGCCTCCAAGGGCTATGTCGTGGCCTCTATTGACCATACCGACTCCACCTATGCCGACCAGGGCGCATTCGCCTCGACGCTGGTCAACCGCTCGCTGGACCAGAAGTTCGTGCTCAACGAAATGGCGCGTCTCGGCGACGAGAAGGACGGTTTCCTCTCCGGTCTCGTGGACGCCGACACGGCTGCCATCATCGGCTATTCCATGGGCGGTTACGGTGCCGTCGTCTCCGCTGGCGGTGGTCTTACACAGGCGGCAACCGAACTGGGTGGGCCCGGGAACACTCTTGCCGTGCATCTTGCAGGCTCGGCCAGCCACGCCCAGCTGCCCGACGATCGGGTCAAGGCGGTCGTCGCCTTTGCGCCCTGGGGCATGAACCGCGATCTGTGGGACGCCGAAGGCCTCGCAGGTATCCGCAAGTCGATATTCTACGTGTCGGGCAGCTCAGATGACGTCTCGCTCTACGAGAACGGAACGAAGAAAATCTACGAGTTCAGCGTGAACGCGCCCGAGCGCTATCTGCTGACCTTCGACAATGCCGGCCACAACGCGGCCGCGCCCATCCCCGCGCCGGTCGAAGCCTGGACAGTGTCGGAAAAGCTCGGCCAGGCGCCGTTCGGCCACTATGCCGATCCGGTCTGGGACACGGTGCGCATGAACAATATTGCCCAGCACTTCGTCACGGCCTTCCTCGGCAAGCATCTCAAGGGCGATGCGTCCATGTCCGCCTATCTCGACCTGGTCGAGGATGCGGCGGCGGGCGTCTATGCCGTCAGCGAGAGCGGAGCCGAACAGAATGAGCACACCTATTGGAAGGGCTTTGCCGAGGGTACGGCAAAGGGCCTCTCCCTGATGCAGGCCGTTGCGGACTAGAGCTAGGCGGCGGCAGACCTATTCCGCCACCGCGATGTCGGCATTGGCATCGATGTAGTTGTCGAAGTGCACCGTGGTGCTCTCAGCCGTGCCTACCACATAAGCCAGCTGGCCGGGCCCATTGCGCCGGCGCATCGGCACCGTTGGCTGGTCCACCGTGCAATAGTAGTGCCCACCCGCCAGGGTGGTGAAGGCAATGCCCTGCCACATCGCGGTGGAGGTCAGGTGGACATGCCCCGCAATGACCTGCCGCACGTCCGGATGGGCCTTGAGCGCTGCGAGGAAAGGCGCGGCGTCGACGATGCGGATGTCATCCGATTCCACGTGGAGGGCATTGGCATTGTGGTGAATGATGACGATTACCGGCCGGTCAATCGCTTCTGCGAGACGAAGTCTTAGCCACTCGATCTGCCCGGTGCTCAGCACGCCATCCACTCGCCCGGGCTCCGAAGAATCGAGGAGAATGATCCGGTATCCCTTGGCGTCGATGACCTTGTCGATCTTGCCGGTCGCGCCGATCTCACCTGCGCCGAAGACGGAGAGGAAACTGCTGCGATCATCGTGATTGCCCAGGGTCAGGTAAACCGGAATGGGCATGCGATCGAGGATTCGCTTGAGGCGGATATAGGCGGCAGGCTCGCCTGCATCGGCCAGATCGCCCGCAATGACGCAGAAGTCCGCATCGCTGTAACGCGCGCTGATCGCCTCCAGGGCCTGCTCCAGGCGCGCGCCAGTGTCCAGGGTGACGGACACCTGTCCTTCGGGCACGACATGGAGGTCGCTCAGCACGATAAACTTCAAGGTCACCTGCCGCTCCCGTTCAAAGGATTGACGTTCGCTGCGTCAGACGAAGGCCGGGTTCAGCCCGGTACGGCTCATCTGGCGCTCGATCTCTTCCAAGAGCGCCGGCAGTTCGCCCGGCGTGCGAATGGTGTAGCGGGGCACTTCCACGCTGTTTGCCGGTACATGGGTGCGCTTCTTGGACCATTTTTGCCAGACGCTGACGATGCCGAGCTGGTTGGCCCCGCCAATGTCGCGTTCGAGGTGATTGCCGACCATGACGATCGCGCTGGCGTCAGCTTCCGACAGCCCGAGCGACGCCATTGCCTTTTGGAACATGCGCCTGTCCGGCTTTTCGCAGCCTTCCGTTTCCGAGATCACCTGCACATGGAAATGGGGGGCAATGCCATGGCCGCCAAGCACCGTGGCAAAGCTGCGCACCCGCCCGTCGGCCACCAGCGCCAGCCGATAACCGTCTTCGACTAGCGCGCGCACCATTTCGAGCGCACCGGGGATCAGGCCCGCCTCGATCACATAGCCCTCGCCGTCGAACTTTTCGGTGGCCTCGTTGACCAGCGTGTCGCCGCTGTCGAGAAACACGGCCTTGAGCAGCGGCTGTTCTCTACGGACCTCTGCCAGCACCGACTTGACCCGCTCCGGAATCCAGGCCTGCAATTCGGGCCAGGCGACGAAGTCCAGCGTCGCAAGGTCGAGGCGCTGCTCGAAGCCCAGCGCCGGCAGGAACGCACGGCTCTGCAAGTAGCGCTTCACGGCGCGGTGGTCTTCCGCCGTGACGGCACCCAGCATAGGCGCGAATATGTCGTTGATCAGCACGCCGCCCCGACCGGGCAGCTCCCGGCACGCCAGGCGCGACGCTTCGGCATCCTTGGCTTGCTCGGCAGTGGAACCGGTGAAGGCATGCTTGCCCGGCGCTGAAACCAGCGTGACGCGACCATTCTCGATGGGGAGGGCTCCATCCTCGCCGCGCATCGGTATCATGCTCCCATGGGCGCTGGCCCGCACGGACACGATGTTGTCGGCAGCGTCGAGCGAGAGCCAGACATGCTCGAGTTCATAGAGGTGCTGGATGTCCCAGTCCCACCAGATGGCATACTCGATCACCTTGCCGACGCCCGGCTCGAAGGTGACGTCAAGTGGTGCCGAAGGGGAACGGCCGGGCGCCGCAAATACCGAAATACCGACGCGAGAGGGCAGGAACGGCTCATTGTCGCAAAAGCGGATTACCGGCGCCAGCTGCCGTGCCAGCGCAAGATCGGAGCCGGACAGGGATGAAGACGACATGGCGCAGTTCCGCATAGCTGATCAGTGTTGGAAACTTGTAATCGTTTTCAGGCCGGAACCACAAGCCGGAATGCGTACCAACCTGCCGCCTTTTTGGCTCAGGTGACCCGAATGGTGGAATCGCGCTGCAGCAAGGTATTTTCCAGCACCACCTGGCGTGGCGTGGTGCTGAGGCCGCGCATGTGGTCGATCAGGGTTGTGGCGGCGATCTGCCCCATTTCGTGGATGGGCTGCGCAATGGTGGAGAGGGTGGGGAAAGTAACGGCCGATTCCATCACCCCGTCATAGCCCAGGATCGACATGTCGCGGGGCAGGTCGAGACCGAGCGCGTGGGCGGAGTGCATCACCCCCAGCGCCAGCATGTCCGTAGTTGCGAAAATGGCGGTCAGGCCTGGTTGGCTGGTAATCAGCGCCGCTCCCACCTCGCGGCCGACCTCGAAGCTGGCGCTGTCGAAGGGCGCGGAATAGGTAATTTCCACATCGCTGGTGAGATCGGCGGCGGCCTGCCTGATGCCCCGCACCCGCTCGCTGCCCACATCGGCCGCGCCGCCCTTCTGGGCAACGGCACCGGCAACGACCCCGATGCGGCGATGACCCAGTTCGATCAGGTGGCGCATCCCTTGGTAACCGCCTGAAAAATTGTCGCACACCACTGAACTGGCAGCATTGGCAAGGCGCGGCTTCATGTCCACGAAAGCCACGGCGACGCCGCGGTCGCGCAGGGTGCTGATCTGCTTGGCCATGCGCTGGCCAGTGCCTGAAGGGCGAATGATGATGCCCTGGACGCGCATGTCGAGCATGGTTTCAAGATAGGCCGCCTCGCGCTCCGCATCGCCATTGGTGGAGCAGAGCAGCACGCGATAGCCCTGGTCGAACATCGTGTTCTCGATGGCATAGGCGAGGGCGCTGCTGAACGGCGTCCGCTGTTGGCGCAGCAAGACGCCGACGATATTGCTCTGCTGTGTACGAAAGGAGCTGGCGAGCCCATTGGGCCGGTAGCCGAGCTCTGCGATCGCCTTGGTCACGACCTCGCGCACGGCGGGCCGGACATGCCTATAGTCATTGACCACGCGCGACACAGTGGCGATCGACACATTGGCGTGTCTTGCCACGTCCTTGATAGTTGCCATCGCCGGTTATCCCTCTTTGCATAGCGCTACACGCCCATGCCTAGCAATGCGATTTCCTAACTTGTTTTGAAAACGTTTACAATATACCGTCACCAGATCGACAAGCGTGGGTACTAGTGACGAGGTGCAAAAGCACCCTTGGAAGGTGAGGCTTCCGGCTCCATCACCCACCGGCCGGACCTCGGAGGATGCGAATGTTTATTCGTGGGAGGGAATCATCATGCAGAAGGATCGTTTCGGCGTAACCCGCGTGCTGGCGGCAACGTCGGTCTTGCTTGGCACCACGGCGCTGCCGGCGACATGGACGCTGCCGGTTCAGGCGCAGGACGCCGCCAATGTCTGCGCGAGCGGCTTCACCGAAGCGCCGCAGCTCAAGGCAATGGTCGACGCCGGCACGCTGCCCCCGGTGGCCGAGCGCCTGCCGAGCGAACCGCTGGTGATCCAGCCCGCCGAGGAGATCGGCACCTATGGCGGCCAGTTCATTGACAGCTGGGGCGGCGGTAACCTCGCCGACATCCGTCAGTTCGGCTACGAGCCGCTGGTGCGCTGGAGCGTCGATGGCTCCGAAGTCGTGCCCGGTATCGCCAAGAGCTGGGACATCAGCGAGGACGCCCGCACCTATACCTTCCACCTGCGCGAAGGCATGAAGTGGTCAGACGGCCACCCCTTCACCGCCGACGATATCCTCTTCTGGTGGGATCGGGTCGAGAACAATCCCAAGATCACCACCGGCGGCCCGCGCGCCGAGCTGCTCAACAACGGCAAGAAGCCGACCGTCACCAAGGTCGATGACGTCACCGTCAGCTTTGCCTTCGAAGACCCGAATGGCCTCTTTCTCCAGAACATGGCCGGCCCCTATGGCCAGCGCGCCGTGCAGTTCCCCAAGCACTATATGGAACAGTTGGATATCGACCTGAACCCCGAGGGCGTGGCCGAGATGATGGCCGCCGCCGGCGCTACGGACTACGCGGCCTGGTACAAGGGCAATGTAGGCTCCTACAATGATCCGGCGCAGTTCAACGACCCCAAGCGCCCGTCCATCCATGCATGGATCGGCAGTGACACCATTCTGGGCAAGGAACGCGTGACCTTCACGCGCAATCCCTACTATTTCGCCGTCGACCCCTCCTGCCAGCAGCTCCCCTATATCGACGAGCGCGTCTGGACCGTGGCCGCCGACGCGGAAGTAACGCTGCTTCTGGCCATTCAGGGCCAGATCACCATGTCCCCGCGCACCGTCTCGACGCCGCAGAACCGCGCGGTGTTCTTCGACAACCAGCAAGCGGGCGACTACCGCCTGATCCCGGCCTCGAGCTGCGACTACAACACGGCCGTGCTGGGTTTCTCGGTGAACCACCCCGACCCCAACAAGGCCGAAGTGTTCAGCTCCAAGGATTTCCGCGCCGGCGTGTCGCATGCCATCAACCGCCAGGAAATCATCGACACTATCTACCTGGGCCAGGGCGAACCTTTCCAGCCCGCGCCGCTGCCCAACTCACCCTTCTACAATGAGAAGCTTGCGAAGGAATTCACCGAGTTCGACCTCGCCAAGGCCGAGGAACATCTCGACAAGATCATCCCCAAGAACGCTGACGGCATCCGTGTCGGACCCGATGGCCAACCGTTCAAGTTCACCGTCGAGATCAATGCCGATTTTAAGCCGGACACGGTCGATGCCTTCCAGCTCATCGAGCGCACCTGGAAGCAGGCTGGCCTCGATGTGACGGTGAACTACCATTCCGACGAGCTCTTCGGGAATGCCCGCGCCAAGCCCGAGGCCGACGCCGCCGTCTGGGTGGGCGAGAATGGTTGCGGCCAGCTGCCGCTCCTCAATCTCAGCCGCTTCCTCAACGACTACGGCTATTGGTCGCTGGGCAACTGGTCCGGCTGGGCCGCCTGGGATGCGCGCCGCATCAACCCCGAAGCCGAACTCGCCGAAGGCGTGACCCCGATCGAGCCGCCCGCCAATGTGCAGCGCCTCTATGAACTGCGCCAGACCATCCCCACCACGGTGGGCGAGGAGCAGGCTGCGCTGATGACGGAATTCACCGACCTCCTGGCCGAAGAGTTCCTCACGATCGGCATCGCCAACCCAGCCGGCTACTACCGCTCGGTCAAGAACGACCTGCGCAACGTGCCCGCCGAGCTGATCGAAGGCTGGCTCTATCCCGGCCCGGCCCCTGCCAACTTCGCTACCTTCTTCTTCAAGGAGTAACGCTCTGGGACAGCCGCAGCCTCCTGCGGCTGTCCCTCAACCCGCCGCAGCGTCATTCCCGCGGAAGCGGGAATCTCCCTTGTTGAGGAGAGTGGGATTCCCGCTTTCGCGGGAATGACGCGGTGGATCAGGGCAGCGCACCACCAGCCAGGAAAGGAGATCACCCATGGGAGCCTTCATGTTGCGCCGGATCCTCTACGTGATCCCCGCGCTGATCGCCGTGTCGCTGATCTCGTTCCTGGTGATCGCCATCCCGCCTGGCGATTTCGTCAGCCGCACGGCCGAACTCTCCGCCGCCCAGGGCGATGTCATGCCGCTGGCCGAGCAGGAAGCCATGCGCCGCGCCTATGGGCTCGATCTCCCTATCATGGTGCAATACTGGAACTGGATCAGCGGCGTCGTGCTGCGCGGCGACTTCGGCTATTCGTTCAGCTTCAACCTCCCAGTCAAGGATGTGATCTGGCCGCGCCTGGGCCTCACCATCGTCCTTTCGGTGGCAAGTCTTCTCTTCATCTGGGCCGTCGCCATTCCGGTGGGCATCTATTCGGCGGTGCGCCGCTATTCGGCAGGCGATTACCTCGCCACCTTCCTCGGCTTCCTGGGCCTGGCCATTCCAAACTTCCTCTTGGCGCTGGGCGCCATGTATATTGCCTTCGCCTGGTTCGGGGTGAATGTGGGCGGTCTCTTCTCGCCCGAGTATGTGGAAGCGCCCTGGAGCTGGGCGCGCGTGCTGGACCTGCTCAACCACCTCTGGCTGCCCATGATCGTCCTCGGCACGGCCGGCACCGCCAGCGTGATAAGGGTGATCCGCGCCAATCTCCTCGACGAGTTGCACAAGCCCTATGTCACGGCGGCCCGCGCCAAGGGCAAGGGCGAGTTCGCCCTGCTGATGAAGTATCCGGTGCGCCACGCGCTCAACCCCTTCGTGTCGGGGCAGAACGACATCTTCGTCGACATCGTCTCGGGCGGCACCATCGTCGCCATCGTCATGGGCCTGCAGACCACCGGCCCGCTGCTGCTCGATGCCCTGAGGACGCAGGATATGTATATGGCCGCGAGCTTCATCCTGATGCTGAGCGTGCTGGTGGTGATCGGCACGCTGCTCAGCGACCTGCTGCTGGCCTGGCTCGATCCGCGCATCCGGTATGGGCAGGGGTAGGGGAATGAGTGAGTTTCCTGACGTTGTGACTCCCCACACCTCCACCCTCACTCCCTCCCCACAAGGGGGAGGGAAACTCGCCCGGTGTGGATGGCATGTTCTCGGACCACAAGGGCCGCAGTCGACACCCTCCCCCTTGCGAGGAGGGATCAAGGGTGGGGGTAGATTCCAGGCTCGATGCTTCGGAAGGGGCAGACCATGACCACCTTCGACGAAACCACCGGCCGTGTTGCTCCCATCGCCGCCAAGCACCAGCGCGGCCGTGGCTATGACGGGCACTGGGCGCTGGTCTGGCAGAAGTTCCTCCGGCACAAGCTGGGCGTTGCCGGTGGCATCGTGGTTATCCTGGCCTATTTCGTCGCCGCTATCCCCGAATTCATCGCCCCGGTGACGCTGGAAGCCTATAACCCCGCCTATAGCTATGCGCCGCCGCAGCCCATTCACCTCGGGCGCGATGATGGCGAGGGCTGGCGCTGGGCGCCCCACGTCAACGCCTACAAATCCGAGATCGACTACAATTCGGGCCGCCGCACCTTTGTGGAAGACCCAACCCAGCCCATAGACATCGGCCTGTTCGTCCAGGGCGAGCCCTTCCGCCTGTTCGGCCTCTTTCCGACCGACCGGCACCTCGTCGGGCCGGTGGTTGCCGGGCAGCCTTTCTTTGTCGCCGGAGCCGACCGGCTAGGCCGCGATATCCTGAGCCGCACCATCTATGGCACGCGCATTTCCATGACCATCGGCCTGATCGGCGTGTCGCTGAGCCTCGTCTTCGGCATCCTGATCGGCGGCATCTCCGGCCTCTTTGGCGGCGTGGTCGACAACCTCATCCAGCGCTTCATCGAGTTCATCCAGTCCGTGCCATCGATCCCGCTTTGGATCGGCCTGGCTGCCGCCATTCCCTCGACGGTGCCGCCGTTGCAGGTCTATTTCCTGATCACCATCATTCTCTCCGTCCTGGGCTGGACCAGCCTGGCGCGCGTGGTGCGCGGCCGCTTTCTCGCCATGCGCAACGAGGATTTCGTCAAGGCGGCACGACTCGATGGCTGTGGGCCCGTCCGCATCATCTTCCGTCACATGCTTCCGAGCTTTCTCAGCCACATCATCGCCACCGTGTCGTTGGCCATTCCGGGCATGATCCTGGCGGAAACCGCGCTGAGCTATCTCGGCATCGGGCTCAGGACGCCCATCGTGAGCTGGGGCGTGCTGCTGCAGGAGGCGCAGAACGTGCGCACCATTGCCTCGGCCCCCTGGCTGCTGTTGCCGGGCGTGGCGGTGGTGATCGCCGTTTTGGCGCTCAACTTCCTCGGCGATGGCCTGCGCGATGCGGCCGACCCCTATTCGGACTGAGGCCGGCTATGCAGATGAGCGACAATCTCGTTGAAATCCGTGACCTCCGCATCACGTTCGCCGGCTCTGTCGATGTGGTGCAGTCGCTCGATCTCGACATTCCGGCCGGCAAGACGCTGTGCCTCGTGGGGGAGTCTGGCTGCGGCAAGTCGGTTACCGCCAAGTCGATCCTCCAGGTGCTCGACCATCCTGGCCGCGTTTCGGGCGGGTCGATCAACCTCCGCCAGCCCGATGGCACCGTGCTCGACATTGCCAGGGTCAATCCGTCGAGTCCGGTGATGCGGCACGTGCGCGGTGCCGACATCGCCATGATCCACCAGGAGCCGATGACCTTCCTGTCGCCGCTCTATACGATCGGCAACCAGATCAGCGAGGCGCTGACGCTCCATCGCAAGGTTGGCAAGCGGGAGGCCCGCGCTGAGGCGATCCGCATGCTGAAGCAGGTGGGCATGCCCGAGCCTGAACGACGCTATGACAGCTATACGTTCCAGCTCTCCGGCGGGCAGCGCCAGCGCGCCATGATCGCCATGGCGCTGATCAACCAGCCGCGCCTGCTGATCGCCGACGAACCGACCACCGCGCTCGACGTCACGACGCAGGCCAACATCCTCGACCTCCTGGCGCAGTTGCAGCGCGATACCGGCATGGCCGTCCTGTTTATCACCCACGATCTGGGCGTGGTGGCCGAGATCGCTGATGAGGTGGCGGTCATGTATCTGGGCCGCATCGTCGAGCGCGGCCCGGTGCGCGAGGTGCTCGAGCATCCCAGGCACCCCTATACGCGCGGGCTCCTGGCCTCGATGCCGCGGCTCGACGGCGACTTCAAGGCGCCGCTCCGCGCCATTCCCGGCATGGTGCCGCCGCCGGCGCTGCGGCCCTCTGGCTGCCCTTTCCATCCGCGTTGCGACTGGGCACGAAGCGACATCTGCACGCACAAGCCGGTCGGTGAGACCGAACTGGGTGGCGGCCAGACCGTAGCCTGCCATGCCTATGGCCCAGCGGCACATCTGTTTACCCGCACGCCCATCGCTGCACCGGCGCCAGTGGCGGCTCTGCGGCGCGGGGAGCGCGCGTTGGCGCCGCTGCTCACCATCCGCAATCTCCACAAGCACTTCCCCATCCGTGCCGGCTTCTTCCAGCGCCAGATCGGTGCGGTGAAGGCCGTCAACGACATCTCGCTCGATATCTTTCCCGGCGAAACGCTGGGCCTCGTGGGCGAGAGCGGCTGCGGCAAATCCACCCTTGGCCAGACCATTGTGGGTCTTCACCGCGCCGATAGCGGCAGCGTCGTGTTCCGCGACGGCGGGGCGGAGCGTGATCTCCGCACCGCACGGGGCGCCGAGGCGCGGCGCTTGCGCACCGATATCCGCATGATCTTCCAGGATCCGACCGGCTCGCTCAATCCGCGCATGCGGGTGCGCGACATCATCGGCGAGGTGCTGCAGGTCAATGGCGGCCACAGCGCGGCCGAGATCGAATCCAGGGTGCAGGTTCTGCTCGAAAAGGTTGGCTTGAGCCCCGACTATGCCGAGCGCTATCCGCACGCTTTCTCAGGCGGGCAGCGGCAGCGTATCGCCATCGCCCGCGCACTCGCCTCTGACCCAAAACTGGTGATCGCCGACGAGGCCGTGTCGGCGCTCGACGTGTCGGTGCAAACGCAGATCATCAACATGATGAAGGCGCTGCAGGCCGAGATGGGCCTGACTTACCTCTTTGTCAGCCATGATCTCGGCGTCATCGCCAATATCAGCGACCGGGTGGCGGTGATGTATGCAGGGCGCATTGTCGAGATCGGCACCACCGAAGCAATCTTCCGCAATCCGCGGCACCCCTATACCGAGGCGCTGCTGGCCGCGATTCCCGGCCGCGGGCAGCGCCGATCGGGCGCCCGCATCCGTCTCGCCGGCCATGTTCCAGACGGCAGCGCGCCGCTGGAGGGCTGCGCCTTCGCCGACCGCTGCCGCTATGCAATCGACGCCTGTCGCACAACATTGCCCCCGCTCAAGGGCGAGAAAACGCACCTCGACGCCTGCCTCCGCTCCGACGAAGTGCAGTTGCGGCCAGCCTTGGCGCAGGAGCAGCTGGCGCCCGCTTGATGCGGTCTCAGATCCGGGCGCAATCGCTTGCGCCTTCCACCAGCTCCAGCGACGCAAGTTTGCGGGTCGTGCCGAAGGGGTAGTGCTCGGCATAGGCAGGCATGATCGCGAGCAAGGACTCTGCGAGCGTGATGCCCAGATCGCGTAGGGAAAGCCGGAAGCAGGTCAGCTTGGGCACGAGGAAGTGCGCCTGCGGGCTGTCGCGTCCGATGACCGCGATGGCCTCTCCCGGTGGCAATCCGACTTCGAAGAGACCGTTGTAAAACCCCAACGACATGATTTCGTTGGTCAGCACAAAGCCGGTTGGCCGTCGGTCCTCCGGCATTGCGGCAATGGCGTGCGCGATGGCATGTCCGCCGCGCTCATTGGGATTGGCGCGAAAGATAAGGCTGGGATCGAAGTCAATGCCGTGTCGCGCCAGCACCTTGCGATAGGCGTCCACCAGCACGAAACCCAGATTGGCATCGTCCAGAGGCGCGAAGATGCCGATGCGGCGGTGGCCCTTGCCGATCAGGCGCGAGACCCCGACCTCCGCCATGCCTTCGAAATCAAGGTCGATCCAGGGGTGGCCGGCATCGGTCTCGGAGCGGCCCAGGGCGATGAAGGGTATGTTGCGGCTGGCGAGGAAATCGATGCGATGGTCCTGCCGCTTGGTTGCCGAAATGATCAGGGCGTCGGCAAAGCCACGGGCCACCACGCGCTGCAGATAGGCGTCCGGGTCTTCCTCGGATGAGCAAAGCAGCGCCACGAGGTCCAGCTGGTGGCGGGCAAACACAGTCTGCACGCCGTCAAAGACGCTCATGAAGAACACGTCGCCTTCACCGGTGATCTCGTGCCCGGTCTGCATCATGAAACCGACGACGCCGGTCGACCCCTTGCGCAGGGCGCGGCCGGCCTGGTTGGGCACATAGCCCGCGGCAGCAGCGGCTTCCAGCACGCGCCGACGTGTTTCGGCGCTGACATCGGGCTTGCCGTTGAGCGCCCGCGACACCGTGCCGATCGACATGTTGAGCTGCTGCGCCAGACGCCGGATGCCGGTCATGTTTCCCCAAAGTTGTCCACCGCCGCGGCGGGTTCCAGAAACGTTTACGATTTTTCATTGACACGTCCACGAGGAGAATAATAGCGTCGTAAACGTTTACGGGAACAGGTCCGGCCAAGCCGCAAGAGACGGCGCCGGTAGCAGGTTCCAGGGAGGACTTCGTGGTTTTTCGTGCGGTGCTCGCCGGTTGCGGCGGCATGTCCAAAGGCTGGCTCGAGGCCATCACCGAGCATCCCCTGCTCAAGGGCCGCATTGAGGTGGTCGGCCTTGCCGATCTGCACCTGCCCACCGCCGAACAGCGCGCCGCCGAGTTCGGGTTGACCGATGCCGTCGTCGGCGCCGATCTCGATGCCGTCCTGGCAGAGGCCAAGCCTGACCTCCTGTTCGACATCGTCATCCCAGCCGCCCGGGCGAATGTCGTGCGCACCGGCTTTCGCCACGGCTGCCATGTCCTCAGCGAAAAGCCGATGGCGACGAGCATCGAGGAGGGCAAGGCGCTCCTTGCTGAAGCGCAGGCGGCCGGGCGCATTCACGCGGTGGTCCAGAACCGCCGCTTCATTTCCGGCGTGCGCCGGATTCGTCGCCTGATCGAGAGCGGTTCGCTCGGCGAGCTGGCTAGCCTCAACTGCGACTTTTTCATCGGCGCCCATTTCGGCGGCTTTCGCGACGAGATGGAAAACGTCCTCCTGCTCGACATGGCCATCCACACGCTCGATGCCGCGCGCTTCATGTCCGGCAAGGTACCGGAGGCGGTCTATTGCCTCGAAACCAATCCGCCCGGCTCTTGGTATCGCCATGGGGCGGCCGCCAACGCCATTTTCGAGTTTTCCGACAATGTTGTCTTCAACTACCGCGGCTCCTGGGCTGCCGAAGGCGCCAATACGTCCTGGGAGAGCGCCTGGCGCATCGTCGGTAGCAAAGGCACGCTGCTTTGGGACGGCGAAGACAGCTTTGAGGCCAAGGTCATCGCCAATGACACCGGCTTTTTCCGCGAGCTCAGGGCCATCGAGGTGCCGCCGCCCGCGGACGAGGACCAGACGCATGGCCATGCCAGCGTCATCGCCGAGTTCCTCGACGCCATCAAGACGGGTCGCCAGCCGGAAACCGTCGCTACTGACAACATCAAGAGCCTTGCCATGGTCTTTGCCGCTATCGAAAGCGCGCGGACCGGCCAGCGTGTATCCATCGACCCAGGACAAACAAATTGAGCGATCCCGCAAAATCCATCCGCATCGGCACCATGATTTCGGCCTCTTCCGGCAAGGCCGCCGAGCGCATTGCCGAGATCGCCGACCAGGGCTTTGAAAGCTTCGAGCCATTTTTCTGGCAGACCACCAATGGCCAGGACATTGCCGACCTGGGAAAACGCTGCAAGGACGCGATCGGCGACCGTGACATCACCATCTCGACCGTCGGCATGTTCGGCAATCCGCTTGAGGACCAGGAGATGGACCGCCAGACCCTCCAGGGCTGGAAGGACTGCATCGACAACGCCCACCATTTCGGCGCCACCTGCGTCGCCGGCTTCACCGGCCGCCTTCGCAACAAGCCGCTGACCGACAGCCTCTCGCAGTACAAGAAGGTCTGGACCGAACTGGCGCAGCGCGCGGCCGACAAGGGTATCCGCATTGCTTTTGAAAACTGCGCCATGGATGGCAACTGGCAGACCGGAGACTGGAACATCGCGCACAATCCCGACGCCTGGGAGCTGATGTTCAACGAGACGCCGCAGGACAATATCGGGCTCGAATGGGAGCCCTGCCACCAAATGGTCTACCTGATCGATCCGCTGCCGCAGATCCGCAAATGGGCTGGCAAGATCTTCCACGTGCACGGCAAGGACGCGACCATCCGCTGGGACGTGATCCGCGAGCACGGCATATTCGGCAAGTTGCCCTTCGTCTTCATGCGCACGCCTGGCTTTGGCGACAGCAACTGGACCGACATCATCTCGGAACTGCGCCTCGCCGGCTGGTCCGGCTCAATCGATATCGAGGGCTGGCACGATCCGGTCTACCGCGATGAGCTGGAAATGACGGGGCAGCTCTATGCCCTCAAGCATCTCAAGACCGCGCGTGGCGGCGACTATGTGAATGTATAAGTATGACTATTGACGAGTGCTGAAAAACCGTTTTACCTGATGTGAGAAAAGGGTTTTCCTTTGAGGTACGCTGACGTGGCCAAGGCTGAGCGCATTCGCATCTATGACGTTGCCCGCGTGGCCGGCGTCAGCGTTGCGACTGCCTCCAAGGCGCTCAACGATACCGGGCGGATGACCGAGGCGACCCGCACAAGGGTGAAGCAAACTGCTGCTGCTCTCGGCTTTCGGCCCAATGTCATGGCCCGGGCGCTCACCGGCCAGCGCAGCTTCACCATCGGTCTTCTCACCAACGATACTTATGGCCGCTTCACTCTGCCGGTCATGGCTGGGATAAACGAGGCACTGGTTGACCAGGGCGTTTCGGTTTTTCTCTGTGTCATCGAGGATGATGCCGCTTCCGGGATGGTCCATGTCGATGCCATGCTCGACAAGCAGGTCGATGGTATCATCGCGACGGGCAAGCGCATTGACCGCCGCCTGCCGGTGGATCTGTCCGGCCTGCCTGTGCCGGTGGTCTATGCCTTCACCGAGGGGCAGGCGGATGCTGTCACGCTTGTGGCGGACGATCGGCAGGGTGCCCGGGAAGCTACCGAACACCTGCTGGCCCTGGGCCGGCGCCGGCTGGTGCATGTCACCGGTCCCGACAGCTTCGCCTCGGTCCAGAGCCGCGCCGATGCCTTCAGTGCGCTGGCCGGCGCCGATGCGCCGGTTCTGCATGGCGCCTGGTCGGAGGCCTGGGGCCATGAGGCCGTCGCCCAACTCTGGGCCCAGCCGGTCCAGCCCGACGCGATCTTTTGCGGCAATGACCAGATTGCCCGCGGGGTGGTCGACGCCTTGCGCGAGCGCGGCGTCGATGTGCCGGCGGAAGTCTCGGTGGTCGGTTTCGACAACTGGGAGATCGTCTCGGCGGCAACGCGCCCGCCGCTCTCCACGATCGACATGAATCTCAAGGAACTCGGCCGCGAGGCCGGACGCCTGATCCTCGATCTTGCCGAAGGCAAGCCAGTGGAGCCGGGTATCCGCACGCTGCCATGCAAGCTCGTGTTGCGCCAATCCTGCGGCGGCGAGATGCTCGCTGCCCGAAAGGACGAGGTGCTTCAGGAGGTGTAGGGAGTGCTGCCACAGGCATTGGCGTGCCCGTGGCAGCGAGGAAAGTCCCGCCCGGGAAGAGGAAACCCGAAGCGGAGCAGACGCGGCCAAGGCCGCAAAGGGAGGATATAATGCAGTTTACCAAGCTCGGTCTATTGGCCGGTCTCGCCATTGGCGCTTTGATAGCGGCGACGCCCGCCTACGCCCAGGTGACACTCAAGGTCTGGTCCATCGACGGCGTCGACCGGCCCGGCATCGCGGACACCTATTCCAAGGAGTTCGACGAAGCCAACGAGGACATCGTGGTCGAATATCGCGGCATTCCGTTCGATGAACTGGTGAACGAAACGCTACGCGCATTCGCTACCGGCAATGCGCCCGATATCGTCTCCTTCGACAATCCCGATTTCGCGCTGTTCTCTTCGCGCGGCGCCATGCTCGACATCACCGAGCGGGTCGCCAATTCCGAGATCATCAGCAAGGCTGAATATTTCGAAGGTCCGCTCAACTCGGTGACCTGGGATGGCAAGCTCTATGGCCTGCCCAAATATACCGACACCATCGGCATCTTCTACAACAAGGACCTGTTTGCCAAAGCGGGTCTGAGCGAGCCCCCGAAGACCTGGACCGAGGTCGCCGAATATGCGGAAAAGCTCACCGATCCTGCCAGCAACGTCTATGGCATCACCTTCTCGGCCCGCGCCGGTGAAGAAGGGACGTTCCAGTTCCTGCCCATCATACAGATGTCGGGCGGCAATGCCGACAAGGTCAACACGGAAGGTGCAGCCAAGGTCCTCGATATCTGGAAGAGCCTGATCGACAACGGCTATGCATCGCGCGACGTCTTGAGCCTCGGCCAGTGGGACTCCACCGGCGTTTTCAACTCCGGCAATGCCGCCATGGCCATTTCCGGCCCGTGGGAAATCGATCGCATGGTGGAAGACGCCAAGTTCGACTGGGGCGTTGCGCTTCTGCCCACCATCGAAGAGGGCGGCGAACGCTCCTCGGCGCTGGGTGGGTTCAACTGGGGCATCATGGCCAACACCCAGCATCCGGACGAAGCCTTCCGCCTGCTTGAATACTTCGTCGACCAGGAAGACCGTATTTTCCCCGAATTCGGCAATCTGCCGGCGCGAGGCGATATCGAACTACCGGTCACCGGCGAGGCCAAGAAGGACGACGCCCTCAAGGTCTTCCAGGAAATGCTGCAGTATGCCCAGCCACGCGGCCCGCATCCGGAATGGCAGAAGATCTCCAAGGCCATCTACGATGCCGAACAGCAGGCGCTGACCGGCCAGATGTCGGCCATGGATGCGCTTAACCAGGCGCAGGCCACCATCGATACCATCTTCAAGAAGTAGTCCTCCCTGACTGGCCGGCCGGAGTTCACTTTGGCCGGCACTTCTTTTTCCCTCGTCGTGGAGACTCTCGGTGTCGCGATTTTTCAGCGGGCTCAGGGACGGTATCGGCTTCGATATTATCCTGGTCGGCGCAGCTCTGCTCTTTCTCCTGGCGCTGGCCGGCGCGCCGCTGGTCTACAATGTGCTGATGAGCTTCCAGCAGGTGGACATGTTCACCCTGGGATCGCTGTTCCGTCCCTTTGTGGGCTTTGCCAACTACATCGCCGTGGTGCAGCAGCCCGAATTCTGGCTCGTCACGCGCAATACGCTGATCTTCGTCTTCGGCTCGATGACCGGGCAGTTCGTGCTGGGCTTTGCCCTGGCTCTGTTCTTTGCCCAGAACTTTCCGGGCGCCTCGACCATCCGTGGCCTGTTCCTGGTCTCCTGGGTGATGCCGGGCCTTGTAGTCGGCGCCATCTGGAGCTGGATTCTTGCCGGTGACTTCGGCGTGCTCAACGTCATCCTCAAGAGCCTGGGGCTCATCCAGAACAACGTCTTCTGGAAGTCGGACCCGAACTTTTCCATCTGGGCGGTGATCATCGCCAATATTTGGCTTGGCCTTGCCTTCAACATGCTGCTCCTTTCAGTGGGGCTCGCCGCCATTCCGCGCGACCTCTACGAAGCCGCCGAACTCGATGGCGCCAATGCCTTCCAGCGCTTCTGGACCATCACGCTGCCCATGATGCGCTCGACCATCGGCGCCGTCCTGTCGCTGGGCCTGATCGGCACGCTGCAGCAGTTCGACCTCTTTCCGGCGCTGACCGAGGGCGGGCCCGCCAACACCTCCAATGTCGCCGGCTACTGGTCCTGGCAGCTGAGCTTCCAGCTCTACGATTTTGCCAAGGGCGCAACCGTTTCGGTGATGATGTTCCTGCTGGTCCTCTTCGCGTCGGTCATCTATGTCCGCTCGACCCGCCACGAGGTGCGCGGATGACAAGGACCTATACGCCCTGGTTCCTCCTGGTCGTGGCGCTCGCTCTGGCCGCAGTCTACCTGTTTCCGCTCTACTGGATGTATGTGACGAGCCTGAAGTCAGGCTCGGAGATCTTCGCCAATCCGCCGACCTTCTGGCCGGTGAGTCCCAATCCGGGGGTATATCCGGAAGTGTGGGCGCGCCGCGCCATGCCGACCTTTCTCACCAATTCGGTGCTGATTGCCGGCGGCGTCACCGCCATCACGGTGATCCTGGGCACCGGCTGCGCCTATGTGCTGGCCCGCTACCGCAATGTCTGGATCGACATCGGGCTCTTCGCCATCCTGATGCTGCAGGTGCTGCCTGCTTCGGTCATGGTGACGCCGCTCTTTGTCGGCTTCAACCAGATCGGGCTGCTCAACTATCCACGCACCGCGGTGGTGCTGGCGGCCGCCGCCAAGGCCATGCCGTTCTTCGTGGTGCTCGTGCGCGCCACCTTCATGAGCGTGCCGCGCGAGCTTGAAGAGGCCGCGCTGGTGGATGGCAATTCGCGGGTCGGGGCCTTCTTCAACATCGTCCTACCGCTGGCGCGCAACGGCATCCTGGTCTGCGCCATCCTCACCTTCATGAGCTCGTTCGGCGAATACATCTATTCCAAGTCGATCATCCAGAGCCCGGCCCTGCAGCCGGCCAGCGTCGGCCTCTCCGGCTTCCTCGGGCCCAATTCCACCGACTGGCAATCGATCATGGCCTATTCGGCCATTTACGTGACGCCGATCCTTCTCGCCTTTGTCATCCTGCAGCGCCGCATCGTGTCCGGCCTCACCTCGGGAGCCCTCAAATGACCGCCCAGATCGAGCTCGACCGCATCGACAAGCACTATGGCAGCTTCCACGCCCTCAAGAACATTTCCCTGACCATCGACAAGGGCAGCTTCGTCGCCCTGGTCGGCCCCTCGGGCTGCGGCAAGTCCACTCTCCTGCGTTCCATTGCGGGGCTGGAAAGCATTTCTTCGGGCCGCATGACCATTGCCGGCAAGGAAATGACCGGCGTACCGCCCCGCCACCGTGACATCGCCATGGTGTTCCAGTCTTACGCGCTCTACCCGCACATGACCGTGGAGGAAAATCTCACCTACTCGCTGCGCCTCCACGGCGTCGGCAAGGCCGAGGCGAAGCAGAAAGCGGCTGAAGTCGCCGCTACCATCGGTCTCACCCAGCTTCTGGGCCGCTATCCGCGCCAGCTGTCGGGCGGCCAGCGCCAGCGCGTCGCGATGGGCCGCGCCATCATCCGCAACCCCAAAGCCTTCCTGTTCGACGAGCCGCTCTCCAATCTCGACGCTTCCCTGCGCGTGCAGATGCGCAAGGAGATCCGCGCCCTGCATGACCGGCTCGGCGCCACCTCGGTCTATGTGACCCACGACCAGATCGAGGCCATGACCATGGCCGACTGGGTCGTGGTGATGCGCGATGGCATCATCGAGCAGCAGGGCAGGCCGCTCGACCTCTACGATCATCCTGTCAACCGCTTCGTTGCCGGCTTCATCGGCTCGCCCGCCATGAACTTCTTGCCCGGCAGGATTGCCGACGATGGTAGCTCTGTCCTGCTCGATAGTGGTGGTTCGCTGCCGCTGGCCCGTGCGGTCGAACCGGGCAGGGCGGTGATCGCCGGCATTCGCCCCGAGCATTTGGAGGTCGCCACCCAAGGCGCCACCTTCCACCTCGATGTCGGTGTCGTCGAATCCACCGGCTCGGCCACCTACCTCACCTCGCCCGATGGCAGCTTTCAGCTTGTCCAGTCCGAGCGCACCCAGCTCGCTTCCGGCGACCGGATCGGCCTTCGCATCGACCCTCTCAAGGTTCACCTGTTCGATCCGCAAACCGGCATTGCCCTTTAAGGCTTCACCCCATGTCCCGCTACGCCCCCGTTCCCTTTCCCGAGGTCAAGCTCGAAGGCCAGTTCTGGCATGAGCGCCTCGACACCGTCCTCGCCCGCACCGTGCCCAGCCAGCACAAAAAGCTTGGCGAATACGGCATCCTCGACTCCCTCAAGCTGCCCGATCCGCCTCCGCCCCTACGCTTTCCCCGTCACTCAAACGGCTTTACGGTGCAGGTCTTCTGGGACAGCGATGTCGGCAAGTGGATCGAGGCGGCGAGCTATGCCCTGGCGCACCGCCGCGACGAGGACATCGAAAGCAAAATCGAGGCGGCCATCGACGATCTCGAAAAGGCGCAGGCGCCGGACGGTTATCTCAACTGCTGGTATCTCGGCCGCGAGCCGGACAAGCGCTGGACCAACTTGCGCGACAACCACGAAATGTACAATGCCGGTCACCTGCTGGAGGGCGCCGTCGCCTATTTCCAGGTCACCGGCCGCCGGCGCTTCCTCGACATCATGGAGCGCTATCTCGACCACATCTACGCAACGTTTGGCACCGGCCCCGGCCAGCGCCGCGGCTATGACGGGCACGAGGAAATCGAGCTCGCGCTGATGAAGCTCTACTATCTGACGGGCGATCGGAAGCACCTCGACTTCGCCACCTATCTCATCAACGAGCGCGGCCGGCAGCCGCCGCATTATTTCGATGTCGAGCGCGAGGCGCGCGAGGGGGCGGGCGACAAGCGCCAGCCCTATGTCTTTCCGAACTACGAGTATTCGCAGTCGCACAAGCCGGTGCGCGAACAGGAGAAGGTCGTCGGCCACGCCGTGCGCGCCATGTACCTTTATACCGCCATGGCTGACCTCGCGGCCGAACTCAACGATCCCGAGCTCAAGCGGGCCTGCGAGATCCTGTGGGACGACGTGATGAAAACCAAGATGTATGTCACCGCGGGCCTTGGTCCCTCGGCGCATAACGAGGGTTTCACCCACGATTTCGACCTGCCCAACCAGACCGCCTATGCCGAGACCTGCGCATCTGTGGCCCTGATCTTTTGGGCGCAGCGCATGCTGCATCTCGATCTCGACGGCAAATATGCCGACATTCTCGAGCTCGCCATGTTCAACGGCGCGCTCTCGGGCCTCAGCCGCGACGGCGAGCACTACTTCTACGCCAATCCGCTCGAAAGCGACGGCACGCCGACCCGCTGGGAATGGCATACCTGCCCCTGCTGTACCATGAATGTTTCGCGCCTCGTGGCCTCGGTCGGGCAGTATTTCCTCTCCACCGCTGAGGACGGCGTCGCCTTCCACCTCTATGGCGGCATCGCTTCCGACGTCGAGATCGCCGGCACGCAAGTCAGCCTCCGGGAAGTCTCCAACTACCCATGGTCGGGTGACATCGAAATCCATGTCGATCCGGAAGTGCCGGCCCAGTTCGATGTCAAGCTGCGCATCCCCGGCTGGTGCCAGGGCGCCAAGGTCTCGGTCAATGGCGAGGCGGTGGATGTTGCCACAGCCGAGCGCGGCTATCTCACCATCATCCGCACCTGGCAGAAGGGCGACCGCATCAGCCTCGACCTGCCGATGCCGCCCCATCGCCTCTACGCCCATCCCGGCGTCATCATGGATGCCGGCCGGGTGGCGCTAAAGCGCGGTCCGCTGGTCTATTGCCTCGAGGAAGCCGACAATCCCGGTGGCCGCGTCCAGCGCCTCAAGCTGCCGCGGCACGCGCAGTTGCACAGCGAAAAAAGCGATCTTTTCGACGGCATCGTCACCCTCAAGGCAGAGGCCACCGCCATCGACGAGAGCGATTTCCACCAGCTCTATCGCACCACGCCACCGCGCGAGACATCCTCGACCCTCACCGCCGTGCCCTACTTCCTCTGGGCCAATCGCGAGCAGGGGTCGATGGTGGTCTGGGTGCCCGAAGCTGTGGGGGGATGAGGGCGCAAGACGATCCGATGACCCGCAGCCGATCACCACGCCGTTCGCACTTTGAACCTGACCTTCGGTGATCAGAAGTCCTGGGCTCGCTTCTGCCGGCCAAGGACCAGTGTCAGTGCCGACAGAAGGAAATAGATGGCGCCAAAGGCAGCGTATCCAGCAAGAATGGGGAGCACTGCTGGAATGACCTGTTGAGCTTGGTAGACGAAAAAGCCGCCAGCCAAGGCTGACTGAGCGCCACTCAAGAGCATCGCCCACTGGGCGCCCGATGCCTTCCGCCGGCGGATTGCGGTGGCCAATTGAAATAGCCCGCTTAGGATAGCCCACACGCCAAAGGTGGCAAGTACGGCGCTGAGGCTCACCTGAAGTGCCACTACGACGGCAAGCGTTGTCACGGCGCTTACCAGAGTGTTGAGTGCTTGGGTTCTGTTCTTGCCAAAGCCTCCGCTACGACGGGCATCAACATAATTCGCGGCCGCGTCCCAGAGCGGATAGAGAACGAGCAGAAATGCGCCCAACGTTGGCTGGTTCTGCCCGGCAGTTGAGGCAAGGACTACCCGTACTAGCGAGAAGGCTGCTCGGACAACGTAGTATTGGCTCAGCCAATGGCGCTGGTCGGCGGGGGAAGAATCCTGGATAGACGCTGGCATGTTTTTCTATCTACTAGTTGGTAGGTGACTGGGTGTGGAGCATTATGTGTTGTCGAAATGCACTAAGGCGCGAGATGTGCGAGGGCTGAAGCCGCTACGGCTGTGAAGAGTTTGGGGTTCTCATGAACCCGTGCCGAGAGCATTCCTCCATGGACCGCAGCCATGAAGGCCTCCGCTTCATTGTCTGGCGTGCTCCTAAGCCGGAAGATGCCCTGGATTTCCCCGCGCGCGAACGCCTGAGACAACCATTTGGAGAGCGCCTCGAAGTGAAGGCGTATTTCGGCCGCTACTTCCGGCGGCAAAGCTGGCAACTCACTGGCAAGAAGCGCGCAGATGCAGAAAGGCGTGCTTGCCTCCGCCAGGCATCTCTCCCAGTAAGCAACATAGTTCAGCAGTTGCTGTCGTGGGTCAGAAGCAGTTCGCTCGAGCGCGTCAAAGCCGGCACGCGCATCCTCTCGATAGCGTTCAACGAGGGTGCGGACGAGGTCGACCTTGCTGGGAAAGTGATGGTGGATGCTCGCTTTTCGGATACCTACAACGTCAGCTATGTCGGCATAGCTGAACCCGTTGTACCCGGCATCCGCAATCAAAGATCGGGCGCAAGCAAGGATGTCGTCTACGGTCGAGGAGGAGGCGTTCATAGCGACCATCTACCTTCCAGTAGGTAGGTCTGTCAATATCAACCGCTCGTTGGCTTCGCTAGCATCAATGATCTTCCCTCGTGTCACACGGATCAACCAGCCGCAACGCTTGGGGCTGCATCGCTCGGATCGAACCTGTGTCGGCGGACGGTGACCACCATGCCAGTTGATCCACATCCGCCTTTGTGGCATTGCGGGCGCCAACAAAAGCGTACCGCCGGGTTCGGTGGGTGGATCGGGGAAACGAGTGGCCCGTATTGTCGTCAAGTTCGGAGGCACGTCGGTTGCCAATGTGGAGCGCATCCGCCAGGCTGCGCGGCATGTGAAGCGCGAGGTCGATGCCGGCAACGAGGTTGCCGTGGTGGTTTCCGCCATGTCGGGCAAGACCAATGAACTGGTCGGCTGGGTCAACGAGGCTTCGGCGCTCCATGACGCGCGCGAATACGACGCCGTCGTCGCTTCGGGCGAGCAGGTTACTGCCGGTCTCATGGCCATCGTCCTTTCGGAAATGGGCATCCAGTCGCGCTCCTTTGCCGGCTGGCAGGTGCCGATCCATACCGATGATGCCCATGGCGCCGCACGCATCACCGGCATCGACCCGACCGAACTCGACAAGCGCATGAAGGATGGCTGGGTGCCGGTCATTACCGGCTTCCAGGGCATTTCCCCGCATGGCCGCATTACCACCTTGGGCCGCGGCGGCTCCGATACGTCGGCGGTTGCCGTGGCGGCCGCCGTGGGCGCCGATCGCTGCGACATCTATACGGATGTGGACGGCGTTTACACGACCGACCCGCGCATCGTGCCCAAGGCGCAGCGCCTGACCAGGATTTCCTTCGAGGAAATGCTGGAAATGGCATCGCTGGGCGCCAAGGTCCTGATGATCCGCTCGGTGGAAATGGCCATGGCGCACAAGGTGCGCCTCTTGGTAAGGTCGACTTTTGATGATCCGGAAGCGCCGCAGCTGGCGCCCGACGGCACTCCGGGCGTCCCCGGAACCCTGGTTTGCGATGAGGATGAAATCGTGGAAAAGCAGATCGTTTCGGGCGTGACGCTCGCCAAGGCGGAAGCCAAGATTACCCTTCGCGACGTTAAGGACAATCCCGGCGTTGCGGCCGGTGTCTTCGGTACGCTGGCCGACCAGGGCATCATCGTCGACATGATCGTCCAGAACATCGCCGACGATGGCGCGACCACCGACATCACCTTCACCGTGCCCGACAGCGAGTATGACAAGGCGATCCGGGCGCTCGAAGGGGCCGGCGACAAGATCGAATATGCCCGCATTTCCGGCTCCAAGGGCGGCGCCAAGGTGTCGGTGATCGGCGTCGGCATGCGCTCGCATGCGGGTGTCGCGAGCTCCATGTTCAAGGCCCTGGCCGACAAGGGCATCAACATCCAGCTGATCACCACGTCGGAAATAAAGACCTCGGTCCTGATCGACGAGCAGTATGCCGAGCTTGCGGTCCGCGCGCTCCATACTTATTACGGATTGGACAAGAAGGACGCCTGATCTCCTTTCGGGGAGAATAGCCGCGTCCGACAAAGGGGGGCGGCTTTGCGGGCCGTCTGAGGGGTAGATGGTCACGACCATGGGCGGCCCACGGGTATTGTTGCGGCAGTTGCGCGAGACGATGGCGGAGCAACTCGCCTCGCAGGAGCGGCTCGACAAGATCGTCGCCCTCATTGCCGAAAACATGCGGGCCGATGTCTGCTCCTTCTATGTCTTGCGCGACGACGGTGCGCTCGAGCTCTTCGCCTCCAAGGGTCTTGCCGCAGAATCGGTGCACCTGACCACGCTGCGCCTCGGAGAGGGCCTCGTTGGCCTCATTGCCGCCGAAGCCGAGCCGCTGAGTCTCGAAGACGCAACCAGCCACCCGGCCTTTGCCTACCGGCCCGAAACGGGCGAAGACAAATATAATTCATTCCTCGGCGTGCCGGTGCTCCGGGCCGGGCAAACGCTGGGCGTTCTGGTCGTGCAGAACTCCACCCATCGCCGCTTCGGCGAGGACGAGACCGAGGCGATGCTGACTACGGCCACAATCCTGGCCGAGATGATCGCCACCTCGGATTTCGACAACCTGATCAAGCCGGGGTCCGATATCGATCTCAGGCGTCCCCGCATGTATCAAGGCGTAAGCTTCACCGATGGCATTGCCCTTGGCACCGTGGTCCTCCACGACCCGCGCGTCGTGGTCTCCAACTTCATTGCCGAAGATACCGAGGCCGAAAAGCTGCGGCTGGAAAACGCGCTCGAGACAATGCGCGTGTCCATCGATCTCATGCTCGACCATGGCGACATGGCCGGCGGCAGCGACCATCGCGAGATCCTTGAAACCTATCGCATGTTCGCCAACGACCGCGGCTGGGTCCATCGCCTGACCGAGGCGATCGACAACGGCCTCTCGGCGGAAGCGGCGGTGGAGCGCGTGCAGAACGACACGCGCGCCCGCATGCTGCGCCAGACCGATCCCTATATTCGCGATCGCCTCCACGACCTCGACGATCTAGCCAACCGGCTCCTCCGTGTCCTGACCGGCGACGGACACGCCATGGGTCACAAGGACCTGCCCGATAACGCCATCCTCGTGGCCCGCAACATGGGTCCGGCGGAACTGCTCGAATATGACCGTACCAAGCTGCGCGGCGTGGTGCTGGAAGAGGGCGGTGCTACGGCCCATGTGGCCATTGTCGCGCGCTCGCTCGGCATGGTCGCAGTGGGGCAGGCGCAGTCCATCGTTTCCATGTGCGAAACGGGTGACGACATCATTCTCGATGGTCCCGCCGGGGTGGTGCATCTGCGGCCCACGCCCGACATCGAGCAGGCCTATGTCGACAAAGTGCGGGTCACGGCCAAGCGCCGCGCCCATTATGCCGCACTCAAGGACAAGCCTTCGATCACCCGCGACGGGGTCGAGATCACGCTCTTGCACAATTCGGGTCTTGTGGCCGACCTGCCCATGCTCGACGATACCGGCGCGGCGGGGGTTGGCCTCTTCCGAACCGAGCTACAGTTCATGATCGCCTCCAAGCTCCCGCGCCTGCAGGAGCAGCAGGAGCTCTATGCCGAGGCCATGGCCATTGCCGGCGAACGCCCCGTCGTGTTCCGCCTCCTTGATATCGGCGGCGACAAGGTCCTGCCCTATCAGCGCTCCATGGCCGAGGAAAATCCGGCCATGGGCTTCCGCTCGATCCGGCTTGGGCTTGAGCGCCCCGGACTTCTCCGCACGCAGGTGCGCGCCCTCTTGCTGGCCGCCGATGGCCGCCCGCTCAAGATCCTCGTGCCCATGGTCACCGAGACCTTCGAGTTCATGCAGACCAAGCTCGTGGTGCAAAAGGAAGTCGAACGCCTGCGCCGGCAGGGCAAGCCCATTCCGTCGCGGCTCGAACTCGGCGTCATGGTGGAAGTGCCCTCGCTCCTGTTCGAGCTCGACCAGCTGATGCCCGAGGCCGACTTCGTTTCCATCGGCTCCAACGACCTGGTGCAGTTCCTCACCGCCTCCGACCGGGCCAATCCGCGCGTCGCCAAGAACTACGACCCGATCGGCATGCCGCGCCTGCGCGCCATTCGCATGGTGGTGGATGCCGCGCGCCGCTACAACATTCCCATCACCATGTGCGGGGAACTGGCGGGCAAGCCGCTCGAAGCGCTGGCGCTGATGGCCGTGGGCATGACGCGCCTTTCCATGGGTCCGGCCTCGATCGGCCCGATCAAGGAACTGGTGCTCAACGTCGACCTCCAGCCTATCCGCATGTCGGTCAACGCGGCCCTCAGCGATGGCGCCGACGGCGTCACCATCCGCGCGCTGCTGCAGGAATGGATTGAACGGCAGAACCTGCCGGTGTCATGAAGCCCGGCGGTCTTCTTCGGGAGAGGACGATTTGCTCGATCGTCACCCTCGGGCTTGACCCGAGGGGTCTACACTTACATAGCGCCCGGTAAGTCCAGGGCCCTCGGGTCAAGCCCGAGGGTGACGGGCGGTGAGTGGGAGAGCGGTGTGGATGGCGTGAGATGGCGCCCAACCCTTGCCTCCCGCACGCGTTGTCCCTAAACCGTGCCTCTTCCAGACTTGAAAGCATTCCCTCATGCCCTCTCTTCCCCAGGACAAGCTCGACGCGCTTGAAACGCGGTTCCAGTATGTCGAGGCCTCGCTTTCGGGCGGCGCTGGGCCGGACGAGTTCGTCAAGTTCAGCAAGGAACATGCCGAGCTTGCGCCCATCGTGGGGGAAATCCGCGCCTACAAGAAGGCCCTGCGCGACCGCGAGGAAGCCGAGGAGCTGCTCCGGAGCGGCGACAAGGACATGGCCGAGATGGCCGAGGCCGAGATCGGCGAGCTCGACGAAAAGATCGAACAGCTCTTTCAGTCCATCCGCATCCTCCTCCTGCCCAAGGACGAGGCCGACGAAAAGTCCATCATCCTCGAAATCCGCGGCGGCACCGGCGGCGACGAGGCGGCGCTTTTCGCGGGCGACCTCTTTCGCATGTATGAGCGCTACGCCCAGAACCACGGCTGGAAGGTCACGGTGATGGAGGAAAGCCCCGGCGAAATGGGGGGCTTCAAGGAAATCATCGCCAATGTGTCGGGCAAGGGCGTCTATGCCCGCATGAAGTTCGAGTCCGGCGTCCATCGCGTGCAGCGCGTACCGGCCACCGAAGGCTCGGGCCGCATCCACACCTCCGCCGCCACCGTCGCCGTTCTGCCGGAAGTGGAAGACATCGACATCGAGATCCGCAACGAGGATATCCGCATCGACACCATGCGTGCCTCGGGTGCCGGCGGGCAGCACGTCAACACCACCGACTCGGCGGTGCGCATCACCCACCTGCCGACCGGCATCGTCGTCACCTCGGCGATGAAGTCGCAGCATCAGAACCGCGCCCAGGCCATGATCGTGCTCCGCTCGCGCCTTTACGAGATGCAGCGCGAGGAGCGTGACTCGGCCCGCTCCGCCGAACGCAAGGGCCAGGTGGGCTCCGGCGACCGCTCCGAGCGCATCCGCACCTATAATTTCCCGCAAGGCCGCGTCACCGACCACCGCATCAACCTCACGCTCTACAAGCTCGACAAGGTCATCACCGGCGAAGCCCTCGACGAGCTGATCGAGGCGCTGATCACGACGTCGCAGGCCGAGCAGCTCGCAGCGATGGAGATGCCCAACTGAGCGGCCAGCCCACGGTCGGGCAGCTCTGGCGCGGCTGGCGCGACGTTCTCGACCGCCTCGGCTTTGCCAGCGCCGCCCTCGACGCCAAGCTGCTGACCGGCTATGCCCTGGGCCTTTCCGCCCTCGAGCTCGCCACCGGCGAAAACAACAGCGTCGACCCCGCGGCCGCCGAACAGGTGGCCGCCTTGCTGCAGCGCCGCATGACCGGCGAGTCCGTAGCCCGCATCATCGGTGAGCGCGAATTCTACGGCCTCCCCTTCGCGCTCAACGAAGCCACGCTGGAGCCGCGCCCCGAGACCGAGCTCCTGGTCGACCTGGCCCTGGCGCACCTACCCCCGGGGGGACAGCTCCTGGACCTCGGCACCGGCACAGGCTGCATCCCCATCGCCATTCTCGCCAACCGGCCCGATGCCCGGGCCATCGCCACCGATCTCAGCGCCCGCGCCCTTGAAGCCGCAGCCGAGAACGCTGAGCGCAACGGGGTCGCCGACCGCATCCGCTTCCTCCAGGGCAGCTGGTTCGAGCCGCTCTCACCCTTCGACAGGCTCAGGATGAGGTCCGATGCACCATTTCGCTTCCACCTCATCACCTCCAACCCGCCCTATATCACCTCCGCCGTGGTCGATACGCTCGAACGCGAGGTGAAGGACTTCGATCCCCGCCTCGCACTCGACGGCGGCGCCGATGGCCTCGCGCCCTACCGGGTCATCGCCGCCCAGGCTGCCGATTGGCTTGATCCCGATGGCGCCGTTCTCCTCGAGATCGGCTATGACCAGGGCGCGGCGGTCAGCGCGCTGTTTCTGGAGGCGGGGTTCGAGAATGTCGCCGTGCATCGCGATCTCAATGGCCATGATCGGGTGGTCGCCGCGCGCCTCCGTTGAGCCGCAGCTGTTGGAAACGCAATTAATGCTGGCAAAAGCGGTCCGAACCTTGTAGTTTACCCGCAGCTGTCAACGGCGCTTCATGAGCGCCACGGCGACTAGCCACCCGAAACATCCAATGGCTGCAAGGCGCAGCGCGGTTCCCGCAGAGGCGGAAACGACGCGGAATGGGTTCGGGCGCCGTCCGACGGTTTCGGTCTTCATGAAGCCAAGATAGAGCCGGTCGCACGCCAGAGTGGCTGCATCCGGATGGCCCGATCAGGCAGATGCCGGTCCGCCAGCAGTGTGACGCTTATTTTTCTAGAGTTAGATAAAGCGACCAGATGAGACCCAATAACCAGAACAACAAGAACCGGCAGCGCGGCCGCAATGGCGGACGCAAGCACGTCAATCCATTGTCCCGCAATTTCGAGAGCAATGGCCCCGACGTGAAGGTGCGCGGCAATGCCGCCCATATCGCCGAGAAATATCTCCAGCTCGCGCGCGACGCGCAGTCGAGCGGCGACTCGGTGATGGCGGAGAACTATCTCCAGCACGCCGAACATTATTTCCGCATCGTCTCCAGCGCCCAGCAGGCCCAGAACGGCCAGCGCCCGGAAGGCCAGCAGGACGACGATTTCGACGACGATATGCCGGACATGAACTCCCGCTTCGCCTCGCCGCAGCCGCAACAGCCCCAGCCGCAATATGGCCAGGGCGAGGGCGACGAGCAGCAGGGTGAAGGCGAACAGCAGCCGCGTCAGCAGGGCGAGCAGCAGAACCGCCAGGATGGCGAACGTCCCCAGCGCGGCGACCGCCGCGACCGGCCGCGCCGCGAGCGCTTCCGCCCCGAAGGCGAAGTGCAGCAGCCCGTCCCCGTCGTTGCCGCCGAACCCGCGCCGGCTCCCGCTGCAGAAACTACCGAAGCCGCCGCCGTCGAAGCGCCTGCGCCGGCTGAGGCCGAAGCGGAAGCCAAGAAGCCCCGCGAGCGCCGCCCGCGCCGCCGCCGTCCAGCGGCCGGCGAAGGCGAAGCCGCCGATGCCGAAGGCGACGTCGGCACCTTGCCCGCCTTCCTCACCGGCGGCGCCACCAACGCCGCCGAGTAGGCGAACCGAGAATGTGAAAGGCCGGGCCCAGCGCCCGGCCTTTTCGTTTGTGCACGTATCCAGTGCCGGTCCCGTCCCACGGCCCCCATCCACCAGTCGTCACCCTCGGGCTCGACCCGAGGGCCCTGCACTTGCGGAGTGGGGGTTGAAGCAAAGCCCCCTCGGGTCAAGCCCGAGGGTGACGCTTCGGGAGTTGGCACTCACTCCCTGCGCTCACCAGAAGAAAGTCCTAGCTCTTCTAGCCGCGATGTAGAAGTCGTCTCCCTCCCCCTTGAGGGGAGGGATCAAGGGTGGGGGTTCTGCGCCGTCCACCAACTCAAACGCCAGTTAATCCGCCGGAACCCCCACCCTCACTCCCTCCCCTCAAGGGGGAGGGAAGCCCGTTCTGTGGATGGGGCAAGATCGTGCCCCAACCACTGCGCGGCACCTCCCCCTCGACGGGGGAGGATGGGAGGGGGTGTGGTTTAGCCACCATGGGCCTGTCCACCCACCATCCACTCGCCCCACCCACCAGCCGTCACCCTCGGGCTTGACCCGAGGGCCCTGCACTTGCGGAACGGCAGGTCAAGCAAAGACCCCTCGGGTCAAGCCCGAGGGTGACGTTCAGCGGTTGGATTAAGCACCGCCCCACACAAACTTATCCCCACCCCCTCTTTCCCGGCCTATCCTGCCCCCCATCCACCCCGCGCAGGCGGCCTGCAGGCGACAGTGGCGGGAGTGGGCCGGGCGCATGGCAACGTCAGCCAGGGCGGGTCGAGGCATGGGCCGGAATCTCTGCGAGCGTTGGAGATCCCGCGAGTCCCGTGTCCGGCA
>NZ_DATCMJ010000005.1:0-129133 GCF_036563435.1 Devosia sp.
GCCTTTATGCTGGTCGCGGCTGGGCTGATCTTTGTCGCGGTGAGCTGGCCGACAACACTGCGCCGATAGGGAGCGGCATGGCGACGCGGCGTCTACTTGACGCCTCTTCCCATCAGGAGCGGACTGTCTGCTTCCTACCCCCTTGTTGCCTTGTCTGGTGCCACGACAGGTATATACGGCTTAAGCGCTGTCCATCGGGCTGAGGGTGCCGCTCAGCACTTCGCTGCGTGCCGGGCCCACGTAAGAACCATCGAGTCGTTCCAACAGCATCCTTGTTGCAACGTGGGCCTGTGCCGCCGGCTGCACGCCAGCCCGGGTGAGGTGGGGTCGAATGTAGTTCATTTGGGGCTGGTCGCCATAGACTGCAACCGACAAATCCTGCGGGATGCGCAGGCCGTGATCGAACAGGCGGGCAATGCCGCCAAGTGCCATCAGGTGATTCCCAAAGAACAGCGCGCTGGGCATGTTCTGTTTGTGAGTTTCCAACAGCCAGTCGACCCCCTCGGTCCCAGACGGCGCAAGGAAAGTGCCCTCCCAATCCAGGATATCGGCGGGGCCGACGCCGCTGTCCAATAGGCCATTGCGGAGGCCGCGGGCGCGGTCCATGGCTTCTTCGAAAAAGCTTGGCCCGGTGATCTGGGCCACCCGACGATGACCGCGCTGTGCAAGGTACCGCCCCATATTGTAGCAGGCACCCTCGTCATCAACGCGGAGGCTATCAACAGCCTGGTTCGGCAGCTTACCGATGAACACCGTGGGAATATCGATGCTGAGCAGGGCATCGTGCATGCCATGCAAGGCGAAGTCGCCGATGATCAAGCCATCAAACCGCTTACTGCGAACTTGGCGAAGGTACTCCTGAACGTGCTCCTGGCTATGACCGCCTGGGACGTCCGTGTTGAAGATCAAGGTATCTAGGCCCACCGCCTCCAAATCCGTCTGCACCGATTTGACCAGTTCGGGATAAAAGGGATTGCGGATGTCCGGGATCAGCATGGCTATGATGTTGGTGCGACCAGTGCGCAGGCTCTGGGCCTGAGGATTGGGCGTGTAGCCAAGTTCTGCCACGGCCTCCATCACGCGCTTGCGCAGGTGCGGCGACACACGATCAGCATGGTTGAGCACGTGCGAAACGGTCGTCCGGGACACGCCTGCGCGCTCGGCTACCTTGGAAATAGTTGTCATGGACCATTTGGCTAGCACCAGAAGAACCGATTTGCAAATCGGTTTGTGAATGCATTTGCAAAAGGATTTTTTGGTGTTACGGTTTGTGCGTCGGGCATCAAACCCGGCGAGGCCAGAGACAAAATCCGGCGCTTAGACCGATGTCGATTCGGCGTAAGGGAGATCGCAGTTGAACTTATTCAGCACCGACTAGCCGCGAGCGAGCGGCGCCATCAGACCATTGTCGGCTAGCAGCAAGTCCCTCAGGGCTCGCCGTGCCGCATTGCCATAATTCCTTCGAGCCGGCGTGGGCTGGCTCGTCAGCACCCTCGGTTTGACCTTTTCAGCTCTGGCAAAAACAGATGAACGCACCTTTTTCCGGCCTCGACGTCAACATTGGCAATCTTTACCGGCTCTCCGACGCCAAGACCCGCTCGATCTCCCCTGAGAATCTCACGGGTGAAAAAGGGAAGGGTGGCATGGCGACGGAAGGTACCGGCGCCAGTTGCGCGCGGGGTCTAGGGCAGGGCTGGAAGGTGTCCCCCTCCATCCGCATCGAAGCAGGGGAAACCCGCTTGCTGGCCGACATTGATGGGCCCGGCGCTATTCAGCAGATCTGGCTGACCACGGCCAATCTGCGCTGGCGCGACTTGATCCTGCGCATCTACTGGGATGACCAGGAGCATCCTTCGGTGGAATCGCCGATTGGGGACTTCTTCTGCTCGGGGTGGAACCGGTTTGCCCAGGTCACGTCCCTTGCTGTCTGTGTCAATCCAGGGCGCGCCTTCAATTGCTATTGGCAGATGCCATTCCGCAATCGCGCTCGCATCACCATCGAGAACCGCGATCCTGATGATCACGGCATCATCTACTACCAGATCAACTATGCGCTCACCGATGTGCCGGAGGACGCTGCCTATTTCCACGCACAGTTTCGCCGCACCAATCCGCTGCCGTTCAAACAGGACTACACGATTATCGATGGTGTGCAGGGCAGGGGGCAATACGTCGGCACCTACATGGCCTGGGGCACGAATAACTCTGGCTGGTGGGGCGAGGGCGAGATCAAGTTCTTCATGGATGGGGACAAGGAATTTCCCACTATCTGCGGCACCGGCACGGAAGACTATTTTTGCGGCGCCTATAATTTTGACGGCGGTGTTGTCGACGAGAACATGGAAAGCGACTATCGGGAGTTCACAACGCCCTATGCCGGCCTGCCGCAGGTGCTTCGCCCGGATGGCGTGTATCAGAGCCAGTTGCGGTTTGGCATGTATCGCTGGCACATTCCCGATCCCATTCGCTTCGAGCAGGATCTGAGGGTCACCATTCAGGCGCTGGGTTGGCGCACTGAAAAGAAGAACCGGCGCTATCTGCCGCTTCAGGACGATATCGCTTCGGTCGCCTTCTGGTATCAGACGCTCCCCACGGCACCATTCCCTGAACTTGCCCCCGCAGACTATCTGGAAGTCATCTAACCTATGAACCTGCTCCGCTACATCGCCGGGCGGCTGGTCGTATATGCACTGGTGATCGTCTTTGCGCTCACCGTGCTCTTCTTCGTGCCGCGGCTCGGGCCGACCGACCCGGTGGAGGCCATGCTGGCGAAGGTGTCCTCGCAGGGCGCCTACATGGATGCGGCACAAGTCGACATGCTGCGCCAGTCGCTGGCCGACACTTTCGGCCTCAACGGCACGCTGCTGGAGCAATACTGGGCCTTCATCAAGCGCATCGTCTTCACCGCGGATTTCGGACCGTCGCTCTCGATGTATCCGATGCCCGTGATGGAACTGATCCGGAACGCCCTGCCGTGGACTTTTGGGCTGCTGTTGACCTCGACCCTGATCGCCTGGGTTCTCGGCAATTTCGTCGGCCTGCTGTCAGGCTGGCGTCCGACCAGAAAAAGTTCGCGCATCATGGAAGGGATCGCGATCTGCCTATATCCCATACCCTATTACATCCTGGCGCTCATCCTCTCGATCCTGTTTTCCTATGTCTGGAAGATATTCCCGCTGACGACCACCATCCGTGGCGCGCCCTGGAGCTGGGACCTGGTCACCAGCATCGTGTGGAATTCTTTCCTGCCCGCTATGTCCATCGTGATCGTGGTTTTTGGCTGGTGGGTCATCAGCGTCAAGGCGCAGACCACGGCGCTGCGCGAAGAGGAGTTCGTGCGCTATGCCAAGCTCAAGGGCCTCAGCGACGGACGGATCCTGAGCCGCTATGTGTTGCCCAACGCCATTCTGCCGCAGATCACCTTCCTCGCCCTGCAGATTGGCCTGATGTTCAACGGCTCGCTGATCACGGAAATCCTGTTCGATTATCCCGGGGTGGGCTTGCTGATCTACTCGGCCGTATTGCAGGGCGACTTCAACCTCCTCATGGGAACGATCAGCCTCTCGATCATCGCGGTTGCGACAGCAACCATGGTCATCGACCTGATCTACCCGCTTATCGATCCTCGAATTCGGCACCGGTAGTTCCATGCGCAGTTTCTTCATCCATGCGCCATTCCGATTGTATCTCGGCATCTTCCTGGTTGCGGTGTTTGTCCTCCTTGGCGCCATCCTGCCGTGGTTTGCACCGTCCGACCCGTTGGTCTGGTACACAGCCCCCCGCAATCAGAACCCCAGCGCCGCTCATTGGCTCGGCACCACCAGTCTGGGTCAGGACGTCTTTTGGCTGCTGACATATGCATTGCGCAATTCGCTGATGCTGGGTCTAGTTGTGGGCGGCTTGTCTACGATCATCGGAGTGTTCCTAGGACTTGCCGCCGGCTATGCGGGCGGTTGGCTCGATCGGGTGCTGTCCTTCTTCATGGATGCGCTCCTCTGCATCCCCACCTTGCCCATCCTGATCCTCATGGCAGCGCTATTCGGCGGTCAGCTCGCCTTGCCCATCATCGGCATCATCCTTGTGGTGTTCAACTGGCCCTATCCCGCCCGCCAGGTGCGGGCAGTGGCGCTAACCATGCGCGAGCGTGAATTCATCAACGTGGCGTGGTTCAGCGGGGAATCCAGCGTGCGTATCCTTGTGCGCCAGATTTTCCCCTACATCGCGGGCTGGTCGGCGGCCAATTTCATCAACACCGTGCTGGTTGGTATCTCAACTGAAAGTGCTGTGGCCGTGATCGGGCTCTCCAGCGCACAGCAGGCAACGCTGGGCACCATGATCTATTGGGCCATCAACTACCAGGCGCTGCTGGCAGGCAAATACGTCTGGGTCGGCTCGCCGGTTCTCTCGATCGTACTGCTCTTTATCGGCCTGTTCCTTGTGTCCTCAGGACTTGCGATGAAGTCATCTGCCCGGAGGATGAGCGTATGATCACGATCGACAACGTGACTGTGGGCTACGGCAAAGCCGGGTTCATCACGGCGGTGGACAACGTCAGCCTCACCATCAACGAGAATGAGATCCTAGGGATTGCGGGCGAGTCAGGATCGGGCAAATCTACGCTGATGCGGGCGGTCTATGGCGATTTCTCCACCGGGCTTCGCATCAAGAGCGGCACCGTCACTGGCCATTTTACCAATGCGCATAATGGCCAACTCATCGAAGAGCCATCCAGCGAATTCAAGAAGCTTTGGTGGGACCAGATAACCTATATCCCACAGGGGTCGATGAGCGTGCTCAATCCGCTCATGAAGGTTGAAAAGCAGGTTATCGACGGCTTGCCCAAGCGGGAACGTCGAGGCAGCCGCGCCGATCTCCGGCGGCGGATCGCCGAGTTTCTCGCGGGCTTTGGTCTTGAGGAAAACGTGCTTGATGCCTATCCGCATCAGCTGTCGGGCGGTATGCGCCAACGTGTGCTCGTCGCCATTGCAGCATTCGTCAACCCTCGCCTGATCCTGGCTGACGAGCCGACCACCGCCCTTGATGTGGTGGTGCAGAAGAAGATCTTGCTGATGATGGTGGAGATCCAGCGCCGCCTACGCAATACGCTGGTGCTGGTCTCCCATGACATGGGTGTGCATTACCAAATCACCGACCGACTGGTGATCATGTACAAAGGCAAAATCGTTGAGTCAGGGCCGACTGCGGAGATCTTCGCCAATCCCCAGCATGACTACACCAAGAACCTGATCGCCTCGCTGCCGCGCCTGCATGGCAGGCGATCTGCGGATGTTGCGGGAGAGCTTGCATGAGCGGCACCCCCATTCTCGAGGTCGATGGCATTGGCCGCATTTATCGCAAGGGCGGCTTTTTCTCCGGCAGCGCCTTCACGGCGGTGGATAATGTCTCGTTCACGATGTCCGACACGCCGCAGGTTTTCTCCATCGTAGGCGAGTCGGGCTCTGGCAAGACGACGCTCGCCCGCATGATCCTGCGTCTGGTGGAGCCCAGTTTCGGCAGTATCCGGTTATTGGGGCGCCCGCTGACGAGCCGTTACAAGGACAGGATCGACAATCTCGAGTTCCGCCGCCTTGTGCAGCCGATCTTCCAGAATCCTTTCGAGGCATTCAGCGCCTACCTTCCGGTGGAAGATTATCTGCGGCGCACGGCAATCAATTTGAAGGTAGCCAGCAGCGACGCCGAGGCATCCGATGTTTGCGATCGTGCCCTACGCTCGGTTGGGCTGAGCCTCGAGCGGATACGTGGCAAGTATATTCGCCAGTTCTCGGGCGGTGAGTTGCAGCGCATCAGCGTCGCGCGAGCGCTCATCCCACGCCCCAAGCTCATCGTCGCCGATGAGCCGGTCTCGATGGTCGATGCGTCGCTGCGCATGAGCATCGTCAATCTCTTCCGCCAGATCGTGGAAGAGCAGGGCGTGTCGTTCATCTACATCACGCATGACCTGTCCACCGCCTACTATTTGTCCGACCAGGTATCGATCATGAACCGGGGGCGTGTGGTGGAGAGCGGGGTACCGACGCAAATCCTCGACCATCCAACGCAGGACTATACCCGCGAACTGATGGCCGCCATTCCAACCGTCGATGAGCGCTGGAGCGAACTGGCCGCCATCGATGCCCAATACCGGACGCAAGCAAGCCGGAGCACTGGTGCAACAAGCACCTGACGAACGATCAAGCATCAGATTGAAGAGGAGGAAATCTTGTTGAGCAATTCCCTGAGACGCGGCGTCAGAACGACCCTGTTCAGCCTCGGGCTCGCAATAGCCCTTGGCAGCACGATGTTGACGGCAACAGCTGTGCCTGCCTGGGCGCAGCAGATGACCGATGTGGGCACGCCCCGTGAGCAGACCCTTGTGGTCGACATGCTCAATGCACGCGTCGGCAATCCGACCAACATGAACATGTACCAGCAGGGCGTGACCATCAATCACGGCTATCATCAGATGGCGGGCGCGCTGCTGTACGATATCGACACGGCCAAGGGCACCCAGTTCCCGGATTTGGCAGCTGAAATGCCCATCCCTAACGAGGATTTTACAGTCTTCACCGTGCCCTTGCGGCAGGGGCTGACCTGGAGTGATGGAACGCCGTTTACGGCAGACGATGTGATTTTCACCGACAACATGATCCGCAAGACATCGGCTCTTGCGTATAGCTCTGCATACTCCTCCCAAATCGCCTCAATGACTAAGGTGGACGATCACACGGTTGAAGTGAAGACCACCAAACCAACACCGCGTCTTTCCGTGGTGCTAGGTTCGGTCATTTACGGCAACAATTTTCACGTCGTACCCAAGCACGTTTGGGAGAAAGAAGACCCGGCGACTTTTGCGAACTTTCCGCCCGTTTCCATCAGCGCCTACAAGTACAAGGACCACGATCCCAACGGCACTTGGTTCCTTTGGGAAAAGCGCGAGGACTGGCAGAACTCGGATGTTGGCCAGATCCTGGGTGAGCCAAAGCCGCAGTTCGTCCTGTTCCGCTCTTATGGCACAGAAGAGCGTCGCGTCTTGGCGATGGCCGCGAATGACATTGATATCCTGACCGACATTTCCCCCGAGAGCCTCGATATTCTGCGCAATCAGAACCCCGAGGTCCGCGCCTGGTTCACTGACTTTCCTTATGCCAACCTCGATGATCCGTGCGAGCGTGGTATGCACTTCAACACGTCCAAGGCGCCCTATGACGATCCCAAGACCCGTTGGGCGCTAGCGCTCGCCATCAACGCCGAACAGGCCAGCATTGCCACATTCTCTGGCATGTTGCGGGCTTCGCCGCTGGCGATCCCTCCAACAACTGTACTGATGGATACCTACCATCAGCCGCTTGCCCAATGGCTGACGGAATTTACGCTTGAGGACGGGTACAAGCCCTTCGACCCTGACTATGCGGTTCGGCTGGGCAAGCGCCTGCGCTCGGAAGGCGTCGAGAACATCCCTGAAGATCCCGAAGCGCTGCGCGAACTTCTAGGTGTCGGCTGGTGGAAGCACGATCCGGAACAGGCAACCAAGTTGCTCACCGAAGCCGGCTTCACCAACAATGGCGGACAATGGCAGAAGCCCGACGGGACGCCATGGACCATCAACATCTTAGCTCCGGCTGATTTCGAGGTACAGTCACAGCGTTTGGCCTTTGCGGTTGCCAATGAATGGACGCAGTTCGGTATCCCCACGCAAGTACAGCAGATGCAGTCCGGTGCGTTCTTTACGGCCGAAAACACAGGCGACTATGAGGTTGGATCATATTGGGGCTCTTCATGCGCCATTACACCAGATCTGTTCGTGCGGCTGGAAGCCTGGCACAAGGACTATGTTCGACCCAACGGCACACCAGCCTCTTCTAATCAGGGCCGGTATGTCGACGAGGAACTGAGTGCCTTAATTGACGAACTGCGGGCCGTTCCTGCGGACGACGACAAGGTTGTGCCCTTGAGCACCGACATTCTCAAGGAACTCGTGGACGGTCTGCCCAGCATTGAAATGTTCGGGACGTCCAAGTTCGTTCCGGTGAACGAGACTTATTGGACCAACTACCCCTCTGCCGACAACTACTATGAAGGTCCTTGGTGGTGGTGGAGCAACTTCAAGTTCATTGCGGCTCAGCTCGAGCCAAAGGCTGCTGCTCAATAAACTCATGCGACGGGCATCTCAGCCCGTCGCACCCTTTTCCACCCAAATGATCAACCTAGATTGTGGAAGATAGCGCCTTCTGCCGAACCCATTCCTGCCGCTTGAGGTCAGTTCACCGCCTCCCTAAACCGGTCATTCTGTGTCCATAGCAAAGGTCGACTACAGTAGGGTATTCTTTCCTTCAAGGAGCACTGGCTTCAGCCAGACCAGCCTGGAGTCGACGGATGATTTTGCCGACCTGACCAGATGCCAGGAGACCTGGGCCTAGAGGGCCTGACCGGTCCTCTCCCACTGTAGGGAGTGATCGAAGCGCGAATCGGACGTCCTCCCTCATTTGTGCGAATTGCCAGTGGATCTCGACCTCTGCAGCTTCAGGTTGGTCTGGAGCCGCCAGGCTTGCGGCCTTGATAGCATATGCCGCCGCCCCTAGTGCGTGTGCACCCATGTGGCAGATTGCCGAGGCTTGGCCGGCAGCTCTTGCAGCAGCGGCGGCCGCAGCCGACTTCGCATCACGCGCAGCACTGCCACCGCCAAACCTCAGTCGTATTTCTGAAGCTACGTCCAGTTCTCCGCGAGCGAAAGCCCGCGTTCGAGCAATGGCCGCCCGAGGACGTTCGTCACCTCTGCATTCAGCTTCGAATAACGGCAGAACGCGCTCAGCGCAGTCTGCAGCCCATCCAGCCACAAAGCGCCGGTCGACTTCACTTAGCGTCTGTACTGAGATCGCCATCTACCGCCATCCTGTCGTGCCTTTACTAAGTTGGGCATGTCGTCGGGCAGCTTACAAGATCAAGTCTTCCACTCAGGCACGCAAGAGCCGCCTCAGGAACGGGCGGTCAGCAGCCGAATCCTTTTCTGCCGTTCGTACGTAAACCACAAACTTCCAAGAAAACGCGAGAAACTAGACGCGCAGCGCGTTCATAACGACAGAGAACGCCGGACCATTCTGCCGCTTGCTGGGATAGTATAGGTAATATCCTTGAAAGAACGGCGACCACTTATCGAGAACCTGGACCAGGCGCCCCGTGGCAAGGTCATCGAGTACCAAGTTCTCTGGAAGGTAGGCGATGCCGTAGCCACTCACTGCAGCATTGATCTGAGCGCGCGAGCTGTTGAAGATCAACTGACCATCTACTCGAACACGCAACTCCCGGCCATCCTTTGCAAACTCCCAGGCATACAGGCCGCCGGACCGTATTTGCCGCTGGTTGATGCACTTGTGCGAGACCAATTCCTGGGGGTGCTGGGGAAAACCATTTGCTTGGAAATAAGCGGGCGAACCTACCGCAACCAAACGCCAGTCCGGGCTGATGCGCACCGCTATCATGTCCTTGTCGAGGCTTTCACCAAGGCGCACACCAGCGTCGAAGCGCTCCTCGACAATATTGATGAACCCGTCGTTGGCGTTCAGCTCAATCTTGATGTCGGGAAAGTCCTTCATGACCGGCTGTAACTTCGGCCAAACGACGCTTTCAAGGGCATGATCGGAGAGGGTGATCCGAACAGTGCCCGAGGGCTTGTCCCGAACTTCCAGAACAGCCTCGATGTCGTGCTCGATCTCAGAAATTCGAGGTGCCAAAGAGCGCAATATCCTGTCGCCAGCTTCAGTCGGCGAGACGCTGCGGGTGGTACGGGTGAGTAGCCTGAGGCCCATCCTTGTCTCAAGTCGCTTGATGGTATGGCTCAGGGTGGACTGAGACGTGCCGAGCCGGGCGGCCGCTTTGGTGAAGCTGCGTTCTTCGGCAACCGCCATGAACCACAGCATATCGATCAGGTCTTCACGCTTCATCCCACATCTTCAGCCGATTTATGTCGGTAAGCAATAAGTCTTTGCCGATTACAAGGACTAATCAGGATGCCGGGGCTGACCTAGTTTTATGGTCATGACACAGCACCCAGCAACGACCTTTGATGAGAGCCTTGTGCGAAGCCCCGCCGCCTGGAGCGCGGTCCTATCAATGTCGCTCTGTGTGGCGGTGTTGATCGCGTCCGAATTCATGCCGGTGAGCCTTCTAACGCCTATCGCCGCAGAGCTCGGCGTGACGGAGGGTCAGACTGGGCAGGCGATCTCGATCTCGGGTGTTTTCGCTGTTGTCACCAGCCTCTTTATCTCTGGCATGACACGTCGGCTAGATCGCCGCATTGTACTGCTCGCTTTCTCGGCATCCCTGGTCTTATCGGCAGCGATCGTCACTTTCGCCCCCAACTACGCAGTGTTGATGGTGGGCCGTGCCCTGTTGGGCGTGGCGATTGGCGGGTTCTGGTCGATGTCCACCGCGATCGTCATGCGTCTAGTACCGGCCGGTTCTGTGCCGAAGGGCCTCGCGATGATCAACGCGGGCAACGCTATCGCCGCGACGATCTCGGCTCCGCTCGGTAGCCTACTTGGTGATTACATAGGCTGGCGGGGTGCGTTTTTCCTTGTCGTGCCGCTGGGCCTGGTGGCTCTGCTTTGGCAATGGGTCAAGCTTCCTTCTTTGCCACCTGAGCGCGCTGAGAGCTCCACCAATGTCTTCCAGCTACTGCTTCGTCCGCAGGTTGCGCTTGGCATGGCCTCAATCTTTCTACTCTTCATGGGCCAGTTTGCCCTCTTCACCTATCTCCGACCATTCTTGGAGACGGTGACCGGCGTTCCCGTAACAATCCTGTCGCTCCTTCTCTTGCTGATGGGACTTGCAGGAGTCGTTGGCACCTACCTGGTCAGCCGGATGCTGCACAACCGGCTCTTCAGTATCGTTGGCGCGATACCGCTCGTCATGGCCGGGATTGCCCTTTGCCTTATCGCCTTGGGAACATCCACTGTCTTGACCGCTGTCCTTCTCGTCGCATGGGGCCTCTTTGGCACTGCGGCCCCGGTTGGCTGGGGAACCTGGCTGAGCCGGTACCTCGCCGATGATGCAGAGGCCGGCGGCGGTCTGCAAGTCGCGGTCATCCAGTTCGCCATCACCACGGGCGCAGCACTTGGCGGTGTCCTGTTTGACGCTGCGGGATGGTGGACCACCTTCGCCTTCGCCGCTGCCGCTCTTGGAGCCTCTTCGCTCCTGGCGTTCGTGGCCTGGCGATCAACTCTCAAAATCAACCAGTATTCATAGGAGATTTCAGATGAGCAATTCCGACATCCAAACCAGAGACCAGCAGCCCGGCATGTCGCGGCGGGATCTACTCCAGGCGGCTGGCACCGGTGCGCTTGCCGTGGGTGCGCTAGCGATCACTGGTCTGCCAGCTACAGCTCAGGAAGGAACCGCGATGACCACCGATTGGGACAAGGTATTCCCGCAGAGCGGAAGCGTTGATCACCAGAAGGTCACCTTCAAAAACCGGTATGGCATTACCTTGGCTGGCGACCTTTACTCGCCGCAGAACGGTTCAAGCGAAGGCATGCCTGCAATTGTCGTCGGCGGTCCGTTCGGGGCAGTAAAGGAACAGTCTTCCGGACTTTACGCTCAGACCATGGCCGAACGCGGCTTCGTTACACTGGCTTTTGATCCGTCTCATACCGGTGAAAGCGGCGGCGAGCCTCGCAACATCGCCTCGCCTGATATCAACACTGAGGATTTCAGTGCAGCGGTCGACTTCCTCGGCCTGCACCCTTCAGTGGACCGTGAGCGCATCGGCGTGATCGGCGTATGCGGGTGGGGCGGCATGGCGCTGAACGCCGTTGCTGCTGACAAACGCGTCAAGGCGGTCGTGGCTAGCACCATGTACGACATGACCCGCCTTATGTCGCGCGGCTATAATGACAGCGTCACCCTCGAACAGCGCACGCAGACGCTCGAGCAGTTGAGCCGCCAGCGGTGGGTAGATGCGGAAAACGGCTCGCCGGCCTACGGCCCGGCGTCGAATGAACTGAACGGCGGCGAGGCGCAGTTCCTGGTCGACTATCACGACTACTATATGACCCCCCGTGGCTATCACCCGCGCGCAGTCAACTCCGGGAACGCATGGTCCATGACGACGCCATTGTCGTTCATGAACATGCCGATCCTGACCTACATCTCCGAGATCTCGCCACGTCCAGTCCTGTTTGTTCATGGTGAGAACGCCCACTCTCGCTACTTCGCCGAGACGGCATTCGCGGCGGCGGCAGAGCCGAAGGAACTGATGATCATCTCTGGCGCCAGCCATACCGATCTCTACGATCAGATGGACGTCATCCCCTTCGACAAACTGCAAGCATTCTTCGAGCAGCACCTAAACAGCTAAACGGAAGCTAGGGATACCATGGAAATCAAAGGCGCTGGTTCAGTGGCCTCTTCCCGCGGTCCAGCTGACTGGTTCACCGGCACGGTGCGGATCGATCCCCTTTTCAACAGCTTCGCGCCCGAGCGCGTGCAGGGGGCCAACGTCACCTTTGAACCAGGCGCCCGAACAGCGTGGCACACGCATCCGCTTGGCCAGACTCTAGTCATCGTCTCTGGCCTCGGCCGGGTGCAGCGCGAAGGTGGCCCGATCGAGGAAGTTCGCCCCGGTGATGTCGTCTGGTTTGCTCCAGGCGAGAAGCACTGGCACGGCGCCTCTCCCACGACTGCGATGACTCACATGGCCCTTCAGGAGGTCCAGGACGGCAAGGTCGTCGACTGGATGGAGAAGGTGACCGACGAACAATATGGAAGCTAAGAGAAAAACTATGGAAAATATCAAGAACAAGGTCGTCGTCATTACTGGCGGCTCCAGCGGTATGGGCGAAGCCACGGCTCGTTACTTGGCTGCCAAAGGCGCTAAAGTCGTCATCGCCGCCCGGCGCGCTGAGCGCATCGTTGCTCTTGCGGCAGAAATCACCGCATCCGGCGGCACGGCCATCGCGGTTACGACAGACGTCACCAAACGCGATGACGTTAAGAAGCTGGTGGACCAGGCGGTCGATACCTATGGCCGGATCGATGTGCTCATCAACAATGCCGGCGTGATGCCGCTGTCACCGATCGAGCAGCTCAAGATCGATGAATGGGACCACATGATCGACGTCAACCTGCGCGGTGTGTTGCATGGTATCGCCGCTGCGTTGCCCCACATGAAGGCTCAGAAGTCGGGGCACATCATCAATACGGCGTCGGTAGCCGGTCATAAGATATTTGGCGCCTCTGCGGTTTACTCAGCCACGAAGTTCGCAGTGCGGGCGCTTTCGGAAGGGTTGCGTCAGGAGGTTAAGCCTTACAACATTCGGACCACCATCATCTCGCCAGGTGCGGTCAAGACCGAGCTGCTGGACCACATCAGCGACAAGGACGTGCAGGCAGCAAACCAGGAGTACGTTGGTCAGGTCGGCGTTTCAGCGGATAGCTACGCCCATCTGGTGGCCTTCGTTATGAGCCAGCCAGATGACGTGGACATCAACGAGATCCTCTTCCGGCCTACAGCTCAAGAGCTCTAGGCCGCATAGGCGAAGCGTTCAGTTGGGGTAAAGCGATGATCTCGGTAGCTCCAACTGGTCGCTTTGCGAACAGAGGCAGCGGACAACAAGCCGGCATGGTCCTGCGGTTCGCCTAAGGCGAGAGAAAAATGATGCACAAGCTGACTGTCATCGCGACTGCTTCGATATTGTTTACGGGAGCCACCATGTCGCAAGAAACGATACTGATCTCATCACCGTGGGGCAATCTGACGGCGCAACTCGCCGACAATGCCTCGACACAAGCGCTGCTGGAGATGCTGCCGCTTACGATCAACATGCAAGACCATTTGCGCCAGGAGAAAACAGGAGAGCTTCCTGCTCCTTTGCCGGAGGCTTCGCGCCAACTGGTATTCGAAAACGGAACGCTTGGTCTTTGGGGGCCGAATGATTTCGTCATCTATTATCGAGATGGAAGTGTCCCGCACCCGGGTATTGTCATTCTGGGCCGGGTTCAGGGAGACGCTTCCATCTTGGACCGCGATGGCCCAATCACAGTCGAGCTCGACCGATCAGAGTAGCAGAGAGGCTTGATCTTATTGAGCACCAAGCCATCCCTCGATATCCTTAGCTTCGCAGTCTACCTAGGTTGTCGATACATCTTCAGCGGTGACGACTTTTGCATATGCAAAACCGAGCGCTGACATAAAGGCGGCGTGCACTTGATCAGCTGACACAGTCATACCGTTGAACTCAACGTCCGGGTGGCTATTGCGTCACCGACAACGGTAAAATTGAAGCCGTAGTCGGCCGCAGCTCTGGCGGTCGCATCGATGCACATGTGGCTCATTGCCCCTACGATCACGACATCCTTGATGCCCTTGGCGTGAGATAGGCAAAGCGATGGATGATCGCAGACCCGTGAAATAGACGGTGCGCAGGCCGAACCAGCCGCGCGCGATACTCGTTCCCGGCCGGCTCAAGGTCAGACGGTCATCGCTGACGATGTCCTGTGCTCCATCGAAGTGTGATATTGGAAAACCCAGCTTTGCCGAGATGGACAGCCTGTCACCGAACTGCTGATCAAGCCGGGCGATCAGATCGACGCCGAGGACCTTCTGGTGAGTTTGGCCTGATTCAGCCAGTCAGGCACCAACATGGAAACGCAAGAAGGAGCGGAAAATACTTCTATCTAATCAACGATATCCGCGCTGTGCTGCCACGGGCGACGAGCCGGGGATGAACAAGGAAATGTTCCGCCCGCTGGCGGCCTTCGATCCTCTCCACGAGCAGTCGAGTTGCTTGCTGTCCCAGCTGCTCACCCGATTGATCCAGGCTCGTTAGAGCGTTTTGATCGAGGTCGCAGTATAGGGTGTTATCGTGGCCGACGACCCCAAGTTCATCTGGCACCGACGCCCTTGCTCTGGCCGCGACACTCAGGACCTCGAGCGCAACATAGTCCGTCCAGCAGAAAACTGCTTCCTTCTTGCCGTTTCCTTCCAGCATGTGGCCGGCAGCAACCTGTATCTGGCGCAAATTTTGTGGAACGCGAACGACGTCAACATAACGGGTCAAACCTGCAGCCTTCATCGCAGCAATATACCCCGCTTCTCGCTGATCGATCACCGAGCCGTTCCGGGTATCGAGGCTGAGCATCCCGATCTTGCGATAGCCCTGCTCAACAAGGTGCTGCACGCTCAAGCGACCACTTTCGAAGTCATCATTGTTGACGGTATCAAAGGCCGTCACGTCAGCTAGATGATGACCAATAGCGACCAAAGGGATCTTGGCAGCCAGGACGGAAAGCTTGTCCGCAGTGCTCACGCTGCCCACGATGATCAGTCCGTCCAGGTGCATGCCTAACATTGATTCCACCAAAGCACCTTCGGTGGAGTGCTGCACGATACCCTGAACCATCTGGTAGGTGGTTCGCTCCAGAGCCGACGATATGCCCGCGAGAATGTCGGCGAAAAAGGGGTTTCTCATGTCAGGGAAGACAACCCCGATAACGAAAGTTCTGCCCCCGCTGATACCTCTCGCCGAGAAGCTAGGCGTGTAGCCCAGCTTCTTTATCGAAGCGGTGACTTTCTCGCGAAGGCTGTCGCTGACGCCATAGGCGTTCCGCAAGACCTTAGAGACCGCAGAGAACGAGACCTCAGCGTCTTTGGCGACATCGTGGATGGTGATGCGCTTAGGTTTTGGGGGCTTAGCCAATCCGGCTCTCTTTCACTTTCGATGGGGCTACTCTGCCCAGAAAAATTACTCTTGCAATCTTTTCTGATGTGTACAACGCTGCACGTACAACACTGCACACTGATGCGAGCCAACGCATCGGGAGGACACCTTGAATCAGATGACGCTGACGCGCTCCGCCGCGAACCCTTTTGCTCGCCCTGAAGGTTGGCTCGCCCGCATGATCCACCCGCTCGCCGATAAAGGCGTCGGCAAGGCTGGAACCTTCGTGCGAAAGTCCTTCGAGTTGGCGCAGATTGAGGGCACTGAGACGCTCTTTATTACCGCATGGGGGCTTTATCGCGTCTCGATAAACGGGAGACGGGTAGGCGACGACGTACTGACGCCGGGATGGACCAACTACGACGCGCGGCTGGCAGTTCAGGAATATGGCGTGGCCGAGTACCTTCAGCCGGGCACCAACACGATCGAGATCTCTCTAGGGGATGGTTGGTTTCGCTCTCCGTTGATGTGGACTGGGAACGGCCTCGCAAACATTTGGGGCGATAAGGTCGCCGCATTCGCCGAACTGAGAAACGGTTCTGGCGCAGTCTTGCTCGCCACAGATGAGAGCTGGCAGAGCGGAGAGTCCGCCGTTCGCAAGTCGGGTATCTATTTTGGTGAGACCTACGATGCGAGGGTGACGCCAACCGCCACTGGCGGTGTCGAAGTCCTCGAATTCAACACCGCTGTTCTCCTCCTGCAGGAATGCACGCCTGTTCGCGAGATGCCGGGGCTGCAACCCATACGATCATGGCAGGACGATCAGGGAAGGACCATCTACGACTTCGGTCAGAACATCGGCGGCTACATCGCTTTTGCGGGGCGAGGTGGTGCCGGCGCCAAGGTACTGTTTGAGCATGCCGAGATCCTCGACAAGGATGGCAACTTCTACAATGTCAATTACCGCAGCGCCGAGGCCGTGGTTGAGTACACCTTCGCCGGGCAGGGGACGGAAACCTATCGTCCGACCTTCACCTTTCAAGGCTTCCGATACGCTCGCGCGACCGTAACCGGCACCGTTCAGATCGAGACGATCGAAGCCGTTCCAATCACATCTGTTTCTACACCGACCGCCAGCTTCACATCCGCCAATCCCCTCGTTGACCAGCTGGTGCAGAACACGATCTGGTCGCAGCGCGGCAACTTCATCGACATCCCGACTGATTGTCCGCAGCGGGACGAGAGACTTGGTTGGACCGGTGACGCTCAGGTGTTTGCACCAACAGCATGCTATCTAGCCGATAGTCATGCGTTCCTCGCCAAGTTCGTCCGCGAGATGATGGTGGACCAGGATTCCGACGGCGCCATAGCTCACGTTTCACCCAACCCGCTACGTCTGAAAAGACCACCAGACGGCAGCACCTTCAGCGGCTCCACTGGCTGGGGCGATGCAATCAGCGTCATTCCCTGGACGCTGTTCACGCACTATGCCGACAAGAGCATCCTTGAGGAAGCCTTCCCCGCCATGACGCGGTGGAACGACTATGTCTGGAATATCAGCGGCGGACCCATTGTTCGTCCTCCGTCCGACTGGGGTGCCAAGGGTTTCACCTTCGGCGACTGGTTGCAGCCGCAGAACGACCATCTTAAGGCCGTGCCCACAATGGGCGACGACGCAGCGGCAACGATCTATCTCTACATCTCGTCAACCCAGATCGCTCGGATCGCTGAAACCCTTGGGCGGCATGAGGATGCGGCTCACTTCGCGGCACGAGCTGAAGCCGTGAAGGCAGCCTTTGCTGCAGAGTTCATTACTCCAGCGGGACGCCTTCTCTACGACGACCAGAGTTCCTATGCGCTCGCCTTCGTTCACGGCCTGATACCGAGCGAGCACGTCGAGGCAGCCAAGGGCTTCTTCAAGGCAACGATTGCTCGCGCTCGCGGCCGGATCGGCACCGGCTTTATCGGTACCCCTGCATTGCTGCCAGCACTCGTAATGATCGGCGAACCGGGCTTGGCCGCCGCTGTCTTTCTTCAGGAGGAGGTGCCGGGCTGGCTGGCGCAGGTCAAGCGTGGTGCCACGACGATTTGGGAGCGTTGGGACGGCATCAAGGCCGATGGCTCCATCTTCGAGCCCACCATGAATTCCTATAACCACTACGCCTATGGCGCGGTCTGCCAGTGGCTGTTTGAAGCCGTTGCCGGCTTCCGACCCGATCCAGACCAGCCTGGGTTCAAACGCATCGTATTTGAACCTCTGATCATCCCCAGCTTGTCACCCGTGGCAGCGCACCACGACAGCGCGGCCGGACGTGTCGACGCTCAGTGGTCGGTGGACAGCGGCGTAGTCACTTACACCTTCACTGTTCCTGATGGCAGCGAGGGGGAACTCGTCCTTCCGCTTGGAGCAACGGAAATCACCGTCGATGACCGGATACTCCCGGTGGTCGCGGAGGAGAGGGCGCGCAGCCACGTCGCGTCGGGGAAGCACACTGCTCGCTTCCAAATCTAGTGGCACGGATAGCCCAAAGGGCAAGGGAGGAACTATTGTTCAAAGCACATCCACGAAATCTATTGCTGGGCCTGTCGACGAGCCTCTTGGCCATGACCGGCATAGTTGGCCTGGCGATGGCACAAGAGACCAACATTACGTTCTTCACGGGCAACGATGAAGCAACTGTCCTGATCTCGGAGCAATTGGTCGCCGACTTCGAGGCGGCTAACCCCGACATCAATGTCGACATCGAAGTTGGGCCGGGGGGCACCGAGCGCGATAACCTCGTCAAAACGCGGCTCGCCACCGGCACGATGAACGACGTCTTCCTGTACAATTCTGGCTCGCTCTTCCAGGCCCTTAACCCGGCACAGTCCGTTGTCGACCTCACCAATGAACCTTGGCAGGCTGAGGTTCAGAGTTCATTCAAGCAGGTGGTCACGGCGGCGGACGGCACCATCCGCGGTGCGCCCATCCAGAACGCCATGGGCGGCGGCTTCTTCTATAACGTGCCGATCTATGAGGAGCTCGGCCTGAGCGTTCCCAAGACCTGGGAAGAGTTCATGGCGAACAACGCCAAGATCAAGGAAGCCGGCAAGGTCCCGGTGATCCAGACCTATACCGATACCTGGACCAGCCAGATCATCTTCCTGGCCGACTACTACAACGTTCAAGCAAAGGACCAGAGCTTTGCTGAACGCTACACCGCCGGAGAGGCAAAGTTCGCTACAGATCCTGGGGCCATCCGGTCCTTCGAGAAACTGGGGGAGCTCTCCGAAGCCGGCTACCTCAATGAAGACTACGGCGCCGCGGCACTTGCAGACGGCCTGCGTATGGTTGCAACAGGCGAGGGTGCTCACTATCCCATGCTCACCTTTGCCCTGGCGACCGTGGCGCAAAACTACCCGGAAAATGTCGACGCCGTCGGTTTCTTCTCGGTGCCGGGCGACGATGCAGCGCTGAACGGCCTCACGATCTGGCTGCCAAATGGCATCTACATTCCGCAGTCCAGCCCTAATATCGATGCGGCGAAGCGGTTCGTCGCCTTTGTGGCGAGCGTCGAAGGATGCGAGTCCCAGGTGAAGGCCGGCTCAGTGACAGGTCCGTTCCTTGTGAATGGATGCGAACTCCCGGACGACGTGCCACGCGCCGTCTCCGACATGCTGCCCTACTTCGAAGCAAACCAGACTGCTCCGGCACTCGAATTCCTGTCCCCGATCAAGGGACCTGCGCTCGAACAGATTACCGTCGAGATTGGCTCCGGCACCCGAGCCGCAGCTGATGGCGCAGCCCTCTACGACGAGGACGTCCGTAAGCAGGCGCAGCAGCTAGGCCTCCCCGGCTGGTAGCGACTGCCAGGAGCGGCAGGCGAGCGATCGCCTGCCGCTCATCTCGTTCATCGGAGGAGACAATGTCATGTCGGTCATAGCCGAGAATGGCGTAGGGGTCGTTGCCAAGCCGCACACGGCTACGCGCCAGAGCGCTCGTTACCCTGGCTGGTTCATTCTGCCCGCCGCCATCATCTACACGGTGCTGTTTCTGCTGCCGACGCTTTCGTCGCTCTATTTCAGCCTCACGCGTTGGACCCTGTTCGACTCGACGTTCATCGGCCTCGACAACTTCATGCAGTTCTTCCGCGAGCCATTCCTGGTTCGCGGTCTCATCAACACAGTCATCTATGCGGTGATCACATCCGGCATGAAGGTCGTGCTGGGCATGCTGTTCGCACTACTGCTCACCAGCAACATTGTGGCTCGGGGATACCTGCGCTCTGTCGTCTTCTTTCCGGTTCTGGTTTCCACCGTTGGCGTGGGGATCACCTTCACCGTCCTCATGCATCCCACTCAAGGACTGATCAACGAGACCTTGGCCCTCTTCGGCATCAAGGGCCCGGGCTGGCTTACCAATCCTTCGCTGGCGCTGTTCTCCGTCGCCCTTGTCGACGTGTGGAAGGGTGTGGGTCTGGCCACCGTCATCTACATCGCCGGCTTGGTCGCGATCCCGAAGGATTACTATGAAGCGGCTCGTATCGACGGGGCAACGCCGTGGCAGAATTTCTGGTACGTAACGCTGCCGCTAAGCCGCCCGGCGACCGCGACAGTGATCATCCTCTCGTTTATCGGCGGACTGCGCACGTTTGACCTGATTTGGGCAATGACTAAGGGCGGCCCAGGCTTTGCCTCCGATACCGTGGCCTCAGTCATCTACAAGCAATACCAAGCCGGCTTTTATGGTCTGTCGACGGCCGGCAACGTCGTGCTGTTCGTCCTAATTGGTCTGCTTGTCGTGCCGCTGACCATGTTCCTCAACCGCAAGCAGGGACACGAATGAAAAAGTACCTTTCCCTCATCAGCGGAACAGCAGCAATTGTCGTCAGCTTCTTCGTTTTCGTGATCCCCTTCCTGTTCATCATCCTGATGGCGTTCAAGGACCGGCGTCAGTCGGCCCTGCGGGACTTCTCTTGGCCTGAGGGTAATCTGCTGTGGCAGAACCTGGTTGAGGTGGTCAGCACCCGCAACTGGATGATGGTAACAGCCTTCATCAACTCGACGATCCTCACTGTGGTCAGCGTAACGCTGCTGGTGATCCTGGCTGCCATGGTGGGCTTTGTGCTGGCCCGGCGCCAGGCGCGCTGGAATGGAGTGGTGGAGTTCTTGATCTTGGCGGGGCTGATGATCCCGCCTGCCGTGGTGCCCACCATTTGGTTGCTGCAGGGTCTGAAACTCTTCGGCACGCTACACGGAATGATCCTGATCGAAGTGGCTTACAATCTGCCCTTCTCGATCATTCTTTACCGGGCTTTTATCGCCACCATTCCACGCGAACTGGATGAGGCAGCTGTTATCGACGGGGCTCGTCCACTCGACGTGTTCTTCCGTGTGATCCTGCCGCTGCTTTGGCCAGTCACTGTGACGAACATCGTGGTGCAGTCAGTGGGCATCTTCAACGATTTCACGAACCCGCTCTACTACCTGCCAGGCGCAGGCAATGCGACGGTCCAACTGACGCTGTATAACTTTCAGTCGCAGTTCAACACGTCGTTCAACCTCCTCTTCACCAACATCCTGCTGATCACGGTTCCGCCGCTGCTGGTCTTCCTCTTCTTCAACCGGCAGATCGTGGCGGGCATGACTGCTGGCGCCGTCAAAGGGTAATCACCATGGCCGGACTAGAACTTACGCAGCTCCACAAGAGCTATGGGAACGTAGAGGTCATCAGGGGAATCGACCTATTCATCAAGGACGGCGAGTTCGTTGTTTTTGTCGGGCCATCCGGGTGCGGAAAGTCCACGCTACTTCGCATGATTGCAGGCCTGGAGGACATCTCTGGAGGTGAGCTGCGGATTGGCAGCAAGGTAGTGAACGCGGTTGAACCTCGAGACCGCGGCATCGCAATGGTTTTCCAGAACTACGCGCTTTATCCGCACATGACCGTCTATGACAACGTCGGTTTCGGTCTGAAGCTTGCGAAGACGCCGCAAGCCGAGCGAGACCAGCGCATACGGGACGCCGCTCGCATTCTGCAGATGGAGCATCTCCTCGAAAGAAAGCCGGCCCAGCTCTCAGGTGGGCAACGTCAGCGTGTGGCGATCGGTCGAGCGATCGTTCGACAGCCTGAGGTGTTCCTGTTCGACGAACCGTTGAGCAACCTCGATGCAGCCCTTCGTGTCGATATGCGCATGGAGTTGGCAAAGCTCCACCACGATCTCAAGTCGACCATGATCTATGTCACGCACGACCAGGTCGAGGCGATGACCTTGGCTGACAAGATTGTGGTCTTGGACGCAGGTGTGGTGCAGCAGGTCGGCTCACCGATCGAACTCTATCAGCGGCCGGCGAACCTCTTCGTGGCCGGCTTCATCGGCTCGCCCAAGATGAACTTGATGGCTGTCCATGTAGAAGCAGTAGGTCCTGACTGGGTACGCGTTTCCAGCAAGGATCTCAGCCCGACCGATGTTGCGGCAGAGACCGCGGGCCTCCGCCAGGGTGATCAGGTGACCCTCGGCATACGGCCGCAGGTACTGCACGCGGGCGATAGTGGCACTCTGGTCGGCCGCATCGAACTCGTGGAGCGACTGGGCAGCGAGACAAATGTTAGCGTAGCCCTGCCAAGCGGCGCCTCGTTGATGGCCGTTCTGAACGGCGACCGCGAACTTCGGTCTGGCGACGGCATCGTCTTCAGCTTCGAACTATCTAGTGCCGTGATCTTCGACAGTACCGGCTTGGCGCGTCATCCGGTGCCAACCGCCTAAGGCACGCTAATCCCCAAGCATCATTATCGGCAGCCGGAGGATATGCCATGACGAACTTAGAAATCTCCCGACGCAGCGTCATTGTTTCCGCTGCCGCCATCTTGGGATCTGTCGCACTTGGAGGAGGCGCTGTTATTCGAGCTCAAGAGCCGTCTCTTGAGGCTGAGACCAAATACGGGCCCGTCCGCGGCAAACACGAGGATGACATTCTGAAATTCCTCGGTGTTCCCTATGCCGCTCCGCCACTTGGAGAGCTGAGGTTCAAGGCCCCGCAATCTCCACAGCCTTGGACAGAGGTTCGGGACGCCACGGAGTTCGCCAGTCCCTCTTTTCAGGTCCCTGGCGGTGAAATGGGACCGGAAGGGAACGGTCGCATGCCTGCGCCCTCTGAAGACTGCCTCTACCTCAATGTTTGGACGCCGGCCGCCGACGGCAAGCGGCGCCCGGTGATGTTCTACAATCACGGCGGCGGCTTCATGATCGGGTCCGGCGCCGCGACCGGGCAGGACGGCAGCAACCTGGCCCGCCTCTACGATGTGGTGGTGGTACAGTCCAATCACCGGTTGGGGCTGCTCGGGTACCTTTTCCTCGGCGACCTTGCCGAAGGCGACTATGCGGCCAACCAGGGCATGTTGGACATTCAGGCGGCCCTTGGTTGGGTTAGGGAAAATATCGCGAACTTTGGCGGAGATCCTGACAACGTCATGGTGTGGGGGGAGAGCGGCGGCGGATCCAAGACCGCCTGCATCTACACCATGCCTAGCGCGGCGTCCTTGTTCCACAAGGCTTCGGTGGAGAGCGCGCCGCTCCGGCTGCCAACCCGCGAGCAGGCCACTGCTCGAGCACGCAAAACACTGGAACTGCTCGGCCTTACCGAGGCAGATATTTCTAAGCTACGAGAGCTTCCCGCCGAAGTCTTGTTGGAAGCGCAGAAGGCGGATGTTCCGAACGGTTTGGCTCCATGGGGCGAACCACCGGAACTACCTGGGTTCGGAGCCTTCGTTGACGGGGAAGTTATTCCTCAGCATCCGTTCGCCGATGGCGTCGCCTCCTTCTCCAAAGACAAGCCGCTGATGTGTGGGACCACTCGGGACGAGACCGTATTCTTCAGCACCTTTGGGCCCAAGGATATCTTTGCGCTCAACGATGCCGGCCTCAGAGATCAGCTGGCCGAAACCTACCAAGGCGATGCTCTCGACGGGGTCATCGATGCGTTCAGAGCGTCCCGTCCTGACGCGGGCCCTTCGCAGCTCTACTTTGCGATCACAACCTCAGCGATTTGGAAGGACGCGGTAAAACTTGCAGAAGCCAAGGTGGTGCAGGGTGGTGCGCCGGTCTTTATGTACCATCTGGCCTATCAGAGCCCCGTTACTGTCCCTAACACTGACTATCCGATTGGCTCGCCCCACGCGGCGGACATCAACATCAAGTTCGCCAACACCGACAAGAACCTCGACAACTACATGTACTCCGATCAGTCGCCGGAGCGATTGGCAACGTCGGAACACATGAGCGCGCTTTGGGCCGGCTTCGCCCGCACCGGCGTTCCGCATGCAGATGGGCTGGTGGAATGGCCCGCGTACGATCTCGAAGATCGGCCCACTATGTGGATCGATGCCAAGTGCAAGATTGTGCATGATCTCGATCGTGCGGAGCGCCTATTCTGGGAAACGCAGCAGACCAACTGAACTGCAACAACTGCTGAGGTATCGGGTGACCGACCCCCCTTGCGCCACGCTGCTTCTTGCACTTTGGAGACTAGAAGCAGACTAGCCGCTTTCCACCCCCTTAATGCCATTATGAACGGCGGCCTTGAAGGGCAGGGTAGGGGCCGGAAGCGGTCCGTCCGCTCTTGGAGCTCGGAAGGGCGATTGCTGCCGTTTAAGCAGCAGATCGGTCGATGGCAACTCACGACCCCATCTCAGACCTAGGGGCGATCTTAACTATCCCAAAAGAGGGCATGCTACCGGACGAACTTGCCTAAACGTCGGATAAGTAAGAGTGTCAAAGTCCTCGCTGACGTCCTCTAGCGAGTATCAATTCGAAATTGGATATCGCTCGGTTCCGTTGCGTCTCCAGTGATCGGGGTTTTCCCGAGCCCATGCGAATCGCACCGCAATCGTCACAATTGCTACTTGTTAATCTCAATTAGCCATAGTCACAGTCGAACGCGCCCTGTGCGTTGTCTATCCACAGATTATCTGTCCAAATCTTGTTTGTTATAATAGCTTCTGGCCTGCGCCACTGCCACTCCGGGATCAATCCAACAGATAGCACTATTTCCCAGCTTAGATAGATTTGTACGCCGAACCAAAACACGTTGGCATCATGGACCCACCGTCTAGAACTAGGCGACAGAATTTAGGGCCACACCAAAATGTCGCTTCGACGGCGAACCGTGCGGCTAGGATCGTCTCGTTGACGACGCTGGCTGCCGGAAGGCAAGAGTTCACACACCGCTTGAACGGTGATCAACCGGAAAGGCTTACGAGAAGTCTCTGTAGCAGGAGAGGGCTGAGTTGGCATATCGGAAGGATGCCGTCCATCTCGCCGCCATGAGAGCGAAGCTAAGGGCAAACGACGCAATGCCGTTGCGAAACTTCCCGGCGCCGAAACTGAGGGCTTAGATGCACGTACATGTCGTCAACAGTGCCAATATTCATCTATACGCCAATGAGATGGATCAGTTCTTTCGTATCCGGCACAGCATTTACGCCGTGGACCTGAAGTGGGTGCCCGAGTCACCAAGCGGACGAGAGCGGGACAGGTTTGATACTGAGAAAGCGGTGTATTTGCTCGGTGTGGTCGACGGGAGGGTCATAACCGGGTCCCGGTTCATACCCACGCACCTGCCCCATATGTTGAGCGAGGTCTTTCCGCACCTCTGCACCCGAAACGGCGGGGTCATCGCTAGCCCACATGTCGCGGAATGGACGCGGGGGTTCGTCGTACCCGAGTATCGTGAAGGCCTTGGCGTCCGTCTGAAGGCCCGTTTCTGTCACGCCGTGATGGAGTACTTCCTGGACGAAGGCGTAGTGAAGATAGGCGGCATCCAGGACATCTCCTGGCTCTCACTGTGGAAGCGGTTCGGCTGGAAGGTGTCCATCCACGGCGATGCCGAAGACTTTAACGGGCGCGATTGGGTGCCGGCCTATTTCGACGTAACCGAGGACGCCGCCGCGGGCGCTGCGCGTTGGGGCAAGCTGGAGCGATCTATTCTCGTCAGGAAGGGGAGCCCGGGACCGTTCGTTTCCGACGTCAACTCAGTGCCGTCAAGCAGGATAGATGCGTCCGACGACCCCGAAGCGTAGTTCGATACACATCGCGGATTTAACTGCCTAGCCGATTAGGCCCCTTGCAAATGCAAGAGCGACTGCCTGCGTCGAGGACTTGCATTGCAGCTTGCCCGTGGCTCTCTGGATGAGATAGCGGGCCCGGCTCTCGGATATCATCAACTCCGCGGCAACCTGCTTTGGCGTTAGGCCGTGCAGCAGTATCTGCAAACACTCCGTCTCCGCGTGGGTGAGGTCCGCAACCACGTTGCCGTCCAGTTCCACGACCTTGCGATGCACGCAGGCGGCCAATTCCGCCACCATCTTCACATCTTCCCACCCGACCCGTTCCCATTCGGCGGCGGAATGGTTGGATGTCGCGGAAAAGACGGCCCGATGACTGCCCTCCTGAATCGGTATTACGACGCCGCGGACGCCCACGCCATGCCGATCAGCATCGGAGAAAAATGACCTCTGCGCGACGGTTGCTGCTTGGTCGGCGGACCATTCGAAGGGCGCGATGGCGCGTCGGCTCAGGTGCACCACTGGATCGAGCTCAAAATAATGTTCATTCACATACCGAGAAATCCACTCGGGTGAATAGGTGAGCATCTGCAAAGATTTCTCGGATATTGACGGTCCGAGAGGAAGCGAGTGGTAGATCAGATGCTCGAAGGGAAGTTCCTGGCGGATACTTGCCAGGGTCTCTGCCAATTGCTCGATACTTGCGACCCGGGTGAACGACTGTGCCAGCTCCGGGTAACGACCGCTTGCTCCTGTCACGCTCGACTCCGTTCTTTACAACCTTGGATGACAGAAGGGAAAAGACTCTTTGCCTGGCTACTATCTGTGCGGGTTCGAATTTGCATTCAAATAGAAGTTGGACTGAGGCTCCAGGGAAAAATCAGCATTGAAACAGAGAAACCGCGCAGCAAACGCGGGTCCATCAAAAAGGTTCCACCAGTTAGAGGTTGTGTTTCGCAAGTTTGACGAGCGGTGCAGCGCCGGGCCTACTTATGGAGTAGCCAACAAGTAGGCTGCTTTACTCCGGTGATTGCCGGAATTCTGTACACCAACAACAGGAGACCAGAATGATCAAGAAGACTAAGATCGAGCAAAAGCAGACCACCAAGGATTACCGTACCTGCTTCTGCGGCAGCACGCTTACCTAACCGCCTCGCCCTCTTGGTCGCGCGGCCAAGAGGGCGATTTACAGACCAGGGGAAGAGGCGAGCATGTTTGAGATCGGTTTTACCTACAGGCACGAGTACTACGATTCCATCGTCGCTCACGCGGATCAGATTGATTATCTTGAGATCATCCCCGACGGATTGGATCTGGGCGATGGCTCCGCCAATTCGGCACGTATAAAGGACCTCCGGCGGCGGCTGCCCTTCTCCGCACACAGCATCGAACTTTCAGTCGCCTCCTGGAACGATGAGGAGTTTCTCGTCCGGCTGGAAGCGATAGTGGCGTTTTTGATCGAGCTAGAGGTCACTCACTACAGCGATCACCTGGCCTACACGCGCGCCGGAGCCTATAATTGCGATGCCTACATACCGCCGCTCTTCGGAATAGAGCCGGTAGACAACGTGGCTTCGCGTTGCGCTGCGATAATCCGGCGGTTGTCCGAAATCGGAGCTGCCTTCTCTCTAGAGAACGTCGCCAATACGGCGATGGCGGATCCTTTGGCGATCGGACTCGAAGGCGCTTTCATGCGTGAACTGTCAGATCGGACGGGCATCGGTTATATCCTCAACATTGACAGCCTGCTGATCTCCGCCAGCGCCCTTGGGATCCCGCCGCAGCAACTGCTTGCGACATACCCGGTGAACCGGATCGAAACCGTCACGATCGTTCCTGCAGACGCCATGAACGTCGTGATGAACCAGCAGTACGGCATCCTGGTTGAACGCGAGGCGCTCAATGTGTTTGAGGAGGCTTTGAACCTTATCAATCCGAGCCGCGTCGTCATACAGGTACGCTACCCGCACAACACTCTCGACACCCAGTTGCCCTACATCGATCGTCTGAAATCGATCCGGGCCAAGCTGGAATCAGGATTGGCAAATGGCTCCCCTCTAAACCAGGAGAAGTTCCATGCAGCAGAATAGTCAGGACACAGCGCTTGCCCAACAGCTGCTGGCAAGACTCATCATCGACCCAACTTTCCGGGAGCAAGTCAAAAGAGGGCAGCGGTCCGTTGAAACCGATTTCGGATCTTCGAAAGCCGTCGAGGCCGTAGCCCAACGAGTTTCTTTCGATCAGCTCGACAGGTTCAATGACATTGTGCGCGGCACGCGTTTTGTCGTGTTGACGCAACGATACGCGCCGCTGGCCGACCGTCTGGGAGCCGCCAAACTCGAAGAGGTCGTGACGGAATTCCTGCGCACGGTCATGATCCCGGACGGTAGGGGCGACATGGACCTCAAGCTGTTTGACGCTTTCTGTCGTGAAAAGTTTCCCCGCAGCATGTTTGCAAACCTGATCGGTCTGCACACCGCTCGATATCTATCCGCCCAAGGTGGACAGTCCTTTATGTCAGCAGACCTGACCTTGGGACACCGCGTCGTTCCGCTAGCACTTGATCTTCCCATGGAACGCCTGGACCAGCAGTTCGCGGACTGGTCGGCGCCAGCGGATGGCGAGCCCTCGTATTACGTTCTGATGCCACACGGCGACGGGATCGCGGTTCATGAGATTGATCAAGAGAGCTACGATCTTCTCAAGTCCATCGAGCGACTGACGGGCCTTAAGGACACGTTGGGTCTAAAAACCCTACTCGACGATAATCGCGAGCTTCTCGAGCAGGCCGCCGAGGAAGGAATCGTCAGGCTATGACGGCAGCGACCGATATCGGCGAGCGACGCGGCCTGCTCACCATCGTAACCTTGGCGTCCGTCTCGTCTCAACTTGTAGCGGGATTGATCTGGTCAGGGCTGCCGCACTACGCAGCAGTCGTCACCGGACAATATGCTCTCTACGGGCTCCTGTTCGTGATCAGCTCGGTGGCTGGTGTCATTGCGCCAATGGTCGGGGGGTACATCCCAACTAGGATTTCGAGCGTTTCCATCGCCATATGCGCCTCGCTGATTACTGCATCGTCATACATGGTCGTTGCTAACCTGGACTTTACTGGCGGAACCTTAGCTATAGCGATCGTTCTGCTGGTGGGCTCGTTAGCAGGCGCGCTTTCGGCGCCGGCCTTCGGAGATCTCCTCGGACGAATACAAAAGCAGGCGTATGACGGCGATCTCGAGGCCGGCAGTGGCCACTATCAGACTTTCGTCATGATGGCGAAGATGCTCGGCTTCGCGTTGGGCCCGATAGCGTTCGGTTACTTGGGCATTACGCTGCTGTACATAATCGCCTTCGGTTTCGTAGTGGAAGCGGCCCTTCTGTATTCCATGCGATACTACGATAAGCCAGAGGCTGAGCCCTCTCGGGGCACCGGTGCATTCCTTTCCTGGCCGCTCCTGCGTCGAACCCGCGTGGAACTCGCGGTCGCGTTTTTGAACGGCGTCATGTCGTTTCCGCTGATTTCGCTGGCGCTGATCGTGCTGGGCGCCAGACTGGATGCCGACACGGTGACGGTGAGTGCCTTTTGGCTCGCGACTGGCGCCACTTCGGTGGCGATCAACGCGCTCGTCGCTAGGGGTGCGATCCGCAAAGCCGGGCGAAGGCTATCATTAGTCGTCGCCACATTGATGGTGTTCGCCGCGATTTGCGCTGTTGCCTTCGCGCCGAATGCGATCTTCCTGATCATCGGCTTCTGCATGTTTACCATCGGAAATCCGATAATCGGAGCGGTTTCCAGAAACTTCTTTTTCCATGCGGCTCCGGACTCAGAGCGCCGCGTCTTCTTCGGTGTCGTGCAAACGGTCATGGCTCTCGGCGTATCGGCCGGGGTGGCTGGCATCACCCTGATCGACCAGGGATTGAAGTCATCGGGATCGATCCCGATGCTCGTCGCCTTTGCGGCGCTGCTGCTGATGCGCATCGTCCTGATGTCGCGCGCCGTACGTCGTTTCGAAACGACGGAATCCATCGCGAAAGGATGAACCATGACAACTGGTATTGGCATTGCCGAACGTTTCGAATTCGACTCATTTAGGGGTGAAATTGTCGGCATTACGGACTGTGTCGAGCTCATGACCAACGGTCATGCTACCGATGACCTGGATTGGATGGATGCCTTACATCAATCATACCACGGGAAGCGGATCCATCTGCATTCGACCGCACTTTCGGTTGCGTCAGCTGAGCTGAACACGGATGAGGTCGACCACATTGCACGGCTCTGCCATCGTTACGGACCTGACACCGTGTCGGATCATCTTTCCTTTCGAACGGCAGGCGATCTGCATCTGGAAAATTTTATTCCGCCACTTCTCGATGCCGGCTCGCGTGAACTGGTCCGCCGAAACGTCGAGGCAGTACAGCAGGCGTGCGGCATGCGGCTCGATCTTGAGAATGTCACGCACCTGATCGGCGACCGTGAGCTGCTGCTGAGGGAGCGGGACTTCCTCATGGAGCTGTGCGAGAGTTCCAGTTGCGGCATGGTATTCGACGTGAACAACCTTTTCATTGACTGCCACAACTACCAGTTCGATGCGCAGGACTACCTCGATGGCCTCGATCTTGGTAGGATTGCGACGTTCCATGTGGCTGGATTCGCCTTGGATCGAGACGGACAATATGTCGACACTCACATGGAACGCATCAGCGATGGCGTCCTGAGCCTTTTGGGCTCCGTCGTAACCAAACTTCCCGTTCAGGCGGATGTGCTGCTGGAACGGGATAATGGCTCCGCGACGCGGACCGAGATTCTTTCTGAGCTGGCGAGGATTCGGACTGCCGTGGACCTTGCCGATGGCGACGAACCAGCGGCATGCTGTGGCGCTTGCGGCAGTAAGGAATGTGCGAACCAAGTCGCTCGGCCAGATGCCGCGGAACATAGGCGGCTGGTGGACTTGCCGTTGTAGTCGCGTGCGCGAAATCCAACGGAAGCGGCAGCACTTCTGTCGAAGTTCGCCTGTCATCTCCCACCCGAGACCTGCCATGCTTCCGGGCATGTCGGGTTCTCCCACCTGAGCGATACATTCCGACGTGTTGCAAACGCATGCAAGCTGCCGCATGTTCTTCGCTGGCTGCAAGCGGTCGAGCGGCTCAACAATGCCGAGGGACCGGCAAAAGTTTTCGCCGCTAAAACGGTTGCCGGGTGTGCGGCTCATATCGTCGCTGCGCACCGCACCGGTAAGCACTGGATCCCGCTGATCGAGCATGTTGCCGATGCCGTGCCGGCAATTGGGGCAGCGCTCAATCCCGACCTGCGCCCGAATGACGAGGATCAAGGCTTCGCCCGGCAAGCTCCACCCGTTCCACGCGTATCGTCGCCAGATGATCGCGGCCCTGCACCCTTGGCTCGCGTTGGCTCCTAGCCAAGGCATCTGGGGGCATCTCGCCGCATGAGCGCTTGCCCTGAGCTTCTTGCGTTACCCCCACTCAGCAAGAGTTCTGTTTCTGGCTCATCCGAGAGCCAGAAGCAGATCGTGACGGTTACTCCACTCGACCAAGGTCTCTGGGTAACCGCCCCGATGCGGCCGGCAAGCCGGCCTTCGCTATGACGGAAGGGATCGAGATTCCTTATGCCGTTTCGGCAGCCACAGTTCAAAAGACAAGAACATCCGAGCCAGAGGTTGACGCCGAAGAGGTCCGCCAACACTCACCAACCCTAGCTTCCATCGAAGCTGGGGCAAGCGCCGCAGGCGCCAGCGGACTAATCCGGGGTCAAGTCTGCCTCCGAGCCCCATCCTCAAAATGTGCGCGACAGCGCAAGCGAGTGCCACATCACTTTTCTGGTCCAGCACTAGCGGACCAGAACAAACCAAGCGGCATTTTGAGGAAGGGAGAGGCAGACGACCTGTGGCGAAGCTCTAGTAACTGATTGTAGTACTATACGTCACATTAGGGGCCGCTAGTGGACAGTCGGCTTTCGGTCAGCTCTAGCGCGGAAGGGAACATACCAACTACGATGGCTAGGGCCGCTACTATGTTGGGGAGTAAGTCGCCGCCGCCAGAGCCTTTAGTCTTCGGTCTCTGACGAGCTTTCAGCTGACACCGGCTTCCGGAACTTCGCCGGAAAAACTTCTACTCGGTTATCGACGACCAAGTCTATGTGCCCAACCTCGGCCCACCGATCGTCTGCCTTGAGCTCTGCCCGTGTGAAAGCAAAAGGATCGGGATGAGACGGGTCGGTGCGGACATACAAATGGACATGGTTGGTGAGGTCATCACCAATATCATCGATCTCAATGATGTTCCGTAAGGGTATAACGCCTTTCACTGTCACCCATGCCTGATTTTGCTTTGGGAGCTGGGACCAAAGTTCCCAAAGCTCGGTTCGATTGGGATCACCTCTCTCAATTCCCCGCCACGGGTCGTCGTGCTGAAAATTCTGATTATCATCGAACGCATTGGCGCAGTCCCAATGGATTTTATCGTCAGCTATGTAGGCAAAGTATTTTTTGCTCAAGCACTCAAGACCACGGAATGTCATTTCCGGCCAATGATAGACCCACCAACGAAAATCATCTCGCCCCTCGCTATATGGATAACTATCGTCAGCAATATCTCTTATCAGTACCTCATACTTGTTTTCGAAAGCGCGCTTCATCTTTCGCTTAATTGTGGTTTGAGCTCTCAGACTCGCTTGATCCGAGCGCTGCCTGATAACTAGGGACAGGCCGAAATAGGCAAAGAGTAGATGATCGTTCTTTGGCTGAAAGAGCATATCTTCCAGGGCGGCCTTACCCCACAGATGGCACTCGCGGATCGCATGCTCCGCGCACCACTCACGAAAGGCATCGTGAGATTTTTTCGAGAAGTCAGTCGGCGCCGCAAGCACTATCCCATACAGACGCCCACGTTCTTCCAGGGCAATCTCGTTGAGATACTCTATGACTTTTGATGGGCCGATCGCCCGCTCTCGCTTGCATTGGATAAGCCAGATGCGATCTGTTCCAGGACGATCTATTTCATCGAGCTCCGGTTCAATATCACCCGTTGCCGGTATGATTTCCCACCCCCGAGCGTCAAAACCATCGTCGGCGCCACCGCGACCTGTCGGCTCCAGCTGCTGCCAATTTCTGAAGTCATAAAGAAGCTGTCGGACCAGATCCTCGAAACGCTTCGGCTCCAGCGCGTCAAACTGGAGTGGATTGACCGTCCTGGTATAATTTACCTTAGACACCCGTCCCCACTCCATCGGGGATATCGAACACCATCACAGTGACGATCGTTTCACGGTTCTGATCATTGGGTTGGCCAAACACGTACCGAAACTGCGTCTCGCCCTCGACTTTTGGGCCGGTCTTGCAGAGCGCATGCCCCTCGGTGAGCGTTTTGATCTTTTCGAGGACGCTGGTCATGTCCTTATTGCGATTGAAGATAATCAAGGCGGTCTTGGTATCGCGCCAGGACAAGTAGCCGAGCAACTGATCGATGGTGTCGGTGTAGCCTTTGTCGCCGCGCCAAAACTTGCACTCAGCAATGAAGATATTCCGGCCCTCATGCCGCACAAGAATATCGGTCTTCCCTTCGGCATTGAAAGTCTCTCCAGTCGCTTTTCCTTCGTAGTGGCCGTTGAGCTGAACGAGGAAATGTTGGCGGATGTCTTCTTCAGCCATGCTCGCGAATGACGACGGGCTCCGCTCCATGACGAGTGTCATGTCCTGGATGATTTTCAGGATGTGCTGGTAATCTTCCTCGGGAAGGACAGGCTCAGGCGAGAATCCTTTAGCAGTGACAACCGGCAACCTCGGCTCAATTTTGCGCCGCACAATTGGCGCCGCATATGTTTTCGGCGCCCCCGGTCGTTCCTTGAGCTTAAACTTCAGTCCCGAAACCAAATTTTGGTTGGCAAGTAGCTTTGTCCTTCTCGCCTCGATCTGCTCCCTGGCGCTGCTCTTCAGGCGGGAATTGAATTCATCGAAGTCAGAGCGAAGTCGTCCTAAATTCTCTTCGATGCTGGCAATCGTCTGATCGAAAAAGGCCTGAACCTGTGCTCCGTTGAGATCTGTCCCGCTTTGCCGCAGCGCAATGTGCGTCCTGCTCACAGAAGCACGCGGCGGGTTCATGTTCCAGGTCGAAGCCTTAATATGGAACAGTATCTCGTCTCCCTCATAGGGGACTTCTAAGGTGACCATAGCTCCTGGAACGGCGACCGGCCGCTCATTCCTCCAGTGCTGCACCATCACCTGAGCCTCGTTCTGAGAGACCTCCGCATGGTCCAAGTCCAGCACGGGCACATTGATGATAAATTTGTCGTAGATAAACGTGATCAGGTCTTCGATGGAGCTACCAAGGATCTGACTTTCCGACATCGCGGCAATGGCGGCCTTAACCGCCTGCTCCTGAACCCGCTTGGCACCAAAGCTATCGCCTTTGGAATAGAACAGTAGTTCGTCGTTGCCGTATCGTGCCATCATAAATGATCCTCCTAGTGGGCTAAACGCACCTACTCCGGCTCTTTCTTGAAGGTGTTGATCCTGATCTCGCCGCCAAGAAAAGTGTCCGAAACTGATGAGATCACCCTGCGTCCCTCGAGCCAGCCGGCCAACTCACGATTGATCTCGTTGTCTTCGAGTTTCGGAGCCCGACCGAACGTAGAGATATCTTTATAGGGCACCGGCATTGCCCTGAGGATGTCGCGGATCTCGGGCACTGACAACGCGGGGTGCATCCTGTTGAGAAGGGTCAGCTTCACCCTGACGTCCTGAGACTGGAGCGCGATTGCCTTGATGAACTCGGCACCATGGCCGACCGGCGCCCCAGGCGACCTGGCGAGCAGCGGTCCGACTACTGCAGCTACGGATGGCGTGCCTGCGACATATGCCTCGTCGATATCGGCAAGGACATTGAGCTTCTGCGCATCAGTGATCGAGGCCTGAAGGAGTCTACCCCTGAAATCGTCGTCGATCGGATATTCCGACTTGGCGCCGACATACGTATCGAAGTTCAGCGCGAGGAACAGGACACGAAGCCCCACATCCTCGAGGTGCTGGAAGTTGGCGGGCGTGAATGAGACCTTCCGTTCCTCGATCAGGATCTTGGTCTTGCTGGCGTCCACCTCCTGAAAGGCGCTGAAATTCCTCGGAAGCAGGCGAACGTAGGTTCGATATAATTCGAGTCCCAGCGCGTCGTTTCCAACCACGAACCGTCGAAGAGGAAGTGCTGGGTCCCCGTCGGGTATCGGCTGGCGCGATAGAGCCGCCGCTGCCTTGCTAGTTTGGATATACGCAGTGAGAACGCCCTCATCATACGATTCCGAGGGCAAGAACTGAAGGCAGTTCTCCCAGGTCGGTTCGACGTGGTGGCCCTCTAGGGCAAGTTGCTGGAAGGCCGCTGGAACATCGTTCAGATTCGGAATGATCGCGGTCTGTCTCTCCAGGAACTTGGCTCGCACGTCCTGCTCGACGTCCTCACGCGCCAGCACCTGCACTATGGCAGAAACGTCCTCCTTGGTATTGGTTGGAATGGCGAGAAGGACGTCGCTCACGTAGGTAGCGAAGTCTGGTTCGAGGCGCTTGAGTAGCGCCGGGTCATTCACTTCGTTCAAAGTGGAGAGGTGACGTTTCTCCAGGGCCTCCAGCTTATCGTCGCCAGACAGATGGCGCACTATCGATGCGATGTTGTCGATCGAGATGCGGTAGAGGCCTTCTTCCGCGACGAACGCCAGCGCGTCTGGGAAGTCGACAAGCTTCTCGACCTCGTCAATCTCTACTTCCAGGGAGCGCAGGAGGCTGATGCCGAAAGCCACCCGTTCCGCGAGTACGCGATCTGCATTGGCGGCCAGGTATGTCTTCAGCGCCTCTATATCAGCCGGGCGGCGCAGCACGTCCTTGGATGCGTATGCAAGAATCCGTGCGACGTGCGACGGTCCATCACTCGAGATGACGGCCGTAGAGACGAAATTCGGCCACTTGGTCACCAACGCCCTGACCAGCGCCTCCACGTGGCGCCCCACAGCATAGTAAACGCGGAAAAAGTTACCGCAGACTTCAAAGTTGCCAGAGATAAACCGGATGGCGGCGGCGATGCGTATCGCGTTGCCCAACTCATCATCGAACAGGTGGTCGATGATCGATCGATTCAGCACGTACGCCTGACCGAAATCTCCGCGCCGCATCTCGGCGACCACCTCGGCAACGTTGTCCAACGGAAAGTCCGGAGGAGGAGCGTTGTAGGCCCGGATCTTGATCAAGAAGCTGTTGTCCTTTGGGGACAAGCGCCCGCTGTGGAACAGTGAGATGTATTGGTAGTAGGTGTCGTCGATGTGACCCTCAAGTATCAGGTATTTGAGGAGATCAGCGTTATCGCCAACCTCGTCGAACATCTGATCGATCAGCCCCGGGCTCTCGCGAACGATCTCGTTGAACCTCCGATTCCGTAAGGAGGACATGCTAGTCTCAAGTTGGCCTATCTGCTTCTCGGAAGCCTTCCGGAAATTGGCCGACTTTTTCCCTATGTCTACCTTTCGATCTTCGAAAGTACGCGTCGGATCGACGGACGCCTCAAGGGCCGTCAGATCTATAGGTACGAAGTTTGGGTGGTAACCCTGCGGGTTGATGTTCACCTTCACCCTCGCCTTCGGCTGGAGGAACTTCTCCAGCACACCATCTTCCGTGAGCTGACTGATCCTTACGGCTTCATCCTGGACGAAAAGCTGCTGCATATTCTCTGGTAGACGTTGGATCACAGCCATCGCGTAGACCTTTCGTAGGTCTGCCTCGTCCCTGAGCTCTTGCTCCTCCCCGGTCGCAACGCGGGCCTTGATCGCCGCGATTTCACGTCGTGCCTTGGTCTCAGCATTCGCTAGGAACTCGTCATGCCGCCGAAGGACCGTAGCCAGCACGCCTTCCTGGCGGTGCAGCGCCGCGAAGTCCTTCGGCATGACGTTCTTGTATATGAGGATCGCGAGGAGCTTATTCGCGTCGAGCCGCCCATCTTCGTCGGCCGTGAGCTGGTCGTCATAGACCAGGTATTCGTTGAGGATGTTCTGGATCAGGCGGAGGTCGCCGAGATAGCGAGATACCTCGCGAAGAAACTGAAGATCCAAGTCTTTCAGACCGATACGCCGGCTATGTTCGAGAAACTTATCGATCGAATTCGAGTGATTGATGACCGGCACGATCGGCACGATGAACTCGAAGAACTTGGTACGATCCGTGTTGACGAAGATATCGTCACGCAGCGCATAGAGAAACCGCACCCGACGCCTGCGCTTGATGCGCTCATTCGCGTTGATGAGCCCGTTGATCTCTCTCAGGGAGACAAAGATGTCGGGGTTCTCGAAGCGGTCCAAATCTTCGATGACGACCAGATCATGCTTCGTGGACTGAAAGAAGTACAGGATCTCGTCAAGATGCCGGTTAAGGATCGATTCTTGGTCCGCTGCCGCCGGGGCGATCTGCACGTCCTTCAAGGATATACTCTTCAGAGAGAGCCCGTGACTGTTCGTGTATGCGCTGTAGATAGCCTTCCACGCGAGAGCCGCTACGGCCAAGGCGCTGAAGTAGTTGAACCATTTGAACGGCTCGAAGAACGTCCCGGCCAATATCTCGCTCTGCTTGCTGAACAGGTACCAGCCACAGATCAGCCCGACCGTGATGATGAGCGACGTCCCAATCGAGATCTTCTTCTTTGGAACCTTGATCCGCTTGAAGCGAGAGAAAGGGAGTTTGTTCGCGTCTACGCCATAAAGGATCTGCTGAAGAATACTGCGCTCGATCTCCTGCTTTGTCACCTTCGGTGGCTTCCCATCCGCCTGCTCACCGTCAGGGAGGAACGACGCCAGGGAAAGCTGCAGGGGCGAACCATTGTACTGCGCAAGAAAGGTCTTGATGACACTACTCTTGCCCGAGCCATAGGGCCCAGTTAGCGCGATATTGAACACGTCCGGCCTGCGCATCGCCTCGTTCAGCGCCTTCAGATAGATGCCTCCCGTCCCCTCGGGCAGCGCTTTGGGCGCGAGATCGACGAATTTCGTATCCGAAGGACCAGCATCTTTATCCTGCCGGAGCCGTGCAAATATTGATTGAAGTTTCCTGACGCTAATGTTTAGCAATTGGCTCCCTCAAGCCGACACAGGCGAATCCGATAGATTGAAACAGGGTCAGAGGGATCCACAACAATTGCAAGTGGCGTAAAGCGTTGTTGGCCAAACTACCTCTGTAGGCCCAGAACCCCTCGCGCCCTGCAGCCGCCTGCTCGACTGCGGACCGATCGTAGATCATCGCGTGCACCTGATCCTAGACAAAAAACCCTGGACTCCGGCGTTGAGGAGGATCGACTTCACCTGCTTGGCGGAGACATAGCCGTGTCCGCTTTTAGGGCATCTCCGCGAGCCGGTCGAATGACCGAAATGGGGCGCTGAGCTGCTATCAGCTCAGCGCAGGAATATCATGCCGCCGCGGAAGGCGGCAGCCTTAGCGCGTGCCCTGGTCGAGGCGTGGTATATACCGGTGGAGTGACCGCGCACCGCAATCTCGTAGGAGCGCAGCACGAAAGTGATGCTGACACCGCCCCCGCCGAAAGGTCAAAACTGTGCAACAAACTGTACAACCCAGGTTCACAAGAGAGCCTGGACTTGCTGATATGGGCGGGTGCCCGGAAGGGCGATGGTGGAGGGGACTGGATTCGAACCAGTGTACGCTAAGCGGTCAGATTTACAGTCTGATGGATTTAACCACTCTCCCACCCCTCCACTACAACGTCGCTTGGGTAGGAAACGGAACGCCTGGGCGCTTCGTTGGGGCGGTTTATGGTGGTCTGATGACAGCGTGTCAACACCCCATCGCCTTAGCCCAGCAAGAAAATCGACCAGGCGCCTCCGATTGCCTCAAGCTTGTGGAAAGATGCGCCGGGACCGGCATGCGCTAGGATGCGCTTGCGCCGGTGACTGCCGACAGGGACGAGACGAAGCGGCGGGTGCGCGGGTCGACCGGCTCGGCAAAAACCTGACGCGCCGAGCCGGACTCGATGATGTCCCCGCCATCCAGGAACAGCACGTGGGCGGCAATGGTGGAGGCAAGCCTCAGGTCATGGGTCGCCATCAACATGGTCGTGCCTTCGCGCGCCAGTTGTGACAACACTTCGACGACTTCGCCGGCAAGCTGTGGATCGAGAGCCGAAGTGGGCTCGTCGCAGAGCAGGACCTTGGGTGAAGGTGCCAGGGCGCGGGCAATGGCGACGCGTTGTTGCTGGCCGCCAGAAAGGTTTGCAGGCCAAGCATCGGCCTTGGCGGCCATGCCGACCTTTTCGAGGAGCGCCATGGCGCGCTCTTTGGCCTGCGCGCGAGGCCATCGAAGGACTGTCAGCAGTCCCTCCATGACGTTCTCCAGCGCGGTGCGGTGCGGGAACAGCTGGAAGTTCTGGAACACCATGCCGGTTTGACGGCGGAGCGCCAGAACCTCACTGCGTCCGGGCCGGTTGCCGCCATCGAACGTCACACGCTCGTCGCCGATCTGCACGCTGCCGGCCTGCGGCAGCTCCAACAGGTTCACGCAGCGCAGCAGGGTGCTCTTGCCGCTGCCGGAGGCGCCGATCAGGGCCGTGACGCTGCCTTCGGGCACGACGAGGCTGACACCCTTGAGCACCTCGGTGCCGTTGTAGCTCTTGTGGACGCCTTCGACGGTGATCATGAGGCGGCCTCCAAGTAGCCGCCATAGCGGGAGAAACGCCGCTCCACATGCGCCTGAAGGCTCGAAAGAATGGAGCTCACCACGAGGTATATGAGCGCGACCTCGACATAGAGGATCAGCGGTTCATAGCTGGTTGCGACGATGCGCTGGCCGGCGCGGAACAGTTCGGGCACGGTGATCGCAGCGGCCAAAGACGTGTCCTTGACCAGCGAGATGAACGTATTGGAGAGGGGCGGTACGGCGATGCGCGTGGCTTGCGGCAGGATGGTGCGGCGCAGGGCCTGTCCCCAGGTCATGCCGATGGAATAGGCGGCCTCCCATTGGCCCTTCGGGACGGAGAGCAGCACGGCGCGGACGATTTCGGACGTGTAAGCGCCGACGTTGAGCGTGAAGCCGATCAATGCGGCGGGGAAGGCGTCGAGCACGATGCCGACGCTGGGAAGACCATAGAAAATCAGGAACAGCTGAACCAGGAGCGGCGTGCCGCGAATGATCCAGACATAGAAGCGAACTACGGCCGCCAGCGGCCAGGGCGCGAACAGGCGGACGAGTGCGGCAACAAAGCCGAGGGAAAGCCCAAGGATAAACGAAAGCAGCGTCAGGGGAATGGTGAAGAGCAGGCAGGCCCACAGGAGTGAGGGCAGCGACTCGATCATCAGGTTCAGCCAAGACGGCATGGTTCTATCAATCCAAACAAAAGGACCGGGCAACGCTGTTGCCCGATCCTTCTAGAAGCTCTTGGCGCCAGGCGCTACTGCGAGACGTCTTCGCCGAAGTACTTCTCGGAAATTTCCGCATAGGTGCCGTCGGCCTTGATCGCGTCCAGTGCCTCGTTGATGGCAGCCAGCAGTTCAGGCTTGCCCTTGGCCAGCAGGACGCCGGAGAAATCGGCATCATCTGCGGTTGCGACCACCTTCACGTCGGCATCTGGCTGCTGCTTCTTGAAGTCGAAGAAGGAGAGGCTGTCGTTGATGGTGGCGTCGGCGCGCCCCTGCAGCACGAGAGCGACGGACTGGTCGAAGCCTTCGGTGGCGACAAGTTCGGCACCATAGCTCTCGGCCAGCTTGCCGAAGTTGCTGGTCAGGGTCTGGGCCGCTTTCTTGCCTTCAAGGTCTTCGAAAGTGGTGATGTCGGCATTGTCGCCGCGGACCACGAGGGCCGCCTTGGAGGCGATGTAGGGTTCAGAGAAGTCGTACTTGGCCTGGCGTTCTTCGTTGATGCCGACCTGGTTGATGACGACGTCATAGCGATCGGCGTCGATGCCGGCGATCAGGCCGTCCCAGGGACCTTCAACGAATTCTGCCTCAACGCCAAGCTTTTCGGCAATGGCACGGCCGATCTCGACGTCGAAGCCGACGAGGGTGCCGCTGTCGTCGTGGAAGGTGAAGGGGGCGTAGGTGCCTTCGGTGCCGATGCGCAGGGCGCCGGCATCCTTGATGGCATCAAGTGCCGACTGGGCGAAAGCGGGTGTGGTTGCGGCGACCAGGCCGAGGGCGAGGGCCCATTTTGCGAGCTTCATTTCCGTCTCCGTAGCGCCGGTGGTTCGATGTTTCCGGCTTTCTGGCGTGGAAGGTGCACCGCCGGCCTAGGAGTTTCAATGTGTTGGATGGATGTTTTACGTCCGGTCGGGCGGCCGATACAGCTATGCTGCGATTGGCGAGGTTTGTGGAGCGCTGTTGCCGCCTGCCGCTTTGCTAATAGTTGCTAATGACGGCTGAAAGTGCATAAATTCCTGGACGGCAAAACGGGTAGGCAGAGCGGGGCAGGCGGTGCGGGGGAGACGTGGAGGCGCCGGTCGGGTGACAATGACCGACGTTGCACGCGAGGCAGGGTGCTCGCAGGCAACCGTATCATTCGTCCTGAATCAGGCGCCGGGGATAAAATTATCGTTCGAGACACGGCAAAGGGTGCTCGAGGCCGCCCGGCGGCTGGGCTATGTTGTGGCGCCCTCGGCGCCCGTCGTTGCACCCGCCTTGCCGGGGCGGCGCATCGGCTTCGTCGTCGATCAGCTGGCGACGAGCCCCGAGGCGATGGTGGCGATCGACGGGCTGACGCAGGCTTCGCGCCCGCTGGGCGACCTGGTGCTGGTGGCGCAGACCCATAGCGACAATGCGCTGGAGGCCGAGCTGATCCGCAGCTTCGTGGCGCAGGGCGTTCATGCCCTAGTCTACATGACCATCTTCACCCGCGAGGTGGAGCTGCCGCCCCAGATCATGTCGCTCGACGTGCCGGTGTTGCTGCTCAACTGCTACACTGCGGATCAGGCCATTCCGGCGGTGGTGCCAAGCGAGATTGCCGGCGGCCAGCGCAGCACGCGACACCTTATCGAACACGGGCATCGCCGCATCGCCACCATTACTGGCGAGATTTGGATGGAGGCGGCGCAGGACCGGCTCAAGGGCTATCGCCGGGCCCTGGCCACGGCGGACATCCCGTTCGACCCGGCGCTGGTGATCGAGGGGGATTGGTCGGCCAGCGCGGGCTATGAGGCCACGCGCAAGCTGCTGGCGCTGCCCGAACCGCCGACGGCGATCTTTTGCCAGAACGACCGCACGGCCATCGGGTGCTACGAGGCGCTCAAGGAGGCGGGGCTGAGTATTCCGCGCGACATGTCCGTTGTCGGCTATGACGACGAAGAAATCTCGCGTCATCTTCATCCGCGGCTGAGCACATCCATTCTCCCGCATCGAGCCATGGGCCAATGGATCATCGAGCAACTGGAAGGCATGGACGGCGCGGCACGGCGCTATCCGCTGGTGAAGCTCGAATGTCCGCTGGTGGAGCGGGATTCGGTGGCGCCGCTCAAGACTTCCTGATGGGCGGTGGGGCGATGGAGCTGCGCTCGACGAGGTCGCATTCCATCTTGAGCTTTTGCAGCCGCTCGTCCTGATCGGCGGTGCTGTAGCTGTCGAGCAGCTCGGCGACCGCCCAGCGCGCCATCTCGTCATGGGGGAGCACGACGGTAGAGAGCGGCGGATCCATGTTGGCGGCCAGGTCTTCGTTGTCGAAGCCGTGGATGGAAAGGTCCTCCGGAACGCGGAGGCCCATGAGACGCGCCGCCTCGTAGCAGCCAATGGCCATGCGGTCGTTGAAGCAGAAGATCGCGGTGGGCGGATTGGCTTGCGATAACAGGGCCATGGCGCGTTCGCGGCCGGCGCGGATGGTCCAGCCGCCGGGCTGGACCAGGTCCTCGTCGACCTCAACCTGCCACTCGGCCATGGCCTTGCGGAAGCCCTTCTCGCGGTCCACGGCCGCTTCCAGCACGTATTCGCCTGCCATATGAGCGATGCGCCCGTGGCCGGCGCGCAGCAGGGCCTGCGTCGCAGCGTAGCCGCCGACGATGTCTCCTGGGACGACAGAGGGATAGCGCAGCTTCCGCTCGTGGCAGTTGAGCAGCACCAGGGGCAGTTCGGAGAAGGTGTCGGGCACGCTCACGGTGCGGGTGACAAGGGACGCATAGATGGCGCCAATCGCTTTTTGCGAGACGAGGAGGTCGATGGCCGCCTGTTCCAATGCCGGATCGGAGCGGGTGCAGAACATGGCGACCGACACGTCCTGCAGGGCGGCTTCGTCGCGTGCGCCTTCGATGAAGGCGGCGGCGAAGGGGGTGGTGGAGACTTCGTCGAGGAAAAGGCCGATGACGCGCTTGCGTCCTTCGGGCACGGGATGGGAATGGCCGCGCCGGTAGCCAAGGGCTTCGGCGGCCTCGAGAACCCGGCGGCGCGTGGCTTTGGAGACGCGGGCATTGGGGACGCCGTTGAGAACGAGTGATACCGTGGCCTGCGAAACGCCGGCCCGTTCACCCACATCAACCATGGTCGCGCGCTTCTGCAAGTGTGCCTCATACGTCATCACATTGTGCATCAAGTGCTAGCAGAATGTGCCGATATGAGCACCTGCAGCAAGGCCCTTGCCAGCCTCTCAATAGCGCCATAAGGTGATAAATATATAACTAATAATCCTTGAGGAGGGGTGAGGATGACGCACGGCGCAAGCGCACGGCACGAGGCACGTCAGCAGCTGTCGCTGGACGGTGCCTGGCAGTTCCAGCACGAGGGCGGCGCCTGGCGCGAGGCTCAGGTTCCGAGCCCCTGGCAGGCGCAGTTTGCCGACCTCGTCGACACGAGCGGCACCGCGATCTACCGCCGCAGCTTCTCGCTGCCAGACGGATGGAGCGAGCGCGAAGTGGTGCTGCGCTTCGGCGCCGTCAGCTACTTTTGCGAGGTGCTAGTCAACGGCCAGCAGCTGGGCAGCAATGAGGGCGCTTACCTGCCGTTCGAATTCGTCCTGCCGCAGGCGCTGCTCAGGGCCGATAACGAGGTCGAAGTGCATGTCACCATGCCTTCGGCCGATCAGCGGCAATATCCCGACTATCCCTTTGGGGAAGTGCCGCATGGCAAGATGAGCTGGTATGGCCGCATCGGTGGCCTCTGGCAGTCGGTGGCGCTGGAAGCGCGCGATCCTGCCCATATCGAGGCTGTGACAATTACGGCTGGCATGGACGGCGTTGCCGAACTGGTGCTGGACTTTTCCGACGCGGCGCAGGGAAAGACGGCGCGGCTTGCCGTGCTCGACGCGCAGGGTTCTCCGGTCGCCGAGGTCGAGGTGGCTGCCGGCAAGGGCGTCAAGGCCCGGCTGACGGTCGAGAAGGCGCTGCTGTGGTCGCCCGAGGCGCCCAACCTTTATTCGCTGGTGGTCGATATCGGCACCGACAAGCGGGTCGAGAGCTTTGGCTTCCGCACCATCGAGACACGCAACGGGCAGGTTCTGCTCAATGGCCAGCCCATCTACATGCGGGCGGCGCTGGACCAGGACTATTATCCGGAGGGCATCTATACCGCTCCGTCGCTGGAGTTTCTCGAAGACCAAGCGCGCAAGGCCAAGCATCTGGGGCTCAATACCCTGCGCTGCCACATCAAGGTGCCCGATCCGCGCTACTATGATGTCGCTGACCGGCTGGGCCTCCTGGTTTGGACCGAGGTGCCCAACGTCAACACCTTCACCAGTGATTCCGCGCGCCGCATGCGCGAGACCATGGAAGGCATCCTGGCGCGCGATCGAAACCATCCCTCCATCATCGCCTGGACGCTGATCAACGAGGATTGGGGCACGCGCCTTGTGGAAAATGCCGAGCACCGGCAGTGGCTCAAGGACAGCTTCGACTGGCTGAAGGCGGAAGATCCGACCCGGATCGTCGTCGACAACTCCGCCTGCTTCCCCAATTTCCATGTGAAGTCAGATCTCAACGACTTCCACTACTACCGGTCGGTCCCCGAGCGGCGGCAGGAATGGGATGACCTGACCGAGCAGTTCGCCAATGGCGCCAAGTGGACCTATTCGTCACTCGGCGATGCCGAATGGCGCGGCGACGAGCCGCTGATCGTCTCCGAGTTCGGCGTCTGGGGGCTGCCGGACCCGAGCAAGCTGCGCGGCGCCGATGGCAGCGAGCCGCACTGGTTCGAGACGGGCGCATTCTGGGGCGACGGCGTGGCGCTGCCGCATGGCGTGGAAGAGCGCTTCGCGGCTCTCGACCTCCACAAGACCTTTGGCAGCTTCGACGCCTTCATCGAAGGGGCGCAATGGTATCAGTTCATGAACCTGCGCTACCAGATCGAGGAAATGCGCCGCTATCCCTCGATCATGGGCTATGTGATCACCGAACTGACCGACGTGCATTGGGAGGCCAATGGCCTGCTGGACATGGAGCGCAATCCACGCGTGTTCCATGACGTGTTCGGGCAGATCAATGCCGACATCGTCATCGTACCGCGGCCGAAGCGCTATTCGGCCTATGCCGGTGAAGCGCTCGCGATCGAGGTGACGGTGGCGACGGGCGGCAAGAGCCTGCCCGAAGGCGCAACCCTGCGCTGGAGCGGCGATGCTTCCGGGTCCATCACCCTGAACGCCATCGGTCCTGTATCGACCGATGCGCAACAGATCACCGTGACCCTTCCGGCAGCCGACACGAACCGCATGGCGCGGATCGAGTTCGTCCTCGATGCAAGCGGCGCCGAACTGGCGCGCAACAGTTGCGACATTGCTCTTTATGCACAGCGCAATACGCAGAACCTGCCGACCATTGCGGCAGCGGACGGCAAGCTGGCGGAATATGCCCGCGGCCTCGGCTACAACGTGGTCGATGCAGCGCGTGCCGATATTGTATTGTGCCATGCGGTCGACGGGGACGACGTCGAGACGATCAAGGCGGGCGGCCGCTACCTGATCCTGGCGGATGGGTCGGTGGAGACCAATCGCAACCTCCGCACCGACATGCCGCCGGGCGAGCTGCCGCATCGCAGCATCGTGGCCGACAACAAGACTTTCCGCGCGGCCACGGACCAGCACCTGCCTGGCATAAACCTCGTGGAGCGTGACGGCACGATCTGGCGCGGCGACTGGATCGCGGGCTTCTCATGGCTGCGGCGGCAGGGCCCATTCAGCCCGATTCCGGGTGGCCCGATCTTTGATCTCAGCTTCTCGGACGTGGTGCCGCACCATCTGCTGACCGGGTTCCGCGGCTGGGAATATGGCAGCAATATCCATGCCGGCATGGTGGTGGGCTGGGTGCACAAGCCGGCTGCGATCATCGCCGAGAAGCGCGTCGGGCGGGGCGGGGTGGTCGCGACCACGTTCCGGCTGACCCGCGAAGCCCCCGGCGCCGATCCGGTTGCGGCGGCGCTGTTCGACGCGCTTGTGGTGACCACGAGGGAGCTGCCGGTGGATCGCTGACGCGGTTTCCCATCACGGCCATTCCCGCAAGGAAAATGCCTCGAATCGTCGTGATGGGATTGACTGGAGGCCACTAATAGCCTGAATAGTATTATTAATGAGTGGGAAGCGGCCGAAGAGTCGTCCAGTCGAGGAGTAGCGGGGCCAAGGTCCTGTGGAGGAAAGATAATGTCGGATATCGTGCTCAACGAGGTTAGCAAGTCCTATGGCGGGGTCAGCGTCCTCGACAAGGTCTCCATGCACATCCAGTCCGGCGAGTTCATCGTGTTCCTGGGGCCATCGGGATGCGGCAAGTCGACCTTGCTGCGCATGATCGCCGGGCTCGAGCAGGTCAATGAAGGCGAGATCTTCATCGGTGACCAGCGCGTTGACCAGCTGCCGCCCAATGAGCGCGGCGTGGCCATGGTGTTCCAGAACTACGCGCTTTATCCGCATATGAGCGTTCGCGACAACATGTCGTTCGGCCTGCAGAATGTGGGCACGCCGAAGGCCGAAATCGCGCGCCGCGTCGACGATGCCGCGCGCATGCTGGAGATTGGGCATCTCCTCGATCGGAAGCCGGCGCAGTTGTCGGGTGGGCAGCGCCAGCGCGTCGCCATCGGCCGCGCCATCGTGCGTGACCCCAAGGCATTCCTCCTAGACGAGCCGCTCTCCAACCTCGATGCGGGCCTGCGTGTCCGGACGCGCCTGGAGCTGGCGCAGCTCCATAATCGCATCAAGGCCACGATGATCTTCGTGACGCATGACCAGATCGAGGCCATGACGCTGGCCACGCGCATCGTGGTGATGAACAACCGCCGCATCGAGCAGATCGGCACGCCGATGGAAATCTACTCGCGGCCGGCGACCCGTTTCGTGGCGGGCTTTGTCGGCTCGCCGCAGATGAACTTCATTCCGGTGACGGCCGTGACCGATGCAGGCGGCCGGGCGGCCGTGAGTTTTGCCGGTCAGAGCCCGGTTCATACCGGCGTGTCCTTTGCGCAATTGCCGGGTTCCAACCTGACGCTCGGTATCCGCGCCGAGTCCGCCCAGATCAGCCGGGACGGGCAGGGGATCGAAGGCGTGGCCGAGGTTGTCGAGCGGCTTGGCGAACGGACCTTGGTCTATACGAGCCTGGGCGAGAACATCACGCTGGTTGCCGAAGATGAAGGCATTTCGGGTGTGCAGCCGGGGGACCGGGTGCATATCGCCATCGACGGCAATGCCGCGATGATCTTCGACGAGGCAGGAAAGGCTTATCACGCCGCCGGCTGACGCTGCGGCAGGACGGAACCAGAGCGCGTTCAGCGCCTCGCCACAAGGCGACGGTTCCGGAGGAATTCAGGGCCGCCATGCGGTTATCTGAACAAGGGCGCGGTTCGCATCGCCGGCGGGCCGCAATGCCAGAGGATCCAGGCGCAGGGGCCAAGGCCCCGAGGGAGGTTTTAACGTGAAGAATCTTTTGAAGATCGCAATGCTGTCGACGGCGCTGCTGTCGGTCGGTGCCGTCCAGGCCCAGGAAACCGTGGTCTGGTGGGACTTCCTCAGCGGCGGTGACGGCGTCCGCATGAAGGCGCTGATCGAGCAGTTCAACGAGGAACATGCCGGCGAAATCACCATCGAGCCGACCACACTGGAATGGGGTACCCCGTTCTACACCAAGGTGCAGACCTCGGCCGCCATCGGTGAAGGTCCTGACGTGATGACCTATCACCTGTCGCGCGTGCCGCTGGGGGTGGAATCGGGCGCCCTGGCTGAAATCAGTGCCGAGGACCTGGCCAGCGTCGGCCTTGGCCCCGACACCTTCGCGGCCGCGAACTGGGAAGCCGGCCAGAGCGACGGCAAGCAGTATGCCGTGCCGTTCGATATCCACTCGCTGATCCTCTACTACAACAAGGACAAGCTCCAGGAAGCCGGTCTTCTGGGTGAAGACGGCAAGCCGACGGGCCTTGATGGCGTCGAGAACTTCAACGCTGCTCTGGAAAAGCTCAAGCCAGGCTCCGAGTACGCGCTGTCGCTGCAGACCTCGGGTGACGGTACGCCGTGGCGCGTGTTCTACTCGCTGTTTGGCCAGCAGGATGGCGTGTTCCTGGGCGAAGACGGCACCTTCCTGCCCGACGACAGCATTCCGAAGGCCGTTGCGGCCGTGGAAACCATGGCCAGCTGGGTCGAAGGCGGCTATGCGCCGGCCCTGACCGAATATGAAGGCTCGGTTGCGCTGTTCACCTCGGGTGCCTCGGCGCTGCACATGAACGGCGTGTGGGAAGTGCCCACCATGGCCGACCTCACCGAAAAGGGTGAACTGGGCTTTGAGTGGGGTGCGATTGCCCTGCCGACCTTCTTCGATCACCCCGCAACCTGGGCCGACTCGCATGGCTTTGCCATCCCGAACAATGTCGGCAAGGAAATGACCCCGGAAAAGAAGGCCGCCGTGCTCGAAGTCATCTCCTGGATGAACAAGAACTCGCTGGCCTGGGCCAATGCCGGCCACATCCCGGCCTATACGCCGACCCGCGAGAGCGAAGAGTTCAAGACCATGGAACCCAACGCCACCTATTCGGTGCTGGCTGACACGGCCGTGTTCGATCCCAAGTCGACCCTGGCCGGCGTGGCGTCGCCTGTCTATGACGCCGTTGCCAACTATATCAGCCCCGCCATGAACGGCGAAATGGGTGCGCAGGAAGCGATCGACGAGATGAAGGCCGACCTGCAGGACCAGGCCGAGTAACTCCCCACGATCAACGGTCCGGCGGCGCTGTCGCTGCCGGACCACCAGCCAGGGCCGGAGCACCATGATCAGGAACCAACGCGGGGAAGTGGCAGTCGCCCTCCTTCTTATTCTACCCTTCGTCTTGACCTATGGCGTGCTGTTCCTGTGGCCGACCGTGCAGATGGTCTATCTCAGCTTCACCGACGCGCCGCTGATCGGGAACGGGAACTGGATCGGCATCGAGAACTATGTCGAGATGTTCGACGACCGCCGGTTCTGGACCTCGGTCAAGAATACCGCCTATTTCGTGGTGCTGACGGTCATCCCCAATACGCTGATTGGCCTCGCAATCGCCATGATGGTGTCGCGCCTCAAGGGGTGGCAGCAGAGCCTGATCCTGGCGATGTTCTTTCTGCCCTATATCCTGCCCGTGTCGGTGGTATACCGCATCTGGGCGTGGATGTTTAACATCCAGTTCGGCATCATGCAGTTTCCGATCAGCGCCGTAGCCGGCGAGCCGATCAACGTCTTCCGCACGCAATGGATGTTCATGCCGGCGGTGGCCTTTGTCACCATCTGGTGGACCTGCGGCTTCAACATCCTCCTGTTCCTGTCCGGGCTGCGCTCGATCTCGACCGACATCTACGAGGCTGCGGCGCTGGACAATGCCAGCCGCTGGACCATTTTCCGCAAGATCACCTGGCCGCTGATCTGGCCGGTGACGGCGTTGGTTTTGACCATCCAGCTGATCCTGCAGCTCAAGATCTTCGATCAGGTCTATCTGTTCACGCAGGGCGGACGGCCCGACCCGTCCATGGTCATGGTGCAGTATATCTACCAGATGGCCTTCCAGAAGAACGAGGGCGGCTATGCGGCCGCCGTAGCGGTGGCGCTGTTCGTGATCGTCATCGTCGTCTCCGTCCTCCAGTACCAGTTCCTTCGCGCCCGAGGTGAGAAATGAGCGTCGCCGAGAGCTCCAACGCCGCCGTGGGCGCAGCCCGCGCGAAGAACAGCACCCGCACCATGAAGGCCTTCGACGTGGGCGGCCTTATCCTGACGCTGATCACGGTGATCTGCGCCGTGCTGTGGGCCTTCCCGATCTACTGGGGTGTGATCACGTCGCTGAAGCCGGAATCGCAGGTGATCAGCAAGACAATCGAATATCTGCCGCGCACCTGGACGATCGACGCCTATTGGCACGTCTTGGTCAACACCATGATCGGGCGCTGGTACCTCAATTCGCTGATCACCTCGGTGGCGGTGACGGTGCTGACGCTGGTGATCAGCGCCTGCACGGCCTATGCCCTGTCGCAGCTGCGTTTTCCCGGCCGCCGCATCATCTGGTACATGATCCTTGCCAGCTTCATGGTGCCGATTGCCGCGCTGATCGTGAACCATTTCATCCTGATGGCGCGGTTCGGGCTGATCAACAACTGGCTGGGCGTCATCTTCCCGCAGCTGATCCACCCGGTGGTGATCATCGTCTACAAGAACTTCTTCGACGCCATTCCCAAGGAATACCGCGAGGCTGCCAAGATGGACTCGGCCAGCGAGTGGCGCATCTTCACGCGCATCTACCTGCCGATGAACTGGGGCATCACCACGGCCCTGGCCATCGTCACCTTTATCGGCGCCTGGAACAACTTCCTCTGGCCGTTCCTGGCTGTGTCCAAGCCAGAGATGATGAACGTCGCCGTGGGCATCACGCAGGTCAACGACGCCTTCGGCGTGCAGTATGCCCGTGAGCTGGCGGCGGCGATTCTGGCAGCGCTCCTCGTGGCGGTGCTCTACCTGATCTTCCAGCGCCGGGTGACGCAGGCGATCATGCTGTCGGCCGGCGTCAAGGGCTGACCTTTTCCCGACCCGCCTTCGGGCGGGTCGGCCTCCCTTGCAGCTTGTGCTGCGCCCACTGGAACGAGCGACCTCGATCTCCGTTTTTCAGGAGGTGACAATCGAGGTGCGGCAAATGCCCAGGTTCTTTTTCAATCACAAGACGCCGGACGGCCAGGTCGAGGTCGATATCGACGGCATCAAGCTCAACTCGCTCAATGCAGCGCTCGAAGAGGCGTCGTTCGCCGCCAAGGGCGCCGTGGCGCTGGCGGACGAGCCAGTGCAGGGTGAATTCCAGATCGAGGACGAGGGCCGGGTGATGGTGGCGCGCGTGCCCTATGCCGTGGCCGAGGATGCCCCGGGCGAGGGGACGGAAGCGGCGGCCGAGGAGGCAGGCGCGGCCGACGAGACGAAAGGGTCGTAGGGCGCCTTCAAAAGCCTTTAGCGTCACCGCGTCAGGAAGCGCCCTTGAAGAGGGCGCTTTTGTTTTCTGCGGCACCGCAAAGAAAAGGGCCCAGCCGAAGCTGAGCCCCTGGTCGCGGCGAATGCGGCGACTTAGTTGCTGTTGGCGATCGCTGCGCCACCGGCGGCACCGGCCGCACCACCGACGATTGCGCCACCATAGCCACCCACAGCACCGCCAACGGCAGCGCCGGCAGCACCACCGACGGCAGCGCCGGTCACGGTCTTCTGGGTGGTCGTGCAAGCAGTGAGGGAAAGCGCGCCGATGATGACGAGAGCGGCGGGAGCAAGCTTCTTCATTTGATCAGTCCTCCAGTGTTGATTGAAGAACAACAAACCAAGCGGCGGCCAGTTCCACTTCGTTAACATCTTCAATTTCGATGAAGGAGAAGGGCAGCGGCGATCAGTTGGAGGCGGCGCGCAAGGCGGTCTCGGCGGCCTGGAGACCGGCCACGGCATCGCCATAGCCGGTCGCGGCGACGGCGGCGAAGATACGGCGGGATTCGCCGTAGCGGCGGAGATGGTAGTAGCTCCAGGCGCGCAGCGTCAGGAGGTCGTTCCGCTCTGGGGCGAAGCGGGCGCGCCTGTCGAGAGCGTCAAGGGCGCGGCGGTAGTCGCCGATATTGTAGGCGCTGACGGCCTTTTCCGAGAGAATGGCGATTTCGAGTTCGATGGCCTGCCGGTCGGTGACGGGCGCGGCGGCGGCGGCGACGGCCGCATTGTCGGCAAGGCCGAGACGGATATAGGCGAGGGAGAGGCCATAGGCGGCGTCGCTGCGCGTCCGTTCGGAGCCGGACTGGAGGGCGCGGTTGAAGTGATCCACCGCCTGGGCGGGGCGGTTGAGCTGCATCAGGCACCAGCCATGGCCAAGGGCCGCACCGGCCGAGAGGCTGCCGGCGGGCACGAAGTTGGCGCAGCCGCGTGAGCCGGAGCCCCCGGAGCCGGATGATTGCGCCGGCGCAGTCTGAACTGAGACGGCCTGTACGGCTGGTTGCGCGGGCGCCACGGGTGTGGTCTGGACGGCCGCAACAACAGCCGGAGCATGGGCGGGGCGGGGTTGCGGCACCGGAGGCGCGGAGGTCTGCGTCGTGGTCGTGGTGCCGAAATTGGCTATCCGGGCGGAGCGGGCGCCCCATTGGGTGCGGATGCTTTCGACCGTCGCCTGATCGCCGAGCGTGCTGGAGGCGACCATCAGCCCATAGGCCGCAGGTTCCAGGTCGGCCTGCCAGCGCAGGGCCAGGGTGAACCATTCACGCGCGGTTTCCGGCTGCTGGAAGTCCTGCGCATACCAGCCCAGTTCCTGAGCGGTGTTGGCGTTGCGCGCCTCCATCACCGTGTCGACGATGCGGCCAAGGACGTTGCCCTCAAGCTCGATGCGGGGCTGCAACGAGAGGAGGGCCGCAGCGGCATCGAGATAGAGCGCGGTCATCTCCTCGTTTGCGTCCGCGAAGTCGGCCATGACGTCCTCGGCCTGCTCTGGATCGCCAAGGTCCAGCAGTGCGGTGGCAAGACCCTGGGCAGACTCGGCCGACCGATCGGCATCCAGCGCCTGTTCGAACCAGCCCCGTGCAGCGTCGGCGTCGTCCCGCGCTATCTCCGCCCAGCCGAGCAGCCGGAGATCCTCGGCATTGTCGCTGTCCTGCGCGGCTTCGGCCAGAAGGTCGATGTCCTCGTCCGCGGCCGGTTCGCCATCCTCGTCCAGGGAGGCGGCGACGGCGCGGCGGGCCAGGTCGAGGCGCAGGTCGGCGAACTCGCCACGGCCGTCGGTACCAGGTCGCTCCAGCTCGAGGAGGGTAGTGAGTTCGCTCCGGTCCAGAAGTTCGGAAGCCTTCTGCAGGGTCGCAAAGCGTTCAGCGGCGTCCTCGCAGTTGGTCAGGACGTAGGTATAGGCGTCGATGGCGCGCGTCTTGTTGTCGGTATTGGCGAAGGCCTCCGCCAGGCGCCATAAGTTGTCGACATTCTCGCAGGTCAGCAGGTCGCCGTAGTTGGCAGCTACCGAGATGACGGTTTCGTACTGCTTGGCATCGGAGGCATTGCGCAGGCGCAGCCCGGCTTCGCCCAGGTCGAGGCTGCGCAGCAAGTCCTCGGAGGGCACGAAGTTGGGGTCTGCCTCCTGCTTGGCGGCAATGGCGGCGCGCGCGCCGGCAAAGTCGCCGGCGCTGAACAGTTCCCACATGCGGACGATGTCGTTGTCCGGCACATATTCGTCGGACAGGAGATTGGTAGGCGGTTCCCAATCGGGGTAGAGATTGCGCAGACGTTCCATCTCCGCTTGCATGCGGGCCGTATCGCCCTGGCGTGCGAAATAGCGCAGCGCCGTCTCGTCCACCCGGTTGGCGGGAGGCGTCGCGAGCGTTGTCGAAACGGGAGGTGCAGCCGTCGGCGCGGCCGTCGGTGCCGCAGGTGCGGGGGCTGGAGGTGGCGGCTCAAGCGTGGTGTTAACGCCTGGACCACCAGGCGCCTGAGCTTGAGCGATCAGTACCGGGCCAGAGCCAGGCGGGCTCAGGCGAGCGCCGGCGGTCTGCTGCGCCACGGCGGAGTAGCCGGCGACGACGCCTAGCGAGGCCATTGCAACGTAGACGACAACCCTCACGGTGCCGCGCCTTCAAGACATTGCGGATGGTTGCGGCGGAGGAAATCGAGCGCCAGCAGCTGCAGGGTTGCTGCATAATAGCTCGTGGCCGACATGGTCCCGAGGTCCTGGGCAATGGCCGTGCCGTCGACCACGCAGTCCATGGCCGAAACGATCAGGCGATAGCCCGGCTCGGTGATCGGCTCGATCTTGCGGCCTGACAGAGGATCGACCTTGTAGAGGCCCTGATCGTCGGACTGGTCGCGGAATGGATCGAGCAGCGCCGCGTTCTTGCCGGCCCGCATCAGGTAGAGCGGAATGCGAATGCCGTTGTAGCCGAACTCCACCGGAAGATCGGGCGCCGGGCGAACCACGCCATCTTCACCGAGGACGAGCCAATCGGGGGGAAGACCGCTCTTGGTGATGCGGGCGCGACGGATAAGCTCGATGCCGGTTTCGGAGATGGCGTTCCAGTCGGTGCCGGGATCGAGCTCGGCGAAGACGGGGAAGGTTTCGAAGATCCAATAGGAGGGATTGAGAATGGGACCGGTGCCGTCGGGGCGCTGTTCGAAGCCCGCAGCACCGGGCAGAAGCGCGGGCATGCCGTCAGCCTCCACGACCATGCCATCGCCAACGGCGGTGACGATGGAGCGAGCCGCTTCGGTGTAGCTGGGTTCCGACCACGCGTCTCCGGCCAGGACCAAGCCGTATGCAATCAACATGTCGCCGTCAGTGGCGTTGTTGGGGTCGGTCAGATGTGGGGTGGCGTCCGGGTCCCAGCGCCATCCGGCCAGGCCGTCGTCGCGCACCAGCAGCTCGGAATTGGTGAAGCTCCAGATGCGCTCGAACGCTGCGCGATCGTCCGCCAGAACGGACAGCACGAGGCCATAGCCCTGGCTTTCGCTGTGGCTGATATTGTTGTTGGCGGTGTCGATCACCCGGCCTTCTTCAGAGACATAGGCGTCGACATAGCTCGTCCACTCCTCGGGCAGGATGACGCTCTGCGCGTGAGACCCCGCGATGCCTGTGGCCATGGTCAAGACCAGGCTCATGGCTGCAACCTTCATTTTTGTCGCCCTACCTTGCTCAGCACCAATGCCGTCGTCAGCATCAGCAATATGGCGGCGCTGGCTAAAGCAGCGGTAAAGAACAATATGTTGCCTGAAAACCAATTTGCTGCAACCAGGCGCATATTCCAGAGCGAAAAGGGCTGTGTCTGCCGGAGGACCGGGGCGACAGTGGATACTGCCGCGACCTCTGTGTCAGAGGTCGACAGCGCGCTGACACGGCCCCGGAGCTGGCGCCAATGTTCGGTGGCGGCCATGCGCTGAAGACCGGACAGCATGCTGGGAGCATCGAGGCCCGTCAACACGGTCCAGACGCCGCCTTCGGGTTGAACTGTCTGACTGATGGCGACGCTGTTGGCGGCCACCGTATAGGCTGGATCCTGCTGCGGCATGAAGCGAAGGTCGCTCAGCGAGAGCCCCACCCGCTCCAGCGCGGAATTGATGAAGCTGTCCACAGCGCTGACCTGATTGCCGCGCGTGCGGAACTGATCGAGGACGCCATTTTCATCGGTGCCCGCTCGCGTGGCGACGCCCTCTGCCAGGCGCACCCGGGAAAATGTCGGCGGCGACATCTGGCCGAGTGGCATTACGACAAGGGCATTGTCACCGGGCTGCAACTCGGCTTCCGGCGTGAGGCGCGCCGGCAGCGGCTTGCCTGAGGCGGTGGCGATGCGGGCCAGCATGGTGGTGGCGGCAAGCGTGGCGTCCATGCCCTCGCCAACCACAAGCGGCACTTCGGCATCCTCGGTATAGGGCCAGCCCCAGCCGGCGAACACCTGAAGGTCTGGCAGGGAGGAAGCGCGGGCATAGTCGGGCAGGCGGAACTGGGTGCTCGACGACATGACGAAGCGGACGGGGGCATCGCCGGTCCAGCCGGGACTGCAGGCAGCGTCGGAGGCGGCGTCGAGATTGACCGAGACCTCGACCTCGTTGCGCCCGGGGCGCAGGTTGGTCATGGGGAAGCGGATGACGGTGTCGCGCAACTGGCCGCCATCGGTGCGCAGCAACGGGGTCGCCGAGGCGATCTGGCCATTGGTGTAGATGTCGATTTCGCTGCCCGGCTGGACGTCGGCCGAATAGGCGGCGTCGAGGATCAGTTCGGCCTCGCCATAAAGGTTGGCGTAGAAGTCGGGCGGCAATTCGAATTGGAAGCGGGCGACATAGCGGCGGCCGTTGAACTCGATGGTGGGAACGCCCAGTTCGCCCAGGGTCAGGCTTTGCCCGCCGAGGACGGTGGGGATTGCATAGGGAAGATCGATGCGCGGGCGGCTCGGCGAGACGGGCGAGGTGGCGAGGATCGCGTCGGTGGCCTGGGCAACAGCGCTCCAGTCCGGACCGGAAACGAGGAGGGTGTTGATCCCTCCGGTTCCCGGGACCATTGCGGCGATGGGGCCGGCCTGGGCCTGGTCAGCAAGATCGGGAAGGGTGGATTGAAGCTCAGAAGCCGGTCCGAAAACGACGTCAAGGGCGCCGGGCGCAGCTTCGGTGGAGAGTTCGGTTGCCTGCACGATCTGCAAGTTGGGCACGCGCATGGCCAATGCCAGGTTCTGCGCCAGGTCGATGGCCGCCTGCTTGGCTTCGTCGTCTGCGAGAGGCGTGATCAGCCGCACGGTGGTGCGACCTTCGCTGTCCAAACCCACAGCCGCAAGGTCGGCCAATTGCTGCACCTCGCCCAGATCGCCCTCGAAGCTCAAAGATGCCGCGGCGCCTTCGATCTCGGTCCACAACTCATAGGTCGAGCCGATGGTGCAATCGGTGCGGTGGCGCTGGTGAGCGCTGAACTGGATGGTGTTGGGGCCGGCGCGAAGCAGGCCGGGCGGTAGGTCGATGTTGAGCGCGGTCGGGGCAGCGGAGGAGGCGATCGGCCGGCGGGTAACTTCGGTGCCGTTGACCGCGATGGCGAGATTGGAGATCTCGGGCGCCACGACCACGGCGTTGAGATAGGACAGGTCGAGCCTGGCCGGTGCATCGGCCTGCGCCTGGGTTAGATAGACAACCAGAGCCCGGCGGCTTTCTTCGCCATCGAGCCGGAGGTTGCCGCTGGGCAAGAGAAAACGCTCCGTGCGCTGCGGCGGAGGCGGCGGGGCCGGCGTTGCCGGAGCGGCAGGCGACTGCGATTGCGTCTGCGGCGCGGGCGGGGCGACGCGCAGATCGCTCTCGGGCGTCATGTCAAAGGGCACGGGCTGGGCCAAGACCGGCAGGGCGGCGGTGGCCAGGAGGGCGGCGAGGAGGAGGCGCGACTTATTCAAAGTTGGACCCCCGGTTGGAGGCGGAGCGGAGCAGATAGCCCAGGCCGCGACCGGTCTGGTAGACGGCGATGCCAAGGAAGCGAATGGTGCCGCGGATGATGCCGATATTGACCTGGCGCGAGCGCTGGCGCTGCTGCCAATAACCGGAATTGGCATAAAGCAGGTCGGCGATCAGGCGGTAGTCCTTGCCGCTTTCGGGCATGTAGCGGCAACCCAGGACCACGCCCTTGCCCTCGGTGCTGGTGGAGCGGACAAAGAGCGAGAGCTCGTTGGAGCCGACATCGGAAAGCGGTGTGAAGCGCACCGTGGTGGGGGCGCCGCGGCCCAGGCCTGCCGGGCCGCCGGGCAGCTGGATGGCGATGCCGCCGCTCGATACGTTGACGATGGTGCCGCGCGTCCACTCGCCGTCGGCGCCCTTGACCTCGCAGCGACGCTCGACGTTGACGCGGCGGCTGGCGCGGATTTCGCGACGCTCCGAGACAACGCCAAGGGCGCAGCCGGCCAGGATCAGGTTGAAGATGTTCCAGCCGCCCACCACCATGGTGATTTCGGCCTGGTAGGGCTCGGCGGCCACCTTGTAGACGGTCATGGCTACGGCCAAGAGCAGCAGCAGGAAGATAAGGTAGAAGGGCCGGGCAAGTTCGGAAAGCCTTGCCTTGTCGACGCTTTCATCCTTGGCGGTCACGTTGAAGGTGGGCTTGTGGGGGTTGCGCACCACCGACAGGAGCGCGCCCAGCAGGTGCACCGACTGAATGTATTCGTAGAGCTCCGAAATCCACGGCCAGCGCCAGCGCCCGAACAGGGAGTTCTGCATGACAAGGTTTACCAGCACATAGGTCAGCGTATAGGCGGCGAACTCACCGCCCGAGGCGGTAAAGATCTGCAGGTCGAAGAACAGGTAGCAGAAGGGCGCAAAGAGGAAGATCATGCGCGGCAGGGGGAACAGCCAGAACAGCGTGGAGCTCATGTAGCTCAGGCGCTGGCCGAGCTTGAGGCCGGGCTTGAACAGCGGGAAGCTGAACAGGAGGATCTGCATCATGCCCTGGGCCCAGCGGGTGCGCTGGCCGATGAAGCTGGCAAAGGTCGCCGGCTGCAGGCCTGCCACCAGGGGCTTGTCGACATAGACCGAGTTCCAGCCCTTGCTGTGGAGCTCGATGGCCGTCTCGCAATCCTCGGTGATGCTGCGGCCGGCAAAGCCGTTATTGGTGAGGAGCGCCTCGCGACGGAGCAGTGCTGCCGAACCGCAGAAAAAGGCGGCGTTCCAGCGGTCCAGCCCGCGCTGGATGATGCCGTAGAACATCTCGTTTTCCGACGGCATGGTCTCGAAGGTGCGCAGGTTGCGCTCGAGCGGGTCTGGATTGAGAAAGAAGTGCGGCGTCTGCACCAGGAACAGCTGGCTGTCGCGGGAGAAATAGGGGACGGTTTCCTGAAGGAAATCGCGCGCCGGGGCGTGGTCGGCGTCGAAGACGGCCACGAACTCGCCCGTGGAATGGGCGAGGCCATTGTTGAGATTGCCGGCTTTGGCGTGCTCGTTCTGGGCACGCGTGAGATAGCGGCAGCCCAGTTCGTCGCAGAGGGCGCGCAACTGGTCATAGCGATCGTGGGCCTCAGCGGCGCTTTCCGGATTGGTGTGATTGCGCTTGGCTTCGGTGCTGCCGTCGTCGAGGAGCCAAACGGTGAAGCGGTCGGCGGGGTAATCCATGGCGCGGGCGGCGGCGAGCGTGCCGGCAAGGAGTTCGTAGTCTTCGTTGTAGGTGGGGATGAAGACGTCGACGAAGGGTACCGGGTCGCCGGGATGGAGGCGAACGCTGGGCCGCAGCGGCAGCGGCCGGATGACCACAAACAGGCTGAGGAACAGCATCATGATGCAGTACATCTCGGCCAGGTAGAGGATGAGGCCGGGGATGAAGTCGGCCCAGTCGCTGATGGGCGGCAAGGTGCTGGTGGTGCGCCAGAAGGCGTAGCGCAGAACGATGATGGTGCCGAAGGTGAGCAGCAGCAGCCGCCAATTGCCTTCGAGGCGCAGGGTCTTGATCACACCCATGGCGACGATCAGCAGCACCGAGGTGACCAGGTGGACTTCAAGGCTTACCGGCAGGGTGATGACAACGAAGATCGCCACCGACACCAAAAACCAGATCAGGATCGCAAGGGTTCTACTCACGTCATATCCTTACGAACGCGGGCCGGGTACCACAACCCCTGAGGATGGTGGCGCCGGCACGGTGGGGCCGGAGCCTGTGGAGCCGCCCGGGGACGGCACGATGGGAGCACCCGGAGGTGGCGTGGTTGCCACGGGGACGACGGTCGGAGCGGGCGCCGGAGCCGGAGCAGGACGAGCGGTAGCACGCGGTTGTGACACCGGTTCGGCAACTTCGATGACTTCGGCAAAGCCCTGGGCACCGACGGGACGGATCGGAGCGGCGATCCGGCCGATGGCGGCGGGCGCCGGACGTGGTGCGTGGACGCTGCTGTTGAGGCGCAGCCGGTACATGACTTCGAGCAGTTCCTGCTCGGTGGCGCGCTGCTTGCACAGCTGCAGCCGCACCGTGATGGCGCCCCGGTCGAGCGCGCCCGACGGCTTGAGGCTCGGCGCGATGCGCTGCCAGGCATAGATGCAGGTGTCGCCGTTGGCGGGGCGGCCGATGGCATAGCCGAAGGGGCCGTAGTCGTTTTGGACGTAATAGGGCGAGACGGCCATGCCGGTGTCCGGCCAGGCTTTCAGCGCCTCTTCGGTCAGGTTGACCTGGGTGAAGGGGATGTCGCGCAGGGCGGCGTCGCTGCCATCGCCGCCTTCGTCGACGAAGCGGATGATGCTGATCTTGTTTTCACCGGCGGTGCGCGCATTGGTGGCGAGGTTGATGTCCTGCTGCACCGCGTTGGGGAACGTGCGGGAGACGACGTTGACGATGGCCGGACCACCGGGCGGCGGCACGATCATGGCATCGACGGGGGCGACGATCCGTGCTTCCTGCGGCGGCAGTTCCCTGGTGGATGCGCAAGCGGCGAGAAGGCCCGCCACGGCTGTTGCCTGCAGGCTAAAACGTGCTGCCCGGAGAAAAGGAGCGCATCTGCTCCGGAGTTGCCTTGGGGCCTGCATGCGCGATCGAACCCTGTTCTGTCATTCCACGACCAACAACGGCTTTTGCCAGCTGATTAACGTCGACTAACAAAACTAAAAGGGACAAGGTTAAGCCAAGGTTAAGTCCGGCCCGCCGAGTTAACAAAGCTTGCAAAAGGATTACAGCGGCTGCGTTACCGCAACAAGCCTTCGCGCTCAAATTCTTCCCAGCCCTTGAGGGCAGGACGCGCCGCATCCTTTTCGCTACGGGAAGTGGTCGGCGCGGATTCGGTCGCCTTGCTCAGGCGCACCAGGCGGCGGGCGGCCGCAGCCCGGCGCCGATTCTCCGCTGCCGTTTCGGCATCGATTTCGCGCCAGGTGGCGACCGCGTCGCGATCCAGCAGGTCCTCGACGAGGCGCGGGTTGAAGACGTGGAACGTGATCTCCCTGGCACGTCCGCGCAGGCGGATAGTGCGCGTACCGGCACTGGGGAGGCGGCCATCCTTGAGCCAGCGATGCCGCTCACTCGTGGAAATGGTGAGGATGTCTTCCACTTCACGCGGAATGATCGGCAGGTCTTCGGCTTCCGCGAGGACTTCAGACACGATGGCCGCGGCACGGTGAAAGTCTTCTTCCATGCCGTCGGGCATGCCCAGGATCAGCACGGCCCCCCGGACGTCGAGCAGCTTCCTGTGGGCCCAGGGCAGGCGCGCCCGCATTTCGAGCAGGATACCCTTGGCGCGCACGGACGAGCCGAGCGTCGCTGCGGCAGGAAGTGTCCACTCCTGGACGAACACAGCAGGGGCAGGGGGTTTTCGCTTGGGCGCCATAGGCCCTAGATAGATTTGCGCATGCAAAGCTTCAACGCTGTGCACAATCACATCTGCGTTGCGCGGGCGCGGTCGGTTCGGAAATGTCGGATGAGTGCCTGGCAGGGGCTGGGGGACTCGAACCCACGACCCTCGGTTTTGGAGACCGATGCTCTACCAACTGAGCTAAACCCCTTCAGGCGAGGTCTGTCTAATGGCAATCGGGGTGTTTCGCAAGACCCCTTGCACCGCTAGCGCCAGATGTGGGGCACGAGCGGGATGATCATCAGCGCAATGCCGATCAGCGCGACCAGAAAGGCAAGCGAGCGCCACGGGGTGAGCCCCTTTAGGTAGCAGGGCAGATGCGCTACCCGGCCGAAGAGGTAGAGGCAGGCGCCCAAGAGCGACAGCCAGCCCTCCTCCCCAAAGACGATGGAGAGAATGGCCACGGTCAGAAAGATCGGCAGCGTTTCCTGCAGATTGGCGAGGGCACGCCGCGACCGCGCCAGTTCCGTCGAGGGCTCCGGCAGGTCGTCGCGCGGCCCCATCTGGGCGCTTTGCCCCACCTGTTCCGCCAGATAGCGGCCGGGCAGGAAAACCTGGACCAGCAGGAGAAGCAGCACGAGGAAGATGATCAGCAGCAGCATGGCAAGGACCCCCAGAGCACCGCTTCGACTCAGCGGCATGCTGAAGCGGTAGCAGCAATGGAAGGGAGACGAAATCGGGTGGAGCGCACTCGCCGACGCTGACCTGTCCCACCTGTTTGGGTGGGGAGCCTGCACCGTCATCGGTTTATCGCTCCGGCCGAGCCGCGGGTGCCAGCACTGCAGCGGCCTGATTCTGTTGCAGGAAATATGAAAATGATGGGTTGGATGGGCCGTTCGGCCGCCTTGGTTCTCGTGGCAAGTGTTGCCGGTTGCGTCGATGCCACTGTGGAAGTGGACGTCGCCAGCGCCACCGATGGGACGCTGCGCATCACCCAGGTGATCGAGCAATCCACCTATGACATGCTCAAGTCCGGCAGCGAGGCCGGGGAGGCCGACGAGTTCTGCGCCGAGGGCGAACTCTCGGTAGGCGGCGGCTCTGCCACCTGCGTGATTTCCGAGACCGGTAGCTTCGAGGAACTCTCGGTGGACGAGGATGGCGAGGAGGCGCTGCGCATCACGAGCGTGGGTCCGGGGCTGGTCCGCGTTGCCATCCCGCTCGAGGAGCTCAAGGGCGAAGTGGCGGCCGACCCGGCCGAGACCGACCAGGAAACGCTGAACATGATCGCCGGCATGTTCGAGGGCGCCAAGCTGACCCTCAAGATCGGCGGCGGCGAGATCACCGAAACAAACATGGACATCGGCTCGGATCGCCGCAGCGCCCAGAAGCAGCTGGCCTTCGACGCGCTGATCCGCGGCGATCTCGACCTACCCGAAGAGTTCTTCGCGGTGGTTCGCAAGTAGGCAGTCCGAGCGCGGCCGCCGGCCGCATCGCCGATCCATTCACGTCATTCCACTGGAAGAGGCGGGCGGTGTCGTCCCCTCACGCCCTGAATCCGCTTCTGGCCACAAAACAATGTTCGAAAACATCATTCGCCGGCGTGCGGGGAACTATCCCGATGCCGTGGCGCTCGAAACGCCGCAAGCCAAGATCACCTATCGGCGCTTTGCGCAGGATATCGAACGCGTCGCAGCCCATCTCCAGCAGTACAATCCGGAGGCGGGCAGCGTCGCCCTGATCTCGGACAGCCGTCCCTACGTGCACTGGCTGCTGTTCTTCGCGCTGGAGCGGCACGGCTGCGTGTCGGTCTCCGACGACAGCAGTGGAGACACGGCCCGGCTGGTGCAGCCGCAGCTGATCCTGGGGGAGACAGCGGACCAGGCGCATCTGGCGCCGCTTTTTGTCCATGTCACCCCGGACTGGCTTGCTGCCGCCTTTGCCGGCACCGGCGCGGCACCACGCCGCGAGAGCCGTGGCGATGACGTGGTGCGCATCGTTCTTTCGTCGGGCACGACGGGAACGCCCAAGCAGATCGCGCTGGAGCGAGACCATGTCGATGCCTGGCTGATGCAGGGGCTGGCGGCCCCCATGCCGTTCAAGCCGCGCTCCCTTGCCGTGATGGGCATGAATACCGGCGCCTATACGACGGCGCTGAGCACCTGGATCATGGGCGGCACGGTGCTCTATCCCAGCGGCATCAGCGTTGCCGAGGCGATGGTGACGCTGCGGCCGAATTATAGCGTCATGGCGCCAATCCAGTTGCGCCACATCATCGAGACCCTGCCGGCCGATTTTGCGATGCGCGATGACCTGCGCATCGTGCTCAGCGGCAGCGCGACGCCGGCGCGACTGGTCGAGCTGGCCCGTGAACGCCTCACCGACGACCTCCTGTTCGTTTATGCGGCGACCGAGGTGGGCATCGTGGGCAGCGGACCGGCCAAGCGGCTCTCGGGCGAAACCGGCGCCACCGCGTTCATCTCGCCCTGGGCGGAGGCAGAGGCGGCAGGTCCGTCCGGCGAGGCCTTGCCAATGGGCGAGACAGGCAGGCTGCGTGTCCGAGGTCCCGCGATGGCGCGGGGCTATCTTGGCGACAGCGAGCAGGGCGGCAGCCGCTTTGCCGATGGCTGGTTCTACCCCGGTGACATCGGGCGGGTGCACGAGAATGGGCTGATCGTCATCGAGGGGCGCGAGGACGAGGTGCTCAACCTTGGTGGCGAGAAGGTTTCGGCCTGGGCGATCGAGGAATTGCTGCTGACCGATCCCGCCATCAAGGATTCGGCGGCGTTTGCACTGCCGGATGCCCATGGGCTGCCGCGGCTGCATGCCGCGATGGTGCTGGAGGGGGAGGCAAGCGCCTACCGCGTTCCGGCCAAGCTCGAGCAGCAGCTGCCCGCGCCGATCACGCTGCACCCGGTGCAGCACATTCCCCGCAATCCCCGCGGCAAGATCGAGCGGCAAAAGCTCATCGCCATCATCCAGGGCAGCGCCGCCTAGCGCCGGCAGGGCGCCGCGGTGCCCTCGCTTCGTTCTATCCTCTTATTTCCAAGGCCTATCATGTTCCGACTACCTGCGCGTTCGCTGCATCAAGCAACCATTTTCTCCCTGCTGCTTGCCACGGCGCTCGTGCCACCGGCGCTGGGGCAGCAGTCCACGTGGATCGGCAACAACTACGGCGTCTGGGGTGATACTGCTAACTGGTCCAACGGTGTACCGGATTCTGCGGCGGCGGAGGCGATTCTCCCCGGCTCCGACTGGTCTGACATTGACCTTGCCGCAGCAAGCCTAACGCTGAACAGGCTCACCAGCGAGCACGGGGCAACGCACTGGCTGCAGAACGGAGTTGTTCATTTCTCCGGGACTGCACCGCAGATAGCAGCGCTTGGCGGGGGCTACGGCGTCCGGTTCCATGACACGACAACTGTCGTTTTTGACGAGAGGGGTATCGTAGAGGGGCCCGGCTATGTCGACATCGCCGGTAAGCTCATCGCGCGCAACGGTATCGAGAAGCGTGGCGGTGGATCGCTCAATGTGTCGGATGTTGAAGGCGATATTCTTGTTAGTGATGGGGGCATAACGGTCGGCAAGGGTGCACCCGATCACGGCCGCGTTACTGGTAGAGTAACCGTCGCGCACGGGTCCACCGCCTGGCTCAGTGCGCCTGCAGTGGTGGGATCGCTGGCTGGCGCTGGAGAGGTAACCCTGAACCACTCCAGCGATGGCAAGAGCGTCCAGGTAGGCACGGACAACGCCGATGCAGTCTTTTCCGGCCGGCTCCGCGGGCTGGACGTGGATGCGGAGTCGGAACTGGTGAAGGTCGGCAGCGGCAACTGGACCCTTTCTGGCAACAGCGACTATGAAGGCGCTACTCGCGTCCAGGCAGGAACGCTCACCGTCACCGGCGGGCTGAGCAAGTCTCGGGTTTCGGTGGGGTCCGGCGCTACCGTGGCAGGTACGGGCAGCATTCATCAGCTGGAAGTGCAGAGCGGCGGCATCCTCGCGCCGGGTGCTGCGGGCAGCAAGCTGACGATTGCCGGCGACGCGGACAACGCGACCGCGGACCTCGTGCTCAAGGACGGTGCGACCTATCGCGTGGCGGTGACGCCGGCGGGCGACACGAGCTCGGTTCACGTCGGGGGCAATGCCGAGGTCGGCAATGTCAGGGTGGAGGTGGCGGCGCTGGCGGGCTCCTATGCGCCGGCCAAGATCTACCGCATCCTGACGGCGGGCGGGCAGGTGACCAAGACGGGGCAGGGCTTCCAGGCGACGCCGATGGCCTTCCTTTCGGCGGAATTCGACTATTCGGATCCCACCGCGGTCAGCATGCAGCTCCAGACGAAAGCCGGTGGCCTGAGCGGCTCAGCGGCAACGCCGAACCAGGCTGCCGTGGCCGGTGCCCTCGAGGGGGCAGGAACGGGCAACAGCCTATACCAGGCGGTGTTGTTCTCAGGCAGCATCAGCGATGCTCAATTCGCCTTCGATAACCTATCGGGCGAAAGCCATGCCACGGCGCAGAGTGCCTTTGCCCAGGCGACGGGGCAGATGCGGCAGGTGGTGATCGATCGGCTGTCCTCGGCTGAAACCGGCGGAGACGGCGTGATGTCCATGGTCGACACGGGCGAGGAGCAAGTGGACCTTTCGGCGCCGGAGCGCGCTGTGTGGGGCACCGCCTATGGCTCTTATGCCCGTATCGGCGGCACCCCGGCGCTTGGCGGCAGCGAGGCGCGCAGCGGTGGGATCGTTGCCGGTCTTGACGGCGTGGTCGGGGACTGGCGCATCGGTGCCCTGCTCAACCTCGGCAGCACGCGCATCGATGCAAGCGGCAGGTCATCGACGCTCAATGCGCAGGACTATGGCTTCGGCGTCTATGGGGGAACGAGCTTTGGGCAGACCTCCGTCAAGCTGGGCGTGAACCACGTCTACCACGATGTTTCCAGCAGCCGCACGGTCAGCGTTCCAGGCCTCGAAAGCGTGCTGCGTGCCAGCTATGGCGCGAGCACCACGCAGGCCTTCGGCGAGGTTGCGCACGCGCTGGAGGTCGGCCAAGGCACGGTCGAGCCCTTTGCCCAGCTCGGCGTCGTACGCCAGCAGCGCAATGGCTTCACCGAGACGGGCGGCGCCGCGGCGATCAGCGCAGTCGAGAGCGTGTCGATGCAGGCATTTGCCACGCTGGGCGTGCGCGCCTCGGTCAGCTTCGAGCTGGAGAACGACATGAAGGTGACGCTGGACGGCGGCCTGGCCTATCGCCATACCTGGGGCGGCGACGCGCAGAGCGTCCATGCCTTTGCCGGCAGCCCTGCATTTACTGTCGCCGGGGTGTCGGCGGCGCGTGATGTGGCCCTGCTCAATGCTGGTATTGCCCTCGGCATGGGATCGAACCTCTCCGTCGGGGTGACCTATGAGGGTGAGTATAGCGGCACCGACATGGTTCACACCGCCAAGGCGGGACTGTCGCTGAAGTTCTGACCCTGCACCGAGGCTGCCTCTGCTCGCTTGATGGGCAGAGGCAGTGTACGCCTCGCCATATTCTAAGCCGCCTTGAGGGCGGAGCGCGCCGATTGGGCGTATTGGCTCGGCGGCACGCCGACAACGCGAGAGAAGGCAACGCTGAAGGCGCTCGCTGAGCCATAGCCGATCTGCGCGGCGATCTCCTTCATTCCGGAAGTCGTGCGGCTCAACATGTCTTTGGCGAGCGCCATGCGCCAAGCCAGAAGATATTCCATGGGGGCCATCCCGGTCTGCTTCTGGAACCTGTCGAAAAATACCGAGCGCGAAAGGCCGGCAGCCGCTGCCAAATCCTCGATCGTCCAGGCTCTGGCGGGGCTTTGATGCACGAGACGGATCGCCGGCCCCAGGTGCCGGTCTGCAAGGCCACGGAGGAGACCGGGCGTTTCCAATCCGGCGGCATCCGACCGGAGAGCTTCGATCAGCAGCAGTTGCAGCAGGCGCTCGAGCACGATGTTTCTGGCTGGACGGGCTTCTTGTGCTTCGCTGCGGATCATCTGAACCAGAGCGACGAGGCGCGCCTGATTGCGGACGTGCAGCAGGCAAGGCAGAAGGGCGAAGATCATGGTTGCATCGGGAGACCCAAAGGCCAGCCGCCCGATCAGCGCCCGCATGTTCGGCTGCGCGTTCGGATCGCCATGACGCGTTTCGTCGACGAGCTTGGTGACGCGCGCCGGATCATTACCCTCAGCAGGGGTATCGTCCAGGCTGGACATCGCAAACCGATCAGCGGCTGGAATCAGCACGAAATCGTTCTCGACCAGCTGAATTGCTGGCTGGCTGTTGATGGACAGCCATGCCCCTCCCTCAAGGATCAAGGCGAAGAACGGGCTACCGTCGCCAGCGCCATCGACCCGCCAGTTGCCAGCGCCACTCGCTGCCTTCGAAAAAGGCATGCTCGGCTGCAGCAAAGTCACGATTTGTGCCAGAGGGTCGATCATCAGGACGTTCTCGAATGTTTCTCGTATTCGCCGTTATAGCGCGTCCAGAAAATGCAGTCCACTTACAGGGTGTTGAACCCAAAGAGGACTTGTCATGAAAACCGTACTGATAACCGGCTGCTCATCCGGCTTTGGCCTAGAGACCGCCCGCTATTTTCTGGAACGTGGCTGGAAGGTCGTGGCCACCATGCGGTCGCCGCAGGCTCAGCTGCTGCCCGCTTCGGACCATCTGGTGGTGCTTCCGCTAGATGTGACCGACGACGAAAGCGTTCGCTTTGCCGTAGAGGCGGCGGGCCCTATCGACGTTCTGGTCAACAATGCAGGCATCGGCTGGTTGAATGCGCTGGAAGGAACACCTACCGCCGTAGCCCGATCGTTGTTCGAGACCAACACCCTTGGCACAATGCGGATGATCGCGGCGGTGCTCCCGCAGTTTCGCGCCAGAGGGGCAGGCCTGATCATCAACGTGACATCGAGCGTCACCTTGAAGCCCCTGCCGCTGCTTTCCGCCTATACGGCCAGCAAGGCGGCGGTGAATGCGTTTACGGAGTCCCTTGCCCTGGAACTTGCCCCGTTTGGCATCGACGTCAAGATCGTGCTTCCCGGGTCTGCGCCGGAAACGAGCTTTGGCGCCGCAGCACTGTCACGCCTGAAGGAACAGGGCGGCTTTCCCGAAGCCTATAACGAGTTCGCCCAGGGTGTAATCGGCGAGATGAGAACGCCTGGAAGGCCAGTCACGCATTCGGCCGACGTGGCGGAGGCGGTCTGGCGTGCGGCCAACGATCCGGCAGCGCCACTTCGCATCGCAGCGGGCGCCGACGCTCTCGCGCTTGCGAGTTAATCCGGCGCGATTTTATGGCTGGGGTGCGAAACCGGCATAGGGTTAGCTCAGGACGCTGAGCCAGCGGCAGCCGAAGCCATCGAGGCTTAGGGCTGCCGTGCCGTCCTTTTGCAGCGCGATGTCCTCGCTGCCCAGGCGATCGACCAGGACGGACCTGTCCGGAACTTGCCCGAGTTGGACGGTGAAAGCCTTGCGATCCGGTGAGAGGTTGTGCAGCAGAATGGACCTGCGATCGCCCCACGCGTAGTTCAGCGCCAGCACCGCTGGATCGGCGACCGGCAACAGGCTCCATTCGCCGAAGGCGATTTCGGGCATCTCGCGACGACGGCGGATCAGACGCTCCATCCAGGCAAGCAGGGAATCGGGGTCGCGTTCCTGCGCCCGGACGCTGATGGATGAGGGGCCCCACTTTTTGGCTTTCAGCAGCGGCCGGCAGAGCGTCTCGGCCGCGGCTTCGGAGAAGCCACCATTGGGCTGATCGGACCATTGCATCAGCGAACGGACGCTCATGCGGCCCTCGATCTCGAGATTTTCGGCCATGCCGATTTCTTCGCCGTAGAAAAGGACGGGCGCGCCCGGCAAGGCGAACATCAGACTATAGGCCATGCGAAGGCGCGCCTGGTCGCCGTCCAGCATGGTGGGCAGGCGGCGGCGCAGCCCCCGTCCAAACAGTTGCATGTCGGGCTTGGGGCCGAAGGCGCGGAAGACTTCCTGACGCTCGGCTTCGGTGAGCTTGTCGAGCGACCACTCGTCATGGTTGCGGACGAAGTTTGCCCAGGCAGCGTCCTTGGGTAGGGTCGGCATGGCTCGAAGATTATGGATCAGCCCGCCGGCATCCTGCCGCACCAGCGCGAGAGCGAAGGCCTGGTTGAGGTTGAAATTGAGGCACATGTGCAGCTCATCGCCGCTTCCGTCGCCGTAGAATGTCCTCACCCCTTCATAGTCGAGGTTGACCTCGCCGAGCAGGACCGCATCGCCTCGCCTGCGGCCGAGGAAGCCGCGCAGGTTGCGGAGCCAATCGTGCGGCTCCACCTCCATCGGCTGAACGATGCCTTCGGTTTCAAGGAGGAAGGGTACGGCGTCGACCCGAAAGCCGGACAGGCCCAGTTCGAGCCAGAAGCCGACGATCTTGCGGATCTCGTCGCGCACGGCCGGATTGACGACGTTGAGATCCGGCTGATGCTTGTAGAAGCGGTGAAGATAGTATTGGCGAGTAGCACGGTCCAGCTCCCACTTGCTGTTTTCCTTGTCGGGAAAGACCAGGCCCTCCGAGGCGCCTTCCGGCACGGAGTCCCGCCAGACATACCAGTCGCGATAGGGCGAATCCTTGCTGGAGCGGGAGGCCTTGAACCAGGGGTGCTCTGCCGAGGTGTGGTTGACCACCAGATCGGCAATGACCCGAATGCCGCGATCCTGCGCTGTGCGGAGAAACTCGACGAAGTCGCCCAGCGAGCCGTAGCGTGGGTCGACGGCGTAGTAGTCGGTGATGTCATAGCCATCGTCGCGGTTTGCCGTGGGGTAGAAGGGCATGAGCCAGATGCAGGTGACGCCTAGCCCCGCCAGGTAGTCGATCCGGTCGGTCAGCCCCTGGAAGTCGCCGGTGCCATCGCCATTGCCGTCGCGGAACGTTTCAACGTCGAGGCAGTAGAAGATGGCATTCTTCCACCAGGCGTCGCTCGTTTGCGAAATGTCCATGTCAGCTGCTTGCCTTGAGTTGCGGGAGGACGCGTTCGCCGAACGTCTCGATGAAGGCCTGCTGCTGTTGCCCCACATGGTGGAGATAAAGGCCGTCGAAACCTAGCGCGAGGAATTCTCCCAAGAGGTCCACATAGCGGGCAGGCTCGTGGGAGATCAGGACGGAGGCGTGCATGTCCTCGCGGCGCACGAAGCGCGATGCCTCGTCGAAATGCTCCGGAAGCTCCAGGTCCCAGCATAGAGGCGGTGAAAAGATGTTAGATCGCCACTGGTCGTAAGCAATGTCGAGCGCCGTATCGGCATCGGGCGCGTAGGCGATGTGACACTGGAGGTAGATGGGCTTTCCTTCGCCGCCCCCAGCGCGGAAAGAATCGATGATCCGCTGCAGCTTGTCGTGGGACTGGTTGATGGTGATCAGCCCGTCGGCCCAACCGCCGACCCAGTGCGCCGTCTCGGCACTGACAGCGGCGCCGATCATCTTTGGGGGTATGTTGGGGCGCGTCCACAGCTTGGCGCGGTCCACCGTGACCAGGCCATGCCGTGTCACCGTTTCTCCGGCAAAGAGCTGGCGCATGACGTCAACGCATTCACCCAGACGCGCATTGCGGACGCCCTTTTTGGGCCAGGCCTCGCCCGTGATGTGCTCGTTGGCTGCCTCGCCGGAGCCAAGCGCCATCCAGAACCGCTCGGGAAACATCTGCGACAGCGTTGCCGCGGCCTGCGCGATGATGGCGGGATGGTAGCGCTGCCCTGGCGCGTTGACCACGCCGAAGGGCAGGGAGGTGGCCTGGAGGGCCGCGCCGAGCCACGCCCAGGCGAAGCCCGACTGACCTTGCCGCTCGCTCCATGGCGCGAAGTGGTCGGAACACATGGCAGCGTTGAAACCGGCCTGTTCGGCAAGCACCACCGCCTTGAGCAGCGCCGCCGGGTCGATCTGCTCGTGCGAGGCGTGAAATCCAATTGTCGGCATAGCATCCTGTCCCAAGGGTATGTGGGACAACGGAAGTTTGCTTTTTGTGTTCCAGGCTTTGGGCCTGAAGCGACCCCTCGCTCCATATGGAGCAGGCTACAGGCGAGCGCGCGGATTAGATGGTCTTGAGCCAGCCGCCGTCCACGAAATAGGTGGAGCCGGTGGAGTAGCTGGCCTTGTTTGAACAAAGGAAGACGAAGAAATGCGCCAGTTCCTCGGGAGTGGCGAAGCGCTGCATGCCGCCGGCTTCGTCGGCCACCGACTGCAGGTGCTGCTGGTAACCGTCTTCGCCGGCGATCTGCCTGGCGGTCTTGATCCAGTCGGGGGTGAGGACGAGGCCGGGATTGACGGTGTTGACGCGGATATTGTCCTTGACGACCTCGTTGGCGAGGGTTTTGGAGAACATCATCAGCGCGGATTTGGTGGTGTTGTAGATAGGCTCATACCAGAGCGGCTGCACGGCGCAGATGGACGCATTGTGCAGCACGACGCCGCCGCCGCGGCTGCGCATGGCGGGCACGAGGCCACGGGCGAGGCGCACCGCCGCCATCACGTGAAGATCCCAGTAATACTGCCACTTGCTGTCTTCAGCTTCCAGAATGGTTTCGTTGGAGCCGGTGCCGGCATTGTTGATCAGGATATCGGCGCCTCCAAAGGTAGCGACCGTGTTACCGATCACGTCGTCACAGCCCAGCCGTGTCGCGACATCGGCTGCGACGGCCTTGGCGGTGACGCCGAAGGCCGACGCGATGCGTGCCGCTTCCTGCTCGGCGCGCTCGCCGTTGCGGCCGACGAGGACGACGTTCGCGCCCTCGGCTGCCAATCCTTCGGCAACGGCAAGGCCGATGCCGACCGTGCCGCCCGTGATGACGGCAACCTTGCCGCGCAGTCCCAGATCCATTTCAGCTCCTAGTTTGCCGGTGGCTTCATGGCGCCGGTCATGATGGCGACGGCGTCCGACATCGAAAAATCGCGTGGATTGATGACGGCGATGCGCCGGCCGAGGCGGTGGATGTGGATGCGGTCGGCGACTTCGAAAACATGCGGCATGTTGTGCGAGATGAGGACGATGGGGAGGCCACGGCTCTTGACGTCGAGCATCAGCTCGAGCACGCGGCGGCTTTCCTTGACGCCCAGGGCGGCGGTGGGCTCGTCCATGATGACGACGCGGCTGCCGAAGGCCGCGGCGCGGGCGACGGCGACGCCCTGCCGCTGCCCACCGGACAGGGTTTCCACCGCCTGGTTGATGTTCTGGATGGTCATGAGGCCGAGTTCGGAGAGCTTCTCGCGGGCGATCTTCTGCATGCGGGCGCGATCGAGCCGGCGGAATACCGATCCTGCTATGCCGGGTTTGCGCAATTCGCGGCCCAGGAACATGTTGTCGGCGATCGAAAGGGCGGGCGAGAGCGCGAGGTCCTGATAGACCGTCTCGATGCCGGCCAGGCGGGCTTCGAGCGGCGAGCGGAAACTTACGGGATTGCCGCCAAGGCGGATTTCGCCACCGTCGGGAACGACCGCGCCGCAGAGCGCCTTGATCAGGGTGGATTTGCCGGCGCCATTGTCGCCGATGACGGCAAGGATCTCGTTGTCCTGGAGGTCGAAATCGGCATTGTCGAGGGCGACCACGCGGCCATAGCGCTTGGTGAGGCCGCGGGCTTCGAGGACGGGGGCGGTCATGCCGAAATCCTCCTGATCCACTGGTCGATGGCGACGGCGACGATAATGAGGGCGCCGACGGTCAGCTGCCGCCAGAGCGGATCGACGCCGGTCAGCGACAGGCCGGAGTCGAAGACGCCCACGATCAGCGCGCCGAACAGCGTGCCGACGATGGAGCCGCGGCCACCAAAGAGCGAGGTGCCGCCGATGACCACGGCGGTGATGGCATCGAGGTTGGCGGTCTGGTTGCCGAGGGGCGATACGGCGCCGACACGGCCGATCAGCACCCAGCCGGCGATGCCGCAGAGCAGGCCGGCCAGCGTGTAGACGCCAACCAGGGTCTTGTTGACTTGGATGCCCGAGAGACGTGCGGCGTGCGGGTCGTCGCCGATGGCATAGACGTGGCGGCCGAAGGCGGTGCGGCTCAGGATATACCAGATGACCACTGCGACCAGGATCATCAGGATGGAGCCGTACATCAGGAAGGCGCCACCGCCGAGCGGGATGCGCGCGCCCATGGATTTGAGGAAGGGCGCGAACTGGTCGAGCGCCTGTGAGCGGATGGTGGCGGCGTTGGAGACCAAGGTGATCAGGGCGCCATAGATGCTCCACGTGCCCAGGGTGACGATGAAGGGCGGGAGCTTGAGGGCGGTGACGAGGAGCCCGTTGGCGAGGCCGCAAAGCAAGCCGGTCAGCAGGCCGACAGGAAACGCGACCGTTACGGGTACCTGGTAGTCGACCGCGAGCTTGCCCATGATGATCGAGGACAGGACCATGATGGCGCCGACGGAAAGGTCGATGCCGGCGGTGATGATCACCAGGGTCTGCGCGGTGCCCAGGAGCGCAATCAGGGTCACCTGCGCGAGGATCAGCGAGAGGTTGAGCGCACCAAAGAAGCGGCCGCCGGTGACCACGGCGAAAACGGCCACGGCGACGATGAGGATGATGGCCGGAATGGCGGTGGGGTTCTGGTGAAAGAAGTGCTGGATGCGGCGCAGGGGGCTGGGCGCTTCGTCCTCGAAGCTGGCCACGCCGTGGTGGCCGGCGGCAAGACCGCGCTCCGCCGTGGCTGAACCGGTGGCGTCATCGCTCATGGCTGTCTCCGCAATGGGTCGGCGGCAAAAGCCCTTCCGGTTAGCGCCGGAAGGGCCGGGAGCGGATCAGCCCCAGCAGAGCTCGGCGCCTTCAGTAGTGTCGATGGATTCGACGCCTTCCACCGGCTTATCGGTAACCAGGCGTGCACCGGTGTCGTAGAAGCCGAGTTCAGGGTCGACCTCCGGCTTGGTGCCGTCGGCGGCGAACTTGGCGATCGCCTCCATGGCGAGCGACGCCATGTCCAGCGGATATTGCTGGGAGGTGGCGCCGATGATGCCGTCCTTGACGTTCTGAACGCCCGGGCAGCCGCCATCGACGGCGACGATCAGGACGTTCTCGACGCCCGCGGCCTGCAGGGCCTGGTAACCGCCGGCCGCTGCCGGTTCGTTGATGGCATAGACGACGTTGATGTCGGGGCAGCGCTGGAGCAGGGTTTCCATGGCGGTGACGCCGCCTTCTTCCGAGCCGGCGGTGACTTCATGGCCGCAGATGCGCGGGTCGTCTTCGTCGCCATAGCGGTTGGGATCCTTCACGTCGATGCCGAAGCCTTCCATGAAGCCCTGGTCGCGCAGGTAGTCCACGGTGGGCTGGTTGGTGGCGAGGTCGAGGAAGCCGATCTTGGCATTGGCTGCCTCGTCGCCCAGCGTGCCGGCGGCCCATTGGCCGATCAGGCGCCCGGCCTGGCGGTTGTCGGTGGCAAAGGTCGCGTCCGCTGCATCCATGGGCTCGAGCGGGGTGTCGAGGACGATCACCAGGAGCCCGGCGTCGCGTGCCTGCTGGATCGTCGGCACGATGGCCGAGGAGTCAGAGGGCACGATGGCAAAGCCCTTGGCGCCGGCCGCGATCAGGCTTTCGATGGCCGCGATCTGGGATTCGTTGTCGCCGTCGAAGTCGCCGGCATAGGTCCTGAGGTCGAGGCCGAGTTCGTCGGCCTTGGCCTGCGCGCCCTCGCGCATCTTGACGAAGAAGGGGTTGCCCTCGGTCTTGGTGATGAGGCCGACGATGTCCTGTGCATAGGCGGCCGATCCGCCAGCAAGAGTGCACAACAAGGCGGCCGCGGAAGCGGTGCGTAAAAACCTGTTCATGTGTTCTCCTCCCAAGGTCCGCCGGATTTGTCCGGTCGGAACCATCGCTGAACAGAAGCGGTCTCCTCCCCGCTGCCGTTCGCAGGACGATGATCACCACGCCGACCATGGCGTGTCAATTGTTTAGGATTGTGGGGGAGTTGGAGCGGGTAGCGGGAATCGAACCCGCATATTCAGCTTGGAAGGCTGCTGCTCTACCACTGAGCTATACCCGCAAGGCCGGTGAACGGCGCATAGGCATTAGCGCGAGAGCGCCGGCACTGGCAAGCCCCGACTGTGTGCCTTTTGATCCTGCCGGTGGACGCGGTCAAATGACGGGTGGTTGGGCGGTGAGGGCTTCCAAGCGTGCATCGCGGCAAAGCGCGCTGTTGGTGCCCTCTCGGACGGAGGGGCGCCGGCTTGCCTCGGAGAAAAACAGGACCAAGTCGTAACGCGGCGGTTGCCGGTCCATCCATCCGCCGATCCATTCCGAAAGCGGGGGAAGGCGAGTGCTGCGGTCAATGGGGTCGGGAACGCCGCTCAGGCACACATACCAGCGGCGCGGGCTGGAGACGGTGCTCCCGATGGTTTGCTGCGGATAGGAAACGCTGATCCCGTGCCGGTCGAGCCCGCGGTCGCGCACCAGGCGTGCCGCCTCAATCTGGTAGTTTGCGGGAAAGGGATAGGCCTCTTGCGAGAACTGCAGGGTATTGAGCCCGGAATTGGGCCCGGAACATGCGCTAAGCGCCGCTACGCTAAACAAGAGTACCCAGATGCGCATGTGATCCCGCTCCCACGGGCCACATCTGTGCATAGAGCCAGGAGTGGTGCAACCCGCGAATAGCGGCTGCGATCTATTCCGGTAGCACCGTCGCGAATTTCAGACCGGCAAACTGTGCGGCGCGCCAGACAACCTGGCAGGGCTCGAGCGAGTGCTTGAACAGCAAGGTGAAGGAGGGAGGCAGGTCGACGGTCTCGGGCAGTTCCACCATTGCGCCGGAGCGCGACAGGTTCACCACGAGGACATCCTCGCGCACCAGTCCGTCCGCCAGGACGGCAGTTGCAGCGATGCGAATGCAATCGCGCCTGTGGCTACGCTTTTCGATCCAGCTTTTCATGCCACTAGGCCTAGGCTTCGGCTGTTAACAGGGAATCAAGGAAATCGTTAAAATTGCGGGCTTCGGAGTCACTTGGGGACAAGTCCCAAGCAACTTTGCGGAGAGGGCAGGGAGAGCGCAAAAAACGAGCGACCCCGGCCTTGTGCATGAGCCGGGGTCATCCATGGGAGGGTATTTGGAGGTCGCAGGGGCAAACCTGCTAAGTGTTAACGCGGGTGCCGCTTGCGGGTTCCCACTCACTCAGCCGCGATGGCCATTTTTTCGGTGTGACGGGCCTTGAGCCGATTGAGCTGCCGGGCGGCATGGGCCAGGAGCGCTGTCCGCACCTCAGCCGTCGACACCGCGCCCACGTCGGCCTTGACCTTGAGGTCGAGGTGATAGCGCGAGAGATTGCCCATGAAGCTCTGCTCCACGAGAACACGTACCACGCCGGTTACGCGTCCGGAGATGGCGCGGTGCGGCCCGTAATAGCGCACCTCGCAGCCCTTGACCTCAAAGCTTGCCGGAGTATCGGGCATGTCACAGCCTCCCCGCTGCCACGATTTCGACCCATTTCGATAAAATGCCATCGGCCGCCGCGGCGCAAGCAGGATTCGCAGCTTTGTTAACGTAACGTTAGTAAATGTGATCGGCGGGCGAGTCGGCTTTGGCTACTCATCGTGCCGCGGGCTGTTGCATTTGCCGGCGAGTTTCTCTAGATAGCCAACTTCCAGCCGTGCGGGACTCCTGCGCGGCCTTTGGTTTTGCACCAAAACCCAAGAGTAGATTCGCTTATGGCCCGCACCAACCCGATCCAGTTCCTGCAGCAAGTTCGGCAGGAAACCGCCAAGGTCACTTGGCCGGGGCGCAACGAAGTCCTGATCTCGACGATCATGGTCCTCGTGCTGGTGCTGTTTGCGAGCCTGTTCTTTCTTGCCGCCGACCAGGTGATTTCCTGGCTCGTCGGCCTGATGCTTTCGATCCGCTAAGCGGCAACACTTTCGAGGAGCGGCGACGCTTAATGGCCAAGCGCTGGTACATCGTTCAGGCATACAGCAACTTCGAGCGCAAGGTGGCGGAAGATATCCGCCAGAAGGTTGCGCAGAAGAAGCTCGAGCACCTGTTTGAAGACGTGATCGTGCCGACCGAAAAGGTCGTCGAGATCCGCCGCGGCCGCAAGGTGGATGCCGAGCGCAAGTTCTTCCCGGGCTATGTGCTGGTGAAGATGGACATGACCGACGAGGCCTTCCATCTGATCAAGAACACGCCCAAGGTCACCGGCTTCCTCGGTTCGGACAACAAGCCGATGCCGATCTCGGAAAAGGAAGCCATGGGCATACTGCAGCAGGTGCAGGAAGGCGTGGAGCATCCCAAGCCTTCCGTCTCGTTCGAAGTGGGCGAGAATGTGCGCGTGTCGGACGGTCCCTTCGCCAGCTTCAACGGCGTGGTGGAAGAGGTCGACGAAGAGCGTGCCCGCCTCAAGGTGGAAGTTTCGATTTTTGGGCGTCCCACTCCGGTGGAGCTCGAATACGGTCAGGTCGAAAAGGTCTGACCACCGGCCCTAGGGCTGGAAACCGTGGGAGAGCCGGGCGCATGCCAATGCCCATCAGCCTCGTACCACGGCGTCAAACGCCTGGCTCGCCAGGCACCAGAAAGGACGAAAAATGGCAAAGAAAATCGTTGGCTACGTAAAGCTGCAGGTGCCCGCGGGCTCCGCAACGCCGTCCCCGCCGATCGGCCCAGCTCTGGGTCAGCGCGGTCTCAACATCATGGAATTCTGCAAGGCCTTCAACGCCGCCACGCAGGAAATGGAAAAGGGTTCGCCCATTCCAGTCGTGATCACCGCCTATGCCGACAAGAGCTTCACCTTCGAGATGAAGCAGCCGCCGGTCACCTACTTCATCAAGAAGGCCGTCAACCTCAAGTCCGGCTCCAAGCTGCCAGGCAAGGAATCGGCCGGCACGATCACCGTGGCTCAGCTGCGTGACATCGCCGAAAAGAAGATGAAGGATCTCAACGCCGACGATATCGACGCCGCCGTGTCGATGATCGCTGGTTCTGCCCGTTCCATGGGCATTCAGGTCGAGGGCTGATTAGATGGCACACGTTGGTAAGAAGATCGCCAAGGCCCGCGAGGGCATCGACCGCAACAAGCTTTACAAGCTCGATGAAGCCGTGAAGATGGTCAAGGCGCGCGCCTCGGCCAAGTTCGACGAGACCGTCGAGATCGCCATCAACCTCGGTGTCGATCCGCGTCACGCCGACCAGATGGTCCGCGGCGTCGTGAACCTGCCCAACGGCACCGGCAAGACCGTGCGCGTTGCCGTGTTCGCCAAGGATGCCAAGGCCGACGAAGCCCGCAAGGCCGGTGCCGACATCGTGGGCGCCGAAGACCTGATGGAACAGATCCAGGCTGGCAAGATCGATTTCGATCGCTGCATTGCCACCCCGGACATGATGCCGCTGGTCGGTCGCCTGGGTAAGATCCTGGGCCCGCGCAACCTGATGCCGAACCCCAAGGTCGGTACGGTTACCCCGGACGTTGCCGGCGCCGTCAAGGCTGCCAAGGGCGGCGCCGTTGAGTACCGCGTCGAAAAGGCCGGTATCCTCCACGCCGGTGTTGGCAAGGTTTCCTTCTCGGAAGAAGCCCTGCTGCAGAACATCAAGGCCTTCACCGACGCCGTCGTGAAGAGCAAGCCGTCGGGCGCCAAGGGTACCTACGTCAAGAAGGTTGCCGTGTCCTCGACCATGGGCCCCGGCGTCCATGTGGAGCCGGCTTCGGCTCTCTAAGAAATTCTGGGCGGTTCAGGCCGCCCGGTCTTGCTCCCCTTTGGGGAGTACAAGTCCTGTCCGAGACTGCCGGTGCAGGTCATATGACCTGCTTAATGCCGCAAGGCGCCAGCATAGATGGGGTGAGAAACCCAATTTGCCCGCGAGGGCGGAAGAAGGTTCGAACCTAGGCCGACTGCTTTCGAGCATGACGCTGGCAGGCACGTAGTCGCCGATCTCCTTGTGGGACCGGCATTTGGCAATGGCCCGGTTTTCCGGGTCAATTCGTGGAGACTGTAATGGAAAGAGCGGAAAAGACTGAGCTCGTCTCGTCGCTCCAGGCTGCCCTTGGCGGTGCTGGCTCGATCGTCGTTGCCCAGAACTCCGGCCTCTCCGTCGCTGCCTTTACTGACCTGCGCGTGCAGGTCAAGAAGGCTGGCGGACAGGTCAAAGTCGCCAAGAACCGCCTTGCCAAGCTCGCTCTGAAGCAAACCGAAGTCGCTGACATCGCGGACCTGTTCAAGGGTCCGACGGTCATTGCGTATGCGGAAGACCCAGTAGTTGCGCCGAAAATCGCAGCTGCCTTCGCCGAAAAGAACCAGAAGTTCGTGGTTCTCGGCGGTGCCATGGGTGCAACCGCGCTTGATGCCGCTGGCGTCAAGACGCTGGCCACGATGCCGTCGCTGGACGAACTGCGCGCCAAGCTCGCCGGACTGCTCGTGCAGCCTGCGGCCCAGATCGCCCGTATCGTCAAGGAACCGGGTGCAGGTATTGCCCGCGTCCTGTCGGCCCATGCGGAAAAGAGCGAAGCGGCGTAAGGCCTCTTCAAACCTATCGAACCTTAACTTCTACAAGAGAGTACAAAAATGGCTGCTGATCTCGCCAAGCTCGTTGACGACCTTTCTGCCCTGACCGTCCTGGAAGCTTCTGAACTGTCGAAGCTGCTGGAAGAAAAGTGGGGCGTTTCCGCCGCTGCTCCGGTTGCTGTTGCTGCTGCCGCTGGCGGCGGTGCTGCTGCCCCGGCTGCTGAAGAAAAGACTGAATTCGACGTGATCCTCGCCTCGTTCGGCGACAACAAGATCAACGTCATCAAGGAAGTCCGCGCCATCACCGGTCTGGGCCTGGGCGAAGCCAAGGCACTGGTTGAAGCTGCTCCGAAGGCCGTCAAGGAAGGCGCTTCGAAGGCTGAAGCCGAAGACATCAAGAAGAAGCTGGAAGACGCCGGCGCCAAGGTCGAACTCAAGTAATTTCGACTTAGGTCTTGTTTTTTGTGGGGTGGCGCTTTATGTGCCATCCCACATTCTCGTTTTTACGGGATGATTCGCCGGACCGATTGGATGGGTCCCTGGCGCCAATTTGCGGAATATATGACGAATTTGATGTCAAAGGCACGGTGACGTCCACTTGCCCTGTGGTTCTCGACCACGGGGTGTTTGGCGTTTCGCGTCTTCCTGTCCTTGGCTGGGGCAGGGCGCCGGCATCTCCTAGCCACACCTATTGCCTTAACGGGCACATATCCCGAAACCCGACGGCTGATAGTCGGATTTTTGGATATCTGCCTCCGAGACACATCGCAAGAAACAGGAGCTTTCATGGCTACCACGTTCAACGGCCGCCGCAAGGTACGCAAGTCCTTCGGTTCCATTCGCGAAGTCACGGAGATGCCCAACCTGATCGAGGTCCAGAAGGCCTCCTACGATCAGTTCCTCCTCGTGGACGAGCCCGAAGGTGGCCGTCCCGATGAAGGGCTTCAGTCCGTGTTCCGTTCGGTCTTCCCGATCACCGACTTTTCGAACACTGCATCCCTTGAATTCGTGAAGTACGAGTTCGAGCAGCCCAAGTACGACATCGACGAGTGCCGCGCGCGCGATATCACCTTCGCTGCCCCGCTCAAGGTGACGCTGCGCCTGATCGTGTTCGAAGTGGACGAGGAAACCGGCGCCCGCTCCGTCAAGGACATCAAGGAGCAGGACGTCTACATGGGCGACATGCCGTTCATGACGTCGAACGGCACCTTCATCGTCAACGGCACCGAGCGCGTCATCGTCTCGCAGATGCACCGTTCGCCCGGCGTGTTCTTTGACCACGACAAGGGCAAGACCCACTCGTCGGGCAAGCTCTTGTTTGCCGGCCGCATCATTCCGTACCGTGGCTCGTGGCTCGACATCGAGTTCGACGCCAAGGATGTGGTCTATGCCCGTATCGACCGTCGCCGCAAGATCCCGGTGACCTCGCTGCTCAAGGCGCTCGGCATGGATGCCGAGGAAATCCTTGCGACCTATTACAACACGCTCAATTACGAAAAGACCGAGAAGGGCTGGCGCGTTCCCTACGATGCCGAGAAGTGGAAGGGTGCAAAGCCCAGCCATGACCTGATCGACGCCAAGACGGGCGACGTTGTGCACGAAGCCGGCAAGAAGCTCTCGGCCCGCCAGGCCAAGAAGCTTGCCGAGAACGGCCTCACGCACCTGCTGGCTGTCGATGAAGACCTCTACGGCATGTATGTCGCCGAGGACCTGATCAACATGAAGACCGGCGAGGTCTACATGGAGGCAGGCGACGAGCTCGACGAGAAGACCCTGGCCAAGATGCTCGATCTCGGCTTCGACGAGCTGCCGATCCTTGACATCGACCACATCACCATTGGCGCCTATATCCGCAACACGCTGGCCGTAGACAAGAACGAGTCGCGTGAAGACGCCCTGTTCGACATCTACCGCGTCATGCGCCCCGGCGAGCCGCCGACCGTCGATACGGCCGAGGCCATGTTCCAGTCGCTGTTCTTTGACAGCGAACGCTATGACCTCTCGGCCGTCGGCCGCGTCAAGATGAACATGCGCCTCGAGCTCGATGCGCCCGACACAATGCGCACGCTGCGCAAGGAAGACATCGTTGAAGTCGTCCGCACTCTGGTCGACCTGCGCGATGGCCGTGGCGAAATCGACGACATCGACAACCTAGGCAACCGCCGCGTTCGCTCGGTCGGCGAACTCATGGAAAACAGCTACCGCCTTGGCCTGCTCCGCATGGAACGCGCCATCAAGGAGCGCATGAGCTCGGTCGAGATCGACACGGTGATGCCGCAGGACCTGATCAACGCCAAGCCGGCCGCTGCCGCGGTGCGCGAGTTCTTCGGTTCCTCGCAGCTGTCGCAGTTCATGGACCAGACCAATCCGCTGTCGGAAATCACCCACAAGCGCCGTCTTTCGGCTCTTGGGCCGGGTGGTCTCACCCGCGAACGTGCAGGCTTCGAAGTCCGTGACGTGCATCCGACCCACTATGGCCGCATCTGCCCGATCGAGACGCCGGAAGGCCCGAATATCGGTCTGATCAACTCGCTGTCGACCTTCGCCCGCGTCAACAAGTACGGTTTCATCGAAACCCCGTACCGCAAGATCGTCGACGGCAAGCTGACCAACGAAGTTGTCTATCTCTCCGCCATGGAAGAGGCCAAGCACTACGTTGCCCAGGCAAACGTCGAGTTCAATCCGGACGGCACGCTGATGCATGACCTGGTTGTGGCTCGCCACGCCGGCGACAACGGCCTGACGCCCAAGGAAAACGTCGACCTCATGGACGTTTCGCCCAAGCAGATGGTGTCGGTTGCCGCCTCGCTGATCCCGTTCCTCGAGAACGACGACGCTAACCGTGCTCTCATGGGCTCGAACATGCAGCGTCAGGCTGTGCCGCTGCTGCGCGCGCACGCTCCCTATGTCGGTACCGGCATGGAAGCGGTCGTGGCGCGTGACTCCGGCGCCGCCATCGTCGCCAAGCGCAAGGGCATCGTCGACCAGGTGGACGCCACCCGTATCGTTATTCGCGCAACGGAAGAAACAGATGCGTCGAAGTCGGGCGTCGACATCTATAACCTGATGAAGTTCCAGCGCTCGAACCAGTCGACCTGCATCAACCAGCGTCCGCTGGTGGTTGTCGGTGACCACGTCAACCAGGGCGATATCATCGCCGATGGTCCGTCGACCGAACTGGGCGATCTCGCCCTCGGCCGCAACGTCCTCGTCGCCTTCATGCCCTGGAACGGCTACAACTTCGAAGACTCCATCCTCCTGAGCGAAAAGATCGCGATGCAGGACGTCTTCACCTCGATACACATCGAGGAATATGAAGTGATGGCCCGCGACACCAAGCTTGGTCCCGAGGAAATCACGCGCGACATTCCGAACGTTTCGGAAGAAGCGCTCAAGAACCTCGACGAAGCGGGTATCGTCCACATTGGTGCGGAAGTTGCTCCGGGCGACATCCTCGTCGGCAAGATCACCCCCAAGGGTGAATCGCCGATGACGCCGGAAGAAAAGCTGCTTCGCGCCATCTTCGGCGAAAAGGCCTCGGACGTTCGTGACACCTCCCTGCGCGTGCCGCCGGGCGATGCTGGTACTGTTGTTGAAGTGCGCGTGTTCAACCGCCATGGCATCGACAAGGACGAGCGCGCCATGGCGATCGAGCGCGAGGAAATCGAACGCCTCGCCAAGGACCGTGACGACGAACAGTCGATCCTTGATCGCAACGTCTATGCGCGTCTCAAGGAAATGCTGTTCGGCAAGGCGGCCACGGCTGGCCCGAAGGGCTATGTCGTCGGCACCAAGCTCAATGACCAGATGTTCGAGGCCCAGCCCCGCTCCAAGTGGTGGCAGTTCGCGGTCGAGGACGACAAGGTCATGACCGAGATGGAAGCGCTTCATGCTCAGTATGAAGAAAGCCGCCGTCTCCTCGAGCAGCGCTTCATCGACAAGGTCGACAAGCTCCAGCGCGGTGACGAACTTCCGCCGGGCGTGATGAAGATGGTCAAGGTCTTCATCGCCACCAAGCGCAAGATCCAGCCGGGCGACAAGATGGCTGGCCGTCACGGCAACAAGGGCGTGGTTTCGCGCATCGTGCCGGTGGAAGACATGCCGTATCTCGAAGACGGTACGCCGGTCGACATCGTGCTCAACCCGCTTGGCGTGCCGTCGCGCATGAATGTGGGCCAGATCCTCGAGACGCACCTGGGCTGGGCTTGCGCCGGCATGGGCAAGAAGATCGACGAGATGGTCCGCATCTACCAGCAGAAGGGCGACCTCAAGCCACTCCGCAAGGAAATCGGCGAGCTGTTTGAAGGTGACGAGTCGGTTACCGATCTGGACGACGATGGCCTCATCCGCCTCGGCGAACACCTTTCCAAGGGCGTGTCGATTGCGACCCCGGTGTTTGACGGTGCCAAGGAAGCCGACATCGTCGAGATGCTGGAACGTGCGGGTCTCAAGGGCTCCGGCCAGTCGACCGTCTATGACGGCCGTACCGGTGAGCAGTTCGACCGTCAGGTGACCGTGGGCTATATCTATATGCTCAAGCTCGACCACCTGGTGGACAACAAGATCCACGCCCGTTCGATCGGTCCTTACTCCCTGGTTACCCAGCAGCCACTGGGCGGCAAGGCCCAGTTCGGCGGTCAGCGCTTCGGCGAGATGGAAGTGTGGGCTCTCGAAGCCTATGGCGCGGCTTACACGCTCCAGGAAATGCTCACCATCAAGTCGGACGACGTTGCCGGTCGTACCAAGGTCTACGAAGCCATCGTTCGCGGCGACGACACGTTCGAAGCGGGCATCCCCGAGAGCTTCAACGTTCTGGTCAAGGAAATCCGGTCGCTGGGTCTCAATGTCGAACTCGACATGCGTGACCTCGGCGACGAAGGCGGCCAGGCCGAAGCGGAGCTCGCACCTCCTCAGGAAGCGGCGGAATAATCCGGCACTTCCCCATCCCATTCACTTCCCGAGGGAGAGGGCGTGAGCCCCTCCCGAAGGAAAGAGGAGAGAATTGATGAATCATCATTCCCACGTCATGGACCCGTTCAATCCGGCGATCCCGGTCCAGACCTTCGACCAGATGAAGATCTCCATCGCGAGCCCGGAAAAGATCCTTTCCTGGTCCTATGGCGAGATCAAGAAGCCCGAGACGATCAACTACCGTACGTTCAAGCCCGAGCGTGACGGCCTGTTTTGCGCGCGCATCTTCGGGCCCGTGAAGGACTATGAGTGCCTGTGCGGCAAGTACAAGCGCATGAAGTTCAAGGGCGTCATCTGCGAAAAGTGCGGTGTGGAAGTTACCCTGTCTCGCGTTCGCCGCGAGCGCATGGGCCATATCGAACTGGCCGCTCCGGTCGCTCACATCTGGTTCCTGAAGTCCCTGCCGTCCCGTATCGCGCTCCTGCTCGATATGACGCTCAAGGACATCGAGCGCATTCTCTATTTCGAGAACTATGTCGTGCTGGATGCGGGCCTGACGCCGTTCACCACCCATGAGCTCCTGACCGAAGAGCAGTATCTCGACGCCCAGGACGAGTATGGTGCCGACAGCTTCACCGCCAAGATCGGCGCCGAAGCCATCCGGGACATCCTGCTGGCCCTCGATCTCGAGAAGATCGCGGCCGACCTGCGCGTGGAAATCGCCGAGTCGACCACCGAGCTGAAGCCCAAGAAGCTGGCCAAGCGCCTCAAGATCGTCGAGCAGTTCATCGTTTCGGGCAACAAGCCCGAATGGATGATCATGACGGTGATTCCGGTCATTCCGCCGGAACTGCGTCCGCTCGTTCCGCTCGATGGCGGCCGCTTTGCGACGTCCGATCTCAACGACCTCTACCGTCGCGTGATCAACCGCAACAACCGCCTGAAGCGCCTGATCGAGCTCCGCGCCCCGGACATCATTATCCGCAATGAAAAGCGCATGCTGCAGGAAGCTGTGGACGCGCTGTTCGACAACGGCCGCCGTGGCCGCACCATCACTGGTGCCAACAAGCGTCCGCTGAAGTCGCTTTCCGACATGCTCAAGGGCAAGCAGGGCCGCTTCCGCCAGAATCTCCTTGGCAAGCGCGTGGACTATTCGGGCCGTTCGGTGATCACCGTAGGTCCGAACCTCAAGCTGCACCAGTGCGGTCTGCCCAAGAAGATGGCGCTCGAGCTGTTCAAGCCGTTCATCTATTCGCGCCTTGAGGCCAAGGGCTTCTCGTCAACGGTGAAGCAGGCCAAGAAGCTGGTCGAGAAGGAAAAGCCCGAAGTCTGGGATATCCTCGATGAAGTGATCCGCGAGCACCCGGTTCTGCTGAACCGTGCTCCGACGCTGCACCGTCTTGGCATCCAGGCCTTCGAACCGATCCTGATCGAAGGCAAGGCAATCCGTCTGCATCCGCTCGTCTGCTCGGCCTTCAACGCCGACTTCGACGGTGACCAGATGGCCGTGCACGTTCCGCTGTCGCTTGAAGCGCAGCTGGAAGCGCGCGTCCTGATGATGTCGACCAACAACATCCTCCATCCCGCCAACGGCCAGCCGATCATTGTGCCGTCGCAGGACATCGTGCTGGGTCTCTACTACCTGTCGCTGATGAACGAGGGTGAGCCGGGCGAAGGCATGGCGTTCTCGTCCTATGCCGAGCTCGAGCATGCGCTCGACAACAAGATCGTCACGCTGCACACCAAGATCAAAGGCCGTGTCACGGCGTTCGACGAGAACGGCAAGCAGACGACCGAGATCGTGGAAACCACGCCTGGCCGCATGCTGATCGGGCAGATCCTGCCCAAGCATCCGAATGTGCCGTTCTCCACGGCCAACCAGCTGATGACCAAGAAGATGATCTCCAAGATGATCGACACGGTCTACCGTGGCTGCGGCCAGAAGGAGACCGTGATCTTCTGTGACCGCGTCATGCAGCTTGGCTTCAAGAATGCTTGTGACGCAGGCATCTCGTTCGGCAAGGACGACATGGTTATCCCGGCCTCCAAGTACACGATCGTGGAAGCCGCGCGTAAGCAGGTCGAAGAGTTCGAGCAGCAGTACAATGACGGCCTGATCACTCAGGGCGAAAAGTACAACAAGGTGGTCGACGCCTGGGCCAAGTGCGGTGACAAGGTTGCCGAAGAGATGATGGACGCGATCCGCAAGGTGCAGATCGACGAGGAGACCGGCCGTCAGAAGCCGATCAACTCGGTCTACATGATGTCCCACTCGGGTGCCCGTGGTTCACCGGCCCAGATGAAGCAGCTTGCCGGCATGCGTGGCCTGATGGCCCGTCCGGACGGCTCGATCATCGAAACCCCGATCACGGCTAACTTCAAGGAAGGCCTCAACGTTCTCGAATACTTCAACTCCACCCACGGCGCCCGCAAGGGTCTGGCGGATACGGCGTTGAAGACCGCGAACTCGGGTTACCTGACCCGCCGTCTCGTGGACGTGGCGCAGGACGCGATCATCGTGTCCGAAGACTGCGGCACCGAGCGTGGCCTGACCATGGAGCCGATCGTCGATGCCGGCCAGATCGTGGCCTCCATCGGCCAGCGCGTTCTGGGCCGTACGGCTGCCGACGACATCTTCCACCCGCTGACGGGCGACCTGATCGCCCCCAAGGGTACGCTGCTGGAAGAAAAGCACGTCGACGTCATCGAGGAAGCCCGGATCCAGTCGGTCCGTATCCGCTCCCCGCTGGTGTGCGACATGCGCCAGGGCACCTGCGCGGCCTGCTATGGCCGTGACCTTGCTCGCGGTACGCCCGTGAACATGGGTGAAGCTGTCGGCGTCATCGCCGCACAGTCGATCGGTGAACCCGGTACCCAGCTCACCATGCGCACGTTCCACATCGGTGGCACGGCTCAGGTGGTCGACTCGTCGTTCCTGGAATCGGGCGCGGAAGGCACGATCGCCATCCGCAACCCGAACGTGGCCAAGGTCGAAGGCGGCAAGCTCGTCGTCATGGCCCGTAACGTGTCGCTCGCCATCCTCGATAGCGAAGGCAAGGAACGCGCCACCCATAAGGTGACCTACGGCTCCAAGCTGCTGGTCAACGAAGGGGACAAGGTCCGCCGCGGCCAGCGTCTGGCCGAATGGGATCCCTACACCCGTCCGGTTCTCGCAGAAGTCGAGGGCGAGGTCGTGTTCGAGGATCTGGTTGACGGTGCTTCGGTTGCGGAAAACACCGACGAGGCGACCGGCTTCACCAAGCGCGTTGTCATCGACTGGCGCACCAACCAGCGTGGCGAGGGCCTCAAGCCCGCGATTGCCATCGCTCGTGGCGGTGCCGTGCAGAAGGTGGAACGTGGCGGCGATGCCCGCTATCTCCTCTCGGTCGACGCGGTTATCGCCGTCGAGCCTGGTGAGAAGGTGTCGCCCGGCGACGTCCTGGCCCGTATTCCGCTGGAATCGGCCAAGACCAAGGACATCACCGGCGGTCTGCCGCGTGTGGCCGAGCTGTTCGAAGCCCGTCGTCCGAAGGATCACGCCATCATCGCCGAGATCGATGGTACCATCCGCTTCGGCCGCGACTACAAGAACAAGCGCCGCGTCATTATCGAGCCGCATGAGGACGGTGCTGAGCCGGTCGAGTATCTGATCCCCAAGGGCAAGCCGTTCCACCTCCAGGAAGGCGACGCTATTGAAAAGGGTGAGTATATCCTCGACGGCAACCCGGCACCGCATGACATCCTGGCCATCAAGGGCGTGGAAGAGCTTGCTCGTTACCTCGTCAATGAAATCCAGGAGGTCTATCGCCTCCAGGGCGTGCTGATCAACGACAAGCATATTGAGGTGATTGTTCGCCAGATGCTGCAGAAGGTCGAGATCGTGGATCCAGGTGATACCGGCCTGCTCAAGGACGAGCAGCTCGACAAGCTGGACTTCGACGAGCTCAACGATGCGCTGGTTGCTGACGGCAAGAAGCCGGCAACGGCCAATCCGGTGCTGCTCGGCATCACCAAGGCATCGCTGCAGACCCGGTCGTTCATCTCGGCCGCCTCGTTCCAGGAAACCACCCGCGTCCTTACGGAAGCTGCGGTTTCCGGCAAGGCCGATTTGCTTGAAGGTCTCAAGGAGAACGTCATCGTCGGCCGCCTGATCCCGGCGGGTACCGGCGCCGGCATCTCCTCGGCCAAGATGATCGCCGCCAAGCGCGACGACCTGATCCTCGACGAGCGTCGCCGCCAGGCGAACACCGTCAAGATCGCCGCGCCAGCTGCCGAGTAAGCAGCCGCTCGGACAATGAATAGGGAAGGGGCCTTCGGGCCCCTTTTTCTTTGCCCGCCACTCCGCAGCCGACATGAAGCTATCGGTAGCTTCCCTGTTACCCGTCGGCTGGCGAGAGATGCCGGGGGAGGGTGCGTGGGTCGCGCGAAGTCGCCTGAGCTGCCGGCCCATTCACCAGTTGGAGAGGATGGCAAGCCGTCGCATAGCTCCCTCTCGGATAATTCACGAAAGAATCCTTGACGGGCGGACGAGTCGGCTCTAAACAGCGCCTACCTAAGCGGTCGGTCGTGATTGTCACACCGGGTCCCTGCCACCTAGCGCGGGAATCCAGGACACTCAAACACACTGTCGGGTAACTAGACGAAGCAAATCCTTGTGCGCATGACTGCCTGCTTTCGCGGGTGGTCCGCTGCAATTAAGGCGCTTCCGGCTCTTTTCGGGTCGGATGAGCGCCGTTTTGGTTTGCTTCGATAGACCGCAATGAATTTTGGACGATGGAAAGAGCGCAATGCCCACCATTAATCAGCTGATCCGCAAACCACGCGCCAGCAAGCCAAAGCGGAACAAGGTTCCGGCCATGGAAGCAAATCCGCAGAAGCGCGGCGTTTGCTCTCGTGTGTACACGACGACCCCGAAGAAGCCGAACTCGGCTCTGCGCAAGGTGGCCAAGGTTCGCCTGACCAACCAGCGCGAAGTGATTTCGTATATTCCGGGCGAAGGCCACAACCTGCAGGAACACTCCGTGGTCCTGATCCGCGGCGGCCGCGTTCGCGACCTTCCGGGTGTTCGCTACCACGTGCTCCGCGGTGTCCTCGACACGCAGAGCGTCAAGGACCGCAAGCAGCGCCGGTCCAAGTACGGCGCGAAGCGTCCGAAGTAAGGAGATCGAGATATGTCCCGTCGTCACCGCGCCGAAAAACGCGACGTTATTCCAGACGCCAAGTATGGCGATCTCGTCCTGACCAAGTTCATGAACTCGCTCATGAAGGACGGCAAGAAGTCCGCTGCCGAAAGCATCGTCTATGGTGCCTTCGACATCGTCGAAGCCAAGGTCAAGCAGAACCCCGTGGAAGTGTTCCACACCGCGCTCGAAAACATCCGTCCGGCTGTTGAAGTTCGTTCGCGCCGCGTTGGCGGTGCAACCTACCAGGTTCCGGTTGAAGTTCGTGCCGACCGTCAGCAGGCCCTGGCCATTCGCTGGCTCATCGAATCTGCCCGCAAGCGTGGCGAGAACACCATGCGCGAACGCCTTTCGGGCGAGCTGATGGATGCTCTCAATGGCCGTGGTCAGGCCGTCAAGAAGCGCGAAGACACGCACCGTATGGCTGACGCCAACCGTGCCTTCTCGCACTACCGCTGGTAGCAGGAGCCCTTCATGGCACGCGATTATCCAATTCCGCTGTATCGTAACTTCGGCATCATGGCTCACATCGATGCTGGCAAGACGACCACGACCGAACGCATCCTCTACTACACCGGCAAGTCCCACAAGATCGGCGAAGTCCACGACGGCGCTGCGACCATGGACTGGATGGAGCAGGAGCAGGAACGCGGCATCACCATCACGTCCGCTGCCACCACGACCTTCTGGAAGGGCCGTGACGGTACCCAGCACCGCTTCAACATCATCGACACGCCCGGCCACGTGGACTTCACCATCGAAGTCGAGCGTTCGCTCCGCGTGCTCGACGGTGCCGTCGCGCTGCTCGACGCCAATGCCGGCGTCGAACCCCAGACCGAAACCGTCTGGCGCCAGGCCGACAAGTACGAAGTGCCGCGTCTGGTCTTCGTCAACAAGATGGACAAGATCGGCGCCGACTTCTACCGCTGCGTCGAGATGATCGGTTCGCGCCTTGGTGCCCGTGCCGTTCCCGTTCAGCTGCCGATCGGTGCCGAGAACGAGTTCAAGGGTGTCGTCGACCTGATCGAGATGAATGCTCTGGTCTGGCGCAACGAAGAGCTGGGCGCCCAGTGGGACGTCGTCGAGATTCCGGAAGACCTCAAGGCTTCGGCCGCGAAGTACCGCGAACAGATGATCGAAGCTGCCGTCGAGCTCGACGACGACGCAATGGAAGCCTATCTCAACGGTGAAGTGCCGAATAACGACACGATCCGTCGTCTGCTGCGCCGGGGCTGCATCGACACCAAGTTCTTCCTGGTGTTCGCTGGCTCGGCCTTCAAGAACAAGGGCGTTCAGCCCCTGCTTGACGGCGTTATCGACTTCCTGCCGTCGCCTGCCGACGTTCCGGCCATCCAGGGCATCGATGCCCGTACGGAAGAGCCGATCGAGCGTCACGCCGACGACAACGAGCCGCTCTCGATGCTGGCGTTCAAGATCGCCAACGACCCGCACATGGGTACGCTGACCTTCTGCCGCATCTACTCGGGCAAGCTCGAGCAGGGCATGATGCTTGAGAACACCGTGAAGGAAAAGCGCGAGCGCGTTGGTCGCCTGTTCCAGATGCACGCCAATTCGCGCGAGCAGATCACGGAGGCCTATGCTGGCGACATCGTCGCTATCGTTGGTCTCAAGGACACCACGACCGGTGACACGCTGTGCCCGGCCAATGCTCAGGTTATCCTCGAGCGCATGGTGTTCCCGGAGCCGGTAATCGACATCTCCGTCGAACCGAAGTCCAAGGCTGACCAGGAAAAGATGGGCCTCGCGCTTAATCGCCTTGCTGCCGAAGATCCGACCTTCCGCGTGAAGACCGACGAAGAATCCGGCCAGACCATCATCTCAGGCATGGGCGAACTTCACCTCGACATTCTCGTCGACCGCATGCGTCGCGAGTTCAAGGTTGAAGCCAATATCGGCCAGCCGCAGGTGGCTTACCGCGAAACCATCACCCGCAAGGCCGATGTGGACTATACCCACAAGAAGCAGTCGGGCGGTTCGGGCCAGTTCGCCCGCGTCAAGCTGACCGTCGAGCCGTCGGAAGTCGGCAAGGGTCTCGAATTCGTGAACGCCGTTGTCGGCGGTTCGGTGCCGAAGGAATACATCCCCGGCGTCGAAAAGGGCGTGAAGTCGGTCATGTCGGCCGGTCCGCTGATCGGCTTCCCGATCGTGGACGTCAAGGTGACGCTGACCGAAGGGGCCTACCACGACGTGGACTCCTCGGTTCTGGCCTTCGAAATCGCTGGTCGTGCCGGCTTCAACGAAGCCCTGCGCAAGGCGGCTCCGAAGATCCTCGAGCCGATCATGAAGGTTGAAGTTGTCACGCCAGAAGATTACATGGGCGATGTCATCGGCGACCTGAATTCTCGGCGTGGTCAGATCCAGGGCACTGAAAGCCGTGGCATCCTCCAGGTCGTGAATGCCTTCGTGCCGCTCGCGAACATGTTCGGCTACGTGAACTCGCTGCGCTCCATGAGCCAGGGTCGTGCACAGTACTCGATGACGTTCGACCACTACGAGCAGGTTCCGCAGGCGGTTGCCGACGAAGTCCAGGCCAAATACGCCTAAGGCCGAGTACGCCTAAACAAGAAACTGAAACGCAAGGTTGGCCTCCGGGCTGACGAATACGGAGAAAAGCGATGGCTAAGGAAAAGTTTTCCCGCTCTAAGCCGCACTGCAACATCGGCACCATCGGTCACGTTGACCATGGCAAGACTTCGCTGACCGCAGCGATCACCAAGGTCTTGGCTGAAACCGGTGGCGCGACCTTCAAGGCGTATGACCAGATCGACGCGGCCCCCGAAGAAAAGGCACGCGGCATCACCATCAACACCGCTCACGTCGAGTACGAGACGACCAACCGTCACTACGCTCACGTGGACTGCCCCGGCCACGCCGACTATGTGAAGAACATGATCACCGGCGCTGCCCAGATGGACGGCGCGATCCTGGTCGTGTCGGCTGCCGACGGCCCGATGCCTCAGACCCGTGAGCACATCCTGCTCGCCCGTCAGGTTGGCGTTCCTGCTCTGGTCGTGTTCCTGAACAAGTGCGACATGGTCGACGATCCGGAACTGCTCGAGCTCGTCGAACTCGAAGTTCGCGAACTGCTCTCGTCCTACGAATTCCCGGGCGACGACGTTCCGATCATCAAGGGCTCGGCTCTGGCCGCCCTCGAAGACAGCGACAAGAAGCTCGGCCACGACGCCGTTCTCGAGCTGATGCGTGCCGTTGACGAATACATCCCGCAGCCGGAGCGTCCGGTTGACCAGCCGTTCCTGCTCCCGATCGAAGACGTGTTCTCGATCTCGGGCCGCGGCACCGTGGTCACCGGCCGTGTCGAACGCGGTATCGTCAAGGTTGGCGAAGAAGTCGAAATCGTCGGCATCAAGGCAACCCAGAAGACCACCGTTACCGGTGTCGAAATGTTCCGCAAGCTGCTCGACTCGGGCCAGGCCGGCGACAACATCGGCGCTCTGATCCGTGGTATCGACCGCACTCAGGTTGAGCGCGGCCAGGTTCTCTGCAAGCCCGGTTCCGTGACCCCGCACACCGACTTCACCGCTGAAGTCTATATCCTGACCAAGGAAGAAGGCGGCCGCCACACCCCGTTCTTCGGCAACTACCGTCCGCAGTTCTACTTCCGTACCACGGACGTGACCGGCATCGTGACCCTGCCCGAAGGCACCGAAATGGTGATGCCGGGCGACAACCTGAACATCAACGTTCAGCTGATCGTGCCGATCGCCATGGAAGAGAAGCTCCGCTTCGCTATCCGTGAAGGTGGCCGTACCGTTGGTTCGGGCGTCGTCGCTACGATCCTGAAGTAAGCCTCACTGAGACACTCGCGGCGCGCGATTGTTTGCGCGCCGCGATCCATTTTCGCCAGGATTTACAAAGATGAACGGTCAGAATATTCGCATCCGCCTCAAGGCGTTTGACCACCGCGTTCTCGACGCCTCGACGCGCGAGATCGTGTCGACGGCCAAGCGTACGGGCGCGCAGGTGCGCGGGCCCATCCCGCTGCCGACGCGAATCGACAAGTTTACCGTCAACCGCTCTCCGCACATCGACAAGAAGTCGCGCGAGCAGTTCGAGATCCGGACCCACAAGCGTCTGCTTGACATTGTGGACCCGACCCCACAGACGGTCGACGCACTCATGAAGCTTGATCTCGCCGCCGGCGTCGACGTCGAAATCAAGCTCTAACAAAACGAGTTTCCGCGCTCACCGCAAAAAGGGTCCTCTGAAACCATGACCCGGTGCAGCGCCAAAAAGAAGGTAACAACCGATGCGTTCTGGATTGATCGCACAGAAGCTGGGCATGACCCGCATATTCACGGCGGACGGCTCGCACGTTCCGGTGACTGTGCTGGAGCTGCAGAACTGCCAGGTGGTGGGCCAGCGGACCGCTGAAAAGGATGGCTACGTTGCCCTCCAGCTCGGTGCAGGCCAGGCTAAGGCCAAGAACACGACCAAGGCTGAGCGCGGCCAGTTTGCCGTCGCCAAGGTCGAGCCCAAGCGTCATGTCGCGGAATTCCGCGTCGACGAAGCCAACCTCATCGAGGTCGGCGCACAGCTGCAGGCCGACCATTTCGTCGAAGGCCAGCTGGTGGACGTCACCGGCACCTCGATCGGTAAGGGTTTCGCCGGCGGTATGAAGCGCTGGAACTTCGGCGGTCTGCGTGCATCGCACGGCGTGTCGGTTTCGCACCGCTCTATCGGTTCTACCGGTGGTCGTCAGGACCCGGGTAAGACCTTCAAGAACAAGAAGATGCCGGGCCACATGGGCGATCGTCGCATCACCACGCAGAACGTCAAGGTCGTCAAGACCGACGTGGAACGCGGGCTGATCATGATCCAGGGTTCGGTTCCCGGCGCCAAGGGCGCCTGGATCATGATCAAGGACGCGGTGAAGAAGCCGGCTCCCCAGGGCGCTGCTTTCCCGGGCTCGTTCAAGGCCGCCGCTGAAGTCGCGGGGGAAGGTAACTAAATGGAACTCAACGTCACAACCCTCGACGGCAAGGCCGCTGGTTCGATCCAGCTCGCCGATGACGTCTTCGGTCTGGAAGTCCGCCAGGACATCCTGCACCGCATGGTTCGTTACCAGCAGCTCAAGGCGATGGCCGGCACGCATGACGTGAAGCATCGCTCGGAAGGCTCGCGCACGGGCAAGAAGTTCGTGAAGCAGAAGGGCTCGGGCGGCGCTCGCCATGGCGATCGCAAGGCTCCGCAGTTCCGTGGCGGCGGCCGTGCTTTCGGTCCGACCCCGCGCTCGCATGCCATTGACCTTCCCAAGAAGGTCCGTGCCCTCGCGCTCAAGCATGCCCTGTCGTCCAAGGCCAAGTCCGGCTCGCTGATCGTCATTGACAGCGTTGCCCAGGCTGAAGCCAAGACCGCTGCACTGCGCGCCACCTTCGGCAAGCTGGAATGGGCGAACGCCCTGATCATCGATGGTGCGAACGTCGACCAGAACTTTGCTCTGGCCGCCCGCAACATCCCGCATATCGACGTGCTGCCGATCCAGGGGATCAACGTTGTTTCGATCCTCAAGCGCGACAAGCTCGTCCTGACCAAGGCAGCGCTCGAAGCGCTGGAAGCGAGGTTCGCATGAACAAGCTCAGCGCTTACGACATCGTCCGCAACCCCGTCGTGACTGAAAAGTCGACGATGGCTTCGGAAGCAAACCAGGTCGTTTTCGACGTGGCGATCGATGCCAACAAGACCGAGATCAAGGCCGCCGTCGAGCAGCTGTTCTCGGTCAAGGTCAAGGCAGTGAATACCCTGGTCCGCAAGGGCAAGGTGAAGCGCTTCCGCGGCCGCATCGGTACGCGCAACGACGTCAAGAAGGCGATCGTGACCCTCGTCGACGGCCAGTCGATCGACATTTCGACCGGCCTCTAAGGGATAAGAGACAGCAAAATGGCTCTAAAAACTTACAACCCCACGTCCGAAGGCCGTCGTCAGCTCGTGACGACCGACCGTTCGGAACTCTGGAAGGGCAAGCCGGTCAAGACCCTGACCGAAGGCCTCTCCAAGTCCGGTGGTCGCAACAACCGTGGTCGCATCACCTCGTTCCATCGCGGTGGCGGTCACAAGCGCACCTATCGCATGATCGACTTCAAACGCGTCAAGTTCGACGTCGTTGGTACGGTCGAGCGCCTGGAATATGATCCGAACCGTACGGCCTGGATCGCCCTGGTGAAGTACGAAGACGGCGAACTCGCCTATATCGTGGCTCCCCAGCGTCTGGCTGCCGGTGACAAGGTCATCTCGTCGATGAACACCGTCGACGTGAAGCCGGGCAATGCCATGCCGCTCGAGCGCATGCCGGTCGGTACGATCGTGCACAACATCGAGCTCAAGCCCCGCAAGGGCGGCCAGGTTGCCCGTTCGGCCGGTGCCTACGCCCAGTATGTCGGCCGCGACCAGGGTTGGGCGATCCTTCGCCTGAACTCGGGCGAGCAGCGCCGTGTGCATGGTTCGTGCCTCGCCACCGTCGGTGCCGTGTCGAACCAGGACCACTCCAACACCTCGCTCGGCAAGGCCGGTCGTTCGCGTTGGCTGGGCCGCAAGCCGGTCAACCGCGGCGTGACCATGAACCCGATCGACCACCCGCATGGTGGTGGTGAAGGCCGTACCTCTGGTGGCCGTCACCCGGTGACCCCATGGGGCAAGCCGACCAAGGGCAAGAAGACCCGCAGCAACAAGGCAACGGACAAGTTCATCGTTCGCAGCCGTCACGTGAAGAAGGGCAGGTAAGCCATGACCCGTTCAATCTGGAAGGGGCCGTTTGTCGACGGCTACATGCTCAAGAAGGCCGAGAAGGCCCTCGCGTCCGGCCGCAACGATGTGGTCAAGATCTGGAGCCGCCGTTCGACCATCCTGCCGCAGTTCGTTGGTATCACCTTCGGTGTCCACAACGGTCAGAAGCACGTTCCGGTCAGCGTCACCGAGGACATGATCGGCCACAAGTTCGGCGAATTCGCACCGACCCGTACCTATTACGGTCATGCGGCCGACAAGAAGGCCAAGAGGAAGTAAGATGGGCAAGCCAAAAACCCAGCGCGCGCTCAAGGACAACGAAGCCAAGGCTGTGCTGCGCATGCTGCGCATCAGCCCGCAGAAGCTCAATCTTCTGGCTCAGTTGATCCGCGGCAAGAAGGTCGAGAAGGCTCTGGCTGAACTCGAGTTCAGCCACAAGCGCATCTCCGGCCAGGTCAAGAAGGTGCTCGAGAGCGCCATTGCCAATGCCGAGAACAACCATGGCCTCGACACCGACGCTCTCGTCGTTGCTGAAGCCTTCGTTGGTAATTCGCTTGTCATGAAGCGTTTCACCGCACGTGGCCGCGGTCGTTCGTCGCGCATCGAAAAGCCGTTCGCGCATCTGACGATCATCGTCCGGCAAGTTGAGGAGGCCGCATAATGGGCCAGAAGATCAATCCAATCGGCTTCCGCCTCGGCATCAACCGCACGTGGGACAGCCGCTGGTTCGCCAACCGTGGCGAATACGGTTCGCTGCTGCAGGAAGACCTCAAGATCCGCACGATGCTGCTGGAGGACCTCAAGGCCGCCGCAGTCTCCAAGATCGTCATCGAGCGTCCGCACCGCAAGTGCCGCGTGTCGATCCACACTGCCCGTCCAGGCATCGTGATCGGCAAGAAGGGCGCTGACATCGACAAGATCCGCGCCAAGGTGAAGAAGTTCACCGACAGCGAAGTGCACATCAACATCGTTGAAGTGCGCAAGCCCGAGACCGACGCGACGCTGGTTGCCCAGGGCATTGCCCAGCAGCTGGAACGCCGCGTGGCCTTCCGCCGTGCCATGAAGCGCGCCGTGCAGACGGCGATCCGCATGGGCGCCGGCGGCATCCGCGTCAACGTCGGTGGCCGTCTCGGCGGTGCCGACATCGCCCGTACCGAATGGTACCGTGAAGGCCGCGTGCCGCTGCACACCCTGCGTGCCGACATCGACTACGGTACTGCCGAAGCCGCGACCACCTACGGCATCATCGGTATCAAGGTCTGGGTCTTCAAGGGCGAAGTCCTCGAGCACGATCCCACGGCACATGAGCGCCGCGCCACCGAAGGCAACGACGGCGGTCAGCGCAGCGACCGTGACCGCGAACCACGCCGCGAGCGTGGCGACCGCGACCGCGAACGCGCATAAGAAGGTTAGTTCATTATGCTGCAACCTAAGAAGACCAAGTTCCGCAAGGCTCACAAGGGCCGTATCCATGGCGTTGCCAAGGGCGGTACCGAGCTGGCTTTCGGCCAGTATGCCTTGAAGGCGACCGAACCCGAGCGCGTCACCGCTCGCCAGATCGAAGCGGCCCGCCGCGCGATCACCCGCGAGATGAAGCGCCAGGGCCGTGTCTGGATCCGTATCTTCCCGGACGTGCCGGTTTCCAAGAAGCCGACCGAAGTGCGTATGGGTAAGGGCAAGGGCTCGGTGGAATACTGGGCAGCCCGCGTGAAGCCAGGCCGCATCGTATTCGAGATCGACGGCGTCCCCGAGGACGTTGCCAAGGAAGCTCTGCGCCTCGGCGCGATGAAGCTCCCGATCATGACGCGGGTTGTTACCCGCATTGCCGACTAAGGACCACGAGCATGAAAGCCAGTGATGTGCGGAGCAAGACCGCAGACGAACTGAAGGATCAGCTCGTCGACCTCAAGAAAGAACAGTTCAACCTGCGTTTCCAGCGCGCTACCCAGCAGCTGGAAAAGCCCGCCCAGGTCAAGAAGGTCCGCCGCGACATCGCGCGGATCAAGACGATCCTCGGCGAAAAGAACGCAGCGAAGTAAGGAGCCGCGACCATGCCAAAGCGCGTTTTGCAGGGGACTGTGGTCTCCGACGCCAATGAAAAGACGGTCGTGGTGCGCGTTGAGCGCCGCTTCACGCATCCGGTGATGAAGAAGACTGTTCGCCGTTCCAAGAAGTACCACGCCCACGACGAAGCCAATGTGGCCAAGGTCGGGCAGGTCGTCTGGATCGAAGAATGTGCGCCGATCTCCAAGAACAAGCGCTGGACGCTGGTTCAGGATGCGGCTCAGGAAGGTACCAAGCCATGATCCAGATGCAATCCAATCTCGACGTGGCCGATAATTCCGGCGCCAAGCGCGTCATGTGCATCAAGGTACTGGGCGGTTCGCACCGCAAGTACGCTTCGGTCGGCGACATCATCGTCGTCTCGGTCAAGGATGCCATTCCGCGCGGCCGCGTGAAGAAGGGCCAGGTCATGAAGGCCGTGGTCGTTCGCACCGCTTTCGACATCCGCCGTCCCGATGGCACCGTGATCCGCTTCGACAAGAATGCCGCGGTTCTGATCAACAATCAGAAAGAGCCCATCGGCACCCGTATCTTCGGACCGGTTCCGCGCGAACTCCGCGCCAAGAACCACATGAAGATCATTTCGCTCGCACCCGAGGTGCTGTAATGGCTGCCAAGATCAAGAAGGGCGATAAGGTCGTCGTCCTGGCTGGCAAGGACAAAGGCAAGACTGGCCAGGTCCTCCAGGTCATCCCGACCGAAACCAAGGCACTCGTGCAGGGTATCAACCTTGTGAAGCGCCACACCAAGCAGACCGCATCGACCGACGCCGGCATCTTCACCAAGGAAGCGCCGATCCACCTGTCGAACCTTGCGATCGCCGACGCCAATGGCAAGCCCAGCCGCGTCGGTTTCCAGATCAAGGACGGCGTCAAGACGCGCGTCGCCAAGTCGACCGGAGATTCGATCGATGGCTGAGACAGCTTACGTTCCGCGTCTTCGTAGCGAATACGAAGGCAACATCCGCAAGGCCTTGCAGGAGCAGTTCTCCTACAAGAATGTCATGCAGATGCCCAAGCTCGAGAAGATCGTGCTCAACATGGGCGTTGGCGAAGCCGTCAACGACACCAAGAAGGTGAAGTCGGCTGCAGCCGAGCTCGAGAAGATCGCTGGCCAGAAGCCGGTTATCACCTATGCTCGCAAGTCGATCGCCGGCTTCAAGGTGCGTGAGAACATGCCGCTGGGCGTGAAGGTGACCCTTCGCTCCACCCGTATGTACGAGTTTCTTGACCGTCTGGTGACGATCGCGCTGCCGCGCGTTCGCGACTTCCGCGGGCTGAACCCGAATTCCTTCGACGGCCGTGGCAATTATGCTATGGGCATCAAGGAACACATCATTTTCCCCGAAATCAACTACGATCAGATCGATCAGGTTTGGGGCATGGACATCGTGATCGCCACGACTGCGAAGTCCGATGATGAAGCTCGTGCGCTGCTCAAGGCATTCAACTTCCCCTTCCGCCAGTAAGCGGGCAGGGAAGGGATAAAGGATCAGGATATGGCAAAGACCAGCTCCATCGTTAAGAACAACAAGCGCGCTGCGCTCGCCAAGCAGTATGCTGGCAAGCGCGCCGCTCTCAAGGCAAAGACCAAGGATCAGTCGATCCCCATGGACGAGCGTTTCGCTGCCCAGCTCAAGCTGGCCGAGCTGCCGCGCAATTCGGCCAAGGTCCGCGTCCGCAACCGTTGCGAAGTCTCGGGTCGTCCCCGTGGCTTCTACCGCAAGCTGAAGATGAGCCGTATCGCTCTGCGCCAGCTTGGCAACCTGGGCCAGATCCCGGGTCTCGTGAAGTCGAGCTGGTAAGGAGAAACCAAGATGAGCTTTTCCGATCCCATCGGCGATATGCTGACCCGCATCCGCAACGCCCAGCTGCGTCGCAAGGATTCCGTTTCGACCCCGGCTTCGACCCTGCGCGGTCGTGTGCTGGACGTTCTCCAGTCCGAGGGTTTCATCCGCGGCTATTCGGAGACCAAGTTCGAAAACGGTGCTTCCGAGTACGAGATCGAACTCAAGTACTCGGACAATGAAGGTGTCATCCGCACGATCGAGCGCGTTTCGCGTCCCGGCCGCCGCGTCTACGCCTCCGTCAAGAACATCCCGCAGGTCGCAAACGGTCTCGGCGTGTCGATCCTCTCCACCCCCAAGGGTGTAATGGCCGATCACGAAGCAAAGGCTGCCAATGTCGGCGGCGAGGTACTCTGCCGCGTATTCTAAGGCTTCGGCCTTAGGATTCTCGGTAAGACGATTACTCAAGGATATAGAATGTCACGTACTGGCAAGAAACCGGTTGCACCGGTCAGCGGCGTAACGGTCACGATCAATGGTCGTACCGTCACCGCTAAGGGCCCCAAGGGTGAGCTCAGCATCGACCTGATGGATTCCGTCACGGTCGAGCAGGGCGCGGATGGCCTGGTGGTTTCCCCCACCAACGACACCAAGTTTGCTCGCGCTGCATGGGGCACCACCCGTGCGCTGCTGCAGAACATCGTCACTGGCGTTTCGGCCGGCTTCGAGAAGCGTCTGGCCATCCAGGGCGTTGGTTATCGCGCCGCGATGCAGGGCAAGGATGTCAAGCTGTCGCTTGGTTTCAGCCACGAAGTGATCTATCAGGCCCCAGCCGGCATCACGCTTGCCGTTCCCGCGCCGACGGAAATCGTCGTCTCGGGTGCCGACAAGCAGCAGGTTGGTCAGGTTGCGGCGAACATTCGTGCATGGCGCAAGCCCGAGCCCTACAAGGGCAAGGGTGTTCGTTATGCCAACGAACAAGTCTTCCGCAAAGAAGGCAAGAAGAAGTAAGGAGCGCCTGCAATGGCTATCAGTGCAAAAGGTGCGGAACGCCGCAAGGCTCGTGTCCGCAAGGCGCTCAAGGCTCGTGCCTTCGGTCGTCCCCGTCTGTCGGTTTTCCGTTCGGACAAGAATATCTACGCCCAGATCATCGACGACGCGACCGGCCGCACGCTGGCTGCCGCTTCGACGCTCGACAAGGACATCAAGGCTGCCGGCAAGAGCGGTTCCACCGCCGAAGCTGCGGCGACGATCGGCAAGCTGATCGCCGAGCGCGCCACCAAGGCGGGTGTTGCCGAAGTGATCTTCGATCGCGGCGCCTACATTTACCACGGCCGTGTGAAGGCCCTTGCAGAAGCTGCCCGCGAGGGCGGTCTGCAGTTCTAACGCGGCGAGGAAGAGAATTATGAGCAGAGACGTTCAAGAGCGCGAAAGCGAATTCGTCGATCGCCTGGTCCACATCAACCGTGTGGCCAAGGTGGTCAAGGGCGGCCGTCGCTTCGGTTTCGCCGCACTCGTCGTTGTCGGTGACCAGAAGGGCCGCGTTGGCTTCGGTCACGGCAAGGCCCGTGAAGTTCCAGAAGCGATCCGCAAGGCCACCGAGCAGGCCAAGCGCCAGATGATCCGCGTGCCGCTGCGCGACGCCCGCACGCTGCACCACGACGTTGCTGGCCGCCACGGCGCCGGCAAGGTCATCCTGCGTGCCGCCGTTCCGGGTACCGGCATCATCGCCGGCGGTCCGATGCGCGCCGTGTTCGAAACGCTTGGCATCAACGACATCGTTGCCAAGTCGCAGGGCACTGCAAACCCCTACAACATGGTCCGTGCGACCTTCGATGCGCTCAAGCGCGTCGACAGCCCTCGCTCGGTTGCTTCCCGCCGTGGCCTCAAGGTTTCGGAACTTCAGGCTCGCCGCGGCGAGACTGCGGTCGAAGCTTGATCGCTCAGGTCAGGAGATAAATCATGGCTGAGAAAAAGATGATCACCGTGCAGCAGATCGGTTCGCCGATCCGCCGCGACAAGGTGCAGCGCGCGACCCTGATCGGTCTCGGGCTCAACAAGATGAACAAGCAGCGCGAGCTGATCGATACGCCCGAAGTTCGCGGCATGATCAACAAGCTCCCGCACCTCGTCCGCGTCGTCGGCGAGTAAGAGGGAAGGTCGATCAAATGACCCGTTTGAATGAACTTCGCGACAATCCCGGTTCTTCCAAGACCCGTATCCGCATCGGTCGCGGTATCGGCTCTGGCAAGGGCAAGACCGGTGGTCGTGGCGGCAAGGGCCAGACCGCACGCTCCGGCGTTGCGATCAACGGCTTCGAAGGCGGCCAGATGCCCCTTCACATGCGTATGCCGAAGCGTGGCTTCAACGCGCTCAATCCCAAGGATTGGAATGAAGTCCGCATCGACCGCATCCAGAACTACATCGACTCCGGCAAGCTCGACGCCAAGGGCGTGATCGATGCTGCAGCCCTGGTTGCTGCCGGCGTCATCCGCCGCCCGCGTGACGGCGTCCGCCTGATCGGTGCCGAGGGCTTCTCGGCCAAGGGTGTGTCCTTCAAGGTTGACTACGCGACCAAGGGTGCTGCTGCCGCCATCGAGGCTGCCGGCGGTTCGGTCGAAGTGATCCCGGCCAAGGCCACCTGGAAGAAGACGCCGTACGCCGGCTAATCTACCTGACGATCGCGCATCCGGCCTCCTTGGCCGGGTGCGCCTTTCTGGTTTGTTGCGTTAGGGGCGCAGATGCATACGCTCCCGAAGCGCTCCGAGCGCACCTGGCCTTGAAGCCATAGGGAGCGATACATGGCGTCCGCAGCCGAACAGCTGGCACGTAATCTCAATTTCTCGACCTTTTCCAAGGCGAAGGCCCTGCAGCAGCGCATCTGGTTCACACTGGGCGCGCTGCTTGTTTATCGTCTGGGCACGTTCATTCCGGTCCCGGGCATCGATCCCGATGCTTTCCGTGCGACGTTCGAACAGAGCCAGCAGGGTATTATCGGCATGTTCAACATGTTCGCCGGCGGTGCCGTCGAGCGCATGGCGATCTTTGCCCTCAACCTTATTCCCTACATCACCGCCTCCATTGTGGTGCAGGTGATCTCTACCGCTTCTCCGCGCCTCGAGGCGATGAAGAAGGAAGGTGGCGAGGCTGGCCGTCGCAAGATGAACCAGTACACCCGCTACCTTGCCGTGGTGTTCTGTGCGGTGCAGGCCTATGGTATCGCCGTGGGCCTCGAGGCCTCGCAGGGCGTGGTGCTCAATCCAGGCTGGTTCTTCCGCGTGTCCACGGTGATCACCCTCGTAGGTGGCACCATGTTCCTGATGTGGCTGGGCGAGCAGATCACTGCGCGCGGCGTCGGCAACGGCATCTCGCTGATCATCTTTGCCGGCATCGTGGCCAACCTGCCCACCACTATCGCGCAGACGCTGGAACTCAGCCGTACCGGCGCCATTCCCGGCATTGCCGGTCTTGGCATGGTCGTGCTGTCGCTGGTGGTGATCGCGGGCATCGTGTTCTTTGAACGCGCCCAGCGCCGCCTGCTGATCCAGTATCCAAAGCGCCAGGTCGGCAACAAGATGTTCCAGGGCGACAGCTCGCATCTGCCGCTCAAGCTGAACACGTCGGGCGTGATCCCGGTGATCTTCGGCTCGTCGCTGCTGCTGCTGCCGGCCACGATCGCGTCCTTTGCCGCACAAGGCAACGCGCCGGTCTGGCTGACGACGGTGACGGCGCTGCTGGGCCGCGGGCAGCCGCTGTATCTCGCGCTGTTTGCCTTCTTCATCATCTTCTTTGCGTTCTTCTACACGGCAATCGTGTTCAATCCGCAGGAGACGGCCGACAACCTCAAGCGCTCCGGCGGCTTCATCCCGGGCATCCGCCCTGGTGAGCGCACGGCACAGCACATCGACTATGTGCTGACGCGCATCACCGTGATCGGTGCTATCTACCTCACGGTTGTTGCGCTGATTCCCGAAGTCCTGTTCAGCCAGATGGCGATCAGCCAGTTCATCGGCGGCACGTCGCTGCTGATCATGGTGACGGTGACGCTCGATACGGTGTCGCAGATCCAGAGCCACCTGATTGCCCAGCAATATGAGGGGCTGGTCAAGAAGTCACGTCTCGGGGGAGGCAAGCGTCGATGAGGTTGATACTGCTTGGACCGCCGGGGGCGGGGAAGGGGACCCAGGCCAAGATTCTGGTCGAGGCCTTCGGCATTCCCCAGCTCTCGACCGGCGACATCCTGCGTTCGGCCATTGCCGAGCAAACTCCGCTTGGCATCGCTGCCAAGGAAATCATGGATCGTGGCGATCTGGTCTCCAACGATATCGTCAACGGAATTGTCTCGGAGCGGCTCGATGCCGAGGATTGCGCGCCGGGGTTCATCCTCGACGGCTTCCCGCGCACGATCGGTCAGGCGGAAGCCCTAGACGGCATGCTGCGCGACAAGGGTATCAAGCTTGATGCCGTGATCGAGATGACGGCGGATGCCGATGTGCTAGTTGGTCGCGTGATCAACCGCGCCAAGGAAAGCAATCGTCCCGACGACTCGCCCGAGGTGATCCGCAAGCGCCTCGATATCTACAAGCAGGATACCGCGCCCCTTGTGGAATACTACCGCAAGCAGGGCCTGGTGAAGACGGTTGACGGCATGCAACCGGTCGATCAGGTGACGGCGGCCATCAAGGGCGCAATCGCACGCTGAATACAGGAGCAGGTTCACGGTTGACTCCGCGGACTCTAATCCTTAAAGAACCGCGTCAGTCTCATGGATTATTGGGCTGGATTCGGTTTTCCACGAAGTGGGGGTCGAAGTCCGGTCCCTTGTTGTTTAAGGGCGCCAGCCGTGATGGTTCGCGCTGAATGAAGGAGAGCAGACGTGGCACGTATTGCTGGCGTCAATATCCCGACGAATAAGCGCGTAGTTATTGCGCTGCAGTATATCCACGGGATTGGCGACAAGTTCGCCGAGGATATCTGCACCAAGGTTGGCATTCCGGCCGAGCGCCGCGTCAATGAACTGACCGACGCTGAAGTTATCCAGATCCGTGAAGCCATTGACCGCGACTACGTCGTGGAAGGCGATCTTCGCCGCAACGTGGCGATGAACATCAAGCGCCTGATGGACCTGGGCAACTATCGCGGTCTGCGTCACCGTCGTGGCCTTCCGGTCCGCGGTCAGCGCACCCACACCAATGCCCGCACCCGCAAGGGTCCGGCCAAGCCGATCGCCGGCAAGAAGAAGTAAGAACCCTTTTCGGGTTCTTCGATGTAGCTGCCGGGGCCGCGAGGCTAACGGCAGCGCTGATATCGTTTAGAGGAATAGAATGGCTAAAGCTGAAGTCGCGCGCGTCCGTCGCAAAGAGCGCAAGAATATCACCTCGGGCGTCGCCCACGTGAACGCATCGTTCAACAACACCATGATCACCATCGCCGACATGCAGGGCAACACGATTTCGTGGTCCTCGTCGGGCGTGATGGGCTTCAAGGGCTCGCGCAAGTCGACCCCCTATGCCGCCCAGGTCGCTGCCGAAGATGCCGCCAAGAAGGCGCAGGAACACGGCATGAAGACCCTTGAGGTTGAAGTGCGCGGTCCCGGTTCGGGCCGTGAGTCGGCGCTCCGTGCTCTCCAGGCTGCCGGCTTCAATGTCACCTCGATCCGTGACGTGACCTCGATCCCGCACAATGGCTGCCGCCCGCGCAAGCGGCGCCGCGTCTAATTTAGACCGATCGAAGAGCTCCCGGCCGCGTCAGGCCGGGAGTCTTATTGCGTTTGCGGCGGAGCGGCTCGGGCTGGGGCCGCGATTTTGAAAGGACATAACCGTGACGATCCAGAGGAACTGGCAAGAACTGATCAAGCCGACCAAGCTGGAGATTGTTTCGGGCAGCGACAACGCGCGCGTGGCCTCGGTAGTTGCCGAGCCGCTTGAGCGCGGTTACGGGCTTACCCTTGGTAACGCCCTGCGTCGCGTGCTGCTGTCGTCGCTTCAGGGCGCGGCAGTGACCGCAATCCAGATTGACGGCATCCTGCATGAATTCTCCTCGCTTCCGGGCGTGCGGGAAGACATCACGGACCTCGTGCTCAACGTGAAGGAAATCGCGTTGAAGATGGGTGGCGAAGGCCCGAAGCGCCTGAACCTCTCCAAGCAGGGCCCCGGTGCCGTAACGGCCGGTGACATCAAGGTCAGCGGCGACATCGAAGTGCTGAATCCCGAGCTGGTGATCTGCCACCTCGACGACGGTGCCGAGATCAACATCGAGTTCACGGTCGACACCGGCAAGGGCTATGTCGCTGCCGACAAGAACCGTCCCGAAGATGCACCGATCGGCTATATCCCGGTCGACTCGCTGTTCTCGCCGGTTCGCCGCGTCAGCTACAAGGTCGATGCCACCCGCGCGGGTGAATCGCTCGACAAGGACAAGCTGACCCTGCAGATCGAGACCAATGGCGCCGTGTCGCCGGAAGATGCCGTGGCCTATGCCGCGCGCATTCTCCAGGACCAGCTGTCGGTCTTCGTGAACTTCGAAGAGCCCAGCAAGGAAAAAGCACAGGATGCCGTTCCGGAACTGGCCTTCAACCCGGCTCTGCTCAAGAAGGTCGACGAACTCGAACTTTCCGTCCGCTCGGCCAACTGCCTCAAGAACGACAACATCGTTTATATCGGCGACCTGATCCAGAAGACGGAAGCCGAGATGCTGCGGACGCCGAACTTCGGCCGCAAGTCGCTCAATGAAATCAAGGAAGTCCTGGCACAGATGGGGCTTCATCTCGGAATGGACGTCAACAACTGGCCACCCGAGAATATCGATGACCTCGCCAAGCGCTACGAAGATCACTACTGATCTCGCCGCCGCCAAAGACTTTTAGGAGATAACCCATGCGCCACGCCAACCGCGGCCGCAAGCTCAGCCGAACCGCCTCGCACCGCAAGGCCATGTTCGCCAACATGTCCGCCGCGCTGATCAAGCACGAGCAGATCGTTACCACGCTTCCCAAGGCCAAGGACCTGCGTCCGATCGTCGAGAAGCTGATCACCCTCGGCAAGCGTGGTGACCTCCACGCCCGCCGCCAGGCCATCTCGCAGATCCGCGACGAAGGCCAGGTGCAGAAGCTCTTTGCCGTGCTCGGCCCGCGCTACGCCGAGCGCCAGGGCGGCTACCTTCGCATCATGAAGGCCGGCTTCCGGTATGGCGACAACGCCCCGATGGCTGTGATCGAGTTCGTCGATCGCGACGTCAACGCCAAGGGCCAGGACAGCGGTCCGGTCCAGGTGCGTGACGAGGACGAATACGAAGCCGCATAAGCTTCGATTTCTGAATAGCAAGACGGCCGCAGCGATGCGGTCGTTTTTGTTTGTCCTGTGCCCGCTGTGGGTTGGCACGTGAAGGCGTATGACAGTGATCGGTGTCTTTGCCGTACGCGATCTCTCCCGTAAGCTTCCGTGGGTAACGGAAGGGGAGGTTCTGTCATGGCGCTCAAACGCATGGACAATGTCGGTATCGTGGTGGAGGACCTCGATGCTGCGGTGGCCTTCTTCCTGGAACTCGGCCTGACGCTTGAAGGCCGCGCCACGATCGAAGGAGATTGGTCCGGCAAGGTCACCGGGCTTCATGGCCAGCGCGTCGAGATTGCCATGATGCAGACGCCTGATGGCCATAGCCGGCTTGAGCTCTCCCGCTTTTTGAAGCCTGCCACGGTGGCCGACCACCGCAATGCGCCGGTCAACGCCCTGGGCTACCTGCGCGTCATGTTCGCCGTGGACGACCTCGATGAGACGCTGGAGCGGCTATATAGGCTGGGGGCGACCCTGGTGGACGAGGTGGTCAACTACCAGGACGTGTACCGGCTCTGCTACATCCGCGGACCCGAAGGACTGCTGATCGGACTGGCGGAGGAGTTGGGGTGACGGCTCACCGCCGCCGATCCAGGTCCCAGGCGGAGTAGAGCTGCTGCAGTTCAGGCAACGACTTGCAGGTGACGACAGGCAGGTCGTGGGCGGATGCCATGCGCCGATACTTGGTGGCGTCCCGGGTCTTCCAGATCCAGTGTATCATCTCCCACTTGATGCTGTCCTTGCCGCCGGCCACGCTGCCAATGCGGTCGGCCTCGAACAGGGTACGGCGGAAGTACCGCACATAGCGCTTGAGGAAGTGATCATCGACGACGATGACGCCTGTGGCGCGGGCATAGCGCTGCTGCATGATGGCGGTATAGTTGCCATCCATTACCCACTCCTCCTCAAGAATGGCCGCATCATGCAGCGCGTGGAACTCGGCCGTGTCGCGCGGTTCCCAATCCGTATTGGGAAGGTGGCTGAAGAGGTCGAGGTGGACGGCCCTTATTCCGAGCTTGCGGCTGATCGCATCGGCAGCGTGGACTTGCCGGCATTGCTGGGGCCATTGATCATGATGCGGCGGCCCAGGGCCGACAGGGGCGGGATCGGCTGCATTTTCAGTTCCCACATAGGGGGATCGGGGTGGAAAAGGCTGGAGACGAAAATCCCCGCCGAAGCGGGGATTGAGAGACTTGGATCTTACTCCGGCTGCTGGTCCTTGCCGGTATAGGCCTCTTCGACCCAGAACTGGTCGCGGCGGTCAAAGCCGTTGAAGGGGGTCAGCGAGGCCTGGGTGTAGGCGCCCATCAGGCCGAATTCGATCCAATCGTCCTCGTCGATATCGGCCGGCAGCGTAAAGACCTGGGGCAGCACGTCATAGCTGTCGCAGGTCGGGCCCCAGATGGTGAATTCGCTGAATTCCTGGTCATTGTCATGCACGCGCGGGCCGCGCCAGACGCGGGTGGGCGGGGTGAAGTGCATGAACTTGACTTCCATTAGGGAGCCATATGCACCGTCGTTGACATAGACCGACTGCCCGCCGCGCTGATGCTTGACGCGCAGGAGCAGCGAGGTGGAGGACGTGACGAGAGCGCGACCAGGCTCGATGATCAGTTCGGGCTTGTTCTTGTCCCCAAAGTGGTCGGACACGGCGGTCGAGATGGTCTCGAAATAGTAGTCCATCGGCGGCGCTTCGCTGGTCGGGTAGGGGGCCGGGTAGCCGCCGCCGATATTGAGGCGCTTGAGCTCGATGCCGCTTTCCTCGACGATGCGCGCAGCCGCCGCGATATGACGCTCATAGGCATAGGCGTCTTCGCACTGCGAGCCGACATGGAAGCAAAGGCTGGGCGTATAGCCCATCTTCTCGACGGCGGAGACAATTTCGGCCGCGCCCTGTTCCATGACGCCGAACTTGATGCCGAAGTCATAGGACTTGAGCGCCTTGCCCGCCTTGAAGCGGGTGGTCACTTCCACGTCGCGCGACGGGGAGACCACGGCGGCGAGCTGGTCGAGCTGCTGGGGATGGTCGATGGTGAAGGAGCGGACGCCGAACTCCTCGTAAGCCCGTTCGATCTCGCGCTTGTTCTTGATCGGGTTGTTGTAGTGCATCACCGCGCCGGGCGCATAGTCGCGCACCAGTTCCATCTCGCGATTGGAGGCAACGTCGAAGGCCTTGAGGCCCTCGCGGTGCAGCTGCGCAATGATGTGCGGGGAGGGGTTGCACTTGACGGCGTAGGTCAGCAGGCCGTCGAAGCCCTTGCGGAAGACCTTCGTGGCCTTGTGAAGCTCACGTTCGGAGAACAGGAAAGCCGGAAAGTCCGGCGCTTCTGCCGCAATCAAGGCGGAGGTGTTCGGGTAAACGTGCTTCGGCTCGGTGGTCATCGACGACTGGCCTTTCGGGGCTGGAAAGCGTGAAAAGAAGCGCTGCATATAGGGCTGGGAACCCCCGGGCGCAAACGATTATTTGCCTGCAGATTAAGACCGGCGCGTGACGCCATTTTCATGACAGAATCCGGGCGTTTGCCTGCGCTCAACGTCACTTATTTGGGATAGTGCAATGACGATCCGTACGCTGCTGCTCGCGGGCTGTGCGACCATGGTCCTGGCCGTGGGTGGAACACTGGCCTTCTCGCCCTGGAATGCGCCTTCGCTAGCCCAGGCGGCGGTTGCGCCCCAGGTGCAGGACCGCGTGGTTCCGCAAAGTGAGGGCGAGCTCAAGCTGAGCTTTGCTCCCGTGGTCAGCAGCGTGGCCCCCTCGGTCGTCAATGTCTATGCGACCCGGATCGAGCAGCAGGCCGTGTCCCCCTTCGCCCGTGACCCCTTCTTCTCGCGCTTCTTTGGCGAAGGGCAGTTCCAGAGCCGGCCGCGCGAGTCCCGTTCCCTGGGATCCGGCGTGATCGTGGATGCCAGCGGCGTGATCCTCACCAACCGTCACGTCATCGAGGGCGCGACCGATGTACGGATCGCCCTCGCCGACGGGCGGGAATTCGCCGTCGACATCGTTGTCGAAGACGCGCAGACCGACCTTGCGGTTCTGCGCGTGCGGGACCCCGGCCAGGTGGAGTTCGCCGCCATCACCTTCGCCGACTCGGACTCCTTGCTTGTCGGTGACCTCGTGCTTGCCATCGGCAATCCGTTCGGTGTCGGGCAAACGGTTACCAGCGGCATTGTCTCGGCGCTGGCCCGCACCGGCGTGGAAAGCAGCGACTATGAATTCTTCATCCAGACCGATGCCGCCATCAACCCGGGCAATTCCGGCGGCGCCCTGGTCGACCTCGATGGGCACCTGGTCGGCATCAACACCGCCATCTTCTCCCAGAGCGGTGGCTCGGTGGGCATCGGCTTTGCCATTCCCGCCAATATGGCACGGCTCGTGGCAGAGGCAGGGGTGACTGGCAGCGAAATCGTCCGCCCTTGGTTCGGCGCAAAGCTGCAGGCGGTCAATTCGGACATTGCAGCAAGCCTCGGCATGACCGCGCCGCATGGTGCACTGATTGCCGAAGTAGCGCCCGATGGTCCGGCAGCCAAAGCAGGCTTTGCGCCTGGCGACGTCATCCTGTCGGTGGACGGCGTCGCGGTGGATGACCCCAGCGCCTTCAACTTCCGCCTCGCCACCAAGCCGCTGGGCCAGACCACGGTGCTCGAACGCTTGCGTGCGGGAAACACCGAGAGGGTCGAGTTCACCGTCGAAGCCGCACCGGTAGCGGGCGAGGACATGCTGGCCACCATCACTGGCAATTCCCGCTTTGCCGGCACCAGCGTGCGGCAGCTCGACGCGGCGCTCGCCGAAAGCAAGGGACTGCCCTATGAGGCGCGCGGCGTTATCGTGACTGCCATAGAACCCGGCTCCCCAGCCGAGCAGATGGGCCTACGGGTCGATGACGTCATCCTGTCGCTCAACGACATCGAGATGGATAGCGCCCGCGTCTTTGCCGAAACGGCAAGCCGCCGCGCCCGGACCTGGCAGATCATCCTGCAGCGTGAGGGGCGGATCACCAGAAGCATTGTCAGCGGCTGACCGGTGCTTGACTTCCGCCGGCGCAGGGACCCAACTCGCGGAGTTTTCTCGGAAAGGGAGTTCCGATGTCTATAACCGCCACCACCAGGCTTTGCACCGCCACCATCGCTGCTATTTTGACCGCCGTCAGCACCGCAGCCATTGCGCAGGACCGTCCTCCGGCCAGGATGCTGCTGGTTGCGGAGGACGGCACTGAGCTTGAATACACCACAGGCGATGCGTCCTTTTACATCGCGAGTTCAGTGAGCAACGAAGAGGAGACGGCGAGCGCGACTGAACTCTCGTTGTCGCTGTCTACGATCACGCCAGTCGATGCTGCGCTCCTGAACTGGTCGGCGCAGACCGGCAGCAAGAGCAAGCAAGATTACACCGTCGTCATCACCTCCAGTGTCTCCGATGCCTCTGGTGAGGAGCGCGAGATCCGCTACGAGATCGAGGATGCGACCGTGACGTCCCTGTCGAGTTCCGTCTCGACCTACGCCGAGCCAAGCATTTCGGTCTCGCTGACCGGCGGCAAGCTGATCATCGACGGCGTCGCCCTCAACTGACACCAGTGTCTCGCCTCCCTAGTAGAGGCGAGACACTGGCCGCTTCCCTTTCGAGGACGCGCTTACCTCTGGGCTCCTTATCCGTTAGAACGCGTTCATGTCCGACCTGTTTGCCGCCGATCCCGATGACGCCGACCGCGGCCGCCCGCTTGCCGACCAGTTGCGGCCACGCTCGCTCGACGAGGTGATCGGGCAGACGCACCTCCTGGGACCGGACGGTACATTGCGGCGCATGATCGCCAGCGGCCGTCTTGGCTCGCTGATCCTCTGGGGACCTCCCGGCACCGGCAAGACCACGGTGGCACGCCTCCTGGCCGACCAGATCAACTATACGTTCGTGCAGATCTCGGCCGTCTTTTCTGGCGTGGCCGACCTCAAGAAGGTCTTCGAGAAGGCTCGCTTCGAGCGCTTGAGCGGGCACAAGACCCTGCTGTTCGTCGATGAAATCCACCGCTTCAATCGAGCTCAGCAGGACGGTTTCCTGCCGGTGATGGAAGACGGGACCGTGGTCCTCGTCGGCGCGACGACGGAGAACCCGTCGTTCGAGCTCAACGCGGCTCTCCTGTCGCGCAGCCAGGTGCTGCGGTTCGAGTCGCTCGGCCTCGAGGACCTCGAAAAGCTCGTGCAGCGGGCTGAGGCGCTCACCGGCGCGGCCCTGCCGCTCGACGTGGAAGCGCGCCACACGCTGCTGACGCTGGCTGACGGTGATGGGAGGGCACTGCTCGGTCTCGTGGAAGAGGTGCTCGCTTCGGCCAAGCCCGGCGAAGTGCTCGATGCTGCCACGATGCTCACCGTGATCCAGCGCCGGGCGCCGATCTACGACAAGGCGCAGGACGGCCACTACAACTTGATCTCGGCGCTGCATAAGACGATACGCGGCTCCGATCCTGATGCGGCGCTCTACTACTTCGCCCGCATGCTGGTGGCGGGGGAGGATCCGCTGTTTCTGGCCCGGCGCCTGATCCGAATGGCTTCGGAGGACATCGGCGAGGCCGATCCACAGGCGCTGCCCATGGCCATAGCCGCACGCGACGCCTACCAGATGCTGGGCTCGCCCGAAGGGGAACTGGCGCTGGCGCAGGTCGTGGTACATCTGGCGCTCGCGCCCAAGTCGAACGCGGTCTACACCGCCTTCAAGGCCGCGATGAGCCTTGCCAAGAGCACCGGCTCGCCCATGCCGCCCATGGTCATCCTTAACGCGCCAACCAAGCTCATGAAGGGGTCCGGCTATGGCGAGGGCTATATCTACGATCACGACACACCCGAAGCCTTTTCGGGTCAGGAGTACTTCCCCGAAAAGATCGGGCGACAAAAGTTCTACGAACCGGTCGAGCGGGGCTTCGAGCGCGAGCTGCGCAAGCGCGTAGACTATTTCGAGCGCCTCCGCGCCAGCAAGCGCAGCGAAGGTGAGGGCTGATGTATGCCTTCCTGCTCGTCGGCATCGGAGGGGCGCTCGGGGCGATGAGCCGCTACGGCCTTGCCGGGCTCATCGGCCGTCTATGGCCGCTGAACTTTCCCGTCGCCACGCTCCTTATCAACATCATCGGCTCGGCCGCCATGGGGCTTTTCGTCGGACTCATGGCGCGGTGGCTGCCATCCTGGCAGGAACAGGCCCGCCTCTTTGTCGCCGTTGGCGTCCTGGGCGGTTTCACCACCTTTTCCGCCTTTTCGCTCGAGACCATCGCGCTGATCGAGCGCGGCGAAGTGGTGCAAGCGGGCCTCTATGTGCTGTTGTCGGTTGTGCTCTGCCTCGTTGGCCTTTATCTCGGGCTTTTGGTGACCAGAGGCATGGCATGAGTGGCGTTCAGCATCGGCAGGTAAACGACGACGAAGACGGCATGCGTCTCGACCGCTGGTTTGCGACCCACTTTCCGCAGCTCGGCTTCGGCCGGCTGCAGAAGCTGATCCGCAATGGCGAGGTGAAGGTCGACAAGGCCAAGGTGACCACCAACACCCGGCTGTCGCCGGGCCAGACCGTGCGCATTCCGCCGATCGACGACCCCGACACGGTCAAGCCGGTCAAGCTCAACGAAGCCGATGCCCAGTTCCTGCGCGACCTGATCCTCTTTGAGGACGACGACATCTACGTGTTCAACAAGCCGCACGGCCTTGCCGTGCAGGGCGGCAGCGGCACCAAGCGTCATCTCGATGGCATGCTCAAGAGCCTGCCCAACAAGAAGGGCGAGCCGCCGCGGCTGGTGCACCGGCTCGATCGGGATACCTCGGGCTGCCTTGTGGTTGCCAAGACCAAGGCCGCTGCCAGCCATTTCGGCAATGTTTTCCGCTCCCGTTCCGCTCGCAAGATCTACTGGGCCATCGTCGCCGGCAACCCGCATCCGCCACAGGGCGAGATCAGCTGTTTTCTGGCGCGGCAAAGCACGGAAGATGGCGAGCAGATGGTGGTGGTGCGCAACGGCACGCCGGGCGCGCAGCACTCCACCAGCTATTATTCGACCACCGATACGGCCAGCCGGCGCTTTGCCTGGGTGACGCTGAAGCCGGTAACCGGCCGCACCCACCAGTTGCGCGTGCATATGGCCCAGTTGGGCACGCCCATCATCGGTGATCCGCGCTACTTCAACATCGAGAACTGGCAGGGCGCGCCGGGTCTTTCGGAGGGCCTTCACCTCCATGCAAGGCGCATCGCCATTCCGCTGCGCAACGGCAGGCGGCTCGACATTTCGGCGCCGCTGCCCCCGCATATGCGGGCAAGCTTTGAAACGCTGGGCTTCGACCCCGACCGCTACGATGTCAGCTCCGACCCTGAGGACGGGGCGTGACATCACGCTGAGGCACGCTCAAGCATCCCTCTTTGACGACCGGCATTAAAGCCGCAGGCCTTCCTGTCCTTTGTGGAGCACCACCATGCGCGACCAGCTCGACGAGATCCAGAAGCACCTCAACGACGGCTATGGCAGGGCACAGGAGCTCGACAAGGTCGAGCTGCCCAAGCGCTTCTACAAGGATGTGGCGGCCGGACCGGCGGACGATGGCTTCGTCGTAACGCTTGATGGGCGGCAGACCCGCACGCCCGGCAAGAAGCTGCCCATTGCAGTGCCTTCGGCAGCAATCGCAACGGCCATGGCCGAAGAATGGGCCGCGCAGGGCGAGTTCATCGACCCCACCACCATGCCCATGGTGCGTCTGGTCAACTCGGCCGTCGAGAGCGGCGAGGCCATGGTGCCAGCCTTTCGCGACGAGGTGATGAAATTCGCCGCAGGCGACCTGCTCCTTTATCGCGCCGACAGCCCGCAGGAACTGGTCTCCGAGCAGGAGGTCATCTGGGACAATGCCCTGATGACGCTGGCGCGGCATTTCGGTGTCAGCTTTCAGCCCACCATCGGCATCCTGCACCAGGAGCAACCCAAGGCGACACTGGACCGTCTGGCGAATGCACTGGGCGCCGAGAACCTGCTGACGCTGACGGCGCTGGTGTCGGTCACCGGGCTGACCGGTTCGGGTCTTCTGACTATCGGCCTCCTGCACAAGCTCTTCACGCCGGACTTCGTCTGGAAAGCGGCCCATGTGGATGAAGACTATCAGATCTCGCAATGGGGCCAGGACGAGGAAGCGGCCGAACGGCGGGCACGGCGGCGCAAGGAGTTCGACACAGCCGTTTTCGCCGTGGGCGCGCTGCGGGCCTAGGCTGGCCCAGCAGTCCGTCCCACCAGCCAGGCGGCGGTTTCCGGCGCGATTTCGGCCAGTGGGTCGAGCACGAAGGCGCGCTCGTGGGCGAAGGGATGGGGCAGGGTGAGCCGCTCGGTCTCGAGCACTTGTCGCTCATAAGCCACGATATCGATGTCGATCACCCGCGGCCCCCACGTCTCGTGGCGCACGCGGCCCATGGCCGTCTCGATCGCCTGAAGAAGGTCCAGCAACCGAAGCGGCTCTAGCGCGGTCTCCACCTCGAGCGCCATATTGGCGAAGTCCGGCTGGTCAGTCTTGCCCCAAGGCTTGGTGATGATCACCTTAGACTGCTGGGTGACGGTCACCTCGTCGGCGGCGCCGATGCGCCGGACGGCCTCGGCAAGCTGCGCCGCGGGATCCCCAATATTGGCGCCAAGGCTCAGCCACGCCTTTGCCATCAGCGCTCGCTCCGCTGGCGGTGGAGCTCGATGGCAGCTTCGCCGCGCACCATGGCGATGGGAGCTTCGGGCTTGCGCACGCGGACGATGATCCACTCGACATCGGCAAAACTCTGGAAGACAGCATCGACGATGTTCTGCGCCACTGCCTCGATCAGCTGCATGCGGCGGCCCTCGAAGGCCTCCTTTACCACATCGTAAATCGCGGCATAGGAGACGGTCTGCCCGATGCTGTCGGTCTGGGCGGGGCTGGTAAGGTCCACCCCACATTCAAGGTCGATGAAGAATCGCTGGCCGAGCGCCTTCTCCTCGCTCATCAACCCGTGGTAGCCGTAAAATCCTAGATCTTTCAGGATGATGCGGTCGCCGGTGAATGGCGCTGTCATGGTGCTACCTCTCTGCTTGAGGTGGACCATACAGGCTTGCCTGGGCAACGCGAAGGGCGTCGCGATTGGCGCGCACGTCATGTACGCGAAAGATGTGCCCACCATTGAGGTAAGCAACAACATTGGTGGCGATGGTGCCGGCGAGGCGTTCATGCGCTTCGTTGCCGAGCAGCTTGCCGATCATCGACTTGCGCGATGTGCCAATCAGAATAGGCAAGGGTGCACCCGAGGCCGGGCTGATGTGCAACGGTTCGCGGAGCAGTTCGTAGTTTTCCCCGAGCGTCTTGCCGAAGCCGAAGCCGGGATCGACGATGATGCGGTCCGCGCCCAGTCCCGCCTGTTCTGCGATGGCAATGGTGCGCCTGAAATAGAGCTGCATGTCCTCGCGCAGCGGGGTGGCGGCATCCCTTTCCTTGTGCCAGTGCATGGCAATAACCGGCACCTGGTGCAGCTGCGCGACCTCCGCCATTTCCGGCGCTCCTTGGAGGCCATGGACGTCGTTGATGATGCAGGCGCCCGCCTGGATCGCCTGGTCCGCCACCAGTGGCTTGTAGGTGTCGATGGAGATGGGGACATCGATGCCGGCGGCAACCAGCGCGTCGATCACCGGCATGACCCGGTCGAGTTCCTCCTGCACGCCCACGGGGGCGGCGCCTGGCCTTGTGCTTTCGCCGCCCACATCGATGATGTCGGCGCCTTCGCCAATCATCTGCCGGGCATGCTGAACGGCGGCTGCGACGAGGTTATGCGCGCCACCATCGGAGAAGCTGTCCGGCGTGAGGTTGAGAATGCCCATGACCAATGCCGTTTCGCCCAGGACGAGAGGAGGGCGATTGGGAAGGGCAATGGTGTGTCCGGTATGCATGGCGGCAGCACCCCGCAGCTCGTTTTTCGCCACGAGGTCTAACGCCTGGTGAGCAGGAAACAAGCCTGAACCGCTCGTGAGGCTAGAACGGCCAGACCAGCATCAGTACGGGTACGCCGACCAGGACCACCAGCACCGACAGGGGCGCTCCCAACCGCCAGTAGTCGCCGAAGCGATAGCCGCCCGGGCCCATAACCAATGTGTTGCACTGGTGACCAATGGGGGTGAGGAAATCGCAGCCCGCGCCGATGGCCACCGCCAGAAGGAACGCCTCGGGCGCGTAGCCAAGGTCGGTCGCAAAGGTCGCTGCGATAGGCGCCATGACAAGAACCGTGGCGGCATTGTTGAGGAAGGGGGTGACGGCCATGGCCGCTACCATGATCAGAGCCAGCGCGCCCCAGCCCGGAAGATTGCTGGCTGTTGCCGAGAGCCAGGCGGCAATCAGTTCGGTGCCGCCCGTGGAACGCAGGGAATCCGATACCGGGATCAGGCAGGCAAGCATGATCAGGATCGGCGCGTCGAGGCGATTATAGACGTCGCGCAGGGGGATGGAGCGGCTGAGCACCATGGCTGCGGCTGCCGCAAAGAAGGCCGGAGCTACCGGTACGAGGCCGATGGCGGTCGCAGCCATGGCCACGAACAAGATGGTCAGTGGGATGATGCCATTGCGCACGCTGCCGACCTGTAGGCCCCGCTCGACTAGCGGCAGGCAGTCCCACTGGCGCAGCAGTTCCGGCAGGCGCGCGAGATCGCCCTGAAGAAGAATTACGTCGCCGCTCTGGAAGCGAATCTGGCCCAGCCGTTCGGTAAAGCGCTGGCCGCGGCGGCTGACTGCCAGAAGGCTGAGGCCGGTGCTGTCGAACATGGTCAGCTCCTGCGCGCTGGAGCCGATCAGCGACGAGTTCTCGCCCACCACCGCTTCAATCGTGCTGAGGTCCGCCGCATCGCGGGTGGCCGCACCGCGCCTCTCGGAAAACACCAGGTCCGATTGAGAGACCATGGCGTCGAGCGCGGTGGCGCTCCCTTCGATCAGAAGGATATCCCCGGCCCGCAGCTTGGCATCGGGCAGGGGCGTACGGCGCTGCCCACCGGCGCCCAGGATGCGCAGGATCATGGCCTGTCCGTCCGAGTTGCGCTGGATCTCGGCCACGGTCTTGCCGATGGCGCTGGACTCTTCGGTCACCCGCGCTTCGGTGGTGTAATTGTTGATCTCGATGGCCGTGTCGAGCCCGGTTTCCTCGCGCCGTCTTTCGGGCAGCAGGCGGTAGCATAGGGCGAGGAAAAGGACGCCGACCACGGACAGCGCCAGGCCGGTCGGCGTATAGTCGAACATGGTGAAAGCCTGCCCCGTCATCTCCTCGCGAACCCGGGAGACGATGATGTTGGGCGAGGTCCCGATCTGCGTCATCAGCCCGCCAAGGAGCGAGCCGAAGGACATCGGCATCAGGAACAGCGACGGCGAGACGCCGGACTTGCGCGCCATCTGGAAAGCAATCGGCATCATGATGGCGAGGGCACCGATATTCTTCACGAAAGCGCTGAGCACCGTAACGACCACGACGAGCAGGATCAGCTGGGCCCGTGGCCGCGCGATCTGTGGCGCAAAGCGCCGGACGGCCACTTCCATGATGCCCGAGTGGGAGACGGCGGCACTCACCACCAGTGCGGAGCCGACGATGATGACGATATCATCGGAAAAGCCGCTAAAGGCCTCTTCCGGCGGCACCACCCCAGTGGCCAGAGCCGCCAAAAGCGCGCCCACCGCAACGATGTCGTATCGCCAACGCCCCCAGACAAAGGCCACCATCATGGCGGCGATGATCAGGAAGGCGAGCGTTTGGGGAAGCGTCATGAGGACTCCGGAGTGCCGCGCAGCTAACGCAGGCCGGGCATATACGATCCTTACAGATCGATGAAATCGTCCGGCGGTGCTGCAGAGCGTAGCGCTTGTTCAGCGCCAGCCCGCCCTAGCCTCCAGCGCCGATTTCAGCACAACCGTCAGCAGCGCCATCAGCGTCAGCGTGGAGGCAGCGGCAAAGGCGCCGGTGACGTTGAAGTCGTTGAACAACTGGCTGATCTGGAGGGGCAGGGTGTTGGTCTGCCCGCGTATCGAGCCCGACACGACCGAAACGGCACCGAACTCACCCATGACCCGCGCATTGGTGAGGATTGCGCCATAAAGAATGGCCCAGCGGATATTGGGCAGGGTCACGAACCAGAACATCTGCCAGCCGTTGGCGCCGAGGGAGAGCGCGGCTTCCTCGTCTTCGGTTCCCTGTTGCTGCATCAGCGGGATCAGCTCGCGCGCCACAAAAGGCGCGGTGACAAAGAGTGACACCAGGATGATCGCCGTGACGGTGAACATCAGCTGGATGCCGGCGCCCTGCAAAGCGGGTCCCAGCAGCCCCTGGCCGCCATAGAGAAAGAGGTAGACCGTACCGGCCACGATCGGACTGACGGCTGCAGGAAGCTCGACGATCGTGATCAGCACCTGCCGGCCTGGGAAGCGGAACCGGCTGACCAGCCAGGCGATGCAGACGCCGACCAGGATATTTACCGGCACCACGACTACCGCCGTGAGCACTGTGAGGCCGATGGCGTGCAGTGTGGTGGGTTCGGCAATGCTGGAGAAATAGGCACCCAGCCCCTCGCGCAGCGCGAAGGCGAAGATCAACGCCACCGGCACGACAAGCAGCGCCCCTGCAACGAGGAAGGCGAGGGCGATAAGCGCAATCTCGCCCCTGGAGCGGGCAGGGGTAGTCACATTGGCGGCCGCGCGGTGGGCAACCACGCCCTCAGTAGGAGGGGAGCCGTCGAGTGCCTGCTGTACCATCTGGCTCATCACCGCACCTTCTCGGCATAGCGCACCTGCCAGGCCTGGAGAGCATTGGTCACCAGCAGGGTCACGAATGCCGCCAGCAGCAGGACAAAGGCCAGGGCAGCCGCGCCCTCGTAGTTGTACTCATCGAGGCGAATGAAGATCAGCAGCGACACGATCTCCGTTAGCCCCGGCAGGTTGCCGGCGATAAACACCACAGCCCCGAACTCGCCGAGCGAACGGGCAAAGGATAGGACGCAGCCGGCCATGAATGCGGGGAGAATTGTCGGCCAGATTACCCGTGCGAAGGTCTGGAAGCGTGTTGCGCCGAGCGTTTGGGCGGCTTCCTCCAGTTCCACCTGAACCTCTTCGAGCACGGGCTGCACGGCCCGTACGACGAAGGGAATGGAGGTGAAGGCCATGGCAATGATGATGCCGGTCTGCGTGTAGTTGACCTTGAAGCCGTTCGGCTCGAGCAATTGCCCGTACCAGCCTATTGGCGCAAAGAGGGTGACGAGGACCAGCCCCGCCACTGCCGTCGGCAGCGCGAAGGGTAGGTCGACCAGTGCATCGAGCAGGCGCCTGCCCGGAAAGCTGTAGCGCGTGAGCACCCACGCCAGCAGCAGTCCGAGCGCGCCGTTGATCACGGTTGCTGCCAAGGCAGAACTGAAGGTGATGCGGTAGGCAGCGAGAGCGCGATTGGACGCGACGATGCGCCAGAACTCCTCCCAGCCCATGCCTCCGACCTTGAGCAGCATGGCCAGGAGCGGCAGCACCACGATGATGCTGAGATAGAGCATCGAGACGCCAAGCGTCAGCCCGAAACCGGGCAGGAGGTGCTTGCTGCGTCCTTGTGCCATTGCCGTTTCCGAAAAAGAGAAGCGGCGCGGCCAGGCCGCGCCGGCGATATGCTGCCGTCAGGCGCTACTGGTTGACGAAGACCTTGTCGAGCAGGCCGCCATCGGCGAAGTGCTCCTGGCCGACCTTGTCCCAGCCGCCGAAGGCTTCATCGACGGTGACCAGGCGAATCTCCGGGAATTGCGCGCTATGAGCCGCCAGAACCGCCTCATCCTGAGGGCGATGGAAATTGGCGGCGGCCACTTCCTGGCCCTCGGGGGTGAACAGGAAGTCGAGATAGCTCTTGGCGAGGTCACGGCTGCCGCGCTGGTCCACTACCTTGTCGACAATGGCGACGGGAAATTCGGACAGGAAGCTGACCGATGGAGTGACGGCTTCATACCGATCTTCGCCCAGTTGCTGGCGCACGGCCAGCACTTCGGCCTCGAAGGTCACGAGCACGTCGCCCAGCTGGCGCTCGGTGAAGGCGGTGGTGGCGGCGCGGCCACCGGTCTCGAATACGGGGACATTGCCGAAGAGCTTGGTGAGGAAGGCCTCGATCTGCGCTTCGTCGCCGCCGAACTCCTCGGTCGCCCAGGCGCGGGCGGCCAGATAGGTGTAGCGGCCGTTGCCGGACGTCTTGGGATTGGGGAAGATCACCTGCACGCCGTCTTCGGCCAGGTCGCCCCAGTCGCTGATGTTCTTGGGGTTGCCGGCGCGGACCAGGAAAGCCGGGAAGCTATAGAAGGGCGCGGCATTGTTGGGGAACTCGCTGGCCCAGTCATCCGAAACAAATCCGCCCTCGACCAGCTTCTCGACATCCGTCACCTGGTTGAAGGTCACGACATCGGCTGCAAGCCCTTCCAGGATCGAGCGGGCCTGGGCGGAGGAGCCGGCATGGGACTGGTTGACGGTCACCGTTGCCCCTGACGCGGCATAGGCGGCGTTCTCGGCCTCGAAGAGTTCGCGGGCGATGTCATAGGAGGCGTTGAGGATGTCGGCGGGCTGGGCAAGAACCGGTGCCGCGCCAAGAGCGATGGCGGCGACGGCGGTGGCGAAAAGCTTGTTCATGGTGACGCAGGAACCCGAAACGGAGAAACGTTGCCGGGTTTGATGCTCGGAGAATGATTCAGCGTCCAGCGCCAATGCGCTGTTCCGGATGAGTAATTTACAAGGGGAGAGTGGAGGGCAACAGGGTTGCGCCAGAGACGGATGCGGCGGGATTTTGTTCCGGCGGCGCCCGACCCTGGTCGGACCGTCACCCTTGGGCTAGACCCGAGGGGGCTGTACTTGCGGTGGCTAGAGCAAGTCTAGAGCCCTCGGGTCAAGCCCGAGGGTGACGATCGGTGGATATGCTTAGTGCAGCGCCGCCACCGGCTCGGCGAACAGGTCATACTCATCGCTGTCGGTCACCAGCACGTCGATCATGTCGCCCGGCTTGATGCCGGAGGCATTGCTGACGATCACCTGGCCGTCGATTTCAGGCGCGTCCCACTTGGAGCGGGCGATGGCCTTGTTCTGCTCGGGCTGTACGTCGTCGACCAGCACCTGGATGGTACGGCCCACCTTCTTGGCGAGCTGGCCGGCGGAGACGTTCTGGGCCACTTCCATCAGCCGCTCCCAGCGGTCCTGCGCCACATCGTCGGGCACGATGCCCTCGAGTTCGTTGGCAGGAGCACCGGTGACGGGCTCGTATTTGAAGCAGCCGGCGCGGTCGATTTCGGCTTCCTCGATGAAGTCGAGCATCATCTCGAAATCGTCTTCGGTCTCGCCCGGGAAGCCGACGATGAAGTTGGAACGCACAGTCAGATCAGGGACTTGGCGCTTCCAGTCGAGAATCCGATTCAGCGTCTTTTCTTGATGTGCCGGGCGGCGCATGGCCTTCAGCACCTTGGGAGAAGCGTGCTGGAAGGGGATGTCGAGATAGGGCAGGACCAGACCTTCGGCCATCAGCTCCATGACCGCGTCGACATGGGGGTAGGGGTAGACATAGTGCAGGCGCACCCAGGCGCCGAACTGGCCCAGTTCCTTGGCGAGGTCATAGAACTTGGCCTTGACCGGACGGCCACGATAATTGCTCTCGGCATATTTCAGGTCGATGCCATAGGCGCTGGTGTCCTGCGAGATCACCAGCAGTTCCTTGACGCCGTTGCGCACCAGGCCCTCGGCCTCGCCCAGAATGCCGGCGGCCGGACGCGAAGCGAGGTCGCCGCGGATCTGGGGGATGATGCAGAAGGAGCAGCGATTGTTGCAGCCTTCGGAAATCTTGAGATAAGCGTAGTGGCGCGGGGTGAGCTTAAGGCCCTGTTCAGGCACCAGGTCGACGAACTTGTTGGGTACAGGCGGCAGGTGCTGGTGCACGGCCGAGACCACGCTCTCGTACTGATGCGGCCCGGAAATGGCGAGCACGGACGGGTGGGTCTGGCGGATCAGCTCTTCCTCGACGCCGAGGCAACCGGTAACGATCACGCGACCATTCTCGTTGAGGGCTTCGCCGATGGCTTCCAGCGACTCCTGCTTAGCGGAATCAAGGAAGCCGCAGGTGTTGACGAGGACGATGTCGGCGCCCTGGTAGTCGCGGCTGAACGAGTAGCCCTGCGCGCGCAGCGTGGACATGATGCGTTCGCTATCGACGAGGGCTTTGGGGCAGCCGAGGCTGACGAGGCCAATTTTTGGCGCTTGGCTCATGAGAGCTTTTCAGTTCCGATGTGGGAAGGATTGCGCGCGTCATACAGAAAGTTGGACGGTTACGCAATGTTACTGCCCTTCCTCATGCGCGGGGCAGGGCTTCCGTCAGCGTTGGTGTCGTTTGGCGAACGGTGCGTCCGGTACGGTGATGGTACTGGTTTTCAAATTGTTGATTTAATGGCACTTCTGCCAAGTGCGCCGTGATGGGCGCAGCGTCAACTTGCTCAAAGGAGCTCACTCGTGTTCGATCGTCTCTCCGCCTACGCGCCGCAGGCCCTCGCCGTGCTGCGCATTGTCGCCGCCCTGCTGTTTATCGAGCATGGTACGCAGAAACTGTTCGGCTTCCCAGTACCCGCCATGGGTCCTGCCGAAGGCCTGATGCTCGTTGCCGCGCTGATCGAGCTGATCGGCGGTATCCTGATCCTGGTCGGCTTCTTCACCCGCTACGCCGCTTTTATCGCGTCGGGCATGTGCGCCGCCGCCTACTGGATGGCCCATGCGCCGCAGAGCTTCTGGCCGGTCGGCAATGGTGGCGATGCCGCCATCCTCTTCTGCTTCGTCTTCCTCTACCTGGTCTTTGCCGGCCCAGGCGCCTGGAGCGTCAACAAGAAGTAAGCTCGCTTCTTGAATCAAGAAGGCCGCCGGAACCCTTGTTCCGGCGGCCTTTTCTTTGCCAGTCGATGAAAGGCTCAGGTCACGTTCTTGGGCGTTGTGGCCCGCTTTGCCGTGCGACGCGGCGGCTTGGAGAAAAGCTCGCCCGAACTGGTCGCGGGCGCACGCGCCGTATCTGCAACGGGCGCGACATAGGGAGCGGGCTCGGTTGCCGGAGTAATGTATTCGTCGGCCTCGGCATAGTCGCGGTCTTCGCCTTCCTCGGCCAGGTCGCGGATGGCATCGCGCACTTCATCGAGCAGGGAGGCGGAATAGCGCGAGCGCGTTACCGTCTCGCCGCTGGCCTCGTGGGTGCGGAACCACACCAGGAGCGCCTCGCACAGGATGCGCAGGCCGACCAGGGAGAGGAGGCCGAAGACGGCAATCTCGAGAAGCCCCCACAAACCATTGCCGAAACCGAAGCCGAAGCTCCAGAACAGGTGGCTCACGGCCCAGAGGAGGATGCCGGCAAGCCCGAGCGCATAGAGAATGGGCACGAGGCGTGGCGAAAGGATCGCATCGAGCCGGAACAGGGTCTGGCGAGTGAACAGGCGTTTCAGATCATCCAGCGTCATAGTGTCCTCCAGGCGCGGCAATGTGCTTAAGCAACTAGGCCAGTCGGGCCGGCGCTGACAAGGCTTTCTTCACTCGCCGCCACGGTCGGGCCGAAGCGGCGCTCGAAGGCGAGGCGAAGCGTCGAATCGACCTCCGGCATCGACACCAACTGCCCGAGGTCCTCGAAGCTCGTGACCCCCTGGTCGGTGATGCCGCAGGGGACGATGCCGTCATAGTGCGAAAGGTCGGGCATGACGTTGAGCGAAATGCCGTGGAAGGTCACCCATTTGGAGACGCGCACACCGATGGCCGCGATCTTGTCTTCCCGTAGCGCGCCCTTGTCCGGCCGCTTGACCCAGACACCGACCCGCCCGGCGCGGCGCTCACCCGTGATGTTGTGCTCGGCCAGCGTGTCGATGACCCAGCCCTCGAGCCCTTGCACCAGGCAGCGGATATCGCGCCCGCGCTGGGTGAGGTCGAGCATGGCGTAGGCCACGCGCTGCCCCGGACCATGGTAGGTATATTGCCCGCCCCGGCCGGCGTCGAAGACCGGAAATCGGTCCGACAAGAGGTCGGAGGCCTGCGCCGAGGTGCCGGCGGTATAAAGCGGGGGATGCTCCAACAGCCAGACGGCTTCCTCGGCTTGGCCAGCCGCGATGGCCGCAGCACGCTCTTTCATGGCTGCAAGCGCCGCGGGATAGGGCACCTGTTCGGCGCTGATGATCCATTGCACCGGGCGCCCATCCGCGCGCTGCAGTTTGGTGCCGCTTTCGCACAGTTCGGCACTGGCCGTTAACACTTCCATAACCATGCTCGCCCACAGAGTAATAACAGCAGATCAGCGGGCGCTTCGAGTCCGCCGCCAGGGTTCGACAACTATCTATGAGCACGCTCGACAATATTGAAGTGGATATCACGGTGGAGCTGGGTGCGACCACCATGCCGATCCATCACCTGCTGCGCATGGGGCGCGGTGCCGTGATCGAGCTCGATGCCACCGAAAACGACCCGCTCAACATCTACGCCAACAACACGCTGATCGCACATGGCGAAGTCAGCGTCGACGACGGGCACCTGCGGGTGCAGATTACCGAGAAGGTCTTCCGGAGGGGGTAGGAGCGTCATGCATCGGGGATCCTGTCTATGTGGCGCAGTGCGATTCGAGATCGACGTGCCGCTGCCGCCGCCCGATGCATGCCACTGCACCAAGTGCCGCAAGCATTCCGGTCACTTCTTCGTCTCCACCGAAGTGGGCAAGGATCAGCTCCACGTAACCGGCCTCGAGCATGTGCGCTGGTATCAGTCCTCCGAAAAGGTGCGGCGCGGCTTTTGCGCTACCTGCGGCTCCTCGCTATTTTTCGAGCCTCTGCATCTGGACTGGATCGCGGTTGCCATGGGCGCCTTCGATGGACCGACGCAAACCGCTATCGGCAAGCACATCTTCGTCGGCAACAGGGGCGACTACTATCTCATCGCCGATCGCTTGCCGCAGCATTGGCAGTGAGGGCTTTCCCTCCGCTCAAAGTTTTGCACCGGCAGTTCGATTTAAGCGCTTGAGGTTCCGGAAGAGCTTTGCTACATCCCCACTCGCTTCGCCCCCGGGCAAAGCTCTACCAGAGTGCGGTCGTGGCGGAATTGGTAGACGCGCAGCGTTGAGGTCGCTGTGTCGCAAGACGTGGAAGTTCGAGTCTTCTCGACCGCACCAAATCTTCCTTCGGGCAGATACACGAAAACGGCGGCTAGCCAGATTGAGTTCTGGCGGCCGCTGTTTTGTTTTCAGGCCTTGGCAGCCAGAGTTCTTGCCTAAATCGTTGCAGCGGGTCAGATTCGGTAGTTTGGCGGGGAACGGAAAGGGGCGGCGCAGCGTTCCCCCGCGCGGAGTTTGGGGGAAGCATGGATACGACTCAACACGGTGGGCTTTCGGCCGAGCAGTATCAGCTGCTGGTCGAGGCGATCACCGACTACGGCATCTACATGCTGACGCCCGAAGGGTTGATTTCGAGCTGGAATGCCGGCGCCCGCCGCTTCAAGGGCTATGAAGCGCATGAAGTGCTTGGACGGCACTTCTCGATCTTCTTCACGCCCGAAGATCTTGATCTCGGTGTTCCCGAGAATGCCCTGCGCATTGCGCAGGAAGAGGGGCGCTTCGAAACGCAGGGCTGGCGCTTGCGCAAGGATGGCTCCCGCTTCTGGGCCCATGCCATCGTCGATCCCATCCGTGACGCAGACGGCCGTTTGCTGGGCTTTGCCAAGATTACTCGCGACATGACCGAGCGCCGCATGGCCGAGATGGAGCTGCACCGCTCGCAGGACATGTTCCGCCGCCTGGTCATGGGTGTCACCGACTACGCCCTCTACATGATCAGCCCCGAAGGCATCGTCACCAACTGGAATGCCGGCGCCGAGAGGATCAAGGGCTATGCCCCCGACGAAATCATCGGCCAGCATTTCGGACGCTTCTATCCGGAAGAAGAGCGGGCGGCAGGCGGGCCGGACCAGGCGCTCAGAATCGCCCGAGAGACCGGCAAGTTCGAGAAGGAGGGATGGCGGGTCCGCAAGGACGGCACCCGCTTCATGGCGCATGTGGTCATCGACGCCATTCGTGAGCCGGACGGCACCTTGATCGGCTTCGCCAAGATCACCCGCGACATCACCGAGCGGGTGCGCGCGCAGCAGGAGCTGGACAAGGCGCGCGAGCAACTGCTGCAATCGCAGAAGATGCAGGCGATCGGGCAGCTGACCGGTGGCGTGGCGCACGACTTCAACAATCTGCTGATGGCGGTGCTGAGCAGCCTCGAGCTTTTGGAAAAGCGCGTGCCGCTCGATCCGCAGGCGCTGCGGCTGCTTGGCAATGCCAGGCAGGGTGCCGAGCGTGGTGCGGCGCTGACGCGCAGCATGCTGGCCTTTGCGCGCCGGCAGGACATGACGGTGGAGCCGGTCGACCTGGCCGAACTGGTGCGCTCCATGCAGGAGATGCTAGGGGGCTCGCTCGGCGCGCTGGTCTCGCTCGAAACTAACTTCCCCTCCGACCTGCCACTGGCCATAACCGACCCTAACCACCTCGCCACGGCCGTGTTGAACCTTGCCGTAAACGCACGTGATGCGATGCCGGGCGGTGGCACGATCACCATTTCTGCCGATGCCGACAGGGACTTCGTGCGCCTCCGCGTCGAGGATACGGGCGAGGGCATGCCCCAGGACGTGCTGGAGCGCGCGCGCGAACCCTTCTTCACCACCAAGGGCGTCGGCAAGGGCACCGGCCTCGGCCTGTCCATGGTCCATGGTCTGGCGGAGGAATCGGGCGGGGCGCTGCGGCTGGAGAGCGCGCCCGGCGCGGGCACGACCGCCACGATCCTGCTGCCGCTCGCGGCCGCCCCCTCCGAACAGCCGGCCGCTCCCGCCCAGCAGCAGCCGCCGCCCGTGAGCGACGCGGAAGCGGGCGCGCTGCGCATCATCGCCGTGGACGACGATCCGCTCGTGCTCATGAACACGGTCATGATGGCGGAGGATCTGGGGCACGCGGTGACGCCCTGCGGCTCCGGGCCCCAGGCGCTGGAGGCGCTGGAGACGCAGGCTTGCGACCTCGTGATCACCGATCACGCCATGCCGCAGATGACGGGCCTGGAGCTCGCCGCCATCATCGCCGAGCGGCGTCCGGACCTGCCGGTTCTGCTCGCGACGGGCTATGCGGAGCTGCCGGAGAACGCCCGCGCGCTGCCGGTCCTCAACAAGCCGTTCTCGCAGGACGATCTCGCGCGCGCGCTGACCGACGCCGCCAAGGCGCGGCTCGCGGCGCCTCAGGGCGCCCGATAGGCGCCGCCGTCCTCGGCCCGCGCCGGCGCGTCGAGATAGCGCCCCTGCTTCGGCTTGGCGACCGCGTCGAACTCCGCCGCCAGCCGCCGCAACGCCCCGCTCATCTCGGGCCCGCGCATCGCCTGCCCGTGGCCCGTGACGACGGTGGCGGGATCGAGCGCCGCCAGCGCCTCGACGGATCGCTTCGACGCCTCCCAGTCCACCGTGTAGTACATCGGGGGGCCATGCAGCTCGGGCTCCTGCGTCAACGCGGCGTAGGCGCTCTCCTGCGCGGTCGTCACGAAGGCGTCTCCCGCGATCAGCGCACGGTCGGCCGCGCGCCAGAAGGACACGTGCCCGACGCTATGGCCGGGCGTGTGCAGCCAGTCCCATTCCTCCATGCCGGGCGCGCAGGATCCCTTCTCAAGGCGGCGCAGCCGCTTGGAGACGTCCACCGGCTTGCGCGGATAGAGGGGCGCCAGCGCCGCCATCAGGCCGCCGCCCACGCTGGGATCGCCCGGCGGATAGGCGGCGCGGCCGTCGAGATAGGGATGCTCCAGCTCGTGGGCGTAGACGGGGGCGTCCCACGCTTC